>JAEYDD010000068.1 GCA_023404095.1 Pseudomonadota bacterium | reverse complement strand
AATACAGAAAAGCGACCAATGCACAAACACCAGTCGCTATCAGTATGGTTATGAAGTTGTAAGGGGAAAGCGTCAATTCGTTTTCTAACAAGCTGAAATGCTCCCAATCGGTACGCATGAGCTGTTTACTATTCAGTAACAAAAGAACCGCCACAAATACAAACAGAAGCATTCCTATGGAAAAGTGGTAGACAAGGTGCTTGTCGCTGGCTCTGATACGGTGTCCTTTGTTCCAAATCTTACGCATAAATCAATCACTCCTTCCTAGGTACGAAAAAGCAGTCAATCCTAAGACTAACTGCTTTGTGTATATATGGATATGAAGTTGTTAAACTGGGAGTTTCTTTTCAAATTACTCTATAAGATTTTCACTTATATTATCAAATATTTCATTTTTTAACTTCCAAATACCAGAATAAGGTTGTTCAATAAAACTATCATCTTTGTCTTTATATAAATATACTATACTTGGACTGTCATCTGCATTATCATGATAAAATTTAATGCAAATATAATCTTCTGTATTTGTAGGTTCATCGCTAACACTTTCTTTTTTAGTGCTTTCAGAATTATCTTTTAATTCACTAATTATTTTTGATATTTCCTCTTTTCCAGTAACTTTCTTTCCTCTTTCAGAAGTATTTTTAATAATTTCAATTTCTGTAATTTTTTCTAATTCTGGTAAAGTGATTTTTTTGTCGCTTCCACAAGCAGTTAGAGCTACGATACAAATTAAGGCTAATGCCATTCCTACATACTTTTTCATAGTTTACCTCCACAATTTCTAATTGTCGCTTACTTCATACCCATATTATAACAGTTCCGTATATCCTCTACAACGAAAATCTATCTAACAAGCCTATTTTTTCTGCTGTCCCTGCGGTGCATGGTTTTGTGGATTGCCTGCGTTCTGATTATTTTTGTTCTTCAATACAATATCCTCTGCCTTTACATACCAGTCCACATCTGCACCCGTATAGGTTTTTCGTGATACCGTATCGGCTACGGGATTGACAAGCTCCACAACTGCATTGTACGGAAATTCCCTTAACGGTACTTCTGGCGGTACAGACACGGGGATAATTCCACCATGCAGACTGCACTTCAAATCATAGATACGTTTTTTAAGCTGGGTACTCGGTGTCCCGTCCTCATTCTGTAAGAACACATCACGCACCGCTGTAAATTTTAATTCTCCAAATGTTTTCTCTCTGTCAATAACAAACCCGTTTGATAATCTCATAAATTCTTCACTCCTTTACTTTTCTTCAACTGCTACAATATCATCAGCAACTAACACATAATCGGTATGTCCCATATCCCCGATTGCATAACCTCTGCCGTATAACTTCGGATTGACAAGTTTTACTTTCTGCTCATACTTGAAATGCTTTTCGCCAGCCTGCACGGGAATTTCTACCACAACATTTTCGCCTTTCTGTACGTCAGAATAAAGGTTATAGCTTCGTCTGGCTAAGACCCTGCGGTTATTTTTATCTCTTTCAAAGACTGGCTCACTTTCGCCTGCAAATTCAAGAGTTCCAAAAGACTGTGCCATATCTGGCACGACATATTTCATTTCCATAGTGTTTTACCTCGTTTCTTTCTATACTTGATAAGTTCTTTGATTGTGATTGCTTATTCTGGCGGTTCGGGAAGTACCAGCAATCCCACCGATAGTAAAGGGTAAAATCAATGCTTACGCACCCTTGACTATCCGTGTTCTTGCAGGTTGTTAGCAGACAAGCCAGAATAAGCGGAAGTCTGCCGTTTGACAGCTTCGGCGTAGAGCGTGATTTTTCTTTCATCATACCGTTACCGCCTTATGATTTCTTCATTTTACGGCGTTTGTAGAAGAAGATACCTGCCAGCCCAGCACCAGAAGTCATAAGAAGTGCAAGCAGTCCGTAAAGGCTGGTATTATCGCCCGTTTTGGGACTGTCGCTAGGTCTGTTTGGCTTTTCTGGTGTCTGTGGTGTTTCGGGTTTCTCTGGTTCTTCTGGGACTTCTGGTTTTTCCTTAAAGGTAATCGTCTGTCCCTCGTCGTCAATGTCCTTATGCTCGGTAACTTTCTTCGGCTCGTCTGGATTGCTGAAATCGTACAATTCTTCAAAAGTTACAAGCTGTTTACCGTCAAGGGAAGTAGCGTCAAAGGTAAAGGCAACTTCCACTTTCATAGTTTCGCTGTCAGCAGTAAAGGTATAATTACTTTCCACACGCTTTCCATTGATAAGAAGTTCTGCATTTTCTTCTTTCAACATCTGCCAGCCCACAAGTTTGTACTGTGTACCGATTTCCAATCCCTCTAAGGTTACGGTATCAATGATTGTTACCTCTTTTTCTGCTTCAAGCTCTTTGTTGCCGTCCTTATCGGTAGCAGTTGTATGTATCTTGATGATACGCTCTGTGATAAGTACCGTCTGCCCGTCGTCCTCAATGTCCTTGTGTTCCGCAACTTTTACGGGTTCGTCTGGATTGCTTAAATCATACAATTCTTCAAAGGTAACAAGGTTCTTGCTACCTAAAGCAGACGCATTAAATGTATAGGAAATTTCCACTTTCATTTCTTCCTCATCAGCGACAAAGGTATAATCGTTTTCTACACGTTTCCCGTCAATGATAAGCTCGGCGTTTTCTTCCTTTAACATCTGCCAGCCTTTCAACTGATACTTTGTGCCTTTTGTAAGTCCGTCTAATTTGACAGTATCAACGATTGTTACCTCTTTTCCTGCAAGAATAGTTTTTTCTGAAAGCTTTTGTCAAGGGGGTGCGTGGATATTTTTTATATTACTTACGCAGATTCTCTCTCTGCTTCTGCCTGAATAATGCGTTTCAACCTGTCCTCAGCAGTCAAACCGCTACTATGGTCAAAAAACACTTTGACTTTATAATTTGTTTTGCCTTGCTTAAT
>JAEYDD010000046.1 GCA_023404095.1 Pseudomonadota bacterium | reverse complement strand
GGTTAACACTCTGGCTGCAGTTGATTTTCCGGTACCAACTTCACCGGTTAACAACCCAAACTGCCTGCGCTCGGTTATATACTTAAGCCTTGAAATCATCTCTTGTTGTCCTTGAGTTACAAAAAGTTCTTTGGTATCAAGGTCTCGGCCGAAAGGTGTTCGTATGAATCCATAAAATTGTTCAAACATTTCCACCATCTCCTAACTTCCGGAAGGAGATAGCCCCTAATTTCCGTTTGCGACGCTCTTTTTCTTTACCTGATAAAACATCCAGATATCTTGACCGAATTGATTTCGGAGCTTGTTGAACCAATGGTTTTAGCCGAGGTTGATTCATGATTAGTTCTCATGCCATCCGCTCTCTCTTACCGTTTATCCATATTTCAAGTTCTTCATTGTTAAACGGATCAAAACGAACTTCGATCTTTTTCCCTGCTAAATCTGGTCCAGCATCGTATATTCTGCCTCCATATTTGATACATCCGGTCGCATCAACTTTCCGATCTTCTTCCCATAAAAACACTTCCCGTAATTGGCTGGAATTAGCAAATCGAATCGGTTTCTCATCACCAGCAAATCGGCTGGCTGGTGTCTCGTTCTTTTCTAAGCTTGAATGGGATTTATGGTTGTACCCTTCCTCAAGCCAACCGGTAAATGCTTCATTCAATTCCCGCAATGTTTTGGGATTTAATAGCTCCACCTCGGCTAAAAACTGATCGACGGTCCCCATAAACCGTTCTATTTTGCCCTTGGATTCCGGGGAGTAGGGTGCTGCCGTTAAATGCCGGATATTCAGTCTGGCGCATGCGATTCGAAACCAGCGCGATATGAATATCTTGCCATTATCTACGAAAATATTATTGGGTATCCCACGTTTTAAAATGGCCTTTTTGAAGCAATCTTCCAGCACCGGTAATCGTTGTTCGAAGTAAAACTCCGCATGGGTTACCAGTCTTGAATAATCATCAATTAAGGCAATTAGATAGGTCCGCTTGACTTTCTTCTGATTTTCGGGGTCCGGTAAATAGGGCCCATACTTTAAATCTGCCTGCCATAATATATTGCGATGTTCTTTCTGAAACCTTTTAAAGCCTGTTTTGGGCTTTTTAGGTAGTTTCATCAATCCTAAGCGAACCATATGCCTGGCTATGGTAGACGGTTTTAATAACCCTGGTTTTATCCGTCCTTCACCTTCCAAAATCTCGATGATTTGCCGGATACTGCGCTGTGGCAGTTCTTGCTTTAAAATCGCTGCCGCATCCAGGATATCTTCCGGCATGGCCCGGGGTTTCCCGATATCGCTTCGAGTTTTGGGATACAATCCGTCAAATCCTTCTTTGCGATAGGCTTCTAGGTAACGCCGGATCGTCCGTTCGCTGATTTTGGTCTTGCAAAAATACTCCTGGTTTTCAACGATCTCTTGCCTACGGCATCTTTGCTCCGCTTGATCGAGTCCTGGCTCCAAAAGGGGGGCTATCATCATAAATCTTTTGATGGCTACATTCCGGGGGCTATCATTTTCGTCCATTCTTCCACGCTCCTTTGCGATGTTTCCGTGTGACACGGTCATTCCTAGCTTATCGCAAAGGTTTTGGGGTAGCCATGACATACTGTGTGGGATTTTTAGTTCTTTACCTGGATTTCAAATCCATATCTGTATCCCATGAGTTGATAAAAATATATTAATTAATCCAAAGAAACTGGTCCCCTCAGGTATTCCGCCCAAAATTGCAGTTAACCTTCGGCTCAATACCACCAATTGACAATAGGATTCGTTTTTTGGTATCGTGTCATATTGTCCATATCTTGCTAGGATGCTGCCCATAGCTGGCACTACTGTTAATAGTTTATCTTTAAACTGTTTCAACCATCGTCTGGTGGTTTCTGCTGCTTGTCCTTTGATGGTTGCTTTTTCAATGGGTACTGTCATTATGTGACAAGCGGTAACTGCTTTTTCTCTGATTTGTTGCAGATACCGAGCTTTAGGACGTAACATATCGGGTATCACTGCATGGGTTCGGTTGCAATTGGTACATTTTAGCCTTAATATCTTAATTATTATTGTCTCATCGCCATTACAGGTTTTGCGTTTATACCAACCATGGTTATGGCATTTATGATTGCATATTGGACAGATAACTTTTAATTCGGCAAGTAATTGTTGGTATTTGGCTTGATATTCCTTGACAGATTCCCCTAAAAAGGCTACTATCATAATATTGTTGGGTGCGAAGTTTATCTTAAGGTGTAGAGTTGCTGCTCGTTGACCACCTTTTTGATATCCTTCGCTCTTTCTTTTTTAGGGCTTCTTTTTATTTCTTCTGCTCTTTTCCCTTTCTTTTGGGGTCATTTATTCCTAGAAAAATTTGGCTAGTTTATGTGGGAAGAAACATCCTATGTTTCTGTCTATTCGATTAGCCATTGCAGAATGAAATCTATCTAACCAAAATAACCAAAGCTTGAAAAAATGAAAGCCGATTTTTCCTCTCCACGGATTCCACCGGCTGGGTCCCTGGTATGCGACCAAAAATGGAACCTCCGCTCGGAACGAGCGGCAAAACCGCCGACACCCATGGTTTTTCGGACTCAAAGAGTCCGCGTCTTCCTTTCATCCCGCCGCCTTCCTTGGCGCGGGAACCCTAAAGCGGGACGGCTCCATCCTAGAGCCGGCCTTCTCGATTCATTCCACGCTGCCGACGGCTGAACGCCGTCCTAACGTTAAGCCGCGTGGTCCGCCTCCTGCCGACCATATCGGAGCTTAAAACAGAAAAAGACCTTTAAACATCCTAGCAAACCATCTTCTCACTTTCTTTCTGGGCTCTCTAC
>JAEYDD010000069.1 GCA_023404095.1 Pseudomonadota bacterium | reverse complement strand
TACAATCGTCAGCGTCGTCACTCTCGTCTGGGGAATATCTCCCCGGCAGCCTTCAGGGAAAAATATCATCAGATGACTGCTTAAAAAAAGAACAAATGGTAGTGTCCGCTATTGCCAGTACACCTCAGGTATCAAAAAGCGATAGATGCAGCTAATACACAACATAACCAAGAAATAAATCATTAAACGACAACACTTAATACCATATTGTGAAGATGTTCAGACATGGCGGAATTCCCCTATTCTTTGTTGGCGCTTACAACAGACTATATTCCGCCATATCTGTCTTTATTGTGTATAAACCATCGATACTGATGTTTGATAGTGCTAAATAATCATTGGCGCAATCACAAAGCCTAATGCCACTCCAGCAATAATTCCCCCCAACCCAGGCAGCATAAATGGATGATTCAGCACATATTTGCCTACACGAGTTGTGCCGGTAGTATCAAATTCCATGGCAGCCAGTGATGTTGGATACGTTGGCAGTACAAATACTCCGGTGACGGCCACATAGGACGCCAGAATTGCCCAGGTGGGCACGTCAAGCGCGACGGCAAGCGGGATAATTAACGGCGTGGTCGCACCTTGCGAGTAGAGCAGCGCGCAAGTGCCAAAAAGAACCAGCGCCAACAACATCGGATACGCCTGCAAAATATCACCAGCAATATCTTTAATCTCAGTTAAATGCGCATCAATAAAAGTGGTGCCTAAGGTTACAATGCCGAGAATTACCGCCAGCGAACTCATCCCCGCACGGAATGTGGAGGTGAGAATAATGGCATCGGTCGCCGTCTTACACAGCACCACCATCAGGCAGGCGGCAGAGAGCATACAGATAATAATGATATCGCGTGTTTCCATCGGTTTACCGATATCAAAACCCGGACGCAGTTGGGGGAAGGCAGCAAGAATAACAATAGCGACCGTCGCCAGCAGGAACAATCCGACGGAGAGCGTCGCACCTGGCTTGATGCTGCTATTATTCTCGTATTTTTGCACCAGTCCTTTTTGCAGGCGCTCAAGGTAGACCTCGTCATCCTGCAACTCACATCCCTGTCGGGAAGCAATAAAAGCGGCGACCATCGCGGCAGCAAAAGAGGTGGGAAGACATACCGACATCACTTGAATAAAACTGACACCGTTTACCTCCATAATAGTGAGCATAGCCGCCATTGCGGCGCTGATCGGCGAACCGGAAATCGCAACCTGCGAAGCGACAACCGAACCGGCAAGCGTGCGGGAAGGACGGATACCGGACTCTTTCGCCACTTCAGCAATCACCGGCAGCGTGGAAAAAACAATAAACCCAGTACCGGCCATAATGGTCATAGACCAGGTGATAATCGGCGCGATTATGTTGATATATTTCGGGTTACGCCGCATAAAATTACCAGCGACGCGTACCAGATAATCCATTCCGCCTGCGGCCTGTAAGGCTGAGGCCGCCACAACAACGGTCATAATAATCAGGATCACGTCGACTGGCGGCGACCCCATAGGCAGACCAAATCCCAGAGTCAGAATGGCAAGCCCAAGCCCGCCACATAAACCAATACCGATTCCCCCCTGGCGAATACCAAAAAATATTGCACCAAGTACTACGATAATTTCCAGCCAAACCATAATGTTCTCCGTTATAAATATAATTCAGTTAAAAGCGAATAACTTTCTGGCTGCGATTTAAATGATTATTGGGTTAAAAGATAATGTTTACCGACACGATTTTCGTACCATTTTATTCCGGCACGAACGAGTGACGCCGTTGAGTCAATATAGCGGGAAGGCTGCTCTTTAACGGCTTGCGCCAGAATAACCGGAATTTCTGTACAACCAAGAACAAGGATTTCTGCACCGCGGGAAAATAATATTTCAGCCTGCTCATTCATCAACTTTTGTGCGTGCGCTATATTGCCAGCTTTCAAGGAATAAATACTTTCCATCACTTTTTTCTGACCGTCGGCATCGGGGCTGACACAGGTAAATCCCAGCGACTCAATTCCTTTTTGGTATAACCCCATATATAGCGTGGCATTGGTGGCTAACAAGCCAATTCGGGTTTTACCACAGGCGCGAACTTCATTGATCGTAGTTTCTACGATACTTAATATATCAATATGACAAGCATCTTTTAATTCTTTAAACCAGTAATGCGCGGTATTACAGGGAATAACAATACATTCTGCCCCGGCATCTTCCAGCTTATGCATATAATCACGCATAACGGGTAATGGTGAACGCCCATGATGCATTAATGCATCGGTACGGTCAGGAATATCCGGGATCGAAGAAATAATTAAAGGAATATGTTCCTGATCACATTGTGCAGCGGTAAAAGTTACAAATTTATTAAACAGGTCGACGGTAGCTGCCGGCCCCATTCCACCGAGTACACCAATTAAACCTTTCACAATACCTGCCTCTCAAAACGTTAATGACAATACGCGGTAAATAACTGCTGCTCTCTTTTTTAACAGTCGAAATGGGCGATGAGAAATGCAAGGTTGTACAAGGCGATGCAAGACACGCATGATGCAGCTATGGAACATTCCGCTTATTCACCATAGTGATGATGTATTCTGGTTATCTGACGGAAAAATTTCGTTTTTTTGGCGAAATGTGATATCAACGTCAATACCGGAAATGAAGGGGTTATGCACAAAACGAATGATAAAGGCCAGGTTGTGCTAATTGAGAACATTATTTTTATTGCCGGGATGTTTTATTATGTCTTTGGATTGAAAATACAGGTGCCATGGTAATGAAGAATATCGAGACAAAATGGTTATACGATTTCCTGACACTGGAAGCCTGTCGCCATTTTTCTCAGGCGGCAAAAGAGCGTAATCTTTCGCAACCCGCATTCAGCCGACGAATTAAGGCGCTGGAGGCAGCGATCGGCGTTGTTTTATTCGATCGCACGACCACCCCTTTACAATTAACCGAAGAGGGCAAGCTCTTTCATTCCCAGACTCGCAGCTTATTACAGCAGCTTGAATGCAATTTGGGGGAGTTAAACGGCCAGAGTTTACTCGGCGTTCCCAACATTAAAATTGCAGCCGCGCACTCACTATCCCTGAGCGTATTACCCAAACTGGTGCATTCACTTACCGCCTATGGCGGAGAATTTGTCTATCATGTTGAAGCCATTGATGTTGTCCAGGCCGTAAATACGTTACGCGAAGGCAAGAGTGACTTTATTATTTCGTTTCGCGATGAAGATCTTATGCAATCGCCTTTTTGCTGCCTGAAACTGTTTGAATCTGAGTTGTACCCGGTATGTGCTGCCGACGCACAGGGGCACCCTGTATTCGATATCACTCAGCCCCAGGCTCCTTTGCTCAACTATACCGCCACATCTTATATGGGCAGGTTGGTCAATCGTCATCTGGCAGAGGTTGGAGGTATTACCGGGCGCACGATATTTATCTCTTCGATGAGCGAGTTATTAAAGAATATGGCGCTCAACGGATACGGCATTGCCTGGTTACCGATCTGGTCGATCGTCGATGAACTACAGACCAAACGTCTGATATGCTTTGATGCTGCTAAATTGACAGTCCCCATTCAGGCTTATATTTACCGAATGAACACCCGACTGAATAGAACCGCCGAGAACCTCTGGCGTATTTTACAGGAACATATGCCAGACGATTTAATCCAGCAGATATCAATGGAAGAGCCAGCACGCCGCAATTGACGACGTGCAATAAATATCCTCCGGCATAGCCGGAGGTTTTTCAAATGCGCCTATAAGGCTCTCTTACCAGCCGCGCCCTAACAGGCGCACACGATCTGACATTTGCATCCAACTTCGTTACTTACGGTCCGTAAACGGGCTGCCCGGACAGGGAATCGATAACTGCTCTCCCATTTTATCCTCTTCAAGCTGGTGCTTTATGTAATCCTGTATCTTCGCCGTGTTCTTACCCACTGTATCGACGTAGTCCCCCCTGCACCAGAACTCCCTGTTCCTGTATTTGAATTTCAAATCACCAAACTGCTCGTAAAGCATCAGACTGCTTTTCCCTTTCAGATATCCCATAAA
>JAEYDD010000074.1 GCA_023404095.1 Pseudomonadota bacterium | reverse complement strand
CCCGCCTCATGCTCCTTCAGAATGCCGACGATCTGTTCGTCTGTGAAACGGTTGCGCTTCATTCCCTGGTCCTCTCAATGGGCCAGAGCTTACTTCAAAATGGATTAGGTCAGCGGGGAAAGGTCAGTTTGAGCCAATTCAGACAAGTCATTGACGGAACTGCAGGGTCGCTAGCTTCCCAAGCTGAACGCGCGGGTTCGATTCCCGCTACCCGCTCCAGCCTCGTTCCTTAATAGTTTGGCAGATACTGCCCGTTGGCGGAACGGACGGTCGCGGGCGGCCGTCTGGGTCGATACTGCCTGAGCTTGGGGCAGAGCTGATCTGCCCTGCGTTCCTCAATCACCCGTATGGGGCTCCCTCGCGGGGGCTGGTGCCGGCGTTGCCGGCCGGCCGATGGCTTGCTTGCGTTTCTCTGCCGGCGCCGGAGGTGGTTCCATCGTGGGTTGCCGGCCGGTGCTCCGTCTTGTTCCAGAAAAACGGCTTGTTGTGCAGCTCCGCAACGGCCCTCCAGGCGGCGAGCGACATCATCATCCAGTAGCCGGCGACCAATGGCCAGCGTCGGCCGACCGCCTTTCGCTCGGCCGCTTTCATCGGAGCCTGCCCCAGTGCGATGAAGACGGCGTAGCTGCCGAAGATGTTGACGACGTCGATCGTGAACAGGCAGAGCTCGACGGTGCTTGTTGCGAACGGGCCGGCGCCGGCCATCTTCCAGGCTACGTGGGCGACATAGGCGATGAGCAGCGGGTGGGCGAGCGAGGAAAGCAGCATCCCGCCGATCAGCACCTGGAAGACCAGGAACGGCAGAATGCCGATCTCGCGCGCGAGCCGCGTCGGCTGGCGCATGTGCACCAGCCACGTCTGCAGCCATCCCTTGAACCAGCGGGTGCGCTGGCCGAGCCATGTGCGGGCGTCTTCCGGCGCGTCCTCCAGTGTCGGCAGGTTCATCGTGCCACACGCATAACCTTGCCGGAAGAGGCGCATCCCCAGGTCTGCATCTTCGGTTACGTTGTGCGGATCCCAGCCGCCGCAGCGGCGCAGCACGTCGGTGCGGAAATGGTTCGAGGTGCCGCCGAGGGGCATCGGCAGGCGGTTGACGGCCAGCAATGGCAGTATTCGTCGGAAGAGGCCGGCATATTCCAGTGAGAAAATCGCGCTGATCCCGCCGCCCGTTGGAAATGACGAGCGGCGCCTGCAGGCAGGCGAGATCGGCAGGGGCTGAGTGGAACCGCGCCCACGCTTCCTTCAGCTGCCGCGGATGCGGCCGGTCCTCGGCGTCGTATATGACGAGATATTCGCCGCGGGCGGCCTCAAGCGCGTAGGAAAGCGCCTTGGGTTTCGTTCGCGGCAGCCCCGGCGGCACCTCGACGATCTCGTAGTGCGCCCCGAGATGGAGACCGCGCAGGGCGCTGAGCGTCTCGGCGTCATCGGCCTCGCAGATCAGCTTGATGTCGAGGCGGGAGTGCGGCCAATCGAGCTTGTCGAGCATCGCAACGAGCTGTGGCGCGACTGCGGCCTCCCGGTAAAGGGCGACGAAGACCGAATAGACGGGACAGGGCACCGTGGGAGCGGGAAGGGCGGGCGGCGCCTTGCGCGCCTCGGCGCCGAAGAGCGCTGTCAAGCGGATGGAAAAGGCGGCAAAGAAAATCGCCGTCAGCACAAGATGCAGCGCCAGGACTGCGACGAAGGGGGCGAAGATGAGCGTGACCAGCGTCAGGCAGACGCCAGCCCCCGCATAAAATCCCTGCCGTCCCCAGAAGGTCAGCCGGGCGCTGAATTCGGGCGCGGTGTCGAACAGACGATTGACGGTGTCGCGCAGCCGGCGCCTGCTTCCGGCGCTCCAGACGGCCCTGCGGACCGCTTCGGGCGTGGTCGCGGCCATCATGTCACCCATCTCCGGCCGTCGGGAAAGCATGTCCTGCAGGCGGCCAATACGGGCTGCGGCCGGCACGATCGCCACGACAGGCGGCCGGGCCTGCGAGGTCACGCGCACCATCTGCGGCTGCAGCAACTGGCTGTCGATGCCGTCCATGTCGATGACCCGCCCGGGGTCGATTTCCGGCATGAAGGACAGTCCGAGCATTTCGGCGAGCGCCTCGTGATAGGTGGCCGAACAGGCCGATCCAGAGGCGAGAAGCTCGGCCTCGAGCGAGGTGTGGTTGCGGGTGGCCCTGAGCAGCATTTCGGAGATCAGCGGCTTGCCGAAGCCGAGCCTGCGGAGGACTTTCGCCTCGTCGAGGAGCTCAGGCCGGATGAAGGGCGCCGGCGCCGGCATGGCGGCAACATCGGCCGCAACCGGGATTGCGGTGGAAAAGGATGCTTGATCGGGATAGTCTGCCAGTCGCATGTGGCTTGCGCCGCATCGTCATGAAGCAGCGTCCCCTCTAAACCCCAAGTTGATATTAATGCGGCAAGCCGGAATTTCTTCAAGGAAAATTTGTGCCGTCATCGCGCTTTGCGTGTCCTGGCTGGCAATTGCGCCTGCCGGGGCGGCCGATACCGACGCCCCTGCCGGCCTCCCGGCAAGCTTCGACAGCCGGGAGCGGATCGCAAAGCCGGACCTCGCCGGTGTCGCGCGGCTGCGCTTTCTGACCAGCGTCGACTTCCCACCATTCAACTTCATCGACCAGGCCGGCAAGCTGACCGGCTTCCACGTGGACCTGGTGCGCGAGATTTGCCGCGAACTCGATCTCACGGCAAAGTGCCAGATCCAGGCGGTCCCCTTTGCCGAGTTGCGCGAGAATCTGGAGAAGGATGCCGGGGAGGCGGTCATCGCAGGGGTTGCTGTCACCACCGGCTTGCGCCGCGATTTCATCTTCTCGCGGCCCTATATGCGGCTGCCGGCGCGCTTCATCGTCCGCTCCGACGCTGGACCCGCAAACGTTGCGGTTCTGGCCGGCCGGCCGGTGGGTGTTGTGCGCGGAAGCGTGCATGAGGCGATGCTGTCATCCTACTTCCCAACCCACCGCCCCGTTCCGTTCGAAACCCAGGCGGAGTTGCTGAACGCGGTGAAGGACAAGAAGGTCGACGCCGCTTTCGGCGACGGGCTGCAACTGGCGTTCTGGAGCACCGGTCCGCTGGCGGATAGGTGCTGCCGGTTGCTTCCCGGCGCCTATCTGTCGGAAACTTTTCTCGGCGAAGGCCTGACGATCATGACGCGCAGGGACGAGCCCGCCATCAGCGGGGCACTCGACCACGCGTTGCTGTCGCTGTCGCGAAGCGGACGACTGGCTGAAATCTATCTGCGCTACTTCCCCGTCGATATCTATTGATGGGAGGACGGGCTCCTCGCTCGATGGGGTTTGAGTTGGCCGCAGCAGACTGTTCGGCAAATCTCCTGCCAAGCCGGCTTGTTTTCCGGCGATCTTCACTTGGCAGCCGCCGGTATCAGGCTTTCCGGAAGCGGGCGATCGCTGCGCGTTCGATTGCCGCGCAGGTAAGCTTGTCGAGGTCGAGCCGGTCGCGCAGGAGCTCGAGCAGGCGGATTTCCTCGTTCCGGATGCGGTGGTCGGCGGCCGCGATTTCCACGGCCAGTGCATAGGCGGTATCCGCCAGGCGCCTGGGTAGGCGCTCGCGAATGACCTCCAGTGCGACGTCGAGACCCTCCGGCGCGGAAACCAGCGCGGCGCATTCCTGGGCGATGTGCAGGATCAGATCCTCGGAAAAATCTTCAAAGATTGGCAAGCTGCGCACGAGGCGGCCGATGCGTGCAAGCTCCGAATCGGTCATCGCGTTGTCAACGGCGGACATCAATACCATCACCTGGATCAGGGCTTCCTGCGGTGCGTTGTCGTGGGTCATCGGAAGGTTACTTTCAAGGTTGCTGCTGTTCGCTCGGATCGGCTGATGTCTCGCCGGCCGCGTCCTGCGAGCGCACTCTGGTCCGGCGCGGATCGGGGCTGTAGAGGCCGAGACCGGCAGTGCGCGCGGCGTCTGCGGCCGATTGAAGCGCCGAGCCGGGTTCGACCTCGGCCCAGCCGTTTTCGACGAGCCATTGCGACAGGTCCTTTCCGGCCAGCACGCAGCGTGCCGTGGCCGTCCCCGCCCACTGCGCCGAGGGCAGGTCGCAATCGATCGTGCGGCCGCGGATCAGGTTGGCAAAGGCCGTACGAGCCATCCGTCCGCAAGGCCAGCCCTCGCCGGTGCTGTCGGTGCACTGCCGGGTCACTGCGACCGGGACGATGCCGTCGAGTTCCAGCACCTTGCCGCCGACGCTGAAGCGGCCCGCCGCAAGCACGATCGGTCGTGTCAGGGCGACAGGTTCGGTTACGACGGGAATTTCCGCAGCGTTGAAGGCGGGCGCCGGTGCGGCTGTCGCCGGTTGGGCGGCATTCTGCGTGCCGGTCGTCGGACCCGCGCCGCCACCCGTCTGCGGCGCTGGCAGCGTGGACGGCATGGCATCGCTGCCGACATCAGGCTCATTGCCCTCGGACCCCGGCGTGGTCATGGGAATATCGTCCTGCGCGCCTTCCGACGGGAACATGCTGGCATCGGGCACTTCGAGATCGAAATTGCCGCCGCCCGATGCCTCTCGGTCGCGAATCTGGCCCGCGCCCAGCACGACGATCAGCACGGTGAACGCGACGCAGGCGATGCCGCCAAGCGCGGCGCGGCGAGGGGAGGCGGTTGCAAACGAGATCACGGCAAGAGGCCCCGCATCATTGGCTTGCCCAGATGATCCGGGCGATCCAGTCGACGTCCTGGATGTCGAACGAGCGATTGGGGTGTTCCGGATTGAGCGACAGGAGCTCGATGGAGCGTGGCGTCTGCCGGTGCAGCACCTTGGCCATGACCTCGCCCTCGCGCGTCCGGACGACGACGCGGTCGCCGCGGCGCACCTGCGCGCCAGGCTCGACGATGAGAACGTCGCCGTCTCGATAGAGCGGCATCATGCTCTCGCCCTGGACTTCCAGTGCGTAGACCCCCTGCTTGCGTTCAGGCGAGGTGGGGAATTCGACCACGTCCCATCCCTGGCCGGCCGGAAATCCGCCATCGTCGAAGAAGCCGCCGGCACCTGCCTGCGCGAACCCCAGAAGGGGGATAGAGCCTGCCTGCGGCGGGAAGGCGCCCGCCGGCAAGCCGGCATGGCCGTTCGCCGCGCTCTGCAGCCCGATGAACTCGTCGATCGTGGTGCCGGTCGCGTCCAGCACCTTGGCGATCGATTCCGTCGAAGGCCAGCGCAGCCGCCCGTCGGCGCCGAGCCGTTTGGACTTGTTGAACGAGGTCGGATCCAGGCCGGCCCGCCGCGCGAGCCCGGAGGGCGAAAGCCTGTGGCGCTCCGCAAGGGCGTCAATCGCCGCCCAGATCCTCTCGTGGGAAAACATCGTTTCTCGTCCTGATCAGAACCCGGACCATATCTTTCCGGTTGGCGCGAGCATAGCGAAGCGTCGGGCGCTAGTAAAGGAAAAAGGAATATAATCCTCTCATCGCGGTTCGCTGTCCGGGGTTCGGCGGCGGGCGACGACGCTCTCACGCCAGATGGTAAAGATGCCGGCGCCAACGACGATCATCGAACCTATGATCATGTGGGAGGTAAGGCGCTCGCCGAAGACAGTAACGCCGATCACGGCGGCCAGCACAAGCTGGAGATAGGTCAACGGCTGCACCGCGGCGGCATCCAGGAGATCATAGGCGCGGATGAGGAAGTAATGGCTTGAGGTGCCGGTGACGCAGAGGGCCGCCATCCAGCACCAGTCGACCGGCGTAAGCGCTGCCCAGTAGAAGGGGCCGATGAACGACAAGACAACCGCGCCGGCGACACCCGTATAGAAGAAGCTCGTCGATGCCGCATCATCCCGGCTGACGAACCGCGTGGCGATCACGTAGAGGGAGAACATCGCGCTGGCGAAAAGCGGGACCAGCAGTGCCGGATCGATTCCGTGCGCTCCGGGCTCGAGGATGACGATCACGCCGCAAAGCCCGATCAGGATTGCAGTCCAGCGGCGCCAGCCCACCTTCTCGCCGAGCAGCGGCACGGAGAGCAGCGCCACGAAAATCGGCGTGGCCGCGAAAATCGCCTGGGAGTGGGCAAGGCCCACCAGGCTGAATGATGTGATGACCACCACGATCTGCAAGGCCAGCATGGTCCCGCGCAATATCTGCAGGACCGGCCGCTTCGTCGCAATCGCGGCCTTCAGTCCGCCTTTCCCCCGCATGGCCATCAGCATGCAGAAGACGGCAAAGGCCCAGAAGCGGATCATGGTGATGAAGACCGGCGGGTAGAGCCCGCCGAGATGCTTCGAGATGCCGTCCTGAATGGCGAAGATGCCTATTGCCAGCAGCGTAAAGAGATAACCGTTGCGTTTTGATTCCATGCGCCCGGCATATACTGCAGCGGGCCCTATTGCATCTGCATTCCTGCCCTTGGACCGCTGAGCGGCTGAGAAAATCCAGCCGGCGCCGCGTCAGCCGCGCCGGTACTCCAGCACGTCGATCCGCATGTTGATGGCATCGATCACCTGGCGGTGCAGCCTCTTGTCGTTGACGCTCATTTTTGACATGCGAACACCCCCTGTCTGCTCTGACGGCAGGAACTCGCAGCGTGCAATGTTGGCTCCGTCCGGGCCGAAGCGCATGATGCGCGTATTGTCGTCCGGTGTTGCTTCCAGATGGATGTTGACCGCGCCCGGCGCCAGCCGCTTGACGGCATAGGTACAATAGGCCTCGCGCCGGATCTCCTTCAGGCTCACCTTGCCGGCCGCGATCCTTTCGCCTGCCACGCCCGGAAGACCCGGCCGTGCCGACAGGATGGTGAAGCCGCCGCTGACCGTGACGATCACGGCAAGCAAGAGCCCGCTGACAAGCGCCGCCCTTGCGTCCTTTCTCGAATGGTTTGTCATGTCCGTTCTCCCGCCGCCGGTGGCGCGGAAACGCACCTGCGGATCAATGTTGTTGTTCGATCATGAATCCTGCAATCGGTGATGCCCTAACGGGGCATACGTTCATTTGTTTCGCTTTCGGGGCGAAAACCAAGTTTGCGAAAGCAATCCGCACCTGCCTTCAACGGGGCTGCCACCGGCTTTATTCGCGTCTTCTAATTTTTATGAAGAGATTTTTTCAGAAATCGACCGGCGACGTTGTTTCCTGAGGAACATTGCTTCAGGAGCATTGGCGGACAAGGTCGAAAATGTGGGCGCGAGCGACACCGGTGCATCTTTCAAAATGCCCGCTGCAGGGGTATCAGAATGACGGCGCCACCATCCGCTGCGCCCGGAGTTCCTTCCTGTGAATACCCGTACGCTTTCCGGCATTCTTTTGGCCAGCTTTTCCTTCTTTCTGTTTTCGCTGCAGGACGCGTCTGTCAAATGGCTGGTAGCCGCGCTGCCGGTCTGGCAGGTGCTGTTCGTTCGCAGCGTGACGATCTTTGCAATCTGTGCCGCGATCGGAAGGGGATCCGGCCTGCGCCGCGCCTCGACCTCGCCGATCCTCAAGCCGATGCTTGTCCGCAACCTGCTGCTGCTCGCCGCCTGGCTGTCCTACTACACTGCGGCGCGCGATCTGGGCCTGGCGGAACTGACCACGCTCTATTACGCGTCCCCGATCGTCACGACCTTGCTGGCGGTGCCGTTCCTGCGGGAGGTGGTGCCACCGAGTCGCTGGGTGGCGGTGGTCACCGGTTTCGTCGGCGTGCTGATTGCCTGCAATATTTTTGCCAATGGAGTCGGCATTTCGCTGCCGGTCTACCTCGCGCTGCAGGCGGCGGTTTTCTGGGGGATTGCCACAATCCTGCTGCGAAAAACCGCTCTCGAGGAGACGACTCTGGTGCAGATGATCATTTCCAGCGGCTTCCTGATGCTGTTCACCGGCGTGGTCGCCCCGTTCGTCTGGCAGTCGCTGGACATTGCGAGCTTCGCCCTTATCGTTGGCACGGGCGTATTTGCCGGTGTTGCCCAGTACGCGCTTTTCGAGGGCATGCGCCGGGCCGAGGTGTCGCTGCTGGCGCCCTTTGAATATACGTCGCTGATCTGGGGGTTTGTGCTCGGCTTCCTGATCTGGAACGAGGTGCCAGGACTCAACGTGTTCGTCGGGGCGGCGATGATCATCTCTGCCGGGCTGATCATCGTTGCCGCCGAACGGCTCGGCCAGAAGAACTTGCAGACGACCACCGAGGCCTGATGGCGTCGGCCGAAGCGTGATGACGCTGAGCCGGCCCCGCAGCGGGGGGCCGGCCCTTGTTTGCTTACTGCAGTTTCCCGTCGCCGTCCTGGTCGGCGGATGCGAAGTCGGCCATGACGCGGTTCATGAATTCGGTCTGGCTCAGGCTGCCGTTGCCGTTGGAATCGGTGGCGGTGAACTGTGCCTCGGTCAGGACCGAGCCCACTTCCGACTTGTCGAGCTTGCCGTCCTTGTTCTTGTCAAGATTGGTAAAGGCCGACTGCATGTAGGCTTGGTATTCCGAGCGCTCGACGCCTCCGTTCTTGTTTGTGTCGAGCGCATCCTTGTGTCCCTGGTAAAGCGCGGCCGACTGCGCCTGGGCATGCACGAGCGAAAATTGCGACAGCAGAAGTGCCGCGACGAGAACTGCCTTCTTCATCAAAACTTCCTTCCGAATTATCTGCAGGCCAGACGGTTGCCGACGACCCCGCCGATGCCGATGCCACCGCCGATCGCGGCGATCTGGCCGGTTCCGGCGCCGATTGTGCTGCCGATCAGACCGCCGACGATCGCGCCGCCTACCGTGCCGGCAACGCAGCCGAATTCCGCATTGCGGTCGACGACACTCTGGGAAACGGGTTGAGACTGGCAGGCCGACAGGGCGAACGCGGCGCAAACGACTAAAGTTACGGTACGCTTCTTCATGTTACCCTCCAACTGTACTTCCACATTTCTCACGTGGAGCCATAGCCGTGCCGCGCTTGTCGGTCTTGATGAATATTCCTGAATGCGTAGTCCCTGAAACGACGGCATGCAAACGATCGAATGCTTGCGGTGAAGCTGGCCGTGAGAAGACTTGCAATATGTGAGCGAGCGCTTGAGCCTCCACTCTCTTGGCTAGAGCCACGCCGGCTGGGCGTGGGTCGAGGCATCCTACAATCGGCCCTTGGTGATGGCAACTCCTCCAGAGGGATGCCTTGCATTCCGATTTCGTCGACCGCGACCGATCGGCGCTCGACTGGACCCATGCCCCTCCGGCGCAGACCCGGCGAAGGGGCAGGGCGTCCGGGTCAGAAAACGTTTGCTACCGAGTGACCGAGCGCCATTGCGCCGGCATATTGCGCCTGCGGGCCAGGCTGGAGCGGATGGAACCGCGCGCCCTGTATGTCGCGGAATCGCCGTTCGAGGCCCGCCGAACGGTAGAAGCCGCTGCCGCCGGCAAGTTCCATCGCGAGTTCGACCGCATGGATGGCATGCCGGGCGACGAGCGATCGGCCGATCATCACCTCGTTGACCGTTTCAGCCGATGGTGCGTTGCGTTCCACCACCTCGATCATCCAGCGATGGGCAAGCTGGGCTGCCCGCAGCGAGGTCTCCAGCTGTCCGGCGAGATCGAGTAGCGTCGAGCGCGGCGGCTTTCGCTTGGCCATTTCGACTGCGATGTCGCGTGCGCTCTCGGCCACGCCGAGGTAGACGGCGTAGATCAGCGGAAAGGCAATCGTGGCGATGATCTGGAAGACCGGGTGCCATTCGCCGGCGCGCCGGCTGAAGGAGACCCCGGCGTCGGCGACGAAAAGGTTTTCGATCATGACGTCGTTCGATCCCGTGCCGCGCATGCCCATTGCCCGCCACGTCTCTATGATGCTGACCTCCGGCGCCTTCATCGGCGCTGCGAAATGGATCACCGCATCCGGTCCTTCCGCCGTTTGCAGCACCGCACCCGTCATCAGCAGGTCGCCGATGTTGGCGCCGGATGTGAACACCTTGCGTGCCGTCACCCGGTATCCGCCCTCGACCTTGACGGCCTTGCCCGACCCGCCGATCCAGTCTGAGCCGCCGCTGGAAAGCAGGATCAGCCTCTCGGCCGCGATGCGCTTCAAGAGCGGCTCGACGGCTGCGACCTGCTGGTGCTTCCAGCGCCAGGCGGGAATGGCGACCTGGTGGGTGTGCATGGAAAACGCCAGTGCCGTCGAAGAGCAGGCATGCGCCATGACGCGCAGCATCTCGGCAAGCATGCGCACATCCGCGCCCCCTCCGCCGAGTTCCTGGGGTACGCCGGTTTCGACGAGGCCGTTTTGCTTGAGAAGCTCGTAGTTTTCCGCGACGAACAGATCACCCTCGTCGAAGCGCTCCGCCCGCTCGGCAAGGATGGGCGCGATGGTTCGCACGATCTCGACGGGTGCCGGCCGAGCGCCGGCGTCTTTCGTCGCTGCATTCGTAGCCTTGTTCATGGGTATCCTCCTGTTGATTGTGCTTACGGTCCTCCCAAACGCAGTCATCGTCCAGTTCACGAACTGTACTACCCCTTGGCCGCGGCGCCCAGCTTGCGATATCATCCCCGCGTAACGATGCTGCCGGTGACGAACATGGAAGAGCATGGAAGCTACGGCCAGTTCTGCCCCGTATCGATGGCCGCCGAAATCCTGTGCACACGGTGGACCGTGCTGGTCTTGCGTGAGCTTCTGTGCGGAACGACGCGCTTCAACGACCTGCGCCGCGGCGTGCCGCGCATGTCTCCGGCGCTCCTGTCCAAACGGCTGAAGGAACTGGAGCGCGCTGGTGTGATCGAAACGGCTGCCGGCGAAAAGGGAACGACCGAATATCGCCTGTCGGCCTCAGGCAGGGATCTGCAGCCGATCATCATGGGCATGGGGTTCTGGGGCCAGCGGTGGGTGGAATCGGAGCTGTCGCTCAAGAATCTCGACCCGTCGCTTCTGATGTGGGACATGCGACGTAATCTGGATCCCCGGCCGCTGCCCGGTCGTCGCTGCACGATTCAGTTTCTGTACCCCGAATTGCCGCCGACGCGGCAGAGCTGGTGGCTGGTCGTCGATGGCGAGGATGTCGATCTCTGCGGTTTCGACCCCGGCTTTGACATCGACCTTCTGGTGACGACGTCCCTGCGGTCGATGACAGCCATTTGGATGGGGCTATCGGCGGTTCGCCGTGAGGTCGAAGTCGGCAATCTCGAACTGGACGGCGATCCGGAGATCGCCCGGGCCATGCAGCAATGGCTGGGGCTCAGCAAGTTTGCCCCCCAGCCGCGCACGGTTTCGTGATCGGAACCGGCGGAATTTGTCCGCTCGCCCCTTAGACTCGGCATGGCCCGTATCTATATGGAGGCGAGTGTGTCCGCCGTGGGCACGGGATGAGAGAGCGGAAGGTTCGGAATGCAGCGTTTTGGGAAAGTTTTCGCGATGATCGGCGTCGCCGTCATGATGATGGTCACCGCGGTGGACGTGGCGGAGGCACGCCGGGGGGGCGGTGGCTTCGGTAGCCGCGGCACCAGGACATTTTCCACCCCGCCCGCAACGCGCACCGCGCCGAGCCAGCCGGCGCCGATCGATCGTTCGATGACCCAGCGCCCGGCCGGCCAGCAGGCGAACCAGCCGCAGGCGGGCCAGCAGGCTCCCGGCGTCAATCGTCCGGCCGGCCAGCGCCCGGGCATGTTCGGCGGCCTTGCCGGCGGTCTGCTCGGCGGTCTGATGCTTGGCGGCCTCATCGGCATGCTGATGGGCAATGGACTCGGGGGCGCCATGGGCTTCCTCGGCCTTCTGTTCCAGGCCGCGCTGATCTTCGGCGTGATCGCGCTTGCCATGCGATTTTTCCGTCGCTCGCCGCAGCCGGCTTTCGGCGGCGCGGGTGGCCCCTCCGCCCCGGCTTACCGTCAGTCCGACAACGCTGCTTCCTCCTTCAGGATTCCGAGCATCGGCGGCGGTGCCGGCCTCGGTGGTCTCGGCGCGGGGACAACTGCAGCGGGTGCAAGTGCGCCCGCCGCCGCGCCTGCATCGGACGCCGATGAAATTGGCGTGAAGCCGGAGGATCTCGAGCGGTTCGAGACGATGCTGAAGGAGGTCCAGGCGGCCTACGCAGCCGAGGACTACGCCGCGCTCCGCAAGCTCACCACGCCCGAGGCCATGTCCTGGCTTGCCGAAGAGTTGAGCGACAACGCCACGAGCGGTGCAAAGAACGACGTCCGCGACGTCCATCTCGTCCAGGGCGATGTCGCCGAGGCGTGGCGCGAGGACGACGGTTCCGAATACGCCACCGTGGCGATGCGCTATGAGAGCATCGACGTCATGCGGGACCGCGCGACGGGCCGCGTCATCAGCGGCGACCCGGATAAACCGACGGAAACCGTAGAGGTCTGGACATTTGTCCGCAAACCCGGTGCCGAGTGGCTGGTGACGGCGATCCAGGGCACTGAAGGCGCCTGAACGGCGAGGGTACCTTGGGCGTCACCTCCGTAGGGGCGACGATGAGTTAGCATAGGAAGGGCATGGCTGCTGCCGTGCCCTTTTTCGCGTTTTCGATCGCGAACGGGCCCTTCGGGATGGCGCGCGAGTGCGGACAAGTCTCCATGGAGGGTTGCCATTACAGCCGAACTGCCGTCATCTGACAGGGCTGGCGGACGTCGGATCTCCTACATGCGTCCCGTTCCGCCGAGCCTGCATCGGAGACCTCAATGCCGTTGAAATCCCTTCTGACCGCCTCGCTTGTCCTTCTCGCCCTCGCCGGTTGCACGTCTAGTGCCGCAAACAACACCGACTATGCGCGACCTGCCGATACCGGCGGCGGCGTCCGTATTCCCATCAACTGATCGCAGACTTGGCCGGATCGCCGCGGCGGGCCGTGACCGGGCCGCGGCGACCGGTTTGACGCGCGTTCGCCTCGGGCTCGTGCCTTCAATTCGTTTGCGCGTCCATGGGGATTGGCAACCATGGCGCGATCTGCCACCGTGGGGCCCGTCGATTTTTGGTCGTCCGGGGGCACGATGGCAGACGCTATACGCTTGATATTGACGAACCTGCCAGCCGTGCTTTTCGTCGCTGCCATCGCTATCGCTTTCTTTCGAAGGGGCGGGCCGACCGCGCAGCGCTATCTCTCCTGGCTGCTTCTGCTTTCGGTCGGTGCCGAAATGATCTGGGGCGGCTTCTTCCACGTCTTCCTGCCGCAGGTGGCCGCTACGCAGATCGGCTGGCAGGTCAGCCCCTTCCAGTTCGAGATCGGCGTCGCCGATCTGGCGATGGGCATCGTCGCGGTACTTTCGTTCTGGCGTAGCCTTTCGTTCAAGGCGGCCGTCGTCTTCTACATCATCCTGTTCAACGCGGGAGTGGCGATCGGCCACGTCCGCGAGGCGATCGTCAATGCGGACTATGCGCCCGACAATTTCGGCTTGCTCCTGCTTCTGACGGTCGTAAAGATCCCGCTGCTCGCCTGGCTGCTTTGGAAGGCATCCGAAGAATAACGTGTATAGGCCTCGTTCCCAGAAGCCCGTACACAACGCCATGCACCGTAGCTAACCGTTTGTCATGCCATGAATTTCGTCGATCATTCGGCCGTGCCGGCACGCAGTCCACACGCATATTCGGCCCAGCAACTGCTTTCGATGGAGCGCTTTTCCGATTGCGTCTCCAAAGCGGTCGAAGATCTCTTGGAGACGCACCGCCTTCTGCCGCGCAAGGTGCGCTATGTTGCTGATGTCCAGAAATGGATGCTCAGCCAGGCGACGCTGGCATTGCATTTCGAAAACACCATCGACCCGACGCGCCCCGCCATCACGCCCAGCGATCTCGTGCGCTATTTCGGCAAGACACCGGCGGCGAGCAAGAACACGGTTCTCGCGTTCCTGATGGAAATGCGCCACTACAATTTCGTGGAACCGATGGAGGTGGGCGACCGGCGGCGGCGCGGCTTTCGGGCGACAGGGGAATCCGAAGCCCTCATCCGGCGCTATTTCGATATCCACATGCGGGCGCTGGATCTCCTCGACAACGGGTCGAGATACCTTCTGTCGTCGCTTGAGCCAAGGCTCCTGCATCACGCCCAGCCGAGAATGACGCGGCTGCTTTTTGAGCGGCCGGAATGGTGGCATCCGCCGGAAACCATCGCCACCTTCGTCAAATCGGACGCCGGCAGCAACATCGTCCATGATCTCGTATCGCGCGTGCCCAAAATCGCCTTGGAGACGGAGCGGCTCTGGATTGGTCCGGTCTCGCCGACGGAACTGTCACGCCGCCTTCATCTGTCCCGAACCCATGCCGTTCGGCTGTTCGCCCGCGCGCGCCGGGACGGTCTGATTGGCTGGCGGCGAAACGACAATCGCGGCGATTGCTGGATCGCGCCGCAACTGGTGCACGACTACCGGTTTTGGCAGGCGACCAAGTTTGCCGCGATTTCCCAGGCCGTCCACGACGTGTCCGTCTCTGTGGCCGACTTCAGGACGCAATTGCGGTTGGAGTGACGTTCGCCAGGGGGGCAAGGGGGTAGAGGCGCACGGTTGCCATGCGCCTCCTCGTTCCGTATCACTCGTGGATCGTGTAGGAGCCCATTTCGCACAGATCCTGTGTGTCCGTGGTCGTGTCGAGATCGGACTCTTCCTCGAACTCGAACTTCATGTCGTACTTGCACTGCCGGCGCCCGTCAGCGATCGTGATTTCCATGCTTTCGCCCGGGTTCAGCACCTGGCGGCCGAAAACGTCGTCTTCCCAGCTGTCGACACCGACCGGCGACGTATAGAAGTTGGTCAGCACGGAGCCGGTGCCGTTCTTCAGGGTGAAGACGAGATCGTTGGCGTATGCTGCGGCCGAGAAGCCGAGGACGGCTGCGGCAGTCGTAATAAGTACCTTAAAATTGCGCATAGTTTTCAGTTCCTTACTGGAATATTGCAACGGCAGATTCCTAGGAGGAGAATCGTGAACGGCAAATGAATTCCAGTACTTGCCGCCGACCCATTTCTGGGTGGAACGATGCATTCGCGGGCGGACGCGTCGAAACGCGCCCGCAATGCCAGTTCATCAGCGAAATCTCGCCGCCCGGCCCTTAAGCGGCTTGCGGCTTCGCGTAGGGATCAAAGCGTCCGTAGAAGGTTTCGCCCTTCGCTGCCATGTCGAGCAGAAGCGGCGTCGGCTTGAAATGCTCGCCATATTTCGTCGCAAGCTTCTCGCACAGGGCCACGAAGGCCTTCACGCCCATGCCGTCGATGTAGGAAAGCGTGCCGCCGGTATAGGGGGCGAAGCCGAAGCCGAGGATCGAGCCGACGTCGGCTTCGCGCGGATCGGTGACGATGCCTTCCTCCACCGTTCGCGCCGCCTCCAGCGCGATGGTCACGAGCAGCCGCTCCTTGAGCACCTTCAAGTCGACGTCATCGGGCTTCTGCTGCGGATAGAGCTCCTTCAGTCCCGGCCAGAGGCGCTTCTTCGCAGGCTTTTGCGGATAGTCGTAGAAGCCCTTGGCAATCTTGCGGCCGAGCCGCCCGTCTTCCACCAGCTTCGTCACCAGTTCCATGTGCCGCGGATCGACCGCCTGCGGCCCGAGATCGGCGAGTGCCGCCTTGAAGATCTTGAAGGAGAGATCGACGGCCACCTCGTCGTTGAGCGAAAGCGGTCCGACCGGCATGCCGGCCATCTTTGCGGCGTTCTCGATCATCGCCGCCGGCACGCCCTCGATCAGCATGTCGTAGGCCTCGCCGATGTAGCGGAAGACGCAGCGGTTGACGTAGAAGCCGCGCGTGTCGTTGACGACGATCGGCGTCTTCTTGATCGCGGCGACATAGTCGAGCGCCACGGCCAGCGCCTTGTCGCCGGTTTCCTGGCCGAGGATCACCTCGGTCAGCATCATCTTTTCGACCGGCGAGAAGAAATGGATGCCGACGAACTGGTTCGGCCGCCTGGAGTTCTGCGCAAGTCCTGTGATCGGCAGCGTCGAGGTGTTGGAGGCAAGGATGGCGCCTTCGGGAAGGACGGCCTCGATCTTCTCGGTGACGGCCCTTTTTACCTCGCGGTCCTCGAATACGGCCTCGATGACGAGATCGGCGTCGGATAGGGCGGCATAGTCGGCCGTGGGCGTAATCAGCGAAAGCAGCTTCTCGCCTTCTTCCTTGTTCATCCGACCCTTGGAAACGCTGCCGGCAACGAGGCCCTCGCAGACGGACTTGCCTTTGTCGGCGGCCTCCTGGTCGCGGTCGATCAGGACGACGGGGATGCCGGCTGCCGCTGTCACATAGCCGATCGAGGCGCCCATGAAGCCGGCGCCGACGATGCCGACCTTTCTGAACTCGGTCTTGGCTACGCCGGCCGGCCTGCGCGCGCCCTTGCCCAGTTCCTGCATGGAGATAAACAGCGAGCGGATCATCGAGAAGGCTTCGGTCGTCTGCAGGATATAGGTGAAGTAGCGCTGCTCGATCTTCAGGGCCGTGTCGAACGGCACCTGCAGGCCCTCATAGACGCATTTGAGGATCGCCAGCGCACCCGGATAATTGCCCGCGGTTTCGCGGCGCAGGATGGCTGGGGCGGCCGGCCAAAGCTGGGCCGCGGCCGGCGTCCAGATGCCGCCGCCGGGCACCTTGAAGCCTTTTTCGTCCCAGGGTGCGACAGGCTTGAGCCCGTCGAGGATCATCTTCTTCGCTGCCGGGATCAGTTCCTCCGGTGCGACCACCTGGTGCACGAGGTTCATCGCCTTGGCACGAGCGCCCGTCAACGACGATCCGGTCGTCATCATCTGCAGCGCGTCCTGCGCGTTTGCCAGCCGCGGTACGCGCTGGGTGCCGCCGGCACCGGGGAAGATGCCGACCTTCACTTCGGGCAGGGCGATCTTTACCGACTTGGCGTTCGAGGCGACGCGGCCATGGCAGGCGAGCGACAGCTCGAAGGCGCCGCCCATGCAAGTGCCGTTGATCGCCGAAACCCAGGGCTTGCCGCAGGTCTCGAGCTTGCGGAAAAGCCCGCTCATCCGGCCGGTCAATGCAAAAAGCTTCTCGACGGCGTGGGCCGGATCCTTGGCCCTCTCCTCGGCCTGCAGCGTGAACATCGACTTGATCATCGACAGGTCCGCGCCGCCGGAGAAGGATGACTTGCCGGACGTGAAGACCACGCCCTTGACGGGCTCGTCCGCCACGGTCGCGTCGATGATCGCCTCGAGCTCGTCCATCACCTCCGCCGTGAGGACGTTCATCGACTTGCCGGGCATGTCCCAGGTGACGAGCGCAATGCCGTCGGCGTCGGTCTCGATGGTGAAGTTCTTGTAAGTCATTGCGGGATTCCTCTTCCCTTGAAACTTTGATTAGCCTCGGAGCCCCTCACCCCGCCTCCGCTTCGCTCGGCGCACCTTCTCCCCGTGAACGGGGCGAGGGGACCAGAAACGTCGCGACATATCCCTTCTCCCCGCTTGCGGGGAGAAGGTGGCGGCAGCCGGATGAGGGACGATCACCGGACAAATGCCTTATACCCGCTCGATCACCGTCGCCGTGCCCATGCCGGCGCCGATGCAGAGTGTCACCAGCGCGGTGTTAAGGTCGCGCCGCTCCAGCTCGTCGAGCACGGTGCCGACGATCATCGCGCCGGTGGCGCCGAGCGGGTGGCCCATGGCGATGGCGCCGCCGTTGACGTTGATCCGGTCGTGGGGGATGTCGAAGGCTTGGCAGTAGCGCAGCACGACGGCTGCAAACGCCTCGTTCAGCTCGAACAGGTCAATGTCGGAAAGCTTGAGGCCGGACCGCTTCAAAAGCTTCTCGGTCACGTCGACCGGACCGGTCAGCATCAGCGCCGGGTCCGAGCCGATATTGGCGAAGGCCCGGATGCGCGCGCGCGGCTTCTTGCCGAGGATGGCGCCGCCCTCCTTCGAGCCGAGCAGCACCGCAGCGGAGCCGTCGACGATGCCGGACGAATTGCCGGCGTGGTGGACGTAGTTAATCGCCTCGATCTCCGGATGGGCCTGGATGGCGACGGCCTCGAAGCCGCCCATCTCGCCGGGCATCTGGAAGGACGGGTTGAGCTGGGCCAGCGCCTGCATGTCGGTGCCCGGCCGCATGTGCTCGTCGCGGTCGAGGATCGTCAGCCCGTTGATGTCCTTCACGGGGATCACCGCGTTCTTGAAATAACCTTTCTCCCAGGCGTTGGCCGCCCGCTTCTGGCTCTCCACCGCATAGGCGTCGACGTCGTCGCGGGAGAAGCCGTATTTGGTGGCGATCAGGTCGGCCGAGACCCCCTGCGGCATGAAATAGGCCGGGAAGTTGACCGAGGGATCCATGAACCAGGCGCCGCCGGACATGCCGAGGCCGACGCGCGACATGCTTTCCACGCCGCCGGCAATCACGATGTCATCCGCCCCTTGGGCGATCTTACCGGCGCCGAAGTTGATCGCGTCGAGGCCCGAAGCGCAGAAGCGCGAGATCTGCATGCCAGGTGCCTTCGTCGAATAGCCGGCCTCGAAGGCGGCAGCCTTGGGGATGACGGCGCCGGCATCCATGACGGGATCGACGCATCCCATGATGATGTCGTCGACCTTTTCCGTGTCGAGCCCGTTGCGGTCGCGCAGCGCTTCCAGAACCTTTGCCGCGAGACGGACGGACGGCACCTCGTGCAGCGCCCCGTCCTTCTTGCCGCGCCCGCGCGGGGTGCGCACATGATCGTAGATGAAGACGTCGGTCATGTTATCTCTCTTCTCCCTGGCGCTTCTGCGCCTCAATTTCCAGCAATTGCCCCTCATCCGCCTGCCGGCACCTTGCTCCCGCAAGCGGTGCGAAGGGACGATGCCGCAGCGACTGTACTCCCTCTCCCTCCTTGCGGGGAGAGGGTGGGGGTGAGGGGCCATAGGCGACGTGCATGCGCGGGCTGCTCAGAACGCGTCAGCCGCCAGCGCCATCATCGTTTCGGCGCCGCTTTCGATACGTGCCTTGCGCAGCGCCGTTTCCGGCATGATGCGCTCCATGAAGAAGCGCGCGGTGATCAGCTTGTTGCGCAGGAACACCTCGCGCTCGCCGGCGCCTGCGGCAAGCCCGGACTGCGCCGCCTTGGCCATCTTCGCCCACATGTAGCCGACGACGACGAGGCCGAAGAGATGCATGTAGTCCGTCGAGCCGGCGCCGGCATTGTCGGGCTTGGCCATTGCATGCTGCATGAACCACATGGTCGACGCCTGCAGGTCGTTCAGCCCCTTCTTCAGGTTTTTGGTGAAGAAGGCGAGGCTCTCGTCGCTTCGGTTCTCTTCGCAGAAATCGCCGATCTCCTTGAACAGTGCCATGACCGCGCGCCCGCCGTTCATGCCGAGCTTGCGGCCGACCAAATCGAGCGCCTGGATGCCGTTGGCGCCTTCGTAGATCATGGCGATGCGCGCATCGCGCACATACTGGCTCATGCCGTGTTCTTCGATATAGCCGTGGCCGCCGAATACCTGCTGCGCCATCACCGCGTGGTCGAACCCCTTGTCGGTCAGCACGCCCTTCAGGATCGGCGTGGCCAGCCCCAAAATGTCGTCGGCCGCCTGCCGCTCCTTTTCGTCGGATGCCCGGTGGGCGATGTCGGACTGCAGCGCCGTCCACAGCAGGAACGCGCGCCCGCCCTCGTTCCACGCCCTGATCGTCATCAGCGACCGGCGGATGTCGGGATGGACGATGATCGGATCCGCCCGCTGCTCGGGCGCCTTCGGCCCGGAAAGCGAGCGCCCTTGGATACGCTCCCGGGCGTAGCTGGCGGCGTTCTGGTAGGCGACCTCGGCGACCGCCAGCCCCTGCAGGCCGACGCCCAGGCGGGCCTCGTTCATCATGACGAACATGGCGTTCAGGCCCTTGTTCTCGGCGCCGATGAGATACCCCGTCGCCTCGTCGTAGTTCATCACGCAGGTGGCGTTTCCGTGGATGCCCATCTTGTGTTCGATCGCCCCGCAGGAGACGCCGTTGCGGGCCCCCGGCCTGCCGTTCGCGTCCGGCAGGAACTTCGGCACGATGAAGAGCGAGATGCCCTTGGTTCCGTCCGGCGCGCCTTCGATGCGTGCCAGCACCAGATGGATAATGTTCTCCGCCATGTCGTGTTCGCCGGCGGAAATGAAGATCTTCTGACCGGTGATCTTGTAGGAACCGTCCTGCTGCGGTGCGGCCTTGGTGCGCAGAAGGCCGAGGTCTGTGCCGCAATGCGGCTCGGTCAGGTTCATCGTGCCGGTCCAGGTGCCTGAGACCATCTTTGGCAGATAGGCTTTCTTCTGCTCGTCCGAACCGTGCACGAGGATTGCCGCGATCGCGCCCTGCGTCAGGCCGGGATACATCATCAGCGACATGTTGGCCGATGACATGTACTCGCCCACCGCCGTGTGCAGCAGGTAGGGGAGACCCTGACCGCCGAATTCCTCAGGCACCGCCAGACCCAGCCAGCCGCCTTCGCGGTAGAGGTCGAACGCTTCGCGGAAGCCCTTCGGAACGGTCACAGAACCATCGTCGCTGCGCTTGCAGCCCTCCTGGTCGCCGGAGAGGTTGACGGGAAACAGCACTTCTTCCGAAAGCTTCGCGGCCTCGCCGGCAATCGCCTCGACCATGTCTGCCGTCGCATCGGCAAAGCCCGGCAGGTTGTTGTAGCGTTCCAGTCCGAGCACGTCGTTGAGCACGAACAGCGTTTCGTTCACGGGGGCTTTGTAGATGGGCATGTTGCTCGAGTTCCTCGCCTTCTCGATGGACGATCGTCCGACCTGATGGAGTGATACTAGAAAACTTTGACGTTTGCGTAAACGTAATATTTGCGTGAGCGGAAACTTCATCGAGCATGGCTGTGGACGCGACGGGGGGTGGACACGGGTAAATCGACAGGACATCCCAGGCCTGCGTCCCGGGCCGCCAAGGTGTGCCGCCGCGCGGCAGTATGAGCAAATCGTTAAAAAATTTCGGCCGAATTAACCGCCTGTTTACCATGTTCCGTGAATTGTGGCGATCGAGGGCAGCCCACGAAATAGTTTTGTCGTTCCACTTTTCGCCTGCCATTCGGAGCGTCAGGTCCGGGAAAGCTGCGCCCTTTAGGCTGCAACATCGATCTGCGCGTGAGTTAAGACAATGCCGGCGCACATCATGTCGGCGAAATGCAACAGGTGGCGTCACGCGGCATGAGCGGCGGACGTGATGCGGGTTCTCACGGCGAGCCGACGGGCTCCCAATCGAGGCTAGGAACATGAGCGGATCGCGAGCAAATCCTCCCCGGTATGGCGACAGGTCGTCGTTCGATGCTCTGAACCGGACGATCGAGGGCCTCGAGGCGCGGATCGAGGGTCTGATGGGCACACGCGAGCGCAGCCGCGACGGTACGGACCTCAGGCGTGAACCGCAGCGACCCGATCCGGTGCGCCCAGTTCCACTGCGCGACGATCCCGTCGGCGAGATCATGCAGCGCCAGCGCGCACTCGATGCGGTTCGGGAGCGCGCGGCCCAGCGCGGCGAACGCCGCTCCCCCGCATTCGACGCTCCCCTTCCGCCGCAGCCGGCCGTGGAACGCCCGGCACCGGAACCCACCGCGCCCAACTTCGCCGCGAAAGAAATCGCCCAGGCGCTTGTCGGCCTGCGCCAGGATCTCAAGCGCGACATCGCCGACGGGTTCGGGCGGGAGATGGACACGCTGCGCGCCGAAATGCGCGCCATTCGCCAGGCGGCGGAAATGCGCGGTCATGACGATGACATTCGCGACGACCTGCAGCGGCTGGCGCAGAGCGTCGGCCAGCTCGGCCGTCAGCCGGCGCATGCCGAAGCAGACAGCCTGCGCGTGGAGTTCGACGAGCTGCGCTCGGTCCTGGACGGCCTCGCACGCGAGGATTCCGTTCGCCGCATGGAAAACCGCTGGAACGGCGTGGAGCAGCGGCTCGCTGCATTCGATCAGAGCCGCGACGACGAACTTCTGGCGCTCGCCTATCGTCTGGACGAGCTGAAGACCCAGATCCAGACCGTCAGTGCCACGCCCGCCCTTCGCGATCTCGAAGACAAGCTCCATGCGATGGCCCAGGCCGTCGAAGTGCTTGGCCGCAATGTCCAACCGGACGATCGCCGGCTTGCCTCCCAGTTCGAAGGCCTCGACCTGCGCCTCGACGAGATAAGCCGTGCGATTGCCGCCAGCAGCCGTACCCAGGCTTCCTCTGCCGATGCGGCGCTGTTCCAGCGCATGGAAGGCCGGATCGCCGATCTCGCCGGCCAGCTCGACGCCATCGCCCGGCGCCCGATGCCCGAACAGGGGCTCGGTCAGCGGTTGGAGGCGCTTTCCTATCGCATCGACGAACTGGCGCATGAGAAGGCGGCACTGCGGCTCGAAGAACGGCTGGATCAGTTGTCGGCGATGATCGAGCAGGGCCAGCGGGCGCCTGCTGCAAGCGCCGACCTGACCCATTACCTGACGGACATCTCCCGAAAGATCGACGCGCTCGATCAGGGTTCGGTCAACGATGCGCTGGCCGAACGCCTCGATCATCTGGCCCGCCGGATCGAGGACCTGGATGTTCCGGCCGAAACGCCGTTTTCCGGCGACCGCTTCTCGGCGATCGAAGGACGCCTGCAGGCGATCGCCGAAAGGCTCGACCGCACCAGTGCCGCGCCGGTGGACGACAGCGGCGCACTGCGTAGCCTCGAGGCACAGATAGCCCATCTTTCCACATTGATCAGCGCGCCGCAGCCGCAAGGTGGCGCCACCTTGCCGGCAGACTTCGACAGTCGCATGGCGACGATCGAAGACTACATGGCCACCAACGACGAATACATCATCGAAGCGGCCCGACAGGCGGCCGAGGCGGTGATGCAGGCCTACCAGCACTCTGCCGAAGGGGGGGCTGCGTCGTCCTCCGACATGGCGGCGATATCCGCACTTGCGGAAGATCTGCGTGCCCTGGAAGACATGATGCGCTCCAGCGAGGATCGCACCGCGCGCACCTTCGATGCACTCCATGACACGCTGGTGCAGATCGCCGGCCGCCTCGAACAACTCGACGCGCCGCGCGACGATGATCGCCGGTCTGCGCAGCGGGACGAGCGTGCCTTAGCACCCGCTACGCCGCGCACTCCCGTCCAGGCCTTCCATGATGAGGAATACCCTTTCGACGACGGTTTCGAGACGTCCGCCGCAGAACGGGATCGCGCACCGGTGCCCACCGAAGTGGAATCCGATGAGCGCGAATTCGAGGTGGCGACCGAAAGCGCGCAGGCTGTGGCCGACTCCGCAGCCGAAGCTGCCGCCCCCGCGTCAGCTGCCAATAAGGGCAGGACTAGCCTGATCGCAGGCCTTGCCCGTCGCTTCGCGCCTGCCCGCAAGGACGTGCCCGAAACGGTCGAGCGTCAGCAGATCGATCCCGCCCCGTCGCTTGATCCAGGCGACGAGATCGCGCCGGAAGTGGCCAACCAATTGCTGGAGCCGGGCTCCGGCGCCCCGGACGTCCGCAAGATCCTGGAGCGTGTCCGCGCCGGCCAGACGGCGGACGGCCGCGGGCAGGCGGCCGACGCCGGGAAGTCCGATTTTATCGCCGCCGCGCGCCGGGCAGCCCGCATGGCCGCCGAAGAGACCGATACGCTGTCGCGCATAGCGCCCGAGAAGAAGCCGGCGTCGGGCGCCGGCGCAGCCACATCTGCCTTCGGCCGCCACCGCCGACCGATCCTGATGGCGGTCGGTGCCATCCTGCTTGCCATCATGTCCTATCCGCTGGTCAACACGCTGGTTCGCGGGGACGAGGCTCCCCAGCCGTCCCGGCAGGAGACGGCGCAGGCGGTGATCGCGGCACCCGCAGCCGTCGAGCCCAAGGCCGCGGCTGGCGAGGCGCCGGCTCCGCTGGAAATGGCGCAGGCTGTGACGGCCGGCAGCCAGCCGGTCGAGGTGATCGAGGGTGACGAACCCACCGTCGATGCACCGCCCACCGAGGAAATCGCAACCCCGACCGTCGAGGATACCGGAATGGAGACCGGTACGCCCGCGCTTGCCGTAACCGGCGCCGAGCAGATGACGCAACCGGCAGACACTGCAACCGAGACGGGCGGTTTCGAGCCGATCGTGACGGATCCGTCGGGCCAGGTGAAGGACGTGCCGGTGATCGAAAACGAAGGCAGCGAAGCCATAATCGGCGCCGACAATCCTTCGCAGGGCATGGCGGAATTGATCAGCGTCCCGACTGCATTGGAACCGGCCTCGCTTGTGAAGGCGGCGGGCGAAGGCGACAAGCTGGCACTCTTCGAGATCGGCGCGCGCTATACCGATGGCCGCGGCGGCGTGGCGATCGACATGGCGGAGGCCGCCAAGTGGTATGCGAAGGCGGCCGAGCGCGGCTTTGCGCCGGCGCAGTACCGCCTCGGCAACCTCTACGAAAAAGGGCAGGGTGTCGAACGCGACCTCGAAAAGGCACGAAGCCTCTATGAGGAAGCCGCAAAACAGGGCAATGCCAGCGCGATCCACAATCTCGCCGTGCTGCTGGCGACCGGCGGCGGCAAGGCTCCCGATTTTGCCGCTGCTGCCGAATGGTTCAAGAAGGCGGCGGACCTCGGCGTCCGCGACAGCCAGTTCAACCTCGCGATCCTCTACGCGCGCGGCAACGGCGTGAAGCAGGACCTCGAGGAATCCTACAAGTGGTTTGCAGTCGCCGCCCGCGACGGCGACCGCGATGCCGCCGAAAAGCGCGACGAGGTCGCCAACGCCATGAAGCCGGAGCAACTGGCAAGCGCCAAGGCGAAGCTGGACCTGTGGAAGCCGCAGCCGCTCGACGAGAAGGCTAATTCCGTGGACCTGCCGGATGAATGGATCGGCAAGGGCACCAAGACTGCCTCCGTCGACATGAAGAAGGCGATCCGCAACATCCAGGCGATCCTCAACAACAACGGCTTCAATGCCGGCACGCCGGACGGTGCGATGGGGCCGAAGACGGTGGAGGCGATCAAGGCGTTCCAGAAGTCCGTCGGACAGACCGAAACCGGCGAGATCGACGACAAGCTCATCAATGAGTTGCTGAAGCGCAACAAGCCGCAGGGATGATCCCGGCCGCGACTGCCGCTACCGCATAAAGCGGCAGTCCGGGCCGTTCGACTGTTGACGGCACGGATGGCCAAGGGCAAGACGGACCATGAAAAAACCACAAGCCGCTCAGAATGATACCGGGAGCGGCAAAGCGGAGCGCACCGGCCTGCCCGGACGTTCGGCTTGATGTCGCGTCGGCGCCCTGAACCCTGTCCGCGGGGCAGTTCGGAGTGCCGGGAAGATGCTGGGGGACTGTCGAACCGGGCATGCGTTTCGCCTGCCCGGCGCTTACCCATATGCCGTGCCTGGAATTTTGGATCCGGCGATTGCCGGATCGCGTCGAGAATTGTGCTGAACGGGCGGCGACAGGGGTGCCGCAAGATCCGGGCCGACGGCCCATCGGGGTAATGCTGTGACGGTTTATCTGCCCATCGCCGAGCTGTCGGTGAACATCTTCATCATCCTGGGGATGGGGGCGGCTGTCGGTTTTCTTTCCGGCATGTTCGGCGTCGGCGGCGGCTTCCTGATCACCCCTCTGCTGATTTTCTACAACATCCCGCCGATCGTGGCGGTTGCGACCGGTGCCAATCAGGTCGTTGCTTCGTCGATTTCCGGCGCCATCACCCACTTCCGCCGAGGATCGCTCGACATCAAGCTGGGGACCGTGCTGTTGGTCGGCGGCCTTTTGGGGGCCACGGCGGGCATTTGGCTCTTTGCGCTGCTGCGCCGGGTCGGCCAGCTCGACCTGGTCATTTCGCTGCTCTACGTGGTCCTGCTCGGCGTCGTCGGCGTGCTGATGCTGTTCGAGAGTGTCAACGCATTGCGGCGCGCTGCGAAGAACCAGCCCGTCAACCTGCGCAAGCCGGGCCATCATAACTGGGTGCACGGGTTGCCGCTGAAGATGCGGTTCAAGAAGTCCAAGATCTATCTCAGCGTGATCCCGGTGGTTGTCCTCGGCTTTGCGATCGGCGTGCTCACGTCGATCATGGGTGTCGGCGGCGGCTTCATCATGGTGCCGGCGATGATCTACCTGCTGCGAATCCCGACAAACGTCGTCGTCGGCACCTCGCTCTTCCAGATCATCTTTGTCACCGCCTACACCACGGTGATGCAGGCGGCGACGAACAATTCCGTCGATATCGTGCTGGCCTTCATCCTGATGGTGGCCGGCGTCATCGGCGCGCAATACGGCGTGCGCGTCGGCCAGCGCCTGCGCGGCGAACAGTTGCGCGCCCTGCTGGCCTTGCTCGTGCTTGCGGTCGGCCTGCGCCTTGCGGTCGATCTGGTGGTGACGCCGGAGGACGTCTACTCGATCGTCAGCGCGGGGACGGGAAGATGAGGAAGCTCGCGCGCACGCTTCTCGCCGCTCTCGTCCTGGCATCGGCCGCACCCGTCCTTGCCCAGGAGGACAAACGGCCGGAAATCACCGAGCGACTGGAGATTGGCATCTCGACCGACGAGATCGCCATTTCCTCTGACTTTCGCGGTGCCGACCTGACGATCTTCGGCGCGATCGAAGGCTATGATCCCAATCTCCTGGCCCAGCGCAAATACGATATCGTCGTGGCGCTGGAAGGTCCGAAGGACGACCTGACCGTTCGCCGCAAGGAGCGGGTCCTCGGCATCTGGGTCAACCGCCGCTCGATGACGTTCGAGCTAGCGCCCGAATCCTATTCGCTGTCGAGCACGCGCAATGTCGACGACATCGCACCCGCCGCGGTGCTGAACAGCATCGGCGTCGGCCTGCAGCACATACGCCTCGATCCGATCGGCTATATCGGCGACGGAAGTAACATTTCCCAGTTCCGCGATGCCTTCCGTCGCCTGAAGGAAACCGGCGGCTTCTACCAGCGCGATCCGGGCGGCGTGCAGTTCATCAGCGCCAGCCTGTTCAAGGCGACCGTCAGGCTGCCCGCCAATGTGCCGAATGGCACGCATGTGGTGCGCGCCCATCTCTTCCGCGACGGGGTTTTCATCAGCGAAAAGGCGCTTCCCCTGCGGGTCGTCAAGACCGGGCTGGAGCAGATGATCTCGAATGCGGCCTACGCCAACCCGATCTCCTACGGCATTCTTGCCGTCATCCTTGCTGGGCTGACCGGCTGGATCGCCAGCGTCGTCTTCAGGAAGGACTGATCCGGGCGCAAGCGGTCAGGCCGGAAGGGCCGCTTTCTTGCTGGCAACGACGGCCTCGTAAGCTGCCTGCAATTCGGAGAACACGGAGCGATCCGGCTTTGGCCCACCCATATGGATCGCACGCAACTCCGCCATGAAGGCGTCCCACATGGCGGGGCCGCCCTTTTCGAGCAGTTCCGCCCGGATGCTCAGTTCCTCGCTTACCGGCAGATGCCTCCGTCCCCAGGCACCCATATGGGCGAAAAGGGGGACCAGGCCGATCGCCATCTCGGTCAGGCTGTAGAGCGCCTTCTGCTTATGGCTCGGATCGTCCGCTTTGGTGATCAGACCCTTTTCCATGAGCCGCTTGAGCCGGTCGGCGAGAATGTTGGACGCGATCCTCTCTTCCGAATGGGTCAGCAGTTCCCGGAAGTGGCGGCGGTTGCCGAACATCATGTCCCGGATCACGATCAGGCTCCAGCGGTCGCCGAGGATCTCGAGCGTGAGATTGATCGGGCAGCCCGAGCGGTACTCGTCCTTCATATTCGTCTCCGAGATTCTGCTTGCACTTTGCCACCGGTCTGCATAGCCTTCAACCGATTTCAAAATGCAATCGGATGACCGCCGCCAATCAACGGGAGGATGCGATGAGCAGGGTAATCGTATGGAATCTGGTGTCGCTGGACGGCTTCTTCGAGGGTGAGAAGAAGTGGGACCTCGACTTTCACAACCACGCATGGGGCGAAGAGCTGGAGCGCATCAGCGAGGATTTCGGCGAGCGCGCCCGGATGCTCGTCTTCGGCCGGGTCACCTATGAAGGCATGAAGTCCTACTGGACGACCACGCAGGACGAGACGCGCATCAAGGCCTTCATGAATGCCATGCCGAAGCTGGTTGCCTCGCGCACGCTCAGCCAGTCGGACTGGAACAACACGACGATGACGTCCGATATCACGGGCGATCTGCGCCGCCTGAAGCGTGAGCCGGGCAAGGATATTTGTATATTCGGCAGCGCCGAGTTGACGGACACGCTGCTTGGCGAAGGTCTGGTTGACGAGGTGATGCTCGCGCTCGTGCCGGTGCGGCTCGGTAAGGGAACGCCGCTTTTCAAGCGTGCCGACAGCCCGCAGCGTTTCGATCTTGCGGACGCAAGGCCGCTTTCCAACGGCACGGTCATCCTGCGCTACACGCCGAAGCCGGAATAACCCTCACGACCTTTCAGGCAAGCAGGTTGGAAAAGCGGACGGAATAGACCCGGTCGCGGCCGAGCAGATGGGCGATGAGGTTTTCGCGCTCGAACAGGCCCGCCATGGCGCGGTGGCGCAGGTCAAGCCCGCCGGTGGTAACGCCGAAGGCGGGCATCAGCATCCGGCGGCCGTCGGTCGCAAAGCACGGGCGGCGCACCGACTTGTCGCGGCGGCGGACGGTCGCGGACGGATGGAGATGGCCGGCGATCTCGCCATGGCCGGCGCTGAGCGACGGCTCGTGGCGAAAGGCGAGGCCGGCATAGTGCAGTTCATCCGCCGACTGCCCTGGCAGACCGGTCGCACCGTCCGGATCGTGGTTTCCGTTGATCCAGATCCAGTCGCGTCCGCGCGCCATCTCCGCGATCTCCCGGCGGAACATGTCCGGCAGGTGGGCTGAGCCGACCCGGTCGTGGAAATTGTCCCCGAGGCTGACCACGATCGCCGGATCGTGCCGGGCGATGACAGCCGAAAGGATCTTCAGGGTCGCAAGCGTATCGTAGGGCGGCAGCAACATGCCGCGGCGCGCGAAGGCGGCGCCCTTTTCGAGGTGCAGGTCGGAAATGACCAGAAGGCGCGTCTGCGGGAGATAGAGCGCGCCAAAGGGGTCGCACATCGCCTCGACGCCGGCCACGACCGTCCGGGCCGTCAGCGAACCGAAATCCTCGATCTGTGCGGCCGCCAGGGCCAGCCTGTTCATATAAATTCCCGCTTCAATGTCGTCTCTGCGCGCCGAAATCGTCCGGCCATTCCCCGTGCGATCCTTCGCGCATCTCCGTGTCACCCATGGCCTCGGCGATCAGGTCCTCGGCGGCTTCGGCAAGAACCGAATCGTGCGCCTCGCCCGAAACCGGTTCCTTGCCGATCTCCAGCATCACCGGAACGGCGAGCGGCGAGATCCGTTCGAGCGCCCTGTGCGTGATGTGGCCCTTGATTCGCATCAGCATAGCGCCGAGCCTTGCGATGTCCAAAAGCCCCGATGCCGCATCCTGTCGCGTCGCCTCCAGCAGGATATGGTCGGGCTCGTGGCTGCGCAGCACGTCGTAGATCAGGTCGGCCGACACGGTCACTTGACGTCCGCTCTTCTCCTTGCCGGGATGGCGCTGGTCGATTAGCCCGGCAATCACGGCGCAATTGCGGAAGGTCCGCTTCAGCATCCAGCTTTCGTCGAGCCAGGCCTCCAGATCGTCGCCGAGCATGTCTTCGTCGAAAAGTTCTCCCAACGAAGGCCGGCGCGACTTGAACGCGCCTGCCAGATCCTCCAGCGCCCAGACGGCGAGCGAATAGTCGGTCGCCACGAACCCGAGCGGCTTCAGCCCGGCCCGCTCCAGTCGCCGCGTCAGCAGCATGCCGAGGGTCTGGTGCGCCAGCCTGCCTTCGAAGGCGTAGATGACCATGTAGTGGCGGCTGCCGCGCGGGAAGGTCTCGATCAGCAACTCGTCGCGTTTCGGCAGCATGGAAACGTCGCGCTGGATCGACAGCCAGTCGCGCACCTGGTCCGGCAATGCCCGCCATTGGTCCGGATCGGCCAGCATGGCGCGCACCTGCTCGGCAAGATAGGTGGAAAGCGGGAACTTCCCGCCCGCGTAGACCGGCACCTTCGGATCGAGGGAGAAAGCCTGACTGACGAGGCATTCGTTCTCGCGGATACCCTCGAAGCGCAGCACCTTTCCGGCGAAGAGGAACGTGTCGCCCGGCGACATGGTCTCCAGGAAATACTCCTCGACCTTGCCGAGCGAAGCCCCGCCACGGCCGAGGGAGCCGCGCGCATTGCGCCTGACGAGCCGCAGGTTGAGCATCGGCATCTCGACGATCGTGCCGAGGTTCAGCCGATACTGCTGGGCGACCTGCGGGTTGGAGACGCGCCAGAGCCCTTCCTTCGTCTTGCGGATTCTGGCGTAGCGCTCATAGGTGCGAAGCGCGTAGCCGCCGGTTGCGACGAAGTCGACCACGCGCGAAAACGTCTGCCGGGGAAGCGCCGCATATGGGGCGGCGGAGGTGATCTCGGAAAAGAGAGCCTCTTCGTCGAAGGGTGCCGCACAGGCCATCCCCAAGACGTGCTGCGCCAGCACATCCAGCGCCCCGTCGGTCATAGGCGGCGTGTCCTGCGCGCCGATATAGTTGGCATCCAGCGCCGCCTGGCATTCCATCACTTCGAAGCGGTTGGCCGGCACCAGGATCGCCCGGCTGGGCTCGTCCATCCGGTGGTTGGCGCGGCCGATGCGCTGAGCGAGCCGCGAGGCGCCCTTCGGTGCGCCGACATGGATGACGAGATCGACATCGCCCCAGTCGATGCCGAGGTCGAGCGTGGAGGTAGCGACCACGGCCCGCAACCGGTTTTCAGCCATTGCCGCCTCCACCTTGCGCCGTTGCGCGACGTCCAGCGAGCCGTGATGCAGCGCGATCGGCAGGGTATCCTCGTTGATGTTCCACAGCTCCTGAAACAGCATTTCCGCCTGGCTGCGCGTGTTGACGAACAACAGCGCGGTGCGGTGCTCGCGGATCGCCTGGTAGACCTCGGGCATGGCGTAACGGGCCGAATGGCCGGACCAGGGGACGCGCTCTTCGCTCTTGAGGATGGTGATGATCGGCCTTGCGCCCTCCGGTCCCCGTACCAGCCCGGCGTGATTGTCGGTGCCCGCCACCTGTTCCACCAGCCAGCGCCGCAGGTCCATCGGTTCGGCGACCGTTGCGGAGAGCCCGATCGTGCGCAGGCCGGGCGCCAGCTTGCGCAGTCGCGAAAGGCCAAGCGACAAAAGGTGCCCGCGCTTGGACGTGACGAGCGAGTGCAACTCGTCGAACACCACAAACTTGAGATCCTTGAAGAAGCGTTCCGCCTCGCCGTTGGCGATCAGCAGCGCCACCTGCTCGGGTGTTGTCAAAAGGATATCGGGCGGATTGAGTCGCTGGCGCTGGCGCTTGGATTGCGGCGTGTCGCCCGTGCGCGTCTCGATCCGAACCGGCAGTCCCATTTCCACGACCGGGATCGTCAGGTTGCGCTCGATATCGACGGCCAGTGCCTTGAGCGGCGAGATGTAGAGCGTGTGGATCCCGGTAAAGGCCGACCCCGGCTGCATGCGCCCGCGCGCGTGAAGATCCGTGAGGGACGGCAGGAAACCGGCCAGCGTCTTGCCCGCGCCCGTCGGCGCGATCAGGAGCAGGCTTTCGCCGGCGTGTGCCCGCGCGAGCAGTTCCATCTGATGGGCGCGTGGAGCCCAGCCCCGCGCCGCAAACCAGTCGGTAAAGGAGCGCGGCAGGGCATCAGCGCCCGGCTGGCTGGAATCGTTTGTGTTCACGAGGCGAGGCTATCGCAGATTCCTCTCGGCGGAAAATGCTTTTCCCGCGCGATCACACGCCAATTCAAGGCGTTACGGTTGTTCCAAGGCGGCCAGATCGAGCGGCCTTGACATGCATGATAATCATGGATAAAAAATATCCACGAATAAGGAGGCGATCTTGAAACTCAGCGACGGCGTTGAACAGGCGATCCATAGCGTGGCGATGCTGTCCGGCCTTTCACCCGGTGGCGTGCTGTCGGCGGCAGCCCTGGCGGACTTCCACGGCGTGTCCACCAGCTACCTGCTGAAGCATCTTCAGGCTCTGTCGGCGGCAGGGATCCTTCAAACCGTTCCGGGCCCCCGCGGCGGCTACCGCCTGTCGCGCGGAGCCGACGAGGTCACCCTTCTCGACGTCGTGCTTGCCGTGGAGGGCCGGGAGCCGGCCTTCCGCTGCAAGGAGATCCGGCAGCGCGGGCCGAACCCGCTGCCCCAGCGCTACATGACCCGGCCCTGCCAGATCAACGCGGCGATGCTGAGGGCGGAACGCGCCTACCGTGACGAACTGGCGAAGACCACCATCGCCGCGGTCCTCGGCCAACTGGCCGAGCAAGACAAGGATGGCGCGGTCGCGGCACGTGGCTGTACCTTCCTCGAGCAGCATGAACGTAAATCCAGCTGAAACAGCAACCGAGAGGAAAGACCATGCAACCGCGTTTCAATTTCTTCAAAGCATCCCCCGAATCCTACAAGGCCGTCGTGGCCCTGGAGGAGTTCGTACAGAATTCGGGGCTCGAGCGCCGCTTCATCCATCTGATCAAGCTACGCGCCTCGATCATCAACGGCTGCGCCTTTTGTGTCGACATGCACGTCAAGGAGTCGCGCCACGATGGTCTGTCCGAGCAGTGGATCAACATGATGTCGGTCTGGAAGGAATCGCCGGTCTACGACGATCGCGAACGTGCGCTGCTCGGCTGGGTCGATGCGGTGACCGACATCGCTCGGACGGGAGCTCCGGACGAGGCCTACGAGGCTTTGAAGGCGCAATTTTCCGAGGAGGAAATGACGAAGGTGACCGTTGCGATCGGCACGATCAACATCTGGAACCGCTTGGCGGTCGGCTTCCGCTCCCAGCACCCGATCGACAAGCCGGCAAAGGCTGCCTGACGCGGTTTGTGAAAAGGGGGGCGGCCATGTGCCGCCCGCTTTACATGGCGATGTAGCGGTCGGCGCGATGGTTGATCGTCAGAAACAGGTTCAGCACGATGGCGCCGATCACCGAACATAGCACGATATAGGGCGCGGCAACGGCAAAAGCTGCCGCGAGCACGACGAGATCGAAGCCCAATTGCACCAGCCCGGCCCGGATCCCGAAGCGGTCCTGCAGGTAGACGGCAAGGATGCCGAGCCCCCCAAGGCTTGCGCGATGGCGGTACAGCGCCAGCAGCCCGAACCCGACCAGAATTCCCGCAAGCAATGCCGCCCAGACGGGATCGAGCGTCTCGATCTTGAGATATCGCGGCTGGATTTCCGTGATCAGCGAGGTCAGGCCAACGGCGATAAACGTCTTGATCGTGAACGCCTTGCCGAGCCGAGAGAGGGACAGCGCATAAAACGGCATGTTCAACACGGTATAATGAAGGCCGAAGCTGTAGCCCGTAAGGTAATGCAGGATGAAGGCGACGCCCGCGATCCCGCTTGCAACGAGCCCGGCGCTGCCGATCAGCGTCAATCCCAGTGCGGCGACCATGCTGCCCGTGAAAATGCCCTGCGCGTCCTCAAGCGCGGAATGGCGCGTGGGAGCAGGGTTCCAGAAGCCGAAGCGCCGCTTGTCGCCGCTCATCGAAGTCTCCGCGTGGATAATGAATCTGTTTTATATTGCGGCGCAGCATAAGCAAGCCGGAAGGTTGCTGCGTCAGCGACGTTGAGCGAGGTAGAGCCTGCCCGTGACAGGTGCGCCGGCATCCATGCGTATGACCGTTTGCCGGCTCTGGAGCAGATCGAATCCGCCTTGCTCGGCCCGCTGACGCACGTAGGTTTCGGCGTGCGCATAGCGCAGCGATGAGCGCAGTACATAGGTCTCTTCCGCCCCGGCATCCTCAACCGAGAAAGCGAAGTGACCGCGTGGCGCAATCAGGCGAAATGCGATCGCAAAAACGGGCGTGAGTTCGCCGAGGTACATCAGCACGTCGGCGGCGCTGGCAAGGTCGGCGCGGCCGGGCGTCAGGTCGGCCTCGAATACGCCGCTCTCCGATGGTGGCAGCGACAGGTCCGCCTGCGCCAGGCGGTCATAGACCCGCTTTTCCCGTGCCTTGGCCAGCATGTTTGCCGAAAGGTCGAAGCCTTCGAGAAAATCGGCGCGCGCGCGAATGCGCTCACCGAAGAGACCGGTGCCGCATCCCAGATCGGTCACATGGGCAAAGCGTTCGCTGGAAATGCCGTCTGCGACCAGCGCAGCCAGTTTCTGCGGAACGCTGTAGTCCAGCTTCTCGACCAGCGCGGTGTCGAAGCGCTGCGCGTAGTCGTCAAAGAGCTGTTCGACATAGCGCGTCGGCGGTGTGGCGGGGACGTCCGCAGCACCGAGCACCGCCAGCCGAAGCCCGGCTCCAAACGGATCCTCCGGTGCGAGTTCCAGCACACGGCCTAACGCGGCCGCAGCGATCGGAACGCTTCCCGCCTTCTCGGCATACTCCGCAAGCCGGAACCAGCCGGCCGCCCAGCCGGGCGATATCTCCAGCGCCTGCTCCATAAGTTCGGCGGCGCCCGAAAAATCGCCACCTTCGGCGAGCATGCGGGCATAGTCGGCGCGGCGGTCGGCGAGGATGTCGCCGGAGGAATGCTGCGAGGCGATGGTCATGGTTGCGTCTTTTTGCGTGAGGTGGCATCGCTATTCGGCAAGCACGGGCAAAACGCAAGCAGATTCGTTGCGGCGAACAGAACAGGAGCAGGCAGCATGTCGGACGGCGTCAACAGGTTTCTCGGCGACACGCCGTTTCGCATCGTGGTGAAACTACTGATCCTGTCGGTGGCGCTCGGCTTCCTGATGTCCGTCCTCGGCCTCTATCCGGACGATATCCTGCGCGCCGTCCGTGATTTCGTCATCAATCTCTGGGAAACGGGTTTTGCCGCGCTCGGTCGCGTCGGCGACTACCTGATGCTGGGCGCGGTGATCGTCGTGCCGGTCTTCATCCTCATCCGCGTCCTGAGCTACAAGCGTTGACATGATATCGAACGAAAAGCACCTCATCACCCGCAGGACTCTTCTTGCGGCCTCCCTCGGAATCACGGCTGCGACCATTGCGGGCTGTTCCACCGTCGGCGAGATCGCTTCGGACGCCAGCGACCAGACCGATCCCACGCTTGCCCTGATCAACAAGCTGCGCGGAGATCGCGGGCTGGAGCCTCTTTCGCGCGATCCCGCGGCGGCCCGGGCAGCGGCTGACCAGGCGAGCCGCATGGCCGCCGCCGGCAAGATGGAGCACAACATCGGCATCGGCGCCAACTTCGCCAAGCGCATGAAAGGCATGGAGGTCCCGCTGCCGGCGGCCGAGAACATCGCCGTCGGCCAGAGCGACGCGGCGCGTGCCTTCCAGGCCTGGGTGGATTCCCCCAAGCACCTCGCCAACATGCTGGGCTCCGGCTATCGCGGGCTGGGTGTGGCGGAGGCGAGAAATTCCTCTTCCGGCAACCGGCCCTATTGGGCGATGGTGTTGTCGAGCTGACGTCCCGCACGTCGAACGGCAATTGACTTGAGGGCCTTGCCAGAGCCGCGGCACCCGTCGCCGGCTTTGGCTGACGCGAGGGCGAGCGCATGGCGGTATCGGAAAGTTCGGAGGAGGGGAGCGGCGCCTTCGAGGTGACGCACCGCCTTGTCCTTTCGATCGCCGTTCCGATGACGCTCGGCTTTTTGACGACACCGCTTCTCGGCCTGACGAACACGGCGGTCGCCGGCCGCCTCGGTTCGGCCGACGCGCTGGCCGGGCTCGCAGTCGGGGCCGTGCTTTTCGACCTGATCCTCGGCAGCTTCAATTTCCTGCGCGCCTCGACGACCGGCCTCGTCGCACAGGCGTTCGGCAGGGGAGATCACGTAGAGCAGCAGGCCATCTTCTGGCGATCGCTTGCCATCGCCCTCTTCTGCGGCCTTGCCATTGCCGCGGCTTCCCCCCTGCTATCCAGCGCCGGGCTTGCGGTGATGGCACCGCCGCCGGGTGTTGCCCAGGCGACGCTTGCCTATTTTGCGATCCGCATCCTCGGCGGGCCGATGGCGCTTGCGAACTATGCGATCCTCGGCTTCGTGCTCGGCCGCGGGCAGGGCACGACGGGACTTCTGCTGCAGGCGACCATCAACGGCGTCAATATCGTGCTCGCCATCTTGCTCGGACTTCACTGGGGTTACGGCGTTGCAGGTATCGCCGCCGGCGCCCTGATCGGCGAGACCGCCGGCATGCTCCTGGGGCTCTTCGTCGTCATCCGCGGTTTCAAGGCGGCCGACCGGTCACCCTGGAGCACGATCTTCTCGCTGCCGCGCATGCGGGCGCTGTTTGCGCTCAATCGCGATATCCTGATCCGTACCTTCGTGCTTCTCGGCGCATTTACCCTGATGACGCGTATCGGCACCTCGTTCGGCCCGGTTGCGCTCGCCGCCAATGCCGTGCTGATGAACATCTTCCTCGTCGCCAGCTACTATCTGGACGGGCTGGCGAATGCGGCCGAGCAGATCGTCGGCAGGGCGATCGGCGCCCGCTGTCGGCCGGCCTTCGATCGCGCCGTCCGGCTGACCCTCGTCTGGTCCTTTGGGCTCGGCATCGCTTCGGCCGTCATTTTCCTGGCCTTCGGTCCGGCGGTAATTGGCTTGCTGACCACGACGCCAAGCGTGCGCGCAGAGGCCGCAGCCTATCTTCCCTGGGCGGCACTGACGGCGATCACCGGTGCGCTCGCCTTCCAGATGGACGGCGTCTACATCGGCGCCACATGGTCGGCTACGATGCGCAACATGATGCTGCTCTCGTTCCTCGTTTACCTTTTAGCCCTTGCCGTGTTCGTGCCGTATTACGGCAATCATGGCCTCTGGCTGGCGCTCAACGTCTTCCTTGCCTGCCGCGGGCTTTTTCTGGCCGCCCGCGTGCGCCGGCTCGCCGCTCAGAGGTTCTGCGCCGCCCAGTAGTCGGTGCGCGTGCCGCGGATGTCGCGGATCGAGGCCAACCGCTCCCGGTCGCAGAGCGCCGAGAGGCCCTTGACGATCGAGGCCGGCAGGCCGGGACCGGCATAGACCATGCACGAATACAGCTGCACGAGGTCGGCGCCGGCGCGGATCTTTTCCGCTGCCGTTTCCGCCGAATGGACGCCGCCGACGCCGATGATCGGTAGTGCCCCGCCGACACGCTTGCGCATCTTGGCCAGCACGGCGGTGGACCGGGCGAACAGCGGCTTGCCTGACAGGCCGCCGGCTTCGTGCGCGTGCGTGCGGTCGGAAAGGCCGTCGCGCGACAGCGTGGTGTTGGAGACGATCAGCCCATCGAGGTCATGCGCGAGCGCCACCTCGGCGATGTCGTCCAGGCCCTCCTCGGTAAGGTCGGGTGCGATCTTCAGGAACACGGGAACGCGGCGGCCGCTTCGCGCCGCCTGTTCGTCACGGGCGGCAAGCACCGCCGAAAGCAGTGCCGCGAGGCTTTCCCGCGCCTGCAGGTCGCGCAGGCCTGGAGTGTTTGGCGAGGAGATGTTGGCGGTGAAATATCGCGCGACGACATAGAAGGTGCGGATGCCGGCCACGTAGTCGGCGACGCGATCCTCGCTGTCCTTGTTGGCGCCGATATTGACGCCGATCAGCGCATTGCGGTCGCACGACTTCAGCCGCTCGAGGGCGGCGGCATGGCCCTCGTTGTTGAAGCCCAGCCGGTTGATCACCGCCTCGTCGCCGGCCAGCCGGAAGATGCGCGGCTTCGGATTGCCGGATTGCGGCTTCGGGGTGACGGTGCCGATCTCGGCAAAGCCGAAGCCGAGGCGCAGCAAGGCTTCGGGCACTTCGGCGTTCTTGTCGTAGCCGGCCGCCATGCCGAGGGGATTGGAAAATTCGAGGCCGGCCACCGTCTGCCGCAGGCGCGGGTCGGTCTTCTGCGCGCAAGCCGGCACAAGGCCGCTCTTCAGGGCTGCGATCGACAGCCCGTGCGCCGTCTCCGGATCGAAAAGGAAAAGCCCCTTGCGGGCGAGATCTGCCAGCGCCATGTCAGTTCATCTCCGGAAACTGGTGGGTGCCGTTGGCGCCGAGCGGAAGGGACTTTTCCCAAAGCACCGCATCCAGCGGCAGCGCGCCGTAGAGATGGGGAAAGAGCTGTCCGCCGCGCGATGGTTCGTAGACGAGGGCCGCACCCAGCGCTGCACCGTCGATCGCAACGAGCAGCAGGTCGGACTGGCCGGCGAAGTGCTTCGCGGCCGTTTCCGGCGCCTGGGCGGCGGTGGAGAAATGGATGAATCCGTCAGCAAGATCGACCGGCGCCCCCTCGAAGCTGCCCCTCTCGCGTGCCGATTGCCACAGACTTGTCGGAACGATCTTGTATATTATTTCGGACATGGCGCTCTTCCTGCTCGGTGCGGGTGGCTTCCCGGCTAGCGCTTGCAGCATTGCGGCAGGAAAGTCCACGGTGAATTCGCGATCCGGGAGCGCTTTTTGAGGAGGATATTGCATGCGCGGAATGATTGTCGGTCTGGTCTCGCTCACGGCGCTTCTGCTGCCCGCATCAGGATTTGCCGAAGGCGAGGGGCGTTACCAGATGGAGCGGACTGCCGATGGATTCGTGCGGCTCGATACCGTTACTGGGGAAGTCTCTATCTGCAAGGAGAGCGCCGGCCAGATCGCCTGCCGCATGGCGGCCGATGAACGCAAAGCCTTCGAAGATGAGCTCGATCTGCTGACGCGTCGTGTGGAAGCGTTGGAAAAGGTGCAGGAATCCACGCTTTCCGTACCCAAACCACGCCTTCCGACGGATGAAGAGATTGACCGGACCATGGGCATCATGGAAAGAATGATGCAGCGCTTTATGGCAATCGTTAAAAATCTGGAGGGCGAGGAGGATAAAGCCGCTCCCCAGACAGAACCGTTGCCTGACAGGACCTGAGCGCGCCGCCGTGATTTCTGCCACTGCTATTCCGGCGGACCTTTCGTGACCGTGCTCTTGGGAGGGAGCCCGCATGACGACAGGCATGACGATCATCATCGCTGACGACCATCCGCTGTTCAGGGGCGCGCTGCGACAGGCGCTGCTTGGCATGGCGGCTCATCCCGTCGTCCTAGAGGCAGGCGATTTCGAAACTGCGCGCGCCGCCGCTTCGCAAAATCCGGATGCCGATCTCATCCTGCTGGATCTCTCCATGCCGGGGGCAAGCGGGCTCTCCGGCCTGATCACGCTCAGGGCCGAACAGCCGGGGCTGCCGGTGGTCATCGTCTCCGCGAGCGACGATTCGGCCACGATCCGCCGCGCCCTTGATCTCGGCGCATCCGGCTTCATCTCCAAGTCGGCCTCGATCGAGGAGATCCGCGAGGGGATCACAGCCGTTCTCGATGGCAACATCTACACGCCCGGCGGCTATCAGCGCGGCGCCGAGCCGGACGCGGAGATCGGGGAGTTGATCGGCCGCCTGCGCACGCTCACCCCGCAGCAGTCGCGGGTGTTGTCGATGCTGGCGGAAGGCCTGCTCAACAAGCAGATCGCCTACGAGCTCGGCGTCTCCGAGGCGACGATCAAGGCGCATGTGTCGGCGATCCTGCTGAAGCTCAACGTCGACAGCCGCACGCAGGCCGTCATCCAGCTCGGCAAGATCGCCTCGCCCGCCGCTGCCGCCTGATCCTCCGACACGCCGCCCACGATACGTTGGCGGCAGGTTCTGACGCGAGAGAGGCATAGGCATCGCGTATAGATCTGCGCCGGCATGGCAAGGCCACCTTGCCAGCCCTCCGTGCCATTTCGGAAACGATGTTCGCCTTCATTGATGCCGGCTATTCCGCAGCCGCCTTCTCCAGGCTTGCCAGACGTGTCAGCCAGGCCCGCATCGAGGCCGGGCGGACGGGTTTGTTTTGCAGCACGATATCCCGGCTTTCGGAAAGCGCACGCACGTCGGCCGAGCGGTCCGCGGTGACGAGCAGGCCGGGTAGTTCCGCCCCGAAGGCCTTGCGAAGCCGGTCGATCGCGTCGATCCCGGTTCCCACGCCGAGGTGGTAGTCGGCGATCACCGCGTGCGGCGGGTCGATGGGTGTGGAAATCAGCGCCTCGACCGCCGGCAGCGAATCGGCCGTGACGACTTCGCAGCCCCAGCCCGAAAGCAGCACCCGCATGCCCTCCAGGATTGCCGGCTCGTTGTCGATGCAGAGAACCCGCAGGCCGCGTAGCGGTTCGGCCACCGGCGGCGCCTCGTTCGGAGCAACTGCCTTCTTCCCGCTCGCTGCCGCCTCGACCGGCACCCGGACCTTGAAGCTGGTGCCGCGCCCGGGAACCGATTGCAGATCGACGGCGTGGCCGAGGACGCGCGAGATGCGATCGACGATGGAAAGGCCGAGACCGAGGCCCGGCGCATTTCTGGCACCCTCGTCGAGGCGGGCGAACTCCTTGAACACGGTGCGGAACTTCGACGGCGGAATACCGATGCCAGTGTCGAGCACCTGAATGAAGGCGCTACCTCCCTGTCGGCGCACGCCGACAAGCACCTTGCCGCTATTGGTATACTTAATCGCATTGGATACCAGGTTCTGTACCAGCCGGCGCAGGAGGTTCGGGTCGCTGCGCACGGCAAGCGACGTGGAAACGACCTTCAACGAAAGGTTCTTTGCGCGTGCCATGGGTGCAAAATCGGTTTCGATCCGCTTGAACAGCTCGTCCAGCCGGACCGCTTGCATGCGCGGCTTCATGGCGCCGGTGTCGAGGCGGGAAATGTCGAGCACGGCACCCAGGATCGTCTCCACCGATTCCAGCGAGGAATCGATGTTGCGCACCAGCATGTGGTTGTCCGTGTCGCCAAGCCGTTCGACCAGCGAGGAGGAATAGAGCCGCGCCGCATTCAGTGGCTGCAGGATGTCGTGGCCCGCGGCGGCGAAGAAGCGCGTCTTGCCGAGATTGGCCTCCTCGGCCGCCGCGCGCGCCTCGGCAAGCTCCTTGTTGACCCGGGTCAGCTCCGCCGTCCGCTCGGCCACGCGCAATTCCAGCGTCTCGTTGGCAAGCTTGAGCGCACGGTCGGCCTCGACGCGCTCGGTGATGTCGGTAAAGGTGGCGACGAACCCGCGTGCCGGCATCGCATTGGAGAGGACTTCCACGATCCGGCGTCCGCCCGAAAGCACGAGCTGGAACGGCTGGTCGAAATTCATGACGCCATCGAGGATCGCCCGCCGTTCACTGGCGGCGATGTGGCCTTCCGCGACGAGGATGTCGATCATTTCGCTGAGGGCGAAGCCCACCTGCCCGACCTGCTCGGGGAGGTCGAGCAGTTCGCGGAAGCGCCGGTTCCAGACTGTGAGATTGCCCGAGCTGTCGAACACGGCGATGCCCTGGTCCATCTGGCCGAGCGCGGTCTGCAGCATGCCCTGGTTATATTGCAGCGCCTCGCTCGCCTGGTCGAGCAGCCAGCTCGTATCCGCCGCCGTCTCGTCGATCCGTTGCAGGGTCAGGGACAGGACGAGGCGGGCGGACGAAGAGCCGATCGCACTGCCAAGGACCTGCTCGGAGAAATGCACCAGCGCGATGTCCGCCGGCGCACTGTCTTCCAGCCAGCGGCCGAGTTGGCGTTCATAGGTGTGGAACGACCGCTCCGTGCGCTCCTCGCCGAGATAGGTGGAGACGGCGCTTTTCAGGTCGCGCACCGTCACCTTCGTCTTGTTGCCCCGAAAGGCGCGCTCGAGCTGCGGCCGGGTGCGGATGAAGATGTTGGCCTGCAGGCGTTCGATGTTGGTGGTGCCGCGCGACAGGGAGCCGATGACGAAGGCTGCCACATTGACGATCAGCGACAGGACCGAGGCAGCCACCAGCGGGTCGGCCTGTTCGCCGGAAAGAATCGTCGCGCCGGGAAGCAGGAAGCCCAAGACCGTCGATGCGATGCCGGAATTGTCGCTGACGCCGAGGCTCGGCAGAAACAGCAGATAGCCCCAGACGAGGAGACCCGACACCATCCCCGCGATGGCGCCACGGGCATTGGCCTGCCGCCACACAAGGCCGCCGAGGAGGGCGGGCGCAATCTGCGCAATGGCCGCGAACGCCAGAAGGCCGATGGAGGCAAGCCCTGCGCTGGAGGTCGAGAACCGGTAGTAGGCGTAGCCGAGCAGCAGTACGAAAAAGATCGAGAAGCGCCGGATCAGAAGCAGGGTGCGTGTCAGGTCTTCGTGCGGTTCGCCGCGCCCGATCAGGTTTCGCCGCAGCACCACCGGAATGACGATGTCATTGGAGATCATGATAGACAACGCGACGCATTCCACGATGACCATGGCGGTTGCGGCGGAAAAGCCGCCAATGAAGGAAATGAGCGTCAACAGGGGCTGGCCCTGCGCAAGCGGCAGCGCCAATACGTAGAGGTCGGAATCGCCGAGCCCTTGGAAGGCGATGAGGCCGCCGATGGCGACGGGCAGGACGAACAGGTTGATCGCCAGAAGGTATAGCGGGAACAGCAGCCCGGCCGTGCGGAGTTCGCCGTCGGTGCGGTTTTCCACCACCGTTACATGGAACTGCCGCGGCAGCATCACGATCGCAAACGCCGAAAGTACGACGAGAAGCAGCCAGCGCGCGATCGGGGTCTCGTGTGAGAGCGCCGCCGTCACGTGCTCGTTCTCGGCAGCGCGAAGCCAGAGGTCGCCGAGGCCGTCGAACATGAAGTAGACGACGTATATGCCGACGGCCGCGAAGGCGACCAGCTTGACGACCGACTCCATCGAGATCGCCAGGATCAGGCCGTCCTGATGTTCCGTCGCATCCGTATGGCGGGTGCCGAAGACCACCGCGAAACAGGCCAGGCAGAGCGACACGATGAGCGGCAGGTCGATGAAGGCGTGGCTTTCGCCGAAGCCGTATTCGTAGAAATCGACCACGACCTTGACCGAACTCGAGACGGCCTTCAACTGAAGCGCGATATAGGGGACGGCGCCGATCAGAGCGATGAGCGCCACGATGGCCGCGACACCCGGGCTCTTGCCGTAGCGCGCGCCGACAAAGTCGGCGATCGACGTCAGCCGCTCGGACTTGGCGAGGCTGACGATGCGTCGGATCAGCGGCAGGCCGAGCGTGAACATCAGAATCGGCCCGATATAGATCCCGAAGAACTCCAGCCCCTGCGCGCTTGCAAGCCCAACGCCGCCGAAATAGGTCCAGGAGGTGCAGTAGATCGCAAGGCTCATCGCATAGACCATCGGCCGCCCGCGGCTTGCCGCGTCCGGGGTGCGCGACCGCCGGTCGCCGTAGGTCGCCACGGCGAAGAGCAGCAGCAGATAAGCGAAGGCCGCGGCAAAAATGGTCCAGCCAGATAGCATGGTTTCTCCGGAACCGGCGGGCCTCCCCGCCCGCCTGCCGGAAACCATAGGCCATTCAATCCACGAAGAAAATCCGACGTCGCTTAGCCTTAAGTCCGAAATCTCCGCCCGATTGCAGAAACTGCGGTTGATCGCGCCGGAGTGGTTCCATCCGGAGAAAAACTCAACTAGTTTGAACCGCACGCAGCAACAGGAGAGGCGCATGCTCAACGAATTCAAGGCGTTCATCGCTCGAGGCAACGTCATGGACCTTGCCGTCGGTGTGATCATCGGTGCCGCTTTCAGCAGGATCGTCGACTCGATCGTCAACGATCTGGTGATGCCGATCGTCGGCGCGTTGACGGGTGGCGGGTTCGATTTCTCGAACTACTTCCTGCCGCTTTCGTCGAACGTGACCGCAAGCACGCTTGCAGCCGCCCGCGAGCAGGGCGCCGTCTTCGCCTACGGCAACTTCATCACCGTCGCACTCAACTTCGTCATCCTCGCGTGGATCATCTTCCTCATGGTCAAGGGCGTGAACCGCGTCCGCGCCAGCGTCGAAAAGCAGAAGGCCGAAGAAGCCGGTCCCCCGCCGGCGGATGTGGCACTGCTGACGGAGATTCGCGACCTCTTGAAAAGCCGCCCCGCGGTCTGAACCGGACGCCGCCTCGGTGCGCCAGCCGCCGAGGCCTCCATTTCCCATCACCGAAATCGATCGGAGCGTCAGATAAACTGGCGTGAAAGCGCTTGCGTTTGCCGCTAGAGATGGGCTGGTTTGGCGGCGTTCCCCGACGGAGACAAGATGGACATTCTCGGCAATGTGAGCCCCCGCGCCCTGCAGGCGCCCGAAAGCGGCATCGTAGAACTGGTCAATTATGCGCGCGGCCGCGATGGGCTTATCCCGCTGTGGGTCGGGGAAGGCGATCTTCCCACGCCTGCTTTCATCTCCGACGCCGCGATGGAAGCGATGAAGGCCGGCGAGACTTTTTACACTTGGCAGCGCGGCATTCCCGAACTGCGCCAGGCCCTTTCACGCTATTACGAACGCCAGTTCGGCCACAGCCTCTCCCCGGAACATTTCTATGTGGTCGGTTCCGGCATGCAGGCGATCCAGCTCGCGGTGCAGGCGCTTTCCTCGCCCGGCGACGAGATCGTCTATCTCTCGCCGGCCTGGCCGAATTTCGCCGCCGCCGCATCGATTGCGGGCGCTCATCCGCGCGCCGTACCGCTGCAGTTCGCCGACGGTCGCTGGCGGCTGGACCTTTCACGGGTCGAGGCTGCGATCACCCCGCGCACCAAGGCGCTGTTCGTCAACACACCTTCCAACCCCACCGGCTGGACCGCAGCCCAGGACGATCTTCGGGCGATCATCGAGGTCGCGCGCCGGAAAGGTCTGTGGATCATCGCCGACGAGATCTATGCGCTCTATCACTATGCCGGCGGTCGGTCGCCGTCCTTCCTCGACGTGATGGAGGACGGCGACCGTGTCGTCTTCGTCAACTCCTTTTCGAAGAACTGGTCCATGACCGGCTGGCGCGTCGGCTGGATGGTAGCACCTCCGCAGATGGGGCAGGTGATCGAAAACCTCGTCCAGTACTCGACCTCCGGCGTCGCGCAGTTCATGCAGAAAGGTGCGATTGCGGCGCTCGACGATGGTGACGATTTCGTGCGCGCCAATATCGACAAGGCCACCCGGGCAAGAGATCTGCTCTGCGACGCGCTGATTGCGACCAACAGGGTGGAGACGCTGAAGCCGGACGGTGCGATCTATGCCTTCCTGAAGATCGACGGGGTGCAGGACGCCCGCAGGGCCGCTCTCGACATCGTCGACAAGACCGGCGTCGGACTCGCGCCCGGCACTGCGTTCGGCGAGGGCGGATCGTTGTTCATGCGCGCCTGCTTCCTGCGCGACACGGCGCAGGTGGCTGAAGCGGCCGAGCGCTTGTCGCGCTACATCGCCGCCCTCTGATCGCCACATTTGCTTCTTTGTTACGGGCGCGCTTTTATGCGCCAACTTTAAACAGACGAGGGGACATCGGATGGCTGTATTGGTGACGGGCGGAGCGGGCTACATCGGCTCGCATATGGTCTGGGCGCTCTGCGATGCAGGCGAGGAGGTCGTGGTGATCGACCGGTTGTCGACCGGTTTTCGCTGGGCGATCGCCCCGGAGGCCCGCTTCTACGAAGGCGATATCGCCGATCGCGACCTGCTCCGGCAGATCTTCGCCGAGAACGCGATCGATGCGATCATTCACTTCGCCGGCTCCATCATCGTTCCGGAATCCGTGGCCGATCCGCTGAGCTACTACGAGAACAATACCGTCAAGTCGCGGGCGCTGATTGCGGCCGCAGTCGAGGCGAAGGTGCCACATTTCGTCTTCTCCTCCACCGCTGCCGTCTACGGCACCCCCCAGACGGCGGACCCGGTCGTCGAGACCGAACCCCTGCGGCCCGAATCGCCCTACGGTTCCTCGAAGCTGATGACGGAGATCATGCTGCGTGACACGTCCCTTGCGCATGACTTCGCCTATACGGCGCTACGCTATTTCAATGTCGCCGGCGCCGACCCGCGCGGACGCACCGGCCAGTCGACAAAGGGCGCGACGCACCTGATCAAGGTTGCCTCCGAGGCGGCGCTTGGCAAGCGGCAGGGCATGGACGTTTACGGCACGGATTATGCGACGCCGGACGGAACCTGCGTGCGCGATTACATCCACGTGTCCGACCTCGCCAACGCCCATCTCAAGGCCCTGGAGCGCATGCGCGCAGGCGGCGGATCGATCGTCGCCAATTGCGGCTATGGCCGCGGCTTCTCGGTTTTCGAGGTTTTGAACCGGGTCAAGGAGGTTTCCGGCGTCGATTTCCCGGTGCGTGTGGCCGGCCGCAGGCCCGGCGATGCGGTGTCGATCGTCGCCAATCCCGCGGTTGCCATGAAGGAATTGAACTGGCAGCCGCAATATGACGACCTGGCCTTCATCGTCCGTACCGCGCTCGACTGGGAAGACCATCTCGCCCGCCGCAACCAGATGTGAGAGGCAGCCGGGTCTGCGTCCCGGCCCTTACTCGCCGAGCTTCCCGGCCTCGTGGGCGATCGAATGACGGATGAGCCTGTTCCACAGATCGTCGTAGAAGGCTTCGTCCAGACCATGCGCCTTGGCGTTCTCTCGGGCATTGGCGCGCACTTCGTCGACGCGTGCCGGAATGTCGGCCTTCAATCCCAGGCCGGCCTTGATCTCGGCGGCGCGACCGATGAACGTCCAGCGTTCGGCAAAGAGCGCCATCAGTTCCTTGTCGATCCGGTCGATGTTCTCGCGGATATCCGCCATGGTCTGGCATTCCGCTGCTTTATCGGGCATTCCCGTCTCCGCTTCTCTGACCTGCATTGCATCCGCCGTCACGGACATCGCCGTGGCTGTAACAAAGCAGAAGCGGAGAGAAAAGGTCAAAGCCGCGCGGGCGGCGCTGTGCCACATAGGGACCGCGAGAAGACAGGGAGGGTGCGGTCCTGCTCCTGATCTTCTGCGGTCCCGTATGCTGGCCAAGTGCAAGCTAGATCACGAAGCTTGAGTGAGGCTTAAATTAAGAAGCACTAAATAGTTGCGGCGGCCGGCCGTGGCTTACCTTAGGTGAGGCGTTATGCGGGCACCCGAACGGACCCGCCGCGGTCGGGCACGGTTTACAAGCCCCCGGGGGTGTCACAGTGATCAGTTAGGTGCGTTCACTTCCGCGGTCCGGTGTCGCGAATGTCGTTGCCCCTGGATTCCGGACACCGCAATTCGCTGTGCGGTTGATCGCAGGCGTGCCGGCCGATCGATCCCCTCACGGGTCTATCGGCCCGGCCATCGCCAAGCCATCCGTCGTCAATTTGCACGAAATGCGGTAAGCCGAAGCTGCTCGGAATGGCGGCGGCGGTCGTGGCGGAAAGCGCCAGGACGGCAGCCGATAGCGCAAGTTTCTTCATGTCGAGGTCCTCGGATATGACGGACAGTCCGTTCGCTCCCTCACGCCCCTCTGGCGTATATAGGCCTCGCATTTCATATTTTAAGTATGGCTAATATTAATGATCGGCGCACTGGTCGGACAAACGCGTCGCACCGGACCCCAGGGTCTCCAGCACGAGGCCAGCCGTGGTTCTGAGAAAGGCTCATGTCGGGGTATCGGCATTCGCGCCGAAGGAACACACCACCCGCCTGACCGCCCGCCGCATGGGCGGTCATCTGGGGGCCTCATAAATGTCTGGGTCAGTCCTTGCGGACGCCTTCTTCTATCGGTTTGGCCGATGGATCGACGCAACGGCGAACCGTCTTGACGCCGAATTTGCAAATTGGCTCATCGACCGAACCGGTCACGGTGAGGTCGATCATGCTTTCGTTGGACGCAATGATCGGGTCACCGAACCGTGCGCGGTCGAAAGTCGTGGTGGCTGCAAATGCACTAACGGCTGAAAAGGCCATGACAGCGATCGATACAACGAATGTCTTCATGTTGAGGTCCTCTGATTGCGGGGAACATCGGACATCCTCGTGCATGCAAGAAGATCATATGGGGCATCGTGGCCCCGTGTTAAGTGGCCTCCGCCGAAAAATCGTCACATTTTGTTTAAGCCGCTGCCGAGCCGTCGAGACAGCTGATTCGGTTCACGCCGGTTTGAGATATCTTTCGACCACTTCGGTCCAGAAAGCGGCCCCGATCGGCAGCAGATCGTCGTTGAAATTGTAACCCGGATGGTGGAGCGGACGGTCCTTTTCGGATGCGCGCGCGCCGAGGAAGAAGTAGCTGCCCGGGCGCTCCTTCAGCATATAGGCGAAGTCTTCGCTGCCCATGAAGGGGCGGGGGAGGTCAACCACCTTCTCCGGACCGGCAAATTGAATGGCGATATCCCGCAGAAGATCCGTCTCAGCCGTGTGATTGATGGTGGCGTCGTAGCTTCGGAGGTAGTCGACGGTGGCCGTCATCTCGTAGCTTTCCGCCTGGCGCGCGGCAATCAGGCGTATCCGCCGTTCCAGTTCGTCCCGCACGGCCGGATCGAAGGAGCGGATGCCGACGACGATCTCTGCCCGCTCCGGGATGATGTTGCTGGCCGAGCCGGCATGGAAGGAACCGACGGTGACGACGGTCGGATCCAGCGGGTGGATGTTGCGTGAAACGATGGTCTGCAATGCCATCACGATCGAGGCGCCGGCCACGATCGGATCGGCCGTCTCCTGCGGCTCCGCGCCATGACCGCCGCGCCCGTTGAGCGTGATCCGCGCCTCGTCCACCGCGGCCATGATCGCACCATCGCGAAAGGCGAACTGGCCGAAGGGCAACCCCGGCTCATTATGCAGCGCAAAAACCGCGTCGCACGGGAAACGATCGAACAGACCCTCCTCGACCATGATCTTCGCGCCGCCAAAATTCTCCTCGGCCGGCTGGAAGATCAGATGGACGGTGCCGTCGAAGTTTCGGCGCTCCGCGATGGCGCGGGCGGCGCCGAGGAGCATTGCCGTATGCCCGTCATGGCCGCAAGCATGCATGAGCCCGGGCGTCTTGCTGGCATAGGCAAGGCCCGTCTCTTCAAGGATGGGCAGGGCGTCGATATCCGCACGGATCCCGACCGAGCGGCGGCCCGTGCCGTGGGACAGGGTTGCGACCAGGCCCGTCCTGGCAAGGCCGCGACTGACCTTGTAGCCGTAAGCCTCCAGATGCCGGGCGATCACCTCCGATGTGCGCACTTCCTCCAGCCCCAGTTCGGGATGGGCGTGCAGGTCCTGGCGGATGGCGACCAGTTCGGGAATGGCGTTGGTAAGGGAAGCGCGAACGTTCATGTCAGGCACCACGCGTGGGGATCTTGTTTTCGAGGGCGCGGAACGCCACGACGAGAATGGCGGTCAGGCAGAGATAGATGAGCGCCAGCAAAAGCAGCGGCTCGTAGGTCAGGTAGGTCATCTGGCGGATCTTGGAGACGACGGCATAGACGTCGATCACGGTGATCGTCGCCACGAGCGGCGTCGCCTTGAGCTGCAGCACCGTCTCGCCGTTCAGCGTCGGCAGCGCCCGGTGGATGGCGCGGGGCAGCCAGATGCGGCGAAACACCTTCCAACGGCTCATCCCGTAGGCGCGGCCAGCTTCAAGCTCGCCCGCCGGCACGCCGGCAAAGGCGCCTCTCATCACCTCGCCCTCATAGGCGGCAAACGACATGGTCAGTGCGGCGACGCCATAGGGCCAGGCTTCGCGCAGATAGTGCCAGAGGAAGGACTGGCGGATCGCCGGAAACTGCGGGAAGAGCGAGCCAAGCCCGTAGTAGAGAAGCCAGAGCTGCAGCAGCAGCGGCGTACCGCGGATGATCGTGCAGAATCCGCGGGCCAGCATCTTCAGCGGCCAAGGCCCGGTCACCTGCACCAGACCCAGCGGCACGGCGAAGAGGAAGCCGAGGATGCAGGTGCTGAACAGCATCAGGAGCGTGACCCCGACACCCTGCCCCAGCCGCCAGCCGTATTCCGGCAACCAGTCCCAGCGCATGAACCAGGCGGCGCAGAAGACGAGTACGGCGGCGATCGCCATCAGGATGATGCGGTGCGGCTTGAGAAACCCCTTGCGGTCGGGCAGCTCGGTCAGCGCCATCGCGCCGATGGTGTTGTCATCGCTCATCATGCCGGGGCCGCCATGCCGCGCCGTGCGCGCGCCTCGATGAGCCTGATGATGACGTTCGATACCAGCGTCAGCGCCAGGTAGAGCGCGCCCGCGGCACAGAAGAAGAGGAGATAGGCCTTGGTGCTGCCGGCGGCCTGCCGCGTTACCAGCGTCAGTTCGCTGAAGCCGACGACGGCCAGAAGGGCCGTGTCCTTCGTCGAGATCAGCCAGAGATTGGACAGACCCGGAATGGCATGCGGCAGCATGGCCGGCAGGGTCACGCGCCGCATGATCTGGCCGGGCGACATGCCGAAGGCGCGGGCAGCCTCGATCTGCCCGGCCGGAACGGCCTTGATCGCCCCACGCAGCACCTCCGTCGAATAGGCGCCCTGGACGATGCCGATGACGAAAATGCCGGCGGCAAGGCCGCTGATGTCGACGGGGCCGTAGCCGATCGCCGTCATCAGCTGGTTCAGGAGGTCGGTTCCCGCATAGTAGAGCAGCAGGATCAGCACGAGTTCGGGCACTGCGCGCACGAGCGTCGTATAGACCTCGAGCAGGTCCTTCAGCACGGGTCCGCCGTAGAGCTTGCCGAAGGCGCCGCCCGTGCCGAGGATCAGCCCGAGCGAATAGCCGCCGATCGCGATCTTGATCGAGTTCAGCAATCCGGCCAGCAGCACGCCACCCCAACCGGGAGGTTCGAGCGCCAGCAGGCTCCAGTTGATCAGGGAAGCGGTATCGGCAGCCATGGATGCTTCTTTTCTAAGATGAGGAAGGGCCGGCGGCACCGCCGCCAGCCCGGCTCAGTCTTGATCAGCCGCCGTAGATGTCGAAGTCGAAGTACTTCTTCGAAAATTCGTCATAGGTGCCGTTGGAGCGGATCGCCTTGATCGCCGCGTTGATCTTTTCCTTCAGTTCCGTCTCGCCCTGGCGCAATCCGACGCCGACGCCGGCGCCGAGAATGTCGGGATCGTCCTTCACGTTGCCCTTCAGTTCGCAGCAATCCTTGCCCTGGTCGGAATCGAGGAAGGCGCCGAGCGCGATGGCGTCTGCCTGCACTGCGTCGAGGCGACCGGCGGCGAGGTCGTTGTTGGCCTCGTCCTGGGTCTGGTATTCCTTGATCGTCGCACCGGCCTCGCCGAAGTACTTGTTCGCATAGGCCTGGTGAATGGTCGCGACCTGCACGCCGATGGTCTTGCCGGCCAGCTTTTCAGGGGTGGCGTCGAAGTCCTCGCCCTTCGGACCGATGATGCCGGTCGGGGTGTTGTAGTACTTGTCGGAGAAGTCGATCGTCTTCAGTCGCTCGGCCGTGATCGACATCGAGCCGATGATCATGTCGATCTTCTTGGTGGTGAGCGCCGGAATGATGCCGTCCCAGGCGACCGGGGTGATGACGCAATCGAGCTTGGCTTCGGCACAGAGCGCCTTCATGAAGTCCACTTCCCAGCCTTCCCAGTTGCCCGATGCGTCGGGAGCGGCGAACGGCGGGTAGGGCTCGGCGGCGAACCCGACCTTGAGTTGCTCCGCCATCGCGCCGGAAATGCCGGCAAGGCCGATGACGGCGGCAAGTGCGATCGTCTTCAGTGCGGTCTTCATGCGATTTTCCCTCTGTTGGTTATTGCTATTCTTCAGTGGATGGAGCTGATGAACTTCTTCAACCGCTCCGACTTCGGGGCGCCGAATATCTCTTCCGGCGGCCCCTGTTCCTCGATCACGCCGTTGGCGAGAAAGACGATGTGGTTGGCGACGTTGCGGGCGAACTTCATCTCGTGCGTGACGAGGATCATCGTCCGCTTCTCGTTGGCGAGATCGCCGATGACCGTCAGCACCTCGCCGACGAGCTCGGGGTCGAGCGCGGACGTCGGTTCATCGAAGAGCATGACGTGCGGCTGCACTGCGAGCGCGCGCGCGATCGCCGCGCGCTGTTGCTGGCCGCCGGAGAGGAATGCCGGATAGGCATCGCGCTTCTCGTGGAGCCCGACGCGGCGAAGCAGCGCTTCCGCCCGTTCCACGGCCTCGGCCTTCGGAACGCCGAGCACATGCACGGGAGCCTCGATCACGTTCTGTAGGATCGTCATGTGCTGCCAGAGATTGAAGTTCTGGAACACCATGCCAAGTCGGGAGCGGATGCGCTGCACCTGCTTTCGGTCCGCCGGGATCAGCCCGCCGTGACCGTCCTTCTTCATGGCGATCGTCTCGCCATGGATCGTCACCGTCCCTGCGCTCGGCAGCTCCAGCATGTTGATGCAGCGTAGAAATGTGGATTTGCCGGAACCGGAACCGCCGATAATGGCGATGACGTCGCCTTCATGTGCAGTCAGGGAAACCCCTTTTAGGACCTCCAGCGGTCCGAAGCGCTTGTGCAGATTGTCGACTGCGATAGCCTCGGCGCGAACCGTCATCGGATGGGCATCTCCGACGCACGGCAGACGTATTTGTGGCACATGCCATGTTCCCCTGTTCTTTTTGCGCAGCCTGCTTTCCGCCGGTCTGCGTTTGCGCGTCCATCTTCGTGTCCGTCGCATCCTTCCATTGACACCATCGTTGCACTTGTGGCGTAGTTGTTCAAGTGTATAATAACGTTGCCGCCGGCTTTTTGCCCGGTCCCGCCGGAAAACTGTTTCGAAACAAAGGAGTAGGAAATGTCCGCATTCGGTTCCCAGGAGATGTCGGCGCCGCTGTTGCGTGTCATGATGCGTCGACCGGGACCGAGTCTGGCGGCGGCGGACCCGGCCAAATGGCACTACGGCCCGACCTTCGATGGTCAGAAGGCCGTGCGCCAGTATGCCGAGTTCGCGCGTCTGGTGGAGCGGTCGGGAACCGAGATCATCTGGCTTGAGGACAATGGCGACGGGCTGGCGGACGCGATGTTCACGCACGATCCCTCGCTGATGTCCGACCACGGCGCCATCCTCTTGCGCATGGGCAAGCCGTTGCGCGTGGACGAGACGGAGTTGCACGAGAAGGCCTATGCCGAACGCCAGATCCCGATCCTCGGACGGATCGAGTCCCCGGGCACCGTCGAGGGCGGCGACTGCATCTGGCTGGACGCAAAGACGCTGGTCGTCGGCCGCGGCGTGCGCACCAACCAGGAAGGCATCGACCAGCTGACGCAGATGCTTGCCCCTCACGGCGTCGCCGTGCTCGCCTATGACCTGCCGCTCTGGCAGGGCGAGGAGGCCTGCTTGCACCTGATGAGCGTGATGAGCCCGCTTGCGGGCGACCTGGCGCTCGTATTCGCGCCGCTTCTGCCGGCTGCGTTCTACCAACTGTTGAAGAAGCGCGGCATTCGCCTGATCGAGGCGCCGGCGGACGAGTTTCATGCCAGCAACGGCCTGTCGCTCAACGTTCTGCCGACGCGGCCGAACGAGGTGATCATGGTCGCTGGCTTCCCCAAGACGAAGGCGGCGATGGAGGAAGCCGGCTGCGTGGTGGAGACCTTCGAGGCCGATGCGCTCTGCATTGCCTGCGAAGGCGGTCCGACCTGCCTGACCCGCCCGGTCCTGCGGCGCGCGGCATGAGCCGGCGCACCTTCCACCGTGCGCCTGAAGGCGAGCGCCGCCATGACCTGATCGAGGCGACGCTGGATTGCATTGCCGAAAGCGGGTTGCAGGGTGCGACGGTGCGCCAGATCGCAATCAAGGCCGGGGTCACCGCGGGGCTCATCCGGCATTATTTCGCCTCCAAGGAACACATCCTGCAGGAAGCCTACCGCGTGGTGATCGCGCGGCTGACGGAAAAGGCGGAGCGGGTGACGGGCGACCCGGAGGAGCGGCTGCGCTCGTTCATCGTCATAAACCTCACCGAGCCGGTGGCAAACGGCCGGAGTCTCTCGCTCTGGGCATCTTTCATCAGCCGCGTCAGCGTCGATCCGCAGCTCGCGGCAATTCACCGCGAGGGCTATCTCGGGTTCCGCAACGCGCTGGAGAGCCTGCTGGCGGATTTCCTGCAGGCCAGGGGGCAGGAGGCTGATCCCGCGCGCTGCCGGTCGTTGGCGATCGCCATCAACGGCCTCCTCGACGGCCTGTGGCTGGAAGGATGCCTTGCCGGTGAACTGTTCGAGGAACGCGAGCTGGTTTCCATCGCTCTGACTTCGATCGAGGCGCTGATCGGCCTGCCGATCGGGGCGCCGGCGACAACGCAATAGGAATGGGAGAACGGCGATGCGCTACGCATCCATCACCGAAAGGCTCGCAAGCCTCGGTTCCGAAAAGTGGGCGATCCACATCGAGGCGCGTCGCCGCAAGGACAAGGGCGAGCCCATCATCGAGCTGACGATCGGCGAGCCCGACCTGCCCCCGGACGATGCCCTGCTCACCGAGGCAACGCGCGCCATGCATGCCGGCCGCTACCGCTATTCCAACGGCCGCGGCGAACCGCCGGTGGTAAAGGCGCTGGTCGAGAAATATTCCAAGCGCCGCGCGGATATCACGAGCGACAACGTGCTCTGCTTCCCCGGAACGCAGACGGCACTCTTTGCCGTCATGCTCGGGCTGGTGGAAAAAGGCGATGCCGTCCTGGTGGGCGACCCGCTCTATGCGACCTATGAAGGCGTCATTCGGGCCACCGGCGCCGACCAGGTCACCGTGCCGCTGCGCGCGGAAAACGGCTTTCACATGCAGGCGGACGACCTTGAGCGGGCGGTGACGCCGCAATGCCGCGTACTGCTGCTCAACACACCGCACAATCCAACCGGCGCGGTGCTGACGGCAGGCGAGATTGCTGCGATCGGCGAAGTGTGCCGCAGGCACGATCTCTGGATCGTCTGCGACGAGGTTTACGAGGAACTGGTCTTTTCAGGCGCCTTCGCCTCGCCATTCGACGATGCGGAGCTGGCGGAGCGGACGATCGTCTGCTCGTCCATCTCAAAGTCGCATGCCGCCCCGGGGTTCAGAAGTGGCTGGGCGGTCGGCCCGGCGGAATTTGCCAGCCGCCTGCTTTCCGTCTCCGAGACGATGCTTTTCGGCGTGCAGCCTTTCATAGCCGACATGACGGCATACGCCCTAACCAACCCGATCGATACCTCGGCAAAGATGCGTGCATCCTACAAGCGGCGTGCCGACCGGATCGTCACAGCCCTCGGCGAGGCTCCGGGGCTGAGACCGCTCCCTCCGGAAGCGGGCATGTTCATCGTCGTCGATGTGGCCGGAACGGGGATGGACGGCGAGGCGTTCGCCTGGGCGCTGCTCGACGAGGAGCAGGTCGCCGTAATGCCGGGATCGTCGTTCGGCGAGGGGGCTGGCGACTTCATCCGCATCAGCCTGACCGTTCCGGACGAGAAGATCGACGAAGCTTGCCGGCGGATGGCCGCGCTGGCCGCCCGCTCGGGCTTCAGGAAGGAAAAGCGCGCATGACGAGGATCAAGACTGTCGGAGAGGCGATGGTGGACCTCCTGGAGGCAAATGGCGTCGAGGTGGTCTTCGGCATTCCCGGGGTTCATACCGTCGAGCTCTATCGTGGCCTTGCCGGCTCGAAGATCCGCCACATCACGCCGCGCCACGAGCAGGGTGCCGGCTTCATGGCGGATGGCTATGGGCGCGTGACCGGAAAGCCCGGCGTAGCACTGGTGATCACCGGGCCTGGCCTGACCAATACGATCACGGCCATGGCGCAGGCGCGCCAGGATTCCGTGCCGATGCTGGTCATTTCCGGCGTCAACCGCAGGAACTCCCTCGGACACGGGCGCGGTCTCCTGCATGAGCTGCCGGACCAGGCCGCGATGATGAAGAGCTTTGCGCTCTATTCGCACACGCTGGTCGATCCCGCCGATCTTCCATCCGTCATCGCGCGCGCCTTTTCGATCATGGGCTCGGCCCGCCCCGGGCCGGTGCATATCGAGATCCCGACGGACGTCATGCCGCTTCCGGCCGGCGACATCTCGCTCAAGCCGACGCGTCCGGCGCGCCCGAGCGCCGACAGGGCGACGCTCGAGGCGTTTGCAGCGCTGTGTGACGGCGCAAAGCGCATCGTACTGATGTGTGGCGGCGGGGCGGCGTCCGCCGACCGGTCGGTCACGGCGCTGGCGGAAAGGCTCGACGCGCCCGTCGTGCTGACGACCAATGCCCGCGGCATGCTCGCAAACCATCCGTTGCGCGTTCCGGCAAGCCCAAGCCTTAAGGCGACACGCGCGCTGATTGCCGATGCCGACCTCGTCATCGGCCTTGGCACGGAGATGGGCCAGACGGACTACGACATGTATGTCGACGGCGCGTTTCCGGCGCTGCCGTCCTTCGTGCGGGTCGATATCGATGCCCTGCAGCTCTCCCGCGAGCCCCGCACCGATCTGCCCGTGCTTTCCACTGTCGAAGCCGCAGTCGATGGCCTGCTCCCCCTGGTCGCCGCCCGCAGCAGCGGCGGCGCCGAGCGGGCGCGTTCGACGCGCGAGGCCGCCTGGGAGGAACAGACGCCGAAGATCCGCACCGAGATCGGCGTTCTCGGCATGATCTACAAGGCCTTGCCGGATGCGATCGTGGTGGGTGATTCCACGCAGGCCGTCTATGCCGGCAATCTCTACCTCGACGTGGACCGCCCCCAGTCCTGGTTCAATGCTGCCACCGGCTTCGGCGCCCTGGGCTATGGTCCACCGGCCGCGATCGGTGCGGCAATCGGCGCCCCCGGTCGCCCGGTCGTCTGTCTCACCGGCGACGGTGGCTTCCAGTTTTCGCTGGCCGAGGTCGGATCGGCCGTGGATGCGGGCGCGAAGGTGATCTTCCTCGTCTGGAACAATGACGGCTACCAGGAGATCGAGAACTACATGGTTGAGTCAGGGATCGAGCCCGAGGGCGTGAAGCCGTCGGCGCCGGATTTTCTCGATATTGCGAAGGCCTACGGTGTCCCGGGCACACGCCTTGCCGATGTTGCCGATCTCGGCGCGGCGCTGAAGGCGGCCGGCGCCCGCAACGGTCCGAGCCTGATCGAGATCCATCAGACACGGACGAGGGGAGCTACCGCCTAGCGCCTCGGGCGCACGGAATGTCGGTTGCCGCCCCGTCCGGTCGCGCTATAGTCTGCTTGGGGCCGCTTTCGCGGCCGTCGTTGTCGTGACTGTAGATGAGGCCGGAATGGTCAGGAACGGATCGGGCGCCGCAGGAGGCAAGATGCTCACCTGCGCCGTATGCGGAAAGTCGTTTCCCCCTGCGCGGCTCTATCACGCTTCGGCCATCCGCCCGGGAATCTACGGCCTGATTGCCAGGGACGTCGCGGAATGGACGCCGGAAAGCCGCATCTGCTCGGCCGACCTGTCGCAATATCGCCGCCGTTACGTTGCCGACATGCTCGAAGAGGAGCGGGGAGAACTTTCCAACCTGGACAGGCAGGTGCTGGACAGCTTCGAGCGCGGCATTTCTTCGGTCCAGGTCAGTGCGGCCAGCACGCTTCGGAAGGATCAGGAGACGACATTCGGTCAGCGCGCCGCCGACAACGTGGCGGCCTTCGGCGGTTCCTGGGGTTTCATCATCACTTTCTGCTGCGTGCTGGTCGGATGGATGGCCTACAACGTTGTCGGCCTCCTTGGCGGCGGCTTCGACCCCTATCCCTTCATCCTCCTCAATCTGGTGCTCTCCTGCGTCGCAGCCTTGCAGGCGCCGGTGATCATGATGAGCCAGAAGCGGCAGGAGGAAAAGGACCGGTTGCGCGCCGAGAACGACTACATGGTCAACCTGCGCGCCGAGCTCGAAATCCGACAGTTGCACGATATGATCGACCATCAGATGGCGCACCAGTGGGAGCGTCTGGCGGAACTCCAGCAGATCCAGATTGACCTGCTCGAAGGCCGCCAGTCATCCGCGAAACATAGCTGAATTCAACAGACGACCGACGCGATCGGCGGCGGCTACAGCTCGAACCCGCATCAGGCAATATCCGGTGTTGCGGTGGATTGGGCAAAAAAAAGGCCGGCGGGGCATGCCCGCCGGAATTGGCTCGGTCTCCAATCCGAGCAGGTGCAGTGACAAGCACCTGACATAAAGACGGCTGGACCGGCTTGTTTGTTCCGCAGGTGGCTGACAGGATTGGTAATTTTCATGTGAACGGCAGTTGATCACCGCGCCGTGGCACTAGCGGCTCAGTTGTGCGGGCTGTGTGCGCTCATCTCGCTTTCAGTCCGCCCGGCCGCAAAAGAAAGCGGGCCGGCACCCTGGGGCCGGCCCGCGATATCCGCTTCAGGCAGGAGCGCCCGGCAACTACCTGTTCTGATCGAGCGCGCGTGTGACGCCCAGCGCCACGAGCGTGCAGATTGCCCCGGAGATGAGATAGCCGCCGATGAAGATGATGCCGAAGTTGCTGGCTAGGCCGAGTGCGACGAGGGGCGCGAAGGCGGCCCCGACAAGCCAGGCGAGGTCGGAGGTGAGCGCGGCCCCGGTGTAGCGGTAGTACTGGCCGAAGCGCGAGGAGACCACGCCGGAGGCCTGGCCGAACGAAAGGCCGAGGATGCCGAAGCCGATGATGATGAACGCATCCTGGCCCGTGCTGCCGGCCTCCAGCAGGAACGGTGCGGAGAAGGAGAACAGCGCAATGATCACCGCGCCCACCATCAGCTGGCTGCGCCGGCCGATGCGATCTGCGAGTACGCCTGACAGAACGATGCCCACGAGGCCGACCGCCGCGCCGATGACCTGCACGCGCAGGAACTCGCTGGTCGTCTGGCCGCCATGCAGGGTGATCCAGCTCAAGGGGAAGATCGTCACGAGGTGGAACATCGCAAAGCTTGCAAGCGGGGCGAAAGCGCCGAGAACGACGTCGCGGCCATGCACGCTGAGCATCTCGAAGACCGGCCGCGCCTGCAATTCCTGCGCTTCCATCGCCGCGCCGAATTCCGGGCTTGCGACGATGCGCAGGCGCGCAAACAGCGCCACCACGTTTATCGCGAACGCGACGAAGAACGGAAAGCGCCAGCCCCAGTCGAGGAAGTCGGCTTCCGAAAGATTGGAGACGAAGTAGCCGAACAGAATGCTGGCGAGCGCGAAGCCGAAGGGCGCGCCGAGCTGCGGGATCATCGCATACCAGCCGCGGCGGTTCGGCGGCGCGTTCAGGCTCAGAAGCGAGGCAAGCCCGTCCCAGGCCCCGCCAAGCGCGAAGCCCTGTCCGAGACGGAAGAGCGCCAAAAGCGCCACAGACCAGTAGCCGATCGATTCATATCCGGGGAGGAAGGCGATCGACGCGGTCGAGCCGCCGAGAACGACGATGGCGACGGTGAGCTTGGTTCCGCGGCCGAAGTTTCGGTCGATCCACATGAAGACGAAGGAGCCGACCGGCCGCGCGAGGAAGGCGAGCGGGAAAATCGCAAACGACATCATGATGGCCGCAAGCGGACTCGGCGCGAACGGGAAGACCAGCTTGGGGAAAACGAGCACGGAACCCAGGCCGTAGACGAAGAAATCGAAAAACTCCGACATGCGACCGATAATCACACCCATCGCAATACTGCCCGGTGCAACCGGTTTGTCACCGTGGATGAGGCGCGCGTCTCTTTCGAAGCCTGATGATGATGGATGGGCGACCGAACTCATAATTTTCCTCCTGGCGAATATCCGCCACTCAAGGGAATGTTGATCAAAGAACGCCGGAGATCAAGGAACTGTGCGAAAAATCGGCCGAACAGCAGCGCGCTCTCACTGGTCGGGCAAAATTCGCGTCCTAGATTGACGAACTGCAGGCCGCGGCAGCCCCCATTGGTGGCGTTCGGGTGCTGGCTAATCCAATGGTTGTCATGTTGCATTGCGACAATTTGTTGCACTGCGACGAACAGCCCTATTCCCGTACATGCACTGGCGCGATTAGTCCCAAACTAGACAAATGCAAATTCAGGCCCGAAATGTCTAACCAGATAAAATTCGTCGGACGCTTGTTCGTTCTCCCGCTCCTGCTGGCCCTGTCCGGCTGTAACATGGTCGTCATGTCGCCTTCCGGCGATATCGCCATGCAGCAACGAGACCTCATCGTGGTTTCGACCGTGTTGATGCTGCTCATCATCGTGCCGGTGGTCTGCCTCACCTTCTTCTTCGCCTGGCGGTATCGCAACTCCAATGCGAACGCCAAGTACGATCCCGAGTGGCACCACTCCACGGGCCTTGAGGTGGTGATCTGGTCGGCGCCGCTGGCGATCATCATCGCGCTCGGCGCGATCACCTGGATCAGCACCCACAAACTCGACCCCTACCGGCCGCTCGACCGCATCGACGCCGAGCGCCCGATCCCGGCCGAAACCAAGCCGCTGGTGGTGGAAGTCGTGGCGCTGGACTGGAAGTGGCTGTTCTTCTATCCCGAATACGGTATCGCGACCGTCAACGAGATGGCAGCGCCGGTCGACGTGCCGATCGAATTCAAGATCACCGCGTCTTCGGTGATGAACTCCTTCTACGTTCCCGCGCTCGCAGGCATGATCTACGCCATGCCCGGCATGCAGACGAAGCTGCACGCCGTCATCAACAAGGAAGGCAACTTCGAAGGTCTGTCCGCCAACTATAGCGGCGATGGCTTCTCGCACATGCGCTTCCGCTTTCACGGCCTGCAGCAGGGCGGTTTCGATGAATGGGTCGCTCGCGTGAAGCAGAACGGCACGGCGTTGAACCGCGACGCGTACCTCAAGCTCGAAAAGCCGAGCATCAAGGAGCCGGTGCGCTACTTCGCAACCGTCGAAGACGGGCTGTTCAACGCCATCCTCAACATGTGCGTCCATCCCGGCCAGATGTGCATGAGCGAAATGATGCACATCGACATGATGGGTGGCGGCGGCGTCGAAAGCCACGAGAACCGCCAGAAGCTGGAATACGACAACCGCCACGCCGATGAAGAGGCGCCCGGTGCCACGCATCCGGCGACTGGCAATCCGCCCCGCAGCGAAGAACCCGCGGAAGGTGTCGACGAGGGCGGTTCGTCGATGAATGGCATGAATCACGACGCCCATCAGGGCCACGCGATGCCGGAGGGCAGCCAGGGCGGTCCGGCCCCGGCGCAACTGAATACGAATGAAAGCACGCAGCCTTAAGGCCGCATTCTGGCAGATTTGGACAGACCGATGTTTGGTAATACGACCCTGACACAATTCATCTTCGGGAGGCTCACCTTGGAGTCCTTCCCGTACCACGAGCCCATCGTCGTGGTGACGTTCATCGCCGTTGCGCTCGGTGGCCTCGCCGTGCTTGCGCTGATCACCAAATACAAGCTCTGGGGTTACCTCTGGCACGAGTGGTTCACCTCCGTGGACCACAAGAAGATCGGCATCATGTATATCGTGCTGGCCATCATCATGCTGTTGCGCGGTTTCGCTGACGCCATCATGATGCGCATGCAGCAGGCGATTGCCTTCGGCGGCAACGAGGGCTACCTCAACCCGCACCATTATGACCAGATCTTCACCGCCCACGGCGTGATCATGATCTTCTTCGTGGCGATGCCCTTCGTCACGGGCTTCATGAACTACGTCGTGCCGCTGCAGATCGGCGCTCGCGACGTGTCGTTCCCCTTCCTGAACAACTTCTCGTTCTGGATGACGACCGCAGGCGCGATCATCATCATGATCTCGCTCTTCGTCGGCGAGTTCGCGCGGACCGGCTGGCTCGCCTATCCACCGCTGTCGGGCGCGGACTACAGTCCCGGCGTCGGTGTCGACTATTACATCTGGGGCCTGCAGGTGGCAGGTGTGGGCACGACGCTTTCAGGCATCAACCTGATCGCGACCATCGTCAAGATGCGCGCCCCGGGCATGAGCTTCATGAAGATGCCGATCTTCACCTGGACGTCGCTTTGCACCAACATCCTGATCGTCGCCACCTTCCCGATCCTCACCGCAACGCTCGCATTGCTGTCGCTCGACCGCTACGCCGGCACCAACTTCTTCACCAACGACCTTGGTGGCAACCCGATGATGTATGTGAACCTCATCTGGATCTGGGGTCACCCGGAGGTCTACATCCTCATCCTGCCGGCCTTCGGCATCTTCTCCGAAGTCGTCGCCACCTTCTGCGGCAAGCGCCTGTTCGGCTATGCCTCGATGGTCTACGCCACCTGCGTGATCATGATCCTGTCCTACCTCGTGTGGCTTCACCACTTCTTCACGATGGGCTCGGGCGCCTCCGTGAACGCCTTCTTCGGCATCACCACCATGATCATCTCGATCCCGACCGGGGCGAAGATGTTCAACTGGCTCTTCACCATGTATCGCGGCCGCATCCGCTACGAGCTGCCGATGTACTGGACGGTGGGCTTCATGTTCACCTTCGTCATCGGCGGCATGACGGGCGTGCTTCTCGCCGTCCCGCCCGCCGACTTCGTGCTGCACAATTCGCTGTTCCTGATCGCTCACTTCCACAACGTGATCATCGGCGGCGTGCTGTTCGGCCTGATGGCCGGCGTCGTCTACTGGTGGCCCAAGGCCTTCGGCTACAAGCTCGACCGGTTCTGGGGCCTGTGCTCCTTCTGGTTCTGGCAGATCGGCTTCTTCTTCGCCTTCATGCCGCTCTACGTGCTCGGCCTGATGGGCGTCACCCGCCGCGTCAGCCAGTTCGAGGACCCCTCGCTGCAGATCTGGTTCATCATCGCCGCCTTCGGCGCAGGCCTGATCGCGCTCGGTATCGCCTCGTTCATCATCCAGCTCGTCGTCAGCTTCCTGAAGCGCGACCAGCTGCGCGACCTGACGGGCGATCCGTGGAACGGCCGTACGCTGGAGTGGTCGACCTCTTCGCCGCCGCCGGAGTACAACTTCGCCTTCACGCCGGTCGTTCACGACCACGACAGCTGGTACGACATGAAGAACCGCGGTTACGAGCGTCCGCTCGGCGGCTTCAAGCCGATCCACATGCCGAAGAACACCGGCACCGGCGTCGTCCTGTCTGCGCTGAGCATCGCGCTCGCCTTCGCGCTGATCTGGTACATCTGGTGGCTGGTGGTCGTGTCCTTCATCGCCATCATCGCCGTCTCGATCGGCCACACCTTCAACTACAACCGGGACTTCTACATCCCCGCCGAGACCGTGACCGCAACCGAGGACGCGCGCTCCGAGCTGCTGGCGGAACGGACCTGACATGACTGAGAAAGCACAGACACAAGAAGCAGAGGCTCCCCAGTTCTACCTGGAAGAGGACCATCATCCCGAAGGCAGCACCATGCTGGGCTTCTGGATCTACCTGATGAGCGACTGCCTCATCTTCGCCGTGCTGTTTGCCACGCACGGCGTGCTCGGCCGCAATTACGCGGCCGGCCCTTCGCCGGCCGACCTCTTCGATCTGCCGCTCGTCGCCATCAATACGGCGATGCTGCTGTTCTCGTCGATCACCTACGGTTTTGCCATGCTCCAGATGGAGCGCAATGCCAAGATGGAGACGCTCTTCTGGCTCGGCGTGACCGGTCTCTTCGGTCTCGCCTTCCTCGGGCTGGAGCTTTACGAGTTCTACCACCTCATCCACGAGGGTGCAGGTCCGGGCCGTAGCGCCTTCCTGTCGTCGTTCTTCACACTCGTCGGCACCCACGGCCTGCACGTCACCTTCGGCATCATCTGGCTCGTCACTTTGATGGTACAGGTGAAGATGCGCGGTCTGATCCCGGAAAACCGCCGCCGCCTGATGTGCCTGTCGATGTTCTGGCACTTCCTCGACGTCATCTGGATCGGCGTCTTTTCCTTCGTATACCTGATGGGAGTTCTCGGATGAGTTCGCAAGCCCACGCACCCGCCCACGAGGACGCCCATAACGTCCATCACGGCCACAGCCACGGTCACGATGCCGGCCACGGCTCGCTCAAGACCTACATGATCGGCTTCGTCCTGTCCGTCATCCTGACCGCCATTCCCTTCTGGCTGGTCATGGGCGAGGTCTTCGACAGCAAGATCCTGACCGCCGTCCTGATCATGGTGTTCGCAGCCGTCCAGATCGTTGTCCACATGATCTGCTTCCTGCACATGAACCCGCGTTCGGAGGGCGGCTGGACGGTGATGGCGCTGATCTTCACGCTGATCATAGTGGCGATCATGCTCGCCGGCTCCTTCTGGGTCATGCATCACCTCAACACGAACATGATGCCCATGTCGCCAGAGATGATGAAGAACATGCCCTGACATCAGGGGACCGCCCCATGGCCCTTGATCCCCCAAGGCATGACGGCAAGGCGGAAACCGAGCGTTCCCGCCGTCCTGCGGCGCGCCTGCTCTTTGCAGGCGCGATGCTGTTTCTCACCGTCGCTTTCGTCGCCCTCGGCGCCTGGCAGGTGCAGCGGCTGTTCTGGAAGCTGGACCTCATCGCCCGTGTCGATGCCCGCGTGCATGCGCAAGCCGTGCCGGCGCCGCCACCGGCACTCTGGGCCGGTTTCGACGGCAAGGACGAGGAGTATCGCCGAGTCACGGCGGAAGGCACCTACGTTCACGACAAGGAAGTGCTGGTTCAGGCGGTCACCGATCTCGGTGCCGGTTTCTGGGTTGTCACGCCGCTCCGCCAGGCGGACGGCACGGCGATCCTGGTCAATCGCGGCTTCGTGCCGGCCGGCCGCAGGGACGCGTCCTCGCGCGCCGAGGGAGAAATCCCCGGCATTGTTAGCATCACCGGCCTGCTGCGCCTGACGGAGCCCGGCGGCGCCTTCCTGCGCACCAACGATCCCGGTGCCGGCCGCTGGTATTCGCGGGATGTGGACGCGATCGCCGCCGCCGCCCACCTGCCTTCCGTCGCCCCCTATTTCATCGATGCGGACGCGACCGCAAATCCCGGCGGTCTGCCGATCGGCGGCCTCACGGTCGTCCGCTTCCGCAACAGCCACCTCGTCTACGCGCTCACCTGGTTCGCCATGGCCGCCCTCAGCGCGGCGGCGACGGTGTTCCTGTTACGACAGCGGCGGGTCGCGGCGTAAAGGGGAGGGCGCCTTTGCGGAAACCGCTGCGCGGGACAGATATCGAGCTACAGGATGAAATCTGCGCTTCGCTGCGCAATGAGGCCATCCAGATGAATGATGCAGTCGGCCACATTGTCTGTGGAGAGCTTGGCCATGCCGATTAGGTGAACGGCTCGTTTCTGATCGTCATACATTTAACATCGATGGCGGTGACATCTATCTTGTCGCCCCTGCCTCTGCGAGAAGTCGAAGACCATCTAGGGCCTCGCCCTTGATGTGGTGAGGTCGGAGAGCGATGCCGGCACCAAAGTCCCTGCTGGACGCAAGCTAAGGCTCAATCTGCTGAATATCCGAAGAACCTCTGGAGATCGCGCGTGCCAGCGACTTCCCAGATCGCATCCCGCACTTCTGTCGGAAGGCCGGAGCGACCCTTGCCAATGAAATCGCCTCGAACCTCACCAAGCGCATTGTTCAAATGCTTATACGTCGTGATGTCTTTGGCCTCCGATTCGTTCATCCCGCCACTGCTGCGGGGAAGTTCGGCGAAATCAAGCACTCGTGCCACTGTGTCATCGGGACACATGACGAGATCTTCATATCTTACGACAATCGTCTGCGCCTGGTACTTCTCAAGATGGGACTTGATATGTTCGTTGGCATCGAGCCAGCGCTTTGCACCGTAGAGATAGTTTCCTTCCCGTTTCTTGAGGCCCATTGTCGCGTAGGAATAGGTAACATCAAGAACGTCCCGGACCATGAACACAAAACGTGCTGACGGGAAAATCGAGACAATATGATCGACACGATCAACATTGCGCGGCGTCTTGTCTCCCCAGCGAGATTGACTGGGTTTGCCGACTGCGACGGCATAGATTGCGTGGAAGGCGTGCCAAAAATTCGAAGTGGTTCGCTCCTGTGGCGGGATGGACGACAACAGACGGATTGCGTCTTTTGCATCGATACCGTAGGTGCGCCAGTTCTTCCGATTGGTCGTTGCCCGGCGGATCGCGCCGGCGCAGTGCTGATCCCAGTCCTCCTGGGTCGTCCCCGTGTACTGCTCGACGTTGCCCAAAGCATAGTTCTCTGGCGGGATCACGGCGGCAGAGCTGTCCACGATCAGACGACGCATCAGTGTCGTGCCGCACCGACCTGAGCCGGTGATGAACAACGGCGTCGAAGGGGACACCACAGTTCCATCCTGCAGTTCAAAAGTCATTTTTGTTGCCATCCACGTTGTACTATCGGGGACTCATGTCATGATTCGTTGATCTAATGAAACCCAGAGCGCCAATTGCCCCCCGCCAAATGGTGCCGACGCGAGCCGATCGGCTTCTCGTCGGGATTTATTTATGGTTTGTAGGCTGGGAAAATGGTGCTGCTAGAGAGATTTGAACTCTCGGCCTCTCCCTTACCAAGGGAGTGCTCTACCCCTGAGCTATAGCAGCATCTGGCGAAGCAGTTTGTCTGCATTCGCGTCAAGCGAGGCGCCTATTGCCACAGTCTTACCCCCTATGCAAGCCGCAAACGCATCATGGGGACAACAAATTCCGGAAAACGTCGCCGTGCTTTTGCGGACGGTCGTTTCGCGCTATCGATGGGGCATGGAAGACGAAGAGAAGACAGGGACCGGCAAACCGGCCGCGGGCGTAAAGGGGACCGGCGCGAAGGCGCGGGAAAGCGAGGCGGTGCGAGCGCGGGCCGACGAGCGCAAGGCGCGGCTTTCGAAGACGCTCCGCGACAATCTCGCGCGCCGCAAGCAGCAGGCGCGCGCCCGCCGTGCGGGGGCTGCCGATGACACCGATGGCCTGCCTGCCGCAAAATCGGACGAATCGGACGTCTAGAGTGGTTTCGGCGCCGATTCCGGCGTGAGGGGAAATGTGCACATCGATCAGGCCTCCCGGAGCTGCAGAAGCGGCCTGGCGAGGCGGCTTCGGCGAGCGTCGGCCCCTTCGACGATATGGCCGCGCACGGGCCGATGGCTCACACTGCGCGGGAGGCTTCATTTTTGCGTTGCAATGCTCTAAGGAGGCCCCTCTCCCGAGAGCCGGTTGTTTGAGAAAGGCGGGCGCAGCCCCGTAGGTACACATGGATCGTATCAGGATTGTAGGCGGAAACGAGCTCAAGGGCGTCATTCCCATTTCCGGCGCCAAGAACGCAGCCCTGCCGCTGATGATCGCCTCGCTCCTGACGGACGATACGCTGACGCTGGAAAACGTGCCGCATCTCGCCGACGTGGAGCAGCTGATCCGCATCCTCGGCAACCATGGCGCCGACATCTCGGTCAATGGCCGCCGCGAGCGCCAGAGCGAGGGCTATTCGCGCACGATCCACTTCACCTCGCGCAACATCGTCGATACCACCGCCCCCTACGAGCTGGTCTCGCGCATGCGCGCAAGCTTCTGGGTCATCGGTCCGCTTCTCGCCCGAGAGGGCAGGGCGAAGGTGTCGCTGCCCGGCGGATGCGCCATCGGCACGCGTCCTGTCGACCTCTTCATCGAGGGGCTGGCGGCGCTGGGCGCGAAGATCGAGATCGACGGCGGCTATGTCGAGGCGACCGCACCCGACGGCGGCCTGATCGGCGCCCGCTATACCTTCCCGAAGGTTTCGGTCGGTGCGACGCATGTGATGATGATGGCGGCCACGCTTGCGCGCGGCACCACCGTCATCGGCAACGCGGCCCGCGAGCCGGAGGTGCAGGACCTGGCCAAGTGCCTGAACGCCATGGGCGCGAAGATCACCGGCGCGGGCACGAGCACGATCACCATCGAAGGCGTCTCTTCGCTTTCGGGCGCCCGGCATCGCGTCCTTCCCGACCGCATCGAGACCGGCACCTATGCCATGGCGGTTGCCATGACCGGCGGCGACGTCGTGCTCGAAGGCACCGATATGCACCTGCTCGACACGGCCCTGGAGGCGATCCGCCGCGCCGGCGCCGAAATCACCGCCACCGAAAGCGGCATCCGCGTCGTGCGCAACGGCGCCGGCATCAAGCCGGTCGACGTCGTCACCGATCCCTATCCCGGCTTCCCGACCGACCTTCAGGCGCAGTTCATGGGGCTGATGACGAAGTCGTCGGGCGTTTCGCACATTACCGAGACGATTTTCGAAAACCGTTTCATGCACGTGCAGGAACTTGCCCGGCTTGGCGCCAAGATCTCGCTCTCCGGACAGACGGCCAAGATCGAGGGCGTCGAGCGGCTGCGCGGCGCGCCGGTCATGGCAACGGACCTGCGTGCTTCCGTCTCGCTCGTCATTGCGGGCCTTGCGGCCGAAGGCGAGACCATGGTGTCCCGCGTCTACCATCTCGACCGTGGCTTCGAGCGGCTGGAAGAGAAGCTGACACGTTGCGGCGCTCTGGTCGAGCGCGTCAGCGAGTGACGATCAAGGCTGCGTCCTGCCGCCCGTCGTGCCGTGAGCCGGCGGGCGGGCAGTTGCGCTGGCCGGCGTCCCGTCCTATCTCCTGAGACAACAGACGGCCCAAGGACCTCATGCCGCATGCTTCGTGCGCCGCCCGGCGACGGAACGGTGGTTTGAGGCGCGGCGGGCCTGGTGTACGAGGCGCGGCCGCACCGGTCGCCGAAAAGGAGCATTATGGACAGTCTGAAACTGCTTGCGCTCGATGCGGACGACCTCTCGATTGTTTCCGCTCATCTGCAGGATGCGGTGTTCAAAGCGGAGGATGTCAGCTGGGACGCCCGGCATGGGGTTTTTTCCCTCGCGCTGAACCGCTTCGTCTGGGAAAAGGCCGGCAGGCGGGCGAAGGGCTTCGAACGTCGTCGCGCGATGATCGCTTTCAAGCGTGTGCGAGCGGTGCGTTCGATCGGCATCGACCGGAACGATCGCGCCGCCGTGCTTTCGCTGCTGGCGATCCGCTTCACGCCACAGGGGGAAGGGCCGGAAGGGACGGTCGAACTCGTCATGTCCGGCGATGCGCAGTTTGCGCTCGACGTCGAATGCATCGAATGCCAGCTTGCAGATACCGGCGGAGCATGGGAAACCAGCTTGAAGCCGCGCCATCCGGCGGGCTAAGGCATATCGCGCGTCGAGGATCTTTCTCTCGGGCATGGCAAGGCGGAACCTACCGCCAGACGACAGGACATATGACAAGTGGCGATTAGGCTTGATTTTCGCGACGAGGACTTCGAAACGCGGTTCGCCGCCTTCCTGACCACGAAGCGCGAGGTTTCGGAGGACGTGAACGCGACCGTTCGCGCCATCATCGACGACGTGCGCGAAAATGGTGACGAGGCGCTTGCCGCCTATACGCGTCGTTTCGACGGGCTGGACTTCGACAAGGTCTCGATGCGCGTCGGTGCTGACGAGGTCGAGACCGCCTATCGGCAGACGCCCGCAGACGTGGTTGCAGCTCTCGAACTGGCGGCCGCGCGGATCGAGAAGCACCACGCCCGCCAGTTGCCGAAGGATGACATCTACGAGGATGATATCGGCGTCGGGCTCGGTTCGCGCTGGACTGCGATCGACGCCGTCGGCCTGTACGTGCCCGGCGGCACGGCCAGCTATCCGAGTTCGGTGCTCATGAACGCCGTTCCCGCCAAGGTCGCAGGCGTTCCCCGCATCGTCATGGTCGTGCCGGCAAAGGACGGCGCGATCAATCCCGCAGTGCTCGCATCAGCCCGGATCGCCGGCGTCGACGAGATCTATCGCATCGGCGGCGCCCAGGCTGTCGCAGCCCTTGCCTACGGCACCGGGACGATTGCGCCGGTGGCGAAGATCACCGGCCCCGGCAACGCCTTCGTCGCCGCTGCCAAGCGCCAGGTCTTCGGCACGGTCGGTATCGACATGATCGCCGGCCCCTCGGAGGTTCTGGTGATCGCCGACGGCGAAAACGATCCCGACTGGCTGGCCGCTGATCTCCTGGCGCAGGCCGAGCACGACCGCGGGGCGCAATCGATCCTGATTACCGACAGTCCGGCGCTTGCCGATGCCGTCGAGATTGCCGTTACGCGGCAATTGAAGACGCTGGAGCGCGCGGAGACGGCCGAGGCCAGCTGGCGCGATTTCGGGGCGATCATACTGGTCCCCCGGCTGACGGACGCGGTTCCGCTGGCAAACCGCATCGCCGCTGAACATGTGGAGATTGCGACGGCCGATGCGGAGACCTTCGTTCCCGCGATCCGCAATGCCGGCGCCATCTTCGTCGGCCGGCACACGCCGGAAGTGATCGGCGATTATGTCGGAGGCTCCAACCATGTCCTGCCGACCGCGCGCTCGGCGCGCTTTTCGTCGGGCCTGTCCGTGCTCGACTATATGAAGCGCACTTCGATCCTGCGGCTTGGCCCCGATCAGCTGAGAAAGCTGGGGCCCGCGGCCGTCACCCTCGCCGAGGCCGAGGGGCTGGGCGCGCATGCGCGCTCGGTCGCCATTCGTCTCAACCCGGGGGGATGATGACGGATGACCAGGATGCCCGCCTTTCGCCTCTGCGACGTGGTGCTGGACGAGACGATCGGCCGTGCCACCCCGGATGTCGAGCATGAGCGGGCGGTGGCCATCTTCGACCTGATCGAGGAAAACGTCTTCGAGCCGGTGGGTCACTCCGGCGGCCCCTACCGGCTGAAGCTGTCGCTTCTGGATTCCAAGCTGATCTTCGCCATCTCCACGCAGGACGGTGCGCCGGTTGCCACGCACATCCTCTCGCTGACCCCATTCCGCCGGATCGTCAAGGACTACTTTCTGATCTGCGAGAGCTATTACCAGGCGATCCGCTCCGCCACCCCAAGTCAGATCGAGGCGATCGACATGGGGCGGCGCGGCATCCACAATGACGGTTCGCAGACGCTGATGGATCGCCTGTCCGGCAAGATCAGGCTGGATTTCGACACCGCGCGCCGTCTCTTCACGCTGGTCTGCGTGCTCTATTGGCGCGGGTAACGGGCATGGTGAGCGGGGCGCCAGGCGAGGGGCAGGTCCCAGGTGAGGGGAAGGTCATGGAGCGCAGCCCCCGTTCGGTGCTTTTCATGTGCCGGATGAATGCCGTGCGCTCGCCGATGGCCGAGGCGCTCGCCCGCAGCCTCCTGCCGACGGGCATCTATGTCGCCTCTGCGGGCATCCGGCCCGGCGAGCGCGATCCCTTCGTCGATGCGGTGCTGGAAGAGGTGGGGCTGTCGGTCGCCCATCATGCTCCGCGTACGCTCGAGGAACTTGAGGACGACTACTTCGACCTGATCGTCACCCTTGCGCCGGAAGCTCACCACGCCGCGCTGGAATTGACGCGCTCCAGCGCCGTCGAAGTCGTCTACTGGCCCACCCCCGATCCCACCGTGGCATCAGGGACGCGCGAGCAGATCCTCTCGGCCTATCGCGAGGTCAGAGACCATCTGGAAACGTTGATAGAGCGCCGTTTCGGCCGCGGCCTGGCCGTCTCCTCCTGAGGCGGAAACGGCCGGAAAACCGGCAAATGAAGAAAGCCTGATCATTGGTGTTCACAAAACACCCTCTATTGTGTAGTTTCCGCGAAAATTCGAGGGGCAGGCATCCTGCAGCCTCTCAACTTGGGATCATCACCACAATATGGCAAAAGAAGAAGTCCTTGAATTCCCCGGTGTCGTAACGGAACTGCTGCCGAACGCCACCTTCCGCGTGAAGCTCGAAAACGAGCACGAGATCATCGCGCACACGGCCGGCCGCATGCGCAAGAACCGCATTCGCGTTCTCGCCGGCGACAAGGTCCTTGTCGAAATGACGCCCTACGACCTGACCAAGGGCCGCATCACCTACCGCTTCAAGTAAGCGTTCTTCCTTTTTCAGCCGCGCCGGCTCCCTCGAGGTCTCATGGCATTCGCAAACAAGCTCATCCTGGCATCCGGCTCGCCGCGCCGTGTCGAGCTTCTGGCGCAGATGGGCATCGAGCCGGACCGGCTGATGCCGATGGACATCGACGAGACCCCGAAGAAGGCCGAACATCCGCGCTCGCTTGCACGGCGGCTCTGCACCGGCAAGGCGGAAGCAGCACTTGCCGCAATCAAGGGCGACCCCTCGGCCGAAGGCAGCTACATCCTCGCCGCCGATACGGTGGTGGCGGTGGGGCGCCGCATCGTGCCGAAGTGCGAGATGGTTGATGAGGCGTCGAGCGCGCTGCACCTGCTGTCGGGCCGCAGCCACCGGGTCTTCACCGGCGTTTGCCTGATCACGCCCGACAAAAAGGTGCGCCAGCGCATCGTCGACACCAAGGTCCGCTTCAAGCGTCTCTCCGGTCTCGATATTGAAAGCTATCTCGCCTCCGGCCAATGGCGCGGCAAGGCGGGCGGCTACGGCATCCAGGGCATCGCGGGCAGCTTCGTTGTCAAGCTCGTCGGCTCCTACACCAATGTGGTGGGCCTGCCGCTGCAGGAAACGCTGTCTCTCCTGTCCGGCGAAGGCTACGACGTGCACCGCCGCTGGGCCGAGGTCTGAACCGTGTCGGACGGCGATAACAAGCCGGCCGCCAAGGTCGAGCCGCTGCGCAAGACGAGGCCCTGTCCCGAATGCGGCAAGCCGTCCGCGCGTGAACATTACCCCTTCTGCTCGCAGCGATGCCGCGATCTCGACCTGAACCGCTGGCTTTCCGGCTCCTACGCCATCCCCGTCAGCGACGACGAGGCAAGGGCTGGGGATGACGATTGATCGCCTGTGCGATCAATCCAGCCGAAACCTCAACTATTTCAGTCGTTTGCCCGCCTTCGTTTTTTCCTCCGAAAATATCCCCTGGGGGCTGGACACCGTCGAGCAAGATGCTATAACCCCGCTCGCTTCCGGGGCGAAACCAAACGCCCCACGGTTTCTCTCAAAGAAACTACCCAGGATGCCCGGATAGCTCAGTTGGTAGAGCAGCGGATTGAAAATCCGCGTGTCGGTGGTTCAAATCCGCCTCCGGGCACCATTCCTCACCGTTTGGTCTCCCTGAGTTTTACTCTTCTCCTCTTCCGTATTTTTGCCTTGGCCTCGAAGTCCTCAATGGTTTCGCCCATCGTCTTCGATATGTCTGCCGTGCTTCATAAGCGGGTGTGTATATTCGGCTTGCGATATCGACCTGGGACACTGAATCTGCTCTTATCGGCTTCAGCCAACGGAGACGAAAATCCATGACGTCGGTTTTGATCGCAGCCGCGTTCGTATTGGCCACGACGCAGCCAACGATCGATGAACTGCAGGCAGATTTTGCATCGGCGCAGCCCTGTTACGCGTTGATCGATGGGCGGGAGGTTTGGGAAGGCAAGAAGGCCTTCTTCATTTCGTCGTTCACAAAAGAGGCCGCTGACCTGGACCCTGACCTGGTCGGCGCCGATGCTGTTCTGCGTGATGACAATGAACCCGATGTCATCGCAGAGTTTGAGGCTGCGTGCTCCCCCTGAGGCGCCGTCAGCACGCAGCATGGCTTTTCACGACGGCTCTATCGGTTTTCGTACGTCGGCCTGACAGCCGCCGGGCTCCCCGGGGCCCCTGCAGCCGCAGGATAGACTTCAAGCGCGTGCGGCTTTGGCGAATGTGGGCGATCCCCGCGCATGCGCATCGACGGATCGCCCTTTTTACGGCGGCCAAGCCGCGCTTATGCGCGTTTGACGATCTTGATCAGGACCAGGAGAATGACCGCGCCGATCGTCGCGTGGATGATAGCGGCTATGACGCCTGTGCCCAGGCTGATGCCCAGCGCCGGAAACAGGTATCCGGCGATGAAGGCGCCGACGATGCCGACGACCATGTTGCCGATCAGGCCGAAGCCGAAGCCAGATACGATGAGGCCGGCCAGCCAGCCTGCGATCGCGCCGACGATGAGAAAGACGATGATGCTTTCGATACCCATGAAGCGCCTCCGGAGCGAGGGTTGATCAACATCTGCTAGCATTGATTGAAGGCGATGAGTTTACAAGAGCTTATCTTTCTAAGGCTGCGCCTGTCTGCGGCATCGCAAAGTCTTGCTAGGCAGGCGGGAGGCGTGCAATGAGTGCTTCGGTGATGGTGCGCGCAACCCTCATTCGCCCTTCGTCTTTCCGCTGCAGGGGATGGCACGGGCGGCAAGCAGTGCAGCGAGGTGCGATTTCATGACCAAGACGGATATTGCCCGTCGCGTTTACGACAACGCCTGGAAGCTCGATCCGATCGTACGCAGCCTGCTGGACACCGACTTCTACAAGCTTCTGATGCTGCAGATGATCTGGAAGCTCTATCCGGACGTCAATGCCACGTTCTCGCTGATCAACCGCACGAAAAGCGTGCGTCTGGCCGACGACATCGACGAGCAGGAACTGCGCGACCAGCTGGACTTCGCGCGCACGCTGCGCTTCACCAAGAAGGAGATGATCTGGCTCGCCGGCAACACCTTCTATGGCAAGAAGCAGATCTTCGCGCCCGAATTTCTTGCCTGGCTCGCCGAGTTCCAGCTGCCGGAGTATCATCTGTCGCGCAAGGAGGGTCAGTACGAGCTTACCTTCGACGGCCCGTGGTCGCACACGACGATGTGGGAGATTCCCGCACTTGCGATCATCAACGAGCTGCGTTCGCGCTCGGCCATGCGCGGGATGGGCCAGTTTGCGCTCGACGTCCTCTATGCGCGGGCGAAGGCGAAGATGTGGTCGAAGGTGGAGCTTTTGCGCCAGCACCCGGAGCTTCGTATTTCCGACTTCGGCACGCGCAGGCGCCATTCCTTCCTGTGGCAGCGCTGGTGCGTCGAGGCGCTGAAGGAAGGTATCGGCCATTCATTCTCCGGCACCAGCAACGTGCTTCTGGCGATGGATACCGATCTCGAGGCGCTGGGCACCAACGCCCATGAGCTGCCGATGGTCGCAGCCGCGCTGGCGCGCAACGACGCCGAACTGGCCGAAGCCCCCTACAAGGTGCTGCAGGACTGGAACCGGCTTTACGGCGGCAACCTGCTGATCGTTCTGCCCGACGCATTCGGCACCGCGGCATTCCTCAAACACGCACCCGACTGGGTGGCCGACTGGACCGGCTTCCGTCCCGACAGCGCTCCGCCGATCGAGGGCGGCGAGAAGATCATTGCCTGGTGGAAGGAAAAGGGCCGGGATCCACGCGAGAAGCTTCTGATTTTTTCCGATGGCCTCGACGTCGATACGATCATCGAGACTTACGAGCATTTCAAGGGCCGCGTTCGCATGAGCTTCGGCTGGGGCACGAACCTGACGAACGATTTCGTCGGCTGCGCCCCGCACCCCTTCCGCGGCCTCGATCCGATCTCGGTGGTCTGCAAGGTCAGCGATGCCGGCGGCCGCCCGGCGGTGAAGCTGTCGGACAATCCGCAAAAGGCCACCGGCGAGCCGGCGGAGGTCGAGCGCTATTTGAAGTTCTTCGGCACGGAGGATTTCGTCGTGCAGCCGGTGAAGGTTTAGGGCATCCATCCCCCCCCGCTTGCGGGGAGAGGGTGGCGCAGCCGGGGCACGAGGCGCAAGCGTTACCGCTCTGCTCTGTACTTGGCGGGGCTCGGCATTCTCAATTCTCTTCACCCTGCGGGGGAAGAGAAAACTCAAACGATCCCGCCGCTCCCTCCGACGACCGACGGCCGTTCGTTCGATACCTTCGCCCGGTAGCCAGCGGCCCGATAGGTCGCGATCGGATCGATCGCGCCGCCGGCTTCAAGCCGCGCCATTGCCAGGATCGGCTCGACATCGGTGCGGAACGCGGTTTTCAGCGTTTCCGACGCCATCAGCGCGTCATTGTCGTCCTGGTAGCCGGCAAGCGCGTCTCGGTCGACGATCAGCCCTTGCGCATAGGCGCGGCAGACCTCCGTGGCGCTCCGCATCAGGCTTTCGATCGGATCGGTGACGTTGTGGCTCTGGTCCAGCATGTGCGCCGGCGCAAAGCCTTCCGCCTTGCGCGCCTCGGCGTTCACAAGCTCGTTGAAGACGAGGAACAGCCGGTACGGGTCGATCGAACCGGTATCGAGGTCGTCATCGCCATACTTGGAATCGTTGAAGTGGAAGCCGCCGAGCTTACCGAACTGGATCAGCCGGGCGACGATCATCTCGATATTGACGTTCGGGGCATGGTGACCCAGGTCGACGAGGCAATAGGCCTTGTCACCCAGTTCCTTGGCGATCAGGTAGTTCGTGCCCCAGTCCTGCACGACGGTCGAATAGAAGGCCGGCTCGTACATCTTGTGCTCGGAAAAGATGCGCCAGTCGTCGGGCAGGTGCTGGTAGATCGCCTTCATCGCATCCAGGTAGCGCTCGAAGCTGCGCGTGAAGTCTGCCTGCCCGGGAAAGTTCGTGCCGTCGCCGATCCACACAGTCAGCGCCTTCGAACCGAGCTTCCGGCCGATCTCGATGCATTCGATATTGTGTTCGACCGCCTGCTGGCGCGTCGCGGCATCGGCGTGCGAGAGCGAGCCGTACTTGTAGGAATGCTCCTGCCCCGGAGCGTCGGAAAAGGTGTTCGAATTCATCGCGTCGAATCCGAGGCCGAGGGCGGCTCCCTTTTCCTTCAGCGCGCCGAGATCGGTGACCTTGTCCCAGGGGATGTGCAGCGACACGGTCGGCGTCGCACGCGTCAGTTCGTGGATGACGGCGCAGTCCTCCAGCTTGTCGAAGATGTTGCGCGGTTCGCCGGCGCCCGGAAAGCGGGCAAAACGCGTGCCGCCGGTGCCCACACCCCAGGAGGGTACGGCGACGGCGTAGGCGGCGACCTTCCGCTTGACCGCATCGATATCGATGCCGCGGCGGGCCAGCTGCTCGCCGAGATGGGCGTAATCGCTTCTCAGCGCGCCTTCACGCTTTGCGTTCTCGGCTGCGATCACGTCCCTTGAAATCATGCTCATCCCGGTTCCTCCCAGAACCTGTGTTTCAATGTCTTTTCGCGAGGCGGCAGCCTCCTCCACGAGATGAAGGAAGGCGCCCGCGCGATCCCTACCGCGTGAACGACTGCGCGTTGCCGGCGTCGACGTTGATGATGTTGCCCGTCGACTTGGCCGACATGTCGGAGGCGAGGAAATAGATCGCCTCGGCGATGTCCTCCGGGAACACGCTGCGCTTCAGCATCGAGCGTTCGCGGTAGTGCGCCTCCAGGTCGTCGGTCTTGTAGGTGGCGGCGCGCTGTTCCTTCCACTCGCCTGTCCAGATCTTCGAGCCGCGCAGCACGGCGTCCGGATTGACCACGTTGACGCGGATCTGCTCGGATGCCCCCTCGAGCGCAAGGCAGCGGGCCAGATGGATCTCGGCGGCCTTTGCGGTGCAATAGGCAGAGGCGCCGGGCGAGGCGGCAAGCCCGTTCTTCGAGGCGACGAAGACGACGTTGCCGCCGGCCTTCTGGCTGCGAAAGATCCGGAAGGCTTCGCGCGAGACGAGGAAATAGCCGGTCGCGAGAATGTCGATGTTCTTGTTCCACAGGGAAAGCGTCGTCTCCTCTATCGGGGCTGACGATGCAAGGCCCGCATTGGAGACCAGGATGTCGAGGCCGCCGAATTCGGTGAGCGTATCGGTAAAGCTCTTTTCCACCTGCGCCTCGTCGGTGACGTTCATGGCCACCGACCGGACGACGTCCTTTCCATAGCGTGCTGCAAGTTCGGCCTGGGCTGCCGAAAGCGCCTCTTCGTCGATATCGGCCAGCACCACGCAGGCGCCCTCGGCCATCAGCCGGTGCGCCGTCGCCTTGCCGATCCCGCCGGCACCGCCGGTGACGAGCGCGATGCGGCCCGCCAGGCTCTTCGGCTTCGGCATGCGCTGCAGCTTGGCTTCCTCGAGCAGCCAGTATTCGATGTCGAACGCTTCCTGTTCCGGCAGGCCGACATAGGTGGACACGCCCGCCGCACCGCGCATGACGTTGATGGCGTTGACGTAGAATTCGGCAGAGATGCGCGCGGTCGCCTTGTCCTTGGCAAAGGTGATCATGCCGACGCCGGGGACGAGGTAGACGACGGCGTTGGGATCGCGCATTGCCGGGCTGTTGCTCCGCTTGCAGCGCTCATAGTAGCCGGCATAGTCGGCACGGTAGGCGACGATCGCATCAGGCAATCCGGCAAGCGTCTTCTCCACATTCGGTGCGGCAGGATCGAAATCGATCACCAGCGGGCGGATCTTGGTGCGCAGGAAATGGTCCGGGCAGCTTGTGCCGAGCGCTGCGAGCGATGCGAGGTTCTTCGACGTCACGAAGTCGAGCACGGCCTGGCTGTCGTCGAAGTGGCCGACCTTGCTTTCCTCAGCGCCGATCAGCCCGCGGATGACCGGCATCAGCCTCTGTGCCACCGCACGCCGTTCGTCAGCTGCAAGCACCGGCTTGACGGCGCCGCCGAACGTCGGAACGGTGTTGTTCGCCTCGAACCACGCGATCGCCTTGTTGATGATCTCGACCGTCGTCTCGTAGCATTCCTTCGCCGTGTCGGCCCAGGTGAAGAGGCCGTGGCTCTCCAGCACGACGCCGCGTGCGCTCGGGTTTTCCTTGCAGAACTTTTCCAGCCACAGGCCCAGCTCGAAGCCGGGTCGCTTCCACGGCAACCAGCCGATGTCGTCGCCAAAGATCTGCCGCGTCAGGTCGCGGCTGTTCTCCGATGCGGCGATGGCGATGATCGCGTCCGGGTGCATGTGGTCGACATGGACGCGCGGCACATAGGCATGGAGCGGCGTATCGATCGAGGCGGCCCTCGGATTGAGGTTGAAGGTGCAGTGGGGGAGGTAGCCCACCATTTCGTCCTCATGCTCGACGCCGCGGTAAAGTCCCTTCAGTGCCTGCAGCTTGTTCATGTAGAGCGTGGCGAAGCCGTCCATCTTGATCGTGCCGACATCGCCGCCGGAGCCCTTGACCCAGAGAACTTCGACGGATCCGCCGCCCAGCGGATCGCTCTCCATGACCTTGGCCGAGGTGTTGCCGCCGCCGTAATTGGTGATGCGCTTGTCGGAACCGAGCAGGTTGGAGCGATAGAGGAGACGTTCGGGCTCGCTCATTGCTGCCGCCTTCGCCTCGTTCCAGAGATTGGCAAGGCGCGCGCATTGTTGCCCGTTCGCCTGTGTGTCGAGCATCGGTATTTCCTCCCGGTCTTCTATCGCGCGACCCATCGGCCGCACCTCCACTTCGTCCTTCAAATCTCATGGAAATCGCGACCGTGTCAATCACAAACGATCAAATACAGTCATATTGCGCTGCACAATGAAAAAATATGACCGATCGTGATTGACAATGCGCGATCATGATGGAAGCATACAGTCACAAGGGAGGGGCCATGCACGAGAAGGAAAGACACCGGATCATCCTGTCGGCCGTCCAGGAAAAGCCTGTCGTCACGGTGATCGAACTCGTGGACCTGACGGACAGCTCCGAGGCGACGATCAGGCGGGATATAGCGGCCCTGCATGTGCAGAAGCGGCTGCGCCGTGTGCGTGGCGGTGCGGAAGCGATCAATCCGCCGCAGTTCGTCGGTCTTGCCGGCCGCCCGTTCAGTGTCAACGAAACGCTGCATACCCGGCAGAAGCAGGCGATCGCCAAGGAGGCGGTGGCGCTCTGCCAGGACGGCGAGCCCATCATCATCAACGGCGGCACGACGACGTTTCAGATGGTGCACTTCCTGGCCAACCGGCGCATGCAGGTGTTCACCAATTCGTTTCCGATCGCAGAACACCTTCTCAAGCACTCCAAGAACACGGTGATGCTGTCCGGCGGCACGATCTACCGCGAGCAGAACATTATCCTGAGCCCGTTCGAGAACGACGTGACGCGCAATTTTTATGCGCGCCGCATGTTCATGGGCGCTCAGGGGCTGGGGCCGCTCGGACTGATGGAGGCCGATCCGCTGCTGATCCAGGCCGAGCAGAAGCTGATCGACCAGGCCGACGACCTCGTCGTTCTCGTGGATTCGTCGAAATTCAGGAAGCGTTCCAGCCTCATCCTGTGCGGCCTGAAGCGCATCGCAACGGTGATTACCGATTCAGGCATCGAGGACAGGGAAGCCGCGATGCTGGAGAATGCCGGCGTCGGCCTGATCGTCGCAGACGTTCAGGCGGCTGCCCCGGCGGAGAATGCTCCTTCGCAGGCATAAGGCCTGCGGGGAGGGGGAGAACCAGTCAGGGAGGACTAGGACATGAAGATCTGGAAGGCATTGCTCGTGGCTGCCGCCGTATCGACGGCGCTCGTCGCAAACGTCGCCCATGCGGCGGACAAGAAGATCGCGCTGGTGGTCAAGGCGCTCGGCATCGGCTTCTTCGAGGCCGCAAACAAGGGTGCGCAAGAGGCCGCCAAGGAAATCGGCGGCGTCGAGGTGATCTACACAGGCCCGACGACCACGACGGCGGAAGGGCAGATCGAGGTGATCAATTCGCTGATCGCCCAGAAGGTCGATGCGATCGCGGTGTCGGCCAACGACACCGACGCGCTGGTGCCCGCCTTGAAGAAGGCGATGGATCGCGGCATCAAGGTGATCTCCTGGGATTCGGGCGTGGCGCCGGAGGGCCGCCAGTTGCACCTGAACCCGTCGTCGAGCGCGCTGATCGGCAACATGTGCGTCAAGATGGCCGCCGACAACCTGCCCGACGGCAAGGGTGAGGTGGCGATCCTCTCGGCCACCGCGACCTCGACCAACCAGAACGTCTGGATCGAGGAGATGAAAAAGGTCCTGCCGAACTATCCGGGCGTCAACATCGTCACCACCGTCTATGGCGATGACCTGGCCGACAAGTCCTATCGCGAAACGCAGGGTCTCATTCAGTCCCATCCGAACCTTAAGGCGATCATCGCGCCCACCTCGGTCGGCATCGTTGCCGCAGCCCAGGCCGTTGCCGACGCCGGCAAGATAGGGCAGATCAACGTCACCGGCCTCGGCCTTCCCTCCGAGATGGCGGGTCACGTCAAGTCCGGCGCTTCCAAGTCGTTCGCGATCTGGAACCCGATCGACCTCGGCTATTCCGCCACCATGCTCGCCAACGACCTGATTGACGGTGCCGAAGCCAAGCCCGGCGCGGAGCTGAGCATGGGGCGCATGGGCAAGCTCAAGCTCGGCGAGAACAACGAAGGTGCGATGGCCGATCCGTTCGTCTACGACGCCTCGAACGTCGAGGAATTCGCCAAGATCTTCTGATCTTGAGCGACTATCGGCCCGCAATTGTGTCGGGCCTATGGCTTGAACTGCCCCTCATCCGGCCTGCCGGCCACCTTCTCCCCGTAAACGGGGAGAAGGACACGCGAGACGAGGTGTCGTCCGCCAGCGGCGCGGCATATGCGACCGTGTCCCCTCTCCCTTCTTGCGGGGAGAGGGTTAGGGTGAGGGGCAAGCCTACAGAATGCGACGCTTCGGATTTCCAGGCGCAAGTCAACCCAACGGATGAAGCCTTTGCTGCAGGATACCACCACATCTCGGATGAAGCCGGCGATCGCGCTGGAGGGGATCTCGAAATCCTTTCCCGGCGTGCACGCGCTCTCCGAAGTTTCCCTGTCGCTCTATCCCGGCTCCGTCACGGCGCTGATCGGCGAGAACGGTGCCGGCAAGTCGACGCTGGTGAAGATCCTGACCGGCATCTACCAGCCGGATGGCGGCACGATCCGCGTCGATGGCGCAGAGGTCCACTTCCCCGCCGCGAGCGCGGCCGCCAAGGCCGGCGTCACCGCCATCCATCAGGAGACCGTGCTCTTTGACGAACTCTCCGTCGCCGAGAACATTTTCCTCGGTCATGCGCCCCGCACGCGGCTTGGCCTGATCGACTGGACGAAACTCAATGCCGATGCCCGCCAGCTGCTGTCGCGCGTCGGCGCCGACATCGACCCGACCATTCGTCTGCGCGACCTCGGCATAGCCAGCAAGCATCTCGTCGCGATCGCCCGCGCGCTTTCGATCGACGCCCGCGTCGTAATCATGGATGAGCCGACTGCGGCCCTTTCCTATAAGGAGATCCACGAGCTCTACGACCTGATCGACCGGCTCAAGGCGGATGGCAAGGCGATCCTCTTCATCAGCCACAAGTTCGACGAGATCTTCCGCATCGCCGATCGCTACACCGTCTTCCGCGACGGCCGCATGGTCGGCGAGGGGCTGATCGCCGGCACGACGCAGGACGACCTCGTGCGCATGATGGTCGGCCGCGACGTCGGCCAGGTGTTTCCCAAGCAGCAGGTCGAAATCGGCGGGCCGGTCCTTACCGTTTCTGGCTACCGGCATCCGACCGAGTTCGAGGACATCAACTTCGAGCTGCGCCGCGGCGAGATCCTGGGTTTCTACGGCCTTGTCGGCGCCGGACGCTCGGAATTCATGCAGTCGCTGATTGGCATCACCCGGCCGTCCGCCGGTGCTGTCCGCCTCGATGGCAAGGTGCTGGTGATCCGTTCGCCGGCCGAGGCAATCGAGGCCGGCATCGTCTACGTCCCGGAGGAGCGGGGCAGACAGGGCGCGATCATCGGCATGCCGATCTTCCAGAACGTGACGCTTCCCTCGTTGACGCGCACCTCGCGCTCCGGCTTCCTGCGCATGGCGGAAGAGTTCCGGCTGGCGCGGGAATACACCTCGCGCCTCGACCTGCGCGCTGCTGCCCTCGACCAGGACGTGGGTACGCTTTCGGGCGGCAATCAGCAGAAGGTCGTCATTGCCAAGTGGCTGGCGACGAAGCCCAAGGTGATCATCCTCGACGAGCCGACCAAGGGCATCGATATCGGCTCCAAGGCCGCCGTCCACGCCTTCATGAGCGAGCTTGCCGCGCAAGGGCTCAGCGTCATCATGGTCTCCTCTGAAATTCCCGAGATCATGGGCATGTCCGACCGCGTCATTGTCATGCGCGAGGGCCGGATGGTCGGCCAGTACGAGCGCGCCGACCTTACCGCCGAAAAGCTCGTGCGCGCCGCCGCAGGCATTTCGGAGACCACGCCATGAACATGCTCCTCAAGAACCGCGAGGCCTTGCTGGTGGTGGCGATCCTGGCGCTGCTCGCGCTGATCACGTTGCGCTTCCCGGGCTTCATCCAGCCGGCCAATCTCGGCCGCGTCTACAACGACACCTCGATCCTGATCATCCTGGCGCTCGGCCAGATGGCGGTGATCCTGACCCGCTGCATCGACCTGTCCATGGCGGCGAACCTGGCGCTCTGCGGCATGGTCGCCGGCCTGATCAACGTCGCCTGGCCCGGCCTGCCGATCCCTCTGGTCATCGCTGCAGTCGTGGCGCTCGGTGCTGTCCTCGGCTCCATCAACGGCCTGCTCGTGTGGAAGCTGAATATCCCGCCGATCGTCGTGACGCTCGGTACGTTGACGATCTTCCGCGGCTCGATCTTCCTGCTCACCGGCGGCCAGTGGATCAACGCCCACCAGATGAGCGACGCCTTCAAGGGGCTGCCGCGTGCCGATGTCCTCGGCATCCCGGCGCTCTCCTGGTTCTCGATCGCCATCATCGCTATCGTCTTCGTCGTCATGACGCGCACCGCGGTCGGACGGGCCTTCTATGCGGTCGGCGGCAATCCGCATGCGGCGGTCTATACCGGCATCGATGTCGGCCGCACCCGCTTCCTCGCCTATTGCCTCTCGGGCGCGCTGGCGGGCCTTGCCGGCTATCTCTGGGTCTCGCGCTATGCGGTCGCCTATGTCGACATCGCGCTCGGCTTCGAGCTCGACATCATCGCCGCATGCGTGATCGGCGGCATTTCGATCGCCGGCGGCATCGGTTCGGTGCCGGGCGCGGTGCTCGGTGCCCTGTTTCTCGGCGTGATCAAGAACGCCCTGCCGGTCATCAACATCTCGCCCTTCGCCCAGATGGCGATATCAGGCACGGTCATCATCATTGCCGTCGCCGTCAATGCGCGTGCCGAGCGGCGCAAGGGCAGGGTCATCCTCAAGAAGGCGGAGGCGCACTGATGGCCGAGGCACCAATGACGACGCGTCACATTCCCGACCGCCTGCAGGGGCGCAGCGCCCGCCTGTTGAAGAGCTGGGAAAGCCTGTTGGTCGTGGTGGCGATCCTGATCTTTACGGTCAATTCCTTCGCCTCTCCCTATTTCCTCGATCCATGGAACCTGTCGGATGCGACCTTCAACTTTACCGAGAAGGCGCTGATCGCCTTCGCCATGGCGCTGGTGGTGATTTCCGGCGAGATCGACCTTTCGGTCGCCTCGATCGTCGCGCTGACCTCGACTGCGATGGGCTATGCGGCGGCACAGGGCTTCGATACGCCCGCTCTCGTCGCTGTCGGCCTGATGACCGGACTTGCCTGCGGCGCCATCAACGGCCTTCTGGTCACACGTCTGGGCCTGCCCTCGATCGTGGTGACGATCGGCACGATGAGCCTGTTCCGCGGCATCGCCTTCATTGTGCTCGGTGACCAGGCCTTTACCAGCTATCCCCAGAGCTTCGCCTTTTTCGGCCAGGGCTATGTCTGGTGGGTGTTCTCGTTCGAATTCTGCCTGTTTTTGGGGTTTGCGCTCTTCTACGCGGCGCTGTTGCACCTGACGAATTTCGGACGCGCCGTCTATGCGATCGGCAACAACCAGACGGCGGCACTGTTCTCCGGCGTGCGGGTGGCGCGCGTGAAATTCACGTTGTTCCTGCTGACCGGGCTCATGTCGGGGATCGCCTCGATCTGCCTGACGTCGCGGCTCGGTTCGACCCGTCCCTCGATCGCGCTCGGCTGGGAGCTGGAGGTGGTGACGATGGTGGTGCTCGGCGGTGTCAGCATCCTCGGCGGCTCGGGCACCATCGGCGGGGTGGTGCTGGCGGCCCTGATCATGGGCATGGTCACCTTCGGCTTCGGTCTGCTCAACGTCCCCGGCATCGTCATGTCGATCTTCATCGGCGTCCTGCTGATTTCCGTCATCGCGCTGCCGATCCTTTATACCCGGCTGAAGCGCCGCATGGCGCATTGAGGTCCCGATGGAAAAGTTTGCCTTCCGCATGCGCCTGAACCCTGGCATGGCCGGGGAATACAAGGCGCGGCACGATACCATCTGGCCGGAGCTTGAGACTTTGCTCAGGGAAGCCGGCGTCTCGGACTATTCGATCCATCTCGACGAGGAGACCAACCTTCTGTTCGGCGTCCTCTGGCGTCGCGACGATCACACCATGGCGCGGCTGCCGGAGCATCCGGTGATGAAGCGCTGGTGGGCGCACATGGCCGACATCATGGAGACGAAGGCGGACAACGAGCCGGTCGCCGTCCCGCTTCGAACCGTCTTCCACATGGAATGAGCGTGCCGACAATGGCTGCAGCAACCATCGCCGTGATCGATATCGGCAAGACCAACGCCAAGGTCGCGCTTGTCGACGGAACGAACTTCCGGGAGATCGCGATGCGTACCAGGCCGAACGGCGTGGTCGATGCGTCCCCCTATCCGCATTTCGACACCGATGGGCTGTGGGCCTTCATTCTCGACAGCCTCAAGGCTTTGAATGCGGAGCGTAGGATCGATCGGATCTCGGTCACAACCCATGGCGCGACGACCGCCCTCGTGAATGCCGATGGCAGCCTTGCCCTGCCGGTGCTGGACTATGAGCACGATGGTCCGCAGGAACTGCTGGCAGAGTATGAAGCGCTGCGGCCGCGCTTTTCCGAGACGGGAACGCCGAAGCTGCCGATGGGATTGAACGCCGGCATGCAGCTTTACTGGCAGTCGCGCCGGTTTCCTGAAGCCTTCGGTCGGACCACCGCGATCCTGATGTATGCCCAGTACTGGAGCTTTCGTCTCACGGGCGTGCTGTCGGGCGAAGTCACCTCGCTCGGCTGCCATGCGGATCTGTGGGAACCACGCAGGCGCCGATACTCGTCGCTGGTGACGGGGCAGGGCTGGAGCTCCCTCATGCCGCCGCTGCGCAAGGCATCCGACGTGCTCGGACCGATCCGCCCGGAGGTTGCGTCGGTCACGGGGCTTGGCCCCGATACGCCGGTCCATTGCGGTATCCACGATTCCAATGCGTCGCTTCTGCCCTATGTGCTGACGACGCCGTCGCCCTATGCGGTGGTTTCGACCGGCACCTGGGTCGTCTGCATGGCAATGGGCGCGAGAGCGGTCGAGCTGGACGAGCGGCGCGACACCTTGGTCAATGTCAATGCGCTGGGCGATCCCGTTCCGTCGGCGCGCTTCATGGGCGGGCGTGCCTTTTCCTTGCTGGGCGGTACCAACGCGCCCGTCTCCGCGGAGGCGCTGGCCGCAGTCCTTGCGCAAGACGCAATGCTACTGCCATCGATACCATCCGATTCAGGCCCCTATCCCGGCAGGCTGGCGCATTGGACTGTTGATCTCGCCGTGCTTCGGCCGGAGCAAGTACAGGCGGTCATTGCCTTTCATCTGGCGCTGATGACTGCGACTTGTCTATCGTTGGTAGGCGCGGACGGACCCACGATCGTCGAAGGGCCGTTTGCAGGCAACGATCCCTATCTTTCCATGCTGAAGGTCGCGACGGGACGCGATGTGCTGGTGGGGGAAAGTGCAACCGGGACCAGCGTCGGTGCCGCGTGCCTTGCGGCAAGTGAGGTGCCGAAGCCACGGCTGCGGACGGTGGAGCTGGGACTTCACGCAACGGCCGCAGACTACGCCGACAGATGGCGTAGCCTCGCCGGCGGCTGAAAGCCGGCCCTTCCCGTCGCTGGGTTGCGATCAGGTGCGGATCAGAAAATTACGGGGACTTTTGCGGCCTGCCGGCCGTCTATGCCGATGAGCGTCGCAACTGCTGCAAGCGTGGCGACAGTCAAGATCAATGCACTCAACCAAAGAACAATCATTGCTCGATTCCAGGGACATCATTGTCTGCAAAGCACTTCTAGCAGAAGAAGCTTGCCTTTGCCTTACGAAATATTGGCCGTTTCGATTTTCTGCCTAGCGAATCTTAGGGATGCGGAGAACGCGGCCAGCGCGAGTGCCGCGCAGGCCCTCCGGTTCCGGGCCTGCGCGCCCCATCAAAGTACAGATCCGGTAGGCGCCATTAACTTTCACGCAAGGAATTAACCATAAACATGGACCAACGCGTCGGAATGGGAACTTGCACCATTTCCCACTCAGGCATGATGCCGTACCGCCCGTACCGGTTTCGACCCGGTATCAAGCTTCACCGAATTTGCCCGTGGGAGGGCGCCTGGCTGCCTTGTCGCTGCCGGCCTATGCGACCTTGCCTGCTGCCTTCAGGCAACGGGCGCGCAATCCTCCCTTCGGCTGTTCACCGGCTTGGCCAGCAAATTGGCCGGGAAAATGCATCGTGCGTGGAGACTGGAAAGTGCAGGAAGTGCCAGCAGAACAGACTCAGACGGGGCAGGCGGCCAGCCTTCGCGACCGTTTGAGATTCGCTGGCCTCGAACCGTCGCACGGCGAGGTGCTGCGCCGTCACCGCCAGACGCTGGAGCGGCATGTCGAAGCCGCGCTCCGCGACCTGTTTCACCGCTTCCAATCCTATCCGGACGCCGCCCGCCTCTTCCAGAGCGAGCGTGCCGTCGACCGTCTGCATGATCTTCACGCCTCGCACTGGAGCGTGTTGACCGACGCCCGCTTCGATGGCCTCTACGCCGAGCGCGTCAAGGTGCTTGCGGACGCCGAAAGCCAGATGGGCCTCGATCCGCGCTGGCGCCTGTCCAGTCAGACGGTGGTCCTCGAACACGTCATCGATGGTCTCATCGAGGAATACTGGCCGAAGTCCCTGCTGTCAGGGGCACGCAATCCGAAGCGCAAGGAGCTTGCGGATATCCTTACCGCCTTTGTCCGCGTCGCCATGGTCGATGCCGAGATCGGCGTGTCGCTGCGTTTCAACGAGTTGCGTCACAGCCATCATCGCGCCATGGGCGAGCAGCGCCAGGCCGATCACGGCGCGCTCGATACCGCCTTCGGTGAGGTCATCCGCAGCCTGGCCAATCTCGACTTCACCCACAAGACCGGCGAGCAGATGCCTGAAAGCTGGCGTGAGCTGGCCGGCTCGCTCGACGACGCGCTCGACGAGATCGGACGTCACCTCGCCCACGCTGCCGAACGCGGCGAGGCATCCGGCGCCATGGCGCAGACGCTGTCTGCGCAGGCGAGCCAGCTTGCCGAGCGGACAGCCGCGCAGTCTGCAGGCCTGGCAGGAACGGCCGCGACGCTTGGCGACATCACCGGCCGGCTCAGGGCCAATCTGGGCGAGACCCGCAAGGCGGAGGAGGCGGCGCAGACGACCCGCAGCTCGGCCGAGCAGAGCGGCCGCATCGTTGGCGAAGCGATGTCGGCCATGGCCGATATCGAGGCTTCGGCCGAAAAGATCGGCCAGATCATCGGCGTGATCGACGAGATCGCCTTCCAGACCAATCTTCTGGCGTTGAACGCGGGCATCGAAGCCGCCCGTGCCGGCGACAGCGGCCGCGGCTTTGCCGTCGTGGCCCAGGAGGTCCGTGCGCTGGCGCAGCGATCGGCCGATGCCGCCCGCGAGATCAAGCAGCTCGTCTCCGGCACCAAGGCGCAGGTCGAAGCCGGTGTGGACCGCGTCAACCGCACGCAGGATGCGATCGGCGGCATCGTCCAGCAGGTCGCCGGAATAAACGACGCGATCGCCGGCATCGCGCGGCGCAGCGGAGAGGAAATGGCAGGCCTCGAGGCCGTTGCTGGCGAACTCGGCAGGCTCGGCACCCAGTCCGGCGCCGACAGCGAGCTTGCGAGCATCATCGGCCGCTCCGGCGAGGACCTGCAGACGGTGATCCTCGAACTTGGCCGGACGATCCGAAAGTTTCACGTCCGAGAGCCGGCTCAGGCAGGCGAGGGTTTCCCGCGCCCCGCACGGGGCGTCCAGAATCTTCCGCGGATGGCCGCGTCGCCGCCCTCCCGCGCCATCGGCTATGGGGCATGAGGCATGCGCCAAGATCGCCCGCGACACCATTTTTCCAGTCGCCGCAGCAGACGCGAGATCGTCGGCTGGGCGGCACATGTTTCGACAAACCATTCCCTCAACGCTGACAGAAAGAAACAAGGAGCGCAGTGATGGCGAGCAGGAAGGCCGCGCAGAAAAGCATGAGCCTGGCACCCGTGCTGGATCTCAACGAGGCGACCGCTCTTCGCGACAAGCTGATGGCGCTCAAGGGCAGCGATCTGACCATCGACGCCTCGGCTGTCGAACGAGTCGGCACGCTCTGCGCCCAGGTTCTGATGGCCGGCGCCAAGACCTGGGAGGCCGACAAGCGCAACTACACGTTTGCCAAGGCGTCCGAGCCATTTGTGAAGACGATGCAGCTCATCGGCGTCGATATTGAACACCTGCTGGCCAAGGAGACTCAGCAATGAAGAAGAAGGTGCTTACCGTGGATGATTCACGGACGATCCGGAACATGCTTCTGGTGACGTTGAACAATGCCGGGTTCGAGACGATCCAGGCGGAAGACGGCGTCGAGGGCCTCGAGGTCCTGGAGCATTCCAATCCGGACGTCATCGTCACGGATATTAACATGCCGCGCCTCGACGGCTTCGGCTTCATCGAAGGGGTGCGTCGCAACGAGAAATACCGCGCGATCCCGATCCTCGTGCTGACGACCGAAAGCGATGCGGAGAAGAAGAACCGCGCGCGCCAGGCCGGCGCCACCGGTTGGATCGTCAAACCGTTCGACCCTACCAAACTCATCGATGCAATCGAGCGCGTGACCGCTTAAATCGAGGTTCTTCCCGATGGACATGAACGAAATCAAGGAGATTTTCTTCCAGGAATGCGAGGAGCAACTCGCAGAACTGGAATCCGGTCTCTTGAAAATGAATGATGGCGATCGCGACCCGGAAACCGTCAATGCGGTTTTCCGTGCGGTCCACTCGATCAAGGGCGGGGCCGGCGCCTTCGGCCTCGACGATCTGGTATCGTTCGCCCACGTTTTCGAGACCACGCTTGATTGCGTTCGTTCCAACAAGCTCGAGCCGAACCAGGACGTGTTGAAGGTGATGCTCAAGTCGGCCGACGTGCTGGCCGACTTGACCAATGCCGCGCGCGACGGTGGCAGCGTTGACGAGGGGCGCAGCCGGCAGTTGATCCGCGAACTGGAAGCGCTGGCCAACGGCGAGATGCCGGCAGCCAGCGAGCCGCCCGCGGCCAAGGCTGCGCCGGCTCCGAAGGCATCGGTACCCGCGCCGGCGGCACCGGTGCCGGCAGTTCCTGCCACCAGCGAGGATGGTTTCCAGCCGATCCCGTTCTCGTTCGATGATTTCGATGGCGAGGAACAGCCTGTCGCGCCTTACGTCCCGACCTGCGAAGTGCTGTTCGTCCCCAAGCGCGACCTCTATGCGAAAGGCAACGAGGCGACGCTTCTGTTGCGTGATCTCTCCCGCCTCGGCGAGATGAGCATCCGTTGCGACATGGACAAGCTTCCCCTTCTCCAGGACATGAACCCGGAAGAGGCCTATTTCTCCTGGAAGATCTCTATCGCCACCGACAAGGGCGAGGACGGCGTGCGTACCGTCTTCGAATTTGCCGAATGGGACTGCGACCTCGAAGTGCGGACGATTGAGGACGAACCGGAAGCCGTCGCCGGAGACGACGAGCCGCCGATGCAGCCGGTGCCGTTCGACCTTTCCATCCTCGACGATGCCTCTGACATTTCCGACGTTTCCGCCGAAGACGAACCGCCCGTGTTTGAGCAGCCGGTTGCGCCCGCTGCGACCGTCGAGGTCGCGAGCAATGTCGTCAAATTGGCCGAGGCGCCGAAGGCGGAAGTGCGCGCAGCCCTCGCTGCATCGCCGGCAGCAAGCCAGGCCGCGGCCAATGCGGCCGCTTCCACCGCCGCCGCGCCGACCATCCGCGTCGATCTCGACCGCGTGGACCGCCTGATCAACCTCGTCGGCGAGCTCGTCATCAATCAGGCGATGCTCTCCCAGAGCGTGATCGAGAACGACAACAACGGCGTCTCCTCCATCAATATGGGGCTGGAGGAGCTGCAGCAGCTAACCCGCGAGATCCAGGACTCGGTGATGGCGATCCGCGCGCAGCCGGTCAAGCCGGTGTTCCAGCGCATGTCGCGGATTGTGCGCGAGATCGCCGATGCCACCGGAAAGTCGGTTCGCCTCGTAACCGAGGGGGAAAACACCGAGGTTGACAAGACGGTCATCGACAAGCTGGCCGAACCGCTGACCCACATGATCCGCAACGCCGTCGATCATGGCCTGGAATCGCCGGAGAAGCGCGAGGCGGCTGGCAAGAACCCGGAGGGCACGGTTCGCCTGACGGCAAAACATCGCTCCGGCCGCATCGTGATCGAGCTTGCCGACGACGGCGGCGGCATCAACCGCGAGAAGGTCCGTCAGAAAGCAATCGACAACGACCTGATCGCCGCAGACGCCAATCTCTCCGACGAGGAAATCGACAACCTGATCTTCCACGCCGGCTTCTCCACCGCCGACAAGATCTCCGACATTTCCGGCCGCGGCGTCGGCATGGACGTGGTCAAGCGCTCGATCCAGGCGCTCGGCGGCCGCATCACCATCTCGTCGAAGCCGGGCCAGGGCTCCGTCTTCACCATGAGCCTGCCGCTGACGCTGGCAGTCCTCGACGGCATGGTCGTCACCGTTGCCGGCCAGACGCTCGTCGTGCCGCTCACAGCGATCGTCGAGACGCTGCAGCCGGAGGCCTCCGCCATCCATTCCTTTGGCGCCAGCCAGCGGCTGATCTCCATCCGTAACTCGTTCTGCCCGCTGGTGGACGTGGGCCGGATCCTGAACTTCCGCGGCACGCAGGCAAATCCGGTCGAAGGTGTCGCTCTGCTGGTCGAATCGGAAGGCGGCGGGCAGCGTGCGCTCATGGTCGATGCGATCCAGGGCCAGCGCCAGGTCGTCATCAAGAGCCTCGAGGCAAACTATACCCATGTGCCCGGCATCGCCGCCGCCACCATTCTTGGCGATGGCCGCGTTGCGCTCATCCTCGACGTGGACGCGGTCGTCGCAGCCTCGCGCGGCCAGCCCCTGAAACAAGAAATGTCCCTTGCAGCGACCGGTTGATCAGATGACGTACGCAGCCAAGACACTGTCGGAAGGCCGGGAGCTCATCGCTTTTCGCATCGGCGATCAGGAGTTCTGTGTGAACATCATGTCGGTACGGGAGATCCGTGGATGGACTCCCGCAACGCCGATGCCGCACGCGCCCCCGTATGTGTTGGGCGTGATAAACCTGCGCGGCGCGGTGCTGCCGATCATCGACCTGTCTCTTCGTCTCGGCATGAAGGCGGCAGAGCCCACCGTTCGCCATGTCATCATCGTGGCGCAGGTGGGGCAGAAGGTCGTGGGCCTGCTGGTCGATGCGGTCTCCGATATTCTCACCGTTACCGACGACAACGTTCAGCCGACGCCCGACATCGCCAACGAGGCGGCCAGGAACTATGCCCGCGGCATCCTAGCCATCGAGGGACGCATGATCTGCATGATCGAGCTCGAGGCATTGTTCCCGCAGATCGAAAGTGAAGCCGCATGAAGACGTTGCCCGCTTTCGAGGCCAGGCTGAACCCGGACGAATGCCTGGCGACCGGAGAATATCCGCTCACGCGCCGCGACCTGTCCGAGATCGCCGCGATGATCTATGCCGATGCCGGCATCCATCTGAACGAGACAAAGGCCTCCCTGGTCTATTCGCGGTTGTCCAAGCACATCCGCAGTCTCGGACTGAAGGGTTTCCGCGAATATTGCTCGCTGGTTTCCTCGCCGGCGGGAGCCGCGGCGCGTCGGGAAATGCTGTCGCACCTGACGACGAACTTCACCCGCTTCTTCCGCGAAAACCACCACTTCGACCATTTGAGGAACGAGGTGCTGCCCGACCTCATCGCGCGGGCGAAGGCCGGCGGTCGCGTCCGCATCTGGTCGGCGGCATGCTCCGATGGCCAGGAACCCTATTCGATCGCGCTGACGGTGCTCTCCCAGTTTCCGAACGCGACGGACTACGACTTCCGCATCCTCGCGACCGATATCGATCCGAAGATTCTCGCACTTGCCCGCGCGGGCGCCTATGACGCGGCCGCGCTGGAGACAGTGAATCCGGGGATGCGCAAACAGTATTTCCGCGAGGTGACGGTCGACGGTCGGCAGAAGTGGCAGGTGGAAGACCGCGTCAAGAAGCTGATCACCTACAACGAGCTGAACCTGATGGCGCAGTGGCCGTTCAAGGGGCCGTTCGACGTCATCTTCTGCCGCAACGTCGTGATCTATTTCGACGAGCCGACGCAGATGAAGATCTGGACGCGCTTTGCCGGCATGCTTGCCGAGGGCGGGCATCTCTATATCGGCCACTCGGAGCGCGTTTCCGGCGAATCGAAGGGGCTGTTCGACAACATCGGCATCACCACCTATCGCTACACCGGCAAGGGAAGGCGCGCATGACCGCTCCCGCACGCGTTCTCGTCGTCGATGATTCGCCCACCATGCGCGGCCTGATCACCGCCGTCCTCAATGCCGATCCCGATGTCGACGTCATCGGGCAGGCGGGCGACGCGATGGAAGCGCGCAACGCCATCAAGCAGTTGAACCCGGATGTTGTCACGCTCGACATCGAGATGCCGAACATGAACGGTCTGGAGTTCCTGGACAAGATCATGCGGCTTCGCCCGATGCCGGTCATCATGGTTTCGAGTCTGACGCATCGCGGCGCGGATGCGACGCTGGCAGCGCTCGAAATCGGCGCCTTCGATTGCGTCGGCAAGCCCCAGCCCGGTGACGCGCGACCGTTCGGCGACCTCGCCGAGAAGGTCAAGGCGGCTGCGCGTTCCCAGCGGCGAGCTGTGCCCTCGGAGCCGGCCGCGGCTTCTCAGGCCGCCGCCAACGGCAATGCTGTCGCCGCCTATCGTTCCGGTCGCAAGATCGTGGCGATCGGCGCTTCGACGGGCGGCGTCGAGGCGCTGATCGCGGTCTTGCAGAAATTCCCGGTCAACTGCCCGCCGACCGTCATCACGCAGCACATGCCACCCAGCTTTACCAAAAGCTTCGCCGAGCGTCTGAATCGGCTCTGCGCGCCACGGGTGGAGGAGGCGACGGACGGCGCGCGCCTGGAAATAGGCAAGATCTATCTCGCCCCCGGCGGCGAGCGGCATTTGCAGGTCGCCAACGTCGCGGCGCCCTGCTGCCGGTTGTTGGATCGAGATCCGGTCAACGGTCATCGCCCTTCTGTCGATGTCCTGTTTGATTCGGTCGCCGAACTTGCCGGCCGCAATGCCGTCGGCGTCATCCTTACGGGGATGGGTCGCGACGGCGCGGCCGGACTACTGAAAATGCGTCATGCCGGCGCCCGCACCATAGGACAAAACGAAAAGACTTGCGTGGTCTATGGAATGCCGCGGGTGGCGCATGAATTGGGCGCGGTGGAGCATCAGCTCCCGCTGTCGTCCATTGGGGAGGAAATCTTGAAGCTCACTGCGGCCCGTAGAGAAGGGAGCGAATAATGTCTATCGCTGAGAAAATTAAGGTTCTAATCGTCGACGACCAGGTCACCAGTCGTCTGCTGCTTGGGGACGCGCTGCAACAGCTCGGCTTCAAGCAGATTACTGCGGCAGGTGACGGCGAGCAGGGCATGAAGATCATGACCCAGCAGCCCCATCACCTCGTCATCTCGGACTTCAACATGCCGAAGATGGACGGGCTGGTCTTCCTCCAGCACGTGCGCGCCAATCCCGCGACCAAGAAGGCGGCCTTCATCATTCTCACGGCGCAGGGTGACCGCGCGCTGGTCCAGAAGGCAGCGGCACTGGGTGCGAACAACGTCCTCGCCAAGCCGTTCACCATCGACAAGATGAAGGCTGCGATCGAAGCCGTATTCGGGTCTCTGAAATGACAACAGATGTTGTTGCCCGCCGGGTCCACGTGATCCAGGGTGAGTACAAGGTGGTGTCCGATCCAGACGTCGTGCTGACGACGATCCTGGGGTCCTGCGTGGCAGCCTGCATGCGTGATCCTGTCGTGGGGGTTGGCGGGATGAACCATTTCCTGCTTCCGGGCTCTGCCGAGGCGATGGCCGCGGGCGGGGATGCCACGCGCTATGGCGTGCATCTGATGGAACTGCTGATCAACGGTCTGCTGAAGCAGGGCGCACGGCGCGATCGGCTCGAGGCGAAGATCTTCGGCGGAGCGAAGACGATCGCCCGCTTCTCCAACGTCGGGGAACAGAACGCTCTCTTTGCGCGGCAGTTCCTGATGGACGAAGGCATAAGGATCGTCGGCGAAAGCACAGGCGGCGAGCATGGACGCAAGCTCGAGTACTGGCCGTCCAGCGGACGTGCCCGCCAGCATGCTCTGACCGGTGCAGAGGCGCAGCGTACCGTGGCTCAGGAACAGCGACCGGTCATCGCTCCAAAGCCGGTTGAAAGCTCGATCGAATTCTTTTGATGCCGCAAGCGGCGTCGAATACTGGCAATGGATGTGCCCGCAGGCACGGGGCCGAAGGCGGACCGTGCTGCGGTGGAAGTGGGGAAGCCATGAAGTCCGATCATCTTTACAATACGCCCGTCATGGAAGAAGCCCTTCCCGCCGTCCTGATGCGCGTCGTGTCCGAACTGCACGACGTCGCCCATCTGATTGAGCGCATCGAACCGCAGCTCGCCGACCTGAATCCCGAGGCGGGCCAGAACACTGCCGAGCGGATGATGGTCCTGCAGGGGATCGATCTGGCGGTCCAGAAGGCCAGGGGGCTTGCCGAGTTCCTGGGGCACGTCACGGCCGATATGCCGGAGGGCTGGGCGGTCGACGTGACCACCGCTCTCAATCTGGTCAAGCTCACCGATATGCAGAAGGCGCTTGCAAGCCCCTTCCTGCGGGCAGAGCATTCGCAGCCCATCAACAAGGCTGCCGGAGACTTCGAGGCTTTCTGATTCGAGCCTTCGCTTGTCGGCCCACCCCGCGGCGGCAGGCCCGACGGATTTCACCCGGCGCTGCCCGGTGATCCGCTTGTCTTGTTAAATGTATGGATTATCGGGAAATTCAGAGGTTCTGGGCCTGTCGTGCCCGGATGCTGGCCGTCCCGCCGCGCCGTGTTCCCGCGAAACGCTCGCGCAAGTTTCACCGACTAGTTTCCCAAACGGATCATCTAGATCTGCGTAATTCTTGGGGCTGATGGGCCGTTGGCTGCGGCGCCTTACCAGGGTTGGGCAATGTAAACTGAGCGGGTCCGCCATTTCTTGGCCGAATGGCGATCTGGGATAGTTCGTGCGGGAACAGAATGAATCTGTTGGAACAACTAAAGAGTACAGGCAAGAATCTGGCTTCGCTCGGGCAGGCGAAGCTGGCGCTTATGGCAGGGGCGGGGGTTGTCACGCTCGGCCTGGTCCTTGCGGCCGCCATTTTTGTCAACAAGCCCGCCTATGAAACCCTGTATGTCGGGCTCGAAAGCTCCGACATGCACCAGATCAGCATCGCACTGGCCGAAGCCAGTGTCGATTTCCAGACCGGAGCGGATGGCGCCAGCCTGCAGGTACCCGTCGGACAGACCGGCAAGGCCCGTCTGCTTCTGGCCGAGCGCGGCCTGCCCAGCAGCTCAAACTCCGGCTACGAACTCTTCGACAATGTCGGCTCACTGGGTCTGACGTCGTTCATGCAGGAGGTGACGCGGGTGCGCGCCCTGGAAGGGGAGATCGCCCGCACCATCCAGCAGATCAGCGGCATCGCCGCCGCCCGCGTCCATATCGTCATGCCGGATCGCGGAAACTTCCGCCGCGCCGAACAGCCGCCGACGGCTTCTGTAATGATCCGCGCCGGCGGCGCGGCCGGCCGCAAGGCTGCAGCGTCCATTCGTCATCTCGTCGCCGCCTCGGTTCCGGGGCTGGAAGCGGAGCATGTGACCATCCTCGATTCCGCCGGCCAGTTGCTGGCCTCCGGCGATGATTCCGAAAACAACTCTCTGAACCGTTCGCTGAACATCGTGCAATCGGTCCAGGAAGATGTGGAGCGCAACATCGAGAAGGCTCTGGCGCCATTCCTCGGCATGGAGAACTTCCGCGCCAGCGTCATGGCGGCCCTGAACACCGACTCTCAGCAGACGCAGGAGACCGTCTACGATCCGGAATCCCGCGTCGAGCGCTCCGTCCGCGTCACGCGGGAATCGCAGCAGTCCAATCAGAGCCAGCTGCAGCGTCCAGCTACCGTCGAACAGAACATCCCGCAGGGCGGTCCTGATCCGGGCGTCGGCCCGCAGTCGAGCGATCAGGCCGACAAGAAGGAAGAGCAGACCAACTACGAAATCAACAGCAAGACGGTTGCCACCGTTCGCAACAGCTACCAGGTCGAACGCCTGTCGGTGGCCGTCGTGGTCAACCAGGGCCGCCTTGCAGCACTCGTCGGCGAAGGTGCGGATCAGGCCAAGATCGATGCCTATCTCGCCGAGATGCAGAAGATCGTCGCTTCCGCCGCAGGCCTTAATTCCGATCGGGGCGACGTCGTCACGCTGACGGCCATGAACTTCCTCGACAACCAGCTGCTCGAAGAGGCCGTGCCGGGTCCGGGCGTGATGGAAACGTTGGTGCGCAACCTGTCTACGATCATCAATGCGCTGGCCTTCGTTGCCGTCGCCTTCCTGGTGGTCTGGTTCGGCTTCCGTCCGGTCGTCCGCTCCGTCACCGGTGCTGCCAACGACAATGCGCTGGAAGCTGGCGCAGGTGGTCTCGAACTGCCGGACTTCTCGCCTGCGGTCGGCGTCGGTGCCGGCGGGGGCGCGCTGATGGACGGTTTCGGTGCCGACTTCGGCTTCGACAGCACCGACGACCTGCTCAGCGCCGGCGACGACAGCGACAGCGTCTTCAACCGCCGCGTGAAAGAAGGGCCGGAGCGGCGTCTGGCCCGCATGGTCGAGATCAGCGAAGAACGCGCTGCGAAGATCCTGCGCAAATGGGCGGAAAACCAGGCCGCAGCCTGATCCCCGCCACTGCGCAACCAGAGAAGTCCCGCCGAAAGGCGGGATTTTTGTTTGTCAGGATCCGTCCACGCCCCATATCGGTTGCTGCCCGAAGTCTCACCGACCGATGGTTGTTCGCTCCTGACGGCGGTCAGCTGCTCCCGGCGTAGAAGATCGCGTCGCGTTTTGAAGAATGGGTGTGACTCAAAAGCGACGCTTTTCTTCAATCGCCCATCGTGCTTTCGTAACGTCAGGCATAAATCTTGCCTTAAAATTGCAACTGACAAAAAAATGTGATGGCGAGTGATCCGCACGACATAGAGGGAAATTCGCGGCGCTGCGTACACATCTGTCTGCAAGAAATTGCCGCGCGTGCGGACGAACACTGAAAATGTTATTATTAACAAAAGTTTAACATCGCGTCCGTTGTCGCATAGGTTGCTGTTCAACAAGTCGCACGAATCGATTCATGAAATCGAGTGGAAGTAAATCCCCAGGTGAGGCCTGTGGCTTTTGATTCGGTGCCCTGTACACTTTAGTGACTGATTCGTTTGGTGAATCTCGCCCATGCGGCTTGATCGCACACAGTACCGATTATCCGGTGCCTGGTGCGAGGGGGGGCGGGAAGAGCCAGTCGAATTCGGCAACGGGGGCTATTATGGAAACGATCAGGGCGGATGTTACGCTCCGGGAATCCTATGGATTCTCTGCGGTGGCCGGTGAACGAAAGAGTGCGCGCGACCTGCTGCTTCAGCAGCTCGGCCGCTGCGCGGACCGAACGAGCCTCCCGGCGGGCTTGCGGGCACTGACCCGATACGTCAGTGCCAGTCACTATCTTCTCGTCAGGCACGACAGGACCTTCGATACCGATATCGATTTCGTCGTCGCCTCTGACTGGCCCTTCGACATGGTCCGCAATATGGCGGCGGCGATCGGTATGGTCAGTTCAAGGATGAGCGAGATCGATCGCTGCAGCAACCTGATGCAACCGGCCTTCGTACAACTTGCCGACGACATCGCGGCCCCCGCCGGCATCAGCCGAGAATACTGCGCGATCACCGTGAACGTAGGCCGCGTTCGAATGACGCTGCTGCTGCTGTTTCCCGAACACTTCATCCTTTCGCAGACCAGCCTGCGCGACGTGGGGCTGCTGACCGGCTATCTGGCGAGCCTGTGCTGCAAGCCGGCCGCCCGCCAGGATCGCGATTCCGATCTGACCGATCGGGAGATCGAGTGCCTCTACTGGATCGCCGAGGGCAAGACCAGCGACGAGATCGCCGTCATTCTCGGCATCTCCCGCAACACCATCAACAACTACATCACCAGCGTGATGCGAAAGACCGCGACGAAAACGCGTTCTGAAGCCATCGCCTGGGCGGTGCGAAACAACCTGGTCTAGGGGAGACGACGGAATTGGAGTTTTCCCAGCAAACGCCGCAGTCGCCGGAGATACGGATCTCCAAGATCTCACGGACGAAGCGCTGCACCGATGTCGTGGGCACTCTGCAGCATATGCAGAAGGTGATCGGCGCCAGGCATTTCGCCGTGCTGCGTCTGATCGGCCAGGGAGTGCCTTCCGCCCGTCGCTTGAGCTGCACCTATAGCAGCTGGGCCGCCAATGCCGGCACGGAAGCGCGGCTGATCGTGGAGGCCTATGGCGAGGCTCTGATCGCCCACCTCGATGTCTCGACCTTGCCGGTCTTCTGGGAGGGGCGCGACGCGACCTGCGCCGTACAGTCGCCGGACCTGCTCTCCTTCATGAAGTGCCTGCCTGATCGATGCCTGGCCACCTCCGGACTGGCCTTTCCCGTTCGCCTCGGTTCGAACGGCAACGGCTACGTCATCTTCATGGCCGATCATCTGGAGGTCGCGAGCGACACGGTCCTCGACATGCATCTGCGCGCCGGCCAGCTCATGCTTGATATGCTGGCGGCGGATGAAAAGCGGATACTGCCGGCGGAAGCGCTGAATGAACGCGAGATCGCCTGCCTGCAGATGGCCGGCGATGGCTGCATCAGCGAGGCGATCGCCGACAAGCTCCGCCTATCGGTTCACACCGTAAATGCCTATCTCGGCACGGCAACGACGAAGCTGGACGCCGTCAACCGGATCCAGGCAATCGCCAAGGCGATCCGCATGGGCTACATCCGCTGAAATGCCGCGAGCCGGTCGATTTGACCGTTAGTGACTGAGTGCCGAAGGCGAGCTCGAACGCCGGAACTGTGCATCCTTGAGGCTCTCGGCCAGAAGGGTCGTGTTGTCTTCCGGATCCTGCGACGGATTCTCGAAAGCGACGTGCGTGATCTCGACGCCTGCCTGCTCGCTGCCGAGCTGGAGGCGCGCATAGACCGTGCATCCGCGCGGACGCAGTTCCAGGTCGAGAATCACTTCGGGCTCGCCGCCCCAGTCAAGCTTGTAGTCGCCGCCGGCGCCGAACACGACGGTGCCGGGCAGGAAGTAGAGTTCAGCGGCCGAAGAGACCAGGTCGGCAAGGTTTCCGTAGCACTCGAATCGTAGCAGCGACACAAGATCGGCCGCATCCAGCAGCCGCAATTCCGATGCAACGGGGCCGATCGCCTCGGCCACAATCCTCTCGCGCTGGGCAGAATAGGTGCATTTTCTCATCGGATCTCGTTTACCCGTCTCGTTTGGGGCGAAGCTGCGTAGACCCGGTGAATCAGTTCCGCCACTGCCTTGTAGAACACCGGTGGAATGACACTATCTACCGAGACTTGCGCAAACATGGAGCGTGCAAGGGGCGGATCCTCGAAAACGGGAATGCCGTTTTCCTCTGCAAGCTCGCGAATCTTCAGCGCCACGAGGTCCTGGCCCTTGGCGACGACGATCGGCGCATCCTGCTCTTCGCGCACGTAGCGTAGCGCGACGGCGAAGTGCGTCGGGTTGGCGATGACGAGCGTCGCCCGCGGCACGGCGGCGATCATGCGCTTTCGCGCGCGATCGCGCTGGATGGAGCGCAGGCGGCTCTTCACGATCGGATCGCCCTGCGCCTGCTTGTGCTCCTCCTTGACCTCCTGCTTGGTCATGCGCAGTTCCGAATACCAGTGGTGCCGGGTCCAGGCGAAATCGATCACCGCAATGATCGCTGTTGCGAACAGAACGATGATCAGGATCTTGTTGGCTTCCTTGGCAAGAAGAGTGAAGATCGCCGCCGGATCGGAGAACATCGTGTTCAGCGTGGCGAAATAGTCGTCCCAAAGCACGACGACGACGACGGCGGAAACGACGACGACCTTGATCAGTGATTTGCCGAACTCCACCAGGCCCTGCTTGCCGAAAATTCGGGTGAAACCGCTGATGGGAGAAAGCCGCGACATCTGCGGGCGCACGCGCTCCAGCACCGGGCTCGGCATGTTCTGGAACACCGAGGCGGCAATGCCGAACAGCATCATCATGACGAGCACCGGCAGTAGCATCGCGCCGGCCTCCCACCCGAGGTGGCGGAAGAGGGCCACGACGTCGGTACTGGTTTCTAGGTCCCAGGCTTCGGGTTGTTCAAAGAGATCGCGCAGGCTCTCGGCCACGCGCATGATGCCGCCGGGCAGGAAGAAGACCAGGAAGATATAGATTGCGACGGTCGACGCGAACACGGGCACTTCCCGCGCGAACGGTGTATTGCCCTTTTCAGCCGCATCGCGCAGCTTCTTCTCTGACGGGGCCTCTGTTTTGCTGTCCTTGTCCTCGTCGGACATGGATCCTACTCCCGCAATGCACCCGGACATCGGTCGTGGGAGCTGCTTGCATCCGCTCCCGCAACCGTTGGCCCATCAAAAAAGGGACCCGAATCTTTTCAGAATCGGATCCCTGGGACGCTTGTTGCTGAAGGCGAGCAAGTCAAGCCGCATCAGGCGGCGGCGGCCCTTTCGTCCTTCTCTTTCAACTGAATCTGGCCGGCAGCGGCCAGGCGGATCGCCTCCTGCGTGATCGAGCGGCGGGCGATGGCCACTTCGCGCGGATTGCCCTGGTCGCCGACGGCGAGATCCGATTCGATCATGCGGCGCTGGCGCGCGCCGATCGAGGAGAGGACCGCCTCGCGCAGTTCCATCGGGGTGCCGCGGAGCGCCGCGGTGATGATATCGCCGGCAACGTCGTTGAAAAGCGCGACCCGGCTCTTCTGCGGCATGGCCAGGATGTCCTCGAAGAGGAAGATCTTCGGGCGGACCTTCTTGACCGAGGCCGTGCTGATGGACTCCAGCGAAGCGAGCAACTCGTCCACCTGGTTCTTCTCCATCTCGTTCATCATCTCCGCAACCTTGTTCGAGCCGGGCGAGTTGCGCTCCGATTCGAAGGCATTCATCATTTCGATGACGCGGTTTTCGATGATCGCTGCAGCCTTGGGGCTGACATCCTTCAGGTTGACGGTGCGGTTGATGATATCCGCGCGGTTTTCTTCCGGTACTTCCAGAAGGACCTTGGCGCCGAAGCTCGAAGGCATCATCGACAGGATGTAGGCGATCGTCTGGGCGTGTTCCTTCAGCAGGAAGCGGCTGATGAATGCGGCATCGGCATCCTGAAGGCGGTCCCAGATCGTGGTCTCGTAGGCCTGGAAGGCGGTGCGTCGGCCCAGAAGCCCGTCGACCTCGTCCGGCGTCAGACCCTCTTCGAGGATGCTCTCCATCATCTTGGCGTTGTCCATCAGGCCAGCGCCCTCGGTGAAGAGGTCTTCGAACTCGTTGACCAGTTCGAGCAGTTCGTGGGGCGGGATCGGGCGCAGGTTCTGCGCCGCCGCGATGATGCCCTGCAGCTCGCTCTGCGTGAAAAATTTCAGGAGTTTGCCGGCCACGGGCTTGCCCATGGCCAGAAGCACCGCTGCTGCCTTGTCGACCGGGTTGAGCGGTGCGCCGACAGCGGTGCTGCCGAAGTTTTCGAAATCCATCATGGATGCCTCCTGAGACCTTTCATCGGTTTCAGATACTGTCAGCTCTTGGTTGTGTTCTTGATCTCGAGCAGCTTCACGCCGAAGCGCGTGTCGTCGTTCTCGAGCACCGTGATCTCGCCCCGGCCGATCACGCGACCGTTGACCATCACCTCAACCGGTTCGCCGATGCGGCGGTCGAGCGCGATCGTCGCCCCTTCGGTAAGGTTCATCAGGCCCGAAACTGGCATCTGCGACGACCCGAGCACGATCTGCAGGTCGATCGGAATGTCCATGATCAGGCCGAGATTGGCTTCCAGGGCGCTACCGGGGCGCGGGGTGATTTCCTCGAAGCTCGAGCCGCCGAAGTCGTTGCCGCCGGAAAAGTCGCTTTCGCCGAAGGCGCTGGTCTCGGTCGCGCCGAAGTCCATGCCGAATCCGGTCTCGGTGTCGCTCGCGCCGAAATCGTTGGCGAATGCCGAAGCCGTATCGCCGGCGGCCGGCGCGGCGAAGTCCATGCCGAAATCTGTCGTGGTGCTGCCGGTGGCGTCTTGCTTGAGAACGCCGCGCAGATCGTCGATCGCCTGTTCGAGTTCGGCGTCATTTGCATTGATGGAGGACGCAAGGTCGTCCGCGAGGGGAGCTTTTTTCGGTGCCATGTGATCACTATTCCATTTGAAACTTGCCCGAGGCCTTCTGCCCGGTCTGGTCCTACCCGATGATGTGTTGCAGCAGCTCGTCCTCCGAGCCGTAGGTGTCCTTCACACGGACGGTGTAGCGTGCGCCGGAGCGGCCGAACTCGCAGACATAGAGCTTGCTGCCGTTGGCGCTGACGTCGACGCGCACGTCGTTTGCGTCATGGAAGGGAATGATGTCGCCTGCCTGCAGGCGGCTGACCGTGTCGAGCGTCTGGCTTTCCAGCCGGATGCGGGCCTGGAGCGTCACCTTCGAACGGCGCACCTGCTCGCTCAGCTGATCGCTCCATTCCTTGCGGGACTTGGCGATCTTGGCGGGCCGGGGCGGAGTGATCTTTGACTTCAGCAGCGCCTGCTGCGGAGCCACGAGATAGAAGGTGGAAAGGACGGGGCCGATCCCGACGGACATCTTGACCGTGGCGGCAAATGCGTCCTCAGAGCCGTCGGCGGAAGTCTTCCGACCTTCGACGTTGTAGGCGGGGCCGATCACCGGCTCGTAGCCGTTGCCGTCGCCGACTGCTGTCGCCAGCACGCCGGAGACGCGGTCGAAGATCATGGCGGCGACGTCGAGCTCGATCTTCGACAGCGGACGCGGTTCAGGCTCCTCTATCGAGTCGCTGACAGCCCCCAGCATGTTCTCGACGAGCGTGATGACGAACGGGCTGTCGCAGACGACCGCATACTGGTCGCTCCAGTTGCGCAGCGCGCAGTCGGAAACCGCCATTGCACCGCCGAGGCTGGAGATGAGCTGGCCGTAGCGGCCGACCTCGTAGCCGGCATAGGTGACGGCGACGTCGAAGCCCAGTTCGCTCGCGAATATGTCGGGGAGGAACTCGGCCAGGACCTCGCCGAGGCTCGCGCATTGCTTGGAGATGGTCTCGCGGTCCCCGAGTTGTCCGAGCAGGCGGGCGAGGACGATCGGATCGTGCTTCTGTTTGGCGGAGGCTGTCATGTCGTTCCTGCTCCTTTAGGCGGCCTTCGCATCGCCGCCGCCAGGGTTCATCATTTCCTGCTCGACCGCGTCGATCGATGGACGTTCGTAGGAGGAGATCGTCTTGCGGCCGTATTCGAGCGCGACCTGCGGAACGGAGCCGTTCATGTAGGCAAGCAGGGTCTGCTTGACGATGATGTAAAGGCGGTTCTGCTTGGTGCGGACCGACTTGATGTTGGCGGTGATCGGCGCGACGATGGAATAGGAAAGGAAGACGCCGAGAAGCGTGCCGACCAGTGCGGCTGCGATCTTGCCGCCGAGGATTTCCGGCGATTCGTTGATCGCGCCCATGGCCTTGATGACGCCGAGAACCGCCGCGACGATACCGATCGCCGGAAAGGCGTCGCCCATCGTGTTCAGCGCATTGTAGGGCTTCATCTTGTCATAGGTGATGGTCTGGATTTCTTCGTCCATCAGAGCCTCGATCTCGTGCGAGCGGGCATTGCCGATGATGATGAGCCGGACATAGTCGCAGATGAAAGACGTCAGTTCCTTGTTCTGCAGGACCGTGGGCGCGGCCTGGAAGATCGAGGATTCTTCCGGGTTGTCGATATGGGCTTCGATCTCGTTGCGCGACTTGGTGCGCAGGTCACGCATCAGGCTGTAGAGTACGCCGAGCGTGTCGAGATAGTGCCGTTCCTTCGGGACCTTTTGCTTGAAGGCCTCGCCGAGCGCCTTGCCGGTCTCTTTGACCACCTTCATCGTGTTGGCCATGATGAAGCCGCCGATGCCGGCCCCGCCGATGATGACGAGTTCGAATGGCTGGTTGAGGACCTCAAGGTGCCCGCCCATGGCCATGTAGCCGCCAATCACGCAGCCGAAGGTGACAATCAACCCGATGATGATATTCATTGTAAGCCCACAAGCCTCGACAAATTTCTGACCCTGCCTGAATAGGGTTCGAGCCTTGTGTGAGGCTGTACCTCCAGCGATTTCGCAAACGTTCCCGCTTACAGGTTGGCGCAAGCCAGCGCAGGCAGTTTGGCGCCGAATATGAGGGGCGGCATGCCCTTTGCGAAAGCGGAAGGCGCGGTATCCATCGTGACGACGACCTACACCAGCTACAAATTGATTACGGCCGATCTCGCAACCTCGCTCGACCGTGTTGCCAAGCAGCCCGACGTCAAGCGCGAGACAGAATACTATCTGTCGAAGATCGGCTCGATCAAAACCATCGACGAGTTCTTCGCCGACAGCCGTCTTTACAATTATGTGATGAAGGCGCACGGCCTTGAAGACATGGCCTATGCCAAGGCCTTCATGCGCAAGGTGCTGACCGAGGGTGTCGACAGCGACGATGCCTTTGCCAACAAGCTCTCCGACAGCCGCTACAAGGAACTTGCAGAATCCTTGAACTTCGCGCGGAACGGCGAAGCGGCGACGAGCTTCGATCGCGCCCAGAAGGGTGTCGTCGACAAGTATAACCGGCAGACGCTCGAAGTGAACGCGGGCAACGAGAACACCGGCGTGCGCTTGGCGCTCTATTTCGAGCGCATGGCTTCGTCTGTTACCAGCGGCTACTCCATCATCGCCGACGATGCGATTTCGCAGGTGGTCCGCACCGCGCTCCAGCTGCCCGACGAGTTCGTCGGAACCGACGTCGACCGGCAGGCCGCCTACTACGAGGACGCGCTGAACATCGAGGACTTCCAGGATCCGGTGAAGGTGGGCAAGCTTCTCGAGCGTTTCACCGCCATGTGGGAACTCGACAATCCGTCCGGGTCCTATGACCCCCTGACGGCCTTCCAGTCGTCGAGCCTGACGGGCATTTCGACCGATCTTCTCCTTTCCATCAACAATCTCAAACTCGGAGGCCGCTGATATGGAAACCGGGCTTTATGTCTCGCTCTCGTCCCAGATCGCTCTCGATCGCCGCCTGACCACGCTGGCCGACAACGTCGCAAACGCCAATACCGTGGGTTTCCGTGCAACGGAGATCAAGTTCAACGATGTCGTCGCAGACAACGGCAAGGCCAAGGTCGCCTTCGTGGACCAGGGTGAGGAATTCCTCTCGACGAGGAGCGGCGGCCTGACCGAGACCAACGGCATGCTGGACTTCGCCATCCGCGGCGACGCCTGGTTCGCCGTGGAGACGCCCTCCGGCCAGACCCTCACGCGCGACGGCCGCTTCACGCTCACCGACAATGGCGATCTCGTCACGCTCAACGGCTATCCGGTGCTGGACGCCGGCGGTGCGCCGATCCAGATCGACGGCAACGCCGGACCGGTCAAGATCAGTGCTGATGGTCAGCTGAACCAGAACGGACAACCCATTGCAGCGCTTGGCCTGTTCGAAGCCGACCTTTCGGCCGGCTTCGTCCGTGCGGGCAACAGCGGCATCATCCCGAATGCGGCGCCCGAACCGGTCGTCGACCGCATCGATGCCGGGGTGGCGCAGGGCTATGTCGAGGAATCCAACGTCAACGCGGTCGCCGAGATGACCCAGCTGATCACCGTTACCCGCGCCTTCGAGAGCATCAATGCGCTCCTGCAGAAGAGCGAATCCTCGATCGACAACGCGATCAGAACTTTCGGCGGCAGCCAGTAAACCGGTATGACGATGGCGACGGACACCGCACAGTCTCGACCGGCGACAGGCGATGGAGCGCGCAAGCTCAACGCTTTGGCCGGGCTGGTGAAACGATACTCCCATCCAGACAGTTCGGTCGCCCACGGCGGCCATGTGCAGACGATTGCAGCCGGCAACTATACCGTCAGCGGATTGTCGCGGCATGTCAGGCTTGGCGAATTCGTCGCCCACCGCAGCCCCACCGGCATACATCTCGGCGAAGTCGTCAGGGTTGAGCCGGAGACGGTGGTGGTCTGCCCCATCGAACCGGGCGAGCCGATCGGCATCCATGACACGGTCATTCGCAAGGGCGCGTTCCGCGTGGCGCCGGCAGCATCCTGGTGCGGCCGAACCATCAATGCCCTGGGCGAGCCCATCGACAACCGCGGCCCCTTGACGCAAGGCGATGTGCGGCGTTCGATTTCCAACACGGCACCTCCGTCGATGACCCGAAAGCGCGTCGAGACGGGGTTCACCACCGGCGTTCGCGCGATCGACCTTTTCGCACCCTTGTGCCTCGGCCAGCGCCTCGGCATCTTCGCCGGCTCGGGCGTCGGCAAGTCGACGCTGCTTTCGATGCTGGCGCGGGCCGATGCCTTCGACAAGGTGGTGATCGCCCTTGTCGGCGAGCGCGGCCGTGAGGTGCGGGAGTTCATCGAGGATACGCTTGGCGACAACCTGGCGAAGTCCGTTGCCGTGGTCGCCACCAGCGACGAAAGCCCGATGCTGCGCAAGATGGCGCCGCTGACGGCGGTGACGATCGCGGAGCACTTCCGCGACCAGGGCGACAACGTGCTTCTGATCATCGACAGTGTCACGCGTTTCGCCCACGCGATCCGCGAGGTGGCAACCGCATCCGGCGAGCCGCCGATCGCACGCGGCTACCCGGCGTCGGTCTTCACCGAACTGCCTCGCCTGCTGGAGCGGGCCGGCCCCGGCGCCGAAGGCGCCGGCACGATTACCGCGATCATCTCCATCCTCGTCGACGGCGACAATCACAACGATCCGATTGCCGACTCGACCCGTGGCATTCTTGACGGCCATATCGTGCTCGAACGCAGCCTCGCCGACGAGGGTCGCTACCCGCCGATCAATCCACTGTCTTCGATCTCGCGTCTGGCCCGCAAGGCATGGACGCCCGATCAGGAGAAGCTGGTGGCCCGGCTGAAGGCGCTGATCCATCGCTATGAGGAAACCCGCGACCTTCGCCTGATCGGCGGTTATCGCCCCGGCAGCGATCCCGATCTCGACATGGCGATCAAGCAGGTCCCGATCATCTACGACGTGTTGCGGCAGACGCCGAACGACAAGCCGGCGGCGGATTCGTTCGCCGACCTTGCGATCGCCCTGCGCAACGCTCCCGCCAACCAGCCGAACGGCGCAGGCAACGCTAGGGCAAGAGGTTAGAGATGACTGATTTTGATGCCGACAAGGCCGTGCCGCCATTGCGGCGGAGCGAAGTCCGCGGCAGAAGTTTCACCGATCGTCTGCTCATCGCATCAGGGGTGACGCTGGCCGCTCTCGCGGCCTTCTTCCCGTGGTACGTCTTCCTCAATCCGCAGGAATTCTCCCTTCCGCCGCTCTGGCAGGACGCGCGGCGCGATCTGCCGGACATGCCGGCAAAGGATGTGGTGAGCGTTTCGCCGGCAGCCATGGTCGACAACGACGATGTTGCCCCTGCGCCCGAACTCGACCCCGTTCGCACCGCGACCGTTCCCAATCTCGGCCAGGAAGGAGCGCGCGGCGCAGCGCCCAGCGCGCCGATCGAGCAGTCGCTGCCTCCTCCCACCGGCTTTCGCCTGATGCACGTCGCCAATGGTCGGGCAATGATCGAGGATGCCTCGGGCATGTACATCGTCCGGGTGGGGTCGATCCTGCCCGACAACAGCAAGCTCGCCACGCTCGAGCAACGCGGGGGCGAGTGGGTGATCGTCACGTCGAAGGGCGACGTCTACAAGCGTCGCTGATTCGCGCAGCCGTCCATCGTCGCAAGCCGCCGGCCCGTCCGGCGGCTTTTTGCGTTCTTGGCGCTTGAAATGCCCGGAAATCCCAAGGCCAGCGAAAAGGTGAAACCCCGGCAAGTCCCACGCAAGTTTAGCCCCCTAGGTTCGGGTCAACAAAATGGAGTTTGCCGCCATGCAACCAATTCAATTCTTCGAGCTGGCTTCCAAGCAGGCCGATTGGCTCGCCGTCCGCCAGTCCGTGGTTGCCGGCAATATCGCCAATGCCAATACCCCCGGCTACCGCGCGAAGGACGTGACGCCCTTCCAGTCGGTCCTTGAGAAGACCGGTATCCAGATGGCGGCCACCAATCCGATGCATTTCTCGGAAGGTTCGCTCAGCAGCGAGGTGACCGATGTCGCCGCCAACGAAGACGTCGGCGTCCAGATCTCGGGCAACTCCGTGGGGCTTGCCGAAGAACTGATGAAGCAGGGCCAGGTCAAGCGCGAGTACGAACTCAATGCCGGCCTGGTGAAGGCGTTTCATCGCATGATGCTGATGACTGTCAGGACGTAATATGGACCCCCTACTTGCCTCAATGAAAGTCGCTGCCTCGGGTCTCGAGGCACAATCCACCCGCATTCGCATCGTCTCGGAAAACCTGGCGAACGCCCGCTCGACCGGCGATGCGCCCGGAGCCGACCCCTACCGTCGCAAGACGGTGACCTTTGTCTCGGAGCTCGATCGCGCCGTCGGCGCGTCGCTGGTGGAGGTCGATCGCCTCGCCGAAGACGAGGGCGATTTCTCGACTGAGTTCGATCCGGGCAATCCGGCTGCCGACGAGAAGGGCATGGTGAAGCTGCCGAACGTCAACGTGCTGGTCGAGATGGCCGACATGCGTGAGGCCAACCGCTCCTACGAGGCCAACCTGCAAAGCATCAAGCAGTCGCGCGACCTGATCAGTGCGACCATCGATCTCCTGAGGGCATCGCAATGATTGAATCGCTGAAGAGCGTCAGCTCGCTCACTCTGTCGTCGCCGCTGGGTGGCGCGATGACGGAGAATTCCGTTTCCAGCACCGCCTTTCAGGGGCTGGCGCAGAACGTCCAGAACGCGCCGCAGCCGATGAGCTTTGCCCAGGTCCTCGGCGATATGGCGAGCGACGCGGTGGGCAGCCTGAAGGCAGGCGAGACCAAGTCGTTCGAGAGCATCCAGGGCAAGGCGAACACCCGTGAGGTGGTCGATGCCGTGATGACGGCCGAGCAGACGCTCCAGACGGCTATCGCGATTCGCGACAAGGTCGTCACCGCCTATCTCGAAGTCGCACGCATGCAGATCTGAAGGAACGTGCCATGAAAGCCCTCGCTATCGCCGCAACCGGCATGAACGCGCAGCAGACCAACCTCGAGGTCATCGCGAACAACATTGCCAACATCAACACCACCGGCTTCAAGCGCGCCCGGGCGGAGTTCTCCGACCTGCTCTACCAGACAGAGCGTGCGCAAGGCGTTCCCAACCGCGCCAACCAGGCGATCGTTCCCGAAGGCGCGATCATCGGCCTCGGGGTCAAGACGGCCGCGGTGCGCAACCTGCACATCCAGGGCTCGCTGACCCAGACGGGCAACTCCTTCGACGTCGCCCTGGTCGGCCGCGGCTGGTTCCAGATCGAAGCGCCCGACGGCACGATGCTCTATACGCGTTCCGGCGCCTTCAACACCAACGCCGACGGCCAGCTCGTGACGCTGGACGGCTACACCGTTTCTCCGGGCATTACCGTCCCTCAGGATGCGACGGAGATCACCATCAACCGTTCGGGCCAGATCTTTGCCACCGTGAACGGCGAGGATCAGGAGCTTGGCCAGCTGACGCTCGCGAATTTCGTCAACGAGGCCGGCCTCGAGCCGATGGGTGAGAACCTGTTCCGCGAGACCGATGCCTCGGGCGCGGCCACGGTCGGCACGCCGGACGAAAACGGTCTTGCCTACCTGCAGCAGAACTACCTCGAAGCCTCGAACGTCGATCCGGTCAAGGAAATCACCGACCTGATTTCCGCGCAACGGGCCTACGAGATGAACTCCAAGATCATCCAGGCGGCCGACGAAATGGCGGCCGTGGTCAGCAAGAACCTCCGTTAAACGCAACGAGCGAGGGAAACATGATGTTTCGCCCGAAGCACATCCATCCGGTCAGGAAAGCGGCGCGTGGCGCAGCGGGCCTGATTGCAGCCGTCATCCTGGCGATCGCCGGGTGCGCGGCCGTCCTGGAAGCGACGCCGGCTCTGGCAGAGCCGCGCTTCGCGGTCGTGCCCAAGCGGACCATCTATCCCGGCGAGCAGATCGATTCGAGCCAGCTGGAAGCGGTCGAGGTCACCAATCCGAACATCGCGCCCGGCTATGTCGAGGAAATCGCGGCAGTCGACGGCCTGGTCACCAAGAAGACCCTTCTTGCCGGACGAATCATTCTCGTCTCTGCGCTGCGCGAGCCTTACGCGGTGTCGCGCGGCAAGGCCGTTCAGCTCGTGTTCCAGAGCGGACCGCTGACCATCCGGGCATCCGGCATGCCGCTCGAGGACGCCTCGGTCGGTGATCTCATCAAGATCCGCAACATGGATTCCGGCGTGATCGTCTCCGGTACCGTGATGGGTGACCATTCAGTGCATGTGGTGGCAAAATGATTAGACCGTTCCTGTCCCGATTGCTGGCTGCCTTCGCGGCTCTGTCGCTGACGGTGGCGCCGGCGCATTCGGCAGCGCGCATCAAGGATGTCGCGTCGCTGCAGGCGGGACGAGACAACCAGTTGATCGGCTACGGCCTCGTCGTCGGCCTGCAGGGCACCGGTGACAGCCTGCGTTCCTCCCCATTCACCGATCAATCGCTGCAGTCCATGTTGCAGAACCTCGGCATCAATACCCAGGGCGAGCGCTCGCGTGCGAAGAACATCGCCGCAGTGCTGGTCACCGCGACGCTGCCGCCCTTTGCCAGCCCCGGCAGCCGCATCGACGTCACCGTCGGCTCGCTCGGCGATGCCACGTCGCTGCGCGGCGGCTCGCTCGTCATGACCTCGCTGACCGGCGCCGACGGCCAGATCTATGCCGTGGCGCAGGGGTCGGTCGTGGTCACTGGCTTCAACGCACAGGGAGAGGCGGCGACGATCCAGCAGGGCGTCACCACGGCCGGCCGCGTTCCGAACGGCGCGATCATCGAACGCGAGCTTCCGGCCCGCTTCAAGGACGGTTCCGACCTCACGCTGCAGCTGCGCAATCCCGACTTCTCGACCGCGGTCGGCATGGCAGACGCCATCAACCGCTACGCGGCCAAGCGCTTCGGGGGGCGGATCGCGGACGCGCGCGATTCCCAGGCCGTTTACGTGCAAAAGCCCAAGAACGCAGACCTCGCGCGACTGATGGCAGAGTTGGAAAATCTCGTCATCGAGACCGACGTGCCGGCGCGTGTCGTCATCAACGAGCGCACCGGAACCATCGTCATCGGGCAGGATGTTCGAATCTCCGAGGTGGCCGTCAGCTACGGTACGCTCACGGTGCAGGTCACGGAGATGCCGAAGGTCGTGCAGCCGCTGCCGTTCTCCGACGGCGTGACGGCGGTAGAACCGAATACCGACATCATCGCCCAGCAGGATGGCGGCACCGTCGCGATTCTCAACGGCTCCAATCTTCGCACGCTCGTATCCGGGCTCAACAGCATCGGCGTGAAGCCTGACGGGATCATCTCGATCCTGCAGGGCATCAAGTCCGCCGGCGCCCTTCAGGCAGAACTGGTGCTGCAATGACGATTGCCATCGACAAGCTTCCGATCATTCGCGATCTGCGGGCGCTTCTTCTTCCCGCCGCCGCCGTGCTGATGCTCGCCATGCCGGGCGCACAGGCCGAGGAACGCCCGGTCATCGTGACCAGCCAGGCGAGCTCGGACGAGATCCGCGAATTCTGCACCAACATCTCCGACAAGGCGCGCGACCAGCGCTATCTGCTTCAGCGGCAGGAGCTGGAAAAGCTGCAGCAGGATGTCGACAGCCGCATCGAGACGCTGGAGAAGCGCCGTGCGGAATACGAGGACTGGCTGCGCCGGCGCAATGAGTTCCTCAAGACCGCCGAGGCCGGCCTGGTCGAGATCTACAAGAAGATGAAGCCGGATGCGGCGGCGGTCCAGCTGGAGAAGGTCCGGCCCGAAGTCGCTTCCGCGATCGTGATGAAACTCAATCCGCGCATGTCGAGCCTGATCCTCAGCGAAATGAAGCCGGAGACGGCTGCATTGCTCGCCAGCATCATCGCCAGCGCCTCTGATCCGAATACCTCGAAGGACCCGTCATGAAGAAGCTGGTTGTCGCGATGATGGCTACGTCGCTCCTGTCCGGATGCGCCAACCAGGCGCTGAAGGAAGTCGGCCGCGCTCCGTCGATGAGCCCGATCGGCAGCGGTCTGCAATATGCCCAGACGCCGCAGATGGCGCTCTATCCCAAGCAGCCGCAGACGCGGATGGCCGGCTATTCCACCTGGAGCGACAACCAGTCGAACCTGTTCAAGGATTCGCGCGCGATCAATGTCGGCGACCTCCTGACGGTGACGATCCGCCTCAACGACGAGGCGACCTTCGACAACAAGACCGACCGCAGCCGCACGAACAAGAGCGGCATGAATTTCTCGGTTAACGGCGAGGGCGACAATTTCAGCCTGAGTACGGACGGCGATCTGACCTATGGCTCTTCGACGAGCACCAAGGGCGACGGCAAGACCGAGCGCTCCGAGCGGCTCAACCTTCTTGTCGCAGCCGTCGTCACGGGCGTTTTGGAGAATGGCAATCTCCTGATCAGCGGGTCCCAGGAGGTCCGCGTCAACCATGAGCTGCGCATCCTCAATGTCGGCGGCATCGTGCGTCCGCAGGACGTCGATTCCAACAACCGGATCTCCTACGAAAAGATTGCCGAGGCGCGCATCTCCTACGGTGGTCGTGGTCGCCTGACGGAAGTCCAGCAGCCGCCATGGGGGCAGCAACTCGTCGATCTCTTCTCGCCGATCTGATCGGCACCCCCGGAACACGAAGACGGAATGCGCATATGGCGGACCTGGAGCAGGGCGGCGAAAGCAAGAAGAAGCCATCGCTGGTCATAACGATCGCGATCATCGCCGGGCTGAGCGTCGTTGCCGGTGGTGGCGGCTGGCTGGTCGGAAACATGCTGGCGCCGCCGCCGTCCGAGACGGCGCCGGTCGAGCATGCGGCCGGCGAAGGCGAGGAGAAGAAGGCCGACGAGGGCGGGATCGCCCGCGTCGCGACGGAAGCAAACGGTATCGTCGCGCTGGAGCCGTTCACCAGCAACCTCGCCTATCCCGCCGACAACCTTGTTCGCATGGAGGTTGCGCTTGCCTTCAAGGGGCAGCCCGACCCGGTGCTGGCCGAAGCGATCCACCAGGATATCATGGCCTACATGCGCACCGTGTCGCTCCAGCAGATCCAGGGGCCGCGCGGCTTTCAATATCTACGGGACGACCTGAAGGAGCGGGTTGACCTTCGATCGGAAGGGCGCGTAACGAACATCATGTTCCGAACCTTTGTGATCGAATGATTCGATTTCTTACGACGACCTTCGTCGCCCTTGTGGCGATGACCAGCCTTGCGTATGCCCAGCAGACGCCGGCCCAGCTGCTCAATACGCCCATCGACGGTTCCGTGGCGTCCTGGATCATCCGTACATTCGGTTTGCTGACCGTCCTTTCGGTTGCACCCGGCATCCTGATCATGGTGACCAGCTTTCCGCGCTTCGTCATCGCGTTTGCGATCCTTCGCTCCGGCATGGGGCTTGCGACCACGCCGTCGAACATGATCCTTGTCAGCCTCGCGCTTTTCATGACCTTCTACGTCATGGCGCCCACCTTCGATCGAGCCTGGCAGAGCGGCATTGAGCCACTGATCGCAAACCAGATCGACGAGACGGAAGCGGCAAAGCGCGTGGCAGAACCGTTCCGCGAGTTCATGACGGCGAATACCCGCGACAAGGATCTGCAGCTTTTCGTCTCGCTGGCCGAGGAGCGGGGCCAGACCGTGGTCGTCGATGGCAAGGTCGATCTCCGCGCCGTCATCCCGGCCTTCATGATCTCCGAAATCCGGCGCGGTTTCGAAATCGGCTTCCTCGTCGTTCTGCCGTTCCTGGTCATCGACCTGATCGTTGCAACGATCACCATGGCCATGGGCATGATGATGCTACCGCCGACTTCGATCTCCCTGCCGTTCAAGATCCTCTTCTTCGTCCTCATCGACGGCTGGAACCTCCTGGTCGGCAGCCTCGTCCGTTCGTTCAGTTAGCCGGCGGACCGGTCTCATAAGCTGGTTTTACGCATTTGAAGCCCGGTCTCCGCTGCCGGGCTTTTTGACGTTTGCGGTGCAGTCCGGCCGCATTAACCATCTTGCCTAATCGATGGTTCACCATGCTTGTTTTCATGATGGTAACCATATGAAAAACCTAAATTTTCCCCCGTGCAATTTTAAAGGAGTTGGCAAGGTTTGGCTGCGAGTTTTCTCCTCACACGACAGGTCTGGTTGCTTAAGATGCGGCACCGAATGGCATGAGGCCGAACTGTCGTGACCGGTAGGTCATCGAGGCTGACCCGGTATGTCCCCACTCAGTATCTCGTAATCCAAAGGGACAAATATCATGGCGAGCATTCTCACCAACACCAACGCAATGGCCGCTCTCTCGACCCTGCGTTCCATCGCTTCCGACATGTCGACCACGCAGGACCGTATCTCGTCCGGTTTGAAGGTTGGCTCCGCTTCGGACAACGCCGCTTACTGGTCGATCGCGACCACCATGCGCTCCGACAACAAGGCTCTGGGTGCTGTTTCCGACGCGCTGGGCATGGGCGCTGCCAAGGTTGATACCGCCTATGCCGGTATGGAAGCCGCCATCGACGTCATGACCGAAATCAAGGCGAAGGTCATTGCCGCCAAGGAAGAAGGCGTCGACAAGGCCAAGGTCCAGGAAGAAGTTACCCAGCTTCTCGACCAGCTGAAGTCCATCGGTACGGGCGCATCGTTCAACGGCGAAAACTGGCTCGTAACCGACGGTTCTGCCACCAGCAAGTCGGTCGTCTCCGGCTTCGTCCGCGATGGTGAGGGCAACGTCAGCGTCAAGACGACAAGCTATGCCACGGACAAGGCGTCCTTGCTCTACACCGTTGATGCTGACGGTGCGGTCGTGGATGACACTGGTATCTTGAATGCAGTCGGTAACGACCAGACCATCGCAGGCGTCGACTACACACAGCTTTCCGTTCTCGCCCTCGACGTTTCGAATCAGAATCTGGACGACGCGCTTTACTCTGTCGAATTGGCTCTGGACAGCATGACCAGCGCCGGCTCCAAGCTCGGTTCGCTGTCCTCGCGCATCGACATGCAGACTGACTTCGCTGACAAGCTCTCCGACGCGATCGACTCCGGCGTTGGCCGTCTCGTCGATGCCGACATGAACGAGGAATCGACCCGCCTGAAGGCACTGCAGACCCAGCAGCAGCTGGCCGTCCAGGCCCTGTCGATCGCCAACAGCGACTCGCAGAACATCCTGTCGCTGTTCCGCTAATCGGGCCCCCCGGTTTCTTGAGCCGGATGCTTGGCTGATTGCATCCGGTTTCGAGAAAGGGATTGAAAGCCGCATCCGCAAACGGGTGCGGCTTTCATGTTTTCTTAAGGCTCCTATGGCACGCGCGCGCACACGCGAAGGTTGAAAAATAATCGGACAGATTGCGCATTTTGTCTCCCGCTTAGGTCTTCGTTAACTATGGCGGGGCTAATCATCTCTCCATCGAAGCGGCGAGTTAACTTCAAAAATTAACGAGTTAGCAAGCATGAAGCTGCGCGCCGCTCTCCGGTGAACCCCGGAATGTCCCTTCTTAATCAGCCACTAAGGGGCAATACCACTATGACGAGCATTATCACCAACAACGCAGCAATGGCCGCTCTTTCAACCCTGCGTTCGATCAATTCGGGCATGGAAGAAACCCAGGGCCGCGTGTCTTCAGGCCTGCGCGTTGGCGAAGCGGCAGATAATGCTGCTTACTGGTCGATCGCCACCACCATGCGTTCGGACAACATGGCGCTTTCCGCCGTCCAGGATGCCCTCGGTCTCGGCGCTTCCAAGGTCGACACCGCTTATGCCGGTATGGAATCGGCAATCGAAGTCGTTAAGGAAATCAAGGCCAAGCTTGTTACCGCCACGGAAGAAGGTGTCGACAAGGCAAAGGTTCAGGAAGAGATTCAACAGCTGAAGGATCAGCTGATGGCGATCGCCGAATCCGCATCATTCAGCGGAGAGAACTGGATTGCCGGCGGAGTTGATACTGAAACCGCCGCGACAGATCTGAATGTGGTTTCCGGCTTTGTACGCGATGCCAACAACAATGTTTCCGTCAAGAGCACGCCTTACACGCTCGATGCCAGCACGGCCGGCTCGATGACTCTGCTGTTCGGCGGTGACGCCAATGGGGCCATTGTGAACACCACGGGCATTCTGGGGACGGTAGCGTCCGACTGGTCGACCGTTGACTTCGATCTGTCTAGCGCCGGCACTGTTGAGGCGGCGAGTGGCGCCGTCGCTGGCCAGTCGGTCTATACCCTGGACATTACCGACTTTACAAACGCAGACATGGGCGAAGCATTGACCCTGGTTGATGCTGCCCTCGCCGCCATGACCAGCGCTGCTGCCGAGCTCGGCTCGATCTCCATGCGCATCGACTTGCAGGAAGACTTCGTCGCCAAGCTCGCTGACTCGGTCGAATCTGGCATCGGTCGCCTGGTCGACGCGGACATGAACGAAGAATCGACCCGCCTCAAGGCCCTGCAGACCCAGCAGCAGCTCGGTATCCAGGCTCTGTCGATTGCAAACAGCTCTTCGGAAAACATCCTGTCGCTCTTCCGTTAATCCGGGGCGTTCAGACAGTCTTCATAGAAAGCCGCGCCTCGAAAGGGGCGCGGCTTTTCGCGCATTTTCGATTTCTTTTACGCCGTTTAACTTTTGTTAACCATATCCGCATTATCTGGTGTCATCGAAACGATGGGTTAACCTAGACGAAGAAACGGTTAACGGGCATCAGGCCGCTCCATCGTACCCGGCGATACCGGGATGTCCCTTTTCAAAGACCTAGCCACCGAAGGGGCCTTTTCCAATGACCAGCATCTTGACCAATAACGCGGCGATGGCCGCCCTTCAGACGCTTCGCTCGCTCAACGGCAGCATGGAAGAGACCCAGGCGCGCGTGTCCTCCGGCCTGCGCGTCGGCGAAGCCGCCGACAACGCCGCCTACTGGTCGATCGCCACGACGATGCGTTCCGACAACATGGCGATTTCGGCCGTGAAGGACGCGATTGGTCTGGGTGCTGCCAAGGTCGATACCGCCTATGCCGCCATGGAAAGCGCGATCGAGGTGGTCAAGGAGATCAAGGCGAAGGTCGTCGCCGCGACCGAAGAGGGCGTGGACAAGGCCAAGGTGCAGGAAGAAATCGAGCAGCTGCAGGCACAGCTCGTCTCGATCGCAGAATCCGCTTCGTTCAGCGGCGAGAACTGGGTCGCCGGCGGCGTCGATACCAATGCCGGCCCGCTCACGGCCACAGTCGTATCCGGCTTTATTCGCGACTCGAACGGCAACGTCTCCGTGAAGACCACGAATTATACGCTGGACGCCTTCACTGTCGGTTCCATGACGCAGCTGTTCGGCGGCGATTCTAACGGTGCGATCGACCTTGCCTCAGGCATCCTGGGCACTGTTTCCGACGACCTCGCGGCGGATATAGACCAGAATGGTGACGGCACGCCGGGTGACGGGTTCAGCGAAATCGCTGGCGTGTCGATTGCGACGCTCGATGTCAACGCCACATTCGGCGATCAGGCCGTCGGAATGCAGGAATTGCTCACCCTGGTGGAATACGGTCTTCAGGCGATGACCAGCGCCGCCGCCACGCTCGGCTCCATCTCGATGCGCATCGACTTGCAGGAAGATTTCGTCTCCAAGCTTAGCGACTCGATCGATAGCGGGATTGGTCGCCTTGTCGATGCCGATATGAATGAGGAATCGACCCGCCTCAAGGCGCTGCAGACCCAGCAGCAGCTCGGCATCCAGTCGTTGTCGATTGCCAACACCACTTCGGAGAACATTCTCCAGCTCTTCCGTCAGTAAGCGGCGCCCCGGGCTAGGGGCGACTTCGTCCCGCTTTCTGAAGGAAAAATCCGCGGTTCCGCAAGGAGCCGCGGATTTTGCGTTTGCAGATCCCGCTTCGACCGCATCGCACGGGCAGACGGCATCGAAGTCTGCATCAATGGCTACAAAAACCACTGTACTGGGGTGAAACGCAGAGGCCAGGCCCCGTTCAATTCAGGACCCGGCCGTCAAGTAATCCGTCAACTTTAGGCAGCTCAAACGTGGCCCGTTCTAAAGATGGGCCGATCAGAGCGGTGCGTGCAGGAAGGTCGACATGGCCGTGCCATTTTCTCTGTGGGCAAGGTAGCGCCTTGCGGTGTCGAGCGCTTCGCGGATGGTCACGTCCATGTCCAGGTAACGGTAGGTGCCGAGACGCCCGACGAAGGTGACGTCCTTTTCCTGTTCGGCGCGGGCCACATAGTCGGCAAGCTGCGCCTTCTCCTCGACGAGGCGGATCGGATAGTAGGGAATGTCATCGGGACCGCAGGCGCGTGAGAATTCACGGTAGCACACCGAGCCCTTATGCTCTTCCCATGGCGAAAAGTGCTTGTGTTCGGTAATGCGCGTATAGGGCACGTTGACGTCGCCATAGTTCATCACCGCACAGCCCTGATAGTCGCCATCATAGGTGAAGCGTTCGAAATCGAGGGTACGGTAGCCGAGGCGGCCGAGCTCGTAGTCGAAATAGCCGTCGAGCGGACCGGAATAGAATACGTGGGCGTAGCCCGCCACCTGATCGCGCCGGAAGCTGGTTTCGAGCGACACATGGATGTTGGGATGATTGAGGATACCCTCGATCATTGCGGTATAGCCGTTCTCTGGCATGCCCTGGAACTTATGGAAGAAATAGTTGTCCTCGTAGTTGAAGCGCACCGGCAGGCGCTTCAGGATCGAGGCCGGCAGCTCGGTCGGCGAGCAGCCCCACTGTTTCTGGGTATAGCCCTTGAAGAAGGCTTCGTAGAGATCGTTACCGACGAAGCGGAGCGCCTGTTCCTCGAAGGTCTGCGGATCGGTGATCGTCTTGTCGGCCTGCTCCTCAAGGAAGTCACGGGCCTCGTCTGGCCGGAATGTCCTGCCGAAGAACTGGTTAATCGTGTGCAGGTTGACGGGCAGCGAATAGACTTGACCGCCGCTCGTCGTCTTCACCCGGTTCTTGTAGGGCATGAAGGGCGTGAAACCGTTCACATAGTCCCAGACTTCGGCATCGTCTGTATGGAAGATGTGCGGCCCGTAGACATGCACCATCACGCCCGTCGCCTCGTCGCGTACCGTGTGGCAGTTGCCGCCGATATGGTTCCGTGAATCGAGGATATCGACCTTGTAGCCCTCCTGCGCCAATTCGCGGCCGATGACCGCGCCGGAAAGCCCGGCACCGACGATGAGGATCTTTTCTTTCACAGCCATGATAAAACTTGTCCTATTGCAGGCTTTCCTAAGCCGGGCCGCGGCGTAGCGCAGAGGGTTAGATCAGCGACGGCTGGTTCTTCGGCAGGAGGAACTCGGTGCCAAAGAAATGGAGCCACAAGCGCTCGAAAATGTAGCCGTAGGCTGCAACGGGCGCGGTAGAGATGCTCGTCATCGCGTCCAGCGCTTCGCGCGGGAGCTGGGTCACGCGATCGTTCCTGACGGCGAAGATCGCTCCATAGGAGAAAACGCCAAGCGCATATTTCTCGGCCTTTTCCGCGAGTGCGTCGAGTTTGCACAGTCTCAGGAAGTGGCTGGCAATGTTCGTCCCATCCGGCAAACCACCCTGAATAAGCCGATAGACGGTGCCCATCCCACTCGCGCCCTGATCAATGAAATCGATGGGGCCCCACGTCGTCAGCGAGAAACGCTCCGGTCGAACACGGAGACGCCCTCCAAGTGTGTGCGCATAATCGGCCAAAATCGGCGCGGGCGGAATGTTGCGGTCGTCGCGCCATTGCCAGGACAAGGCCTGCACCGGCTTCCAATCGTGCCAGTTCTCGAGGAGGTTGATGAAGTCGGGACTATGCGTGAAGGGGTCGCCCTGAGAGTAGACGGTGAAATCCTGATCGCCCTTCACCTTGGTCATGTGATGCAGATAGGTTTCGGACTCGCGTCCGACATTAGGGCGCTCGATGATCTCGGTCGCGCGATCGATAACCTCTTTCGAGAGGATCTTTTCGCCCTTGTTGTAGATGATGACATCGAAGTCATCCGGAATTTTCGTAATCCAATCAAGGGATTCACTGTATCTGGCTATGACAACGGAGTTCATAGACGACGTCTCCTGGGGCCTGTTTCTTATGGCTGGTTGGGCGAGGGTGTCAGTTCCGTTTCAGGGCACCTATTCCCAGGAAGCTTCCCCCCACGGACTTGTATTGCTGGGTAAATTCCCACGAGCTGAAGTCGGTTTCAGCCTGTTTGACATAGCTCCAGAAAAGGCTTGTTCCAGGACATACCTGTGAGGAAATGTCATGATGAACAATGATCTCCGCTGTCTTTCGGACAAGGAGATGGTCGAACATTACACCGTGCAGCGAATGATCGCCGTCAATAAAGACCATCTGCGGTTTGAATGCCGCTAGATATTCCCCAACCTCCGGAGAAGTTGACAGATTTTGGATGTAATGAACGGGTGTGGTGGAAATTTGAATGTATTTTTCGATAAAGGGCGTCGCTGCAATAGGGTCAATCGCCAACGAAAACTCTAGCGGGGCTCCAATTTTTTTGAGCCATTCGTTGATCAGAATAAATGTGCCGCCCCACCGGCAGCCGATCTCTGTATAGTTGCGGACGTGTTTTGCATTGTGCGCCAACCAGACCAAATAGCGCGCAAGCTGAGAGGGGTATTGCCACAGATGCAAACCCTTGCCGAAGAATTCTCCAAGTTCGGCAGGCTGCTCTTCAAGGCTTTCATCATTCAGGCCCAACTCCGGTATCAGCTGCTTTTCGATATACTGCACGTCAAAGCATCGGGAGATTGGCAGATCTCGAATTTTTTCGATTGTCGATTCCACGGCGTCGACGATGTTTGCATAGTGCTGGTACTTTTCGATCATCTTGAAGCTCTATCATGATTTTGAGCGGCTGCGCCGCGACGGCAGGGCAATATTTCGGTGTATTCTGGAAGTTGCGGGCGACGTCGGTTGTTTCACCCGGCCGCCCCTGGCCAGAGGCGGCCATCCGGATCGAGCGGCGTGTAGTCGTCCCATTGCGTCAGCTTTTCGACATAACGCTGCCGGTAGGCCTGCTCGCTTTCGAATTCGATGTTTGCGGCGGCAAGTTCGGCGCCGATTTCATAGTAGACGCTGAGGTTGCGCAGATCCGGCACCGGCGATTCGCCGCGCTCAGCCTCGCCTTGCATCTGCCAGTACAGCTCTTCAAGTCGTTGTGCGAGGCCATCCATGTCGCGCAGCGCACAGGTTTCGCGTTGGGCTTGCAGCGACTGGCGGACGACGGCGAGGCTGTCTGGATTTTTTGCAAAGGCAATGGCTTTGCGAACGTAATCCTCTGGCCCGTCGCAGATTAGTTCCGGAACGCCGGCGGCGGAGACGATGCTGGCGCAGAACCGCGAGGCGAAGCTTTTTCCCGGTGCGGTCAGCACGGGGAGGCCCTGCGTGATCGCGTCCGCGGCCGTCGAATGCGCGCCATAGGGGAAAGTGTCGAGGAAGAGATCGGCAAGGCCGATACGGGCAAGGTGATCGCGGTTCTGCGCCTTGCCGGCGAAGATAAGGCGATCGGGCGAGACGCCAGCTTGCTGCGCCATCTGCTTGACGCGCTCATTGACGCTGTCATCGCCGACCAGCAACCAGAGCACGCTGCCGGGCGTTGCAAGCAGAATTGCCATCCAGCGAGCAAAGCAGGAAGCAGAGATCTTCTGCATGCCGTTGAAGCTTGCGAAGACGAAGGCATCCTCGGGCAGACCGGCTGCGGCCCGTGTCGGGCGCGGGCTGACGGCGCGCTTGCGGTCCACCGGCTGGTTGCAGGGGATGCGCAGGACCCTCTCGGTGTAGTACAACTCGTTTTCAGGCGGCACGATGTAGTTGTCCGCGATCATGTATTGGTGGTACGGGCTCGCCATCGAACCGGGATAGCCGCAGAAATTGACAATCACGGGCGCCGGTCGGTAGGCGAAGATCTTCGTGCGGGCGTGCTTGGTATAGCCGTTGACGTCGATAAGCACGTCGATCTCATCGTCAACGATCTGACGCGCCGCGTCGATATCGCTGAGCTTTGTCAGGTCGCGCCAATGATCGACGGCTTCCTTGATGCGGACCTGCGTTTGGTCGAGCGGCGCCGGGTCGCCCAAGTAGTAGGCGAATATCTCGACACTGGACTTATCGTGAAGCTCGAGCACTTCGCTGAGTGCAAATCCTACGGCGTGCTGGCGAAGGTCCGAGGAAACATAACCGACGCGCAGGCGCTGGCCGGTTCCCGATTTTTGCCGCACGGTCTTGCGTGTGAAATGGCGTGTGTCTGGTCGGCCAACCGTGCTGGTGCAGTAGCGATGCGCCTTGGCGAGCTGGAAGAGTGGATCGTCGGCATAGCAGGCGATCGTCATGGAGGACATTGCGTCCATGAATTGCCGGGTGGTGATGTGGATGGAGGGTGCAATTACCGGCCACTTCACCTGGCGCATGCGCAGCGAAATCCAGTGCTGCGCGGCCTCGGTGCGGTGCGGTTGCAGTTCCATGGCCTGCCATAGCGCGGTTTCCGCTTCCTCCAGGTGCCCGGTGCCTTCCAGGACGCGGCCGATATGCTGGAGGCTCAGCAGCTTGTTGTTAATTCGGTCGGCTGTGACGTCCGCCGTGGTATCTGCAAAAGTTTGCCACTGCTGGACGGCCTGTCCCGTCAAACCGCAATCCTCCAGGGTCCGGCCGAGATTGATATAGGCTTGGCCGAATTGTGGATTGATCCGGATTGCGGCCCGAAGCGCATGGATGGTTCCCGCGATGTCGCCACCGCCAGTCAGTGAAACAGCATAGTTGAAATAAGCCAGATACAGCAAAGGGTTGCTGTCGTTGAAGGCGATCCACGTCTTGTAGAGCTCGGTCGCATGCGCGCGATGTCCGCCCGCCGTCAGGCTCTCCGCGGACTGGAACAGTTCGGCAAGCGAGAGCTGCTGGTTTCTGGCCCGCGTCATCAGATTGATAAGCGGCGCGTTCGAATCGGCTTGAATGGGGGGGCTGACGGTCATGGACATCCTGCAACAAGGGGGCCGGCCGGCCGGACTGGTGTACGAGCCGGATAGAGCTCGTTTGCCTTGCTAGAGGAGTTGACTTGCGTCGGGCTTGTCTTCGCGGGGAGGGCAATCAGTCCTGCCTCGAAAAGAAAGGCGGCGCGGTATGGACCGCGCCGCCGGATATCGTGCGAGGGTGCGAGATTTAGACGTCGTTGTAGGCTGCGATCACAGCCTCGACCTGTGCACTGTTCAGTGCGCCGATCTGCTTGCTGGTGAAAGCCTGTGCCTGCTCCGAGGTCAGACCGGCAATATCGTCGGTCGACAGACCGGAGAGGGCCTTGACGCTGATTGCGGCAATCTCGTCTGTCGAGAAGGTCGCGATCTCGTCGGAGCTCATAGCGTCGATAGCCGATGCGGAAAGTGCAGCGATCTGCCCGCTCGTCAGTGCCTGGACCTGGTCGCTGTCGAGCGCTTCGATCTGGCTGGTGGTCAAAGCTGCGATCTGCTTGCTCCCGAGAGAAGAAACCTGCTCCGTGGTAAGCGCTGCCACCGCGTCAGTTCCGAGGCCGGAGAGCTGCTTTGCCGTCAGGGCCGAGATCTGGCTGGTGCTGAGGGCTGCGACCTGATCGGTCGAGAGGCCAGCGAGCTGGGTGCTGCTGAGGGCTGCGATCTGCTTGCTGTTCAGCGCGGCGATATCGTCGGTGGAGATACCGGCGAGGGCGGCAGCGGACAGGCCGCTGAGAGCCTTGACGCTGATGGCGGCAAGCTCGTCCGTGGTGAAGCTTGCCAGCTCATCCGAGCTGATGGTTGACAGAGCCGCCGAGCTGAGAGCCCCGATCTGCGCGCTCGTCAGTGCCTGGACCTGGCCGGAGGTGAGGGCTTCGACCTGGGCACTGTCGAAGGCGATGATCTGCTTGCTGCTGAGCGTCGCAACCTGCTCCGTGGTAAGCGCTGCCACCGCGTCAGTTCCGAGGCTGGAGAGCTGCTTTGCCGTCAGGGCCGAGATCTGGCTGGTGCTGAGGGCTGCGACCTGATCGGTCGAGAGGCCAGCGAGCTGGGTGCTGCTGAGGGCTGCGATCTGCTTGCTGTTCAGCGCGGTGATGTCGTCGGTGGAGATGCCTGCGAGGGCGGCAGCGGACAGACCGCTGAGAGCCTTGACGCTGATGGCGGCAAGCTCGTCCGTGGTGAACGTTGCGATGTCGTCGGCGTCGATGGTCGTGAAGGCGTCAAAGCCGAGGGCTGCAATCTGTGCGCTGGTGAGCGCCTCGATCTGGTTCGAGGTTAAGCTGCTAACTTGCGCGCTGGTGAGCGCGCCGACCTGCTTGGAGCCGAGGCCAGCGATGTGGCCGGATTCCAGTGCGGCCAACTGCGCGGCGCTGAGGCCCGAGACGGCCGATACCGAGATTGCGGCAACCTGGTCTGATCGGAACGCCAGCAGATTGTCGGAGGAAAATGCGTTAAGCTGCGTGGAGCTGAACGCCGCAATCTGTGCGCTGTTCAGCGCATTGATGTCGGCAGTGTTTAGAAGTTGTACGGCAGCGACGGAAAGGTTTCGAATCTGGGTGACGGTAAGGTTGGAGACGATTGAAGTCATGAACGCGCCCTTGATGGTTTGCTAGGCACAAACGGCGAACCTCTGCGAGCCACTCAGGAAAAGGCCCGGCACGGAACCTTTCAAGGACGACTCGGCATGTCCTGCGCTTGCAGCAGCGTGGACGTCCGGGGACCCCGCTATTGGCGTCGCAATTGGGGAGGCCTGACGGACAATTGATGTTTACTTAGAACATGACTCGAACGAGCCAGCGCATCGGAAGGGCATCATGCTTCCGGAGCTGCATTTTAGCTCCGATCCCTACGCCAGTGGTCGTAAAACCCGCAAGGGTATTACTCTTGTAACGAATGAAAGTTCTAAGTAGCAAGTTCTAAAAATGCGTTAATGGGATGCAACCCATCCTTGGAATCCAGTTCGGATCCTGGCCCGCGATAACAGGCAGGTTGCCAGCTTAGCAGGGCCTTTGGTGAAGCCGTGGGTGGCGAAAATAGAAGAGTTTGCTCCTAATGGTTGAAGTTGAGGCTTCAGCAGCAAAGAATCGGCCGGCACGGTAACTCTTTTTTCATGTTTCTTGCGAAAGCGTTAACGGCGTTAACCTTTTGTTAACCATTTGCTCGTTAAGCATTTGTTAAGAATGATGGACTGTCGCCCAGGGCAAACGGTTGGCGACGGCGCGCATGACGCGGTTCCTCCGTTGCCGGTGTTGCACTCCGGCCTGCAATGCACTCCCAGACAAGGCATTTCCGATGGCCAGCATCTTGACAAACGCGGCCGCTATGGCGGCTCTCCAGACCCTTCGTTCGATCGACAGGGACCTCGAAACCGCGCAGGCGCGTGTCTCCTCTGGCCTTCGGGTCGAAACGGCCGCGGACAACGCCGCGTACTGGTCGATCGCCACAACGATGCGCTCGGACAACCGCGCCCTCTCCACGGTCCAGGATGCACTCGGTCTCGGCGCCGCCAAGGTCGATACCGCTTATGCTGCGCTGGAAAGCGCAATCGAGACCGTGCAGGAGATCAAGGCCAAGCTGGTCGCCGCCTATGGCGTCACCTCCGACCGGACCAAGATCCAGGAAGAAATTGGCCAGTTGCAGCAGCAGCTCAAGAGCATCGCCGAATCCGCCTCCTTTTCCGGCGAGAACTGGTTGCAGGCGGAGATCAGCACTGACGGGACGGCCGCGGGTGCAACGACGATCACAAAGCAGGTGGTGGCCTCCTTCGTGCGCAACTCCTCCGGGACGGTGGCGGTGACGACCGTGGATTATCCGCTGAATTCGACCACCGTGCTGTTCGATGACAGTGGTGCCAAGCTGGGTATCCTCGACAAGGAAGCGACAACGGGTGCACCGGCGGTTTCGCTCGGCTTCTCGGTTTCGACGCTGGATATCACGGACCTTGCGACCACCTTGACTGCGCTTGGTGCCGGAGCAACCGAAGAGGACGCGCTGGACGCGATGACGCAGTTTGTTGACGAGCAGCTCGAGGCGATGACCAGCGCCGCCGCGAGCCTCGGTTCGATCCAGAGCCGCATTGAGATGCAGGAGAGCTTCGTCGCAACACTGATCGACACGATCGACAAGGGCGTTGGGCGTCTCGTTGATGCCGACATGAATGAGGAATCAACCAGGCTCAAGGCGCTGCAGACCCAGCAGCAGCTCGGCATCCAGGCCCTGTCGATCGCCAACACCAACTCGGAAAACATCCTGCAGCTCTTCCGGCAGTGATCTGGCGTAGGGCCATGCTCAGCATACCGGTTGCGCCGTGGCCATCGGCGCATCGGCACGCTTGGGCCGCGCGACTTGCCCTGGCGCGGCCCAAGACCTTCATCCTCGCACAAGTTTGACCGTCTAATTTCGACAACCAGAGTCGGAAGATTTGCGCGCCGATCGGCGACGAAGGTGCGGGGAGACAGGGCAGCAGTGTTGAAGCGTATTGAAGTAGCGGGGCAGAGGCGAAACGGATCCATGTGCGTTCGCGCGACAGTGTCTCAGAGCGGAGCTGCGTCATGAGCCTGCAGCTTGCGAGATACCTGAAGGACTTCAGCGCGCCGCGGCAGCCGCCCTCGAATATGCGGAGCGAGAGCCCGTTTGCCGCGGCGGAAGGTGCCGCCGGAGAGAGCCGGTTCGACCTGTCCGAACCGGAGCCGCCGGTGGATGTCGAAGCCGAGCGCGCCAAGGCATTCGCCGACGGCAGGGCCGAGGCGGAGGCGGAACTTTTGCACGCGCACCGGGAGCAGATGGAGGCGATGCGGGCCGACCACGCGGCGAGCCTCGCCCAACTGCGCGACAGCTATGAAAAGCAGGCTGCAGCGATGATCGCGGAGCGAATTTCGGCGATGTCGGACACAGTGGCAGACCTCGTGGCAAGCCAGGCGGCCAATGTGCTGGCGCCGGTCCTGGACGAAGTCCTGACGCGCAAGGCGGTTGCCGATCTCGCCACGATGATCCGCAGCGGATGCCAAGAGGGCGAAGGCCTGGTGGTGACGGTAAAGGGACCGTCGCACCTTTATGAAATGTTGCTGTCGCACTTCGAGGGGCATGCCCCGCTGTTTCGTCACCTGGAAGCGGCAGATCTCGATCTTTCGGCAGAATTCGGGGATACGGTCCTGGTCACGCGCATGGCGGCCTGGGCTGACACGGTCCGCAGGGTACTGGCATGAGCGAAGAAAATCACCACAACGGCAAGAACGAGATCATCATCGTCAAGCGCCATGGCGACCACGAGGGCGAACACCACGCCTCCGCCTGGAAGATCGCCTATGCGGACTTCATGACGGCGATGATGGCCTTCTTCCTCGTCATGTGGCTCGTCAATGCCGCGAACGAGGAAACGAAGGCTTCGGTCGCCTCCTACTTCAATCCCATCAAGCTCACCGACGACAAGCCGGCCGACAAGTCGCTCAAAAAGCCCGGCAAGCAGGCACAGGGCGAGGACACCCAGGAGAAATCCAACAGCGACGGCCAGAAAGAGGCGCAATCGGAGGGTGCGGAGAAGGGCAAGGACCAGAGCACCACCGCAGGCGAAGAAGTGCAGTATTCGCAGGCCGACTTCTTCGAGAACCCGTATTCCGTTCTTTCCGAGATCGCGCAGGAAGTCGGGCAGCAGGCCAATGTCAGCGCCAAGGGCGATGGCGGTGCAGCGGATTCCGGCCCGGCCACCGGTGCTGCCGGCGGCGAGGCCTATCGCGATCCCTTCGATCCGGACTTCTGGACCCAGCAGGTGGAAATCAGCCAGGCGACCAGCGCCGGCAGCGAAAGCGTCTCCAAATCCGGTGAGGACAAGGCCACCGAGACTGCCGAAGCGAAACCGGAAGACGCCGCCAAGGAACAGAGCGAAACCGAACGCAAGGCATCGGACGACGCCCGGAAGCTGCAGCAGGAAATCGCCCAGAACATCGGTACGCTCGGCAAGCTCGCCGAGGGCCTGACAGTGACGCCGGCCGAAGGTGGCCTGCTGGTCAGCCTGACCGACCAGATGAACTCGGCCATGTTCAACGTCGGCTCTGCATTGCCGAAGAAGGACATGGTCATCGCAATGGAGAAGATCGGCAAGATCCTTGCCGAACGCGGCGGCGCGATTGCCATTCGCGGCCATACCGACGCGCGGCCCTTCCGTGGCAACGGCGACAACTGGCAGCTGTCCGCTGCGCGCGCGCAGAGCGCCTACTACATGCTGGTGCGTGGCGGTCTTGACGAGAAGCGGGTCAGCCAGGTCAGCGGTTTTGCCGATCGCCGGTTGAAGGTTCCCGAAGATCCGATGGCCGACGCCAATCGCCGCATCGAAATCCTCATCCAGGCGAATGAGGGTTAGGGCGATGCGGTGGAGGCGAACGCTCCAGATCTACGGAATGACAGTCGCTGCGGGGCTCGGTCTCGCAGCTTCGGCGCATGCACAGGCCCCGGATGACCTTGCCCCGTACAAGATGATCCGCTCGCTGCAATATGTGCAGGACACCGTCGTGCTCGGCGATCACTCGGCGATGGAAATGCAGCGCTTCCTGCTGTCGACGATCGACGAGCGGCTGCGCACCGCAGACACGAAGATCTTTGCCGACCCGCGCAATGTCGATGCCGCACTTGTCTACGCAATGAGCGGAGGCAATCCGCAGACGCTTGAGCTTCTCGTGAAGAACGACGTTTCCGGCCACTTCGACGCGCGCATCACAGACGCAGTGCGCAACTACGTGACCGGGCGCGGCGCCGTCAACTCGAAGTCGGTGGCGGAGATCTTTCCCGAGTACAAGAACCTCGAGATCGCCCCCTATCTGGCGCTGGTGTCGGCCAACTCCGTGTTGCGCAAGGACCCGACGCTGGCGCTCAGCTATTTCGACTGGGCGCGCCTGATCGCACCTGGCACGCTCGTCGAAGAGGCCGCTCTGCGCCGTTCGATCTATGTCGCCGAGCAGAATGGCATGGTGGAGAAAGGCGTTCTCTATTCCAGCCGCTATGCGCGGCGCTTCCTGCGCTCGCCCTATGCGAGCCAGTTTGCGGACCTGTTCGTGAAACTCGCCACCGAGCACTTCGAAGAGATCGGCGAGGACAGCATCCAGGAAATCCTCTCCTTCATGGACACGCCGCGGCAGCGCGAGGTCTACCTGCGCATGGCGCGACTGTCGGCCATCTCCGGCAAGGAGCGGCTCGCCGCCATGGCTTCGGAGCGCGCGCAGGCATTGACCGCCGAAGGCGAAGAGATGCCGCGAACGCTGGCGGGTCTCTATTCCGGTCTCGTTTCCGTCTCGTCCTCCGACGTCAGCGCGGTTATGGAGAAGCTCGTCGCCATCCCTGACGAGGATCTATCAGCCAAGGACCGTGCCCTGAAGGAAGCCGCCCGCAGGGTGGCCGAGGAAGTCTTGCGCCCGCCCGTGCTGATCGATCAGGCATCTACCGAAGCCGGTGTGGCGAACGTCGGCGTGGAAAGCGTAAGCGAAGACGAACGAATGAGCCCGACGGCGGTCGTGGCAGATCCCGCGCCGCCTGCGGAAGGGGCGCGGCCGGCTGCGGCCGGCGGCGAGATACAAGGTGAGGATCAGAACGGCGATCCCGCGATCGACAGCTTCGTCTCGACGGGCCGGTCGAAACTGGACGAGATCGACAAACTCCTGGAGGGAGAGGGCAGTTGAGCAGCATCGACACCAATATAGTGAGCCAGCTCGATAGCAAGCGCCCCTTTGGCGCCGCCAAATCCATGGTGGAGGGCGGAGGCGAAAAATTTTCCGAAACCTTCTACAATCTTGCCGGCAAAGGCGGGGCCAGGAATTCCATCACGCGCGAGGCGATGGCAGACGGCGTCATAAAGGCAGGCACGGACGCGCTGCCTTCGCTCCAGTCCGCCGCTGCGATCCAGGACCGCTTTGCGGCGGATGCCGGCAAGCAGGATGTGCAGGCGCCATTGCCAGGCACGGTGGCTGAAGCCTCCGACACCGACGTTACGGCTCCGGCCCAGGCGGCGGAAAATAGTCTCTCTGGCACCGATATCCCTGCATTGGTGGCTGAAGCGAAAGCAACGCCCCCCCGTCACGCGGATGATGGCAAGACGCCATCGGACGGGCCCGCCCGACCCGATGCCGATGGCAGCTATGATGGTCTCCTGGATATTCTGGCCGGCACCCCGGCGAATGCCGAACAGGCGCAGATCACGGCTGCCGCTTCAGTTGCTGTCCAGGGCGCGCAGCAGCAGGCTGGCGAAACCGGAGCAGATTCGGCCAGGTCCGTTACCACCGGCGTCACCGAGCTGATGCTTGCCAATGTGCCGGCCAGAGCGGTAAAGGGTGGCGAAACGGGCGACACAGCTTCAGGCCGCGCTCGCGCACAATCGACCCATCTCGGCGACGCGGCGCGTGGTGCGACCGCCAGCGCCATGGCGCCCGATGCAAGCGCGGATGCGTCCGTGGCGGCCGACGATGTTGCAAGCTCCGATGCAGATCAGGTCTTTCGGCTGGTTCGTTCCGACGGAAGGGCACGACCGGTCGAGATCGCCATCGGCGGAAACGGGGACGTGGCGGTGAAGGAGCAGGGGACGCCGGCTGCCAAGATCGAGGCCGTCACGGTCCTCGACTCGCGCCGCTATCTCGGTCTCGCGCCAAGCAGCAATGGGGCTGCGGTCACGTCGGCCATAGCACACGATCCGGCGCTGGCGTCCGCTTTGACGGCGGTTCAGGACGACAAGACCACCGGCAAGGTCGTCAATACGCTCAAGATCCAGTTGAACCCGATCGATCTCGGTACGGTAACCGCGACGCTGCGACTGCAGGGCGAGGCGCTGACGGTCGACCTTAAGGTCGAAACCGGAAAGGCCTACCGCAATCTGAGCGACGATCAGGATGCCATTGTCAAGGCGCTGCGCGGCCATGGCTTTGCGGTGGACCAGGTCAGCGTCCAGCTCACCTTTTCTTCCGATCGCAGCGGCAGCACGGGGCAGGGCGATCCCCAGGCGCAGTTCACCGGCCAGCAGCAGGCGCGCGAGGGTGGCGGGCAGCAACAGGGCGGCCATGCCCGTCAGACGGATACCAAGGCATTCAACGAGGGAACGTCGTATGATTACGGCCAGGCGGACGGCTCTTCTGGCGCTAACCAGTCTCGCGGCTCTGGCGGCGTCTATCTGTAGTGCTCGGGCGGCGGTCGGCAGTTGTGAAAAAGAGATCCTCGCTGCTGCTTCCAAATACGACATTCCCCCCGGCATCCTTTATTCGGTCGGTCTCACGGAGACCGGCCGTAAAGGATCGTTGCAGCCTTACGCCCTGAACATCGAGGGCAAGGCCTATTTCGCAAGCAGCGAGCGCGAGGCCTTGCAGCGCTTCCAGCAGGCGCGCGCGAACGGCGCCAAGCTGATCGACCTTGGCTGCATGCAGATCAACTATCACTTCCACGGGGGAGAGTTTTCTTCGCCCTCTGACATGCTCAACCCTCGACGCAATGTCGAGTATGCGGCGCGCTTTCTGTCGCAGCTGAGAGATCGCCACGAGACGTGGACGATGGCGGTGGCACGCTATCACGCAGGTCCGAACAACGACCCGGCACAGAAGCGTTACGTCTGCCGGGTGATCGCGAACCTTGTCGCGACCGGCTACGGAAGCTGGACGAACAACGCTCGCGCCTTCTGCCAATAATACAATCAATGATTGATAACTTCGCCCTTCGTCAAATGTGGCGGCAATGCGCGTGCTTTGTGGCTGACAAGTCCGGATTGCCTTAGGGCGTTAACTTTTCCACCAGAAAATAGTCACGCCTCAACCTGGGCATACTATATCTAGTGCAAATCGCACCCATATGGTTAATCAATTATTAAATAATCCGGATGATTTTATGTAATTGCCGCTGAATCCCACGATTCGTACCACTTTCTCAACGAAACACCACACTGATTCGGAGGCGGACGAATGATCGTAGTGGTTGATGAGCGCGAGCTCGTTAAGGACGGTTACACATCACTTTTTGGACGCGAGGGCGTACCCTCGACGGGCTTTGATCCGAAGGAATTCGGAGAATGGGTCAATTCGGCGGCCGACAGCGATCTGGAGGCCGTCGAGGCGTTCCTGATCGGGCAGGGACAGCAGTCGCTGGAACTGCCGCGGGCGATCCGCGATCGGTCCCAGGCGCCGGTGATCGCCGTGAGCGACAGCCCGTCGCTGGAAACCACCCTGGCCTTTTTCGATTGCGGCGTCGATGATGTCGTCCGCAAGCCGGTCCACCCGCGGGAAATCCTCGCACGGGCTGCCGCCATCCGGCGGCGCCTGAAGGCTCTTGCCAATCACACCGACATCGGTCCCATCCGTGTCTTCTCCGACGGTCGCGATCCGGAGATCGAGGGGACTGTGTTCCCGCTGCCGCGCCGTGAGCGCCGCATCCTGGAATACTTGGTCGCAAACCGCGGCCGGCGCCTGTCCAAGACCCAGATCTTCAACGCCATCTACGGCATCTTCGACGAGGACGTCGAGGAGAACGTCGTCGAGAGCCACATCAGCAAGCTGCGCAAGAAACTGCGCAAGAAGCTCGGTTTCGATCCGATCGATTCGAAGCGTTTCCTCGGCTACTGCATCGACTGGAACTGAATTTGGCGCGGGCCGGTCGCGGCCCGCAGCAACCGGCGGGACCGGCGGTGAAACAAGCCGCAGACAGCCTCACGCAAGGCCCGCCTCCTACTCTCAGCCCGAAATTCGAATAGCGAGGAATCAGCATGAGCCTCTACGGTACTATGAGAACCGGCGTCTCCGGCATGAACGCCCAGGCAAATCGCCTGAGCACCGTTGCCGACAACATCGCCAATGCCAACACGACCGGCTACAAGAAAGCCTCCACCCAGTTTTCCTCGCTCATCCTGCCGACCACCGGCGGTGCGTACAATTCCGGTGGCGTCACCACCGACGTGCGCTACTCGATCTCGGCGCAGGGCACCTTCACTTACACGACCTCGGCCACCGATCTCGCGATCAACGGCAGCGGCTTCTTCATCGTGAAGGGCTCCGACGGCGTCGAATACCTGACGCGCGCCGGGGCATTCACGCCCATGGATGACGGTACTCTGCGAAACACCGCAGGCTACACACTGATGGGGTACGAATATTCGTCCACGGCCGATCCCACGATCGTCATCAACGGCTATGACGGTCTTTCCGAGATCAACCTGAAGTCGGGTTCGCTGACCGCGACGCCCTCCACCTCCGGCTCGCTGGATGTCAACCTGCCCTCCAACGAGGAGCATCCCTACACCAAGGCCACCTCGCTGGTCGCCTATGACAGCTTGGGCAACTCCCGCAAGCTGGACTTCACCTACTCGACCACCGGCACCGCGGGCGAGTGGAACCTTACGGTCACCTATACCGACCCGGACACCGGAACGCCTTCGACGCTTGCGACGCAGACTCTGAACTTCAATGCCGCGGGCGAACTGGTGACGCCGGCAAGTGGCGTTATCTCCACGAGCAGCCTCACCTTCGGCACCGGCACCGGCGCGCCCGTGCTGAGCGGTCTGGATATCGCGATCGGCGGCACCACGCAGCTCGCGGCAGCCTTCTCCGCCGACGGTGACATCGACGGCAGCGGCCCGAGCGAGATTTCCGGATACCAGATCAGCTCCGACGGCATTGTCTCGCTGAAGTACGACAACGGCGACCTGGTTCCGAAGTTCCGCATCGCGATGGCCAACGTCCAGAGCCCGGACAACCTGACGCCGCTCGCTGGCAACGTCTACTCGCAGAGCAATGACTCGGGCGTCATCGTTATGGGGTATGCCGGCAACAGCGGCTACGGCTCGATCCTTTCGGGCGCATTGGAAGACTCCAACGTCGATATCGCCGAGGAGCTCACCAGCATGATTGAATCGCAGCGGAACTACACGGCCAACTCGAAGGTCTTCCAGACCGGCTCCGAGCTGATGGAAGTTCTCGTCAACCTGGTACGCTGACGGGAACCGCAATATCAATAGAACGGTAGGTTGAATACGATGTCGCTTTCTACGGCAATGAAGATTGCCCAGTCCAGCTTTTCGAACACGGCGCTTCAAACCGCCGTGGCCTCGAACAACATTGCCAACGCAAGCAACACCGCATACAGCCGCCGTTCCGCGGTTCTGGCCTCCTCGGGTAACGGCGCCACCGTCGTCCACACCATCCGTGCCCAGAACGAGGCCCTCCAGAAGCAGAATCTGCTCAGCATCTCCAAATCCTATGCCCAGGATACGACACTGGCGGGCCTGGAGCGCCTGAAGGGGATTCTAGGCGGCGACGACTACGAGCTGTCGACGGCGAGCTACCTCGCCACCCTGCGTGACAATCTCCAGACCTTTGCCGACAAGCCGAGCGAGCAGTCTCTCGCAGAGACGGTCGTTGCCAACGCCGTCGACGTAGCGAATTCGCTGAATTCGGCCACCACCTCCGTGCAGCAGCTGCGCGCGGAAGCCGATGCCGACATCGCGACCGCGGTGACCGAGCTCAACCGTCTGCTCTCCGAGTTCAAGACCGCCAACGACAAGATCAAGGCGGGAACGGCTGCAGGGCAGGACGTTAACGACGCGCTGGACCAGCGCGACAAGCTGCTCAGTCAGATATCGGAAATCGTCGGCGTTACCGTCAACGTGCGCAGCAACAACGACATGGTGCTCTACACGAGCGACGGCACCACGTTGTTCGAAACCGTGCCGCGACCCGTCACCTTCACATCGACGACCACCTACTCGGCCACCACGACCGGCAACAAGATCTACATCGACGGCGTTGCACTCAACCCAGGCAGCGGTGGCAATACCAGCGGCCAGGGCACGCTTTCGGCGCTGCTGCAGCTGCGTGACGACATCGCGCCGACTTTCCAGACGCAGCTCGACGAAATGGCGCGCGCCGTCATCTCGATGTTCCAGGACAACGGCCAGCCCGGTCTCTTCACCTGGATCGACGGCTCCACCCAGTCGACGGTCGTTCCCGGGACGCTGACGTCGGGCCTCGCAGGCTCGCTCGTCGTCAATCCGGCGCTCATCACCGCCAGCGGCGGTGATCCGATGAAGCTGCGCGATGGCGTCAATCTCAATCAGAATACGGACAACGACGCCAGCTATTCGACCCTGCTTGACAAGTATGCGGCTGCCTTCTCGACGACGATGTCGTTCGATGTGGCAGCAGGCGTCGACACGTCGGCAAACGTGCTCAATTTTGCGACGTCGTCTATCGGCTGGGTGGAACAACTGCGCAGTGCAGCCGTGACGGCGAGCGACGACAAGAACGCGCTCCTGTCCAGGACGCAGTCGGCCTTGCAGAACGTGACGGCAGTCAGTCTCGACGAGGAACTGGCGCTGCTTCTCGACCTCGAACAATCCTACAAGGCTTCGGCGAAACTCGTCGCTGCGGTTGACGAGATGATGACCGCTCTCCTCCAGGCAGCAGGCTGATTTCATGAAGACGTCCTTCGTATCCAATATGACCATGCAGAGCACCATGCTTCGGACGATCGCCGAAGCGCAGAAGGAGCTCATGGCGAAGCAGAAAGAGACTGTCACCGGCCGCCACGCCGACATCGGTGCGGTACTTGGCGCAAAGACGGCGCGGACGCTCAACCTGCACCGCGATCTGCAGCGTCTCGAATCGCTGCTCAGCACAAATTCGCTGACCACGCAGCGCCTCGCAGCCTCGCAGGAAGCGCTGGGGCAGATCTCGGAAGCCGCAAATTCGGTCATGGAAAACCTGGTCGGCTTCTCCGGCACAGAGTCCCAGGATCAGCTGGATCGGACCAAGGAGACCTTCGCCAGCGCGATCTCGCTGTTCACCAACGCGGCGAACACCTCCTTCAGCGGCGAATATCTCCTGTCGGGGATCAACACCGATGTCATGCCGGTGAACAACTACCTGGATTCGGGTTCGACGGCGAAGGCGACCTTCGACCAGGCCTTCTTCGATTTCTTCGGCTTCGACCAGTCCGACGCGCAGGTCGCATCGATTTCCGCAGACGACATGAACGACTTCATGTCGGAGCTGGAAACGATGTTCATGGATACCAGCCCCACCGGAACCTGGGCCACCGACTGGTCCAACGCTTCCGACCAGAACATGACGAGCCGGATCAGCAACTCCGAAGTCATCCAGAGCTCGACCAATGCCAATACCGACGGCATGCGCATGTTCGCACTGGGTACGGTCATCGGCTACGAACTACTGAACCTCGGCCTCAGCGCCGATACCCGCAAGGCTGTGAGCGACACCTCGCTTGCCTACATCGGTTCGGCCATCACGGGAATTGACGGCGAGCGCTCCACGCTCGGCGTGTCTCAGGCCCGCGTGAAGCAGGCGACGACCTCGCTGGAGGCGCAGTCCTCGATCCTGAGCAACAGCATCAACAGCCTCGAAAAGGTCGATACCAACGAGACCGCGACGCGGATCACGACCCTCGAGACGCAGCTCGAGCTCGCTTACACGCTGACGGGCCGCCTGCAGAATATGAGCCTGGTCAACTATCTCTGATGATCAGAGACGCGATGACAAACATGAAGGGTGTCTAAATGTACCAGTTCTCGTATGTCGAGATCATGGAGGACGGTGTCGAAACCGCCCGCAGCCGGGAACGTCAGGTCCTCGACCGCTCCCTCGACCTTCTCCGGAAGGCCGCGCAGGCAGACAGTTATGGCAGGGACACGATCGAGGCCGTCTACTTCACACGACGCGTCTGGATCCGTTTCGTCGAGGATCTCGGCAATCCCGAGAACATGCTCGACCAGGAGCTGCGCGCCAATCTCATTTCAATTGCCATCTGGATCTTGGGGGAGCTCGACCGCATCCGCAAGCGCGAGTCGACGAATTTCCAGGGCATCATCGATATCACCACCATCATCAGGGATGGAATAAAATGAAGAGCACTCTGCGTATCTCACTGAAGTCGGGTGAGCGCATTTTCGTCAACGGGGCGGTCCTGCGCGTCGATCGGAAGGTCGCGCTGGAGTTCCTGAATGATGTCACCTTCCTGCTGGAGAACCACGTCCTTCAGCCAGAACAGGCGACGACTCCGCTACGCCAGCTCTATTTCATCGCGCAGATGATCCTGATCAATCCGGACGGGGCGGAGCAATCGACGGCGATCTTCCGCAAGTCGGTCATCATGCTTCTCAACTGCTTCCGCGACGAACAGGTGCTGGCCGAGCTGAAGCGCATCGATGGCCTTGTGACGCAGGGACGCGCCTTCGAGGCGCTGAAGGCGATCCGCGGGCTGTATCCGATCGAGGACCGGATCCTCAACAACCACGAGATCACGCCGGCGACGGTGGAGCACATCCGCAAGGAGATCGCGATATGGTAGACGCAGTAGGCGCGACCACATACTCGGGGTATACACCGGGCGCTTCGGCGACTGAATCGAACAGCGACGCCAAGAGCGCGACCCTGAACTACGAGAGCTTTCTGAAGCTGCTCGTGGCACAGCTGAAGAACCAGGATCCCACCGAGCCGATGGACCCAACCCAGCAGATGGCGCAGCTTGCGACCTTCTCGCAGGTGGAACAGACCATCAAGACCAACACGAACCTGGAAAGCCTGCTCCAGCGCACGTCGCTCCAGGAAGCCAATTCCGTCATCGGCCGGACGATAACGAGCGAGGATGGCAAGATTTCAGGTGTCGTCAAGGAAGTGACGTTGTATACCGATGGCATCGTGGCAACGCTTGATTCGGGCGAAAAGCTCGTCGTCGGTCCGGGCGTAAAGGTAAAGTAAATCCACTATGAATGAGGCTGACGCCCTCGATATCGCGCAGGCGGCGATCTGGACCGTGATCGTCGCGGCTGGACCTGCCGTCCTGGCGGCGATGATCGTCGGCGTCGTCATTGCCTTCATCCAGGCGCTGACGCAGGTCCAGGAAGTCACGCTCACTTTCGTTCCGAAGATCCTGGCGGTTCTGGTTACCGTCGCCATTTCTGCGCCTTTCATCGGGGCGCAGATTTCGATCTTCAGCGGCATCATCTTCTCGCGCATCGAGACCGGCTTCTAGCCCCGTCTTTCGTCGACGCTGCCACCCTCGCGCAAGTTTCGCGGGATAGAGGTCAGGGCAGCATCGCGGTCCTTGCGGACCGCTCCTCTCATGACGAGACGGGACGATAATGGCACAGGTACCTTCACTCTCCATCCCCAAGGTCAATCCGAGCGGACGCGACATCGCCTTTGCGATGGGCATCGTCACCATCCTGTCGATCCTGTTCCTGCCGATCCCTCCGTTCCTGATCGACATGGGCCTGGCGTTCTCCATCGCCTTCTCGGTGCTGATCCTGATGGTGTCGTTGTGGATCCAGCGGCCGCTCGATTTCTCGTCCTTCCCGACGATTCTCCTGATTGCGACGATGATCCGGCTTGCGCTGAACATCGCCACCACGCGCGTAATCCTGTCGCACGGGCACCAGGGGCATGATGCGGCCGGCAGTGTCATCGCAGGGTTTGCCAATCTCGTGATGTCCGGGGACTTCGTCATCGGTCTGATCGTCTTCCTCATCCTGATCACGGTGAACTTCATCGTCATTACCAAGGGTGCAACGCGTATCGCCGAGGTCGGCGCCCGCTTCACCCTCGACGCCATCCCCGGCAAGCAGATGTCGATCGACGCGGACCTGTCCGCGGGTCTGATCGACGAGAAGGAAGCCCAGCGCCGGCGGCGCGAACTTGAGGACGAGAGCTCCTTCTTCGGTTCGATGGACGGCGCCTCTAAATTCGTTCGCGGCGACGCAATCGCAGGTCTGATCATCACCGCGATCAATGTCTTCGGCGGTATCATCATCGGTTATTTCCGCCATGGCATGGAGCTCGGCGAGGCGGCCGACGTCTTCGTCAAGCTGTCGGTCGGCGACGGTGTCGTTTCGCAGATCCCGGCCCTTATCGTGTCTTTGGCGGCGGGCCTTCTCGTATCGCGCGGCAGCGCCCCCGGCTCGACCGACCAGGCGGTCGTCAACCAGCTGAGCGGCTATCCGCGCGCCCTCATGGTCGCGGCCGGGCTGATGGTGCTTCTGGCGGTCATGCCCGGACTGCCCTTCCTGCCCTTCATCGTCCTGGGCGGCATCATGGGCTTTGGCGCATGGGCCATCCCGCGCCGCCAGGAGGAGGAAAACAAGCTGCGCCGCGAGCAGGAAGCCAAGAACGCGATGCAGACGAAGGAGGCCGACAAGGACTCCGTCAAATCGGCGCTGCGGACCGCCGAGATCGAGCTTCTGCTCGGCAAGCAGGTCTCGACCCGCCTTCTCGGCGCCCACCAGGAACTCGCGTTCCGGGTCGGCAAGATGCGCAAGAAGTTCGCCACCCAGTACGGCTTCGTCGTTCCGGAGATCAAGGTCTCCGACGACATCTCGGTCGCCGACAAGGCCTACCACATCCGTATCCATGGCACGACGGTGGCCTCGAACATCGTTCGCGTCGGCGAGGTTCTCGTGGTCACCGGCGGCGGCCGCAAGCCGAGCGCTCCAGGCGACGAGATCCGGGAGCCCGCATTCGGCATGCCGGCCGTGTCGATCCTCGAAACGTTCGCCGAAGACGTCCGTCGTGAAGGCTTCCATCCGATCGACAATGTTTCCGTCGTGCTGACGCACCTGTCGGAGGTCATCCGAAACAACCTGCCGCAGCTTCTCTCCTACAAGGACGTGAAGATCCTCATCGAGCGGCTGGATCCCGAGTACCGCAAGCTTGCCGACGAGATCTGCTCCTCGCACATGTCCTATTCCGGATTGCAGGCGGTGCTGAAGCTGCTGCTGGCCGAACGCGTCTCGATCCGCAACCTGCACCTCATCCTCGAAGCGGTCGCCGAACTCGCTCCGCACGTTCGCAAGACCGAGCAGATCGTCGAGCACGTTCGCATCCGCATGGCGCAGCAGATCTGCGGCGACCTTGCAGAAAACGGCGTGCTGCCCGTGCTGCGCCTCGGCAACCGCTGGGACATGGTCTTCCATCAGGCGCTCAAGCGCGATGCAAAGGGCGAAGTCGTCGAGTTCGACATCGATCCGCGCCAGCTTGAGGAGTTCAGCGAGCAGGCGACGAAAGTTATCCGTGAATTCCTCGACCGGGGAACACCTTTCGTGCTGGTCACCTCGCCCGAATCCCGTACTTATGTGCGCATGATCATCGAACGCCTCTTCGCCACCCTGCCGGTCCTCTCGCACGTCGAACTCGCCAAGGGTATTGAGATAAAGATCCTCGGCTCGATCTCATGATCACCGATCCGCAGGGCACGGTACTGGCCTTGTTCGCCGCCTTCTGCCGTGTCGGCGGATGCTTCATGCTGCTGCCGGGTTTCGCTTCGGCGCGCCTGCCCATGCAGATCCGGCTGTTTGTCGCCGTCGCGGTTTCGATGGGCATCCTGCCGATCCTGTGGGACACGATCTATCCCAAGACGCAGGGCACCACGCTGGGCTACCTCGAGCTGATCGGCTTCGAGACGCTGACCGGAGCCGTCATCGGCCTGATCACGCGCTACTACGTGCTGGGCCTGCAGTTCGCCGGCACGGTGCTGACGATGATGATCGGCTTCAACGCGCCGCCCTCGCAGGACGTGCTCGAGGACGCGCAGGAAAACCAGTTGACGAACCTGATCAGCTTTGCCGGCCTGATGGTGCTGTTCATGCTGAATTTCCACCACATCGTCTTCCGGGCGCTGGTTGATTCCTACACGGCGATCCCGATGGGCGGCTTCAATCCGCAGAGCGCGCTGATTACGCTCACCGATACCCTGGTCGAGACCTTCATCATCATGCTGCGCCTGGCAAGCCCCTTCATCATCTATGGCTTGCTGTTCAACATTGCCGTAGGCCTGATCAACAAGCTCGCGCCGCAGATGCCAATCTACTTCATCTCATTGCCCTACATCATCTTCGGCGGCCTGTTCCTCGTCTATTTCGGCATCTCCTCGCTGCTGGAGATTTTCGCCACCAGCTTTGTGCCGGTCTTCGAAGGACGCTGAGGACGAACGATGACCAAGCGATCCGACAAGCTCAAGCGTCTGGTCTCCGTTCAGCGCCACCTCGAGCAGATGGCGGAGATGGACCTGGCGGTGACGACGCAGCAGCGTCAGGAGGTGACGGAGACCATGGATGCCGTCGCCGGTGCCATCAGTTCGCTCAACCCCGTTCACCGCAATTTCTCCGGCATCTACGCCGCGCAGATCGGCAAGCTGCGCCACAAGGACGTGATGCTGGCCGGCGTCCAGCAGATGCACGAAATGCGCATCATGCGTGAACGTACGAAGGCCGACCGCCTCGAAGAGCAGATGCGCGACGCGCGTAGCGCCGAGGATCGAGAAGCGGCCGACAACGCCGTCTACGACCTCATCGACCAGTTCATCGCCCATGGCGACGGCTCCAGTCGCTGATTCCCTTTCGAAAATCCCGATCGCTGCAAGCAGTGCGGGCCAGCCCGAGGCGCTGATGCGTGCCTTGGGCGGATCTGTTCCGGCCGCTTGCCGCCGGGCTTTGATCCCTGGCAATGCATTTCACGAGATCAGCCTCCCGTAAGGTTGAGCAGCGATAGTCGAATCCGAGACGAAGGATGAAAGCCCACCATCTGGGTCGTGTTCGGGTCGGCGTGCAAGCGCCCATCGAGCCGGCGGTTCGGGATCTTCGCGATGAACTGTGGGCGGTCGGCCATGATGGCAGGCGGTCTCCGAGATACCCGAGAGGCAAAGAACCGTGGCAATTTCACCCCCCAGTGATCTGGTGCTTGATGTCGTGCGGGCGGCCGATCCTGCATCCGTGCAGGAGGCGCAGGCCAAGCTCAAATCCAACCGCGCGAGCTTCGAGGCAAACAGCCTTGCCGACGCAGGCGCCGGATTCGGCGCGGCCGTTGGCATCCTGAACCGCGACTCGGTTGTGTCGGCCGCGACGGGCGCGAGCGCCGTTTCCGCCAACAAGGCCATCCCGGAAACCTATCGCAAGTTCGAGGCCATGGTTCTGCAGAACTTCGTGAAGTCGATGCTGCCCGCCGACAGCGAAGATGTCTACGGCAAGGGAACAGCCGGCGAGATCTGGCGCGGCATGATGGCCGAGCAGATCGGCGACGTCATCTCGAAAAGCGGCGGCATCGGTATCGCCGCCAGCCTGACCAAGGACAACCAGAAGAAAAGCGCTTCCGGCGCCGACATTGCAGTGATCGATCCGAACGCGCAGCGCGTCTCGACCGCAATGGTGCAGGAGCTTCAGCGCAATACATTCGCCGACGTTGAGCGCGGCGGCAACGACAACAAGACAGCTTGATCGGAGGATACAAAATGGACATGGCAACGAACGATCTCCGCATCCGCACGGTATTGAACCGGCTTGAGAACATCGTTGACGCGGAGAACGCCGGCATCGGCGTCGACCCCAAGTTCGATCTTCAGACTTCCAACGCGCACAAGAGCCGCTGCCTGTATGAGCTGTCGATGCTCTCGCGCGATGTCGCTGCTGAAACGATGCCGCGCTCGTTCGGGCCGCAGATGCAGAGCCTGCGTGAGAAGCTGGCGGTGAATGCGCAGCGCATCGCCGCACATCTCGAAGCCGCCCGCGCGGTCGTTCAGCTCCTCAAGGACGCCGTGCGCGAGCAGGAGGCCGACGGCACCTATTCGCAGGAACAGTTCCGCCTGGGGTACCAGCCGTGATCAAACTGATCCTCACCGGCGTCTGGATCTGCGTTCTCACGCTGGGCTCGGTGTACTTCTCCATGCAGATGGCGGCCGCGCCGAGGGTCGATGATGAGGCCGCCGCCCGCGCCGCGGCGATGGAGCTCGTCAAGGGCGGGCAGGCGACGATCCCGGTCATATCGGACGGCGCGGTGAAGGGGTACTTCCTCACGCGGCTGTCCTATACTGCGAACAAGGATCTGGCCGCCAAGCAGGTATTGCCGATCAACGAAGCGCTGACGGACGAGCTCTATTCGCTGCTGGTGGGCGAGCGCCTGATCGACGTCAGCAAGCTCGACCGTTTCGACGTCGATGCCTTCAAGGCGCGCGTCAAGGACGGGCTCAACAAGCGCTTCGGCGACGAGGTGATCGACGAGGTGCTGGTGGAGCAGATCGACTACATCGCCAAGGTCGAGGTCGGCGTGAAGCCGACGCGCAAGGGGACGGCCATCGTTCGAAGCGAGGCTGCCGGCGAGGCGGCATCTTCCGAAACGTCCGGACACTGACGGCCAGGCTCCTGGCCGGAAAAGAAAAGACGCCGCGTGAACAGGGCCACGCGGCGTCTTTCTCCATCTCCACGGTGATAAGCGGTCAGGCGCCGTTGTCGTTGCGCCCCAGCAGCGTGCCGAATTTGTAGCGTGCCACGTGATAGAGGAAGACGGGATTGCCGACGACATAGCGGTACCACAGCCGCTTCGGCTCCTGTGCCAGGCGGAAAAGCCATTCCAGGCGCAGCTTGCGCATGCGGGGCGGTGCACGCGGAACGCGGCCGGCGACGAAGTCGAACAGGGCGCCCACGCTGATCACCAGCCGCGCATGGCCGGGAGACACATGGCGGTCGATCCATTTTTCCTGGACTGGCGTGCCCATCGCCACCAGCAAAATATCGGGCGCAAGCCGCCGCACTCTCTCGACCACGGCATCGGAATCCTTCTTGTCGAAGAACCCGTCGGAAATGGCATGGAATTCGTGCCAGGGCGTGTGTTCGCGGAATTTCTGCGCGGCGAGCTGCAGCACCTCATGTTCGGCACCGATCAGCGCGACGCGCTTCGGTTTGGCCATGTAGGTGAGCAGCGCCGGCACGAAGTCTGTGCCGTTGAGATTGGCGGGGAAGGAGCTGCCGTGAAAAACCTGCGATGCGATGTCGACCCCATGCCCGTCGGGCAGCACGATCTGGCGCTCGAGCGCGCTTCGATATTCGTCGTCGCGCAGCATGAGGTTGGCGTTGTTGGCGTTCAGGAACGCGATCGTCGTCTGGCCGATCGGCATTTCGGCGAGGCCTGAAACGAAGTCGAACGCGCCGGCCCAGTCGAGATCGCACACCGGAAGGCCCAGGATGTCGCGCTGCGACGCCTTCATGACGGTGGAACGGGATTGAACGTTCATCGCCCGTCCCTCCGACAGGCGTGGCCTGCCACAGCTACTGCGAAGCGCGTTTTCCGGCCGGAGACGAGAAATTCAGGCATTGCTGCAACGATCCTTCATGCGTCGCTATGCGTGTATCAGCTTCGGCTGAAGGGTGCTTTAAGTTGATCGCTAAAGATCGAGCGCACAGGTTCATGGTTCTTTAACCTGTGCGCCTTCGCAAAGGGTGGCGAGCGGCGTAAGTGAGGGCGGCTTTGTGCCGCGCTCTGCGCGGACCGGTTTCACTCGTGCTTGCAAAGTTCTATTCGGGACAGCATAGGACGCTTTGAGGCCAATACCGGCGCCGTCTGGACATTAGATTTTCGCGAAGGCCGCGAGGAGAAGAACGTGACCACCATTATCGATGGGAAGCAGGTTGCCGCTTCCGTGATTGAGGCGGTGAAGACCGCCGCCCGGAAGCTCGAGCAGGAGGCAGCCGTCAAGACGGGACTGGCTGTCGTGATCGTCGGTGACGATCCGGCAAGCCACGCTTATGTTTCCTCCAAGAGTCGCATGGCCAAGGAATGCGGTTTCACCTCCATCCAGCACACGCTTCCCGAGGACACGACGCAGGAGGAGTTGGCGGCGCTCGTCGAAAAACTGAACGCTGACGAAACGATCCACGGCATCCTCGTGCAGCTGCCGCTGCCGAAGCATCTGAATTCCGAACCGATCATCCAGTCCATCCTGCCCGAGAAGGACGTGGACGGGCTGCATGTCGTCAACGCCGGCAAGGTGGCGACCGGCGACCTCGAAGGCGGGCTCATTTCCTGCACGCCGGCCGGTGCCATGGTGCTGGTTCGCGGCATCCGCGGCGATGACCTGTCCGGCCTGAACGCGGTCGTCATCGGCCGTTCGAACCTCTTCGGCAAGCCGATGGCCGCCCTTCTGCTGAATGCCAACGCCACCGTGACCTCGGCGCACTCGCGCACCAGGGACATCGCGGCCACCTGCCGCAACGCCGACATTCTGGTCGCCGCCGTCGGACGGCCGCAGATGGTGAAGGCGGATTGGGTGAAGCCCGGTGCGACGGTGATCGACGTCGGCATCAATCGCGTGCCCGCGCCGGAAAAGGGCGAGGGCAAGTCCCGGCTCGTCGGCGACGTCGCCTTCGACGAATGCGCGAAGGTCGCAGGCGCGATCACGCCTGTGCCCGGCGGTGTCGGCCCGATGACGATCGCGATGCTGATGGCCAATACGGTGATCGCGGCCTACCGCAAGGCCGGGCTCAAGGCGCCGCGGTTCTGACACGGTGAGCAAGGACGGCGCGGGGAGGAATCAGCCCCGCGTCGGATGCAGGCGACGAAGCCGTCGCAGCCGCATGGACTGACGCCAGCGCCGCCGCGATCACGCCAGGCGTTCGAGCGCTATCGTGGAGCAGGCCCCGTCGAGGCGCGAACGATCAGCTCGGCCTTCCACAGTTCCTGCTCGGGCAGGGTTTCCAGGTTGAGGATGCGGGATATCAGCCGCTTGGCTATCCGCGAACCCGCGGTCCGCAGCGACGAGCGCGTGGTCGTCAGCGGCACGCTGAAGTTTTCCGGCTTCAGCATCGGCAGGACGTCGTCATGGGCGATAAGCGAGACGTCCGAGCCGATCTTCAGCCCGGCCTGGTTGATCGCCCGAACGGCGCCGAGCGCAAGCACGGTACTCGAGCACAGAACCGCGGTCGGCCGCTCGTCAAGGGCGAGGAAGCGCTGCATGCCGCGATAGCCGTGCTCGTCCGTCATTGCCGAATGCTGCACGCAGGCCTCCTTCAGGGTAAGGCCCGCCTCCGCTTCCGCCAGTGCACGCTCCACACCCTTCTTCCGGCGGATCGCAAAGGCCAGGTGTTCCGGGCCGTTCAAAAGCGCGATGCGCCGGTGCCCCAGTTGCACCAAAAGCTTCGTCGCGTCGTGGAACGCAGCGGTGTTGTCGATGTCGAGGAAGGGATAGTCGAGCGGTGGGCCGATCGAGCGCCCGTGCACGAGAAATGGAATCGACAGTGACTTCAGAAGGGCGATGCGCGGATCGTTCACGCGCATGTAGGCGATGAACAGCGCATCGACGTTGCCGCTTGCCACAAGCCGCTTGCAGGTTGATTCCTCGTCGTCGGGATGGCTCGGGTTGATGACGAAATGGAAATCGTGCCGGACGGCCTCGTCTCCGAGGCCGGCGAGGAACTCGCCGAAATGGACGTCGGAATCGTGGCCGTCCGCAGTCGGCATCACGAGCCCGATCGAGCCGGCACGGCCCGTCGCCAGCCGCTGTGCCGCGCGGTTCGGTCTGTATCCGGTCTTGCGCACCGCATCGAGGACACGCTGGCGTGTCTCCGCGTTCACCTCTGGATACCCGTTGAGCGCCCTGCTCACCGTCGTCTGCGACAGGCCGAGCAACTCCGACAATTGCTTGAGGTTCACATCCCTAGCCTTCATGATTCCAAGCGCTTTGGAAGCCTCCCGTTCCAAGCGCGGAAACCATCTAGCATCAGCCGTTCTTTCTGTGAAAGGGAAATTGAGTGTTTGCGCCGCAAAAGCCTTGCTGCAACGCGTAAAGCGGCGACGCGCGCCCAACTCTGACGGAAGTGGCTTGACGAAAAGCCGCCGATAGGGAATTCTTGCCGTCCAAAGCGCTTTGAGAGGCGCGGAAGTTTGCGAACCGGAGGAGCTCGCAGACGCGGGCGGGCCAACAAGGGAGGAAATCAAGTGAGAAAGACACTGCTGACAACAGCAGCGCTGATGGCGCTATTTGCAGGGAGTGCCGGTGCGGCCGATCTGAAGTTCAAGCCGGGCGAGGATTCCAGGTTCAACTGGTCGAGCTTCGAGGAGTTCAAGTCCGGCCACGACCTGAAGGGCCAGACGCTCACCATATTCGGTCCCTGGCGCGGCGAGGACGAGGCGCTGTTTCGCAGCGTCTTTGCCTACTTCACCGAAGCCACCGGCGTCGAGGTGAAATATTCCTCCTCCGAGAACTACGAGCAGCAGATCGTCATCGACACCCAGGCCGGCAGCCCGCCGGATGTCGCCATCCTTCCGCAGCCCGGCCTGATCGCCGACCTCGCCTCCAAGGGCTATCTGACCCCGCTGGGCGACGATACCAAGGCGTGGCTGATGGAAAACTATGCCGCCGGCCAGTCCTGGGTCGACCTGTCGACCTACCAGGACAAGGACGGCAACGCCCATCTCTTCGCCTTCCCCTACAAGATCGATGTGAAGTCGCTCGTCTGGTATGTCCCCGAGAATTTTGAGGACGCCGGCTACGAGGTTCCCAAGACCATGGAGGAGCTGAAGGCGCTGACGGAACAGATCGTCGCCGATGGCGGCACGCCGTGGTGCATCGGTCTCGGCTCGGGCGGGGCGACCGGCTGGCCGGCGACCGACTGGGTGGAGGACCTTATGCTGCGCACCCAGCCGCCGGAGACCTACGACAAGTGGGTGACCAATGCGATTCCCTTCTCGGATCCGGCTGTCACCGGCGCGATCGACGAATTCGGCTGGTTTGCCAAGAACGACAAGTTCGTGGCCGGCGGTGCCGCCGCCGTCGCCTCGACCGACTTCCGCGACAGCCCCAAGGGCCTCTTCTCCTCTCCGCCCAAGTGCTACCTGCACCACCAGGCTTCTTTCGTTCCCTCCTTCTTCCCGGAAGGAACGGTCGTCGGGCAGGATGCGGACTTCTTCTACATGCCCCCCTATGCCTCCAAGTCGGATCTGGGCAATCCGGTGCTAGGCGCCGGAACGCTGGCGATGATCACCAAGGACACGCCTGCCGCGCGCGCCTTCTTCGACTTCCTCAAGACCCCGATCGCCCATGAGGTCTGGATGGCGCAGTCCAGCTTCCTGACGCCCTTCAAGAGCGCCAACCAGGAAGCCTACGCCAACGCGCCGATGAAGAAGCAGGGCGAGATCCTTCTGAACTCGACGACCTTCCGCTTCGACGGTTCCGACCTGATGCCCGGAAAGATCGGTGCCGGCGCATTCTGGACCGGCATGGTCGATTTCGTCGGTGGCAAGTCGTCCGCGGATGTCGCCGACGGCATCCAGAAGGCGTGGGACGCCATCAAGTAGTCGAGGCCGCCGGCGCCGCAAGGCGCCGGCCGCAGTCGTGGCCCGGCGTTACCATCGGGCCCGATCACCCGAGACAGGCCTTGCGCTCCGGAGGAGGGGAACTTGAATCAGCTGGTATTTGCCATCGTCACGATGCTTGCGGGCGTGCTGGCCTGCGCCTTCTACTTCTTCGCGACCAACTGGATCCTGGACGCCATCTTCCCGTCCAAGGGCCTGTCCGGTGCGAAGGCTTCGCAGAACCTGAGAACCACCAACGCGATCCGCCCGTGGCTGTTCATGCTGCCGGCGCTGCTGGCGCTGGCGATCTACCTCGTCTATCCGGTCTTCGAGTCCGTCCGTCTCAGCTTCCATGACCGTTCGGGGGAGAACGTCGTCGGCCTTTCGAATTTCTTCTGGATGCTCGGTGACGGCGAGTTCCGCCAGTCGATCTTCAACAACTTCCTCTGGCTGCTTGTGGTGCCGGCGCTTTCGACCTTCTTCGGCCTGGTCATCGCCGCGCTGACGGACCGGATCTGGTGGGGCAATATCGCCAAGACGTTGATTTTCATGCCCATGGCAATCTCGTTTGTCGGCGCCGCCGTCATATGGAAGTTCGTCTACGACTATCGTGCCGAAGGCAGCGAGCAGATCGGCATCCTCAACGCGATCGTCACCTATTTCGGCGGCTCCCCGGAGGCCTGGATCACGCTGCCCTTCTGGAACAACTTCTTTCTCATGGTCATCCTGATCTGGATCCAGACCGGCTTTGCGATGGTGATCCTCTCGGCGGCCCTGCGCGGGATTCCGGAGGAAACGCTGGAGGCGGCCGTCATCGATGGTGCCAACGGGCTGCAGATCTTCTTCAAGATCATGATCCCGCAGATCTGGGGCACGATCGCCGTCGTCTGGACGACGATCACCATTCTCGTGCTCAAGGTCTTCGACATCGTACTCGCCATGACCAACGGTCAGTGGCAGACGCAGGTGCTCGCCAACCTCATGTTCGACTGGATGTTCCGCGGCGGCGGCGATTTCGGCCGGGGGGCGGCAATCGCGGTCGTCATCATGGTCCTCGTCGTGCCGATCATGATCTGGAACATCCGCAACGCTATGCGCGAGACGGGAGGTCACTGAGATGTCCGGAACCACCAGATCACCGCTCACCATCGTCGTTCACCTGTCTGTCCTGCTGCTTGTCGCGCTCTGGACGCTGCCGACCGCGGGCCTGTTGATCTCCTCCCTTCGCGACAAGGACCAACTCGCCGTCTCCGGGTGGTGGACCGCCCTTTCCACGTCGAGCCAGAACCTCGTCTACCGCGCCCCGTCGCCGGAGACCCAGGTCGAACGCGACGGCAAGTTCGTCGTGGCCGGCAATCTGATGGAGGGGCAGCAGGCCGAGGTGTCCGCCTTCGGCTTCAACAGCCGCGAGCCTGCCGCCTTCCAGCCTGGAGAGACCGCGGAATTGAACGACGGCGAGCGGCTGACCGTGCAGGCGGACGGTGCTTTCGAGATCGTCTCGGACACCCGCATGGAAGGCACGCGCGGCCAACGCATCTTCTTCACGGCCGCCATACCGCCGCGGTTCACGCTCGACAACTATCGCGAGGTGCTGCGCGCGGAGGGGATCGGCCAGTCCTTCATCAACTCGCTGACGGTCGCAATCCCGGCGACGATCATCCCGATCCTGGTCGCGGCCTTCTGCGCCTATGCGCTCGCCTGGATGCGGTTTCCCGGACGTGCAATCCTGATCGCAGTCGTCGTGGGCCTGCTGGTCGTGCCGTTGCAGATGTCGCTGATCCCGCTTTTGAAACTCTATAACGGTGTCGGCGCCTTCCTCGGCGTCCCGGCAAAGACCTACGTCGGCATCTGGCTGGCGCACATGGGCTTCGGCCTGCCGCTCGCCATCTATCTGCTGAGAAACTACATGGCCGGCCTGCCCAAGGAGATCATGGAATCCGCAAGGGTCGACGGGGCCAGCGATTTCGACATCTTCGTCAAGATCATCCTGCCGCTGTCGTTTCCGGCATTGGCGTCGTTCGCCATCTTCCAGTTCCTCTGGACCTGGAACGACCTCCTGGTCGCCATCGTCTTCCTCGGCACCGGCAACGAGGAACTGGTACTCACCGGTCGCCTCGTCAACCTCCTCGGCTCGCGCGGCGGTAACTGGGAAATCCTGACGGCGTCGGCCTTCATCACCATTATCGTCCCCCTGATCGTCTTCTTCGCCCTGCAGCGCTACCTCGTGCGCGGCCTGCTGGCCGGGTCGGTCAAGGGCGGCTGACGCACAATGCAAACACAGGACCTACAGATGACGACGACGAATGCATCCCTGCCCGCGGTCGACAAGGACTGGTGGCGTGGCGCGGTGATCTACCAGATCTATCCGCGATCCTACCAGGACACCAACGGCGACGGCATCGGCGACATGAAGGGCATTGCCGAGCGCCTGCCCCACATTGCATCGCTGGGTGTGGACGCGATCTGGATCTCGCCCTTCTTCACCTCGCCCATGAAGGATTTCGGCTACGACGTCTCCAACTACGAGGACGTCGATCCGATCTTCGGAACGCTCGAGGATTTCGATACCGTGGTCGCCGAGGCCCACCGGCTCGGCATCCGCGTGATGATCGACCTGGTCCTGTCGCACACCTCCGACAAGCACCCCTGGTTTATGGAAAGCCGGTCGAGCCGGACGAATGCGAAGGCGGACTGGTACGTGTGGGCCGATTCCAGGCCGGACGGCACGCCGCCGAACAACTGGCTGTCGATCTTCGGCGGTTCGGCCTGGCAATGGGACCCGACCCGGCTGCAATACTACATGCACAACTTCCTGACCTCGCAGCCCGACCTGAACCTGCACAATCCGGAAGTGCAGGACGCATTGCTGTCTGTCGCCCGCTTCTGGCTGACGCGCGGGGTCGACGGCTTCCGGCTGGATACGATCAACTTCTACTTCCACGACAGGGAATTGCGCGACAATCCTTCGCTTGCGCCCGAACGGCGCAATGCCCAGACCGCACCCGCGGTGAATCCCTACAATTACCAGGAGCATCTCTACGACAAGAACCGGCCGGAGAATCTCGAATTCCTGAAGCGTTTCCGTGCGCTGATGGACGAGTTTCCGGCGATCGCCGCCGTCGGCGAGGTGGGCGACAGCCAGCGCGGCCTGGAGATCGCCGGCGAATACACCTCCGGCGGCGACAAGATGCAGATGTGCTACGCCTTCGAGTTCCTGGCGCCGGACGCCCCCACGCCCGAGACGATTGCCGACGTGCAGCATGCGCTGGAACGGTCGGCACCAGACGGCTGGGTCTGCTGGGCCTTCTCAAACCACGACGTCGTGCGCCATGTCAGCCGGTGGGGCGCAGGCGTGGCCGATCACGCCGCGCACGCCAAGCTCCTGGCGTCGCTGCTGATGTCGCTGCGCGGCTCGGTCTGCATCTACCAGGGCGAGGAACTGGCATTGCCGGAGGCGGAGCTCGCCTATGAGGATCTGCAGGATCCCTACGGCATCCAGTTCTGGCCGGACTTCAAGGGGCGGGACGGCTGCCGCACGCCGATGCCATGGGACGGCGCCGCCATCAATGGTGGCTTCACCACCGGGAAACCGTGGCTTCCGGTCCCTTCGGCGCATCTGAGTGCTGCGGTTTCCGAACAGGAGAAGGACCCGGCTTCGGTGCTCAACCACTACCGCCGCTTCCTCGCCTTCCGCAGACTGCACCCGGCCCTCGTCAAGGGCGAGATCGAGTTCGCACCCGCAAAGGGCCCCGTGGTTTCCCTCGTCCGCAGCCACGGCAACGAGCGCATCCTGTGCCTCTTCAACATGAGCGGCGAAGCGTGCGAGGTGGACCGTCCGGCCGCACCCATCGCGATCTTGGAAGACCACGGCTTTGACGGCAGACTGAAGGACACCACGATCGCGCTCGGCGCATGGGGCGCGTTCTTCGCCCGGTTCGCATAATCAGAAGAAAGGGGAGTAGCATGACCGGACTGGTACTGAAGGATATCCGCAAGTCCTATGGCGCGGTCGACGTGATCCACGGGATCGACCTCGACATCAAGGAAGGCGAGTTCATCGTCTTTGTCGGCCCGTCCGGCTGCGGGAAGTCGACGCTTCTGCGGATGATCGCCGGTCTGGAGGACATTACCGGCGGTGACATGATGATCGATGGGGAGAGGGTGAACGACGTGCCGCCCTCCAAGCGGGGCATCGCCATGGTGTTCCAGTCTTATGCGCTCTACCCGCACATGACCGTCTACGACAACATGGCGTTCGGCATGCGGATCGCCAAGGAAAGCAAGGAAGAGATCGACCGCCGAGTCCGGTCCGCAGCCGAAACCCTGCAACTGACGAAGTATCTCGACAGGCTGCCGAAGGCGCTTTCCGGCGGACAGCGCCAGCGCGTGGCGATCGGTCGCGCCATCTGCCGCAACCCCAAGGTCTTCCTGTTCGACGAGCCCTTGTCCAATCTCGACGCGGCGCTGCGCGTCGCCACCCGCATCGAGATCGCCAAGTTGTCCGAACGCATGGCCGGCACGACGATGATCTACGTCACGCACGATCAGGTCGAGGCGATGACGCTGGCGGATCGGATCGTCGTGCTCTCTGCCGGGCACATCGAGCAGGTGGGCGCGCCGCTGGAACTCTACGAGCGCCCCGCCAATCTCTTCGTCGCCCGCTTCATCGGCTCTCCCGCCATGAACGTCATTCCGGCGAAGATCGTCACGACCGGCGAGGCGACCACCGTGGAGCTCAAGGGCGGCATGAAGACGACGCTGGACATCCGCACGCAAGACGGCGAGCGGGCCAAAGATGCGAGCTTCGGTGTCCGTCCGGAAGACCTGCAGATCACCACAGGCGAAGACTTTCTGTTCGAAGGAACGGTGGCGATCGTTGAGGCTTTGGGCGAGGTGACGCTGCTCTACATCGAGGGCCTTGTCGAAGGCGAGCCGATCATCGCGAAGATCCCCGGCATCCGCGCCGTACAGCGCGGCGACAGGGTGCGTTTTTCCGCCGAGCGCAGCAAGCTTCACCTCTTCGACAAGGAAGGCCGCAGCTATCGTGCGCTGTAGCGATCCGGAACAGGGGGTGGATTCTGGGGATGCGCGGGCAACTGCATCTTAACGGTTCTTCTCCTAGCTTCCGAGCACGGGGAAGGCTTGGGAATACCGAAATGAGCATGCAGTTCTTGCAGCATCGTACGAACTACCTGAACAAGGAAGAATCCTTCATGTACGACCGGGAAAAGAACTTCCCGATGGAGGATACCTGCAACGAGGCTCGCCTCGAGTTCACGGAAAATGGCGGCATCGTTAATCTTGTTTCCCGGCGCTGCCAGATCATCAAGCTCTCGCGCAGCGGCGCGGTCCTGAAGTTGACGACCAAGTTCAACCTGCCGAGAAACTTCTATCTCGACATCGTCAGTGCCCGCATCCCGATGATAGGCTGCCTTGCGCAGCGCGTTCACGCCAACGACATCGTCGAGGCGCGTTTCCTCCGGTTGTTGACCGACAAGGACCTGAACCGCGCCTTCGTCTATTCGACCCATCCGAACCATCGCAACCGGACGCTCGACATCTACGGCTGAGACGGCAGCCGCGCAATCACAGGCGGGGTCGATCCAGGCGCGTCGTCAGGCGAACAGGACGCTCGCGCCCTGGTCGGCAGGGCCGGCAATGGCACGGAACGAGGCAAACAGCTCACGCCCCATTCCGAATTCGTTGGCGGAGAGATCCGCCGTCGCCAATGGCCGGGCTGCGAAGACGGCCGCATCCTCCAGCACGTCTATGGTCCCCTTGACGGCATCCAGCCGGATCATGTCTCCATTGCGGATGCGGGCGATCGGGCCGCCGTCGATCGCCTCCGGCGTGATGTGGATCGCCGCCGGCACCTTGCCGGATGCACCTGACATGCGCCCATCGGTCAGCAGCGCCACGGTCTGCCCGCGATCCTGCAGGATGCCGAGAACGGTCGTCAGCTTGTGCAGTTCCGGCATGCCGTTGGCCTTCGGGCCCTGGAAGCGCACGACGGCGATGAAATCGCCTTCCAGTTCGCCCGACTTGAAGGCTGCGTTCAGCTCCGCCTGGTCATGGAAGACCTTGGCCGGCGCCTCGATGACGTGGCGCTCCGGCTTGACCGCCGAGGTCTTGATGACCGCCTTGCCGAGATTGCCGGATAGCATCTTCAGCCCGCCCGTGTGCTGGAACGGGTGCTCGATGCTGGCGAGAACCTTCGGATCGTGGCTGACATGCGGCGCCGGCTCGCGGCGAACATTGCCGTCCTCGCCCAGCCTGGGCTCGATCGTGTAGGCATGAAGGCCCTGGCCGTAGACTGTGCGCACGTCGTCATGCAGATATCCGGCCTTGAGCAGTTCCTTGATGAGGAAACCCATTCCGCCGGCCGCATGGAAATGGTTCACGTCGGCAAGCCCGTTCGGATAGACGCGTGCCAGCAGCGGCACGATGTCGGAAAGCTCGGAAATATCCTGCCACGTCAGAACGATGCCCGCCGCGCGCGCCATCGCGATCAGGTGCATGGTGTGGTTGGTCGAGCCGCCGGTAGCATGCAGTCCGACGACGCCGTTGACGATCGAGCGCTCGTCGATCATTTCACCGGCCGGCGTAAACTCGTTGCCCTGCGCCGTGATTGCCAGCGCGCGCTTGGAGGCTTCCTTGGTCAGCGCATCACGGAGCGGCGTGCCAGGATTGACGAAGGAGGCGCCGGGCATATGGAAGCCCATGATCTCCATCAGCATCTGGTTCGAATTCGCCGTACCGTAGAACGTACAGGTGCCGGGCCCGTGATAGGACTTGGATTCGGCTTCCAGGAGCTCGGCGCGGCCGACCTTGCCCTCGGCAAAGAGCTGCCGCACCCGCGCCTTCTCGTCGTTGGGCAGGCCGGAGGTCATGGGGCCGGCGGGGATGAAGACGGCGGGCAGGTGCCCGAACGTCAGCGCGGCGATCGTCAGACCCGGGACGATCTTGTCGCAGACACCCAGATAGACGATGGCGTCGAACATGTTGTGCGAAAGCCCGACGCCGGCCGCCATTGCGATCAGGTCGCGCGAGAAAAGCGACAGCTCCATGCCGGGCTGGCCCTGCGTGACGCCGTCGCACATGGCCGGCACGCCGCCTGCGACCTGCGCCACCCCACCGGCCTGCCGCGCGGCTTCGCGGATCAGCGCCGGGTAGCTCTCGAACGGCTGATGCGCCGAAAGCATGTCGTTGTAGGAGGTGATGATGCCGAGATTGGGGACGCGGTCGCCTGCCAGCGCCGTTTTCTCGGCGGGGGAACAGACCGCAAAGCCGTGTGCGAGGTTGCCGCAACTGAGGACGGAGCGGTGTACGCCCTGGGAGGCGGCGGCGCGAACACGATCCAGATAGGGCTCCCGAAAGGGCTTCGAGCGCTCGACGATTCTGGCAGTAATGGCTTCAATACGGGCATCGGCGGACATGGGATTATCCTGATTTCGCTCGTTTGCAATGATCACGCGCCATCGAAACGCCCTCTCGGGCGGTCCGATGCGTAAGGCCTGCGGGATGCGATGTGGCACCCTTCGGCTTTCGCCTTGTGCCGGGCGCAACGGCCCGCAAGGCAGGAGTGGGCGCTAGGGCGCCCAGTAGATGTCGACGGGCGTGGCGGCCCGGCGCAGGACCGCCCGCACCGGCATGTCTTTCTCCTCGCCATCGGCAAGTGCGTTTTCCAGTGTGTCCTTCTTTGCCTGCCCCTCGATATGCAGCACGAGGAAATGGGCGTCCTGCAGGCTGGAGAAGGTCAGCGTCAGTCGGGTCTCGCCGGCACCTTCGGCTTCCATGGTGATGACGCCACGCGGCGTGGCGCTCGAAAGCGCCTCAACCAGACGGTCGCCGCCGGGGAAGAAGGAAGCGGTGTGGCCGTCATTGCCCATCCCGAGGATGACCACGTCGAAAGGCACAGGCAGGCTCGCGATGGCGGCGCTTGCGACCTTTGCCGCCTCGTCCGCGGTGGCGGCGGAGTGATAGAGCGGCAGGAACCGCGCGCTGGCAGCCTCACCCTGCAGCAGGTTGTCGGCGACAAGCAGGTGGTTCGAGCGCGGATTGTCCGCCGGCACGAACCGCTCGTCGACCAGCGTCACGGTGACCTTCGACCAGTCGAGCTTGCGCGTCGACAGCGCCTGGAAGAACCGTTTCGGCGTGGAGCCGCCGGAAACGGCGATGGTCGCCGCGCCGCGTTCGGCGATCGCGACCTTCAGCACCGAGGCGACGGCGTCGGCCAGATTTTGCGCCAGTGAGGCCGCATCGGCGAATTCGTGGGTTTTCGTAGCCATGCCCCGCCTCAGCTTTCGTGCCATGTGCGGCCGTCGCGTTCTATCAGCGCGATGGCCTGGCTCGGGCCCCAGGTCCCGGCGGTGTAGCCCTGCGGCGTCTGTCCGGTGCTGTCCCACGCCTTGAGGATCGGATCGACCCAGCGCCAGGCGGCCTCCACCTCGTCGCGGCGCATGAACAGCGTCTGGTTCGAACGCACGACGTCGAGCAGCAGGCGCTCATAGGCATCCGCGTTGCGCGTTTCGAAAGCCTCGGCGAAGGTCATGTCGAGCGAGACGTTGCGCAGCCGCATCCCGCCCGGACCCGGATCCTTGATCATCAGCCACTGCTTGACGCCCTCGTCCGGCTGGAGCCGGATGATCAGCTGGTTGGCCTCGATGCGTCCCGCGGCCGGTTCGAAGATCGAATGCGGGATCGGCTTGAAGGTGATCACGATCTCGGAGACGCGGTTGGCCATGCGCTTTCCGGTGCGGATGTAGAAAGGCACGCCCGCCCAGCGCCAGTTGCCGATCTCGGCCTTGATGGCAACGAAGGTCTCGGTGTTGGAGACGCCGCCCTCGAGTTCTTCAAGATAGCCCTTAACCGGTCCGCCGGCAGAGGCGCCGGCGCGGTACTGTCCGCGAACCGTCAGCCGCTCGACATTGTACTCGTCGATCGGCTTCAGTGCGCGCAGCACCTTCAGCTTCTCGTCGCGCACGGCTTCGGCGTCCATCGACGACGGCACTTCCATGGCCACGAGGCAGAGCAACTGGAGAATGTGGTTCTGCACCATGTCGCGCAGCGCGCCGGCCTTGTCGTAGTAGCCCGCACGGCTTTCCAGCCCGACCGATTCCGCCACGGTGATCTGCACATGGTCGATATGGGCGGAGTTCCACAGCGGCTCGTAGAGGGCATTGGCAAACCGCAGCGCCATCAGGTTCTGCACCGTCTCCTTGCCGAGATAATGGTCGATCCGGTAGATCTGGTCTTCGCGGAACACCCGGCCGATCGTGTCGTTCAGCGCGGTGGCCGACGCCAGGTCGCGGCCGATCGGCTTTTCGACGACGATGCGCGTCTGCTTGGTGATCAGCTTGTGGTCGCGGATCTTCTCGGCGATCTCGCCGAAGATAGCGGGTGCGACGGCCAGATAGAACGCGCGCACGCGATCCTTGCCCTCATCGAGGATCTTCTTCAGGTCGTCCCAGCCCTGCTCGGACTTGGCGTCGACCGAGACGTAGAACAGCCGGTCTGTGAAGATCTTGACTTCCTTGTCGTCGAACTCGCCGGGTTTGAGGAATTCCTTCAATGCCTTGGTGGCGAACTCGCGATAGGCTTCGTGCGTCATGGCCGCGCGCGACGCGCCGATGATGCGCGTCGGATCGGTAAACTGGCCCGCGATCTGCCGGTGATACAGCGCCGGCAGCAGCTTGCGTTCGGCGAGGTCACCGGTGCCGCCGAAGACGACGTAGTCGAACGGCTCCACGGGGATGATTTGGCTGCTCATTGCAATTCTCTATCTGGTTCGCGTTGGTGGCGTTATAATCTAATCGATTTAAAAAGGCCAGAGTGCAGCGCGACAAAATAGCCGGGAATGCGTCAGAGCCTGTCGCGCATGGCATACCACGTCATGGCCAGGAAGAGGAGCGGCGTTCTCAGGCTGGCGCCGCCGGGAAATGCCGGAATCTTCAGCGAACCGAGCATGTCGAGTTCGGCGCTTCCGCCGGTCAGCGCGTCCGCGTAGAGCTTTCCGCAGTAGTTGGACAGCATCACTCCATGGCCGGAATAGCCGCCGATCGAGGTAATTCCGGGCATGACTTCGCGCACGTAGGGTTTGCGCGGCATGGTGATGCCGACCGATCCGCCCCAGGCATGCTCGATGGCGATGTCGGCGAGATCCGGATAAATTTCGGCGATCTGCCGGCGGATGTGCACCGACATGTCGCTGGGGTTGTCGGCCGTATAAGCCTCCCGCCCGCCGAACAAAAGTCGCCCGTCGCGGCTCTTGCGGAAGTAGCGCACGACGAAGCGCGAATCGGCAACAGACTCCCCTCCGGGAATGATCTTCGGGAAAGCGTCGAGCACCGGGGTGGCGCCGATGAAGGAGCGGATCGGCATCACATGGGCGGCCGTCGTCGGCTCCAGCTTGCCGATATAGGCATTGCAGGCAATCAGAGCCTTGTCGGCGGTGATCGTGCCCCTTGCCGTCGAAATGACGGCCCTGCCGCCCGCCCGCTCGATTTTCAGCGCCGGCGTCTGCTCGTGCAGGATCGCACCCGCAGCCTTCGCCGCCTTGGCGATGCCGACGAGAAGCTTCATCGGGTGAATATGGCCGGTGCCGGTGTCGCGCACGCCGAAGAGATAGAATTTGGAGCCGAGCCGCTCCTGCGTCTCTTTCCTGTCCATGAAGGTGGACTGCGTATAGCCGTAGCGGCTGGCCGCGATTTCCGGATTGGCGCGGTAGTCCGCCTCCAGCGCCTTCTTGTGCGAGACGTTCATCTGTCCGGGCATGAACTCGATGTCGAGATCCTGCTCGGTGGCAAAGTCCAAAACGTGTCGCTTGGCGTGTTCGGCAAGGTCGAAAAGCCCCTTGGAGCGCTCGTAGCCAAGTTCCTCTTCCAGTTCCTCCGGCCAGGAGCGCTGGCCGGTGCCAAGCTGGCCGCCATTGCGCCCGGATGCGCCGTCGCCGAAGCGGTTGGCGTCGATCAGGACGACGCGCACGCCCTTGCGCGCGAGATTGTAGGCCGCCTGCAGACCGGTGAAACCGCCGCCGACAATGGCGACGTCGGCTTCACATGAGCCGGACATTTGCGGATATTCCGGGCGATCGCCGACGGTCTTTTCGTACCAGGATATGCCGGGGGAGATCGGGCTTTGCCAGGACATGGGAATGCTCTCGGTCAGACTGTTGTTCAAGGGGGCGCGTCAGCCGACGCCGACGGCGCCCCGTAACGTTCGGGCGGCCGCCGGACGGCTCGGCACAGGCTCAGACGTTGAGCAGCAGGAACTCGCGTTCCCAGGGGCTGATCACCTGCATGAACGTCTCGAACTCGCCACGCTTGACGCCGGCATAGAGCCCGATGAACTCCGGGCTGAAGGCGTCGTTGAGCGCCGGATCGGATTCCAGCAGTGAAACCGCTTCCAGCAGGCTCCGAGGCAGGTCGATAGAGCCTTCGTTGGCGGTATCCTCCGTCGGGGCTGACGGCTCCACCTCGTTCATGATCCCGAGCAGGCCGCAGCCGAGCGAGGCGGCAAGCGCCAGATAGGGGTTGGCGTCGGAGCCGGGAAGGCGGTTTTCGACGCGCCGGGCGGCGGCGTCCGACACCGGAATGCGGAATGCGGTCGTCCGGTTGTCGTACCCCCAGGCGACGTTCACCGGCGCCGACATGTCGGGCGTCAGCCGGCGATAGGAATTCACATAGGGCGCCATCATCGCCAGCGTGCCCGGCACATAGCGCTGCATGCCGCCGATGAAGTGGAAGAATTCCTTCGAGGCCGAGCCATCGGGATTGGAAAAGACGTTCTTGCCGGTCTTGATGTCGATCACCGACTGGTGGATGTGCATGGCCGAGCCCGGCTGGCCCTGCATCGGCTTGGCCATGAAGGTCGCGTAGATGCCATGCTTCAGCGCCGCTTCGCGGATCGTGCGCTTGAACATGAACACCTGGTCGGCAAGCTCGATCGGGTCGCCGTGGCGAAGGTTGATTTCGAGCTGCGCCGGCCCTTCCTCGTGGATCAGGGTGTCGATCTCGAGACCCTGCTTTTCGGAGAAATGGTAGATGTCGTCGATCAGTTCGTCGAACTCGTTGATGCCGGCGATGGAGTAGCCCTGTCCGCCAAGGATCGAGCGTCCCGAGCGCCCCTTCGGCGGGTGCAGCGGATAGTCCGGGTCGTCGTTGAGCGCGACGAGATAGAATTCGATTTCCGGTGCCACCACCGGCCGCCAGCCCCGCTCGCGATAGAGCCGCACGACATTCTTGAGCACGTTGCGCGGCGTATAGGGAACGTCGTCGCCATTCGAGCCGACGATGTCGCAGATCACCTGCGCGGTCGGGTCACTCTCCCAGGGTACGATCGACAGCGTCGAAAGGTCGGGAACGAGCTTGAGGTCGCTGTCGCGCGGCTCATAGCGGAAGTTGCCGGTCTCCTCGGGGTACTCGCCCGAAATCGTGTGGCGGTAGAGCGCCGAGGGAAGCGCCAGAGACGTGTTGGAGGTGAACTTGGACGACGGCATCATCTTGCCGCGCGGCACGCCCGCAAGGTCCGGGGTTATGCACTCCACGTCTTCGATGCCTCGTAGCTTGAGCCAGTCGGACGCCTCTTTCCAGTTGTTGACGCCGCGAAGCGAGTTCAGGGCGGGAGGGATCTTGGAGGAGCGGCTGGCTTTCTGGACGGTAGAGGCAACGTTCTTTTTTGAGGGCATGACACACCGGGGTTGGTTTCGGATGGGTCATCATATCCGGAGTTTGGGCATTGGCTAGGGGGGCGAAATGCCGAAAGGCGAGCTTTCTCGGGCGGATACGGCGGGCTGACGCGGCACAGGTTGACTTTCGGCAAGCGAAAGGAAAAGGGAGAGGCCGAAACAGGGACGATGCGGTGTGGCGGAAAAGACGGACGTAGTCATCATCGGTGCGGGTGCTGCCGGCATGATGTGCGCGATCGAGGCGGGCAAGCGTGGACGGCGGGTGCTCGTTATCGACCATGCCCGTGCGCCTGGCGAGAAGATCCGCATCTCCGGCGGCGGCCGTTGTAACTTCACCAACATCCATGCGCAGCCCAGGAACTTCCTGTCGCGGAACCCGCATTTCTGCAAATCCGCCCTCGCGCGCTACACGCCGCGCAATTTCCTGGATCTCGTCGAGCGGCACGGTATTGCCTGGCACGAAAAGACGCTCGGGCAGCTCTTCTGCGACCATTCCGCCAAGGATATCAGCGCCATGCTCCTCAAGGAGATGCGTGATGCCGGTGCCGAACTGCGCCTGATGACGGAAGTCTCGTCCGTCGAGAAGACGGCGACCGGCTTCCGTGTTTCCACGAGCGGCGGCGCCGTCGACGCCGCCTCGCTCATCATCGCGACCGGGGGCAAATCGATCCCGAAGATGGGGGCGACGGGCTTTGCCTATCGTATTGCCGAGCTCTTCGGCCTTCGCGTTGTGGAGACCCGGCCGGGGCTCGTTCCGCTGACGCTCGATCCCCAGTATCTTGCTGCGCACGACGGCATGCCGGGTGTCGCGGTGGAGGTGGTCGCGCGTCACGGGAAGACCGAGTTTCGAGAGGCGATGCTCTTTACCCACCGCGGCTTGAGCGGTCCGGCCATCCTGCAGATATCTTCATTCTGGCGCGAGGGGGACGAAATCACGCTCCACCTGCAACCAAATGTCGACCTTGCCGCCCTTCTGGCGGCGGCGCGAAAGGAAAATGGCCGGCAGGCGGTGCAGACGGTTTTGTCGGAGCATATGCCCCGCAAGCTCGCGCAGCTCCTCGTCAGCCAGTCGGGCGTCGACGGGCCGCTGGCGGAAGTTGCGGGTCGAAAGATCGAGATGCTTGCGGAGCATATCCGCCGCTGGCGGATCCGCCCGGCAGGATCGGAAGGCTATCGCACTGCCGAGGTGACGCTGGGCGGCGTAGACACCGACGAGTTGGATTCACGCACGATGGCGGCGAAATCGGTCCCCGGACTGCATTTCATCGGCGAGGCTGTGGACGTCACCGGCTGGCTCGGGGGTTACAATTTCCAGTGGGCCTGGGCCTCCGGTCATGCCGCTGGTCAGGCGGTTTGAAGGCCTGCTCAGGCGCGCCCATGCGCCCTACGAAAGGAGGGGTCGCAAATGGGCGAGGGCCGATTTACGGTTCATTAAGAGGTGCGGGCCGATCCTGCTGAAAGCCGGCGTTTCGCCGCCCGTTCTCCGGATGTCCGGGGAAACGGAAGCGCGGCCGAAATGACATGACGTGGGCCGGCTGGCCGGATCATCCGGGATGCCCGTAGCTCGTAACCGGAGTCTTGCCATGACCGCAGCACACCGCCGTCCCGTCGCCCGCGCGCTCGCCATCGCCGCCGAAGAAAAACAGCGTGCCGCACTGGGCATCGCCTTCAATTGCTCTGTGGCCGCGGTGCTTCTGGCCCTTCTTGCGGTATCGATCGCCTGGTTTCACTGACCGGCCCGCAAGCGGCCGCTCAGGTCGGTCGTCTTGCGGCAAATGTATGATGAATCGCTTTAATCGTTTGAAGTTTCTTAAAACTTCCCCCCCATGATTGCCGGATACTGACCCGAACCGCGCCGATTGCGCAGCGGTCCTGCAATGATTGCGCCCGGGTCACACGGCGAAAATCCGTATTCTTATCAGTTCAATTTCGGATGACCGACCCTGGGAGACCCGTGAAGATGCGGGCGGGGAGGCGGTCGGCCGCAGGGAGTGATGCCCGATGTTCATCGACAGGGTGCTTGCCCGCTTCAAGATTCAGACCAAGGTCGTTCTCTTCATTCTTCCTTTCGTCGTCAGCATCAGCGCCGTGGGCCTCACCGGCCTCTATGCTTCGGGCATGCTGCAGGGACGCATGGAAATCTCAAACAGCGTGCTGCAGTCGCTGAGCGGCTTCAAGGATGTCTATGCGGGCATGAACGCGTTCCTGCAACAGACGTCAGAGGAAACGCGCGACGCCGTGACCAGCACGATCGACGCACAGCAGGAGCTGCTGGCGGACACATTTGCCCAGGTCGAGGACGAGGCCGGACGGCGGCAACTGCAGGAAGCCGTCGACGGCAGCACGATGATCGGCCAGCGAGTCGGGCAGCTCTGGACTCTGTACGAAAACGAACTTGCCTTGCGCCGTTCGATGGAAATGAGCCTCGCCAGCCTGCTCGGCGAGCAGATGAAGGTGCTTGAGGAGGCGACCCGCATCGAGCGGGGCGTGCGCAAGGACGAAGAGGCTGCAAAGACCCTGTTGCGTGAGGCGGAGCGTCTGAAATCCGCAAGCGATGCGCTGAACGCGTTTTCTGCAAGCTTTTCTCGCGCACCCGACGCCGAACAGAAGATCAAGATTGCCGCCGACGCGCAGGTCGAACTGGTCAAGCTGACGCGTCGCGTTGGCACCGGACTTCCGGCCAACCAGAAGGCTGTCCACGAGACGTTCGAAAAGACGGTGGGCGAGATCGGCAAGCTTTCCGCCAGCGGCGACAAGAGCGAGGAGAATGCCGCGGCGATCGGCCGCCTCATCGCCCGCTTCCGCCAGACCGGGATCCAGCTGCAGAGTGCTGCTGCGCTGAAGATGCGCGACGCGACGATCACCTTCTCCAAGCTCGATGCGCCGCTGGTCAAGGCCGGCGCGCTGCTGGCCGTCACGCGCAAGCTTGTGAACTCGGCCTATTCGATCCGCATCGCCGCCGCCGGCTTCCTGCAGCGGCCCGACCAAGAGGGACGCGACAGGCTGGTGCGCGAGTTCAAGGTAATGGAGGCCGATATTCAAAGCCTGTCCAACACCGCAGCCGAGCTTCCCTTCTTCGAGAAGCTGATCGGCTCGCTGGCGCCGATGATGCGGCAGATGGACGAAGACAGCGCCGCCCTAGTGGAGATCAGCCACAAGCGCGGGGCCGAGTTCGCGGCCGCCGCGGCCGATATCGACCGGATCTGGGGGCAGATGACCGCCTTTGCGGAAGGCCAGAAGAACAATGCCTCCGTCGAGAGCGAGAAGGCGAACCAGGTATCGGTGCTGGCCACGGTTTCGGGCATAGTGATCGCCCTGCTTGCCGGCGGGGCCCTGGTGCTGACGCTGAAGGGACCGATCGGCCAGATCACGGCGGCGATGCGCCGGCTGGCCGACGGCGTGCTCGATACCGCCATCGACGGCGGGGCACGCCGCGACGAGATCGGTGACATGGCCCGCGCACTCGGCGTGTTCAAGGAAAACGCCCTGTCGAAAATCCGTATCGAGGCCGAGAGCGAGGAGCAGCGTACGGCCGCCGATGCGGAACGGGCGAGGAACGATGCGGAGAAACGCGAACTGGATCACCAGATCGATTTTGCCGTGAACGCGCTCGCCGCGGGGCTCGGCAGGCTGGCGCAGGGCGATCTCTCCCGCCAGATCGATACGCCGTTCACCGGTCGGCTGGAACAGCTTCGCCAGGACTTCAACGTGTCGCTGACCCGCCTGCAGGATACGCTCGGGCAGATCCGCAACAACGCGTTGTCGATCCAGCAGAGCGGCGCCGAACTGCGCGGCTCTTCCGACCAGCTCTCCAAGCGCACGGAAGCGCAGGCCGCCTCGCTCGAGGAAACGGCCGCAGCCGTCGACCAGATCACGGTGACGGTCAGGGCTTCGGCAGAGCGGGCGCACGAGGCCAACACCGTCGTCGTCGAGACCAAGCGCAACGCCGATAGCTCGGCCGCCGTCGTCGGCAATGCCATCTCGGCCATGGGCCGCATCGAGGACGCGTCTCGCAAGATCGAGCAGATCATCGAGGTGATCGACGACATTGCCTTCCAGACCAACCTTCTGGCGCTGAATGCCGGTATCGAGGCCGCGCGTGCGGGCGAGGCCGGCAAGGGCTTCGCCGTCGTTGCGCAGGAGGTCCGGGAGCTGGCACAGCGGTCGGCCGAAGCCGCCCGTGAGATAAAGGTCCTGATCGAGAAGTCCACGCAGGAGGTCAACGCCGGCGCACGGCTGGTACAGGAGACAGGCTCGGTGCTGGCGTCGATCAGCCAGCAGATCGTCTCCGTGAGCCAGCACGTGGACATGATGGCGACCGCCAGCCGAGACCAGGCCGTTGCGCTGAACGAGGTCAACGGTTCGGTCAACCAGATGGATCAGATGACCCAGCAGAACGCCGCCATGGTCGAGACGACCACGGTCGCCTGCCGGCAGCTTTCGAGCGAGGCCGATAACCTGATGATGCTCGTGGAGCAGTTCCGGCTGGAAGCTGTCGACGCGCGCACTTACACGACCTACGAAGCGGCCTGATCGTCGCGCCGCTCCGCTTCCTCGAAACGCCGTCCTGCAGCTATGCGGGGCGGAGTTTTGCATTGGTTGCTGCTGTCGATCGTCGGTGAAGCGGAATTGTCAATTGTCAGACTTAAGGCGTAAACTTCAGTTTTTCTTATCAAGTGCAGCCTAAGCTAAGCGCTCGATGTTCAGGAGTGTCTTATGTTTCGAATGGTCAGGACCTCGATCGCTGCTCAGTATGTAGCCATGACGATCGGTCTCATCTTTCTCACCGGTGCGGTCATCGTCGGGGTCATGCACTACAACCTGCGCCAGTACGTCCTGCAGGAGGCCGCGACCGATGCGAGGGATGCCAGCCGCAACATGGCGGTGCTGCTGGCGGGCGATATCGAGGGGGCGAAGATCTACATCGAGAGCGGAACACTGGTTGCGGTGCGAGCCGAATCGGTGCCGGACTTTGTGGACCACAGTCTCGTCGACCGGACGGCGCAATCGATCGGCGGCGTTGCCACCATCTTCCGCCGGGATGGCGCGGACTACCTTCGCGTCTCGACCAACGTGAAGAAGGAAGACGGCAGCCGCGCGGTTGGCACCAAGCTGGCAGCCGATCATCCCGCGCAGGCTGCCCTTGCCAGAGGCGAGGCCTACTACGGTCCGGCGGAGCTATTCGGCAGGCAGTTCATGACGGGGTATTTCCCGATCAAGGCCCAAGGTGGCGCCAACGTCGGGATGATGTTCATCGGCATCCCGATGGAAGTCTATTTCGCCAAGATCCACACGCTGCAGGTCATGGCGGTCGCGGCCGGGCTGTTCGCATTGTTCGTCTTCGGCGCACTCGCCTATGCCGCGGTAAGGCGTTCGGTGCGACCCCTGCGTTCGCTCATCGCCGCCGTCCGCGACATTGCCGATGGACGGCTTGAGGCCGAGGTCCCCTGTCTGGATAAGGCCAACGAGTTCGGCCAGATCGCGCGCGCCCTCGAGGTCTTCCGCGACAATGCTGCGCGCAAGATCTCGGCCGAGCGCGAGGCCGCTGCCCGGCAGGAGGAGGCGGCCCGGGAGCGGACGCGTGCGGATGGCGAAAAGCAGGAGACCGACCGCCAGATCTCCTTTGCGGTCGATGAGCTTGCTGCCGGCCTTGGCCGGTTGGCACAGGGAGACGTCTCCCGTCGCATCGACACCCCGTTTGCCGGCCGACTTGACGATCTGCGCCGCGATTTCAACGCTTCGCTCGTGCGGCTTCAGGACACGCTGTTGCAGATTCGCGCCAACGCGTCGTCGATCCAGCAAAGCGGTGGCGAGATGCGGCAGTCTGCCGAAGCCCTGTCGCGGCGGACGGAATCCCAAGCCGCTTCACTCGAGGAGACCGCTGCCGCGGTCGAGGAGATCACCGTGACCGTTCGCGCTTCCGCCGACCGGGCACAGGAAGCCAACCTCCGGGTAACGGAGACGCGCCGGACTGCGGACGAATCCGGCCTTGTCGTCTCCAGCGCGATCGCCGCGATGGGCCGCATCGAAGAGGCCTCGCGCAAGATCGAGCAGATCATCGAGGTGATCGACGATATCGCCTTCCAGACCAACCTTCTGGCATTGAACGCGGGCATCGAGGCTGCGCGCGCCGGCGATGCCGGCAAGGGTTTCGCCGTCGTTGCCCAGGAGGTGCGCGAACTTGCCCAGCGCTCGGCCGAGGCGGCGCGCGAGATCAAGTCCCTGATCGAGAGATCGACGCAGGAAGTGGAGGCGGGCTCCCGGCTCGTTCAGGATACCGGTGCCGTGCTGTCCACGATCAGTGCGCAGGTGGCAGCCGTCAGTCAGCACGTAGAGACCATTGCCACGGCCAGCCGCGATCAGTCAGCAGCGCTGCAGGAGGTCAACACCTCCGTCAACCAGATGGACCAGATGACCCAGCAGAACGCCTCGATGGTCGAGACCACGAGTGCCTCCAGCCGCAAACTGGCGGACGAGGCCGACGCGCTGATGGCGCTGGTCGCGCAGTTCCGCCTGGCAGAGCAAGGCAGCGCGGCGCGGAGGTACGCCGCGTGAAGCGCCAGTGGCTGCGGACGGTCCGCAGACCGCAGGGGAAAACAACTGACCTGTCCGGTCAGCCGCTACTCCAGCAGCCGCGCCACGAGCGCGGCCTGGGAACTGACCTCGAGTTTCTTGAAGATGTTCTTCACATGCGAGCGCACGGTCTCGTAGCTGAGGCCGCCCCCGAGGGCGATCTCTTTCAGCGACAGGCCCGCGGCGATCGCCGCGGAAATCTCGGCCTCCTTCGGCGTCAGCCGGTATCGGGCCTGGATTTGCTCGCTTCTCTGGTGCGCGGCAGCGCCCGGCTCGATGATGACTGCCACCGTCGGGCCGTTGAGGAGTTCGGTGAAGGGATCGGACTTCATGCGTAAGAGCGTCAGCTTGTAATTCGCTCCTGTGACGGATTTTTCGACCGCCACATAGGGCTTGAGCTGCACTCCCTGTCGTGACAGCAGGAATCTCAGCGTCTCGGCGGCCCGCTCGCTCTTCAGCGCAAGCTTGCCGCCTGTCGTTACCGTCGCCGCTTCTCCGTCCGAGATCATGCGTTGCGCCCGGTCGTTCAGCGAGCGGATGCGTCCGGTCTCGGAGACGTATATGAGGCCCGCGCCGATCGTTTCGAAAAGCGCGTGCCCCGCGTGCCATTCGCCCGACATCAGATCGCCCCGCCGGGCGAAATCGACCGCGCGCCTCAGATGAGGGGCAAGCTCTGTATAGAGCCCGGCTGCTTCGTGATTGAAATCGCTGTCGATGGAGGAGGTGCAGGTGGAGAGGATGAAGGTGCGGGTATCGTCCCGCACGATGGTGACACCGATGCTTGTTTCGCAGCCGGTCTGGCTCTTGAGCCAGTCGTTGTAGAACTCCGTCTTGGTCAGTTCCGCGCGCGGGACGATGCTCTCCCCGGTCAACCCGCAGCCCACCGGCACCGACAGCGTTCTGGGTACCCAGGGATTGATGGCGGCGAAGTGACGGTGAAACTGGTCGAGTTCGTGGCTGCTGAAGCCGGATACGTAGCCGACGTGGGCGACCGGCGAACCGATGTCCTGATAGTGAAAGGCGGACTTGCCGTTGGGCAGGGTCGTCGCAAGCCGGTCGAGAAAGTCCTGCCAGCTGCATTCGCCGAACAGGCTGCCATAGATCAGATCCGTCAGTTCTACCGAACTCGCCACCGCCATCTGCGAACCGAGATTCCTCCGCCTTGGTGCTGAGCTCGATTAAAGGGGTATTCGGGTGGGTTGTGCAATCAAAAAGACCGGCGGGAGTTGCGGCCTGCGTGGATGGCGATGGGTATGCAGGCGAGCCGGAATAGGTCCCGGCTCGCCACGCAGTCTGACGTCCTCCGCCAGCGATGTCACGCCCGGCTCTGGGTGACGACCACGGGGATGAGCAGGTCGCCCCAATTGCCGTCCCCCCCGTGGTGGCGAGCCGAACGCACCAGTTCGACCGAGACCCCGGCCTCGACGGCCTTCATCACGGCATGGTTCAGGCGGTGAAGATCGTTCGCGACCATGCGGATCATGGCCTGTTGGTCGGGCGTCATCGCCGAGGATTGTTCCTCTGCTCTTTCCTTCACACGGGTCTGGACGGTCATGGTATTTCTCCTCTTATGATCGGGGTTCTTGAAGTCTGGTCCTGAGGGTGCGCTCTGGGGTCTGTCCACCTCTCCCCGAACGCGGGGAGAGGGTCGGAGCAAGGGCGCGATCTCGCCCCCTCATCTGCCGTTTATTCCGCGGCTGGCCGGAACTGATCGTGCTCCGTCGACTCTTTCATTGCGGTTGTGGACGACTGCCCGCCGGTGATCGCCATCGATACGGCGTCGAAATAGCCGGTTCCGACTTCGCGCTGGTGCTTGGTCGCGGTGTAGCCGTTGACCTCGGCGGCGAATTCCGCCTCCTGCAGCTCCGAATAGGCGGCCATCTGTCGATCCTTATAGCCGCGTGCCAGCTCGAACATCCCGAAGTTGAGCTGGTGGAAGCCGGCAAGCGTGATGAACTGGAACTTGTAGCCCATCGCGCCCAACTCGCGCTGGAACTTGGCGATCGTCGCGTCGTCCAGATTTTTCTTCCAGTTGAACGACGGTGAGCAGTTGTAGGCCAGCAGCTTGCCCGGATGTGCCTTGTGAACGCCTTCGGCGAACTTGCGCGCCTGTTCGAGATCCGGCTTGGAGGTTTCGCACCAGATCAGGTCGCAGTACGGTGCATAGGCGACGGCACGCGCGATACAGGGCTCCAGCCCGTTCCTGACCTGATAGAAGCCCTCCACCGTGCGCCCCGCATCGTAGTCGACGAAAGGCTGGTCGCGTTCGTCGATATCGGAGGTCAGGAGTTTTGCTGCTTCCGCATCGGTGCGGGCGATCACCAGCGTCGGGGTTCCCATGACGTCGGCGGCGAGCCGGGCCGCATTCAGGTTGCGGATATGGGCGGCCGTCGGGATCAGCACCTTGCCGCCCAGATGGCCGCACTTCTTCTCAGACGCCAGCTGGTCCTCATAGTGGACGCCCGCAGCACCCGCCTCGATGAAGGCCTTCATGATCTCGAAGGCGTTGAGAGGGCCGCCGAAACCGGCTTCCGCGTCGGCTACGATCGGCGCGAACCAGGTATCGACCGAGAGGCCCTTGCCCTCTGACGTCTCGATCTGGTCGGCGCGCTGCAGGGTCCGGTTGATGCGCCGGGCAAGTTCCGGCGCCGCATTGGCCGGGTAGAGCGACTGGTCGGGATACATGGCAGACGCGGTGTTGGCGTCGGCTGCGACCTGCCAGCCGGAGAGATAGATCGCCTTGAGGCCCGCGCGGACCATCTGCATGGCTTGGTTGCCCGAGAGCGCGCCGAGCGCATTGACGAAGTCCTCCTGGTGGATCAGCTGCCACAGGCGGTTGGCGCCCATTTCGGCGAGCGAGTGACGGATCTCGACCGAGCCGCGCAGGCGCTTCACGTCGTCCGCCGAGTAGGGACGCGTGATGCCGTCATAGCGGCCTTTCGGCGCGCTTGGAACGAGATTGTAAAAGTCAGTCATATAATTCATCCTCCATGTCGAACTTTGTTGGTCCGCGCCGAGCGCTGATTTGCGGAATGCCGGAAGGCGATGTGAATTATTTACATCGCAGCGCAAAAACCTTCGAGCGGAAATAGATAATCAAGCTATGGAAACGGGTTAACATGTATTCGACTTGACAACTGGCCGCTGTAAAATTGTAAATAATGTAAAGACACCGGGCGGCGCGAACGATGGTCCGAGTGTCAAAGGATTGACAATGGCCGAGAACAAGATCTTTGCGGGCCCCAAGGTCCGCCGCATCCGCAACACGCTCGGACTGACGCAGACGGCCATGGCGGAAGCGCTGTCGATCTCGCCCTCCTATCTCAACCTGATCGAGCGGAACCAGCGGCCGTTGACGGTGCAGCTGCTGTTGCGACTCGCATCCGTCTACAAGGTCGACATCGAGGATCTCCAGGGCGAAGCGGGCGGCAGTATCCGGCAATTGCGGGACGTGTTTGCCGACCCGCTTCTCTCCGGCGAGTTGCCGGGCGATCTGGAACTGGTCGAGGTGGCGGAAGCCGCGCCGAACGTTGCGGGCGGCATTATCAAGCTCTACCGCGCCTATCGCGAGCAGGCCTCGCGCCTTTCCGATCTCGCCGATCTCCTTGCGAGCGAGGGGCGCGCGACGGCGATCGCCGGCGCACGCCTGCCGATGGACGAGGTGCGCGAGGCGCTGGAGCAGCGGGCAAACTACTTCGACGGCATCGATGTGGCGGCGGAGGCCTTCCATGGAGCACTTGCTCCCGGCGACGACCTGTTGGGTGCGCTCAAGACATGGCTGAGAAAGGAGCACGGCGTCGTCGTGCGCGTGCTGCCGATCCATACGATGCCGACGCTGCGCCGGCGGTTCGATCGCCATTCCATGCGCCTGTTCCTCTCGGAGCGGCTTTCGCATCACGGCCAGCTGGGCGAGGTGGCGATGGAGGTGGCGCAGATTGCATTGAATGACCAGATTGCGCACGCGCTGGACGGCCTCGCGCTATCGGGCAGCGAGGCGCGCCGGATCGCCCGCTTCGAGCTCGCCAGATACGGCGCACACGCCCTGATCATGCCCTATGAGGCCTTCTTCGCCGCCGCCCAGCGGGCGCGTTTCGATCTCGACGTCTTGCGGGCACGCTTTGCGGTTTCCTTCGAACAGGTGGCAAACCGGCTGACAACACTGCAGCGTCAGGGGCAGGCGGCCGTCCCCTTCTTCCTGCTGGAGATGGACAATGCCGGTCACCGCCTCCGCCGGGCGGGCGCACAGGGCTTCCCGCAGGCACGCTTCGGTGGCGGATGCCCCAAGCTCAATGTGCATGCGGCCTTTGCCCAGCCGGGGCAGATCCTCGTCGATCGCCTAGAGATGCCTGACGGGTCCGGCTTTCTCGCCGTGTCGCGGACCGTCGATGGACCGGGGGGCGCGTTCGGCGAACGGGTGAGACGCACGGCGATCCTTATCGGTTGCGAGGCGTCCCTTGCAAAGGACACGGTCTATGGCGAGGCGGTTGCAGCACTCCCTCCCGTTTCCGCCGGAACCGCGTGCCGGTTCTGCGAACGGCAGGGGTGCCTGGCGCGTGCCGAGCCGCCCGTGACGCGTCCCCTCGGGCTCGATGAGATGGTGGCCGGGCTCAGTCTCTTCGACTTTCAATGAATTTCCGCTTGCTTTCCGTCATCAAAGCGATTTCAAATATGATACGAATGGACGGTTTGTGATATCAAATCGACAAAGCTTCACGTGAGAATGAAGCTTGTCGCGCGTTGAAAAAGAAAGATAATCAATAAGACACCGCCACTCGGGGAACCGATAAAACTGGGAGTTACAGAATGAAAAGACGTAACCTTTTGGCGACCGCCGCCGTGATCGCCCTGAGCGCTGTGATTGGCGTGCAGGCCGAGGCGCAAGAAAGGGTTGTCAATGTCTACAACTGGTCCGATTACATAGACGAATCGATCCTGGCCGACTTCACCAAGGAGACCGGCATCAAGGTCGTCTACGACGTGTTCGATTCCAACGAGACGCTGGAAACCAAGCTGCTCGCCGGAGGCACCGGCTATGACGTGGTCGTCCCCACAGGGAACTTCCTGCAGCGGCAGATCCAGGCCGGCGTCTTCCAGAAGCTGGACAAGTCGAAGCTGCCGAACCTTGCCAACATGTGGGACGAAGTCTCGCAGCGCGTCGCAGCCTATGATCCGGGCAACGAATACGCCATCGACTACATGTGGGGCACCACCGGCATCGGCTACAACGTCAAGAAGGCCGAGGAGATTCTGGGCAGCGACGCCGCGCCGGGATGGGACGTGATCTTCAATCCGGAGATCGCCGCAAAGTTCAAGGATTGCGGCATCTATGTTCTGGATACGGCTGACGAGATCGTGCCGGCGGCGTTGAACTACCTGGGCCTCGACCCCAATTCCAAGGACACCGCCGATCTGGAAAAGGCAGGAGCGCTGCTGGAATCGGTGCGTCCGTTCATCCGCAAGTTCCACTCGTCGGAATACATCAACGCACTCGCCAACGGCGATATCTGCCTGGCGCTCGGCTGGTCCGGCGATATCCTGCAGGCGCGCGACCGTGCGGCAGAGGCCGGCGCTGGCGTCGAGGTGAACTACACGATCCCCGACGGCGGCGCGCTGATGTGGTTCGACATGATGGCGATCCCGACGGACGCCCCGCATGTCGAGGAGGCGCATGAATTCATCAACTACATCATGAGGCCGGAAGTCGCTGCCAAGGCGTCGAACTACATCTTCTACGCAAACGGCAACAAGGCGTCGCAGGCCTTCATCGACAAGGAGATCATTGGCGATCCGGCGATCTATCCGCCGGAAGACGTGATGAAGAAGCTCTACACGAAGCTGCCCTACGATCCGAAGACGCAGCGGGTTGTGACCCGCATCTGGACCAAGGTCGTCACCGGCCAGTAATCCACGAGATACAAATTGCCCGGATAGCCTTCCGGGCAATTTGCTGTTGAGCGTCCAGTGCACGATTGGCGGTCGAAATCGACTTCCGGACGGGATCGTGCTGACATCGAACAAAAACAACCGGGGGCAGTCAATGAAATCACTCGGCAACATCCGCCGCTCATTCGCGCCATGGGCGGATCCTCAGTCCAAGCCTTTCATCTCGTTCAGGAACATCACGAAGAAGTTTGGTGATTTCACCGCCGTCGACAACCTGACCCTCGACATCTACCACCGCGAGTTCTTCGCGCTTCTCGGCGCTTCCGGCTGTGGCAAGTCCACGCTGCTGCGCATGCTCGCAGGCTTCGAGCGCCCCACCTCCGGCGAGATCATCCTGGACGGGCAGGACATCGCAGCCATCCCGCCCTACAAGCGGCCGGTCAACATGATGTTCCAGTCCTATGCGCTGTTCCCGCACATGACGGTGGAGAGCAATATCGGTTTCGGACTGCGACAGGACGGCATGCCCAAGGCAGAGATTGCCGAACGCGTCCAGCAGATGCTCAAGCTCGTCAAGCTCGAACAGTTCGCCAAGCGCAAGCCCCAGCAGCTTTCGGGCGGCCAGCGCCAGCGCGTGGCGCTCGCCCGTTCGCTCGCCAAGCGGCCGAAAGTGCTTCTGCTGGACGAGCCGCTCGGCGCACTCGACAAGAAGCTGCGCGAGGAAACGCAGTTCGAACTGATGGACCTGCAGCAGCAGCTCGGCCTGACCTTCGTCGTGGTAACGCATGACCAGGAGGAGGCGATGACCATGGCGGACCGCATCGCGGTGATGAGCCACGGCAAGGTCGTCCAGGTGGCCACCCCGGCGGAGATCTACGAGGCGCCGAATTCGCGCTTCGTCGCCGACTTCATCGGCGACGTGAACATCCTGGAAGGCAGTGTGAAGGCCGCCGGCAACGGACGCGTCGAGCTTTCCGGCGGCGACTTCACCGTCAGGGCCGTCAGCGATGCGGCACCGGCGATCGGCACGAGCGCGGCTTTCGCCATCCGACCCGAGAAGCTGAAGGTCAGCCGCACCGCACCCGCCGATCCGGCCGTCAACACGTCCGAAGGTGAGATCTGGGACATCGCCTATCTCGGCGACATGACCGTGTTTCACGTCAAGCTTCCGAGCGGCAAGGTGGTGAAGACCTCGATGCTGAACGCGCAGCGCGAGGTTGAAAACCCGATCGGCTACGACGAAAAGGTCTGGGTCTCGTTCGCGGAGACCGCCGGCGTCGTCTTGAGGGATTGAACCATGAAGGCGCTCGGATCCTCCATCTTCAGCCGCCTTGTCATCATCGTTCCGTATGTCTGGCTGCTGTTCTTCTTCCTCATTCCCTTCGTCATCGTCTTTCGCATTTCGCTGTCGACGACGGCGATCGCGCAGCCGCCCTATGAGCCGGTTTTCTCGCTCGCAGACGGGCTCTCCGGCATCATCGACAACATCCGTCAGTTAAGCTTCGACAATTTCATCTGGTTGACGGAGGACTCGCTCTATTTCAACGCCTATCTGTCGAGCATCAAGATCGCAGGCATATCGACGCTGCTGACCCTGCTGATCGCCTATCCGATCGCCTACGGCATGGCGCAGGCGCCGCGTACCTGGCGGCCGACCCTGCTGATGCTGGTGATCCTGCCGTTCTGGACGAGCTTCCTGATCCGCGTCTATGCCTGGATCGCCATTCTGAAACCGGAAGGGCTCTTGAACCAGGTCCTTCTGTCCATCGGCGTCATCAGCGAGCCGCTGATCATTCTCAACACCAATTGGGCGATCTACATTGGCATCGTCTATTCCTACCTGCCGTTCATGATCCTGCCGATCTATTCGGCCCTGGAAAAGATGGATCACTCGCTGATCGAGGCGGCGCAGGACCTCGGCTGCCCGCCGACGACCGCTTTCTGGAAAGTTACATTCCCGCTGTCTCTGGCCGGTGTCGTGGCGGGCTGCATGCTCGTGTTCATTCCGGCCGTCGGCGAGTTCGTCATTCCGGATCTGCTCGGCGGTTCGCAGACGCTGATGATCGGCAAGACGCTGTGGAACGAGTTCAACTCCAACCGTGACTGGCCGGTCTCGGCGGCGGTGGCCACCGTGCTCCTGCTGATCCTCGTGGTCCCGATCGTGTTCTTCCAGAACATGCAGGCCAAGGCCGACGAGAAGGGGAGATAAGCCATGACACGCTGGTCACGCTTCAACATCGTCTCGGTCGTGCTGGGCTTCGCCTTCCTGTACCTGCCGATCGTCCTTTTGGTCATCTTCTCGTTCAACGAATCCAAGCTCGTCACGGTCTGGGCGGGCTTTTCGACCAAATGGTACGTCTCGCTCTTCAACAACCAGGGCCTGATGGATGCCGCCTGGGTGACTATCCGCGTCGCCCTCCTGTCGGCAACCGTCGCGACGGTTCTCGGGACCATGGCGGCGCTCTCGCTCGTGCGCTACACGCGCTTCCGCGGCAGGATGCTGTTTTCCGGCATGGTCTACGCGCCGCTCGTCATGCCCGAGGTCATCACCGGCCTGTCGCTCCTGCTGCTGTTCGTGGCCGTCGGCTTCGACCGCGGCTTCTGGACGGTGACGCTGGCCCACATAACGCTGACGATGTGCTTCGTCGCCGTCGTCGTGCAGTCGCGCCTTTTGTCCTTCGATCGTTCGATCGAGGAGGCAGCACTCGACCTGGGCGCCACGCCGCTGCGCACCTTCTTCGAGGTGACGCTGCCGATCATCGCGCCAGCGGTCTTTTCCGGCTGGGTGCTGGCCTTCACGCTGTCGCTCGACGATCTCGTGATCGCCAGCTTCACTTCCGGTCCCGGCGCCACGACGCTGCCGATGAAGATCTACAGCCAGGTGCGACTGGGGGTGACGCCGGAGATCAACGCGGCCTGCACGCTCCTGATCGCGCTCGTGGCGATCGGCGTCGTCATTGCCTCGATCGTCACTAAGCAGCGGGAACTTCAGCGCCAGCGCGACGAGCAGGCCGCCTTCGCCGGCCGTTGAAATCGTCTCCCGAGCGACGACCCGTCGGGCTATAAAGGGGAAGGGATGATGCGGCTGGACCCGGCGCGCCTTTAACCGCTCTTCAACGGTGGCGCGCCGCCGCATGGTCCGCCAAATCGGTCAGCCCGCCGCCGGTCCTGTGGCGGCGGACCGCTTCAGTTCGCGGGGATTTCCGTCAGTACGGATACGGGAGAGATGGCCGGATCCGGCCAGGAACCGCCGATGAGGAAATTGACCGTCGGTGATGGGATCGCGTCCTCGGAGTGGAAGCGGTCGGCAAGCGACCCTGCCAGCGCGACATTTCTGCTGTGGTAGGGGATCACGCCGGTGAGCGAGAGCCGCTTGTCTCGCCCGTCGAACGTGGCCTTGGTGAGTTCCGCCAGGCCGTGCTCGATGCGTCCCTCGATGAGGCCATCGCTGAAATCGAACGATCCGTTCGCGGCCTTGCCTGCACTGAAGACGGCGTTTCCCGCCACCTGCTTCTCGAAGGTCTCCGCGTCGAAGCTGGAAATCGTTCCCTGATCCAGGTTGAACCGGAAGGTCCCCGATATGTCGCCCCTTTCCAGGTCCGATACGGCGCGATCGGTAAAGAGGCTGATATCGGCGCTGCCACGGCCGATCGGCAGCGGTCCGGACAATCCGGAAAAGCCTACCAGCGCACCGAGGTCGGCATTTTGAAGGGAGACCTGCAGTTCGCCGCCGGCGCTGCCCCTCTGGTCGCCGATGACCGAGATATGGCCGCTGACATTGCCGCCGAGCAGTGTGGCGTCGGCGATGTCGAGTGATGTATTCCCATCGACGGAACGGATGCCTGCCGCAAGCTCTTCGAGCACGACCGGCTCGAAGAGTGCTTCGCGCGCCGACAGGCGCAGGTCCAGGTCGATCGCCGCAAGTGCGGCAACGGGTGCGGGCAGGGAGTCGTCGTCTCCGCCCGGTAGCGGCGAATAGGCGTCGATCATCGAACGGAGATCGATCTTGTCGAACGCAAGCGTTCCGCCGATGCGGGGTGTGCCTTGCGGAGGCAGGCTCACGTCGAGGGCGCCGGTGGCATGCGAATCCTGAACCTGAAGCATCAGGCGGTTGACCCGGGCCGTGGCCCCGTTGGTGCTGAGCTGCCCTTCCAGGGAAACTTCGCCGAGCTTGCCGACCGGCGAAAAGCGGGTGCCCTGCCAGGCAAGCAAGTGCCCGAAGGACGGGGTGGAGAGCTTGATCTGGCCGGCGGCGTAGGCGTTTGCCGACAGGTTTGCGATGCCGTCGAAATCGACCGTCAGCGGATCGGAATCAAGCGTCATGCGGACCGCGGAGTTCTGGCCCTTGAGAAGCTGCATCGGCTGGCCGGCGCTGAGCTTCAACCGTGCGACCTCTCCGTTGACCACCCCCTGCAGGGCGACGTCGAGTTTCGACGAAACCGTGGACCAGTCTATGCTGCCTTGGACGTCGGATATCCGGTATCGTTCGCCCCGGCGACGGTCTTCGACCACGATGGCGCCATCGCGCATGGCAACCTCGCCGAATTCCGGAAGCGGCGGTGCCGTCTCCTGTTCCCCCGCACTGCTGTCTGAAAGCGCGTTGCGCATGCCGTTGCCGCGGCGCCAGTTGAATATGCCGCGTTCGTCGCGCGTGACGTGGAAGACGGGACGAACGAGCACCATCTCGCCAAGCGATGGCGTGCCAAAAAGCGAGCCGAGCAGGCTGAAATCGACGGATACCCTCTGGGCCGTGAACAGCAGTCCGTCGCCCTCCCTCGGTGCGGGGTCCGTGAGGCGGGCGTGCTCGAATCGCATCTGGGGATGTGGCCAGAAAGTGAAGGTCGGCGTGCCGCTGAAACTCAGCTGCGCCCCGGTCCAGGCGGAAACTTTCGCTTCTATTTGCTCTTTGACGCGCTCCGACGAGACGAGCGCCGGCCCCGACAGGCGCAGCACGACCACGAGCGCCGCCATGACCACGAAAAGCTGCAGCAGCAGCTTCGGTCGGAACCTGTTTTGAATGCCCATCACGTTTGTCGGTCCGTTGCCCCGGATACTCTGTCTCCTGCCCCTCGCAAGGGGATAGGCCTTCACCAGGAAGAAATCAAATGGATGCGAACGCGAAATGCCGCTTTCGGCAAGGCTGCATGCCTCGTCTCGCCTTTATATTGCAACGCACCATGATATACAGGCTCTATTGGAGTGGAGGAACAAAATGAACGGACAAAAGCCGCTTTGGGAGCCGTCGCGCGAAATCATGGAGAAGAGCCCGATGGCGCTCTTCATGAATGCCTGTGCAAAGACTGCAGGTCGAAGGTTCTCCGGATATGACGAGTTTCATGCCTGGTCCGTAGAGGATCGGGCCGCGTTCTGGTCTGCCGTATGGGAGGACGGTCAGGTCATCGGCGCGCGCGGCGAGCGGGCGCTCGTCAACGGCGATATCATGCTGGAGGCGCGCTTCTTCCCGGATGCGACGCTGAATTTCGCCGAGAATCTGCTGCGCAGAACCGGGCGTGATGATGCCCTGGTTTTCCGCGGTGAGGACAGGGTGTCCTATCGCTGGAGTTGGGACGAACTGCACGCCATCGTGTCGCGCCTGCAGCAGGCGCTTGCCGCGATGGGTATCGGGGAGGGCGACCGGGTCGCCGCCATGATGCCGAACATGCCTGAAACCATCGCCTGCATGCTTGCCGTCGCCTCCCTTGGTGCCATCTGGTCATCGTGCTCGCCCGATTTCGGCGAGCAGGGTGTGCTGGACCGCTTCGGCCAGATCGAGCCGAAGCTGTTCATCGCCTGCGACGCCTATTGGTATGCCGGCAAGCTCCAGGACGTGGGGGCGAAGGTCAAGGCGGTTGCGACAAAGCTTGGCGCGCCGCTGCTGGTCATCCCCTATGCCGGAGACGCGGTGGCCGTGGCCGCTTCGGTCGAAAAGGGCAGCACCCTTGCCGATTTCATCGCACCGTTTACGGCGCGGGCCGTCGCCTATCGCCGACTGCCCTTTTCCCACCCGCTCTACATCCTGTTCTCGTCGGGAACGACGGGCGTGCCGAAGTGTATCGTCCATTCCGCCGGCGGCACGCTTCTGCAGCATCTCAAGGAGCACCGCTATCACTGCGGCCTGCGCGAAGGCGAACGTCTCTTCTACTTCACCACCTGCGGCTGGATGATGTGGAACTGGCTGGCCTCGGGCCTCGCCGTCGGCGCCACGCTCTGCCTCTATGACGGCTCTCCCTTCCATCCCGACGGAAACGTCCTGTTCGACTATGCCGCCGAAGAAGGCTTTTCCGTATTCGGTACCTCGGCGAAGTATATCGACGCGGTGAGGAAAGGCGGGCTGACGCCGCGCACAAGCCACGACCTTTCCGATCTGCGCCTCCTGACCTCGACCGGTTCACCCCTGTCGCCCGAGGGCTTCACCTTCGTTTACGAGGGGATCAAGCCCGACGTGCAGCTTGCCTCGATCTCCGGCGGAACCGACATCGTCTCCTGCTTTGTGCTCGGTGTGCCGCTGAAGCCGGTCTGGCGCGGGGAAATTCAGGGCCCCGGCCTCGGCCTTGCGATGGACGTCTGGAACGAGGAAGGCCGGCCGGTCCGCCAGGAGAAGGGCGAACTTGTCTGCACGAAGGCGTTTCCTTCGATGCCGGTGATGTTCTGGAACGACCCGGACGGTGCCAAGTATCGCGCGGCCTACTTCGAGCGCTTCGATAACGTCTGGTGCCACGGTGATTTCGCCGAGTGGACCAGCCACGGCGGCATCGTCATTCATGGTCGTTCGGACGCCACCCTCAATCCCGGCGGTGTGCGCATCGGCACCGCGGAGATCTACAACCAGGTCGAGCAGATGGAGGAGGTGGCCGAAGCCCTGTGCATCGGGCAGGACTGGGACGACGATGTGCGCGTCGTTCTCTTCGTACGACTTGCGCCCGGCTACGTGCTGAACGAGGTGCTGGAAAAGGCGATCCGGACCCGCATCCGCACCGGTGCCTCGCCGCGTCACGTGCCCGCCAGGATCGTCGCTGTTGCCGACATCCCGCGCACCAAATCCGGCAAGATCGTCGAGCTTGCCGTGCGCGAGGTCGTGCACGGGAGACCGGTGAAAAACAAGGAGGCCCTGGCCAATCCGGAGGCGCTGGAACTGTTCGCCAACCTGCCCCAGTTGCAGGACTGATCTGTCTACTCTTGCGTAAGGCACTGATGCCGTTAACGATTTCAAGTCACCGGAATTAACCAGTTTCACCAAGAAGTGAATGCGGGAGGCGGCTTGAAATTCGTCAGGTAAGGATTTGTTAAAGCCGGGCGGCCATGGTCATTGCGACTTGAGCACGTCCAATGTGAGGACGTTCGGCGGCCTTGCCGCCTTCATGGCATGACGTCGTATCCTGACGCTTTGGTTGGACAGCATAGAATTGTGACGGGCGGCCGAAAGGTCGCCCGCTTTTTATCTCCCCCCGTTCGCGCTGTTCAGTGAACGTGAGACGAGGAAGACGGGGACTAGGCCGGCCGCGACGATGATCATGGCCGCGACCGATGCATCCTCCACCTTGGCGCGAGACGCATCCTCGTAGACGAGCGTCGCCAGCGTATTGAAGTTGAACGGGCGCAGCATGATCGTGGCCGACAGTTCCTTCATCGCCTCGATGAACACCATCAGTGCCGCCGTCAGCGTCGCGGGCCGCATCATCGGCAACAGCACGGCTCGCAAGGTCTGGGCGCTCGTGCGTCCCAGCGTCCGCGCCGCCATGTCCAGATGCGGCGACAGCTTGTGGAAGCCGGCGTCGATCGTGCCTTCCGCCATCGTCAGGAAGCGGACGGTGCAGGCGTACACGATGGCGACGCCGCTGCCGGTCAGAAGCAGGCCCGTGGAGAGGCCGAACCACTCCCGCATGACAGCGTCGACGCCGTTGTCGAAGCGCGCCAGTGGAATGAGGACGCCCATCGCAAGCACGGTGCCGGGCACGCCATAGCCGAACGAGGCGAGGCGCCCGGCAAGAATGGTCATCGGCGAGCGCGCCGTGCGGGCGGCATAGGCGAGCAGGAAGGCGAGCAGGACAGCGACGCATGCCGTCGAAAACGAGATCAGCACACTGTGCCAGAGCGCGGAGAGAAGGCGCAGCGAGGCGAACTGGTCGAGCCGACGCATGGCATAGGTGCCGAGCACGAGCACGGGAATGGCAAAGCCGAGGGCCGGGGGGAGGAGGCAGGCGACGACCGCTCCCCAGCGCTTCCAGCCGGTCAGCCGGAGGCGGATGGAATCGGGCACGGCCGCCGTCGTCTTGTTGCTGGTAAAGCGCTGCCGGCGGCGGGCGGCGCGTTCCATCACGAGCAGCATGGCCACGAAGACGAGCATGACGCAGGCGATCTGTGCGGCACCGGCAAGGCTGCCGCGGTTGAGCCAGGTATCGAAGATCGAGAATGTCAGGGTCTGCACGCCCAGATATTCCACCGCGCCGATGTCGTTCAGCGTCTCCATGGCGACGAGCGTCAGGCCGACCATGATCGCCGGCCGCGCCATCGGGATCTGGACCCTGGTGAAGACGGTCAGCGGGCCGGCGCCGAGCGTGCGGGCCACGTCGGCGGCGGCGCGGCCCTGCATCAGGAACATCGCGCGTGCGGCAAGAAACACATAGGGATAGAGGACGCTCGCAAGCACCAGCACCGCCCCGCCGGTGGTCCGCACCTCGGGGAACCAGTAGTCCCGCCGCGTCGCAAAGCCGAAAAGCGTGCGGATCACGGTCTGCACCGGTCCGGTATAGTCGAGGAACTGGCCGAACGCGTACGCCGAGAGATAGGAAGGGATCGCCAGCGGCAGCACGAGGGCGACGGTCAGCAAGCGCCGCAGCGGGAATTCGCAGCTCGCCGTCAGCCATGCGGTCACGACGCCGGTGACCGCGGTCGCCGTCGCGACGCCTGCGAGAAGCAGGAAGGTGCGCACCGTCGCGCGCGGCAGGACGTTGTTGATCAGGTGCGGCCAGTCGCTGCCCGAGCCGCCGGCGGCGATCATGATGATCGCGATCAGCGGCATCAGCACGACAAGCGATGTGAACAGCGCTGTCGCGACCAGCGTACGATGGGTGTTGGCCCCCGATTTGACGCGCTTCTTCACGTGGGCGAAACGGGAAATTGCCTGCAACGCTGTCGTCCTTTCACGCGCCTTTCCCCTCAGGGAAGGTTCATTCGGGCGTGGAGGCAGCCGAACGCAGCGACGTGCGAACCGATTGCGGCCGGACGGCCTGTTCCGCGCCGGACTGAACTAGCGCAATTGCCTCAGACTGCCAACACGCGCGGCGACGGAAAGGTCACTTCCACCAGCGTCCCCTCGTTCGGGCTGGAGTTGATGGCGAAATGGGCGCGGTTCGCATCGACCATCGCCTTCGTCAGCGGCAGGCCAAGCCCGGTGCCGTCGCCGCGCTTGCGCGCCCCCGTCGTCACCTGCCGGAACGGCTTCATCGCCTGCTCCAGTTCGCTGCGCGTCATTCCGACGCCGGTGTCGCGGATGCGCAGTACGACGCTGCCGTTCGCCTCGTAGGAGGTCGAGACGACGATCTGCCCGCCTGATGGCGTGAAGCGGATCGCGTTGGCAAGGATGTTGAGGGCGATCTGCTTGATGGAGCGCAGATCCGCCACGACGGGCGGAACCGCGGTCGAAAGCGAGGTGCGGATGATCACCCGCTGGCTGTTCGCCTGCGGCTGGACCAGTGCAACCGCCTCGGCGACGGTATCGTTCAGCCCGACGGCGGTGAAGTCGAGCTCCATCTCGCCCGCCTCGATCTTGGAGATGTCGAGCAGGTCGTTGACGATATCGAGCACGTGCCGGCCGGACCGGCCGATATCGTTGGCATACTCGACATAGCGCGGATTGCCGATCGGGCCGAAGCGCTCGCCCGCCATCATGTCGGAAAAGCCGATGATGGCGTTGAGCGGGGTGCGGATTTCATGGCTGACGCGGGCAAGGAACTCGCTCTTGTGCGCATTCGCTGTCTCGGCCGCCCGCTTGGCGTTGCGCAGTTCCTCCTCGGTCCGCTTCCACTGGGTGATGTCACGGATGACGGCGCAATAGCCGCTGGAGGAGGAGAGGCGCCCCATCGTCATGAACAGCGGGATGAAGCCGCCTGACGCCTCCCGGCCAATGACCTCGCGGCCGTCGTTCAGCACGCTTGCGACGCCGTGGCCGGCGAGACCGGCGAGATAGTCGATGACGGCCTTCTGGCTCTCATGGGCGAAGAGGATCGCGAACGGTTTTCCGCGCACCTCCTCCTCGTCATAGTTGAAGAGGGCGCTTGCCGAGCGGTTGATCGAGCGGATCTCGCCTTCCTGGTCCACCACGACGACCCCATCGGTCGCGGTTTCAAGAATGGATCGCAGCTCGTTGGCTTCGTTGCGAAGTGCCGACAGACTGGCAGATTCGGCGATCATGGGCTCGACTGGTTGCGCTTCTGCCTCAAACGGTGTGGCCGGCGAAAGTGCGAGCATGAGCGCGGTGCCGCTTTCCCAGCGGATGGATTGCAGGCGGGCTGTGACGGGCGTGGCCGTGACGCCGTCCGCATGGTGCAGCAGCATCGAGCCCGGCTGGGCCTCGTCTTCCGCTGCAGGCTGGTCCAGCAGGATATTCAGTCCGCCGGCCTGCTCCAGTTCGTCCAGCGAGGCAAAGCCGGTAAGCGCGAGGAATTCCGGATTGGCGTGGATCATCCGGTCGCCCGCATGGATGAGGAGCGCCACCGGCAAGGCGTCTACGACCGATGCCGTCAGCCCGTAGTCCATGGCCGTCCTGGCCGCGGTGATCGACAAGCTCTTCGGCGGCGCATCGTCGGCATGCTCCCCGACCTCGAGGCCGGGGATCTCGTCGCTTTCCGTGCTCTGCCCGTCCGCCTGCGGCAGTTCCCGCGCCTTGGTGGTGGCCTCGACCGCCGGGGGATTTGCGACAATCTCGTCCGCCTTGGTCCCGATAGGCGGTTGTTGCCGGTCTTCGGCCTGCGGCTCTGCCGGCCGGTCCTGCTGCGGGACATCGCCGGGCTGGCGCTTGCCGAACGTCTCGCCGAGCTGGCGGGCGATCTCGCGGAAGGCGGCTTGCTCGCCGCTGGTCAGGCCGGAGCGCCCACGTCGATCGTCCAGCTGGACCACCTTGTCCGACTGGCGGCGGGCGGCCGGTTCGACGAGGCGAAGGGCAGGACGCTCGCCACGAAATTCGTCTATCGCCCCGGTATGGTCTGGACCGTCTGCGGTGGGCGTGACGGTCCCTTCAGACGAGGCAGGCGCCTCGCCCTCCATTTCCTCTTCGAGCAACTCGTCGAGCACGGAAGGCGGTGGCGGGATTTCGCCGGGCGCCCCTTCGGCCAAGTCGTCCCCGAATTCGTCAGTCGAAATGTCTTCCTGCGCTAAGTTGTCTGCGTCCGGGACGTCATGGGCGCCGATCTTGAAGCCAAGACCCTTCGTATCTTCAACGGCGTCCGCGATCCGTACGATCCCGAAGCCGCGGAACCCATCGAATTCGCGGTTGCGCGAATAGGTGGGAAGTGCTGCCAGATCGACCGGCACGAGCAGGTTCGTTCCCTCGATGGGCCACTGGATCGTCTTGCCAGACCAGGTATCGCGCCGGTGCAACTGCTCGGCGATCGCACCGTCCGTATCAAAACCGAATCGGCGGGCGACCTCGGCAAAGGGCACGCCGATCACGTCTGCCGCATGCGGGCCGACGACCTCGGCGAACTCGTCGGAGAGCTCGCTGAAGACGCCTTCCGCATCGATCTTCCAGACGAAACGGACAGGGCGGCCGGACCGCTCGGGCTTGGCGGCCGCTGGTTCGGCATGGCTCTCCGGCGTCGGACGCGCGTCGTCTTCGCTCGCAGGCTCTGTTGCCTGGGCCGGAATGTCGGCGTCGGCAGCCGCGGGGGCGGGCCCGCTATCGCTTTCGACAGTTTCGACCAGGGTATCAACGGGAGCGTCATCGGCGGGCAGCTCGGATGAAACGTCTGTCACCGGTTCGCCTGTCGGAGAGACAACCTCTGCCACCGAAGCCGACGTTATGGCCTCGGTCGGCTCTTGCACCGGAATCGGCTTGCCGATTGCCGGCAATTCCGCGATCCCGTCCGCCAGGGCGTCGCCTGAAGGGGGGGCGCCATCGCGCGTCAAGGTTCCCTCTGCAGCGATGTCGACGGTGTCCTGTTCGGGGTCCATGTGGCCGAGAATGGTCTCGACTGCGAAAAGCAGGTTGAGGGCCGGTTTGTCGGAGATCCGGCCGAGCGCGGCAGGCAGTAGGCCCTTGCCGGTCGGCACGGGGCGCTTGATGAGCCCGTCGGTCTCGCGCCTGGCAGCCTCTACCATCCGTCGCCGCGCCTCCTCGCTGATGCCGAGGCGGCCAAAGCCGGGCGAGGCGGCGACGATGGCACCGTCGTCGCCGAGAACCGCCATGTGCGTGTCCGGATCGTCGAAACCGGCCAGCAGCGAAGCGGCCCGTTCGGTGATCGTCTCGCCCTTTCGTGCCGAAGGCGTGCTGAAGAGGATGGCGTCCCGGCCCGGCTGGAGCGTGATGCGCTCGATATGGGTGTTCACCGGCAGGCCGCGATATCCGGTGCCGATGCGCAAGAGCATGCTTCGCCCGATGCCGCTATGCGGCAGTTGCCGAGCGGCGGCTGCAAGCTGGCGGAACACCACGTCGCCGGCGGGCAGGGGCGCGTCGAGAAAATCGTATATCGACACGTGGCCGAAGAGCGCGGCGCCGCGGCCGTTTGCCCAGAGAACGCTCTGCATATCGAGCGAAAACAGCACCACCGCTTCGCCACGGGCGAACGGAAGGCGCACCCGTTCGTGCACGGCGACGTCTATAAAGGGGTACTGATGAGCGGACATCGGCAGCCTGTCATGGGTTCCCGGCGGCCACCGCCGCACGCTTAACGCTTTATTAATAGCGGCGGGCACTGCACGGGTCCAGCTTCGCCGCTCTCGCCGTCCCGCTCTTTCGGGCGGAAGGGTTAACGTTGTGCGCCGCACAATAATGTTGCAATGCACAATAAGATCGTATATAAGCAACTCATTCCGCAATCAGGCCCTCTTGGCGAGGGCTGTATCAAGGACGATTGAAATGGCAGTTAAGAAGACCGATGACGTATTCTCCTTTGCCGCATTCGACCCGGCCAAGGTATCCGAAGGCTTCCGCGAGTTTGCCGAGAAGGGCGCCGTTCAGAGCAAGGAAGCCTATTCCAAGCTGAAGACGGCCACCGAAGACGCAACGAAGGTCGTCGAGGCAACCCTCGAAAACGCCCAGGCCGGCACCGTCGAACTCGGCCTTGCCGCCATCGACGCGCTGCGCACCAATGCCGAGAGCTCGCTTTCGCACATGGAAGCGCTGCTCGGCGTGAAGTCCGTCTCCGAACTGTTCGAGCTGCAGACCGCCTTCCTGCGCAAGCAGGCTGAAGTCGTCGTCGAACAGGCAAAGACCATGCAGGAAGCAACCCGCAAGGTTGCCGAGAAGGTTGCCGAGCCCGGCAAGTCGGCCGCCGAAAAGGCGCTGAAGACCTTCAAGGCCGCGTGAGCATAACGTTCAGGACGGCGTCTGCCTCGCGCTCGCTTGCAGCGTAGCGCCGGACGCAAGGGGCAGAAAAGGGCTGGACGCCTCGTCCGGCCCTTTTTAATATGGAAGGGTCAACTATGGGCTTGCAATCTCGTTTGCCTGCCCGTATGTGAACGCCGAAGCGCCAAGGCGCTTCAAGTGCGGTTGTAGCTCAGTTGGTTAGAGCGCAGGTTTGTGGCACCTGAGGTCGTAGGTTCGATTCCCACCAACCGTACCATTTCTCCACTGTCTAGCCCGAAGATATAAGTAACATTCTGTCCCTGGGACATGGGTGAAAACCTCGCGCGGAACGGGCTGTCCATATGTTCCACGACGAAAGCGTATGTCCGGTCCTATCTGGACCGCGATCATGTCCTTCTCGACCTGCTCACCGGGGCGAATACCGGCATCGTAGCGCTCCGCCACGATGTTTGTCAGCCCGTGGTCGATGACGATCTCCACCTTGATGTCGGGATAGGGCGGCAACAGCTTCTCCACAACGGACAGCAGGATGGCCCTGGCCGGATGGTCGGAAGTCGTGATCCGTATCGTTCCCGACGACTTGTCCCGCAGGGCCTTGAGCGGAGCAATCTCGCCCTCCATCTGCTCAAGGCGCGGCGCGATGCTGGAGAGAAGTCGCTCGCCGGCTTCGGTGGGGGAGATGCTTCGGGTCGTGCGCGAGAGAAGGCTGATGCCGGAGCCGTGATTCGAGCCCGCGCATCGCATGGCTCAGCGCCGATTGCGAAACGCCGAGCCGGGCCGCAGCGCGGGTGAAGCTCCGCTCGCGCGCCACGGTCACGAACGCGAGAAGATCGTTCAGGTTGTCGCGCAGCATTGATGAGCCCCATCCATAAGTACATGCGATCTCTGCTGACTAATCGCATTGAAGGCCAGGTGCTATGGTAGAGGGGAATGGCGCAAGGTCGCCGGCATCGGTAAGGAAGGATCACCCCATGGAAATTCGCCGTGCAGGAAGTCAGGCTTCGACCAAGGGGCCATCCGACTGGTTCACCGGGAGCGTCCGCATCGATCCGCTCTTTCCCGCAAGCTCGCCTGCGCGGGCGGCAGGCAATGCGGTGACGTTCGAGCCCGGCGCGCGCACCGCCTGGCACACACATCCGCTGGGGCAGGTGCTGCTCGTCACGGCCGGTTGCGGCCGCGTCCAGCGGGAAGGCGGTCCGGTCGAGGAGATCCGGCCCGGCGACGTCGTCTGGTTCGAGCCCGGTGAAAAACATTGGCATGGCGCTGGTCCGACGACGGCGATGACCCATATCGCTATCCAGGAGGCCCTCGATGGCAAGGCGGTCGACTGGATGGAGAAGGTCACAGATGCGCAATATGGCGCCGTCTGATTTCTCCCGCGATGACTTTGCTCTCGAAATGAAAGAGAGAGCGTCATGAGGAAGCGTGTCCCTGGCCGGAACGGCCTCGGGGTTTCACAAACCCGCTGCGGTTTTATGGGTCCAACGACCGCTCCGGTGGCGGCCTTGGGCCTTCCCGTGCCGCCACGCTGATCCCCGGGACGACCACGCTTCAACGCCTCGGTGAGAATCTGGGAGCAGCGAGCGTGGAATTGTCGGGCAGCGAACACGCCGCGATAGTTGAAGCAGTGCTTAATTTGGCGATCCGCGGCGCGCGCAATCCCGCAAATCTCCAAACACGGGTCGGCCGATAGGCCTCCATTTCATCATCATCAGTTCGTAGAGAAGAAGGAATTTCCGCATGAAAAGCTATGGTTTTGCCGCGACCGACGCCAGGGAGCCCCTCGTACCGTTCACGTTCGAGCGTCGCGCTCCGCGCGCAAACGACGTCGTGATGGAGATCCTCTATTCCGGGGTCTGCCACTCGGATCTGCACATGGCGCGCAACGACTGGCACTGGACGGTCTATCCGCTGGTCCCCGGCCATGAGATCGTCGGGCGCGTCATCGAGATCGGCAGCGAGGTGACCCGCTACAAGGTGGGTGATCACGTCGCGGTCGGTTGCATGGTCGACAGTTGCCTCGAATGCGACCAGTGCGGGCGTGGCGAGGAGCAGCTTTGCCGGAAGGGCAACACGGGCACCTACAATTCGCCCGACCGCATCACCGGCGACATCACGCGCGGCGGTTACTCCAAGCACCTCGTCGTTCGCGAGGAATTCGCCTGCCGCATCCCGGACGGGCTCGACCTGTCCCGCACAGCACCGCTGCTGTGCGCCGGTATCACCACCTATTCGCCGCTCCGGACATGGAATGTCGGTCCCGGCAGCCGTGTCGGGGTCATCGGGCTTGGCGGTCTCGGACACATGGCGGTCAAGCTTGCTGCAGCGATGGGCGCGGAGGTGACCGTGCTCAGCCGCTCGAGCGGCAAGGCGGAGGATGCCCGTGCGCTCGGCGCCGACAAGCTGTTGATCTCGACGGACGAGGACGCGATGAAGGCGGCACGGTCCGGCTTCGACCTCATCGTCGACACCGTCCCCGTCAAGCACGAACTCGATCCCTACCTGCCGCTGCTGGATGTCGACGGCACTCTGGTGATCGTCGGCCAGGTCGGTCCGATGAGCGCCTTCAACAGCGTTCCCATGCTGATGGGGCGCCGCCGCGTCGCCGGATCGCCGATCGGCGGGATCCGCCAGACGCAGGAGCTTCTCGACTTCTGCGCCCGCAAGAACGTGCTTCCCGATGTCGAAATGATCCGTATGGATCAGATCAACGAGGCCTTCGACCGGATGGAGCGCTCGGACGTGCGCTATCGCTTCGTCATCGACATGGCGTCGCTTCAGGCCGCGCAGTGATGCCTCGGCAGGGCCGCTGAGGCCCTGATTTTCAGCAGATGTGACCGGGTCCTCGCCGCGGCCCGGTCATGCCGTCCTTCCCCATGACGGGGCGACAGCGGCCGGACCATGCCCTGCTGCGTCAGACGAAGATTCCCTGTTCCTGATCGACCAGTTCCTGGACGAAGGCTGTCACCGTGCGCACCCGGGCAAGATCCCGGGCACTTTCATGATAGGTGGTCCAGTAAGCCCGCCGGATCGTGGTGTCCGGAAGGATGCGCACGAGTTCCGGGTCCTGCCGGGCGATATAGTTGTGAAGGATGCCGATGCCGGCACCGGAACGCACGGCTTCCGTCTGGCCCGTGGCGCTCGATATCTCGAAGGAAGCGTTCCAGTTGCGCAGAATCTCGCCGGTAAAGTCGAGTGAGGCAGTGAAGATCAGGTCCTCCACATAGCCGATGCGTCGATGCGCTTTCAGCGCCTCGACGTCGCCGGGTTCGCCGTTGCCGGCAAGATAGCCGCGACTTGCATAGAGTCCGAGCGTATAGTCGGTCAGCTTGGACGAGACGAGCCGGCCCTGATCGGGCCGCTCGAGCGTGATGGCGATATCCGCTTCGCGCTGCGAAAGGGAGAAGGAGCGCGGGACCGGCACGAGCTGGATTTTCAGTTCCGGGTGGCGCGCGGTCAGCCGGCCGAGACGCGGCGCCAGGAACGACACGCCGAAGCCGTCCGGCGCGCCGATGCGCACCGTGCCGGCAACCGCCGCATCGATGCGGCCGATGCTGGCCTGGGCGGTCAGCATTTCCGTCTCCATCCGCTCGGCGGCGTGGAGGAACACTTCGCCCTCCGCCGTGAGGTCGCAGCCGTTGGTGCGCCGCACCAGAAGCCGCGTCTTCATCTCTCTTTCCAGCGCGCTGACGCGGCGGCTGAGGGTCGCGTGGTTGACACCGAGCCGGCGGGAGGCGGCCAGCAGTTGTCCGGTGCGGGCAACCGCGAGAAACATGCGAACGTCATCCCAGTTCATGATTTCGCCTTCGATCCCGGTTTGGGCTATAATTTATGCACAACGGTTGCTTACATCAGGCGATTGAGTTGAGCAATTTGTAGTGCGATCATGCTTTCATAAACACTTGGAGGAAATCCCATGCGTGAGATCGGACATTTCATCGGCGGCAAGCACGTTGCCGGCAAGAGCGGCCGCACGGCCGACGTATTCAACCCCGCCACCGGCGAAGTGCAGGCAAAGGTCGCGCTCGCAAACGATGCCGAGCTCGCCGCCGCCGTTGAAGTGGCCAAGGCCGCCCAGCCCGCCTGGGCTGCGACCAATCCGCAGCGCCGCGCCCGCGTGTTCATGAAGTTCGTCCAGCTCCTGAACGAGAACATGAACGACCTGGCCGAGATGCTCTCGAAGGAGCACGGCAAGACCATCGAGGACGCCAAGGGCGACATCGTTCGCGGTCTTGAGGTCTGCGAGTTCGTCATCGGCATCCCCCATCTCGCCAAGAGCGAGTTCACCGAAGGCGCCGGCCCGAATATCGACATGTATTCGATCCGCCAGGCCGTCGGCATCGGCGCCGGCATCACGCCGTTCAACTTCCCGGCGATGATTCCGATGTGGATGTTTGCGCCCGCGATCGCCTGCGGCAACGCCTTCATCCTCAAGCCTTCCGAACGCGATCCCTCCGTTCCGCTCCGCCTTGCGGAACTGATGATCGAGGCTGGCCTGCCGGCAGGCATTCTCAACGTCGTCAACGGCGACAAGGGCGCTGTCGACGCGATCCTTACCCATCCGGATATCAGCGCCGTTTCCTTCGTCGGCTCGACGCCGATCGCCCGCTACGTCTATGGCACCGCGGCTATGAACGGCAAGCGCGCCCAGTGCTTCGGCGGCGCCAAGAACCACATGATCATCATGCCCGATGCGGACCTGGACCAGGCCGCAAACGCGCTGATGGGGGCCGGCTACGGTTCCGCCGGCGAGCGCTGCATGGCGATCTCGGTCGCCGTCCCGGTCGGCGAGGAAACCGCCAACCGCCTGATCGACAAGCTGACCCCGATGGTCGAGAGCCTGCGCATCGGCCCCTACACCGACGAGAAGGCCGACATGGGGCCTGTCGTCACCAAGGAAGCCCAGGCGCGCATCAGGGGCCTGATCGATCGCGGCGTGGAAGAGGGCGCGAAGCTCGTCGTTGACGGTCGCGGCTTCAAGCTTCAGGGCTATGAGGACGGCTACTTCGTCGGTGGCTGCCTGTTCGACAACGTCACGCCCGACATGGACATCTACAAGACCGAGATCTTCGGGCCGGTCCTGTCGGTCGTGCGCGCCAAGAACTACGAGGAAGCGCTTTCGCTGCCGATGAAGCACGAGTACGGCAACGGCGTTGCGATCTACACGCGCGACGGCGATGCGGCCCGTGACTTCGCCTCCCGCATCAACATCGGCATGGTCGGCGTCAACGTGCCGATCCCGGTTCCGCTTGCCTACCATTCGTTCGGCGGATGGAAGGCCTCGTCTTTCGGCGACCTCAACCAGCACGGCACGGATTCGATCAAGTTCTGGACCCGCACCAAGACAGTGACCAGCCGCTGGCCGTCGGGCATCAAGGATGGTGCCGAGTTCGTCATGCCGACGATGAAGTAGGTCTCCGACAGCGGGCCTTTGCCCGCGGGGCCCACCGGGCAAAACAAGACGGCGGCCTTTCGGCCGCCGTTCGCATTTCCGGATATCTTGCGTCGATCAGTCGGTCGGACCGTCGTTCACGCCGACCTTGTCGACGAGTTCCGAGGCCTTCTTGCGGTTGGCGGCGATCTCTGCGAGCGGCAGTGTGTCCGGCTTGATGGTGCCGAACGACTTGACGATGTCCGTGGGCTCCTTGCCTGGCATGACAGGATATTCGAAGACCTGCTCGGCATAGATTTCCTGGGCTTCGCCGGACGCCAGGAAGTCGATCAGCTTCTGGGCGTTTTCCTTGTTCGGCGCATTCTTCGCCAGGGCGACCCCCGACACGTTCACATGCGTGCCGCGATCGTTCGAGTTCGGGAACAGGACCTTGATCGCGTTGGCCCAGTCCTTTTGTTCCGTCTCCTTGTCGTTGGTCATCATCAGACCGACGTAATAGGTGTTGCCGAGGGCGATATCGCATTCGCCAGCGAAGATGGCCTTGGCCTGGTCGCGGTCGCCGCCATCCGGCTTGCGGGCAAGGTTGGCCTTCAGCCCCTTCAGCCACTCTTCCGTCTTTGCCTCTCCGTCATGGGCGATCAGCGATGCGATTAGGCCGACGTTATAGGAGTGCTGCGCATCGCGGATGCAGATCTTGCCCTTCCACTTGGGGTCGGCAAGCTCTTCGTAGGTGATCGTATCCTGTGCGACGCGGTCCTTGGAGGCGTAGACGACGCGGCCGCGGGTGGTCAGGCCGACCCAGGCGCCATCGGGATCGCGATACTGTGCCGGGATGTCGCTGTCCACGACTGCGCTCTTGATCGGCTGCGTGACGCCGGCGTCCTTGGCTTCGGTGAGGCGGCTGATGTCGACCGTCAGGATGATGTCCGCCGGGGAATTCGCGCCTTCCGCCTGGATGCGCTCAACGAGGCCCTTGTCCAGGAACAGCACGTTCGTCGCGATGCCGGTCTCCTGGGTGAAGCGGTCGAGCAACGGTTTGATCAGGTCCGGCTGGCGATAGGAATAGATGTTCACTTCTCCATCTGCCAATGCCGGAGCGGCGGTGCTTGCGGCAAGTGCAAAGGCAAGTGCGATCTTCCATGAGTTTGCCACTGGACGGTCCTCCTTATATCTTAACTGGCTAAGTCACCTTTAGCGGGGCGCGGGCGTCAGTCAATGGCGCGGGCGCACATAACATGAATTTGATTTTCCGCTTTTTTGGAATTGTTCCAAACTTTGATACCGCCTATATGTAGAGCTAACCTTATCGGATTCGGAGTCGGCAATGCGCCTGACGAAACAGACCAACTATGCTGTGCGGCTGCTGATGTACTGCGCTGCGAACGGCGAAAAGCTGAGTCGCATTCCCGAGATCGCCAGGGCCTATGGCGTTTCGGAGCTGTTCCTTTTCAAGATTCTTCAGCCCCTGACGCGTGCGGGACTTGTGGAAACCGTGCGCGGACGTAACGGCGGTGTCCGTCTGCCCAAGCCCGCATCCGAGATCACGCTGTTCGATGTCGTGCGGGTCACCGAGGATTCCTTCGCCATGGCCGAGTGTTTCGAGGCCGGCGAAATCGAGTGCCCGCTGGTCGACAGCTGCGGCCTCAACGCCGCGCTGCGCAAGGCGCTGAACGCGTTCTTCGATGTGCTGCAACAGTATACGATTGACGACCTGGTCAAGGCGCGTCCGCAGATCGGCTTCCTGCTTGGGCTTGAAGGTCCGCCTGCCGAGCGCCAGCCTGCGGCCTGACAGCTGCGTCTGAACCAGCCCCGTGCCCTTCCGGTCGCGGGGCTTTTTCGTGCGCGCACTTTCGCTTGCGGCGCTATTGAAACGTGCCGATCCCCTTGTCGACGAATTCCTGAATGATGAAGCCGATCGCGGTGGGATCCAGCTCCGACTTGTCGATGCGGAAGTCGACGCCATAATCGTCGATGTTCTGGAAGTAGGCGTCGGCGATTGACGAGGAGATCACGCCGATTGGGCCGATATAGCCGTTCTGGCGAAGTTCGGGGACTGTCTCGCGGAAGTCCGCCTGCGGCTGCAGGCGGTTGTCCATCAGGATCATGTCGAGGCGAGGTTCGCCGGCGCGGATGAATTCGAGGGCGGCCTCCACCGTCTCGACGTAGTGCAGCTTGACATCGACGTTCGGGACCTTGCGCATCAAGGCGCGCATGATGACGTTCTCGGCGGGATCGTCGTCAACGAGCAGGATGTTTATGGTGACGGTCATGGCGAACTCGGCCTGGGCGTTAACCGGTTGTATCTGTTGCATGTGGACCGGTTGGCCTCGCGCGCCGTCGTCCGGAAGCCGCGGTAGCATCCCGCCACATTCGTCGCACTGTGGTTCAACAAACGGTCTACCACAACCCCTCGTTATACAATTGTACACCGTTCCCAGTGGTCCGGGCTACTGAATGATCTGCTCTCGGATCGCCTTGGCGACCATTTGCGTGCGGTTCACCACGTCGAGCTTCTTCAGGATCGTTGCGGTATGGGAGTTGACGGTATGCTCCGAGACCGAAACGATGAGCGCTATTTCGCTCGCCGTCTTGCCATAGGATATCCACCGCAGGATTTCGGTCTCGCGCGGCGTCAGGCCTGTTCCGGTTTTGATCGACAGGACGGCACGGTAGAAGTAGTCAAAGACGCAAGCGGTCTCGTAGCATAGTTCCATGTGCTGCTGGCGATGGATGTCGCTGTTGTCGCCGAGATAGATCACCGCGTGGCGGGCGCCGGACGGGGCCTGCACGGGGACGACCGCCGCCAACTCGAAACCGAGTTGCGTGAGCAGGCTGTGCGTCGCGCCGTCGCCGATCTCAACCGGCAGGTCCTCGGCACGCCAGACCGTGGGTATGGCCGAGCGGTGAAGGCTTTTCGCCACGTCGGAGTCTTGGAAGCGGTGCCGCTTGTCATAGGTTTCCGCAAGACCGGCGGACAGGTCGTGCAGCACAAGCTTGCTCGCAAGGCTGCCGCCTTCTTGATCCGCCGCCAACTGAATGACGCAGAAATGCTCGAAGCCGAAGCGTAGCGCCGTGCCGTGAAACAGGCGGAAGAAATCGACACGATTGAGAGCTTTGTCCAAATCGCATTCGAAATCATATCGGCGATGATGCGGTGAAAGTGCGGCCACGCGGCTCCCCAACCATCTGACGCCGAACTGTAGCCGCGCAAAAAGCATGAGCAAAGAGTATTAGGCCCGTTTTTTCGCAGTGGGACACATTTTTCCGTGAAGATATGCCTGCCATGCACGCAACAGACCGTTTCCAGCAGCAATTTCGTACGTTTTCTAGCGTGTCGGTCAGACATGCTGGTGGTTGTTTCCGTTTAATCCTTGCCCGGTATACGTCGCCGGCCGGCAATGGGCGCGATGCCGATGAAATGGGCCGCAAAATGCCTTCAGCGGATGATTTTTCTCTACTGTTTTACATCTGGATAAATTTATTCGCGGGCTTATTGCAATCGCGCGGCAAATATCGTTCCATCCGCGCAAGGCCGGGGGCCCGACTTCTGCACCCGCGACCGAAACAAACAAAAAGCAAAATCTGGGAAGCTCGCTATGAAAAAGCTGACTACTCTCCTCGCGGCGACCGCGCTTGCGTCCATGATGGCGTCTGCCGCCTGGTCCAAGACCCTCGTCTATTGCTCCGAAGGATCGCCGGAAGGCTTCGATCCGGGCATGTACACCGCCGGCACGACGTTCGACGCATCGTCGCGGACGGTTTACAACCGCCTCGTTGAATTCAAGCACGGCAGCACGGAGATCGAGCCGGGCCTTGCCGAAAGCTGGACCGTTTCCGACGACGGCACCGTCTATACCTTCAAGCTCCGTCCGGGCGTGAAGTTCCAGACGACCGAGTTCTTTACGCCGACGCGCGAATTGAATGCCGACGACGTCATTTTCTCGTTCGAGCGCCAGTACAAGGAAGACAACAAGTGGAACAAGTACGTCGCGGGCGCGTCCTGGGAGTACTTCGCCGGCATGGGCTTCCCGGAACTGATCAAGTCGATCGAGAAGGTTGACGATCTCACGGTCAAGTTCACCCTCAACCGCCCGGAAGCGCCGTTCCTCGCCAACCTCGGCATGGACTTCGCCTCGATCCTGTCGAAGGAGTACGCCGACAAGCTCGAAGCCGACGGCAAGATGGAGCTGATGAACCAGCAGCCGCTCGGTACCGGCCCCTACACCTTCGTCGCCTATCAGGCCGACGCCGCCATCCGCTACAAGGCCAACCCGGATTACTGGGGCGGCGCGCAGAAGATCGACGACCTCGTCTTCGCGATCACGACCGATGCCGCCGTCCGCGCCCAGAAGCTCAAGGCCGGCGAATGCCATATCATGCCTTATCCGAATGCCGCAGACGTTGCCGGCCTGAAGGAAGATCCGAACCTCACGGTTCTGGAGCAGGAAGGCCTGAACGTCGCCTACCTCGCCTACAACACGCTGGTGGCTCCGTTTGACAAGGTCGAGGTCCGCAAGGCCCTCAACATGGCCGTCAACAAGCAGGCCATCGTCGATGCGGTGTTCCAGGGTGCTGCAACGGTTGCCAAGAACCCGATCCCACCGACGATGTGGTCGTACAATGACGCTGTCGAAGACGACAAGTACGATCCGGAAGCAGCCAAGAAGATGCTTGAGGATGCCGGCGTCTCCGGCCTCAAGATGAAGATCTGGGCCATGCCGGTCGCTCGCCCCTACATGCTCAACGCGCGTCGCGCCGCCGAGCTGATGCAGGCCGACCTTGCCAAGATCGGTGTGGAGGTCGAGATCGTCTCCTACGAGTGGGCCGAGTACCTCAAGCTCTCCTCCGACAAGAATCGCGACGGTGCCGTCATCCTCGGCTGGACCGGCGACAACGGCGATCCGGACAACTTCCTCGACACGCTGCTGGGTTGCGATGCCGTCGGCGGCAATAACCGCGCGCAGTGGTGCAACAAGGAATTCGACGACCTGATGACGAAGGCCAAGGCGACCGCCGACGTTGCAGAGCGCACGAAGTACTATGAAGAGGCTCAGGTCATCTTCAAGAAGGAAGCCCCCTGGAACACCATCGACCACTCGCTCGTCGCTGTCCCGATGAACAAGAAGGTCACGGGCTTCGTGATGGACCCGCTCGGCATCCACCGCTTTGACGGTGTGGACATCGCCGAGTAAAATACCAACAAGAAAAGCACGCCGACAAAGAGTGTGCATTGCCGGCGGCCCGAAGACATTCGGGCCGTCGGTTTTTTCCAACAGGGATTGGCTCCCATGCTACGCTTCATTCTCGGACGGCTCGCCGTCCTGGTACCCACGTTCATCGGGGTATCGATCATTGCCTTCTCGTTCATCCGACTTCTTCCCGGCGACCCGGTCATGCTGATGTCCGGCGAACGGGTCATGTCTCCCGAACGCCATGCCGAACTGATGAACCAGCTCGGGCTAGACCGGCCGATGTACATCCAGTACCTGGATTACCTGGGCGGACTGCTGACCGGCGACTTCGGCAGCTCCATCGTCACCAAGCGCCCGGTGCTTGAAGACTTCCTGCAGCTCTTCCCGGCGACCCTGGAACTGTCGCTCTGCGCCATTATCCTCGCCGTCTGTCTCGGGATTCCCGCAGGCGTTCTGGCGGCTGTAAAGCGCGGCTCATGGATCGACCAGACCGTGATGGGCGCGGCCCTGGTCGGCTATTCGATGCCGATCTTCTGGTGGGGCCTGCTGCTGATCATCTTCTTCTCCGGGTATCTGGGCTGGACGCCCGTTTCGGGTCGGATCTCGCTCCTGTATTTCTTCCCGCCCGTCACAGGCTTCATGCTGATCGACAGCCTGCTGTCCGGGCAGGCTGGCGCCTTCAAGTCGGCGGTCACCTACCTGATCCTGCCGACGATCGTGCTGGCGACGATTCCGCTGGCGGTCATCGCCCGACAGACGCGCTCGGCGATGCTCGAAGTGCTGGGTGAGGATTACGTCCGCACCGCCCGCTCCAAGGGGCTCGCACCCTTGCGTGTCGTAGGCGTCCATGCGTTGCGCAACGCCATGATTCCGGTCATCACCACGATCGGCCTGCAGGTCGGCGTGCTGCTGGCCGGCGCGATCCTGACGGAAACGATCTTCTCCTGGCCGGGCATCGGCAAGTGGATGGTCGATTCGGTGTTCAAGCGGGATTACGCGGTGGTGCAGGGCGGCCTGATGCTGATCGCCGGTGTCATCATGCTGGTGAACCTGATCGTCGATCTGCTCTACGGGTTCATCAACCCGCGGATCCGGCACTAGGAGGTGGCTGAAATGACTGCAATAGAAACCAAGGCCGTCGATCAGAAGCTCGCCGAAGCCAAGGCGCCGCCATCCGGTCTCTCCGAATTCTGGTTCTACTTCTCGCGCAACAAGGGTGCGGTTATCGGCCTGGTGATCTTCCTGATCATCCTGTTCGTCGCGATCTTCGCGCCCATCGTCGCGCCGCACAGCCCGAGCGTCCAGAACCGCGACATGTTGCTGATGCCGCCGGTCTGGCAGGCAGGCGGCAGCTGGGGGCACATCCTCGGCACGGACGCTGTCGGCCGCGACATCCTCTCGCGTCTGATCTATGGCGCGCGCTTCTCACTCTTCATCGGTCTCGTCGTCGTGACGCTTTCGGTGATCTCGGGTGTGCTGATCGGTCTCGTCGCCGGCTATTTCCGCGGGCGGGTCGACACCTTCATCATGCGCATCATGGACATCATCCTGGCGTTTCCCTCGCTGCTGCTGGCGCTGGTGCTGGTCGCAGTGCTCGGCCCCGGGCTGCTGAATGCGATGATCGCGATCTCGCTCGTCAACCAGCCGCATTTCGTGCGCCTGACGCGTGCGGCCGTGATGACTGAGCGCACCAAGGATTATGTGGTCGGCTCGAAAGTGGCGGGTGCTGGCACCCTGCGGCTGATGTTCCTGACCATCCTGCCGAACTGCCTGGCGCCACTGATCGTTCAGGCGACGCTTGCCTTCTCGGCGGCGATCCTGGACGCGGCAGCCCTCGGCTTCCTCGGCATGGGCGCCCAGCCGCCGACGCCGGAATGGGGCACGATGCTTGCCGAAGCGCGCGAATTCATCCAGCGCGCCTGGTGGGTCGTCACCTTCCCGGGCCTTGCCATTCTCATCACCGTGCTCGCCATCAACCTGATGGGCGACGGCCTGCGCGATGCTCTTGATCCGAAATTGAAGAGGTCGTGATGTCGCTCCTCGAAATCCAGAACCTGGTCGTCGAATTCCAGACGGCCTCTGGCCCGTTCCGGGCCGTTGACGGCGTCTCGCTGAAGGTCGACGAAGGCGAGGTGCTCGCCATCGTCGGCGAATCCGGCTCGGGCAAGTCCGTTTCCATGCTGGCCGCCATGGGTCTTCTGCCCTGGACCGCCAAGGTCACCGCCGACAAGCTCACCTTCAACGGCCGCGACATGCAGTCGATGTCGGACGCCGAGCGGCGCAAGATCATCGGCAAGGAGATCTCGATGATCTTCCAGGAGCCGGTCGCCAGCCTCAATCCGTGTTTCACCGTCGGCTACCAGATCGAGGAGGTGTTGCGCGTGCATACCGATCTCGATCGCAAGGCGCGGCGCGCCCGGGCGATCGAGCTGTTCCAGCTTGTCGGCATCCCCAACCCGGAGGAACGGCTCGGCCACTATCCGCACCAGATGTCTGGCGGTCAGTGCCAGCGTGTGATGATCGCGACAGCGCTCGCCTGCAATCCGAAGCTTTTGATCGCCGACGAACCGACAACGGCGCTCGACGTGACGATCCAGAAGCAGATCCTCGACCTTCTGATGAAGCTCCAGGCCGAGCATGGCATGGGCTTGATCATGATCACGCACGACATGGGCGTGGTCGCCGAGACCGCCGATCGCGTGATCGTGCAGTACAAGGGCAGGAAGATCGAGGAGGCCGACGTGCTCTCGCTGTTCGAGAATCCGAAGAGCGTCTACACCAAGGCGCTGCTGTCCGCGCTGCCGGAAAATGCCGTGGGCGGCAGGCTGCCGACGATCACGGAAAAGCTCACCGATCAACAGATCTTCGAGGGAGCCGTTCGATGACCCCCGTTCTTGAGGCGCGCAATCTCAAGCGCGACTACCACATCCCCGGAAGCCTTCTCAAAAAGAGCAAGACGGTCCATGCGGTCAAGGGCGTGAGTTTCAAGGTCGAGCAGGGCAAGACGCTCTCGATCGTGGGCGAAAGCGGCTGCGGCAAGTCAACGCTTGCCCGCATGGTCACGATGATCGATCCGGTGACCTCCGGCGAGATGCTGATCGACGGCCAGAAGGTGGATATCGCGGCCGAACCGCTGTCGTCCGACATGCGCAGCAAGGTACAGATCGTTTTCCAGAACCCCTACGGTTCGCTGAACCCGCGCAAGAAAATCGGCGACATCCTGAGTGAGCCACTCATCATCAACACCAAGATCCCTGCCGCGGAGCGCCGGGACAGGGCGATGGCGATGCTGAAGAAGGTGGGGCTTGAGGAGAAGCACTACAGCCGCTACCCGCACATGTTCTCCGGCGGCCAGCGCCAGCGCGTGGCGATCGCTCGCGCCTTGATGCTCAATCCGCGCCTTCTGGTGCTTGACGAGCCGGTCTCGGCACTCGACCTGTCGGTCCAGGCTCAGGTGCTCAACCTTCTCGCCGATCTGCAGGAAGAGTTTCACCTCACCTACGTCTTCATCAGCCACGACCTCTCGGTGGTGCGCCACATCTCCGACGACGTGATGGTGATGTACTTCGGGGAGGCGGTCGAATACGGCAGTCGCGACCAGGTGTTCAACGATCCGCAGCACAGCTACACCAAGACGCTGTTTGCGGCTACGCCGCGCGTCGACGTGGAGGCGATCAAGGCCCGTCTCGAGCGGCGCAAGCGCGCCTGAGGCCGGTTGTGGATAACGGCAGGGCGATCGTCGTGATGGGCGTATCCGGTTGCGGCAAGACTTCCGTCGCGGAAGGCCTTGCCGCAAGCCTCGGCTATTCGTTCCTCGAGGGCGACCGGCTGCATCCGCAGGCCAGTATCGACAAGATGTCGAAGGGCGTGCCGCTGACGGATGCCGACCGCTGGCCCTGGCTGCAGCGGATCGGCGAGCGGCTGCGCGAGGCCACGGCATCGGAGCGGGGGATCGTCGCCGCCTGCTCCGCCTTGAAGCGCAGCTACCGCGACTGCCTCCGGTCTGCCGCGGGAACCGGCCTATCCTTCGTGTTCCTGAGCGGCAGCCGCGCGCTTCTGCTTGAGCGGATGGGGGAGCGGAAGGGGCATTTCATGCCGGCAAGCCTGCTCGACAGCCAGCTTGCGGCCCTTGAGGACCCTTCCGCCGAACCGGACGTGGTGACGGTGGACATCGATGCGACGGTGACGGACGTCATTGCCGCCAGCCTGAGAGAGCTCTCCGCGCTTTGGGAGCAAGGCCGGTAGACGGCTCCTTGGATGGCTCGGCGGGCACAATTTCCACTGGCACAATCGTGCTGGCAATGCGCCTGCGGCAATCGTATAGACCTGAGGCCGCTCACGATACCCGCCGGCGGGTGGCTGCCGCCTCTGTTTGGCCGGCCACAGGGCTCGAAACACCAAAGACAGGAACGAACCGATGACCATCACTCGCTTTGAAACCGGCGCCCGCATGAGCGGCGCAGTCGTTCACAACGGCACGATCTACCTGGCCGGCCAGGTCGGTGAGCCGGGTGCCGACGTCACGACGCAGACGAAGCAGGTCCTGGCCGAGATCGACCGACTGCTGGCGCTCGCCGGCTCCGACAAGACCCGCATCCTGTCCGCCCAGATCTGGCTTGCCGACATGGCCGATTTCCAGAAGATGAACGCCGTCTGGGACGCCTGGGTGCCGCAGGGCCACACACCGGCACGCGCCACTGGCGAATCCAAGCTGGCTGGCCCGGAATATCTGGTCGAGATCATCATCACCGCCGCACAGGCCTGATCCTCGATCGGTCAAGTCTGCCGTGCGTCGTGACGCGCGCGGACCGACGGGACGGAAAATGAGAAGGGCGGGCCGCGTGGCGGTCCGCCCTTTTGAATCCGGATTTTCGAGACCGAGATCAGGCGCTTTTGGCCAGCCGCGAATGCTCGTCGAAGAACAGCGCCTGGCTGATCAACGCCTTGACCATGTCCGGATTGAACGGCTTGGTCACGAGGAACGCCGGCTCGGGTCGCTCGCCGGTCAGGAGCCGCTCCGGGAAGGCGGTGATGAAGATGACCGGAATGGTGCTCGACTTCAGGATGTCGTTGACGGCGTCGATGCCCGAGCTGCCGTCGGCAAGCTGGATGTCGGCCAGAACCATGCCCGGCGGAGAGCGTCGGTACAGTTCGATGGCTTCGGAATGCGTGCGCGCGATGCCGGTGACGCGGTGACCGATCGCAGTGACCATGTCCTCGATGTCCATGGCGATCAGCGGTTCGTCCTCGATGATGAGGATGTCGGTCGCGACCTGCTCGGAAATTTCGCGCGACGCCTGGTTAAGGGCCGTCTTCGCCTCCTCCTCGGAGATGCCGAGGATGTCGGCACATTCGGCCAGCTCGAAACCCTCCACGGCAACGAGGAGAAAGGCCTTGCGGGCCAGCGGCGTGACATGGGCAAGGTTGGCTGCGGCCTGGCGTTCCCAGCCGAAGGGCGATTCCGAACTCGGCGGAATGTTCACCTGCACATTGTCGAACAGCGAGCAATAGAGCCGGAAAATGCTGATGCGGTCATTCGATCGCTCGGGATAAAGCGTTATGTCTTCGACGAGCGCTTCCAGCATCGCTGCCACATATGCATCTCCTGAGGTCTGCGAGCCGGTTACCGCACGCGAGAAACGCCGCAACAACGGCAGATGGGGTGCAATACGGGTGGATAGCGACATATACTTCTCCCTGAATTGGTACCGAAATCGGTCAGTTTCCTGTAAATTCATTCCACGGAAACGATTTTGGTGCGAAATCAAACCCCAATGGTTAGGCTGACTTTGGGGCCAAACAAAGTTGATGGACCGGCGCGAAGGAGCAGATAGCGATGACCAAGCCCGCTACGCGCGGCCGAAAGCCGGATGGTACGACGAGCGCTCTCGACTCCAACGGCATCGTCGGTCGCAAGTTGAGATCTTACTACGATTCGATCGAAACCGAGCCCCTGCCGGAGCAGCTGCTCGATCTGCTGGACAGGCTCGACGAGGCCGAGCGGAAGGCCAAATCGACCTGACGCGATGCGTCGAGCGACGGAACACGCAAAGAAACGGGCCAGCGGCCCGTTTCTGGTTTCAGCGGAATGTTGCTCAGCGGCACGGAGCTTCATAGCGCCGTCCGTATCGATCGCGGTAGATGCAGCGGCCGGGCTCGTTGGCATTGCCGATCAGGGCGCCGATCGCGCCGCCTGCAACGGCACCGACTGCAGCACCGCCGACCCTGTTGGTCGCAGCACCGCCGATGATCGCGCCGGAGGCGGCGCCGATGGCGGCGCCCTTCTCCGTCTGTGTGCACGAACTGACGGTCAGGGCGGAGAGAGCAATGGCGCCAGCGACGATAAGATTTCTCATGATGTCCAGTCCTCTTCAGAAACGAAATCGATCAAATGCGACCCATGAGGATCAGGATCAGCAGAATAACGACGATCAGCCCAATGCCACCGGAGGGGCCATATCCCCATCCGCTGCTGTAGCCCCAGTTCGGCAAAGCCCCGATCAGAAGCAGAATAAGGACAATGAGAAGAATCGTTCCAAGCATCAAGCACCTCCCCTGCAAAAACGCAGCTTAATTCGTTGGCAGGGAAATGCGCGGCATGAACAATTGTTCCGGGGATGGTGCGAATTTTCGAAACAATCGCCAGCCGTTGAATTTATCCGCCGGCGCGTCGGAACGTTCGCTGGCCGGGCGCGTTGATCTGTCGGCAACCGAAGCCGAAAGGAGATTCACATGAATTGGGATATCATTGAAGGCAAGTGGAACGAGTACAGGGGCAAGGCCCAGGCGAAGTGGGGCAAGCTGACGGACGACGACCTCGACGTGATCAAGGGGCGCCGTGTCGAACTCTCCGGCAAGCTTCAGCAGCGCTACGGCATGGCAAAGGATGAGGCCGAGCGCGAAATCGACGATTGGTCCCGTCACCACTAAGGCCTTCAAGCCTATTTCAGACCCGAAAGACGCCGTTGCGCTCACGCGCAGCGGTGTTTTTCTTTGCGATGTAAGTAGGTGTGGGTGGTTCTCGCTAGAAATTCTCTGCAACGGAACTTTTTGTCGACCGCGTCGTTTTCCAGTCGATGATAAAAGAGGAGTTGCTGGTATGCTTTACTACGCTGTTGTGTTTCTGGTCATCGCGTTGATCGCAGGCGTGCTGGGTTTCGGCGGCATAGCTGGCGCATCGGCAGGCATAGCACAGATTTTGTTCTTCGTCTTCCTGGTGCTTCTGGTCGTCTCGCTGCTGTTCGGCTGGTCGCGCCGCGTCTGAACCATCAGATAGGTGAAAACGAGAGGGCGGGGCGCATGCTCCGCCCTTTTCGTGCGTCAGGTCTCCACGAAGAACTTCACCCGGTCAGCCGCAAAGCGCGTACGCGAGTACTGGATCTGCTGGCCTGCCGCATCCGCATTGATGGCCGTCGTGACGAGCAGGATGGCGCCTGGAGAAAGCTTGAGCAGGCGCACGTCATCGCCCTCGGCATGAACGGCTGAAATCTCCGTCGAGCGGCGCACGTAGTCGGCCACGCCCAGCGCCGAAAGCGATTTTGTAATCGAACCGGTTCTTCGATAGAGATCGCCGATACCCTCGAACCGTGCCGCCGGAAAGTGGCTCGTGGCGAGCGATATCGGCTTGCCGTCGGCAAGGGCCAAGGTTTCCAGGCGCACGCAGTCGGTTCCTGTCGCAATCCCGAGCGCTGCGGCAACGGCGGGGGAGGCCGGTTCCACCCCCTGCCGAACCAGCCGCCCCTCGATCTCCCGCGCCTGATCGCCGATCCCCTGCGAAAACCGCGTGCGCCGCGAGATCGGAAACGTCAGGCGGTCGCGGCGCTCGATCATGGTGCCCACACCCTGCACGGCACGCACCATGCCTTCTTCGGCAAGTGCGGCAAGTGCGCTGCGCACCGTATGGCGATTGACGCCGAAGCGTTCGGCGAGCGCCGTCTCCGCCGGCATCATGCCCGTTGCGTCGTAGTCGCCACTATTGATCGCAAGGCGTATCCTGTCGGCGATCTGCCGCCAGAGCGCCACGCCCGATCGCCGCTCGATCATTTCCGCTCCTGTGGCATGACTCGTCACATGCCTGTCATTTTGACCCGGTATGACCAGACCATAAGATGTCTGGTTGTATAGATCAATAGACAAATTTCGAGAGCGCATTGGGAGATTTGCAATGGCATCAGATGGACAGCAGCCGCTCCCCGGCACCGGGCCCGAAAGACGCAGGCAGGCCATGGGCGTGCTGGCAAAGGCAACCCGGCTAGAGCTGGAGCAGGTCTGGAATGCCCTGCCGCAGCGGCCCGAGGCGGTGCCGGTTCGCGGGCCGGAGACGGGGCTTGTCATGGTCCGCGGTCGCATCGGTGGCGGCGGCGCGCCCTTCAACCTTGGTGAAGTGACGGCGACGCGCGCCAGCGTCCGCCTTGAGGGTGGCACAGTCGGTCATGGGCAGTCGCTCGGCACCGATGGTGAGAAGGCCCGGCTTGCCGCGATCTTCGACGCGCTTCTTCAGTTGCCCGAGCATGCGCCGGCAGTCGAGCGTCTGCTTTTGCAGGTGTCGGCACGCATCGAGGCTGAGGACGCGCAGAGGATCCGGGAGACCGCTGCCACCCGCGTCGATTTCTTCACCATGGTCAGGGGAGACGACTGATGCCCGACGCCCAGATTTTTTCCGGCGCCTTTGCCGAGCCGGTGTTTGCCGCCCAGTCGGTCTTCCGCACGGTCATGGACTGCATGGCCCGGCCGGGCACGATCGGGACGATTGCCGCAGCCGCAAGGCCGCCGCAGCCGCTCGGAGCGGCTGTGGGCGCCATCGCGCTCACACTATGCGACCACGACACTCCGGTCTGGCTGACGCCGCAGCTGGCGAAGTCGAAGCTGCCTGGTTGGCTGTCGTTCCATGCCGGTGCCGCGGTGACCGTCGAGAAGCAGGACGCCCGTTTCGCCTTCGTCGAAAAGGGCGCCGTCGTTCCGGGCTTCGGCCTGTTTGCACAGGGCACCCAGGAATATCCAGACCGCTCGTCAACACTGGTGATCGAGATCGAAAGCTTCGACGGCGGTCGGCCGCTGGTGCTGACCGGCCCCGGCATCCGTGACGAGGCGGTGATCGCCCCACAGGGGCTGCCGGAAACCTTCGTGGCATTGGCCGGAGCGAACCGGGCGATGTTCCCGCGCGGAGTGGACCTCATTCTCGTGGCAGGCGATCGCATTCTTTGCCTGCCGCGCACCACCGTCATCAACAACAGGGAGGCCTGAGCCCATGTATGTTGCCGTCAAGGGTGGCGAGGCCGCCATCGCCAACGCCCACCGTCTGCTCGCCGACCGCCGCCGCGGCGACCGCTCGCTGCCGTCGATCACAATAGAGCAGATCGTCGCCCAGCTCGGACTCGCCGTCGATCGGGTGATGGCGGAGGCCTCGCTCTACGATCGCGCCATCGCCGCCCTCGCCATCCGCCAGTCGCGGGGCGACCTGATCGAGGCGATCTTCATCCTGCGTGCCTACCGCACCACGCTGCCGCGCTTCGGCTATTCGGTGCCGCTCGAGACAGCCGAGATGCAGGTCGAGCGCCGCGTTTCTGCCACCTACAAGGACCTGCCGGGCGGCCAGCTGCTCGGCCCGACATTCGACTATACCCACCGGCTGCTTGATCCGTCGCTGCTGCACGATGCCCCTGTCGACGCAGCCCTGCAGCGCGAGGGTGGGCAGGAGCCCATCATGCGTGTCGCCGACATCCTGGCGGGCGAGGATCTGGTGGAGGATGACGGCACGCTCCCGGAAGGCCACGTCCCCGGTGACCTGACCCGCGAGCCGCTGGAATTCCCGATGGCCCGCGACCTCCGCCTGCAGGCGCTCGCCCGCGGCGACGAGGGCTTCCTGCTCTCGCTCGGCTACTCCACCCAGCGCGGCTATGCCCGCACCCATCCCTTCGTGGGTGAAATCCGCATCGGCGAGGTGGATGTCGAGCTGGACCTGCCCGAACTCGGCTTCGCCGTCTCGCTCGGGCGCATCCGCATCACCGAATGCCAGATGATCAACCAGTTCAAGGGTTCGGCAAAAAGTCCGCCGCAGTTCACGCGCGGCTACGGCCTCGTCTTCGGGCAGAGCGAGAGAAAGGCGATGGCCATGTCGCTCGTCGATCGGGCGCTGAGGGCGAGCGAATTCGATGAGGATGTCGTGGCGCCGGCGCAGGACGAGGAATTCGTCATCTCGCATTCCGACAACGTGCAGGCGACCGGCTTCGTGGAACATCTGAAACTGCCGCATTACGTGGACTTCCAGGCCGAACTCGATCTCGTCCGCCGCATGCGCCGGGAATATGAAGCGGGATGCGGCGACAAGACCGACAGCGACATTCCGGAGGCCGCAGAATGACAACGGCAGCAAGCGAACTGGCGACCTACAACTTCGCCTATCTCGACGAGCAGACGAAACGGATGATCCGCCGCGCGATCCTCAAGGCGATCGCGATACCCGGCTACCAGGTTCCCTTTGCGTCCCGCGAAATGCCGATGCCCTATGGCTGGGGCACCGGCGGCGTGCAGGTGACGGCAGCGATCCTGGGGCCGGAAGACGTACTCAAGGTCATCGACCAGGGCGCCGATGACACCACCAATGCCGTCTCCATCCGCGCCTTCTTCCAGAAGGCTGCAAACGTGGCGGTGACGACGAGGACCCGCGAGGCGACGATCATCCAGACCCGCCACCGCATCCCCGAGGAGAAACTGACGGCCGGCCAGACGCTGGTCTACCAAGTGCCGATCCCCGAGCCCCTGCGCTTCCTCGAGCCGCGCGAGACCGAGACGCGCAAGATGCATGCGCTTGAAGAATACGGCCTCATGCATGTGAAGCTCTACGAGGACATCGCCAGGAACGGCCATATCGCGACGACCTACGCCTATCCCGTGAAGGTGGAGGGCCGCTACGTCATGGACCCGTCGCCGACGCCGAAGTTCGACAATCCGAAGATGCACATGTCGGAGGCACTGCAGCTCTTCGGCGCGGGCCGCGAGAAGCGTATCTACGCCGTCCCGCCCCATACCGAGGTCGTCAGCCTCGATTTCGAGGACCATCCGTTCGAAGTCCAGAGCTTTGACAAGCCCTGCGCGCTCTGCGGCGCGGAGAACGTCTATCTCGACGAAGTGGTGCTCGATGATCGCGGCGGGCGGATGTTCGTCTGTTCCGACACCGACCATTGCGAAGACCGCCGCGACCACGGCCACTGCGGCACCATGCTCGCCTACGGCAAGGAGGCGGCGCGATGAGAGGCGACCGGATCGAATGGCGCCGACACTACGCTCTGCCCGACACCGATCGGCAAGGTCGCCGCGCCCACCCAGGCTCATCGCCTCGCGGCGCCCGGCCCTTTTCCCCGATAGCGAGAAGAGGGCGCAAGATGCAAACGACGGAGTTCCAGCAATGACCGACGCCCCGCTTCTGAAGGTCCGCGACGTCTCGAAATTCTACGGCGCCCGCGTCGGCTGCCGCAATGTCTCCTTCGATCTCTGGCCCGGCGAGGTGCTCGCGATCGTCGGTGAATCCGGCTCCGGCAAGACGACGCTTCTGAATTGCCTCGCCACCCGGCTGATGCCGACCTCCGGTACCACCGAATACCGCACCCGCGACGGTCAGTTTCGCGATCTTGCCCGCATGGGCGAGGCCGAGCGCCGCTTTTTGATGCGCACCGACTGGGGTTTCGTCCATCAGAACCCCGCTGACGGGTTGCGCATGACGGTATCGGCCGGCGCCAATGTCGGCGAGCGGCTGATGGCGGTCGGCGGGCGCCACTACGGCAACATCCGCGAGACGGCCGGCGACTGGCTGCGTCGCGTCGAGATCGGCATCGACCGCATCGACGACCAGCCGCGCGCCTTTTCCGGCGGCATGCGCCAGCGCTTGCAGATCGCCCGCAATCTCGTCACCGCACCCCGCCTCGTCTTCATGGATGAGCCCACCGGCGGTCTTGATGTTTCGGTGCAGGCGCGCCTGCTCGACCTCGTTCGCGGCCTGGTCCACGACCTCGGCCTGTCGGCAATCATCGTCACCCACGACCTCGCGGTCGCAAGGCTCCTGTCGCACCGGATGATGGTGATGAAGGACGGCCAGGTGATCGAGCAGGGTCTGACCGATCGCGTGCTGGACGACCCGCGTGAGGCGTACACCCAGCTTCTCGTCTCTTCCATCCTGCAGGTCTGACCGGGCCGGCCCGTTGCCGAATGCCCAGCTTAGAAGGAAATCGATCATGGCGACGCCACTCGTCGTATCCGAAGTCGCAAAGAGCTTCACCATGCACCTGCGGGACGGCATTCGCCTGCCGATCGTCAGGAACGTCAATTTCTCCGTCAAGACGGGCGAATGCGTCGTCCTTGGCGGTCCCTCCGGCATCGGCAAGAGTTCGCTCTTGAAGATGGTTTACGGCAACTATGGCGTCGACGCCGGTCAGATTCTCGTGGAGCACGAAGGTCAGTTCGTCGATCTCGCCACGGCCGATCCGCGCAGCGTGCTCGCCGTCCGCCGGGTGACGCTCGGCTATGTCAGCCAGTTTCTGCGCGTCGTGCCGCGGGTCGCGGCCATCGACGTCGTGGCCGAACCGCTTGTCGCGGACGGTGCGATCCCCGCAGTCGCTCGCGAGAAGGCGGAGGCTATGCTTGCCCGGCTCAACCTGCCGCGCGAACTCTGGCAATTGCCGCCCGCCACCTTCTCCGGCGGCGAGCAGCAGCGCGTCAATATCGCCCGGGGCTTCATCACCGACCACCGTATCCTGCTTCTCGACGAGCCGACGGCTTCGCTGGATGCGAAGAACCGCGAGATCGTCGTCGACATGATCGAGGAAAAGAAGCGGGCGGGCGTGGCCCTGCTTGGCATCTTCCATGACGACGACGTGCGCGTCCGGGTCGCCGATCGCGTCATAGACGTCTCGGCATTCTCGCCGCGAAAGGTCGCCGCATGACCAGGCTTTCGGAACACACCCCGCTCATCCACTCCACGGCATCGGTCACCGACTGCACGCTCGGTCGTTTCGTGGAGATCTCCGAGCGGTGCCGCATCACAGAGACCGAGCTTGGCGACTACTCCTATATCATGGAGGACGGGTCGGTCTGGTGCACCACGATCGGCAAGTTTGCAAACATCGCCTCGTCGGTCCGCATCAATGCCACCAACCATCCCATGTGGCGGGCCACGCTGCACCACTTCACCTATCGTGCCGCCGACTACTGGCCCGACGTCGAAAAGGAGGAGAGCTTCTTCGCCTGGCGGCGGAGCAACCGCGTCGTCATCGGCCATGACGTCTGGATCGGCCACGGATCCACCATCCTGCCCGGTGTCACCGTCGGCAATGGCGCCATCATCGGCTCCGGCGCGGTCGTCACGAAGGATGTCGCGCCCTACACCGTCGTCGGGGGCGTGCCCGCGAAGCTGATCCGCGAACGCTTCGGGCGAGATATTGCCGAGCGTTTCGAGAAGCTTGCCTGGTGGGACTGGGACCACGCACGCCTGCGTGTCGCCCTCGAGGATTTCCGTGCACTCGACGCCGATGCCTTCCTTGTCAAATACGGTGCCTGAACCTTCCCCAAAGCCCTGGCAATCAGGGCTTTGGGGATTGTTACCAAACGGACATGAAACTGACATTCCGCATTCATGGACCGCCTTTAAAGCCGCAGCAGTGTCAATGAACAAGCCTCGAGAGGGGAAGCCATGTTTCGCCTAAAGAACGTCACGCGCCGGTTCGGCGGCAAGGCCGCGGTCAGCGGCGTCAGCGTCGACATTCCCCAGGGCCAGATGGTCGGCGTCATCGGTCGCTCGGGAGCTGGCAAGTCGACCATGCTGCGGATGATCAACCGGCTCGTCGATCCGAGTGAAGGCTCGATCCATTTCGGCGACGTCGAGGTCTCGTCGCTCCGCGGTGCGGCGTTGCGGAATTGGCAGCGTGACTGCGCCATGATCTTCCAGCAGTTCAACCTGGTGCCGCGTCTTGACGTGCTGACCAACGTTCTGCTCGGCCGCCTGAACCACCGCTCCACCGCGCTCAGCATCCTCAACATGTTCACCCGCGAGGAGCGCATCATGGCGATCGCGGCACTGGGGCGCCTCGGCATCGAGCAGACGGCGCTGCAAAAGGCGGGCACGCTGTCGGGTGGCCAGCAGCAGCGCGTGGCGATTGCGCGTGCGCTGATGCAGCAGCCGAAGATGATCCTGGCGGACGAGCCGATCGCCTCGCTGGATCCGCTCAACGCCAAGGTGGTGATGGACGCGCTGCGCGACATCAACGAGCGCGAGGGTATCACCGTGATGACCAACCTGCATACGCTCGACACCGCCCGCAACTATTGCGAACGCATCATCGGGATGTCGGCCGGCCGGATCGTTTTCGATGGTGCCCCGCGCGATCTCGATGCGGCCGCGGTGCGGGCGATCTACGGCACCGGCGCCGATGGCGCGGAGATCGACGAGACCGTGACCTCGACGAGCATCAAGGGCAGCAGGGGGCTCGTACAGGACAACGCAAAGGAATCCGCCGGCGTCAGCCCGCTGGCACTGGCAGGCGTTTGAGCCTTGCCGGGATCGAATGGCCCGCGTCAAGGGCCGCCATCATTCTCAAAGCCGGCGGGGGCCGGTCAAACAGGAGAGAAGTCCATGCTGAAGAAAGCTCTTTTCGGCGCCGTCGCCCTTTTGGCGCTGGTCGGCCACGCCCAGGCGGAAGACCTGAAGGAATTCCGCGTCGGCATCATCGGCGGCGAGAACGAAGCCGACCGCCTGCGCAACTATCAGTGCCTCGGCGACCACCTGAAGGCCGAACTCGGCTTCGAGAAGGTGTCCTTCTTCCCGGCCGCCGACTATGACGGCGTCATCCAGGGCCTTCTGGGCGGTACACTGGACTATGCCGAGCTCGGCGCCTCTGGCTTCGCCAAGATCTACCTCGCCAAGGCCGATGCCGTCGAGCCGATCCTGACGACCGTCCAGACCGACGGCTCGACCGGCTACCACTCGATCATGGTTGCCCGCAAGGACAGCGGCATTACCAAGCTCGAAGACCTGAAGGGCAAGAAGCTGGGCTTCGCCGATCCGGACTCCACCTCCGGCTATCTCGTCCCGCTCGTCACCCTGCCGGATGCCATCGGTGCCCCGGTGAAGGAGTACTTCGGCGAGACCGGCTTCGGCGGCGGCCATGAGAACCTCGTCCTCGAAGTCATGAAGGGCACCTTCGATGCCGGCACGACCTTCGGCTCGGGCGTCGGCGAATGGAAGGACGGGTACACCTCCGGCAACCTGCACAAGATGGTCGAGAAGGGCATCCTCGACATGAACGATGTCGTCGAGATCTGGAAGTCGCCGCTGATCCCGAACGGCCCGATCGTCGTGCGCACCTCGATGGCAGACGACATGAAGGCAAAGTTCAAGCAGTTCATGCTCGACCTGCCGAAGAAGGACGCTGCCTGCTTCTCCGCCGTCATGGGCGGCGACTTCACGGCGTTCACGGAAGTCAACGTCGACTTCTACAAGCCGATCATCGACGCCCGCAAGGCCACGATCGGCGGCTGATCCGACCGTGACCCATCCGGACGCCGGCCGGACCCCTGGCCGGCGTCTCCATTTCCAGTGATACAAGCGAGCGCGGGACGGCGGCATGGCAGTGAATACGCTTCCGAAAGACTTCAGCGACAGCGGTGCGCTGATCGAGCGCCATTGGCAGGAACTGGCCGCCAAGCGCCGTCTCTATACCTGGTTAGGCCTCGGCCTCTTCGCGGTCGCCTTTTGCGGCTCGCTCTGGTTTGCCAACGAGACCAATGCCGGCAAGTTCTTCGACCGCCTGCCGCATCTTTTCGATTTCGTCGGTGACATGATCCCGCGCGATGGCCTGGAGATCTTCCGGGCGCTGTTCGACCTGCCGTCCCCCTATGATGACGGCAGCTTCAAATACAATTACCCCGAAGGACGGCACTATTTAACCGACAGCTTCTATGTGCCGGAATACTTCTACAAGATGCTGGAGACGCTCAACATCGCGATCTTCTCCACCATCGTCGGTACGGTCTTCGGCTTCGCCTTCTGCTTCCTCGCCGCCCGCAATCTGATGCCCAACTGGTTCGTCCGCGGCTTCGTTCGCCGCACGATGGAGATCTTGCGCGCGTTCCCGGAAGTTGTCCTTGCCGGCTTCTTCCTGGCCGTTCTGTCGCTCGGCCCGTTGCCGGCAGTAATCGCGGTCTCGATCCATACGATCGGCGCGCTGGGCAAGCTCTTCTTCGAGGTGGTCGAGAATGCCGACATGAAGGCGGAGGAGGGCCTGCGGGCTGCCGGCGCCAATTGGATCGAGCGCGTCTGGTTCGCCATCGTGCCGCAGGTCATGCCGAACTTCACCAGCTATTTCCTGCTGCGACTCGAGATCAACGTGCGCGCCTCCACCATCATTGGCGCCGTCGGCGGCGGTGGCATTGGCGAACTGCTGCGCCTTTCGATCGGACAGAACCACCAGGCTAAGACCTTGGCGATCGTGCTCCTGCTGTTCGGCACCATCGTTGCCGTCGACCAGCTATCCGCGTGGGCAAGGCGGCGCCTCGTCGGTGACCAGGCCTTCCAGCTCGCACAGTGAGGAAAGAGATGATGAGCAAGCTTCACGTGTCGGAAATGGAAGACATCGCGGCCCGGCATCCGGAGATCTTCCGGACCTCCTTCTGGGCGCGGTTCCGCATGCCGCTGATCGTGCTCGGAGCAGTCCTCTACGGGGTCTATTGCTGGTGGTTCTTTGCCATCGGTGCAGTGCTCGGAAATGCCAACTGGTCGCTGGCAGGCACCTATCTGGCCGACTGGGTCTCCTATGAGGTGCGCCCTGAGATCCGTATGGACGATCACGGTACGATGAAGATCGTCTATCCCAGGTTTTCGCCGCTGGGCGACAATCCGAAGCCCGACTGGCTGATTGCCGAGCGGCAGACGGTGAGCCGCACCATCGAGGTGCCGGCGGCAGCGCGCACCAAAGCGCCCCAATCGACGACCAGCTTCATGGCACCGGGTGCAGCACTCGGCAGTGCTGCCGCCGAGGCGGTCACGGCGGCTCCGCCGGCGACCGAGACGCGCACCGAGGAAGTCGTCACCCGTGCCGAGGTCTTGATGGGCCGCTCCACCCGGATAGAGGTGTTGCCTGGCGAGGTGACCGTGCAGCACGGCGGCGAACGCCTCCGCGTCGCCATCGACGGCCGCACCGTGACGCCCGAAACCGAGCCCCTGCCGCAATGGGCGACCCAGAAGCGGCCCGGCGAAAAGGTCGTTCTCTCCTTCGGCATCGCCGGGTGGGCGGAGATCGAGCCGGACGAGGTGAGCATCCGCAAGCGCTTCCTTGGCTGGGCAAACTTCGTGTTCGATACGCGCTCGCCCTTCTTCGACAAGTCGGCGTCCGAGGTGTTTTCCCTGATCGCCTGGGGCGACCGCATCGATCCCGCCCGCTCCAACCTTTGGCTGGCCTGGAACAACATTCTCTACAATTCCGAATGGCAGCATCTCGACGTCTGGACCAAGCTCCTGCAGACGATCGTGATGGCGTTTGTCGGAACGGTGCTGGCAACGCTTCTTGCTTTCCCGCTGGCCTTCGTCGCTGCACGAAACATCACCCGCAGCTGGATTTCCAACCAGTTGACGAAGCGCTTCTTCGACTTCCTGCGCTCCGTGGACATGCTGATCTGGGCGCTTTTCTTCACCCGTGCCTTCGGGCCCGGGCCGCTTGCGGGCATGTCGGCGATCTTCCTGACCGACACCGGCACGCTTGGAAAGCTCTATTCCGAGGCCCTGGAGAATATCGACGACAAGCAGCGCGAGGGTATCAAATCCGTCGGCGCACCGTCCGTGGCCGTCCAGCGTTTCGGCGTGATACCGCAGGTCCTGCCCGTCTTCGTTTCGCAGGCGCTGTATTTCTGGGAATCCAATACGCGTTCTGCCACGATCATCGGTGCCGTCGGCGCCGGCGGCATCGGCCTGAAACTGTGGGAAGCGATGCGGACCAATTCGGATTGGGAGAACGTTGCCTATATGGTGGTGCTGATCCTGATCGTCGTATTCGTCTTCGACGGCATCTCGAATGCCCTGCGGTCGCGATTGATCGGACGGACCCACCATTGAGTGGCCCACCATACGGTGTAATGGAATTCGTAGCTGGCAATGGCATGATGCTGCCACACGAATCCCTTCTACGGTCGCGGTCGCGCCTTCGGGCGCCTCGGAACTGAACAGGAAGTTTGATTGTGCGATATGCCCTTTATTTCACCCCGGCCGCCAGCGATGGCCTCACGCTTGCCGCAGCGCGGTGGCTCGGCCGCAACGCGTTTAACGGTGCTCCGCTGGTTCAGCCGTCCGTTGCGGGGTTCGAGCCGCCGGCGCTGGCGTCCTTGACGGCAGATCCGCGCCGCTACGGGTTCCACGCGACCCTGAAGGCGCCATTCGAGCTTGCCGAAGGCCGAGAGGAAGCCGACCTCGTCGCCGAAGTCGCCCGTTTCGCCGCTGCCGTGGAGAGCTTCGAGATCCCTAAGGTGGTCGTCGGCCGCCTGGGTTCCTTCTTCGCCCTGGTTCCCGCCGAAGAATGCGAACCGCTGCAGGCCTTCGCCGGCGAAGTGGTGCGCCGATTCGAGGATTTTCGCGCACCGCTGTCGTCGGCGGACATTGCGCGGCGCAAGCCGGACGAGCTTTCCAGCGAGGAGCGCCAGAACCTGGTGCAATGGGGCTACCCTTACGTGTTCGATGCGTTCCGTTTCCACATGACGCTGACCGGCCGGGTCGCCGCTGCCGAAGCGCCGGCAATGGAAGAGGCGCTGTTGCGGCATTTCTCCGAGTACCATGCGCGCCCGCTTGCGATTTCAGGCATAGCCCTTTTCCGCGAACCCTCCCGCGGCGCAGATTTCATCGTGCATTCGCTGTTTCCGCTGACGGGCGGAGCCGCCAACAGAAAGATCGCCTGACATGTCGACCGAACTGACCCTGACCAATGCGAAGATCGTACTCGAGGACCAGATCGTCCACGGCGCGGTACTGATCCGCGACGGCTTGATCGCCGAGATTTCCGACACGCCGACTGTCGCCGGCGAGGACATGGGGGGCGACTACCTGCTGCCCGGTCTGGTCGAATTGCACACCGATCACCTCGAGGCGCACTATTCGCCGCGTCCGGGCGTGCGCTGGAACACGACCGCTGCGATCCAGGCCCATGACGCCCAGGTTGCCTCCTCCGGCATCACCACCGTCTTCGACTGCCTGCGCATGGGCTCGGACGAGGACGGCGGTTTTGCGAAGGGCGAGATGCGCGCTATGGCCGACGCGCTTGCCGAGGCCAGCCGAGACGATCGGTTGCGCGCCGACCATCTGATCCACCTGCGCTGCGAGGTTTCCACCGACAACGTGCTCGATCACTTCGCAGAATTCGAAAACGACCCGCAGGTGCGTCTCGTCTCGCTGATGGACCACGCCCCCGGCCAGCGCCAGTTCCAGACGATGGAGCAGTATACGCTCTACTACAAGACCAAGCGCGGCCTGTCCGACGAGGCCTTCGCCGAGTTCTGCCGGCGCCAGCAGGAGCTGTCCGCTCGTTACGCCAAGCCGCATCGCGATGCGATCGCCGCCCACTGCGCCGCGCGCGGCATCGCGGTGGCCAGTCATGACGACGCCACGCTCGAGCATGTGGAAGAGGCGATTGGCTACGGCATCCGCCTTGCCGAGTTTCCGACCAGCATCGAGGCGGCGAAGGCCTCGCACGGCGCCGGCATGAGCGTGTTGATGGGCGCGCCGAACATCGTCCGCGGCAAGTCACATTCTGGCAATATCGCCGCCCGCGATCTCGCCACCATGGGTGTGCTTGACGTGCTCTCCTCCGACTACGTGCCGCTGAGCCTGATTCAAGCCCCTTTCATACTCGCGGACGAGAACGCGGCGATCAGCCTGCCGAAGGCGATTGCGATGGTGTCGGCCACTCCGGCTCGCACCGTCGGCCTTGACGACCGCGGGCGCATCGCCCCCGGCCTGCGCGCCGATCTCGTCCGCGTCCGCCGTCCGGATGGCGTTCCGGTCGTCCGTGCCGTCTGGCGCCAGGGCGGGCGGGTGGCATGAACGCAGGGGCAGGAAAGGTTGCGGGTGCCTTGGCACCGGCAACGGATGCAGCACGCGGCATGGCGATCGTCGTCGTCGGGCCGAGCGGGGCGGGCAAGGATAGCGTCATGGCCCATGCCGCACGGCATCTCGCCGGGGATGATCGTTTCGTCTTTGCAAGGCGGGTCATCACCCGCCCGACAGATGCCGGCGGCGAGGCTCATATCGGCGTGGACGAGGCGACCTTCGCCCGGATGAAGGGCGAGGGGGCCTTTTGCGTCGCCTGGGAGGCGCACGGGCTTTGCTACGGCGTCCCCATGGAGGTGAAGGCCGAAGTCGAACGGGGGAGGGTGGTGCTGGTGAATGGCAGCCGTCAGGCGCTGCCGGCCTTCGTCGCTGCGTTTTCGCGGCTAACGGTGGTAACGATCACCGCCCATGCGGAGGTTCGCGCCGAAAGGTTGGCGCGGCGCGGGCGGGAAAGCGGTGACGCCATCGCCGGACGCCTCGAGCGCCAGCCGCGCATGCCGGACCTGCCGGTCGACGGCGTCACCATTGACAACAGCGGCCCGCTTGAGGTTGCCGGGACTGCGTTCGTCGATCTGCTTGCCAGGGCGGTTGCCCGCTGAAGCGTCGCAAACCGGTGGTCCGCTCTTGCGGGAGACGGTCTCCAACACCACTTGCCGGTCTTCGAGCCATTGGCTAATCACTGGCGTCAAATCGAAAATCACAGACGGAGCCGTCCATGAAGTCCCTCGAAATCCTGGTCGAACGGATCATCCTTTCCAGCCGATGGATTCTCGTCGCGTTCTATCTGGGGCTTGTGGCGGCGCTTGCGGTCTACGCCGTGTCCTTCGCCTACAAGCTCATCAAGGTCGCCAAGAATGCCTTCGTCTTCGACGACGCGGACATGATCCTTGCCATGCTGGGGCTGATCGACGCCGCGCTGGTGGCAAGCCTCATCCTGATGGTGATGATCTCCGGCTACGAAAATTTCGTCAGCCGCTTCGACGAGGCGGAAGCTGACGTTTCCTTCCTCGGCAAGCTCGATTCCGGCAGCCTGAAGATCAAGGTGGCCTCGTCGATCGTCGCCATCTCGTCGATCCACCTTCTGCAGGTGTTCCTGAACGCCCAGCAATATACCGACATGCAGCTGATGTGGCTGACCTTCATGCATCTCGCCTTCGTCGTCTCGGCGGTCCTGCTCGGCTACCTTGAGAGGATCATGGCCCAGTTGAAGATCAAGGCCTGACCTGTCCGCTGGTGGATGGGAGAGGACTTGGAAAGGGCGCCGCGGGAGACCGCGGTGCCCTTTTCGCGTTCTGACGCGGGATGACGGGCGTGCCTTGGGACAACATCGTCCCCTTTTCCGGCTGTTTTGGTCCTGTCTGAGAATTTTTGTGGTTTGGAATGCTGGAAAACCGGGGTTTTGGTTTGTGTGCGGGGAAAAATTTCAAAAAACTGTCATTTGGGCTGTTGACTTGTTTTGGGTTGGGCCGTAGAAACCGCCTCACCA
>JAEYDD010000007.1 GCA_023404095.1 Pseudomonadota bacterium | reverse complement strand
ATTTCCTTGAATTTACGATAGAACTGACGGGAACTCATTGCCATACGATCAGCGATCAACGTTGAGCCCAGTTCTTCCTTGTCCAGGTTTTCTTCAATCACCTTTAACAATTTACGAATAAAATCAGCTTGTTCGGTAGTTGTACAGACAATCTGTCCCGCCAAATCTCCCAGTTCCTCCATATATATCTGCTTCGCTTCCCGCTTTCCATAAATAGCATTATGGACAACTTCCCGCAAGAATAATATATCATAAGGAAGTACAATATAAGAATCAGACCACAAGATCAGTTCCCGCTGAATGGCCGAACCAACTTTCCAGGTTAACAATGGAATAAAAGCTGTCTTTGAAAGCAGAGTACGATTCCGGCTAACATACTCCATAAAAGTACTTTCAGCATTGGCATACATTGTCATATCCACTAATAATAGAGCCGGAGCCGACCGACGAATTTCGTCAAAAGCAAGCTGCACACTCTTTACTTGATGAACCACGTATTCATCAGCCAGGAAATTACTAATCAACCAAGTCATTTCATCTCTGTCTTCCAACAAAAGCACAGTTTTTTTCCCTTGTTCACCTGCCACTGTCAAGACCGCCGGTTCAAAGATAATCGTCAACCGACTACCACTCTCATCATCATCATAACGAAGAACGGCATGAATACGTTCCAAAGCCGACCGTACAAAACCTAAAAGTAAATGCACAGCAAACACATGATCGGAATCTTTCTCCGTCACTGAAGAAGCTTTATCTGAAAGATATTCATACAACGCTTTCGCAGTAGCATCTTTAGAAGAAAAATGTAGCTGCATCTTACCATCCTGTTCTGACATTTCTACTATTACGCCATGAGTACCTTTCATTTCAGTAATCCGGAGATAGCAGCAATAAAGAATACTGTATAATGCATTCTTGTAAACTGGAAATGTTAAGTGTTCCGGAATCATTGACGATATAGAAGAATGATCAATCCCTTGTTCTTCCAACGTACGCAACACCTCTTGAGAAACTCCCTGTATACTCATACGCGCAGAAACAATAAACCGATCCGGAAAGAATTGTTTAAGTTCTTCCAAAAACAGAGCGTCAGGATTAAGAAGTGCGCTCATCACAGTTTCGCGTATCAGTGACACTTTCTCAAGACATTGCTCATAAGAAAGATTCTCTGCACGCAATTGGTCACAATAATTATAAATAAGAGTAAAATCTTCAAGCATCCTACGGTTTGTATATACAGTCTCGGATTTCCGGCAACTTTCTGTCCCCATCAGTGTTTTCATCATCCGTTCCTGAAGGTAGTTTTTACGTAGTAAATATATCACATACCCTAACAGCAACAAGAAAATGATCAAATAAACCAAATAAGCCGCCACCGATCGATACCAGGGAGAAAGGATATATACCGGAATAGAAAAATGCCGATATTCCGTATCAAATACATCCCTCTTATAGCGTACCTTAAAGATATAATCACCTGCCGGCACTCCTGTATATGAGGCTTCATTAATACTACTAAAAGAGGTCCAATCCTTATCATATCCTTCCAACTGGTAAGAATATTCTATATCTTCTCCTGATAAAAAATCCGGAACAACAAAAGAAAGTGCAAATGAAACCTCCGTCCCCTTCAACTGTAATGCCTTACCATCGTCTGTATAGTAATCTCCATCCCCCTGAACCACTTGCGTATGTCCAACAGTCAACTTACGTAACAAAATATCCGGATAAAATTCCGGAGCAGCCTGCACCTCTTTATCCAAATAAAGCAACCCGTCAATCCCACCGAAAAAAAGCTCCTGTGTATATGGACACATGTAATAAGCATCATCACTAAACTCACCGATTTGAACACCTGCACTGTAAAAGTAGGCATGTGATGAGCCATTTATCGGATTATATTTAATCAGCCCCCGATTCGTACCAAGCCATAAGAGTCCGTTCTCATCTTCAAGTACACCATGAATCATATCATTGAGCAAACCTTGCTCCCGTCCGATATAGGTAGCTTTCATCTGTTTGCCATTAGAATTCAAACATACCAATCCTGATGTTGTCCCTACATATAACAACCCTTCTTTGGTCCGATACAGGCTGAGCACATCGTCTACCGACTTATGAAGCATTTCTTTCAAAGAAATCACTTTATATTCTTCAGTCCGCTTATCAAACCGTACGAGTCCTTTCTCCCGACTGCCAAGCCACAAAATAGAATCCCCTTCGGGCAACATTGGATAGAACATCGTAATTTCTCGCTGACCGTGAAAAAAATGATAACTTTTCTGCGACTTGAAACGAATGGTACCTGCCTGCTTCTCAAGTATTAATTTATGAAAACCGGAACCGGCTGTCACCACATAAAGTACACTATCATTTTCCTCATAAATGCCATGTATCTCGGTGGGTTGTGCCGGCAGATTCTCCACAGAATGCAAAGCTTTGTCTTCAAAAGAATAGTAAAATAGTCCCGGATCTCCAGATCCTATCCAAAAGCCATCCATATAACGGCTTTGAACCAATTTATAAACAGGAAATTCTTTATTCCATCGTATATAAGACACAACATTTTGCTTTCCTTCAGGAGAGTAAACTGTAACGGCAGAAGCCTCCTCATTCTCACGATAATCCGGTATATGCAGCAGTCCATCACCTTTCGTCCCGAACCATAGTCCACCACTATCGTCTGTCATAACAGAACGTACCTGCCTGCTTAAGTTAGATGACAGTTGATTGAGCATCAAATTGGTGGCAATAGAATATTTCTTAGCATACATAATCGTTCCTTGTCCGTCCGAAGCAACCCATAAGACATTCTGATGAGGATCTCGATAAATACTATATATACGTACATTCCGGTCGACCACTTCTTCTTTATATTTTTGTGAAGTACGGAGACGGACTAACCCATTCGTTCGAAAACCAATAATAATATCTTCATAGAAAAGGGCTATTCCTGCAATAGTTCCATTCTTCTGCACTAATGAAGAAAGGTTACGAATATAAATTTTAGATTGTCGGGAAATATCATAAACATAAAGATCATGCTCACTATCGATAAAACAAAGAACGCCATTCTGATAAAAGACATCTTCAATAGGTTTCGCATGAAAATCAGTAGATGAAACAGTTGAATGAATTGATAATGTGTCACAATCAAAAGCATCCTGCGAAACCTGTAACAGCTCCCCTGTTTGTTGAGTGAAAATCCACAAAACACCATCATCCGTTACGAATGCCCGTTTATCCATATCTTCTACGGGTACTTTCAGATTCTTAATCTGTACAAATCGTTTATAAGATGTATTATAGTAGAAAATTCCACCATGACTCACCACCCATGTGTTTCCTTTAGAATTGGAATGTAGATAATAATCATCTGTAAAGTCATAATATCCGACAACTTGCCGCGAATCCTGTGAAAGACGATTGATACCCAAATGTGTAGAAATCCACAAACAATTATTATCTGCCTGCTGAATAGAATGGATTACATTATTACTCAAAGCTTTGGGGGCTGAAAAATCAGAACGAAAAACTTCCATGTTTCGGCCATCATAACAATTGACACCATCGTATGTACCAAACCACATCAACCCTGTATTGTCTTGAAAAAGACAAAGCACAGCACTATTGGATAATCCTTGCTGATAATCTACTTTCCGGAAGATATATGAATCTTTACCGCCATCTGCTTGACAGACCAATGAATAAATCAATAAAACAAAAGACAAAATCAAGCGTATTTTCATTGTGTTAATCATTAATATCATCTATTAAATATCAGGCAATCGCTTATATGTTCTGTTTCGTAGTGCGAAAGAAAATAGCCATTAATAATCGATGTCTTTAATTCTCTTTACACAAAGATACGTTTTTATACGGAAAATGCAACTCTATTTTATCAAGTACCTCTATTTTTCAGCAACTACTTCACTACTAATTCGCACAATCCAAGGATTCCGCCTCTTTCATTCTTGCCAATTCCCATCCGCGAAACAGCCAATCTTTGCCTCCGTCTCACCACCCCACACCGGAAAAAAATCCTGCCAATTAAAATTATCTGATACAAGAATCCATCGGCTGTTTGAACAACGAACACTGAACCATAATCTACTTTTGAAAAGAAATAAGTATCATTATCAGCTACGGCAGCCAACGATCCCATCATTATAAATAATGCAATCAGTTTTATTTTCATGTCGTACGTTTATCAATAAGCTGTTCAAAACCTGTTAGGTCTCTTGCTGATACTGTTACGGACATTAGCAACATTACTGGCAACACTTGTACTGTTTGTATGTTTTTCAATTTATTAGTTCCTTCCTAGTCTCAACAGAAGTGTATACACAAAAGAAGCGCGAGACCGCTAAACTTATATCCAAGTGCAGGTTCTGAACTACCTCTGTGTTGGATACAAGCAAAAACAGCTCACGCCCTTGACTGTATATCAGTACCTAGATGCAACATACAAACCAAAGGAAGAACGTTTTGTTTATTTCCTCAACACAGCTCGAATTGTCCAGATTCGCACTTGAGAAAAAGCACTAAACGCTTCCTTAATAATAAAGACGCCTCAAAGAACAGTACAAATATACTACAATTTTCCCTCAATTGTGCTTTTCATATATCAATTCTGTATAATTAAGCCATGTGTTTATCATTGATATAAGACCTATAAAGTTTTGTATATCAATTGATATTCTTGTGGCGTATCTATTCTAACGAAGTAGAGAAGTAAGCTATATAGATTAGTTTCCTCTCAATACTGCTTACTTCTCATGTAATCTATTAATAGAAAAGTTGCTCTTGATTAAGTCCAAACTTTCTTTTTATTAAC
>JAEYDD010000054.1 GCA_023404095.1 Pseudomonadota bacterium | reverse complement strand
ATAGATGGCCGCAATCAGCGTCGGAATGGCAACGATAGTGACGAATACCCACGGCACGCGCGAGGAAAAACCCTTCTTACGGTTGTTGGTTCCCGGTAGATCGCCAAGTCGCGTGAGCGAGCCATTTTCAGTATTGGCCGATCTATTCAACATCGACACGATCCTTAAAGACTTTCAACAAGATGAGACCGAGCGTAATAAGGCCGCCCGCCCATGCTAGGGGGTAGGTGATGGAGTAGTGGGTAGCGACGAACTCGCCGAACACACCTGAACGAATCATCTCGACTGTGTGGGGCAGGGGGATGAGAAGATAATATTCACGAAGGCCCGGCGGCAACGTATCGGCCATGAAGAAAGCTCCCGACAGCGGGATTAGCAAATAAGTGATCAGTTGCGACAGTCGTTCGAAGGTTTCGAAGCGCATGGCCATGGCGCTCATGATGAGGCCCATGCCAAAACCCAAAGCAGCTAGAATGAACCAGCCCGCATACACAAGGCCAATATTGGCTGGTAGAGAAACCTGCCCAAAGGCCAGTAGCAAAGCATAGATCACAACCAGTGCAAGCGTGCTGCCCGCGAATTCTAGAATAGCTCGCGACAGGTAGATGTGCATGGGCTTGACGTGGCGGTGGTAAAGCACGCCTGCATTGGCGTTCAACGCGTTCATCGCGAAGCTGATCTGGTGTCTCAATAACAGCAGACTCATATAGCCCGTCATCACAAACGCTCCGACACGGATGCCGTGCTCATAGGGAGGTTTTAGGATGGTCCAAAGGGCGATAACGCCCAAACAGAAGGCCAGAGGTTCGCCGACAAGCCAAAGAAAACCCAGCCCCTCCCGGCCAAAGCGGGTCATGGTTTCACGCATCATGAGTGCGCCGATGATCCGTGGATGGCGGGAAAGGAATTTCGAGGGCAAAGAGGGCGGCCGGCTAGGGATCATTCTCTGGGTTGATACCAAGGCGAGGGTAGTTGTGCAAACACCTGATTAATAATGGCTGAGGTTCTGCAACTCAGATCAGATGCACGACGATTTCTGCAAGCCTTGCGGCGTGCTGATCGGTCGAGAAGCGATGGTCATCCAATAGTGAAGCTTGGTGCGCGGCCTGATAGCGACTGTCTGAAATATCAATAGATCTGAAACCTTCGACTATCTCTTCGACAGACAAGGGGTTGACGTAGATTGCGGCTTTGCCGCAGACTTCTTGTAGGGCAGGGATGCTGGATGCTAGCACTGGTGTGCCAAGCGTTATCGCCTCTGCAGCTGGAAGGCCGAAGCCTTCTGCAAGCGAAGTAAAAACCATCGCCTTGGCGTTTGCTACAAGGGTCATCAGCTCATCACGCTCTAGATAAGAAAGCCAAATGATCTGCTTCTCTTCAGCCATGAGCGTGAGTAAAGCTATATCTTCGGCGTTGTCCCATCCGCCGTGGCCTATCACCACAAAAGGAAGGCGTGAATTGCTGGCGGCATAGGCTTTCAGCATGCGCGTGATATTCTTTTTGGGCTCAATTGCTCCGCTGAAAACGAAGTAATTGTCCGGATGGAGGGCGTTTTCAAGAAGTATTTGCGGGCGGGGGTGGTGCTGCGTGTCGATAGATTGATGGGCGTTGTAAATCTTGTTTTCGTCGATATCGAAATAATCACTGATGGCCTGGCGGCTATATTCGGAAACAGTGATGACTCTATCAGATCGTTCGAGGGTGGATTTCAAAAGCGCTTTGTAACGGGCCAAATCGTTCTGGGAGAGAGTAGGGTGCGTCAGTGGAATGATGTCGTGCAGGGTCGTGACGTTGGGTATGCCCTTGGCGACAATCGGAAGTGGTGAGGTCCAGTGGGCTAGTGCGGTACGTGCGCTGGCAGGCAATTGGATTTCTAGCGGTCTGCCTGTGAGGCGGAAAATCTTCTGGGCGTCTTTATAAAGATTGTTGCTGTGCCAAAGCTCGCATGACTTGGGCATACGCTCTGGCCAGCCTATCTGCGAGGTGTTGCCCACACGCTTTGGATGTTCTGGATCGGCGACCATTGGTGCAATGCGGTTTAGTATACGCCAAGCTTTTCTGAAGCGAGGTGGCCTATGGTTGCCGACCATTTTTTCCCGCTGTGTCGGCGTGCTCAAAGCGCCGAGAGTATCGCCGCCTAGCAACAGGGCGCAATCATGGCCCATGAACTGATAATCACGTACAAGGTTGCGACCATAGGTGGCAATGCCTGTGCCCTTCAGCATGGCAATATTGTAGGCGTCGATCAATATGGTTTTACGCGCAGGCATGGCAGTCAATTAGGGCATCCACTTGCCCGCACGGCACACGGCACTAGGCGCGTCATGACCTAGATGGCCGCTTATCCAGCGTGCCGTATCGATCAAAGCCTCTAGGTCATAGCCGGTTTCGAAGCCGCCGCGATGAAGGGCATGAACGAGGTCTTCGGTCGCCAAATTACCAGTAGCCCCCGGGGCGAAGGGGCAGCCGCCGATGCCGCCGACCGAGGCGTCCAGCACGTCGACGCCCGCCTCCACGCCCGCATAGGCGTTGGCGAGACCCGTGTTGCGGGTGTCGTGGAAGTGCAGGCGCAAGGTGGCGTCGGGCGCGGCCTTGCGGGCGGCTTCGACCTTCTTCGTCACGCTCCACGGATCGCCGACGCCGATGGTGTCGGCCAGGGCGATCTCCTCGACGCCCAGGGCGGCGATGCGGGCGACCAGGTCGCTGACCTGCTGGACTGAAACTTCGCCGTCGAACGGACAGCCCCAGACGCAGGACAGGGTGGCGGACAGCTTCGGCGTCGCGCCCGGCGCGCCGTCTGCGTTGGCGCGGCCGGCGATGATCTCGGACAGCATCTGCACCTGCTGGTCGACGCTGAGGCCCTGGTTCTTCAGGCCGAAGCCGTCGGTGACCGACATGGCGACGTTGACCTCGTCCACCGCCGTGCCCAGGGCGCGGTCGTAGCCCTTGCCGTTCAGGACCAGGCCGATGCGGCTGCGGCCCTCGGTGCGGGGCAGGGCGGCCATGCCCTCTTCGGCGCCCGCCATCTGGGGCACGTATTTGGGGTGGACGAAGCTGACGGCTTCGATGCGCTTCGCCCCGGCCTCTTCAAGGCGTTGCACGAAGTCAGCGCGGACGGCCGGCTCCAGCACCGTCTTCTCGTTCTGCAGGCCGTCGCGCGGGCCGACCTCGACGATCTGGATGAAGCGGCTCATCGGCGGGGGCTCCCCTGGTTCGTGCTCCGCTGGCTCGATCCGGCGGGAGCGTAGACGGTCAGGCGCACGTCGTCGCCCGAGGAATAGTTGTGGCCGCTGACCACGCCGACAGCCCGCCCGGCGGCGCCCAGATCGGCCAGGGCGCGGCGGAAGGCCTCGTCGTCGCGGGCCTCGACGATGGCGGGGCGGCCCTCGGCCAGGGCGCGCGCAGCTCCTGCCCCGTCGGTCAGCTGGGTGTCCTTGCCGGTCAGGAAGACGAAGCTGGGCTCATGGAAGGTGGTGATGGCCACCGGCCCCGGATAACGGCCCTGGGCCGGGTTCAGCTCGGCCGAGTCCAGCGTCTGCACCAGGCGCGGCGCGATCGACAGCGGACGCAGCTGGCGGATGGTCCCGGCCAGGCCCGCGTGGGCCAGTATGCCGAAGACGAGGGCGATCAGCACCCCGGTGATGGCCGCGCGGTTGACCAGCAGGAAGCCGCCCACGGCGGCGGCCATGACGGCGAAGACGATGGTGACCGTGGCCCAGGTCTGGGCGGTCGAGCGGCCGAACTCGGTCAGGCCGTAGACGGTGATCAGGCAGATGATCA
>JAEYDD010000050.1 GCA_023404095.1 Pseudomonadota bacterium | reverse complement strand
TGTAGACGGTGTTGTTTCGCAATTGTTTTCGGTTTAACTGGTACGAGACCGGCTGATAGAGACTCCCGTTGCTACGTCGGATCTCCAGAACTTGATCGGCGAATTTCCCGCCGACCGACTGAATGGTCCCCTCGCTGCCGAGACTCCAGCCGGCGGGATTCTGAAAGTTCAATTCCGGAATCAGATTTCTCGGCGGTGGCGCATCCAGCGCTCTCAGCGGCAGAACCGTCAGCGTCAGCAGGAGAACGAACCCGTATCGTAGCAGCATTCGCATGGAATCAAATTCTCTCACGGTAATGGTCCTCGTCTTCGTAGGGGGAGTTGTTGGTGTTCATAATCCGGTCTACGCGTCCATCCATGAAGAGAAAATTCATCTTGCCGCCGTGACGCAGCGTTGCATTCCACAATTCCGGATAGCGGGTGCGGCTGCCCGCAGAGCCGGACGGCCAGATCGCTCCTGTGGTGCCGTCACCTGCCAGGAATGTCTCGCTCAGGCCGTATTTCAGCTTCAGACGTGTAATCCTTTTGGCCGGCATCCACCCGGGTTCATTGTAAAGATTGAAAGAAGCGGAAACCGTATATCCGCAAAGTTTCACCTGCACGGATGCCCCCCCTTGGCCAGGGGAACTCATGGGGGAGTTCCATTCTCCGCCTGCTGCTTCGTATCCGTACAGACCGCCGCCGAACTTTGTTGCGCTTAAACCGGAGTTGCCTTCGCCACGCTTTGCTATGACTACTCCGCCCGGACAGGCCATGACATCTTCATTCAGTCCGTTCAGCTTTACGACCGCCGCTGGCCAGTTGTAGGCAATGTTGTTGATTCGTATCGACATTGGCATCAGGTAGTCATTGTTGTCGTTGCTATAAAAGAAAAATCCCATTCCGAGCTGCTTCTGATTCGATTTGCATTTGGCGTCTTGTCCGGCCATACGCGCCTTGGAAAGAACCGGCAGCAGCATGCTTGCCAGAATCGCTATAATTGCAATTACAACAAGCAACTCAATCAAGGTGAAATGTTTTGAACTCATAACCATTCTCCTATATTGGGGGTTGAAGTGTATCTGAACATAATCTGCCGCTATTGGCTGGCTACTGCGGGGGCGAGTCCGGTCGACTGGCGCATGATGTATTGAGCCGGGGTGTAACGGACGCCTGCCTCGCTGCGCCCGTTATTCAGCTGCCGCAGCAGTTCCCGAATACACGCCATTCCCTGATCGCGGTACTCGGCGTAAACGCAGCTGATCTGATAGCTGTCCAGGAACCAGTCGGTTTCGCACCCTTGGATTACAAGACTGATATCCTCGGGAAAACGGATGCGATTGCACTGCAGTTGGCGAATGATTTCCAAGGCGTAAATGTGTCCTTCCGGAACTACCAGAGCCGTGTGCCCGTTCAGCTGGCGAACCGTGTCGAAAGCCGCACGCCGGAGAGTCTCCGGTGTGCGTTCCTGCCGCATCAGCGGCGGACAGAACGCTTCGAGCGAGACTTCACCGGAGGAAGGTGAGGAAAACGCACTCCGGATCACCTCCACAATATCGCGACTTTCCCCGTAGGTGTAAGCCACCATGATTTTGCGATGGTGCAACTCCCGGAGATGACGTCCGACTTCCCGGTAGATGTGGGTGGTCCCCAGCAGCAGCTGCTGACAGCACAGTCTTGCCGGTGCATCGGCTTGTTCGTAAAGGAGACCGAGGACTACACACGGCTTCCCGTCCGCAGTGAGTGCCTCAACCAGAGCGGAAGGAGCGGCACCGGCGATGATATATCCATCGGCATTCGCATTGCCTCGCAGGACGTCGAAATCACTCTCTTTGTCGGCGAGTTCCCGCAGGACCAGATTCACATGGCTCAGGCGTGCCTGATGAACGGCTCCGCCGATCATGTAGGTATGAGCCGGATCGCGAAGACGCTCCTCCATAGAAAAGAGCATGAGAGTCGGAGTCGCCCGCTGCGTCTGAAGAATGTTCCCCCGACCGGCGTCCGTAAAGAAGTGTCCGTTGCGCGGGGCGGAGGCGACTAGGCCTGAGTCATGGAGCAGGTGCAGCGCCTTTCGCAGGGTCAGGCGGCTGCAACCGTAGCGTGCCGCCAGCTCCCGTTCACTCGGCAGCAGGCCGGATGGCCCGTATTCCGTCAGAATCTGCGCCGAAAGTTTTCCACATAGTGAGGGACGTCCCATTTTATTCTCCATGCTGGTTTATTTACACTTATATTATAGTATACCACAGATGCAAAGTCAATAGTTTATTAACCAGCATTTGCAAAAAAAAATGATTTTTTGTCGATGCTGGTTTATTTATTGGTATGTTTATTGATGAAAAACTAAAACACTTATGGATTTTCAGAAATATGCTAAATTCCAAGCAATGCCCGATACATCCGAATCGGGTGCAGTAGTGGAAAATGTGAATACAATGGATGCTTTTCATTGTGTCGAAACTCCGAAAATGGCTGTGGACTCCTATGGAATACCGGAGATTTTCAATTCGGATCAGGGAAGTCAGTCGGAGTTCTTGACGGAACTCCGGACACATGACATTCTGATCAGTATGACTGTTTTTGCTTGTCTCCATTGTGATCTATGATGATTTCTTCAAATTCTTGCTTCGGAATCAAATTCAGGACTTGACGGAACAGACTTACTGATCTATTCTTCATTAACAGAGCCTCCTCGGAGTTTTATACTGTTACGGACAAGTTGGCTCCACTTTTTCACACCTTCAATCGCTTCCTGCGGAATCGATGAAGTACGATATGATGTGCCGGATTCTGGTACGACAGGCAGGCGCGGGGGAAGATGCCATGTTTTACGGGCCGGGCTGAGATGCAGAAAGGCCCGCGCTTCATGGAAACGCGGGCCTCATATTTCGCCGATAGTTGTCACTTTTCCGGGAAGAACAGCACTTTCTGCTGGTCGAGTTCGACCTTGACCCCTTTGGCCTCGTCGAAGGCGCCGCGCAGCAGCTCCTCGGCGAGCGGGTCTTCGATGTACCGCTCTACCGCGCGCCGCAGCGGACGCGCGCCGAATTCAGGCTCGTATCCCTTGGCGATCAGGTATTCGCGGACCTCGTCGGAAATG
>JAEYDD010000031.1 GCA_023404095.1 Pseudomonadota bacterium | reverse complement strand
TCTATCTTCTTGTAGAAGATGCCGGCGCTTATCAGACCGATGCTGCGGAAGTAGTAGTCGGCACTCAAGTCGAAGTTGTAGGAGACGGTAGGTTTCAGCTCCGGGTTTCCGATGGTGATTTCGTTGTCGGAACGCTTGATGTTCACACTGGGCACGAGGGCCGAGTATTTGGGGCGTGACAAGGTCTGGGTAAACGAACCGCGCACTTTGAAGTCATCGTTTACATTCCACTTTACGAGCAGCGACGGCAGGAAGTTGATGTAGCTGTTGCGCTGACGGTCGGTCTTGCTGGTGAGGTCTTCGTCGGCATCGTAGGTGCGTCCCGTATAGGCAAGGTTGGTGTTCTCTATGCGAAGTCCGGTCATCAGTTCCACGTCTTTTGTCAGTTTTTGGTCGAAGCGGAGGTAGCCGGAAGTCACGGTTTCGCGGGCGTTGAAGTTTCCGGCAAGTTCTTCCTGCACCTGCTCTTTCTCAAAGAGGGAAGCGTTGTTCAAGTCTAAAGAGCCGGTGTATTCCTTGCTGGCGTAGATGCCTGCCTGGTATTTGTTGTTGGGCATGAAGTTCTTGTTGGTCTGGTCCACTGTATTTGCTAGGCTGTTCGTCATGAAGGCATCCTCGTCCAGAGGAGAGTATTCGTAGAAGTCCACTTCTTTATCCTTGGTCTTGCGCACTACCTTTGCGCCGAACTTCAGCTTGTTGCCGTTCTTGAAGGGAAGTTTGAAGTTGGCGGAGAACTTCAGGTCCTGCTCCTTGATGTCTTCCTGCTGTTCCGTCAGCTCTTTCAGGCTGAATTCATCGTTCAATGTCATGGTAGAGCCTGTTTTGGGGCTGGCAAAGGGTTGGCGTTCGTCGCTCAGGTCCATGTCGAACTTCTGTTTCTTCAGTTGGAAGTCGATGTAGCGTTCGTTGGGACGTTCTTCGCTGGCTTTGGCATAGCTGGCGTGCCAGTCCATGGAGAGGGCGCCGAAGAGGTGTTCGCCGCCGAGGGCAAAGTCCATGGTGCGCTGGCGTTCCAGGCGGGCGTTACGGTTGTCCGGCGTACCGGCTTTGGTCTGTATGCGTACGGTGGCGTTGCCGTCGGGGTCAAGGTCTTTCAGCGTGGTACGGTAGCGGTTCTCCCAGTCATTGCGGTTGTTGAAGATGCCTTTGAAGGTCAGTTTGTGGTTGGCATTGATGTCCCAGTCCAGTGCGGCGGAGTAGCTTTGGCGTTCGCGGGTGACGTAGTATTGGCGGATTTGGTAGTCGTTGACGTACGTCTTGCCGTTGTCATCCTGCTCCCATACAAATTCGGTGTCGTAGGAACCAGAAGGTGAGTTCTGATAGGAGGCCGATACAATCAAGCCGAGTTTGTCGTTGAAGAAGCGGTCGCCGTAGGTGAAGCCAAGGTTCAGTTGCGCCTTTTCGCTCACCCAGTTGTAGCCGGTTCCGGCGGTGGCGGCAATGGTACGCTTGTAGGGGGAGTTCTTGGTGACGAGGTTGATGCTGCCGCCGATGGCGTCGCCGTCCATATCGGCGGTTACTACCTTGTTCACTTCGATGGTCTGAATCATGTCTGCCGGAATGAGGTCGAGCTGTACGTTGCGCGTATCGCCTTCGGCAGAGGGAACGCGGTTGCCGTTGATGGTGACGGAGCTGAGGTCAGCACTCGTGCCCCGCACTTGCCCGAAGCGTGCCTCGCCTTGGTCGTACTGCACGTTGATGCCGGAGATGCGTTTAAGGGCGTCACCGATGTTGGAGTCGGGGAACTTGCCTACCTGGTCGGCAGAGACTACATTCGTAATCCCCATGTTGTTTTTCTGTGAGTTGATGGCACGGCGCTGTCCCTGGAAGGCGCCGCCTACCACCACTTCCTGCAACTCCACGCCTTCGTTCAGTACGACGTCTTTTTCCAGTGTACGGCCTGCGGGGATGGTGATTTTCAGTTCTACGGGAGAGTAGCCCACGTAGCTCACCTTTACTGTATAGGTTCCCGGGTCAAGGTTAGAGAAAGTGTAGAAGCCGTTGACGTCGCTCGTCACGCCAGTGTGTAGTTTCTCGATGTAGATGGATGCGCCCGGGAGAGTTTGTTTAGTGGCGTCGATGATGCGTCCACGTACAGTTCCTTGTTTCGTGACATTTGCTTTTTCGTCGGCAATGGCCGTATTGACGGTGGCGGTGAATAGGAGTAAGAATAAGAATGCTCTCAAAATCTGTTTCATACTTGTTATTATCTGTTAATAATCTGCCGCAAAAGTAGAGGGTTGCCGTTACGTGGAGGTTGCGGAGCGTTGAAGAACAGATAACGATTCAGTTACAATGAGGTTACATAAATTCTTGAAGGTAGTACCCTTTCGGCGGTATCTCCCTTTGCCGTCATCTGGCAGACTGATGCTAAAGATGCACGAGATGTGCATCTCGGACTGTATGAGATGTACATATCGAGCAACATGAGATGTACATCTCGTGCAGGGGAAGGTATAGGGGTTGGTGTCTTATCCCGTAGCCTGGCAGCGGATAAGTACCTTCTTCTCGTCTGCCAGAGTAGTGGCAAAGAGATAAGTGCCTCCCCCTTCGGCCAATTTCAGTCGTTTGCGCAGTTCGGCCACGGTGGCGGGGAAGTTGCGCACGGTGAGGTTCGCCTTTTTCTCGGCAGCCAGCATCTCTTTCACTTCTTTCTTGCCGAAGCCGCAGGAGGAGGTAATCCGGAACTTGCGGCCGGGGAAGTCCGGCAGGAAGTGGTCCGAGGTGTAGAGGTGGCTGTTGGGATGCAGTTTTTCCACCTTATACAATGAGGAGAGGCTGCGGAATGCACTGGCTTTCAGCACGGAGGCATTCGGTTCGTAGAGGTATGATTTCAGTTGAGGGGTGTAGGGGCATGCACGCTCCTTCTCCTGCCGGCGGGTGAAGACGAGGGCTTGGGGAGCCGGTACACCGGTGAAGTTGACGCAATGGATGGGGATGTCGTCTGCCGGCACTCCTTCGCCTTGTCCCAGCAAGAGCAGCAGTTCCTTGCATTCGTTGCCGACAGAAACGATGTGTGCCTGGCGGACATGTTTCAAATCGTTCATGGAAAGGGTGAGGTCAAGCATGGGAGAGAGCTTTACCAGTACGTGCCGTGCCTTCCGGAGCAGCAGGTCTTCCAGGGCGGCTACATCGGGTTCACAGTCGCCGATGGCTATGGTCTTTCCGCCGTGTCCGTCGCGGCGGGCAGGGTCTATGAAGATGCAGTCCACGGGTTCCATCTCTTGCAGATGGCGGACGCTGTCTTCGTGGCAGACGGAGATGTGGCTCAAGTCCAAGGCAGGGAAGTTGTGCGCGGCTATCCGGCAGAGTGCTTCCTGGCGTTCTACGTAAGTGGCCTCCTTGAAGAGGGAGGAGAGATAGGCGCAGTCGATGCCGAAACCTCCGGTGAGGTCGGTAAAGGTGCCTGCTGATGCGGGAGTGCTGTCCTTCGCGGGTTGTGGCTGTTCTGTTTTCAGCAGGTTGCCTATAATCTCCGCTTTATACCGTGCCGTCACTTCGGAGGAGCATTGCTCCAGGGAAAGGTGGGCGGGGTAGAGTATGTGCCCGTTTCCGGCCCATGCGGGTATCTTCTCTTTGGCAATCTGCCAGCCTGAAATCTGTGTGATGGCGGCGGGCATGTCTACCGAAGGGTAGCGGTGTGCCTGCAAGGCAAGGCTGCGCACGTCGTCGCGGCGATGCTCGCGGATGAAGCGGAGGGTGTCTTGGGATAGGGGCATGGCTTGGCTCATTAATTCTTCTGCAAAGTTACCTCAAAAAGAGCAAAGTGGCACATAAATCCGCAGCTTTCTGCAGATGGGAGCGTTTTGGCTTTAAGGGATTACCCGGTATCTCTCCTTTGCCGTCTGCCTGCCGACGCGGTTGAAGTGCCACCATTCGCTGGGCAGCGGGCGGAATCCGGCTTCTTTCATCACCTGCCTGAGCAGCAGCCGGTTGTTGCGTTCCTGTTCCGTGAGTTTGCCTTGTGCCACGAGCGCAGCTTCTTCCGTGATGTGGGCTTCCTTGCCCAGATGGTCTACCGGGGTGCCCATGGGCAGAGGTGTTCCTTTGTCGTCGAGTATGCTGATGTCTACTGCCAATCCGTAGTTGTGCAGGCCGCCGCCGCGTGACGGGTTGGAGACGTAGATGTACTTGGGGGTCCCTTTCACTGCGTCCCACATTTTCTGCTGTACGGACAGGGGGCGTGCTGCGTCGTAGACGATGAGGCTGTAGCCGGGATGCCGCTCTTTCAGCAGGCGTTGTGCCCGCTTCAGGCTTTCCATGGCATCGGGGTGCAGGTAGGCTTCCCTCAGATCTTCATACAATAGGATTCCGGTGAAGTTGTCGGCACGGGTGTACATCAAGTCGATGGCGATGCTGCTGTCCGCTTCGGCGATGTCGACGAGACCGAGGGAGTCCAGGTAGCGGGCTGTCCGGCTTTTGGCCGGAGCCGGGACGGCAGCGGTCTCTATGGTATCGGAACAGGTGATGCTTCTTTCCGCCGTGCCCGTCGGGCATTGGATTTGTCTTTGCGGTTGTTGCTGCCCGCTGCAACCGTACAGCAAACAGCCGAGCAGCAGGAATAACGGGTAGGAGAGGCGTTGTTTCATTTTACAGGGCATTTCCGGCGGTAAGGATGGATTTCATCAGGGCTATGTCCGAATCGACTTCGCCCTGCATCAGGTATTTGTTTTTTCGGAGGCAGACGGTCTCGTAGATTTCCTTTGCTTTGGCCGCATCCTTCTCCCGGTAGAGTGCCAGGGCGCAGAGAATCCGTTGCTTGGACGACATCACATCTTTGTATTGCCGGATGTAGGTATCCAGTTCTTTGGTATATAACTCTTCTGCCCGCCCGGTCCTGTTTGTTGCCAATGCAGTGAAGAGCAGTTCGCAGGCGGTTTCCTTTACCAGGAGTCCGATGACTTCGTGCCGGTGGCTCATGATGTTGTCGAAGGCATTGTAGGCTGCCTCCCATTCTTCCCGGTCGAGCAGCCGGGAAGCACTTAACAGGGCTGTGGTGACTTGCAGGGCATCCTTGTAGTCGGTGTCTTCTGTCCGGCTGAACCATTCGGCAGGCATGTCCTTGACGCGTATGCCTTCCTGCACCAGTGCGTTGACACGCAGTTGGACAACCAGTGCTTGCTTGCTCTTTTTGTCTTTGAGAAGCAGGCGCATGTTGTCGGCATCATTGCCGATGCCGCCCATCCTTATGGGGATGCCGTTCGTCAGTGCAAGGAGGATACCTACCAGAGAGAACATCAGGAGAAAGAATTTCAGCAAGTAAGGCAGCCCGTCTGCGGTCAGTAACGGAATGGCGGCGAGGATGGCGGTCAGTAGGTTGGCGAGCACTCCGCCCAGATTGTACAAGACGGTCGGAATGTCTTCAAGGGGCCTGTCGGGTGGCGTGAGCAGGCATTGCCCTCCCGTGCCGGCAATGCTGAAACGCTTGATGCACAATTTCCCGTCTTTCCGTATGAGGGTAAGGTTGAAGATGCGGAAGGAGACGAAGCGGTAGCCGGTTGCCAGTCCGCAGACAAGATGCCCGCCTTCGTGCAGAAGCACTTGCAGGAAGATGGAGAACAGCAGAATCAGTATGGCTAACAAGGAAACTCCTACTGTCTCCAGCATGCCGGTTTCGGCAAACTTGCTGTGTAAACCGTCGAACGAGTCTCCTAAAACCAGGACTCTTACACCTATTATTCCTACAAAGCCGATGCATGCCCCGACCATGAATCCTCCGGCCAATTTAAATACTTTCTTCATCCTGATATCTTGATAAATGTGTTTGCCGGCAAAGGTAAAGGATTTTATCTGAAATGCAACAGCTTGCCCCATGTATCATAAAAAGAAAGAGATTGTGATTGCCACAACCTCTTTCCGTCACCTAAACCCACTACGCAGGCTACAGATAGGGAATTATAGTAATATAGATACCCGTAATGATGGCTTCTTGCTTTTCTGTCCTTATCTTAGGGTATACTTTCCCAAATCTTTGTTATGTTCGTAATATTTCCGAGTATATCCTATAGATTCCATCTTCTCTTTATTGACAGTTTAATAATCTGCATTTTCGAATTCCACAATATGAGGCAGTATTGGAAATCGGTTATCATGATGCTGGTTTATTCTGTGCTTTTATCAGTAACCAACTACTGACTCGCTTTTTCAATATTTTTGCATATGATAGTTGCGTTCTTGGTATACTCTTTGTCAATCCCATTATGCTGGCAATGGTCGTTTTAAATTTCGAACATTCTGCTCCGTGCCAGCATGCAGGCCCCAACTACTCCAGCCTTGTCTTTTAGCTTGGAAACAGTCACCGTGGCGTCTTTGTTGACCAGATTCAATGAGTATTTCCTTATTGCCGTTTTGATTGGCTGCACTATATAGTCTCCTGTTGATGATAGTGTACCCCCGATTATTACTAGTTCCGGATTGAATATGCTTATTAATCCAGCTATTTGCCTTCCCAGTTTTTGGCCTATTTCTTCCACTATCTCAATGCATAGCAAGTCCTCTTTATTGACTGCGGTGATGATTTCATCCAAGGTGGGCGGATTTTCTGCAGTCCGTTTTGATAGTATGGAACTTTCTCCGCTACCGATTCTTTCCAACAGGATGCGGTGTAGTGCCGATCCTGAGGCTTCCGTTTCCAGGCATCCTTTTTTGCCGCAGTGGCACAGTATTTCATTATCGAAAACATTGACATGCCCGAATTCTCCGGAAAATCCAGATTTTCCCGTGTATACCTTCCCGTCTATGATGATGCCGATTCCGAGTCCCCAGCTTATGTTGACAAAGATGATGTCCTTTTCCCCTTTGACGCATCCTTGCATATGCTCTCCATAGGTCATGGCCCTTGTGTCGTTGTCTATGCAGACCGGGTATCCTATCTTTTCATTCAGTACATCCGCCAAAGGACGCTCTGAAAAGTTGAACATGCTGAAACTATATCCTGATTCCGGATTTACTCTTCCGGAGATGTTGATGCAGATGTTCATTATCTTCTTGTCGTTGATTTCCGTTCCCTTTATGAAGTTTCGGATGAGTGCACACAGTTCTTCCAAAGCTTCCTGTGTATTTTCGAACTTGTATGGTATGTTCATCTTGATTTCCACCATATCCCCCTTGAAATTGATCAGTCCGATGTTTATGGCAAATTTCTTAATGTCCACTCCAATGAAGTATCCTGATTCCGGGTTGAGTCCGTATAGGCTTGGATGGCGGCCGCTACTGGTCTCCAGTTTCCCATAGTCGTTTATATAGTTGTCCTCACACATTTCATTGATGAATTTGGTGGTTGTGGGCACACTCAGATCGAGTTCCTTGGCCAAATCGGTAATAGTGGAGCTCCCATTATATATATAATGTGTGATGATCCTTTTTTTTAAGAGTGCATTCTTGCTCCCGGTTTCCATTTCTTTTAATAAGTTCTGTTTCATATGTATGTATTTTTATGTTATTTACTCTATTTTGTTTATTATATTAATAAATACGGATTTATTATTCTGAAATATTATGTATTTGATTTGTTATTATGTAAATTGTTTTGTAATTACGCGTTAATATATATTAATTGTAGGTTATATATTAATTAAATACTTTATTAAGTCTTGCAAATATAATAAATATATCTATATTTGCAGCGTGATAATTGAATAATAACAATTAATATCTAAAACAATGAAAAACATAATTGATTTTTTATCTTAAAAAAGTGTATTCGATAGGTTTAATATATAATGGTTGATCTTAATTTTATTAATAATGAAAACACGCAGGGATTTTTTAAAGAGGACCGCTTTGTTCGGTGCGTCTGCATTCATGGCCCCTTCATTGTTGGGGCGAGAGGGTGATGGGGATTGCTTCTTTTCTCAAGAGTCTGCCTCTTCCATGCTAGTTCCCATGGGCGATGCACTTAAAATTACCGGCACGTTCTTGGATGAGATATCCCATGATATTCCCCATCAGAATTGGGGGGAAAGGGAATGGGATCAGGATTTCCGGTATATGCAGAGTATTGGAATTGACACGGTCATAATGATCCGGTCGGGTTATCGCAAATTCATTACTTATCCTTCGGCGCATTTGCTGGGCAAAGGGTGTTATATGCCTTCCGTCGATTTGTTGGACATGTTCCTTCGGCTGGCGGGGAAATATCACATGAAGTTCTATTTTGGTTTATATGATTCGGGCAAGTACTGGGATACCGGTGACCTTTCGTGGGAGGTTGAGGATAACAAGTATGTGATTGATGAGGTGTGGAGCAGGTACGGTGAGAAGTACAAGAGTTTCGGCGGATGGTATATCAGTTGTGAGATAAGCCGTAAGACGAAGGGTGCCATTGATGCCTTTCATGCGATGGGCAAACAATGCAAGGATGTCTCCGGCGGTTTGCCGACTTTTATTTCTCCGTGGATTGACGGGAAAAAGGCCGTGATGGGTACAGATAAGTTGACAAAGGAGAATGCGGTTTCTGTTCAGGAGCATGAAAGGGAGTGGAATGAAATTTTCGATGGCATTCATGATGTGGTTGACGCCTGTGCTTTTCAGGACGGACATATCGATTACGATGAACTGGATGCTTTCTTTACGGTGAACAAAAAGCTGGCTGATAAGTATGGCATGAAATGTTGGACAAACGCTGAAACCTTTGATCGTGACATGCCCATCGACTTTTTGCCTATTAAGTTTGACAAGTTACGGATGAAGCTGGAGGCTGCCAAGCGAGCCGGTTATGACAAGGCCATCACTTTTGAGTTTTCTCATTTTATGAGTCCCCAATCAGCATATTTGCAGGCAGGACACTTGTATAATAGGTATAAGGAATATTTCAATATTAAGTGATTATGAATTTTATGCTCAGATTGTTTTGCAGTTGTTGTCTGTTCTTGGTTGTCTCAATCATGCAGGCTGCAATTTATCCAGATCCCGTTGAAGGCGTGGTGACCTGTAAAGGCAAAGGGCTTGCTGGTGTTGTGGTGACAGATGGTTTTGACGTGGTGCTGACTGATGCTCAGGGCCGTTATGAGTTGCCGCGCAACCGGGATGCTCGGTTTGTATATCTTTCCACGCCTGCAGGTTATCTGCCGCAAGAGGGTGGTGGGCATATCGCTTTCTTTTTCCCGCTTAAGAAAGGCCGTTTAAAGTATGATTTTGAATTGAAGAGGAATCTGAAAGATGATATGAAGCATGTGTTTATGGTACAGACTGATGTGCAAGTCAGCTGTCAGGAGCATTTAGACAGTTATCGTTCTTATGTAGGTAAGGCACGAGCCTTTATGGAAAAGTATGCCAAGGAGCGTGATGCCTTCGTGTTGGATTGTGGTGACATTGTGGGTAATACTCCTGGTTTATACCCAGATTACATTCAAGTGTCTGGCGGTCTGGGATTGCCTGTTTACCGTATCATAGGAAATCATGATATGGAAATGGGTGTACGTTCTTTTGAACATTCATACAAGACCTATGAGGACTATTTTGGTCCCATTTATTATTCTTTCAATCGTGGAAAGGCACATTATATTATACTAGACAATTGTTTTTATATCAATAGGGATTATCGTTATATAGGTTACATTGATGAACGTACACTGCAATGGATAGAGAAAGATTTGGCTTTGGTGCCGAAAGATCATCTGGTATTTGTAATGATGCATATTCCTTCCAGCACTACCAAGGACATCAAGTTCAATGCCTTGCTACCCGACGAGACAAGCAATGCCAATAGTCTGTATGATTTGCTGAAAGACCATGAGGCACACCTCATTACCGGACATACCCATGTGAACGGTAACGTGGTGTTCAACGACCGGTTAATGGAACACAATACAGCTGCTGTATGTGCAGGTTTTTGGAAATCCATGCTTTGTTCTGACGGTACCCCCCAAGGCTTTGGACTTTATGAGGTAGATGGTAATCAGGTGAAGTGGCACTACAAAGCGGTAGATTATCCGCTGGAATACCAGTTTCAGGCTTATGCTCCGGGTAGTTCGAAAGAGTTTCCCGAAGAAGTGCTGGCCAATGTCTGGAATTGGGATGAGCAGTGGAAGGTAGAGTGGTTCGAGAATGGTACTTGTATGGGTGAGATGACCCGTTGTAAAGGTTTGGATCCGGCTGCTGTAGAAGCTTTTTCCGATCGTGAAAAGATGGGTGCACTCTGGGTGAATGCTTTTCCTACCAATCATTTGTTTAAGGCTGTTCCTAAAGATAAAAAGGCTCGCATAGAAGTACTGGTGACCGATCGCTTCGGTACTGTTTATAAGCAACTTGTAAAAGAATAATTTGAATTTAATCGATAAATTTTATACTATGAAATCTTCGGTCAATATTGGTTATGTAGTTTTCTTGTCTGTTGTGGCTGCTTTGGGAGGATTTCTTTTCGGATATGATACAGCAGTCATTTCCGGTACCATTGCCAAGGTAACCGCTCAGTTTAATTTAGATACCATGTCGCAAGGGTGGTATGTGGGCTGTGCGTTGATAGGTTCCATTGTAGGAGTGCTCTTTGCTGGTATTTTAAGTGACAAGCTTGGTCGTAAACGTACCATGATTCTGTCGGCCATACTCTTTTCCATGTCTGCTATCGGTTGTGCGGTATGTGCAGATTTCAATCAGTTGGTGGTTTACCGTATTGTCGGAGGTGTAGGTATCGGTGTGGTTTCCATTGTATCCCCTCTTTATATATCCGAGGTGTCGGTAGCTCAGTATCGTGGACGCTTGGTATCACTTTATCAATTAGCGGTTACCATTGGCTTTTTAGGAGCTTATCTAATGAATTATCAGTTGCTTATGTATGCTGAGACCCATGCAGGAGCTGCCGATAGCTGGTTTAACTGGATTTTTGTGAATGAAGTATGGAGAGGAATGTTGGGAATGGAGACTTTGCCTGCTTTGCTGTTCTTTGCCATTGTCTTTTTTATTCCGGAAAGTCCGCGTTGGCTGATTGTCCGCAATCGTGAAGAACGTGCGGTCAATATTTTGGAGCACATTTACAGCTCTTCCAAAGAAGCGTTGGTGCAATTGAACGAAACGAAGTCTGTTCTTACTTCCGAAACCCAATCAGAGTGGTCCTTGCTTTTGTCGCCGGGTATTATGAAAGCCGTTATTATTGGTGTATGTATAGCCATCCTCGGACAGTTTATGGGAGTGAATGCAGTCTTGTATTATGGTCCTTCCATCTTTGAAGGGGCTGGCCTTTCCGGTGGCGATTCCTTGTTCTATCAGGTGTTGGTGGGGCTAGTCAATACCCTGACTACTGTACTGGCTCTTGCCATTATTGATAAAGTGGGTCGTAAGAAATTGGTGTATTACGGTGTTTCAGGCATGATTCTTTCATTGGTATTGATAGGCTTTTATTTTATTGCCGGAGAATCATGGGGCATTTCAAGCCTATTCCTGCTAGTTTTCTTTTTGTTCTATGTGTTTTGCTGTGCGGTTTCCATTTGCGCAGTCGTGTTTGTATTGCTTTCCGAAATGTATCCAATCCGGGTGCGTGGACTGGCCATGTCCATTGCCGGTTTTGCATTGTGGATAGGTACATACTTGATTGGGCAGCTTACCCCCTGGATGCTCCAAAATCTTACCCCCGCCGGAACATTCTTCCTGTTTGCTGCCATGTGTATTCCCTACATGCTGATAGTTTGGAAACTGGTGCCGGAGACCACCGGAAAATCATTGGAAGAGATTGAACGTTATTGGATGAAAACAAAAAATTGACCTTAATAATAGATATGATGAAAATTAGAAAAATTTTATTGAGTGGTTGTTTGGTGGCAACTTTATGCTCATGTGGTGGTTCTCAAAACGAGAATTTGAATCTTACTCTATCAAAAGATGCTCTGTTTGATAAAGTAAAAGGTGCTTGGGCCGGTCAGGTTATCGGCTGTACGTATGGAGGTCCTACAGAGTTCCGCTATCTGTCTACTATGATTCCGGATTCGATAGTGATGCCTTGGGGACCGGGTGAAATTAAAAAATGGTACGATGGTGGTGGCGGCCTTTATGACGATGTATATGTCGACCTGACTTTTGTGGAGACTTTTGAAAGATGCGGTTTGGATGCTCCGGCCGATTCTTTTGCCACAGCCTTTTTGGCTAAAGAATACCCTTTGTGTCATGCCAATCAGATGGCCCGTTACAATCTTCTTCATGGCTTGACTCCTCCTGCCAGCGGGCATTGGAAAAATAATCCCCATGCCAATTGTCTGGATTTTCAGATTGAAGCGGATTTTGCAGGTATCATGGCTCCAGGTATGGTAAATAGTGCTACTGAAATTTGCGATCGTGTAGGACACATCATGGCGTATGGCGATGGCTGGTATGGTGGTGTATATGTAGCAGCCATGTACTCTTTGGCTTATGTGAGCGATGATGTTGAGTATGTTGTGACAGAAGCGTTGAAGTCTATCCCTCAAGAGACTACTTTCTATGAGTGTATGACTGATGTTATCAACTGGTATAAGCAATATCCAAAGGATTGGAAGAAATGTTGGGAAGAAATAGAGAAGAAATGGGGAAGTAGCGATATTGATTGTCCCAGTTGTGTAGAAGTTCCTGCTAATATTGGAACTTGTGTAAATGGTGCGTATATCATTTTAGGATTGCTTTATGGACAAGGTGATTTTGAGAAGACGATTGATATTTCTACACGTGCCGGCCAAGATTCTGATTGTAATCCGGCTTCTTCCGGGGGAATTTTGGGAACAATGATTGGGTATAATCGCATTCCCGAGAAATTCAGAAAAGAGTTGACTGTGGTCGCGGATACTCCTTTTAATAATGCGGTGAGCTTTAATAAAGGTTGTGAATTGAGTTTTGAGCACGCTTTACAAATGATAGAAAAAAACGGTGGAAAAGTTGGAGGTGATGAAGTGATTATCCACTTCCAAGAGCCGGAATCAGTGCAACTGGAAATTAGTTTCGAAGGTTTGAAGCTTGATAAGAAAGTGGCAGTGGAGAATTGGATTGCTGATTTCCCAACTTTCGAATTTGAAGGTGTAGGAGCTGTAATTGAAGGTGAATTGAAAGGTGAGAATGTGCCCGAAGATTATGTTGCTGAGTTGGAGGTTTATTTCAATGATAGATTGATTGAAGTATGCAAGCTTCCGTTGAAGTATAATCACCGTAAGCATGAGCTGTTCTTTAATTATGTACAGCCTTATAGTAAATATGCAGTGACTTGTAAATGGGTAAACCCCGTTGAAGGAGCTGATATTTGGGTGAGAAATATAATTTCTTATACAACAGATAAATAATGTGAATGTAAAGGGCTGGTTTAGATGCATGCTGGATAAATAACGTTTCCAGCCCTGCTTTTTAAAAAAGAAAGAAGATGATGGATCTTAAGAAATTGGCGAATCAGTATAAGGACGAACTTATGAATAATGTTCTTCCTTTTTGGTTGGATCATTCCCAAGACACCGAATACGGTGGCTATTTTACTTGTCTGGATCGGGAGGGGAATATTTTCGACACGGATAAATTTATCTGGCTGCAAGGTCGGGAAGTATGGATGTTCTCCATGCTTTACAATAGGGTGGAGAAGCGTCAGGAGTGGCTTGATTGTGCCATTCAGGGTGGTGAGTTCTTGAAGAAATACGGGCACGATGGAAATTACAACTGGTATTTTTCATTGGATCGTGCAGGACATCCGTTGGTAGAGCCTTATAATATCTTTTCATACACTTTTGCAACGATGGCATTCGGGCAACTGAGTTTGGCCACCGAAAACCAAGAGTATGCGGATATAGCTAAAAAGACTTTTGACATTGTTTTGTCGAAAGTCGATAATCCGAAAGGAAAATGGAATAAGCTTCATCTGGGAACAAGAAACCTTAAAGGTTTTGCTTTGCCTATGATTCTATGTAACCTGGCATTAGAAATAGAGCATTTGCTTGACGAGGATTTTTTGGTAGAAACAATGGATACGTGCATTCACGAGGTGATGGAGGTGTTCTTGCGTCCGGAACTTGGAGGAATTATTGTTGAGAGCCTGAATGGCGACAATAGTTTGGTAGACTGTTTTGAAGGACGTCAGGTTACTCCGGGGCATGCCATTGAAGCCATGTGGTTTATCATGGATTTGGGTAAGCGGTTGAAACGCCCGGAATTGATAATGAAGGCTAAGAACACGGCTTTGAAGATGTTGGAATATGGTTGGGATAATGAATTTGGCGGTATCTATTATTTTATGGATCGCAAGGGATTCCCTCCCCAGCAATTGGAGTGGGATCAGAAACTCTGGTGGGTGCATATAGAGACGCTGATTTCATTGCTTAAAGGCTATCGGTTGACCGGAGACGAAAAATGTTTGGAGTGGTTTGAAAAAGTACATGGTTATGTATGGACGCATTTCAAGGATCAAGAATATCCGGAATGGTTTGGCTATTTGAATCGTAGAGGTGAAGTTCTGTTGCCTTTGAAGGGTGGCAAGTGGAAAGGTTGTTTCCATGTTCCCAGAGGGCTCTATCAATGCTGGAAGACCTTGGAAGAGATTGTTCTGGATAAACAATATTAAAAACTAATTCAATTGTTCGATTTTAAATTCTAGTTAAAATGAAAAACAAGTATTTTTGTTGGCTGTTCTTGTTGTTCACTTTGGTAAGTTTAGGTGCAAGTGCCCAAGTGAAGGTAGAGGGTAGTGTGTTCGACGAGATGGATAATCCGTTGATAGGTGTATCTGTTTTTACAGAGAATCGCAAGACTGGTGCAGTGACAGATGTGGATGGTCATTTTACGATTACTGTGCCCAATACTAAAGTGTCATTAACCTTTTCTTATGTAGGATATACTACTCAAAAGATTGCTCTGAAAGATAGAAAGCTTTTGAAAGTGGTTTTGAAAGAGGATTCCGAATTGTTGGATGAAGTGGTGGTAGTAGGCTATGGCACACAGAAAAAAATCAGTGTAACAGGTTCTATTGCTCAAGTGGGTAACAAAGAGTTGAAGAAGGCTCCAAGCGGGACACTTTCTAATATGTTAGCTGGACGTATTCCGGGGTTGATTGCTAAACAAAGCAGTGGACAGCCTGGGCAGGATGGTTCAAATCTTTATATTCGTGGTACAGGTGCTGGTGACGGTAACGCTTTGGTAGTAGTGGATGGTGTGATACAAGATTATTTTCCCTCTTTTTCTCCAGATGAAGTAGAATCAGTTACTATTTTGAAGGATGCCACAGCTGCTGCCGTGTATGGCGTACGTGCTGCTGCCGGTGTAATTTTGGTAACGACAAAACGTGGTACTGTACAAAAACCGACTGTAACGTTGAATTCTTCCGTTACGTTGAGCCAGAATACTAATTTTCCGAAATTTTTGAATGGTCCGGATTATGCCTATTGGTATAATAAAGCTCAGTTGATGGATGGTGTAGCTGAGGAGAATTTACGTTTTTCTCCCGAAGATATTGAACGTATAAATAATCCTGGAGAGGATGAAGAGATCTATGGTAATACAGACTGGTTTGATTTGCTTTTTAAAAATGTAGCTCCTACATATACGAATACGGTTTCTGTTTCTGGTGGTAATGAGCGTATCAAGTTCTTTGCTTCTTTGGGAGCTTATAATCAGGAAGGTATTGTCGAAAACACATCTTATGATAAGTATAATTTCCGTTCAAACTTGGATGCTAAGGTAACTAATAATATTGATTTTTCTTTGAATTTATCTGGGTTTGTAGATGACCAGCGTTCACCGGGTGCTTCTGTTGGTCCGAATGCTTATGCGGGAGTATTCCAACAAGCGATGTTGTCTTATCCTTATTTGAGGCCTTATACCAAAGACGGTATGCCTATAGCAAGTCAAAATACAGCAGGTAATGGTAATAATAACCCTTTAGGTGCCAGAGACTTGTCTGGATATCAATCAAGTAAGACTACTAAGTTTCAAGGTGATATTTCTTTATGTTATAAGTTGCCTATCAAGGGGCTTTCAGCAAAATTGGATGCTGCTTTTTTGAAGAGTCATTCAATGAGGAAAGCTGCAATGACACCGTATAATGTTTATTCTTGGAATCAAACGACACATCAGGGTAATGTTGAAAAAGGGCGTATCTGTTCAATGGCATCTGTCTCACACTGGTACGGTTCCCAGCAGCGTTATACGATAAGACCTACCATTGAATATGCTAATAAATTTGGTAAGCACGATGTCTCAGGTTTGTTCTTGTATGAATATGCCAGAGAAGATTATGAAGGAATATCTGCTGGACGGGAGGATTTTCCGATTACAGATATAATGGATATGAGTTACGGTTTGAAAGTCAGCGAAAATTTAGTCAAGGGCAGTCATAGTAATGACAAACGTGCAGGCTATGTTATGCGTTTTAATTATGCTTATGATGAAAAGTATCTGCTTGAGTTTACAGGACGTGTGGATGCTTCTACTGCACTTCCGGCTCATAACCGTTGGGGCTTTTTCCCTGCCGTTTCTGTCGGTTGGCGAATTTCTCAAGAAGATTTCTTTAAAGAAGCCGTTCCTTTTATGGATAATTTAAAGATTCGTGCTTCTATAGGACGTTTAGGTAGTGATCGTGCTATTGAGAGCACTATGACTTATTTTTCTACAGCAACCTTATCTGCTGACCCCGTAGTCGTATTTGGTACTAATGCTTTGAAAGATATAGGTATGAGTGGGCCTATTTGTCCGGATTTGAAATGGCAATTGACTGATACCTATAATATTGGTGTTGAGTCTAATATGTGGAATGGCCTATTGGGGCTTGAATTGGATGTATTCTACATGAAGACCACTCGTTCTCTGGAAGGTCAGTCTGGGAAATTTCCACCTTCTTTAGGCAGTTACTTCCCGGGATATATTAACTATGGTTCACATGACAATCGTGGTTTTGAATTGGTATTGACGCACCATAATAAAATTCGAGATTTTAATTATCATGTACGAGGCAACTTGTCATGGGCTCGTAACAAAATCTTGAAAGTTACAGAAGATGCTAATGTGCCGATTTATAAACGTGCTACAGGGCAAAGTATGGGACGCTATTTGGGATTCGTTGCAGAAGGATTATTTCAATCGGAAGAAGAAATAGCTCACAGCGCTTTGTTTGAAGGGTCTACAAATACAAAACCAGGTGATATTAAATTGAAAGACATTAACGGTGATGGAAAGATTACTTGGGATCAAGATATGGTACCCATTGGTCGTAGTAGTATTCCGGAAATGGTATTTGGATTAAATTTAGGAGCTGAATGGAAGGGATTTGATTTCAGTATGTTCTGGCAGGGAGCTGCTATGTTCGATGTGAATTTATGCGGTATTTATGATAGTGGAATTCGTGACGATACGTTCTATACCCGTCCGTTTTATGCTGATGGAAATACCCCTTATTATTTGGTGGAAGGCTCTTGGCGTCCTGATAATCCCAATGCAAAATTTCCTCGTTTAGGGATTGAGGCTCGCGATAATGGTGGAAAATTCTCTTCTTGGTGGGTAAAAGATGGTACATATTTACGTTTGAAATCAGTTCAGTTAGGTTATACACTTCCTAAGAAATTGACGGAAAAGGCTGGATTTAGAACTATTCGTGCTTATGTGAGTGGTGGTAATTTGCTGACTATTTGTGGACTGGATTATATGGATCCGGAAATGCCTGGAGTAAATCAAGGATATTATCCTCAGCAGCGTACTTATGAATTTGGTTTAAACATTACTTTCTAAAAATTTAATCAGATGAAATCTATAAAGAAAATATTAACGGTATTCACTTCTACTTGTTTCATATTGGGTAGTTGTGATATTGATCCAACATTAACATCTTCATATCCTTCTGATATTATTTGGTCGAATGAATCTAACTTGATTACTTATATCAATGGTTATTATTCATTGGTGGGTGGTTATTATGGACTTGGAGGTGAAGCTTGTACTGATATGTTGAAGCAGAATAATCCTGTATCTGATTATAATCAATTCGTTTTTGGTTCGATGCCTATAACAACTACTAGTAATATGTTTGATACTTGGGGGGGGAGCCACTCCTCACAATTGTCTTTGACTCGTTTTTTGGAGAATCTAGAAAAGAATCGAACTAATTTTTCAGACTCGATTGCTACACTTGCTGAAGCACAAGTCCGCTTTTTCCGTGGTGTAACTTGTTTTAATTTAGCTAAATGCTATGGTGGGCAATATATAATCTATAGACAACTTCCTGTGTTAGGTGAGAAAAATCATCCGCTTTGTTCTTCTCAAGAAGGTTGGGATTTTATTTATGAGGATTTGAAGTTTGCCGCCGAACATTTGCCTACAAAAGATAAAGTGGAATTGGGATGCTTGAGCAGTGGTGCTGCTTATGGTATGTTGGCTCGTGCTATGTTATATGCTGAACGTTGGAAAGAAGCTTCTGATGCAGCAGCTCAGGTAATGAACCAAGATTATGAGCTATATGAAGATTACGGTAAACTGTTTACCAATTCGCGTTTGGTGCCGGTTGAAAATAAAGAAAGTGTCATAGAATTCGGATATCTGAAGGATAAGTTCACTTATTCTTTTGATTATTTCTATTGTCCGCCAAGTGATGGTGGTTATGCTGAGATTTCTCCTACAGAAGATTTGGTTTCTTCTTATCAAATGGCTGATGGTAGTGAATTTGATTGGGATAATCCTGAGATGGCTGCTAATCCTTATGAAGGGCGTGAGCCGCGTTTTTATGCAACAATCTTGTATAACGGTTGTCAATGGAAAGGGGAAACTTTATATACTTATGAGGGTAGTAAGGATGGTTTTGGCTTGGGAGGAGGTACTACCAGTACAGGCTACTACATGCGTAAGTTGATGAAAGAAGCCATTCAACCCAAAGGCACGAGTTTTACTGGTCAGGGAGATTTGACTTATTATTATATGCGTTATGCTGAAGTGCTGTTAATTTATGCAGAGGCCATGGCGATGCAGGATAAGTTGCCGGAGGCTTTAGATGCTTTAAATCAGGTCAGGAGAAGAGCTGGTTTTACTAAGGATTTAACGGCTGCTACCCAAACAGAATTCATGAAATTACTTCGCCATGAGAGAAAGATTGAACTGGCTTTTGAAGGCCATCGTTTTTGGGATCTTCGCCGTTGGGGGTTGGCATCTACTGTACTGAACGGTACAAGTATGCATGGAGTGAAGCCGATTAAGGTCGGTGATAATGAATTTACATACGAAGTTGTAGATATTGATGGCGGCAAGACCCGTGTTTGGGAAGAACGTTATGCCAGATTCCCTATACCCCTTGGTGAAATAGAACAGAATGAAGCAGTTCAACAGTTTGATGAATGGAAGTAAAAAATCAATTTATTTGCTGAATGTATTAACTTGAAAATAAAAATTAACCATGAAAATATTAAGTAAATTATCAGTAATCGCTTGTTTGTGTTGGGCTACATTGGCATCGTGTGAGTCTCCTGATTATGAAACAGGCCGTACTGCTCAAGTGAACGGACTGATGAGTGTTACCATACAGATTCCGGGAAATCCATCGAAATTTGCAGCCACCAAGACTGGACCTTATGAAGAAAATGAAGAGATTATTGTTAAGGTACCTACGACAGATGAAACCCCGTTGGATCTAACACGTCTTATCTGCATGGTGAATGTAGAACACAATTGTTATGTTACTCCTGCGGTTGGTGGTGAGATGGATTTTACAAATCCTTATCCTATAACGGTAGTGGATGCATTGGGAAATAAGCATCATAACACGATTCGTGTAGTGCCTACTCCTCCGAAGACTAAATATGCTAAATTATGGGAGAAAAATGCCGCTTTACTGAATATGTCATCTAATACTACCGGTTTGGCTTTCTATCAGAACTACTTGGCTATTCAAGAGTACAATGCTCCTATTAAATTGTATGATAGAAATAGCGGTGAGTTTGTGAAGGAAATCCCTGCAGCAAGTACCTTTATGATGAGAGCTCGTACAGATGATGCCGGTCATTTGATTACAAACCGTGAAAATGTTTATGGTGCAGGATTTATGGTCTATTACTATTCAGAGGAGACTCAAGAACATATTAATCTATTGAATTGGACAGCTGATGCAGGATGTCCCGATGATTTGGGTTATAACATGAGTGTGAAGGGGGATGTAACTAAAGGAGTAGCTTATATTTATGGTATGTGTCCTCATAATATGGAAATTTATTATTGGAAATTGGAGGATGGTCAATTGGTAACTCCTGATGCAAAACCGAATGTACTTCGTTATGGCCCTGCTGGTGGCGATTGGACCAGCGCTCCAATGATACAACGTGCAACTCTTGAAGATGATTCTAAGCATTATATTGCTTATAATCGCTATTCTGGCGCTACCGGCGATGACGCTGCTTATAAAGCTAAATTTAGTATGTTTACTCCGGCTTATGAAATTACGTCTTTGAATCAAGACAATCACGAGTATCGCATCTTAGGATTTAATGTGTTCAATATTGAAAACGAGACTTATTTAGCGTTGAACGACCAGCAAGCGGACACTTGGTCTGGTGGCGTTTCTACATTGAGTGTTTATGATATTACCGACCCGTCTAAGATGGAATTGGGACCTGATGATGCAGGTTATGATAAGTTCTGTTTATTCAGGGGTGAATGGTCTCCTTATGCTACAAGTTATAACTCTTGGGGTGATTTGACTACTGCCATTGTGCCTACAGATACTGGATATGATATTTATATTGCAACTTGTGTGATTGGTGGTGATACATCCCAAACAACAATACGCATGTATAAGATGACTTGGTATCGCCAATAAGAAGTAACATGTAGCTGGTGATTGATAGGCGGGAATTCGTCTTAAGAGTGATAATCCCGCCTATTTTTGTTTTTTGGGTTTTTATTAATTAGTTTATCGGACTTAGATTATGACATGTAAGAAAGTACTTTTTTCCCTTATGGCTTTATTGAATATTTTTACAGTATGGGGACAAAAAGAGACATTGAAATTCAATCAGAATAGAACATTTAAAATAGTACAGTTTACGGATGTCCATTATAAATATGATGATCAGGTCAATTCTCAGGTAGCACTGGATCGTATGAATGAGGTCTTGGATATAGAGAAGCCCGAATTTGTAATATTCACGGGAGATGTTGTGGTTTCTAACGAATCTTTTAAAGGGTTGGATATAGTGTTGGACGTTTGTATCAAACGTAATATTCCTTTTGCTGTCGTATTTGGTAATCATGACGACGAATACGATCATACCCGTCCGGAACTCTATGACTATATTGCGAAGAAGAAAGGCAGTCTAATGCCTACCCGTATAAGTGAGGTGGTTCCGGATTATGTGCTGACTGTGAAATCTTCAAAAGATAAGAATAAAGATGCGGCATTACTGTATTGCATTGATTCTCATTCTTATACTCAAATTAAGTCAGTTCCGGGTTATGATTGGATTAAATTTAATCAGATAGCTTGGTATCGTGAGCACAGTAAGAAGTTTGCAGAAAACAACGGAGGTATACCTCTGCCTGCATTGGCTTTTTTCCATATTGCTCTCCCAGAATATAAAGATGCATTACTGGAAGATAAAAACCGTTTGTTTGGTTGTAAGGGAGAAATGGTATGTTGTCCAACTACCAATTCTGGCTTTTTCACTTCAGTTAAGGAGTGTGGTGATGTGATGGGTATCTTCGTTGGACATGATCATGATAATGATTATGCAGTAGCATATAAAGAAGTGTTGTTGGCTTATGGTCGTTATACAGGTGGAAAAACTGTTTATAATGATTTGTCTTCTAATGGAGCTCGTGTCATTGTTTTGCATGAAGGTGAACGTAGGTTTGATACTTATATTCGCGTAGCTAATAATGAGATGGAATCTTTTGTCACTTTTCCCAACAGCTTCTATTAATAGAAATTATACTTTCAAAAAAGGTAATTATGAAATATTTATTATTGTTTCTTTTTTCTCTGTTTTGTACTGTGAATATGTACTCTAATGAGAAAGTGGGTTTAACATTGATACCTCCCGGCAAAATTTCAAATAAGATAAATTTGGATATACGTGGAGGAATTGTGAATAGGGGTAATTCTCTGCAAACTTATCAAGTTTCCCTTTTTTGGGATAAAGAGAAAAAATCTGCTTTATTGTGTGATACAACTTTGAAAATATCATCAAGTAAATCGGATGTTGTGAAGATTATGATTCCCATGAAAGATAAAGTGGGCAAGCATAAGGTGATTTTGAAGGTGTCTGATGGCAAAAGAGTATATCGTAAGACAAAAGAAATAGAAGTAATTCAATCGGACATTCGTTCCATTCAGCAGATTTCAGGTGCTTGGACCGGAATCTATCATTGGAGTGAAGAGGAAGGTAAGCACTGGAATCAAGATATCAAAAAGATGACCGATGACCATTGGAGAGAGATGATTCGTTCCATGCACAAGATTGAGATGGATATGGTGGTAATTCAGGAAGTATTTCGCCATCAAGCTTATATCGGAAGTTCTACTACCGTTGAGGATTATCCGGGGAAGGCTTTCTATCCTTCTAAATTATATCCCGGCCGTATGGACATTGCAGCTGAAGATCCTATCGAAGCCATTCTCTCGGAAGCGGATAAGCAAGGAATGCAAGTATTGATGGGGGTTGGTATGTTCGCTTGGTTCGACTTTACCCCCGAGTCCTTGGAATGGCACAAACGGGTTGCCAAAGAACTGTGGGATATGTATGGGCATCATGAGTCTTTTTATGCTTTCTATGTATCCGAAGAAAGTGGTGGGGGCCTAAATAACTGGGAACCAGATCCACAACGCAGTAAGGAAAGAAAAGTTGAAATAGTACATTTCTTCAAGGAATTTAAGGAGTTTTGTAGTGCTTTAGCTCCTGAGAAACCCATAATGCTTGCCACTAATAGTTTTGATGTCCCTGTTGGGATGGATACTTATCCGGAATTATTGAAATATCTGGATATTCTTTGTCCATTCGGCTTTGCACGTATGCCGGCAACCGATATAAGCGGCAAAGAGGCTGCCGATTTGTTGCAGAAGGTTTGCGATGAGGCGAATGCGCACTTGTGGTTCGATCTTGAGGCTTTTCTATTCAATCCGGACAATTCTTTGTATCCCCGTCCTATAGAGCAGATTATTCATGATTTGAATCTGTTTGACAATTTCGAGAAGATCCTTTGCTATCAGTTCCCCGGTGTTTTCAACGATCCGGAGATGTCTATCCGTGTGGGCGAAGCGCGTACAATCAACTTGTTCAATGGGTATATGAGATATTTGAAAGAACTGAAATATAGGAATAAAACACGTAAATAAAAAGAAAGTGATGAAGCGCTGTTATCTATACCTGTTTATCCTAATAGAGATGTGTTGCCTGTCGGAGCTTTCTGCTAAGAGTTGTGGCAAGGTTTTCAAAGGGAATGATCCGGCCGTGAGATATGTTGGCAGAACGCTGGTTTCCTCGGACGGGTCGGTATCTTTCGATTGGGTGGGCACCTATTGGGAGACTCGTTTTACGGGCGGAAGACTCTCTTTGATAGTCTCTGAAACCGGAACAAGCTACTACAATGTGTTTGTGGATGATGAACTGCACCGGGTTGTAAAGGTGTGCGGGACAGATACTCTAATTAATGTGGTGTCGGGGATAGATAAGCGTCTTCATAGCTTGAGGATGCAAAAACGTTCTGAGGGAGAGTTTGGAAAGACAACCATCCACCGATTTGTGCTCTCTGCTTCGGGACAGTTGCAGGCAAGTCCTACTGTGCGTACCCGTCATATTGAGTTTATCGGCAACTCGCTTACTTGTGGGTATGGGGTGGATGGTAGGCACCGTGATGAGCCTTTTGGGGTGGAAACGGAAAACTGTAATCATGCCTTTGCAGCCATGGTAGCCCGCTATTATGATGCCGATTATACGTTGGTTGCCCATTCGGGCAGAGGAGTAGCCCGTAACTACGGTGATTCGGTGAGGGTGTCGAAAGTAACGATGAAAGACCGAATGCTAAATACTCTTGATGAAGACCTTACTGTTAAATGGAATTTCACGGGCTATCGACCGGATTTGGTGGTTATAAATTTAGGCTCGAACGATTTTTCTACAGAACCGCATCCTTACAAGAGAGAGTTTGTAAAAGCTTATATGCAGATAATAGCACAGTTGCGCGAGCATTATGGGAATATTCCTATTCTCTGCCTTTATCCGGTTGCTATGCAGGCTCCGGTGTTCAGTTATTATGAAACAATAGTGTCTGAATTGAATGATCCGAAACTCTTTCTGCTGAGGCTGGATGAAGGACTTTATAACAGGACAACAGATTTGGGTGCAGCCTGGCATCCCGGATACAGTGGACATAGGAAAATGGCTATGTGGATAATTCCTTATATCTCGACCCTCATGGGGTGGGAATTGGCTGATAAAATTATTGAGTAAAACAGAAAAAAAGAACAAGAGATGAGAAGACGTGATTTTATAAGATATTTAGGCTTGGGAAGTGTGGCTGTGACCATACCCGAAGCTATGCATGCAGTTCCTGCTGCCGCCACCACATTGTGTTCGGACAAGAAGACCAAGCCTATTTCGGGCTCTTGGTTTGAATTTCAACATTCGGCAGCCGAAGGCGGGTATTGGAATGAAGCATTGGCCCATTTTACTGCCGACCAATGGCGCAGGAAGGTGTTTGAAATCCGTGAGGTCGGTATGGAGTATTTGGTTTTGATGGGAGTGGCTCGTGCCGGCAAACCCTTCTATCCTTCTAAAATTGCTCCTCGGATTCCAATGGGGTGTGATGACCCGCTGGAAGCTGTCCTTTCTGCGGCAGATGAATGTGGTATCAAATTTTTTGTCAGCAATGATTTTTGGGGCGATTTAGATGCTTACAACATGATGTTGGACAAGGGAGTACAGACAGTTCGTTTCCAGGCGATGGAAGAGATAGCTGAGAGGTACAGTCATCATGCGTGTTTTTATGGGTGGTATTTCCCGAATGAAGCCATGCTGCAACCTTATTTTGTGGATGCTTGTGTGAACTATGTCAATGAGACTGCGGCATTTGCCCAACGCCTGACGCCCAATTGTGTGAACCTGATAGCCCCTTATTTTATCAAGGAAGCCCGTTTTGATGATCATTTTGTTCGTCAGTTGGAGAAGATGAATATTGATATCATAGCCTATCAGGACGGGGTGGGAGTGAACCATACTTCATTGGAAGACTCGGCCAAGTTCTATGAAATATTGTATAAGGCGCATGAAAAAGCTTGCAGGGCTCGTTTGTGGGCAGATGTCGAATTGTTTTATTTTGAGGATGGAACCGGTGGTAATTTGCTTCCTGCTGATTTTGGCAAACGCATTATCAGGCAGCTGGAAGCTGTGTCCCCTTATGTGGATAAGGTGCTCTGCTATCAATATTTGGGCATTATGAACAAACCTGATACAGATATTGTGGCAGGGCATCCGGATTCTATAAAATTATATGAGCAATATACAGAATGGTATAATCATTATCAAAAGAAGTGTGAATGAAAAAAGTATTTCTCTTGACTTTATTGGTTCTGTTTGGTACCTTTGAAGTAAAAGCTGCTTTTAAAAAGAACGAAAAGAGAATTTTGTCAGAGCAAGTGCTGAAGGATAAGGTGAAAGGTGCTTGGGCCGGGCAAACGTTAGGGTGCAGTTATGGTGGTCCCACCGAATTCAAATTCCTGGGAACTATTATTCAGGATTATATTCCCATTCCTTGGAATGAACACATGGTGAAAAAATGGTACGATAGCTTTCCGGGACTTTATGATGATGTCTATGTAGATTTGACATTTGTCGAAGTCTTTGAAAGATGCGGTTTGGATGCTCCGGTGGATTCGTTTGCCGTTGCCTTTAAGCGAACGGAATATCCCTTGTGGCATGCCAATCAGGTAGCGCGCTATAACCTGCTGCAAGGAATGAAAGCTCCTCAGAGCGGGCATTGGAAGAACAACCCTCATGCCCATTGTATCGATTTTCAGATTGAGGCTGATTTTGCCGGAATTATGTCGCCTGGGATGCCCAATCAAGCGGCTGAAATTTGCGATAAGGTAGGTCACATCATGTCTTATGGCGAAGGTTGGTACGGGGGGGTGTATGTTGCAGCCATGTATTCTTTGGCCTATGTCAGTGATGATATGGAGTATATTGTGGAAGAAGCCCTTAAAATCATACCGGAGGAAAGCGATTTTCACAAGTGCATGTCCGATGTCATTCGTTGGCACAAGAAATATCCCAATGACTGGAAGCGTACTTGGTTTGAACTGCAGAACAAGTGGAGCGAAGAAATCAGTTGTCCCGAAGGCATCCACAATTCTTTTAATATCGGTACGAAAATCAACGGGGCCTACATCCTTTTAGGATTGCTCTATGGAGAGGGTGATTTTACAAAAACCATTGATATCTCTACCCGTGCTGGGCAGGATTCTGACTGCAACCCGGCATCGGCAGCAGGTATATTGGGAACCATGATAGGTTACAGCAACATTCCCGAATACTGGAAAGGGACTTTGTATGAGGTGGAAGACCGGCCTTTTTCTCATACAGACATAAGTCTGAACAAGGCTTACGAAATGACTTATAAACATGCTTGTGATATGCTCCGGAAGCATGGAAATGCGAAAATAGGGAATGCTTTTGAAATCAAGCGGGAGGATATTCGTCCTGTTGCGTTGGAAGTGGCCTTTGAGGACCTGAAAGTTAGTGGCAAACTTACTGTTGAAAAATCGATAGATGAGGTGAATCCATTCACTTTCGTAGGCACAGGTCTGGTGGTGAAGGGGTACGTCGCAGGTGCTCTTCCGACAGACTATACGGCCGAAATGGAGGTGTATATAGATGGGAAATTGCATGAGACCACTGCTTTGCCTCAGGAACTCAATCACCGGAAGTGCGAGTTGTTCTTCTGCTACGACTGTCCGGTGGGTAAGCACGCAGTGACTTTTAAATGGAAAAATCCCGTGTCCGGCGGAAAGATATGGATTACCGAAATTATAACCTATACAACGAAATGACAGCCATGAAAAAAAGAATGATTCTGGCAACCTTGTCTTCTTTGTTGCTATGTATGGCAGCTTGCAGCAATAAGCAGCTCCCCACAAGCGAGGATATCTTGACAGAAGCTCGTGCTGTGAAGACATTGAACGCTTATGATGAGATGAATTGTGTGGTGTATGATATGAAGGTAACTCCTGCCTCGCCTAAAAGTTCGATAGACCGTTTTGTCAGTGATGACTGTGTAGAAGGTGCAGGAAGTTTTGAAATCAGATACTCTTTTTCCGGCAATTCTTCCGAAGCGGAATCGGTGTATATCCAGCAAAGTGGTGGAGACTACCGCAGTGATTTATCTTTTCATCCTCTGGGACTTTCCATTTGGGTGAAGGGTAATAAGAACAACAAGGGTACATTCCGTTTTATGATAATTCAAGATGCAGGCATGTTCACCCAGGGGACACTGCACGACAAAGGGCGCTGGCAATTCTTTGAATATGTGGACAAAGAGGTGTTGACTCAAGAAGAGTGGACTCGGGTGGTGATGCCATACGAAGCCTTTACTTTTGTCAAGGGACATGATATGGGGGATAATAAACTGATGCTGAACCGCTTTGAGGGGTATCGGATAGAAGTAACCAATGATGAGGGTGTAATGTGTACCGGTTCGTTCTGCATTGACAATCTGGAGCAGTTGACTTCTTATGCTCCCGAGTTCAAAGGGGCTCCAAAGTTTTCCAGTGTGTTTATTCAATTGGACGGGGTATATGAAAACACCGATTGGGATAAGGAGTTTAAAGCAAGCCAAGAGGTGGGCATTGATACCTGGATTATACAGTATGCCGAGGGGTTCAATGACCGTGCAGAAGAAAAAACTTCTTTTTATGTTCCAACAAAACTTCCTTGGGTCACGAAACAATATGATATCATGAACCGGATGTTCGAGGCTGCCAAGCAGAATGGAATGAAGCTTATCGTAGGGCTTTATCCCGGTGATTATAGCAAAAAAGACACTGCAAGCCCCGAGCAATACGATTTCCTCGTAGAGCGGAACAAGCAGGTCTTTGATGAACTGTTTGCCCTTTGGGGAAATCATCCCTGCCTGGATGGTTGGTATATAACGGAAGAGTTTCACGATGGCTCCTATCCCGTGGGGTGGCAGCAAGAACCTTCACTCTCCATGCTGGCCAACTATTTGCAGACGGTGGCGGCTTATATAAAGTCGAAATCTCCCAAGGAAGTCTGCATCGCTCCTGCCTTGTGGCGTGGCATGCCGGCCGATCTTTGTGGGGAGTGGTTCGGTAAGATATTTGCCCAAACACCCGATATTGATGTTCTTTATCTTCAGGACATAGGCGGACGTTGTCTGGTGGACTTTGATGTGGATCTGCCCAATTGGTTTGCCGAAATAAAGAAAGCCTGCGATGCCAACGGAGTGATTTTCGGGGTAGACATCGAGTCGTTTAAGGAATGCTGGTGTCCGAAGATTACAATGCGTACCAAGCCTTGGTCAGAGTTGGAAGAACAATTAAGGGTTGCCGGAATGTTTACCGATCATATTACGAATTTCAGTTGGGCTACCTTTAAGCCGGGAACGGACACTTATGAAGGTTATAAGAGGTATATTGAAGGAAAATGACCTATTGCTGATGCAATAAAATAGCTCATTAGCGGAATTGGTAGTGTTTAATCAATAAAAAACAAATATTTTTTATGAATCAGTTCATCAAAGAAATACAAGAACAACCGGAAATGTTGGAACGTACTCTTGGCTATTATCATTCAAGAGAAGGAAAGGAGCGTTTGGATGCTGTCTGTACTCTGTGGACAACCGGTGACTATGACAAAATAGTACTTACCGGTATGGGAAGTTCTTATTTTGTATCGCAAGCTGCCGCGACCATGATGACCGCTTATAATATACCCGCTTTTGCTATCAATGCCGGGGAGCTATTGCATTTTCAGTCTTCAGTTCTGACAGAGCGCACTTTATTGGTTGCCATCTCACAGTCAGGCGAGAGCTATGAGGTGATTGAACTGCTTAAACAACTTGGTGAACGGCATCATTCACGGTTGACAGTGGTTGGGGTCACAAATGAGTCTGGAAGTTCTTTAGCGGCGATGGCTACTCTCAGTCTGCTATGTAAGGCTGGGAGGGAGGAAATGACATCTACGAAGACATTTATCACCACCTATCTGGTAGTGTATCTGCTTGCAGGAGCATTGGATGGTCGCAGGGTGGATAATGCTCTTTTAGATAGTGTCGTTCGGGAAGTCGGTCTTCAGCTTGAGAAAGGGGGGATTTATTTATCCCGTTCGGTCGCTTTTTTAAGTGGGCATCCGTTTGTTCAAGTGATAGGCAGGGGTACGGTTTTTGCAAGCGCTGCCCAAACCGCCCTGATGTTTATGGAGGCTACCAAGACTCCGGCTTCAGCTTTGTTGGGCGGTGAGTTTCGCCACGGCCCACTAGAGATGGTAGGCCCTGGCTTTATCTGTATCATTTATGCGCATTCACGGTCCGGTGTTTATCGGCAGAGCATCAGGCTTATGGCTGATGTTCTGTCTTTTAATGGTAAAGTGATCCTGGTGTCGGATATCTCCTCCGGCATTGAAAGTGTGAATTTGCTGGAAATCAATGTTCATTGCGGAGACCCTGATTTGTTTGCAATTCCGTCCATTGTTCCTGTTCAGCTGATAGTGAATGCTTGGGCGGAAGAAATGGAACTAGTGCCCGGCAGTTTTACACATGGTGCTAAAGTGACTTCAATAGAATAATGATGGGACGAAGAAAGGTAGCCATAGGAGTCGATATCGGAGGCACAAAGATCAGTGCGGGTATTGTTGGCGGAGAGGGATTGGTTTATGCTTCTCCCCGTACTATTGCAACTAATCCGAAAGAACCCGGCGAAGTAATTATTGCCAATTTGTTTTCTCTGTTGAAAAATATTCTGGCTGATGCTGCGGATTACGATATTCAGGGCATTGGTATCGGGTGTACCGGACCTCTCGATATAGGTAAAGGTATACTGCTGGATGTTGAGAATCTTCCCACTTTGAACTATTTTCCGTTGAAAGACACCGTTGAACAAGCATTTCCGTTGCGGGTGATCCTTGATAATGATGCCAATGCGCTGATTTATGCAGAGGCATTATGGGGAGCGGGTCGGAATGCCGGTTCAGTCCTGGGTTTCACTTTAGGAACGGGGATAGGATGTGCTTGGATTAATGGAGGAAAAGTATGGCGTGGGCATTCCGGTTGTGCTGGAGAAGTATGGACTTCACCTTATAAAGAAGGGATATTGGAAGATTATGTATCCGGCAATGCCGTCACCCGTCTTTATAAAGAATATACAAAGGAGGAGTTGCCGGCTTATCGTATAGCCGAACTGGCACGGTCCGGTGATAAAATGGCTTTGCAGGTATGGGATGCTTTTGCCCAGGCATTAGCTCATGCTTTGTCATGGACAGTGAATATTACCGATCCCGAAATTGTCATCATAGGCGGATCTGTTCTGAAATCTTCCGATTTATACTGGGACAAGGCAGAGTGGCTATTTCGTAAATTCATTTGTCGTTCAGCAGCCCGGCATACTACTTTGCTGCCTGCAGCCTTGGGAGACAATGCCGGATTTATTGGTGCGGCTGCATTAATATTAAAATAACAAGAAACTATGAGAAAACTCTTTTTTATACTGTTGATATGTAACATGTTGTTTGTCAATGCCCAATCTCTTGAACTGGAGAACTGGAAGATTATCAATTCTTCCGAGCTAAACGCCGGAGCTGCTGAGGTTTCGCAATTGTCTTATCCCACTGCCGGATGGTATCAGGCCACTGTGCCCACTACCGTGTTGAACGCTTTGGTGAAGGAAAACGTATATCCTGATCCGAGAATCGGCCTGAATAATTACCTGATTCCGGATGTGTCGGATGAATTTAATGCCCGGATGGATCTATCTAAATACAACTACCTGAAAAGTGGCCGTAATCCTTGGCAAGATCCATACTGGTATCGTACGGAAGTCGTTCTTCCCAAATCATATAAAGGCAAGAAGGTATGGCTGACCTTGAACGGCATCAACTACCGGGCAGATGTCTGGGTAAATGGTCGTCAGGTTGCTGATAAAAAAGATATTGTGGGTATGTTTCGTCGCTTTAAACTTGATATAACCGGATATGCCCGTGCCGGAGCCAACAATTGCATTGCGATAAAAATTTATCAGGTGGATCATCCGGGCGTCCCGACTCCCGGCACCCAGTTGAAAGTATTCGGTCCTGTACGCGGACATTCCTACGATATCTTTAAGGATGAGACATTGAAGATATCCGGTGGCTGGGATTGTGCTCCCGTGGTTCGCGACCGGAATATGGGTATCTACCAGAAAGTGATAGTGGAAGCCACGGACGAGGTGTTGATTGAAAATCCTTTTGTTATCACTACTTTACCAAAGTCCACTACCATGCCTATGAAGGTTGACACTGGGCTTGCAAAGGTCAATATTAAACTTGAAGTGAGGAATACTTCTGCAAAGCTTGTCGAGGGAAAGGTGAATGCTTGGATTACATTACTCAACGAAGTCAAATTTCCCACTTATACCAAGCATATGGAGGGATACCTCAAGCCAATCAAGCTGACGAAGAAAGTAGCCCTGCGTGCCGGTGAGAGAAAAGTAGTGGAACTGACCCCTGAGGACTTTCCTTCCTTGCTGATAGAAAACCCGTATTTGTGGTATCCGAATGGGTATGGCGAGCAATACTTGCATCACATGAAACTGTCTTTTAGCATCGGTGGAAAAGTGTCCGATACCAAAGAGTTTGATTTCGGAATCCGTGAGGTGGCAAGTGGACTGAACCGGGTGGGAGATGAATGTGGTCGTGTATATTATGTGAATGGCAAGCGGATATTCTGTAAGGGCGGTTGGATACAGCCGGACATCTTGTTGGAGGAATCTGAAAAACGTATCTATGATGAAGCCCGCTTGATGGCAGAGGCGAACATCAACCTGATTGGCAGTGAAGATATGCCGTCTCCTTCTGAAACCTGGTTTGAAAGTTTTGACAAATATGGCCTGATGTGGTGGCATGTTTTCTATCAATGTTTCCGTATGACTCCCGGAACTGAAACTGCTGACAATCCTCTGGATCATGGTCTGGCGGTGGCAGGAGTGGAAGATATGATGCTCCGCTATCGCAATCACCCTTCTATTATTTCATGGATAGGAGCCAATGAGGTCTTGATGAATGAAAGCTTGTACAAGCTGACCAAGGAGAAAGTGAGGAGTATCGATACTACGCGTGTTTATCTTCCGACTACCAGTTTTCATTGGGATGTAGACGCCTTGACTCCTTATCTGAAAGAAGATCTGCCAACAGGTACGACGGATGACGGTGCGCCCGACTATAATTGGGCGCCTTCTTCCTACTTCTTTGATAAAGTGCGTGAGGTCCATTTGCAGATGTTCCGCAATGAACTGGGGATGCCTTCCATGCCGACGTACAACAGCCTCCGGAAATTTATTCCTACCGCGGAGAGTACGGCTAATGTAAACAGCCCTATTTTCCCATTGGATAGCATTTGGGCTGAACATGGTGCTTGGGATGTAAGTAATTATTGCTATCGCTCTTATGACAATGCCATTCGCACAATGTTCGGTGATCCGAAGACGGCAAAAGAATATGCCGACAATGCCCAGTTTCTGAGTGCCGATGGTTATCGCGCTATGTTTGAAGCGGCTAATCACCGGATGTGGGATATTACTTCCGGTGTGATGATTTGGAAGATTAATTCTTGCTGGCCCGATGTGTGCTGGCAGATATACGACTGGTATCTGGCTCCCAATGCTTCTTATTATTTTGCAAAAAAAGCTATGGAACCGGTGCACGTACAGTTGAATGCGAATGATTTCAGGGTTTCTGTGATTAATGCCTCCCATCAGACACTGCAAGACGTGAAAGTGACGGCTAAAGTTATCAACAATGACATGGAAGTGGCTTGGGAGGACTCCCAGCGGATAACTGTTTCTCCCGATTGCTATCAGGAGATTGTTACGGTGCCCCGGTGTGGAAAATACTCTTATAATTACTTTGTGAAGCTGGAGCTGCATGATAAATACGGTAAACTTCTGTCCGAGAACCTATATTGGTTCTATTCCCAGCATATGGATTTCTTTTGGTTCACTTCTATGGAGAAACCGGAATTGAAGGAGGAGGTTGAAGTTACCAAAGAGGAAGGGGAATATGTCTTTTCTATTTGTTTGAAGAACGAATCGGATCGTTTGTCCCATTTCAATCATCTGACTTTGCTGGACGTCCGGGGTAAGGAGATTAATCCGGTATTCTGGAGTGACAATTTTATTACGCTCTTTCCGGGAGATGAAAAGGTAATAACGGCTCGTGTGGCAGTATCCGATGCCGGAGATACACCTCCTGTGTTCTTCCGGGCACGATGATGAATAGATTGAATTTATTTATAATATAGTGTTATGAAAAAAATTATAGTGATTGGCAGCTCCAATGTGGACATGGTGGTGAGAACTTCTCATCTGCCTGCTCCCGGTGAGACGATTCTGGGAGGGGAATTCTTTATGAACCAGGGTGGAAAAGGAGCAAATCAGGCTGTTGCAATAAAGAGATTGGGCGGCAATCTGATATTTATGGCAAAATTGGGGAATGATGTATTAGGTCGGCAATCTGTCGGTTATTTTAAAAAGGAAGGAATTGATACAAGATATATTGCTCTCGATGAAGATTCTGCTTCCGGAGTAGCTCTGATCAGCGTGGACGATCATGCGGAGAATAGTATTGTAGTGGCATCCGGTGCCAACATGTTGTTGAACGAACAAGATGTGGATAAAATGTTGGAGGAAATGTGTGAGGGAGATATCCTCTTGATGCAATTGGAAATTCCGCTTCAAACAGTGGAGTATGCTGCCAGAAAGGCTTTCGGGAAAGGAGTGAAGGTGGTGCTGAATCCGGCTCCTGCCCGCAGTCTTCCCAAAGAATTGTTCCGGCATCTGTACATGGTCACTCCGAACCGCATCGAGGCGGAGATGCTTACGGGCATAAAGATTGCCAATGATGCCGATGTTGAGAAAGTGGCGGAAGAGATTTGCGCGATGGGGGTAAAGAATGTAATTATCACTTTGGGTTCGAAAGGATGTCTTATAAGGGAAGAGGGCGTTTCTTATCGTATAGATGCTTTCAAAGTGGAGCCTGTTGACACTACAGCTGCCGGAGATACGTTTAATGGGGCTTTGTGCGTAGGATTGTCAGAGGGCATGGACTTGAAACAAGCTGCTGTGATGGCTTCAAAAGCTTCATCCATAGCTGTAACCAGAATGGGAGCCCAGTCTTCTATTCCTTACCGTGAAGAGTTGTAATCATTAAAAACAATATTAAATATCACGATTATGTTTATAGTTGAAAGTTACGGATTGGCGGTAGCGTTGTGCTGGGTCACGATGTTATGCTGGGGATCATGGGGAAATACTCAAAAATTGTCAGCCCAAACATGGCGCTATGAATTGTTCTATTGGGATTATGTGATTGGTATACTTCTTTTTTCTTTGGTTTGGGGCTTGACACTGGGCAGCATTGGAGAAGGGGGACGCGGATTTATGCAGGACTTGCAGCAAGTTGGTATGGAGAATTTTTGGAGCGCTTTTCTGGGTGGCGTCATATTCAATGCCTCGAATATATTGTTGTCGGCTTCCATGTCGTTGGCTGGTATGTCGGTTGCTTTCCCGATAGGGGTGGGGTTGGCGTTGGTATTAGGCGTATTTGTCAATTACTTTAGTGTACCGAAGGGGGATCCTGTCACTCTTTTTGGGGGTGTCTTCTTGATTGTGTTGGCCATTGTTTTTAATGGGATTGCTTCCAGTAAAGTTTCTGAAGTATCAGGTCAGACTGTCCGAAAAAGAGGAGTTCTGATCGCTGTCTGCGCTGGTATTCTGATGGCGTTTTTCTATCGTTTTGTCGCCGCTGCTATGGATTTGGAAAATCTGGAATCGCCTGCTGTTGGTATGATGACTCCGTATTCTGCCTTGTTTGTGTTTGCAATAGGTATCTTTATCAGTAACTTTCTATTCAACTCTTTGTTAATGAGGAAACCTTTTACGGGGGTGCCTGTGGCTTACAGTCAATACTTCAAAGGAAATATGAATACTCATTTGGTTGGTATTTTGGGGGGTGCCATTTGGGCGTTGGGAACAGCGTGCAGTTATATTGCTGCCGGAACAGCCGGTGCTGCCATTTCCTATGGGTTGGGACAAGGGGCTACGATGGTTGCCGCATTATGGGGGGTGTTTATTTGGAAGGAATTCAAAGGGGCTTCTAAATCTACTAATCTATTGATTGCCTTGATGTTTATTCTCTTTATTTTAGGTTTGGCGTTAATTATTACGTCCGGTGGCAATTGATCTTTTATTAATTAAAAAAATGTGTATATTATGAAGAGGATTTTTCTGCCAATCCTATTGGGGGTACTGATGATATCAGCCGTACTGCCGTCGGCAGTAGTTTTTGCTGGCAATGATGTTCCTGGCCGACAGAGAAAACAGAAGGTGAAGGAATCTGTTTTGAGGGTGAAGCCCATTACTGGTACTTGGATAAATCTGGCATATAAGGATGTACGTAATAGATATACCAATCCGCAGAGTTTTGATAATACGGATCCGGAATTATGGAAAGCTAAAGTGCGGGAACTGTCAGCTATGGGCATTGAATATCTGGTATTCATGGAAGTTGCCAATGAGGGTAAGGCTTATTATCCCTCTCAATTAATGCCCTGGTGGTATGATAAAGATAAACAGAGTCCTGTGGAAGCCATTCTTGATGAGGCTGCCCGATATGACATGAAGGTTTTTATGAGTACTGGATGGGCAAAAGACCAGGATGATAATTTGCAGGATCCTGCTATCAAACAACGCCAATTGCAAATTATGGAGGAACTGGCCGTCTTTTATAAAAATCATAAAGCCTTTTATGGCTGGTATTTGCCGGTAGAGGATTGTCTTTGCCCCATTTTTGCAGAACATGCTGTACAATCGGTTAATGCATTGACCAAAAAGGCAAGAGCATTGACTCCGGATAAGAAGACACTGATTTCTCCTTATGGTATCGGACTGTCTGATTTTGATAATCCGGAGTATGAGAAACAATTGGCAAAGCTGAAAGTCGACATCATAGCCTATCAGGACGAAGTGGGCTGTGTACGCGATAAATTCATGTTGCCTCGCTTAAAGAAGACTTGGAAACGGTTGAGAGACATCCACAACCGTCTGAATATTGAGATGTGGGCCAATTGTGAGACTTTCACTTGGGAACAGGGAACCAACGACCGTTCTTCGGCCTTGATTCCTGCCGCTTATCCGCGTCTTTTATCTCAACAAGTGGCTGCTTCTGTGGCAGGGGTTGACAGGATTATCTCATTTATGGTTTGTGGAATCATAGAAAGCCCCACGTCAACTTATCAGTTGGGGCAACCGGTGTGGTCACATAAAGTATACAATGACTATATGGCCTGGAAAAGGCGGATTGGCTGCTGGCAATTGGCCGAAGCTGCCTTTATGGAGAGATTGGCTAACGGGGCTACCATTGACATGGTGTTGGGAAAAGCGGATTTGAAGGCATTGCTTGATGGCAGGGTTGCCGAGGAAGACAGTAAAGATGCCCGTTGGGTGAAATTCGAGAAAGGTTATCATGAGCTTGTGGTAGATTTGCAGAAAAAGACCAGACTACGGAAAGTCATGCTTCGTATGCTGGACTATAATTTAGATGGAATAGGTATGCCGCTGAAAGTTTATCTGTTCACTTCGTTGGATGGAAAAGAATATAGATTAGCTTCTATCAAGGATACTCCCCATTTCCCGAACAATCGGCATGATGCATGGATTGAAAACTTGTTATTTGATCAATTGGATGAAAGCATCCGTTATATGAAGGTGGCTTTCGAAGCTTCGCAACAAGTGTATATGGATGAGTTGTTTGTTAATCCGGTGATAAAATAAAGACCAGTTGAGATGAGAGTGAGTTTGTGTTTATTAACGGTGTGGCTGTTTCTTGCTTGTGTAGGCCGCGGGGAAATTGTACCAATTCCTTCTTGGTCAAAATCGATGGCAAAGGAGAAATATATCCTAACCCCCAAAGCACCTGAGGTTCCACAGATTAATAGTCTATGGTGCAGCCTTGGAAATACAGAAAAAGTCTCTGTTCGTGATTTGTGGCATCAAAAGGATTTAGGGGAGTATAAAGGGGGATTTTGGACACAAGTCCCTTATCATGGAGTTACTTTTGTAAAAAAAATCACTCTTGTAGAGTGAACTGAAACTTTAAAATAAATAGTATGGAATTTGCTTTGGATAGATGGATTACCAAGCATAATGCTTGGATTGATGTTTTTGGACCAAACTACATGAGGTGGATATTTCGTGATGTGAAAATGACTATTTTGTTTTTGGGGCAGTTTCTCTTTGGTAAAGTGTTGCAGGTGTTTAAGGCAGGTGTGTTATTGGGAGCAGTGTCTTGCATACTATTTGTGCCAGGGCTAAAGGCAGAAAATTCTAGGCCATTTGTGATACCGGCATTACAGGAGTGGAAAGGCGGGGATGGCTATTGGCGCTCATCGTGTCGGTTGGTGTTGGACCCCCGCTATGCAGCAGAACTCAATCCGGTGGCAAACACATTTGCCGAAGATTTAGCAGTGATGTTTGGCAGGAAATATAAGGTGGCGGAAGGCGTTTCTGCCTGCTCGGGAGATATTTTTTTGACTTTGGCTGGAAAAGAAACAGAAGAGAATCGGGAGAAGTATTATTTGGATGTGTCTGATCGGATGGTGTTGACGGGTGCAACGACGCAGGCAGTGTTTTGGGGAACTCGGACCATTCTTCAAATGATGGAACAGTATGATGGGGCGGTGCCGCAGGGAGTGGCTGTAGATTGGCCCAATTATCCTAAGCGTGGATTTATGTTGGATGTAGGACGTAAATTTGTCCCCATTGGCTTTTTGAGGGATTATGTGAAGATAATGTCCTATTATAAAATGAATTGTTTCCAGATTCATTTGAATGACAACGGCTTTAAAAAGTTCTATGGCAATGACTGGTCGCAAACACCCGCAGCTTTCCGATTAGAAAGTACCGTGTTTCCGGGATTGGCCACGGAGGGGGCTCATTATTCAAAAAAAGAATTTGTTGAACTTCAGATGTTAGCCGAGCAGTATGGAGTGACTGTCTTGCCGGAAATAGATGTGCCTGCGCATTCATTGGCCTTTACGCGCTATAAGCCGGAAATTGCTAGTAAGGAGTACGGAGAGGATCACCTGGATTTGTTTAATCCGGAGACTTATTTGTTCTTGGACAGCTTGTTTGCAGAGTATTTAGGTGGAGAAAATCCGGTGTTTAGGGGTAAAGAAGTGCATATTGGTACAGATGAATACGATAATTCGGATCCTAATGTTGTTGAAAAGTTTCGCTTTTTTACTGATTATTACATTAAATATGTGGAGGGTTTTGGGAAGAAAGCGGTGGCATGGGGTGCATTGACGCATGCCAGAGGAGATCTTCCTGTGAAGTCTGACGAGGTACTATTGGACATTTGGTACAATGGTTATGCCGATCCCTTTGAAATGGCCGAATTGGGATTTGGATTGGTGAATGTGGCATGTAGCCAATTGTACATAATACCATTGACGGCACTCTATTACCACGATTACCTGAATATAGAGTGGATTTTTAATAACTGGGAACCCTATATGTTTGATGATAGAATATTTAGTCGGAATGATAGGCGTGTGAAAGGGGGAATGTTTGCCGTATGGAATGATTACATTGGAAATGGGATTACTTTCAAGGACATTCATCATCGTGCGTATCCTGCTATGCAGACATTAAGCTTGAAAATGTGGACCGGTGCTGTGGATGATTTGTCTTTCGCACGGTTTGATTCTTGCCGTCGTGCTTTGTCGGAAGCTCCGGGAGTGAATATTGGAGCAAAGGTAAAAACGATGGATGGGAAAGTGCTTCAAGTCTCGAAGTTGAAAAGGAATCAAAAGCTTTTGATAGAAGAAGTAGGGTATGATTATGAAGTGGCTTTTGATTTCACTGCAAAATCCGCAGATAAGGGCAGTGTGCTTTTTAAATCTTCCAATGCCATTTTGTATCAGAGTAGCCCAAAGTCTGGAAAATTGGCATTCTGGTCAGATGGTTATTTAAATGAGTTTGATTATATGTTTCCTATCGGTCAACGGGTACAAATTGTGATTAAAGGTGACCATACCTCTACAAGTTTATACATTGATGGAAAACTACATCAGACTTTGGATAAAAAGATACTTTATAAAATTGGCGAGGAGGTGGTGTACTACCAGTCCACTCTTGTTTTTCCATTAGCTTTTACTGGAAATTTTAGTGGGCAATTGTTAAATTTGAAAGTACTGCAAAAGTAATTCGAGTTCATGTTACAAGGATCCATTTTAGGTTATTCTTTGCCTTTAATTTGTTGTAAGAATTCATTGGTGGACACTAATGCTTTTTCATCTTTGAAGCATGTGGAAGTTGAAAAAGGATAGTGATAATTCCCTGATTTATATTCAATGGTTGTAATATATCCTGACGGAGATTATGGTGAAAATATTTTGCTGGGTCATACCAAAAGGCCTGGTTGGATATAATGATTAGTGCTAAAGTGCAATTATTAAGCCTGCTTTAAATTTCACTTTTAGCCATTAGCTTGTTACAACAGATATGTAATAAGATGTAAAGTGAAACTTAAAGTAGGGCTCATTGATTATTCTACATGTTGCTTTGAAGTACTTATGCAGAAAACAACTTCTATTATATTCATTCTTCTATGCTTCTTGTCAAGTTGTAGCTTCGAATCTAAAACAGAATTTCCAGCCTTTGATAAGGAGATTAGAGTAGATGGTGAGCAATCTGATACAGAATTGCTGATTAATATGGGATGGATTGACTGTGTTGATACATTCTTGGTAATGACGCATGTCGCCCAAAATGATTTTTGCCATGTATATTCCATTCCTTCGGGTATGAAAAAAATCCATACTTGGGGTTCATTGGGAAATGGTCCTGGCGAGTTCCTACAGCCAATAATTACATACGCTCACGAAAACACCTTCGGTTTGAATGATGTCAATATACAAATGTTGGCAGTGATGTCTCTAAAAGGCAACGGAAATGCTATTGAAATTGAAGAGCTGTCCAGAAAAAAAACTCCTTATAAGCGTGTGCAAGGTGAGCTCAATCCTGCAGATTATAATTTCGTACGACTGGATGAACAGCATTTTGTCTCCCTATTGTGCGGAAAGGACGGTAGTTTCTTTTCCTTACTGGATGCCAATCTGCAGCCTTTACAGAGGTTCGGCGAATCTCCGGTGGGGAACAAAATTTCTGTCTAGTCTTCACGGATGAATTTGAAAGGTTATCTGTCGGCGCATGACGGGCATATGGTGTTTGCGCCTAGCAAACTGCCGTATCTTGCTAAATACCACCTGGAAAATGGAACCATGGTAAAAGACTGGAACTTTTATTTTGATCGGTCTTTTTATGAATGTAAAGACTATAACCTCTTGTTTAGTAAGGCAAGAAGCTTTGGGCAGGTGTTGGATTTGGCAATGGATGACCAATATATCTATATTTTGTACTTAGATCAACTTTTAAGCGAGTATGACTATAATGACCCGCAAAAATCCATGGCGAACAAGGTGCTGGTTTTCAATTACTCGGGAGTACCCATAGCCAAGTTGATATTGGATAAACGAATCTATCAGATGGCTTTGTGTACAAAATTGCATAAGATTATCGGGCTGGGGAATCTGCCAGAACCTGCATTTGTTTCGTTTGATGTCGTTTTTTAGATATATAGTCTAGTATTTCCCTTATACACTAGAAATAGGATAGCGTATAATTATATGTTTTAATTTGTATATAACTGATATCCATTAAATTACTGAAGTGTTGATTTGATATCCTTTTTAGGCATTCTACCTTTGAAGCATGTGGAAGCCGAAAAAGGATAGCGACTAATTATAGCTCAGTAGATTTTTAGTGGGGAATTATTAGCTTACTTGCCAAACACGTACTTCGCAACCTTAGTATTAGCCTTGTTCTCATTTACGAAATCACGTTCAATATAGATGTCCGTTACTTTCATTGCATCGTCAATATGGTTAAGTGCTGCATGGACTATATATTTATCAATGCCAGCTTTATTAAGTGCAATGGTAGCCCAACTATGCCTTGCTGCGTAGTATTCCAAATCGTCAATTTCTAATATTGTACAAATTTCTTTTAAGCCGTAGTTGATAGCCTTATTGAAATCCTTCTCGTCAGCATAGTATTGATAGAAATTGAAGAGACGTTTACCAGTCTTATCCTTGTACTTCTCAACAAGAGGCAGGATTAATCTGGGTATGTCAACCTTCATTTGAGCCTTATCCAATCTACGGTCTTTCGTCTTGGTACGATTATAGACGATTGTATAACCTTCCATTTCAGTGGCATTGTAAAGGTCTGCTGAATTGATTCCCATAAGACAGAATGATAGAATGAAACAATCCTTTGCCAAATTATAATGGCAGGTAGATTTGTAGCCTTTCTTCATATCTTTATAGGGTAGCTTCCATAGCTTCTTTATAATATCTGCGGATATGGCTCTCTTTCTTGTTGCTTCCTGCTTGGGTATTTCAAGTTCCATGAAGGGTGAGTTGGGGATTAGGATTAAATTCTTCTCCTTCTTATTGTATTTCTTCTTGGCTTCATTGAATAACTTCTTAATGCTTATCAAATATAGAGAGAGTGAACGATTGGAAGGTACCCGTTTACCCTGCTGCATTAATCTTTTAGTCCGTATCTCACGTTCTTTATTCAAGAATGCTTTAAAGCTTTCTAAGAAGTCAAGGGTAATCAAATTAATATCCAATTCCTCTTTACCTATGAAACGGACTAAGGCATTAATGGCAGTGGTGTAGTTAGGTGCACCTTTGATAGTGGTTGAGGCTATCCACTCACGACTGAACTTTATAAAGTCAATGGTTTGTTGCTTCTCTTGTTCTCCGTTTAAGAACTCAATTATCTCATCTAACGAATAATGATTTTGGTCTAATTGCAGTTTGAAACACTGTTCTCTGTAATAAAGTACCAGTCTATCTATCGCTCTCTTAATGGAAGTGTCCTCTTTAAATTTGAGGGATTTAGTTAGGTCTTTTGAAGTTATAAATAGATTAGTTGATAGTCTTTTAACCTTACGGTCTAAAGTAAATCTAATCTTAACATTGTACGTTCCGTCAACTTTTAGTTCACTCTTCTTGATTTCAGCTTTGATAGTCAGCATGTTAGTAATGTTTAAATCAGTCAACAATTAGTCAACAAATACCTAATACAATACTAAATATAACCAAGCAACAGACCCTTAATCGGAGGTCTCCATGAACTAAAAAAGGCTCTATCTCGTTAGAGATGAGCCTTTTAGTTTGTGGACCAGCCTGGGCTTGAACCAGGGACCTCCAGATTATGAGAACGATAAGATGATATTCTGCGATAGTCAACGATTTTAGTTTTCATTGAATATCAAGTAATTATGCAGCCTACCACTCTCGGTAAAACTCACTAAATCCCCTTAACTGAAATAGTTTGTTTACGCATTGTTTACGCAGAAACGAGGGAGTGAAGATTGTTCCAAGTCCATTTGGAAATGCTAAGTACCTACCCTTGTTTGGCATAAGCCATAGTATTGTCGCAAATAATTTATGTTTTTGCGACAAAATGAGTCGCAGTTCAAAACACTCCCAGCCAATTCACGTTTATACCAAACCTATATGCTTTGACTCTATTTAAGACCAAGCTGTAGTTCTAATCTTTTTATATGTTCGTTTACTCTGTGTTTTTTCGTCTCATCCGAAACAAACTTTCTACAATAAACTTTCATATTACCACAAACAAAGAAACAAACAGATGAGATGAAGATGGTTATTGATTTTACTGACTTTTGATTCTCTTCATAAACAGCTCTTTTCATTGCATGTGACAAATCTCCACGATAATGATACATTATATCAATAAGAGAATCGAAATTTAGTTCTTTGTGTTTATCGGTGCATTCCTGCTTAATCTCTAAATATAAATCATAGTTCCGCTCTTTCATCATGTTTATTGTCGATAATACAGCATATTTAAGCATATCAGATTTCTTGAAATTCTTTTTTTGCTCTGCAGAAAATTTCCCTTTTGCAAAGCAATATTCTAAAATCATGTAAAAATGAATATAAGCTGAAATATAATCTAGTTTATCTAGATAGCTATTAGCTTCTCGGAAGAAATTATATGGAACTTTGGCTTCTGGTATAAATGTTTTATCAGACATTAGTTTTGAGAAATTGTCACTAGTAATTAATACCTTTTTCTGTTTGTTTAATGATTTTCTCATAGAAAACAACACCTTGTTTTTGGCTTTATCTATCCATGATAGATCTAAGTATTCATTATAATAGACTTTCATTATGCCATGTTGAAATCCACCATAAACTTCTATGTTACGAAATATATCAAGCATCTTACTGTCAAGATATTTGTTAATGTTCGTAGCAAATGATGCTTTTCCTTCATTCCTAGATAATTCGACTAAATCAGAATGCTTCATGTTTATCTCTTTGGAAACAGACAACATATACATTCCGCCTTCGAAATACAAATCAATTTTATGTAAACAATATAATATCTGTATGGGTTCTTTCAGTACAAAGTTTCCCTCAATAACTGTTTTGGCAGTAAAAATAACATTCATAATACTTATCTGATTCAAATTTTTAAGTGTAAAGTTAGTAAATTTATTGCCAAGCAATAATAAAAATGAAAAATAATCACTATTTTTGCAATTAAAAGATGTAATAATGGAAGATGTAAATCGAATAAAACTCGTTTTAGTTGAGAAAAAACGTACTAGTAAATGGCTTTCAGAACAAATGGGAGTCAATCCATCTACTGTGTCAAAATGGTGCACAAATACATCACAGCCAGATATTGCTAGTTTGCTAAAGATAGCAGATTTATTGGAAGTTGACATTAAGGAACTGATAGTTCGTGAGTACAAAGCTTATTTATTATCGCAAACATAACCAAACTACGCGAACATTGTGTTCGTGAGTCGCATTTACTTTTGCAAAAATATTAAGATATGCCAACGAATAAGAATGCTTTGACAAGGTATAAGTATCTTGATGAAATGCTGTCTGATAGGCATCATTTCTATGATATTCATGACCTCACAGAAAAATGCAATGAGAAACTTATTGATGCAGGATTCCCTGAAGTATCTCAGCGTTGTATTGAAAAGGACATAAACTATTTGGAGTACGATCCATTCTATGCTGAAATAGAACGCTATAGAGTTAATGGTCATCGGTGTATAAGATATAAGAACCCTTCTTTTACTATCTTCAGAAAGGAACTGAGTGAGGAAGAAAGCAACCTGATATTGGAGGTGCTTAACACAATAGGACAATTTGATGGTTTGGCTCACTTTGAATGGCTTGACCGTTTCAAAATCGGACTTGGCTTGAAGAAACGTCCTCGAATCATTAGCTTTAGCAATAACCCATATCTACAGAATTCCAATTTGTTGGGCGTATTATTCGATAACATATCAAATCAGGTTACCATTAAATTGGAATATCACACTTTCTCGGATAAGAAAACTAGAGAAATCATTTTCCATCCCTATTTGCTTAAACAATATAATAATAGGTGGTACTTGATTGGTGCAGCTGATGATGATGGCAAAATCCTTAATTTCGCCCTTGACAGAATTGATGTCGTGACAACCCTTCCTGAAATGAAATATAAACCATGTAATGAAGATTTGGCTGAGCGTTTCGAAGATATTATTGGAGTAACTCTATATGAAAACCGGGATGTTGAACATATCCTTTTTTGGGTGAGCAATCGCTCTAAGGACTATGTTGGAACTAAGCCTATTCACGGTTCACAATGCCAATATAAAAATGAGAAAGATGAAGAATTCCGTAGGCAATATCCATCTCTTAATGAGGGTGCATTTTTCTCTATAGATTGCATCTCGAACTATGAGTTAATCCGTGAACTTTGTTCTTTTGGTAAAGAACTTATCGTGTTGTCGCCTTCATCCATCCAAGACGATATTTTTAACCGTATTAAATCAATGCTTGATAGTTATTCTGTAGTACGAATATAGAGTTCGCAATATGCATTTACCTTTGCTACAGAAATTAAAAGACAAGCATTATGAACACTCAGAATCCCAACAATGTTTTTGTTTTCGATATGGACAATACATTAATCAAAACGGATAAAGCTAACAGCCTTGCCTATTCCGAGGCAATAAGTTCAGTACTGGGTGTAAACTGTAATATTGAAAATGGCAAGAGATTTACAAGGGACGAACTAAAGAAGTTATTTCCCCAATTGACACAAACCCAAATTGATGAAATAATTGATCGTAAAGAAAAGTGCTTTGAATCATACCTCAGTGAGACAGAGTTGAACAATAACTTATTCAGTCTTCTAAAACGCCTCCATCGAGAAGGACATCATACAATTCTATTGACTAATTGTCATTCTAAAAGGGCAATTAGTCTATGTAACTTCTACAATCTTACGAAGTATTTTGTTCGGCGTTTTTTTTACGAAGATTGTCTTGGCAACAAATACACTC
>JAEYDD010000028.1 GCA_023404095.1 Pseudomonadota bacterium | reverse complement strand
GCAAATCCTTGCGCGATAAAGCATTTCCCGCGCCGCAGACGCGGCGCCGCTGGACCCCGGCTCAAGGCCGGGGTGACGGTAGCATGAAGCTGCCACACATCTCGTCGTCATGCCCGGGCTTCAATATTCTCCGTCATGCCGGACTTGATCCGGCATCCAGCCGCGCAAGTCCTTGCGCGAAAATGCATTTGCCTGCGCAGCCGACGCGGCGCTACTGGACCCCGGATCACGTCCGGGGTGACGGGAGCAGGGATGGTCAGTCGGCAAGGCGTGCAGGTGGGGCCAGTGCCGCAGGTCCTTCTGCTCGCCTCAGAGCTGCCCGATCATCGCAGCGGCGGCCGAGACGGTCGCCTGGCCGGGGCTTTCCTCGACGTTGAGCGTCTTGACCACGCCGTCCTCGACCAGCATCGAGTAGCGCTTGGAGCGCACGCCGAGGCCGCCTGCGGAGAGGTCGGCGTCCAGGCCGAGCGCCTTGGTGAAGGCTGCGTCCCAGTCGGCGATGAAGCGCAGCTTGCCGGCTGCGCCCGTGGAATTCGCCCAGGCACCCATGACGTGGTGATCGTTGACGGCGACGACGATTATGTCGTCCACGCCCTTGGCGAGGATCGCGTCACGGTTTTCGAGATAGCCCGGCAGGTGGTTCAGCGAGCAGGTTGGCGTAAACGCGCCGGGAACGGCAAAGAGGACGACGCGCTTGCCCGAAAACAGGTCGCCGGTGGATACGTCCACCGGGCCGTCCGCGGTGCGTTCCTTGAGCTTCAGGTCGGGCAGTCTGTCTCCTACGGCAATCGTCACGATCGTTCTCCTTGGCTTGAAACGTCCGTGCGGACGCACGGCGGTCGCCGCGGAATATAGGCCGCGCTCAATCGATGGCAAGCTGCATTTCCAGCGTCTTCCCGCCACTCTCGGCGGTGAACAGGAAATCGCCATCGGCGAGGTTGGCCGATTTCGGCCGGTAGCGCAGCGGCACCTCGATGCGATAGGCATCGCCCTCCCGCACCGGTGTAGAAGACGTGTCGAACTGGTAGCCGGGCGGCCCGGAAACGAAGACCTGCAGCGGCCGCTCGGTCGTCGGCTCGGGCGCGGTAAACGACACCATCAACACGTCGCCCGCCTTGTTCCAGTGCGCGTCGGTGACGGTGAAGCCGGGCGAAGGGGCAGCCGGCAGCGCCGCCACGGCGGCGGCGACGATTGCCTTTTCGACCGGATCGGTCGTCCTCGCCGCCTTGACGCCGACCGACAGGTCAGCCTGGACGGGAATGCAGATGTTCTTGCACACGCCCAGAAAGATGGAAGCCGAAATGTCGCCGCCCTCCGAGGGGGCGCCGGTGCGCCGCAGCGTCAGCGGCAGGGCGACAGAGCGATCGTAGCCTGCATAGCGCGTGAAGCCGTCGTCGAACTGCTTGGGCACCGGAAAGCCGACCGACTGCAGCGTCAGCCCCGAGCCCTCCGAAAACGTGATCGACGGTGATATGCCGCTTTGCCCCGGATCACGCCAGTAGGTCTTCCAGCCCGGCTCGAGCTTGATGTCGAGCAGGGCGGGGATCGCACCGTCTGGCTCCTCCGGCAGCACCACCAGCCGCACGCCGCCGCCCTGCGTTTCGAACCATGGCGAGCTCGCAGCCGTTGCCATGCCCGGCGGCAGGGCTAGGGCGCAGAGGCCGGAAAGGAGCAAACGAAAGCGTTTCATAAGATGTGCATGTAACGTCGGTCGGGGGCTAATTCCATCAATTTCCGGCAATTCGCGATCATATTCTCTTGAATGTCGCATTCGCCAGCCCAGTTCATGGAGAGGGGTGCTCGCCGAGCATCGAACAAAAGCGTCGCGGCGTCCAGAAGTCGCTTTTCATTTCGCCGCGAATTGATAGGCTGGTTGCATTATGGCGATGTCGGTCCTGAAAAACAGACGTGAACGGGGCTTCCTTGACGGTCAATTCCTGATCGCCATGCCAGGAATGCTCGACAAGAATTTTGAGCGCACGGTGGTCTATATCTGCGCCCATTCAGACGATGGAGCGATGGGCTTCATCATCAACCGGCCCCAGCAGATGAGCTTTTCCGACGTCCTGCTGCACCTGCAGCTGGTCGAGGAGGATGAGCTGATCCGCCTGCCGACGCGCACGATCGACTTTCCGATCCGCTGCGGCGGCCCGGTCGAAAGCGGCCGCGGTTTCGTCCTGCACTCCGACGACTACAGCTCCGAATCCAGCATCCCCGTCAGCGATGACATCAGCCTGACGGCCACCCTGGATATCGTTCGCGCCATTTCGCGTGGCGAGGGTCCGCGGCGCGGCCTGCTGATGCTTGGCTATGCCGGCTGGGGTGCGGGACAGCTGGAAAACGAGATCGCCTCCAACGGCTGGCTGACTTGCCCGGCCTTCGACGAGCTGATCTTCGATACGCCGATCGGCGAGAAATACGACCGCGCCCTTGCCTCCATGGGGGTCACCCCCGCCATGCTCTCGATGGAAGCCGGCCACGCCTGACACTGTTGCCCGGACGCGGGGGGGGGGCGGCCGCCCGCCCGGTACTTTCGCATGCACCAGATGCAGCGCCGGGGCGCTTCGCACCCGTGTCGTCCAGATCGTTGGTCGCGATGGCTCCTGTGGAATGGCGGACGCAGATCGATTGGCGCGGACGGAAGATCGTGCGGGAACAGATGCCGGACAGGCGCGTTGAGAGGCAGCAATCCTCACAGCGCGGCATCCGGCCTGCCGATGGAGACCCCTATGCGGCTCTTTCAGTGCGACACATGCGGTCAGACCCTCCATTTTCGCAACCGGCAATGCGTTCGCTGCGGCGCGCGGCTAGGCTTCGATACGTCGGATATGCTTCTGCGCGCGCTCGTCCCGATCGAGGACGGCAGCTTCGAGGTTGCGGGTAAGCCGGGCGTGAGCAGGCGCTTATGCGACAATGCGGCGATCGACGTCTGCAACTGGCTGGTACCGGAGGGAAGCGACCGGGCCTTCTGCCTCGCCTGCATGCACAATCGTATCGTGCCGACCACCGATCCGGTCGGCCTGCAACGCTGGCAACGCATCGGGGCTGCACAGCAGCATCTCTTCTATTCGATCCTTCGCTGGAACTTGCCGCATCCGACCCGAGAGGAGCAGCCGGAAAAAGGTCTCGTCTTCGACTTCCTCGCCGACGAATTGGACGCGAACGGCAACCTCGTTCCGGCCATGACCGGCCATGAGGATGGCCAGATCAGCCTGCGGGCGGCGGAGGCGGACGATGACGTGCGCGAAGCCGTCCGTGTTGCGATGGATGAGCGCTACAGATCCCTTCTCGGTCATCTCCGCCATGAGGTGGGCCACTTCTACTGGGGACGGCTGGTCGCAGACGAGGAGGATCTCGCCCGCTGCCGCGCCGTCTTCGGCGACGAGAGCGAGGACTACGGCGCAGCACTCCAGCGGCATTATCGCGAAGGCCCGCCGGCCGATTGGGAGCAGCATTTCATCAGCCCCTATGCGAGCGCCCACCCGGCCGAGGATTTCGCCGAATGCTGGGCGCATTACGTCCACATCGTCGATACGCTGGAGACGGCGCGTGCCTTCGGCCTCAACACCGATCCAGGGGGCCACGAGGAACTGGAAGCGGATGTGACCTTCGATCCCTACCGCGTCCGAAGTGCGGAGCGGCTGGTCCTCTCATGGGTGCCACTCAGCGTCGCCATCAACGAAATCCAGCGCTCCATGGGGCAGCCGGACAGCTATCCGTTCGTGCTGTCGCCCGCGGTGGTCGAGAAGCTTGAACTCGTCCGAAGCCTTGTTGCGAAGGCACGGGGGCGTTGAGGGCCGGTATCAAGGCAGGAAGCTTTGCGAGGGCGGGGGCGATCGCTGCCTCACGCCCGCTTCATTAGGGGAAACCGTTCTTTCAGCAGCCGCAGCACGGAATCGTAGTTGATCGGTGGGCCGAAGAGGTAGCTCTGGCCGAATTCGCAGCCCATGCGTCCGAGTTCGATCGCGTCCTCTTCGGTCTCGATGCCTTCGGCGACAACCTGCATTTCCATCTCGCGGGCCATCGAGATGACGGAGCGGAGCAGCACCGTGCGCTTGTCGGAGCTGTCTCGCACCAGCGCCTTGTCGATCTTGATCGTGTCGAAGGGGAAGCGGGTGAGATAGGCAAGCGAGGAATAGCCGGTACCGAAGTCGTCGAGCGACAGTCCGAGGCCCGCCTCGCGCAGCTTGTTCAGCACCAGTCGCGCCTGCTCGGCATTCTCCATCACCACAGATTCGGTCAGCTCGAACTTCAGCTTGTGCGGCTCGCAGCGGGTCTTGGAAAGCACCGCGCGCACGTCGTTGTAGAGTTCGTTGTTGAGAAGCTGGGCGCTGGAGAGGTTGACCGAGACGAAGATCGGCAGATCGCCGGTCTGCAACTGCCAGTCCATCAGGTCGCTTGCCGCCTTGTCGAAGGCAAACGCGCCGAGCTGGCTGATCAGGTCGGACTGTTCGGCGATCGGGATGAACTCTTCCGGTGAAATGCTGCCGCGCTTGGGGTGCTCCCAGCGCATCAGCGCCTCGAAGCCGGCGATCTCCGCGTCCGCAAGCCGCACGATCGGCTGGTAGACGAGCGACAGTTCCTTGCGTTCGATGGCACGGCGAAGGTCCGTTTCCAGCTGAAGCCGGTCGGTGCCCATGGTGCGGAAGGCGGGGCGGAACGGTTCGACGCGATTTCCCCCGGCCTTCTTCGCGCGGTACATGGCAAGCTCGGCGTCGTTGAGCAGGCTCGCCGCATCCTGCTGCGGATCGAGCCAGGACACGAGCCCGATCGATGCGGTCAGGATGATCTCGCGGTTGGCGAAGTTGATCGGCACGGTGATGGCCTTGCTGACCGCATCGGCGAAGTCGGCCACCTTGGCCGGATCTCGCTCGGAAAGCAGGATCAGGCCGAACTGGTCGCCGGAAAGGCGCGAAAGCGTGTCCTGCGGCTTCAGGAGCCGGCGCAGGCGGCGGGAAAGCGCCACGAGGATGTTGTCCCCGGCGGCGATGCCAAGCGCGTCGTTGACCTGCTTGTAGCGATCGATGTCGATCGCCAGCACGGTCGGGCGCACCGTCTCGCCGGAGCCGGCGATCGAGAGCATCGCCTGCAGCCGGTCGAGGAAGACCTGGCGGTTCGGCAGGCCGGTAAGGTTGTCGTGCAGCGCGTCCTGCAGCAGCCGGTCCACCGAGTTGCGCTGCTCGGTGATGTCGACGATCGTGCCGACGCAGCGGATGATCTCGCCGTTGGAGCCGAGAACTGGCCGGGCACGGATCGCCAGCCAATGGTAGTGGCCATCCTCGGCGCGGACGCGGAACTGGTGGTTCAGGCGGCCACGGCGATGCTCCAGGAGCACGTCGAGCGTGGCGCGAAACCGGTCCCGGTCGTCCGGGTGCAGGCGCGGCAGCCAGTTGCGCGCCGGCCCGTGCATGACGCCGGGCGACAGGCCGAGCTGCGCCGAGATGTCGGGGATGGTCACGACGCGGTCGCGCGCCACGTCCCAGTCCCAGACCGTGTCCCCCGAGCCGGTGAGCGCCAGCGACTGCCGTTCCAGGTCGGAAAACAGGCCCTGCTGGTAGGCGCCGCCAGTAAAGGCGTGCTGCATCACGGTGAAGCCGATGAGAAGCACGATCAGCACAAGGCCGCCGCCGAGTGCGGGCTGGATGATGTCGTTGTCGAGCTTGCCCGTCACCGTCATCCAGGCCCCGAACAGCCAGACGAGGATGAGCGCCCAGGCCGGCACGAGCAGGATCGCGCGGTCGTAGCGCTTGAAGCCGAGATAGGCGATCAGGACGATGCCGGCCGAAGCCGTCAGCGCAAAGGAGATGCGCGCGATGCCGGAGGCGATGGGCGGGTCGTAGACGGCCACGCCGAACAGAAGCCCGAGGCCCAGGATCCACGCCAGCGTCGCGTAGGAAAGGTGTGCATGCCAGCGGTTTAGGTTCAGGTAGGTGAAAAGGAAGACGACGAGGCCGACCGACAGCGACACCTCCGTTCCCGCCCGCCATATCCGCTCGTCGCCCGCAGTCACGCTGATCAGCTTGGACAGGAACCCGAAATCGACGCAGATGTAGCCCAGCACCGCCCAGGCGAGTGCGGCCGTTGCCGGGAGCATCGAGGTTCCCTTGACCACGAACAGGATGGTCAGGAACACGGCGAGAAGGCCTGCGATGCCGAGCACGATGCCGCGATAGAGCGTGAACGCGTTGACGGTATCCTTGTAGGCGTCTGGCTCCCAAAGATACATTTGCGGCAGGTCTGGCGTCGCAAGCTCGGCAACGAAGGTAACGACCGAACCCGGGTTGAGCGTGATCCGGAACACGTCCGCCTCGTCGCTCGGCTGCCGGTCGAGCGCGAAGCCCTCGCTCGGCGTGATGGAGAGGATGCGCTGCGAGCCGAGGTCGGGCCAGATGATCTTCGATCCCACGAGCCGGAAATGCGGAGCGACGATGACGCGGTCGATCTGTTCGTCGGAGACGTTGGTCAGCGCGAAGACTGCCCAGTCGCCTTCGTGGTTCGGATTGGCGGCGCGCACCTCGATGCGGCGCACGATGCCGTCCGTGCCGGGTGCCGTGGAGACCTGGAAGGCCTCGCCGCGTCCCGTGTAGATTTCCGTCGTCGCCGTGATGTCGAGCGCCGTGTCGTCACGGGAGATCTGCACCGGCTCGACGGCCCGTGCGCTCGTGGCAAGCGGCCCGACGAGCGAGAGCGCCGTCAGTAGGATAAGGGCCAGCGCCCGGCTGACGAACAGCAGTGACGGCACGGATCGGAATGTCATCGAAGCGTTAATTTCCTGTAGCCTGGGGGTCTTGCAGCCCTCTCTCCGGCGTGACCTGCATCGGCTGCTGGCTTCTGTCCCCTGCCAGCAGCGAATACATCAGATGGTCGCGCCACTCCCCGTTTATCTTCAGATATTCTCTCAGGTAGCCTTCGCGCTGAAAGCCGGCCTTTTCAAGGAGGCGGATGCTCCTCGTGTTCTCAGGAATACAGGCTGCCTCGATACGGTGCAACTGAAGCTCTGAAAAGATGTAGGGGATGGCCAGCTGCACGGCGGAAAGCATATGCCCGCGGCCGGCATGGCGCTCGCCCATCCAGTACCCGATCATGCAGCATTGCGCCGCCCCGCGCCGGACGTAGCCGATCGTCATGCCGCCAAGCAGTCGCTGCTCTTCCTTGAGAAAGAGGAACAGCGGCAAGGCCTGGCCGCTGGCGAATTCCTGTTCGTTGCGCACCACGCGCGCGCGATAGGCGCTCTCAGAAAGTTCGTCGCTCCGCCATGTCGGCTCCCAGGGCTCGAGGAAATGGCGGCTTTCGGAGCGAAGCTGATACCATTGCCGATAGTCGGAGAAGCGCGGCAGCCGCAGCATATGTGCGCCGCCTTCGAGCACCACGGTGTCGGACTGCCGCGACAGGAACCGAAATACCGACCGTGCCATGCATGTCTCTCCGTTGCGGCGATTGCGCCGATGCCGGCCTGGCTGCGCCAGCCTTAACAGATTGACACTAGGACAACGCCGGCAACCCCGTCAAACCGGATGTTTCGGGCCGCATCATGGCGCTGCACCAAGGCGCAGGCAGGCTGGCCGACGCCGACGATCAGGTCCGCTGCCGGCGCTCGTGGCGAAGGCGATCCCGATGACCTTCAGCCTGCTGCGCGCTGGGGAGCTTCACCGCGCGACAGGGCGCTGACGATGTCGCCGGCCGCAGCGAGATGCTCCAGCGGACCGATCGCAGACAGGGTGGGCTTCGTGTCGAAGAAGAGGCGGCCGGCGAGATCGGTCAGCCGCGAGACGGTGATGCTCTCAAGCCGCTCCATCAACTCCTCGTTCGGGATCGGGCGGCCATAGAGCATCATCTGCCGGGCGATCTGGCCGGCGCGAGCCGCTGGGCTTTCCTGGCCCATCAGGAGCTGCGCGCGGATCTGCGCCCGTGCGCGGTCGATCTCCTGCTGCTCGATCCGGTCGGCGGACTTGCGCAACTCGTCGATGATGACGGGCACCAGTTCAGGCAGGTTCTCGCCGCCGGTCGCGGCGTGGATGCCGAAGATACCGGTATCGGAGAAACCCCAGTGGAAGGCGTAGACGGAATAGCAGAGCCCGCGATACTCGCGCACTTCCTGGAACAGCCGCGAGGACATGCCGCCACCCAGGATGTTGGCGAGGATCTGCGAACAGTAGAAGTCGCGGGCATGGTAGGCCTTGCCCTCGAAACCGAGCAGGACCTGTGCGTCCATCAGATCGCGGGTCTCGCGCACGTCGCCGCCGGTATAGTGGGCAGTCTCCAGAACGGGCGTGGCGGCTGGCGTCTGCGGCAGCGTGGAAAAACGCTTCTCCACGTCGGCGACGAAGTTGTCGTGATCGACGGCACCGGCCGCCACCACGAACATGCGATCGGTGGTGTAGTTGCGTCCGAGATAGCCGCGGATTTCCTCAGGCGAAAACGACATGAGCGAATCCGGCGTGCCGAGGATGGGTCGGCCGATCGTCTGGTCGCGGTAGGCGACCTCGGAGAACTTGTCGAAGATGACGTCGTCCGGCGTGTCGTTCGCAGCGCCGATCTCCTGCAGGATCACCTGCTTCTCGCGAACCAGTTCTTCCTCGTCGAAGGCGGATTCCGTCAGGATGTCCGCTAGAATGTCGGTGGCGAGAGGGACGTGGTCCTTGAGCACTCGGGCATAATAGGACGTCGTTTCTGTGGAGGTGGCGGCGTTGACTTCGCCGCCGACGTTCTCGATCTCCTCGGCGATCTGCCGGGCCGACCGGCGCGCCGTGCCCTTGAAGGCCATGTGTTCGAGCAGGTGGGCAATCCCGTGCTCTTCCGGCGTCTCGTTTCGGGAGCCGGACTTGATCCACACGCCGAGCGCGACGCTCTCAAGATGCGGCATGTTCTCGGTGACGACCGTCAGACCCGACGGCAGCCTGGTGCACTCAACTCTCATTTTCCGACTTTCCGCGATTACTAACCCCGAATTCGGGAGTGTTGGCCGACGAAGGCTTCCACGGTGGCAAGTTCCGGATCCAGGATTTCGAACCGCTCCTCCCTTTGCATCATGTCAGCAAGCCACGACGGAAGCGCCGGGTCAATACCGCACGCCGATTTTACCGCGGCGGGGAATTTCGCCGGATGGGCGGTCGCAAGCGTCACCATGGGGCTTGCGGGGCGGGCGTTCTTCGCCGCGACGAAGACGCCGGTGGCGGTGTGCGGATCGAGCAGATAGCCGGTCTTTTCAAGGGTTTCGGCGATCGTCTTTGCCACCTGCTTCTGCGTCGCGCGGCCGGCGCGGAATTCCTTGCGGATCGCCCTCAGCGCCTTTTCCTCGATCTCGAAGGCGCCGGACTGCTTCAGCCCTTCCATCAAGGTGCGGATCGCCGCCGGATCGCGCCCGTAGGCCTCGAACAGAAGCCGCTCGAAGTTGGAGGATATCTGGATGTCCATCGACGGCGAGGTGGTCGCGACCACGCCGCGCATCTCGTAGCGGCCGGTCTTGAGCGTGCGGGCGAGAATGTCGTTGTCGTTGGTGGCGATCACCAGCCGGTCCACCGGCAGTCCCATGCGCTTGGCGACGAAGCCTGCGAAGATGTCGCCGAAATTGCCTGTCGGCACCGTGAAGGAGATCTTGCGGTCCGGCCCGCCGAGCGCGACCGCGCTCGTGAAGTAGTAGACGATCTGGGCCATGATGCGCGCCCAGTTGATCGAGTTGACGCCGGAAAGCTGCATCTTCTCGCGGAAGCCCTTGTCGTTGAACATGGCTTTGACGAGGTTCTGGCAGTCGTCGAAATTGCCCTTCACCGCGATCGCATGCACGTTGGCCGCGCTCGACGTCGTCATCTGCCGCTGCTGGACCGGCGAGACCTTTTCGTGCGGGAAGAGAATGAAGATGTCGGTGCGCTCGCGTCCGGCAAAGGCGTCGATCGCAGCCCCGCCGGTATCGCCCGAGGTGGCGCCGACGATCGTGGCGCGCTGCCCGCGCTCTGCCAGCACGTGGTCCATCAGGCGTGCGAGAAGCTGCATCGCCACGTCCTTGAAGGCGAGCGTGGTGCCGTGGAACAGTTCGAGGATGAACGCGTCGGGGCCTGTCTGCACCAGGGGTGCCACGGCCGGATGACGGAAGGTGCCATAGGCCTCGTCGATCATCGCCTTCAGCGTCTTGTCGTCGATCTCGCCGTTCACGAACGGCGACAGCACGGTGAAGGCGACCTGCTGGTAGGTCATGCCGCGCATCGCCCGGATCTGTTTCTTCGAGAACGAGGGCCATTCCTTGGGAACGTAGAGGCCGCCGTCGCTCGCAAGGCCGGCAAGCAGCGCGTCGCAGAAACCGAGGGTAGGGGCCTCGCCCCGCGTCGAGATGTACTTCACGTGATCATTCCTGAATTTGTACGGCCTGAAACTGTCCGGTGGACGTGTGCGAAGGAGCGGTCGGAGGCAGGAGGCCGGTGCGGCATGCGTCTGCGTTCACGAAACTTCCTTCCTGTTCGGTCGCGGCGTCGGCCGCGCATTGCGGAGCGTGACGAGGCTGCGCGGCCCGTCGGCGTGCCTGGCATGAAGGCGCAAGCGCTCCCATGCGAACGGATACAGCAAAAAGTGGAAGGTCTTCTTTGGACAATCGATTTTTTGCCGCACCGCTGCTATAGAGCATCCGCGAGGGTCTCGAAAGGCCCGTTTTTTATAAGTTGAAGCGGGCGCACGAAGTCCGAATGCAGGGGTGAGAGACACGTGATTGGTAAGACCGGCCGCCGCCTTCTGGGCGTTACTTTGCTCGCAATCGTCACGGGATGTAACCAGACAGACAAGACCACCGATCTCGGCGTTTCGTCCGGGCAGCAGGCAGCCGCGCAGCAGCCGGCCGTGATCCAGGGCGCCTGCCCCCAGGTCTATCTGCGCGAGGGCACCGCAGTGCACCGCACCTATGCCAAGGGTGCGAAGGACGATCCACAGAAGCTGATCTACCAGGCGACGCTGGCAGCCACCACGCGCCAATGCGTGCAGACGGCGAACGAACTGAAGGTGACCGTGCTGGCCCAGGGCCGCATCGTCTCGGGCCCGGCCGGCAATCCCGGCGCCGTCACCCTGCCGATCCGCGTCGCCGCCTCCGATGGCGAGAACACGCTCTACTCGAACCTCAATAAGTTCAGCGTGACGATCCCGGCCGAAGGCACGGCGCAATTCGTGTTCACCGAAGCCAACGTCGTCATCCCCGGCGGTGCCGGCTCCTTCGCCAAGATCTACGTCGGCTTCGACGAAGGCCCCTACAACACCAATTAAGCCCGCATCAGTTGTGCGCTTGTAGGATGATCGCCGCGCGTTCTTGAGGCGCGGCGAGATGTCGTCACGGACATGATTGCGTGGGCACTGGCGCGTTGAACGCCACAGGGAATGTCACAGGGCGCCGCGCGTTTGCGCGCAAGCGCCTCAACACGGCGGGTTTGCCTCGACACGGCGGATTTAAAGCGACGCCTTGCGGCGCGTCTAGATCGCTTCCTGCCATTCCGCCAGCGCGGCGATGACGCCCGGCAGGTCGACCATGCGCGAAATGACCGTTTCCGCGCCTGCATCCGTCAGCCGGTCCGCATGCGAAGGATAGGTGTGCGAGGCGCCGGTGAAGCCGACGACGCGCATGCCAGCAGCGCGCGCGCCGTTTATGCCGTGCACCGAGTCCTCGATTACCAAAGTGCGGGCCGGATCGGCGCCGAACTGCTTGGCGCCGTGCAGGAAGATGTCCGGCTTCGGCTTGACGCGATCGGGGCCGAGATCCTTGGCCGAATAGACGTGCGGCGCGAAGATCTCCTTCAGCCCGACCTTGGTCAGCATCAGGTCGAGGCGATGCGATGCCGAGTTCGAACAGATGCAATAGGGGCGCCGCAGCCGCGAGAGTGCGAACTTCACCCCGTCGATCACCTTCACCTCGCGGGCAAGCCGGTCATCCAGCAGCTTTTCCGACTTGTCGAGCAGCGAGGCGGACAGCGGGATCGAAGCCTCGCGCTCCACCGTAAGCAGGATGTTCTGCCAGGTCATGCCGGCAAAGCGCTCGCCCATTTCCTCCACGCCGATCGGATAGCCGGCCTCGGTCAGCAGGCGGGATTCGACTTCCGCCGCGATGATCTCGGAATCGACCAGTACGCCGTCGCAATCGAAGATGATGAGGTCGAAGCCGTCCATGAATTTCTGTCCTTTTGGGAGGCGCCCGTGCAAGGGGCATAGGGCGCCGTCTCGAAGCTCGGCGGCGCCACCGGTCGTGCAGGCCTTTATACGATGCCGGCGGAAAGCTCAACCTTGGGGCCGCCGACAAGGCCGCTCGACACCGCCGGAAGAGCCTTCTATCAGTGGCGCATGGCAAACACCCAAGACGACACGCTCGCAAGCCGCATCAGCCGCGTCCTCGCCGAGAGGATCATCTCCGGAGCCTTGTCGCCCGGCGCCCGTCTGCGGCAGGATCATGTCGCCGAAGAGTTCGGCGCCAGCCACGTTCCCGTGCGCGAAGCGTTCCGCCGGCTGGAGGCCCAGGGGCTTGCCGTCAGCGAGCCGCGCCGCGGCGTCCGTGTCGCCTCCTTCGATCTCAGGGAGGTGCGCGAGGTGGCGGAAATGCGTGCGGCGCTTGAGGTTCTTGCGCTGCGGCATGCCGTTCCCAACCTGACGCCGGCGGTCCTCGACAAGGCGGAGGCGGCCACTGCGGCGGCCGACGGCGCCTCCGACGTCCGCTCCTGGGAGGAGGCCAACCGCGCCTTCCATCGCCTGATCCTGGAACCCTGCGCCATGCCGCGGCTGCTGGCGTCGATCGACGACCTGCATGCCGCAAGCGCCCGTTTCCTTTTTTCCGCCTGGCGATCGAGCTGGCAGCCGCGCACCGATCACGATCACCGCGCCATACTCGCCGCTCTGCGCGGCGGCAACGGCGACGAGGCGGCCGCCATCCTCGGTCGCCACGTCCAGTGGATCGGGCGCACGCCGGTGCGCAACGAGAGCGGCGAGACGCGAGAAATCTTTTCGATCGTCGGCTGACCGCGCCTTCGAAACTTCTGTCCTCAAGAAATTATCTATAATTTTTTATCCTGATAAGCATATGATTTAACAGGATTTATTCGTGCTCTATGCCTGGCTTTCAGGCATCGTATGGCTCGGACGATCTCTTGACGCGCCGGTCTGATCTCTCCAATGTTGGAATTATAGATAATTTGTCATGTTATCTATAAACGCCAACAGGAGGCCTTTTCATGTTCCAACTCGCCGTCGCCGGCCCGTCCGGATTCGACCCACTGCGCCTGGGTGCGCGCTCGCTGCCGCTTCGTATCGCCTTCGTGATCGCGGGCACGCTGGCGCTCGCTTTGGCCTCGCGCATCAGCGTGCCGATGGTGCCGGTGCCGATCACCATGCAGACCTTCGCCATCACCATGATCGGCGCGCTCTATGGCTGGCGTTTGGGCACGGTCACGGTTCTGGTCTGGCTCGGCCAGGCGATGGTCGGCCTGCCGGTTCTTGCCGGCGGCTCGGGCGGCATCGCCTCCTTCGCCGGGCCGACGGCTGGCTATCTTGTCGCCTTTCCGCTGATGGCGGCGATGGTCGGGTGGCTTGCCGAACGCGGCTGGACAGGTCCCCGTTTCGTGCGCAGCTTCGTCGCGCATTTCGCAGCGAACATCTTCTGCCTCGTTCTCGGCGGCGCGTGGCTTGCCACGCTGATCGGCACCGAGAAGGCGCTGATGCTGGGCGTCGTGCCCTTCTTCCTCGGCGCGGTGCTGAAGTCGGCGCTTGCCGCTGCCCTTCTGAAGGCGGTTGCCGGCAAGGAGATCGAAGCGCCGTGACCGTCCGGCTGCGCGCCCACCACCTGCTCTGCATGCTTACCTTCGTCGGCAAGGGCTATACCCCCGCCTTCGTGGAGAACTACAGGCAGATCGCCCGCCGGCTGACGGCGGGCGAAGCAATCGAAGTGGTGGACGGGCCCGACGACATCTGCGCGCCGCTGCTCTGCGGCGACGCGCACTGTTTTGGCGAGAGCGTGATCGAGCGGGACCGGCTGGCCGCAGTCGCCGTCGCCGGGCTGACCGGACAACCCGTCGCGTCCGGCACTGTCCTCATGCCGGACGAGATCTTGCTCGACCGCCTGCGTGCCGCGTTTCGCGGAGAGGCGATCCGCGCGGCCTGCGCGGGATGCGAATGGTCGGATCTCTGTTCGCGCGTCGCTGCGGAAGGCTATCCCGGCGTGCAGGTGGGACGGGCGCCGGCTTCCGGCCGCTGATGCGTTTGAGGAACAGGGTGCGGCGGCTTGCGGTGACCTGTGTTTGCAGGGCCGCCGCGGAGACTTCATTCCCGGTCCGGCACGGGAAACAGGTCGCAGAAGGCGCGCTCGCCGGTCGGCGTGAAATGGATGGCGCGGCTGTCGTTGCTGCGCCTTGCCCAGCCCCTGTCGATGAAGCGGGAAAGCAATGCCTCGCCCAGCGAGCCCGCCAGGTGCGAGCGCCGCTCGCTCCAGTCCAGGCAGGTTCGGCAGACGGGCCGGCGCTGGCCACGCAGCGCATCCACATCTATCCCGAGCTGCCGCATGCGTTCTTCGCCGCTTTTGGTCAGTGCTGCTTCGTCTCCGTCGATCGTGACGTGCCCGTCCGCGACCATCCGGTCCAGCATCCGCACCCCGAAATCGCCGGCGAGATGGTTGTAGCAGACCCGCGCCTTGCGCAGCGCCGGATCCTTCGGTCCTGGGCGCGCCCGCAGGAAGCCGCGAGTGGCGGCAAAGCCCATCAGCCCCTCGAGCAGCAGGCCGACCTCGTCGTCCAGGAGCGCGAAATAGCGGTGCCGCCCCTGCTTGCGCTGGGCGACAAGGCCGCCGGCTTCGAGCTTCGACAGGTGCGAACTCGCCGTCTGCAGCGTGATCCCGGCAGCACTTGCAAGCTCGGTCGCCGTCAGCGCCCGGCCGCCCATGAGCGCGGTCAGCATGTTGGCGCGCGCGGGATCGCCGATGAGCGCGCCGATCTGGGCTATGTCCGGTCCTTCTTTCATACTTCGATGGTAATCGAAGCATATCCGCTGTGCAACATGGCATCAGGAGGCATCGTAAACGTCGAGGAACCGAAGATGCTCACCTGTTTCATCCGCTACGAGATCGACCCTTTCGGCAAGGAGGCGTTCGCCGAATACGCCCGCAACTGGGGACAGGCGATCCCGCGTAACGGCGCACAACTGATCGGCTATTTCGCGCCCCATGAGGGATCGGCCACAACCGCCTACGGGGTCTACGGAATCGAGAGCCTCGCCGCCTACGAGGCCTATCGCGCGCGGCTGGCCGCCGATCCGCTTGGCGCGGAGAATTATGCCTTCGCACGGCGTGAGCGTTTCATCCTGAGGGAGGACCGGATCTTTCTCAGGAACGTCTCCCTGCCGCATGCTCCGGAGGTGACGCCATGATCGCGGTCATCTTCGAGGTCGCCCCCGCAACGGGCCGGCGCGACGTCTATCTGAACCTTGCAGCAAGGCTGAGCGACCGTCTCCAGGCGATCGACGGCTTCGTCTCGATCGAGCGCTTCGAAAGCCTGTCCGTTCCCGGCAAGATCCTGTCGCTATCGTTCTGGCGGGACGAGGAAGCCGTCACGACCTGGCGCAACACCGCCGAGCACAGGAGCGCACAGCAGGCCGGCCGCCACGGCGTCTTTTCCGACTACCGCCTGCGCGTCGTTTCCGTGATCAGGGACTACGGCATGTTCGAGCGCGAGGAGGTGCCGGAGGACAGCGCCCGGGTGCACGATGCCGCATGAGGGGCCCTGCCATCCAAAGACGCTCGAATAGACCGAGGTGGCGCCGAATGCGCGGATCGCAGCGGCGTTGTTCCGCAGCTGTTCGATCGCTTCGCTCTTCTTCATGCAGTCTCTTGCCGCATCGGTCCGTTCTTTTCCATTTGGAGATTATTTGCCGCTGAGCCGCTCCGCCTTCACCCTTCGGTAACCATCTTCGGTAACCATAAGGGCCAGCAAGTTCGTATCCGAGTAAGCGTATCAGCGAGTATTCCATGTCCCACGTCCTTTCGCTTGCCGAAGCCCGTTCGGTCCGTGCCAATGGCTGGATCGACACGATCATCCGGGGAGATTGCGTTTCCGCCCTGGAAGCCCTTCCGGATCAGTCGGTCGACGTCATCTTCGCCGATCCGCCCTATAACCTTCAGCTCGGCGGCACGCTGCACCGGCCGGACCAGAGCCTCGTCGATGCGGTCGACGACGAATGGGACCAGTTCGCCTCCTTCGAGGCCTATGATGCCTTCACCCGCGCCTGGCTGCTCGCCTGCCGCCGCGTGCTCAAGCCGAACGGCACGATTTGGGTCATCGGCTCCTACCACAACATCTTCCGCGTCGGCGCCACGCTGCAGGACCTGAACTTCTGGATCCTCAACGACGTCGTCTGGCGCAAGACCAACCCCATGCCGAACTTCAAGGGCCGGCGTTTCCAGAACGCGCACGAGACGATGATCTGGGCGAGCCGCGATGCCAAGGCCAAGGGCTACACCTTCAATTACGATGCGATGAAGGCCGCCAACGACGACGTGCAGATGCGCTCCGACTGGCTGTTTCCGATCTGCTCGGGCGGCGAACGCCTGAAGGATGCCGACGGCAAGAAGGTTCATCCGACGCAGAAGCCGGAAGCGCTGCTGGCCCGCGTCATCATGGCCTCCACCAGGCCCGGCGACATCGTGCTCGATCCCTTCTTCGGCTCCGGCACCACCGGTGCGGTCGCCAAGCGCCTGGGCCGCCATTTCGTCGGCATCGAGCGCGAGCAGGACTATATCGATGCCGCACTGGCGCGCATCAATTCGGTCCAGCCGCTCGGCGGCCAGACCTTGACCGTGATGAGCGGCAAGAAGGCCGAACCGCGCGTCGCCTTCAACACGCTGATCGAGAGCGGCCTGATCGCGCCGGGCACCGTGCTCACCGACCAGAAGCGGCGACACAGCGCCATCGTCCGCGCCGACGGCACCATCGCGTCGGGGTCGGACGCCGGCTCCATCCATCGCGTCGGTGCCAAGGTGCAGGGGCTCGACGCCTGCAACGGCTGGACCTTCTGGCACTATGCCGAGGGCAGTGAACTCAAGCCCATCGACGCGCTGCGCGCGGTGGTGCGTTCCGACATGGCAAAGCTCGATTGAGACGCCGGCCGCTGCCGCTGCCGACCCCGTTCGGACAGGTGTCTTTCGCAAGCCGTCAAGGTTGAAAGGCGCGCAAGGAAATACCTCCTGTCGTGGCCTCCGGTGCTCCCTGCGCCGGAGGTTGCGGCAGTTGGGCTCGACATCAACGTCGCAGTCAGGCGTGGACAAAGCCCCGATGCTGTGAGCAAAATGCTCCCTCGCATGTCGGGAGGAAGGCAACCGGACAAGAAGAATTCAACGACCGGTGGAACAAGGGGCGTCATATTGCGTTGTACCTGAGCGGGAGGCGATCATGAGGCATATCGACATCAGCAAGCTGGAGCGGAACCCCAAGCACGTCTGGGAGGTTTCGGAGTACTGCCGCAAGTCGGGCGTGAGCCGGACCGAAGAAAAGCGGCTGATCAGGATCCTCGGCCGCTACGCTTCCGCTCACGAACTGCAGATGAACCTCGTCCGTCCCAACAACCGGTCTCGTTGCTGAGGCTGGATGCGTTACGCAAGCATCTGTTAATGTTGGCGAAGTGCCAGAAAGATCGGGCCGTCTTCAAGCGCTGTTAACCAGCGCTCCCTATGCTGAAAGCCAGCCGTTCGCATAGACACGCGACAGGCCGAAAGCGAATTCTGCTTTTCCGGTTTCGTACCTTCAGTCCCGGAAAGGCACGAACGCCCGGAGCCGGCAACGGCCCCGGGCGTTTCAATTTCCTCAGCGCTCCGCTCCGCCGGCTCTGTTCAAAGCGCCACGCCATGGGCTGCGAGATCGCTCTTGAGCTTCTCCGCATCGGTAAAGAGCACCGCATTCCAGCCGGCAGCCCTCGCTCCCTCAACGTTCTTTTCGGCATCGTCGATAAACAGGGTGTGCGCCGGCTCCAGGCCGAAATCGCGCGCATGCTTCTCATAGATCGCAAGGTCGGGCTTGATCAGGCCGATCTCTCCGGAAACCGTCACGCCACGCGGCAGGTCGAGGAACGGATAGAGCTTGCGCGCCTCCTTGAACGTGTCGGCGGCGAAATTGGTCAGCATCGTCACGTCGCGACCGTCGCCTACCAGCGTCTCCATGATCGCCACGCTCTCCACATAGGCATGCGACACCATTTCCTGCCAGTGCCTGCGGAAGGCGCGAATCCTCTCCTCGTGCTCGGGATACTGTTCGATCAACTGGGCCTCCGCATCGTCCCAGCTGCGGCCGCGATCCTGCTCGAGGTTCCAGTCGTGCGTGCACACATTGGCGAAGAACCAGTTGCGCTCCGCGTCGTCGGGGATCAACCGGCTATAGGGGATGTGGGGATCGTAGTGGATCAGCACGCGGCCGATGTCGAAGACGATGTGTCGGATTTCGATGGTCATGGGGTACGCGCCTTTTCGATTTCTATTGTGCGGGGCCGTGGCCGGAAGGCTTCCGGCATAGCCTGTTTGATCGCCTTCTTCATGACGCTCGGCAGCGCCTCGCCCTCGAGCGTCGCCTCCGGCTCCCACCATCCGGGGCCAGTCGCCGCCGACCGGCTGACGGTGGAACGGAAGACCGTCAGGCGCAACTCGAAATGCGTGAACACGTGGACGACGGTGCCGCAGTTCTGCCAGGCGGCGGCGAAGGGTGCTGCATCGGCTCCGGTCGCCCCGTCCTGCCGCGCCGTCCAGTCCGTATTCGGTATCTCCGTCATGCCGCCGAGCAGGCCATGGCCGGGGCGCTTCCTGAGAAAGACGGCGCCCGTCTCGTCGAGGGCGACGAATGCGGCACCGAGCCTGATCGGCTTTTCCTTCTTCGCCGCTTTCACCGGGAAGCGCTGCGGATCGTCGTTCGCAAGTGCCATGCAGGCATCGTTGAGCGGACAGAGCACACAGGCAGGCCGCTTCGGCGTGCAGATGGTGGCGCCGAGGTCCATCATGGCCTGGGCGAAGTCGCCCGGTCTCTTTGCCGGCGTCATCGCTGCGACGAGACCGCGCATCATCCCCTTCGAGCCGGGCAGGGGAGCGTCGATCGCATGCAGGCGGGAAATCACGCGTTCCACATTGCCGTCGAGGACGGCGGCTTGCCGGTCGAAGGCGATGGCGGCGATCGCTGCCGCCGTGTAGTCGCCGACGCCCGGCAGTTGCTTCAGGCCGTCTTCGGTGTCGGGAAACTGGCCGCCATGCGCGAAGGCGACGGTCTCCGCGCATTTCTTCAGGTTGCGCGCCCTCGCGTAGTATCCGAGGCCGGCCCAGGCCTTCATGACCTCCTCGGTGTCCGCGTGGGCGAGATCGTTCACGGTTGGCCATTTCGAGGTGAACAGTGCGAAGTACGACTTTACCGCCTGCACGGTCGTCTGCTGCAGCATGACTTCGGACAGCCAGACCTGGTAAGGATCGGCGCGCTCGCCCCGTGCGGCCATCGGCGGCGAGATGCGCCAGGGCAGGTCGCGGTGGTGCCGGTCGTACCAGCCGAGTATCCGGCTGGTCGGGTCTGCGGCGATGTGCGCTTTCGTCATGAATTTGCCTGGATGCGATGAGGATGCGTATAACTGGCCAAGCAATCTCTTTTCTTCAAGGCGTAATTGTCGGAAGAGAGGAATGTTTTCCGCAAGGAGCATGCGAAAAGTGAATTCCCGTTCCCCCCGCCGGGGCGCTCTTCAGATCAGCGAAGTCGCCAACCGTCTGATCGATCCCGTGCTTGCCAAGCGCGCCGGCATCAACACAATGCTGCTCGGCTCCTGGGACGAGATCGCCGGCGCCGCCTTTGCCGATTGCAGCCGGCCGGAAAAGATCGCCTGGCCCAGGCGCGCCTCCGAGATGGCGGGCGAGGACGGCGGACACCAGCCCGGAGTGCTGACGATCGCCTGCGAAGGCTCGCGCGCCCTGTTCCTCTCCCACCAGCAGGGCGAACTGATCCAGCGCGTCAACGGCTTCTTCGGCTTTCCGGCGATCCGCCAGATCAGGATCGTGCAGAAGCCGGTCTGCCCGCCTGCGCGCCGCCGTCGTCCGCCCCGTCCGTTGACCGGCGAGGCCGCGCGTCACCTGGAGGAACTGGTGGACGGCATCGAGGGCGATGCGCTGAAGGCCGCGCTGAAACGTCTGGGCACAGCCGTTCTCGGTCGCAACGGCCAGCCGCGTCGGTGAAACATCAGCCGGTCACATTTGTTTGAAGATTGTAGTGTTGGTGCCGCTTGTTAGCGACATAAAGCCGGTATATCCGGGCGAACGGAAGATTTTTACTTTGTCCCCACAGGAGAGACCATGTCCCTTCCCGAAATGAGCCTTTTGAAGCGTCTTACGAGCGGCGTCGCCGTCGCGGCGCTTGCCGTCACGCTCGCGGCCTGCAGCGACGAGAAGAAGGAGACGGCTGCGGCGCCCGATAGCCAGCAGGTGACCACGGACAGGGCAGCCGCCAAGCCGGCCGAGCCCGCGGCCACGTCCACCGAGGTGGCCCAGGCGCCGGCGGTCTCCCCCGAGACGACACAGTCGACGCCGGCAAAGGCCGAAGTACCGCCGTCCGAAGGCGACGTCGACATGGCCAAGGTTCTCGAGCCCGGTCCGCTTCCGGAAATGGCGCTGGGCGCGGCCGACGCCCCCGTCACGATCGTCGAATACATGTCGATGACCTGCCCCCATTGCGCCCGCTTCCACAACGAGACTTTCGAGGCGATCAAGACGAAGTATGTCGACAGCGGCAAGGTACGCTTCATCTTGCGGGAATTCCCGTTCGATCCGCGCGCCGCAGCCGCCTTCATGCTGGCCCGCTGCGCGCCGGCCGAGCAGTATTTCCCCATGATCTCCATGCTGTTCAAGCAGCAGGAACAGTGGGCCGCGGCTGAAAACGGCCGTGAAGCGCTGCTGCAAATGTCGAAACTGGCCGGTTTTACACAGCAGAGCTTCGAAGCCTGCTTGACGAACCAGAAACTTCTCGATGATGTGAACGCAGTGCGCGAGCGCGGCGCCAAGGAATTCGGCATCGCGGCCACGCCGACCTTTATCGTCAACGGCCAGCGCTATTCCGGAGAAATGTCGGTTGACGTCATGTCGGCCCTTATCGACAGCAAGCTCTGATACCGGCGCCACAATCATCGCGGGCGCCGGCGGAAGTCGCGCGTCCGCCGTGCTGGCGGTCTCCTCCCGCTATCTGGGAGGAGCGCCGGAGCGAAGCGAGACGATGAGCGGGGCATGCGCCACCCGGTTTTCCCCCTCGTCCGGTCCTTTGCGCCATCTCCTCCCTGACGGGGAGAAGGCCCCATGAAGTTTACCAAGCTTCGCCTCCAGGGTTTCAAGACCTTCGTCGAGCCGACCGAGTTTGTCATCGAGCGCGGCCTGACCGGCGTCGTCGGGCCGAACGGCTGCGGCAAGTCGAACCTCGTCGAGGCGCTGCGCTGGGTGATGGGGGAGAATTCCTACAAGAACATGCGCGCGTCCGGCATGGACGACGTGATCTTCTCCGGCTCCGGCAACCGGCCGGCGCGCAACACCGCCGAGGTCGGTCTCTACCTCGACAATTTCGACCGCACCGCACCCGCCGCCTTCAACGACGCCGACGAGATCCAGGTCTCGCGCCGTATCGAGCGCGAGCAGGGCTCGGTCTACCGCATCAACGGCAAGGAGGCGCGCGCCAAGGACGTGCAACTGCTGTTTGCCGACGCCTCCACCGGCGCCCGCTCGCCATCCATGGTCGGGCAGGGGCGCATTGGCGAGTTGATCCAGGCGAAGCCCCAGGCCCGCCGGCAGCTGCTCGAAGAAGCGGCCGGCATATCCGGCCTGCATTCCCGCCGCCATGAGGCCGAGCTTCGCCTGCGCGCCGCCGAAAGCAATCTCGAGCGGCTCGACGACGTCACCTCGCAGCTCGAAAGCCAGATCGAAAGCCTGAAGCGCCAGTCGCGCCAGGCAAACCGATTCAAGGCGCTGTCGGCCGATATCCGCCGCCACGAGGCGATGCTCCTGCATATCCGCTGGGCACAGGCGAAGGAGGCGGAAGGGGAGGCGGAGAGCCAGCTGAACCAGGCGACGTCGCTCGTCGCCGAACGCGCGCAGGCGCAGATGGAGGCCGCGAAGGCGCAGGCCATTGCCAGCCTGAAGCTGCCGGAGTTGCGGGACAACGAGGCAAAGCTCGCCGCCGCCCTGCAGCGGCTGCAGATCGCCCGCTCGCAGCTCGAAGAAGACGCCGGCCGCCTGCTGCGCCGCCGCGACGAATTGGCAAGGCGCCTGGCACAGCTTGCAGAAGACATCGCCCGCGAGGAAGTGATGGTCGCCGACAATGCGCAGGTGCTGGAGAGGCTTGCGGCCGAGGAGCAGGAAATCGGCGAGGTTCTCGCGGAGGCCGACGACCGCGCCGCTGCCGCGCGCGAGGCCATGGACGAGGCGGCCGAACGCCTGTCGGGCAGCGAGCAGGCGCTGGGCGAGATCACCGCGGAGCGCGCCGAGGCCCAGGCGGTGCGCAACCAGCTGGAAAAGACGATCCGCCACCTCGTCGACAGGCAGGCGCGTCTGACCCAGCAACTGGTCAATCTCGAAGCCGAAATCGCCTCGATGGATGAACGTATCGCCGCCTTGCCCGACCCCGAGCAGAAGCGCGAGGAGGTGCAATCGGCCGAGGCGGCGCTGGAGGAAGCCGGCGAGCGGTTGGCCGAAGCCGAAGAAATGCTCGAAGAGGCGCGCAGCGTGGAAGCGGAGTTGCGCGGCCCCGTAGAGGCCGCACGCGCGCAGGCCAATGCCGTAGAGACCGAAATGCGCACGATCCGCCGCATGCTGGAGGCCGGTGCAGCCGGAGGTTCCACAGCCCCCGTCGTGGAGGACGTGCAGGTCGACAAGGGTTTCGAAACGGCCCTCGGTGCGGCACTTGGCGATGATCTCGATTCGCCGGTCGATGCCGCCGCCGCCGTCCACTGGCGCTTTGCCGGCGATGGGGCGGACGATGCCCCCCTGCCGGAGGGCGCCGTGCCGCTGCTCTCCCATGTGCGCGCGCCGGACGTGCTGACCCGCCGCCTGCGCCAGATCGGCGTCGTTGCGGACGAGGGGCAGGCGCTGTCTCTTCTCCAGAGCCTCCGTCCCGGTCAGCGGCTGGTGACGCGCGAGGGTGCGGTCTTCCGCTGGGACGGGCATGTGACGGGCGCTGATGCGCCGAGTGCCGCCGCCCTGCGGCTGGCGCAGAAGAACCGTCTGCGCGAGCTGGAAAGCGAACGCGACGAGGCGCATGCAGCCCTTGCCGCTGCCGAGGCCGCCCTTGCGGCCGCCGCTGCGGCGATCAGGGGCGCAGGCCAGCGGCAGCAGGATGCCCGCGAGGTTCAGCGGCTCGCTGCCCGCAAGCTGGCCGAAGCACGCGAGGCGCTGGATTCAGCCGAACGCGCGTCCGGCGACCTGATCCGCCGCCGCGCCGTGCTGGCGGAGACGAAGACGCAGCTCGCTACCCAGGTTGACGAAGCGGCGGAAACCCTTGAGGAGGCGCGCAGCGCGCTCGAAGACGCTCCCGACGTCTCTGAGGTGGAGCTCCGGCTGAGCCGGCAGTCCGCCACGGTTGCGACCGACCGCGCAACACTCGCCGAGGCGCGCGCCTTTCATGATGGCCTGGCTCGCGAAATGGCGGAGCGTCAGCGCCGGCTCGCTGCGATCTCGGGCGAACGCGAGACCTGGCAAAGCCGCGCTGTCAATGCCGAGCGCCACATCGCCCAGCTTCGCGAGCGCGAGGCGGAGGCGCAGGACGAGGCCGAGCGCATCGCCGAGGCGCCCGACGAGATCGAGGAGAAGCGGCGCGCGCTGATGAGCGAGCTCAGCCGGGCCGAAGAGGCCCGCCGTGCCGCTGGCGACGAGCTGCAGGAGGCGGATAACCGCCAGCGCGAGGCCGACCGGGTGGCGACGACCGCGCTGTCGCAGCTTGCCGAATCTCGCGAGCAGCGCGGCCGCGCCGAGGAGCGGCTGTTGTCGGCGCGCGAACGCCGGCTCGATGGCGAGGCCCGCATCCGCGAGGCGCTGCATTGCGCCCCGCACGAGGCGCTAAAGCTCGCCGAACATCCCGCCGACCGTCCGCTGCCCGATCCGCGGCAGCGGGAGATCGAGCTCGATCGGCTGAAGGTCGAACGCGAGCGGCTGGGTGCGGTGAACCTGCGCGCGGACGAGGAGCAGAAGGAGCTTTCGGAGAAGCTGCAGGCGATCGTCACGGAGCGCGAGGACATCATCGAGGCGATCCGCAAGCTGCGCACGGCGATCCAGAGCCTGAACCGCGAGGGGCGCGAGCGGCTGCTTGCCGCCTTCGACGTCGTCAACGCCCAGTTCCAGCGGCTGTTCACCCACCTGTTCGGGGGCGGAACGGCCGAGCTGCAGCTGATCGAGAGCGAGGATCCGCTCGACGCCGGCCTGGAAATCCTGGCGCGCCCGCCGGGCAAGAAGCCGCAGACCATGACGCTGCTTTCGGGCGGCGAGCAGGCGCTGACGGCAATGGCGCTGATCTTCGCCGTCTTCCTCACCAATCCCGCCCCGATCTGCGTGCTGGACGAGGTGGACGCGCCGCTCGACGACCACAATGTCGAACGCTATTGCAACCTGATGGACGAGATGGCTGCCTCGACGGAAACGCGCTTCGTCATCATCACGCACAACCCGATCACCATGGCCCGGATGAACCGCCTTTTCGGCGTCACCATGGGCGAGCAGGGGGTCTCCCAGCTCGTTTCTGTGGACCTGCAGACAGCCGAGCAGTTGCGCGAAGCGGTGTGAGGCGCATCGTCCGCGTCCTCGATGACCGCGGAATCTATCTCGCAGGTGCGAATTTCTCGGGAACCAATTCCTGACATCCGCATTCTCTACGCGCCGGCCGTTGAGGCCGAACAGGAAGGGGATATTGATGAACAGGAACGCTCTCTACATGATCATCGGCGCGCTCGTCGTGGTGGTCGCAGGTTTTTCCTACTATGCCTATCAGGAAGAGAAGAAGCCGGACGGCGTCGAGATCCAGATCGGCAAGGACGGCCTGTCGGTCCAGGAAAACTGACGGCTGGGGGCGCGTCCCGGGCATCGCCACGGCTGCGATGCCCATACCCGCCCCTCGCTGCCGGCGGGAAGACGTCAGGTGCTCGAAAATGCCGCAGATTGTGCGGCGCAGCAATTTCCTCCTATCGTTCCGTTCCCAACCCGTGCCATATGCTGTAAATCTGTCACACTGGACTGTTTGGGGTGGAGAACAGCAATGACGAAGTGGGTTTACACCTTTGGCGGGGGAAGCGCCGAAGGGAGTGCGGCCAACCGCGACCTTTTGGGCGGCAAGGGGGCCAACCTGGCCGAGATGTGCAATCTGGGCCTTCCGGTTCCGCCGGGCCTGACGATTGTCACCAGTGCCTGCACCCATTACTACCAGAACGGCCGCACGGTGCCGGAGAGCCTGAAGGAAGAGGTCCGCGCCGGTATTCGCCGCATGGAGAAGCTGACGGGGCGCACCTTCGGGCACAACGAGAGACCGCTGCTTCTGTCCGTTCGCTCCGGCGCGCGCGCCTCCATGCCCGGCATGATGGATACCGTCCTGAACCTCGGCCTCAACGACGAGACCGTGCAGGCGCTCGGCCACGATGCGGGCGACGCGCGCTTTGCCTGGGACAGCTACCGTCGCTTCATCCAGATGTACGGCGACGTCGTCATGGGGCTCGACCACGAGGTCTTCGAAGAAATCCTGGAGGACGAGAAGTCCCGCCTCGGTCACGAGCAGGACACTGAGCTTTCCGCCGTCGAGTGGCAGCATGTCATCTCCCGCTACAAGGAGACGATCGAGCAGGAGCTCGGCGAGACGTTTCCGCAGGATCCCGAAATCCAGCTCTGGGGCGCCGTGGGCGCGGTCTTTTCCAGCTGGATGAACGCACGCGCCATCACCTACCGCAATCTGCACAACATCCCCGCCGAATGGGGCACGGCGGTCAACGTGCAAGCCATGGTGTTCGGCAACCTCGGAAACTCCTCTGCCACCGGCGTTGCCTTTACCCGCAATCCTTCCACCGGGGAGAACGCGCTCTACGGCGAGTTTCTCGTCAACGCCCAAGGCGAGGATGTGGTCGCCGGCATCCGCACGCCGCAGAACATCACCGAGGCCGCCCGCATCGGTTCTGGTTCCGACCGTCCGTCGCTGGAAAAGCTGATGCCCGAAGCCTTTTCGGAATTCAGGAGCATCTGCGACCGGCTCGAGACGCACTACCGCGACATGCAGGACCTCGAGTTCACCATCGAGCGCGGCAAGCTGTGGATGCTCCAGACGCGCTCGGGCAAGCGTACGGCGAAGGCCGCGCTGAAGATCGCCGTCGAAATGGCCGACGAGGGGCTGATCAGCCGCGAAGAGGCCGTCGCCCGCATCGATCCGGCCTCGCTTGACCAGTTGCTGCATCCGACAATCGATCCGCGCGCCCGTCGCGACGTCATCGGCGCCGGCCTGCCCGCGTCGCCGGGTGCTGCCACGGGCGAGATCGTGTTCACCTCCGAGGAGGCGGTGCGCGCCGAGGATGAGGGTCGCAAGGCGATCCTCGTGCGGGTGGAGACCAGTCCGGAGGACATTCACGGCATGCACGCCGCCGAAGGCATCCTGACGACGCGGGGCGGCATGACGAGCCATGCCGCGGTCGTCGCCCGCGGCATGGGTACCCCTTGCGTCTCCGGTGCCGGCACCTTGCGGGTCGATCTACGCAACGAGCTGCTGATCGCCCAGGGCGTGACCCTGAAGAAGGGCGATATCATCACCATCGACGGCTCTTCCGGACAGGTGCTGAAGGGTTCGATCCCGATGCTGCAGCCGGAGCTTTCAGGCGATTTCGGCCGCATCATGGAATGGGCCGATGCGACGCGGCGCATGAAGGTGCGCACCAATGCCGAGACGCCGGCCGATGCCCGTGCCGCGCGGTCCTTCGGTGCCGAAGGCATCGGCCTCTGCCGCACCGAGCACATGTTCTTCGAGGGCGGGCGCATCAACGTCATGCGCGAGATGATCCTCGCCGAAGACGAGGCCGGTCGGCGGGCCGCCCTTGCCAAGCTCCTGCCCATGCAGCGTTCGGACTTCATCGAGCTGTTCGAGATCATGCACGGTTTGCCTGTCACCATCCGCCTGCTCGATCCGCCCCTGCACGAGTTTCTGCCGAAGACCGACGAGGAGATCGCCGAGGTTGCCACAAGCCTCTCCTTCGACCCGTCCGATCTTCGCCAGCGCGTCGATGCGCTGCACGAGTTCAACCCGATGCTCGGCCATCGCGGCTGCCGGCTTGCGATCTCCTATCCCGAGATCGCCGAGATGCAGGCGCGCGCCATCTTCGAGGCCGCCTGCCAGGCGGCGAAGGATACGGGTGCCGCCGTGGTGCCGGAGATCATGGTGCCGCTCGTCGGCCTCAAGGCCGAGCTGGACTACGTCAAGGCGCGCATCGAGGCGGTGGCAAAGGAGGTGATCGCCGAGGAGGGTGTGAAGATCGACTACCTCGTCGGCACGATGATAGAGCTGCCGCGTGCGGCGCTGCGTGCGCACGTGATTGCCGAATCCGCCGAGTTCTTCTCGTTCGGCACCAACGACCTGACGCAGACGACCTTCGGAATCTCGCGAGACGACGCCTCCTCCTTCCTGTCGACCTATATCCAGAAGGGCATCGTCGAGCGCGATCCCTTCGTCCAGCTCGACTTCGATGGCGTCGGCGAACTGATCCAGATCGCGGCCGAACGCGGGCGGCGGACGCGCAACGACCTCAAGCTCGGCATCTGCGGCGAGCACGGCGGCGATCCGGCATCGATCCATTTCTGCGAGGACGCCGGGCTGGATTACGTCTCCTGCTCGCCCTTCCGCGTGCCGATTGCGCGTCTGGCGGCCGCTCAGGCGGCCTTCGAAGGGCGCAGGCGGTCGCGGTAACGCACGGATAAGGTTGCCGGGAGGGGCTTTACCAGCCTGGCCCGTAGCGGCCGCGATAGGGGCCGGGGCCATACCAGCCTACATCGCTATAGAGGAAGGCCCGGCGGTCGGCGTCGCGATTGAGATCGATTCGCTGCAGGCAGGTGGCAAACGCGTTGGTGCCACGCTTGAAGCCGTAGCTCAGGCATTGCCGCTCGTCGGCAGCGCGTCTTTGCTCCGGCGTCACCGTCTGGCATCCGGCAAGGAGAGCGCCCGCGACGCCTAACGCAAACAGGAACGGCGCACGCATGAGACCCTCCATCGCAACCACTACTCGCATCGCTTCGATGAGGATATAGCGGCCTGAGGCGCGCCCGCAAGGTCACTGCCCGGAAGGTTGTTGCCGGGAAGATTGCGGCAGAGAGGTTGCTACCGGAAGACTATTGCATCCGTTCCAGCACGCCCACGAAGGAATCGGCGAAGTTCTTCAGGCCGCTCGTCTGATCGCCGGGGTCCTCGACGCGAATGCCGGTTCCGCTCTCGTCGAGCAGGGCGAAGACGATCTTCAGCCCCGACCCGCCTGCCTCGGGGATGCGCAGGGCTGCGATGCGCTGGCAGTCTTCGGCGAGGCCGGAGGCCGGAAGGTCGAACAGGAATTCGCCGTCGAGCGCCTTTGCGGCGCGGCGAACGGCCTCGGAGAAGCCGTCCGGCTCGGTGGCAAAGCCGTCGAGCGAAAGCTCCAGTTCGATCAGTTCCAGCGGCAGCGCGGGTTCGCTCACGGGCGGCGGCAGCAATGCGAGGGGCTTTGCCTGCACAACGCTCGTCGATGTCGAAATCATAGGGTGACTCTCCTTGATATCCCGCCCATGGGATAGTTCGTTAACGAGCGTGTCATTTTTGCGGCACGCAAGGCAATTCGTGGGCGCAGCGCCTTCCTCCACGGCGGATCGCCGCTTGCGGATTGACGTTGCGGCGGAGAGCCTGTCTTCTGTACAAGCGGCGCGCATACCGGCTGCGCGCCGGCAGGAGAGCAGCGAGGTTCGGCCAGATGGCGATGGTCATTCGATATGAGCGGCCCTATTCCCATTCCGCCCACTGGGCGCGCCGGCTGGCGTCCTTCGGGCTGCTGCTCTTTCTCGCGTCTGCGCTGTCGCATCGATTCGGCCCGCTGACGACGCCGCATTTTCTCCTTCTCGCGGGCATCGGCACGGCGTTTGCGTTCGTTGCCGTCATCCTTGCCGTCGTCGGCTTCGTCCGCCTGTGGCGCGTCGGCGCGCGTGGGGGAAAGGCCGCCTTCGTGGCGCTGCTGCTCGCCGCACTGCCGCTCGGCGTCGCCTGCTACGGTGCGCAGGCCTATCTGACGCGGCCGAAGATCTACGACGTCACCACCGATCCCTTCTCCTCGCCGCCGTGGCTGAAGGTGCCGATCGCCAATCAGGACTTCCTTCCCCGCCCGCCGGTGACGCTGCAGGATCGCGAGATCCAGGCCGCAGCCTACCCCGGCCTGACCGGCCGCCGCTACGAGGGCGCGCTGGACCGCGTCCTGCAGGGCGTGCGAAAGGTGGCTGCCGAACAGGGCATCGTCTTCACCGAAGAGAGCGGGCTGGAAAACGTGGTCGCAGACCTCGAGGACCTCGTGGTCAAGCCGGACGCGGAAAAGCCGGGCGGCAGCGTCATCGCCGTCGTTCCCGTTCCTTCCGCCCGCCCGCTGGAGAATGGCCTGCTGCCCCCGATTGGCGGGCCGAACGACGTGTTGCTACAGGGTGAGTGGCGAACCTTCGTCTTCGGCTTCCGCTTCGACGTGTCCATCCGCCTGCGCGAGGAAGAGGAGACGGCCCTGGTCGACATCCGCGCAGCCTCCCGCTACGGTCCGCACGATCTGGGCCTCGGCGCCGCCTTCGCCGAACGCTATCTCAAGGCGCTCGATGCCGAACTTCTCGGCATCGCCGGCGACTGAGCACGCCCTGTACTTGAAATCGCAGAGTTGAGCATTTTCGGCAGACGCCGCAGCACGCGACACCTGCACATTTGCCCCGCACGCCGGGAAATGAGGCAGCCCCCTCCCAAACCCTCTCCGCAAGGGGAGGACTTAAGCCGGCCGCTCCCGTAGGCACTCCAAACGGACAGGCGCAGCAATTGGGCAGGCGGGCGCTGCAGACTTTCTCCCCCCTTTTGGGAGATGACCGGCAGGCCAGAGGGGTATTTGTCTATCTAATTGCCGGGAGAAGGAAGGCGCTTCCCGCTTTTGCTGGAATTGCTCCAGGCCTATCCGGGCAGATAGACGCCGTGCAAGGACGGCGGGCCGTCCGTTGCGACCTCGCCGCGTTCCACCAGATCCTCCAGGTGCGCCAGCACCGAAAGTGCCGCCGCCCCATGCAGGCGCGGATCGGTGGAGGCGTAGATCACCCTGACCATGTCGGGGATCAGCCGGTCGCCCGTCCGGATGCGCGCCAGGACGGCGCGCTCGCGCATGCGCCGGTGCGTGCGAAGCCCGCGCAGGAAGGCGGAAGGCTCGATGACCGGGCCGCCGTGGCCGGGCAGGTAGAGCCGGTCGTCACGCAGAAGCAGCTTTTCCAGCGAGGCCATGTAGTCGCGCATCGCCCCGTCGGGCGGCGCCACGATCGAGGTCGCCCAGGCCATGACGTGGTCGGCGGAGAAGAGAATGCCGGTGCCGTCGAGTGCGAAGGCCGCATGGTTGGCGGTATGGCCTGGCGTATGCAGCGCCATAAGCCGCCAGCCCTCGCCCTCGATCGCCTCGCCGTCACCGATAGCGATGTCGGGCTCGAACGCCATGTCCGAGCTTTCGGCAAACGGATTGGCCTCGCCCGCATGCAGCGGCCGCGCCGCCCGGTGCGGCCCCTCGGCGACGATCACCGCCCCCGTCTGCGCCTTCAGGCGGCGGGCCAGCGGGGAATGGTCGCGATGGGTGTGGCTGACGAAGATGTGCGACACCTCGCGGCCGGCAAGGGCGGCCGTAAGCGCCTGGAAATGCGCCTCGTCCTCAGGCCCGGGATCGATCACGGCCACGGACCGGCCGCCGACGACATAGCTGTTGGTGCCGTGGAAGGTGAAGGGGGAGGGGTTGTTGACCGTGATCCGCTGCACGCCTTCCGCCACCGGCACGGCGATGCCGTAGGCAGGCTCGAAGGCGCGTTCGAAATCCGGCTCGCGCTCGTCGTCCGTGCTCACTTGTATTCGATCTCGACGAAGGACATGAATTCGCTGCCGCGGTTGACGACGTTGTGCGTGGTTCCCGCCTCGCGCCGATAGGCAGCACCGCGGGCGATGTCCACCGTGCGGCTGCCGCCGTCCTCCTCGATCAGGAACTGGCAGTCCGTCATCGGCACGACCACATAGCCGAGGCCGTGGGTGTGCACGCCGGTATCGGCGCCCGGCTCGAAATCCCAGCGGATGATGCGCACGACGTCGTCATCGAGCAGCGTGGTGGGAATGGCAGGCGGGCGGGCACGGAACTGGCTCATCGTCACTCTTGTCGTCTGTCGTCGGCATTTACTCGAAAGGTGCCGCAAGACCTAGCATGAAGCCCGCCCACAGCGCACAAGAAAACTTCCCCCTAGCCGAACTTAGAGATTGTGACGCGCCTCAAGCTTTGCTAGTCAGGCGGCGTCCGGCGGCAGGCAGCGCCTGCTTCGCCACGGTGGGGCGTCGCCAAGCGGTAAGGCACCGGTTTTTGGTACCGGCATTCCCAGGTTCGAATCCTGGCGCCCCAGCCACTTCCTTTAGTAGCTAATCTTCGAAACCGGAACACTACTCCGGCGCATGACTTCGTTACAATGTACCATCTTCTATCTGCGATTCAAAAATGCTTCGATCTGACGCGCCGCCATGCCGTGCTCTCACGATCCTTGGGGCCGGGGATCTCGAACCTGAAAGTGCAGTCGCCAGTCAACTGTGTCTGAGGGAGAGGCTATAGTCGGAGGGTTTGATGCGCGGATGAAGTTATCTCCGTCGCGAAAATCTGGCATGACCTTCCCATCACTAAACTCGCACCCGGAAAAGTCGCAGTCCTTGAACTTTAGGTTATCTCTAGGAACCGGCCCATATTTGAAATTGTACCGTCTAATGTCGCAAAAATAGAACGAGCAATCCTTAAATCTATGGTCAATATCTATGCTATCCATGAATGTAAATTTCACTCCATTGTAGGAAAATGACTTCGAATCTTCAAAGTTACCGCCCCACATTCCTTCAACTTGTCCGCCGATATAGTAAACCTCCTTGGTCCCATAAAGAGGCTCCCAAGATACATCTGTATTGTCAGAATGAAATCTAAGCGACCTGCTGGCCACTCGTCCCAGTAAGAATCCGTTTCTCATGGCCGAAAACGCCTCTTCTCGGAACTGGTTGTTGTGAGATTTTTCCATTTCACTTTGTATGAAGTCCGCTATCAAGTTCATGGCTTGGATAGCTAATTTTTCGTCTTCGCCAGTCGCAACAATTTCAAGCGTGGCAACTCCAGCGCTAACGTGGGCCGCATTGTCCTTCTCACCAAGCAGTTTTGCTCCTTCCTGCAAGAGCTTCGCCCGACTTTCCCGCTCCGCCTGATTGGCCTGCCGAGTATTGATAGCGCCGCGCCAGCTCGCCGTGCAGAAGGTCACCACCGCGAAGAGCGCCACGCCGAACGGCGCCAAGGCTTGCGATTTCTTTAAGTCGTTGTCGCCGGAGAAGCCGTCCCCGAAAATCCATACGAACGCCGCGCAGATCGCTACGGCTGTTAAGATTGCGCTCGTCAAAGCTAGAACATACCAGTCGTTCTCGGAAATATTAGGAAGATCGCCCCCGCTCTTACGAGCATTATTTTTTCCAACCTTCATGAAGTCAAGCTTCCGAAGTCTGAGTAAGAAAGTCGGCTCGCCATGTCTCTCCCCTGATTCGTCACTAAATCTAATTTATCTTCCTAGAACGCAAAAAGCCCGCCGATCTTCACCAGCGGGCTTAGTCCTATGCGGCTCCCTTTTTCAGCCAGTTCCGCAGAACTCACTTCCTCTTCACCGTTCACCGCTTCGTCAATCATCACCATGATTTCGGCCAGAGCTCGTGGCGCGGCGAAATGTGGATGCTGATGCCCGATGGCGAATCGCCTAACGCCCCCCTACCGCCCCGCCTTCCGCCATCCCGCCGCCACCGCCTGCTCCTCGCTGCAGAACCAGCGCTCGCCCTCGGCCGGGTGGATGCGGATTGCGGTGTAGCGGTCTTCGCCGGGCAGGTAGTAGGTGCGCGTGCCGTCGGCGAGGTCGACATTGCCCTTGATCTGGCAGTTCTGCACCGCCGCGCGGAAAGCGGCGACGAGACCTGCGTCGCTCAACGTGTCGAAAGCGACGAAAACGGCCCCGACCAGCATCAGGCCGGGAATGGCTGACACAAGCGGCAGGTTGCGACGCCGGTCGCCCTGCCTATGCTCGGCAAATTTCGGGTGCATCATACGCCCTCCAGCATCGCCCGATCATCGCGCTGCAGACGTTGCCGGCGGCTTAAGAAAGACGTTTATTGCAGAATGAAATGATATTCTAAAATTTTAACGAGAGATGACCGCGAACGGTCATGGAGATGCGGTCGTGGTCAGGGCGCTGCCGCGGCCAGCGTCCCGATCGGGATGATCTCTTTCGCATCGGGCGTCCATTCGCCGCCCTGCCAGTCGCCGGCGAAGCGGTCCGCGCGCAGGCCGCATTCCAAAAGCATCGCCACGATCTTCGCCTTGTCCGTGAACAGGATCCTCGAGGTGGTGGAGAGATGCTCGCCACCGGCTTCGGCAACGTAATGCGTCTCGTAGGAGACGATGCCGGTGCTTTCGTCGTGGGTCATGTCGTTCCAGGCGCGCACCTTTCCGAAACGGGGATCGTCGAGCACGCGCAGCGAGGGCTCCGGCACCCATTCCAGCCATTCTTGCGCAGCCGGGTTGCGCGTGTCGAAGATGAACCGGCCTTCGGGGGCGAGGTGCGCCGCGATCGTGCGAAGGGCGGCGCGCTGGTCCTCCTCGGTGAGGAATACCTGGAAGGCGTGGCCGGTCATGACAACGAGATCGAAGGTCTCGCCGAGCCGGATGGTGCGCGCGTCGCCCTCGACGAAACGGACCGATTGCGCACCGGGCTTGGCGCGGGCGATATCCAGCATGGCTGCGGCCGGGTCGACGCCGGTCACGCGGCGGGTCGCGCCGAGGGAGACCGCCAGCGCGCCGGTGCCGCAGCCGAGATCGAGCACCGATGTCGCGTCCCGGGCGAGGCCTGCGCAATAGTCGAGATCGTCGCCCCAGCCGTTGTCGAGGTCGTAGAAGCCGGCGAAGGCGGCATCGTCGAAGAGGCGGTCGAAGGCGGGCATGGGATCTCTCCTTGCTGGCCGGCTCCGGCTTGGCGGGTCGCCTTAAGCGGGAACGCGGGGTGGAAAGCAAAAGGCCGGAGCGGGGCTCCGGCCCTGGCATTCGTCAGGCCTTGGGGGCTGCGTCCAGCACCTTCTCGCAGTGCGAGGGGCCGCCATTCGGATCCTTGCGGTCGACGACCGGGCGGATCTTGCGGATCTTGTAGTCGGCGTTCACGCCAAGTTCCACCTGGCATGCCCGCCGGTTGATGTAGCCGCCGCGCCAGGTATAGAGCGTCGTGCCGTCGGAACCTGCGATGTCGTTCACCGGCGGGCCGTATGCGGCGAAGAACTCGCCGGCGGTGCGGCCGATCCAGCGGCTTTCCAGCGGGGTGGTCGCCACGGTCGGGGCGACGGAGGTGCATCCGGTGACGGCAAGCGCGAGGCCTGCCAGAAGGGCGAAGCGGAAGTTCATGACCAAATCCTTGGGCGTTGTGCGGGCGAACCGGCTTCGTGCTCTAGCTCAGCGTTGCAGCGAGGGGAATTGCTTCTTCGGCTGGTGGCGGTTGTTAGGCGTATCGCGTCCGCGGGTTTGGCCGAATTGCAACACTTTCGCTCAACCGGCGCGTTCACGGACGCCACAGCACGTGCGGGAGGCGGGCGCTTGCTTGCCTAAGCCGGAAAGGGCCGGTAACGATACCCGCCATGAGTCTCGAATCCGTCCGTACCTTCTTTGCGGCCCATGCGCCCGACATCGAAATCCTTCAGACCGAGGAGAGCTCGGCCACGGTGACGCTGGCCGCCGCCGCCCACGGCGTGGCGCCGGAGCAGATCGCCAAGACCATCTGCCTGCGCGTCGGCGAGGAGCCCATGCTGATCGTGGCAAGCGGGACGGCGCGCCTGGACAACCGCAAATTCAAGGATCGCTTCGGCGGCAAGGCGCGCATGCTCGATGCCGAGCAGGTGGTGGCGGTGACGAGCCATCCGGTCGGCGGCGTCTGCCCCTTCGGCCTGCCCTCGGAAATCCCAGTCTATTGCGACGTCTCGCTCAAGGCGTTCGAGGAGATCGTTCCGGCCGCGGGCGCCACCAACGCCGCCGTGCGCATCCCGACCGAACGCATGGTCGAACTCGTCGGCGCCACCTGGGTGGACGTCTGCCAGTAGCCGGTTCAGGAAAGCCGGCTACGGCCTGTTCCGCGATCCGATCGTGGCGGCCGGATGCGCGACATCTTCCCGGCGAGCAAGCCGAAAAACGCGACGCGCATATGGTACACTTCGCCCCATGACACACGACGACGGCATCCAGGACGACGGTGACGACTTCTTTCGCGATCTCTCCGGCTTCGGGGATTTCGAGGGCGTCGCCGATACGCGCAACTATCATCCGCTTCCCGATGGCTGGGTGCTGGTGCTCGCCGACATCGTCGATTCCACCGCTGCGATCGATGCCGGGCGATACAAGGCCGTCAACATGGCCGGCGCCAGCGTCATCTCCGGCGTCCTCAACGCCATCGGCCGGCACGACCTACCCTTCGTCTTTGGCGGCGACGGCGCGCTTGTCGCCGTGCCGCCGTCCAGAGCCGGGACCGCGCGACAGGCGCTTTCCGCCGTCCAGCGCTGGGCGTTGGAGGAACTCGGCTTCGACATGCGCGGTGCCGTGGTTCCGGTCTCTTCGATCCGTGCCGCCGGACAGGACGTGCTCGTCGCGCGCTACGCCATCAACGACCAGGTGTCCTACGCCATGTTTTCCGGCGGCGGGGCTGCCTGGGCTGAACGGCGGATGAAGGAGGGGCTGGAGACCAATCCGTTGGCGCCGTCCGGCACCCGGCCTAATCTCGTCGGCCTGTCCTGCCGCTGGAACCCGATAGCGGCGCGGCATGGCGAAATCGTCTCGATCATCGCGGTTCCGGTCGAGGGCGCAAGTGAAGAGGAGTTCCGCGCCCTGATCGCAGATGTCGTGGCGATCGCATCGCGACAGAAGGGGGAGGGGCACCCCGTCGAGGTGGAAAGCTTGCATCTCGGGCTGAACGCCGTCTCCCTTGATGCCGAGGCGCGGGCGGCGGTTCCGAGGGGGCGGCGCTTTCGGCACAAGGCGTTCATCGTGCTGCAGTATCTTCTGATGCATGCGCTTACCGCGTTCGGCCTCAATCTCGGCCGGTTCGATCCACGACGCTACAGGAGCGACATCGTCGCCAATTCCGATTTCCGCAAGTTCGATGACGGCCTGAAGATGACGCTCGACATCGAGCCGGCGCGGCTTTCGCAAATCGAGGCACGGCTGGAAAAGGCAGCGGCTGCGGGGGTCTGCCGCTATGGCCTGCACCGCCAGGATACGGCGCTGATGACCTGCGTCGTACCGACGCCGCTGAGCCGCGATCACGTCCATTTCATCGACGGTGCGGCGGGCGGCTATGCGATTGCGGCTGCAAAGCTCAAGGCGGGGGACGCCGTTCCATCAAGCGCGGCCGCAGCCGGCTGACAGGCGCGCGCCTGCCCCTTTTGGGGACGACTTGCGCCCGCAGGCGGTCGCCTCGAAAATAATTCGCGTCAGGTTCGGCCCGCCGGCCCGATCTCGCCCTTTTCTGCACTCATTCTAATATGTGCGAAGGCGTTATCGCTTGTTGGGGAGAGGGTCATGCGTATGGCAGGCAATTCCAGGCTGTGTTCGCTGCTCTTCATATCGATAGCGAGCACCGCGCCGATTGCGCCCGGAGCCGCGCGGCCTGCGCTCGCTCATTCCTTCTATGATATTGAGTGCTGTTCGGGCATCGATTGCAGGCCGGTCCCAGACAATGAGATCACTGCGACGAAGGAGGGCTGGCGGATCCGTACCACCGGCGAGATCATCAAGTACAACAGCTGGCCGGTGAAGCATTCGCCGGACGGACATTTCCATCGCTGCGCGGGGCTTGGCGATTTCAGTCCCCGCGGCCGGACGCAGTGCATCTATGTTCCCGATTTTGGCGAGTAGGCGCATGTTCCCGTGCGCGATCCTGAAGCAACACGGCGGGCGGCAATCTGATCGAGACGTCTGCCCGCCGCCATCAATTTGCCCCTAAACTCGGGCATATCGCCTCCACAACAGGGAGGAAGAAACTTGCAACAATTGATCGAAGTATCCGCCGCTGTCGTCGGCGGACGCGTACCGCTGGGCATCATTACGGTCAGGCAGGCGCTCAACCTGCCGGAGATTGCCGATTTCCGGTTTCGCCGGACATCGGACGAGGATGGAAAGACGACCGCGATTACCCGCCAGGATCTGCAGAAGCTGGCACAGCAATAGGCGCAGCAATACTCCAACGGCTAGCTCTCGCTCCGTTACGGCAGGCGAGCTTCAACCCTTGTGCCTGAGTATCTGACACATCAGAAATTTCACGCCCCTGATCCCAGTTCCGTGCCGGGCCGAGAGCCGTACGGCACGGAACGGATTATTCCGGTCCGTATGGGATATCCTGTCTCAGGCCGGAAAGTTCAGGAACGCAGTGCCTGATTGCTACTGCGCGAGCTTGTCGAGTGCCCGTTCGCGCGAATTCGCCATCTGCAGGTGCATTGCCACGACTGCGGCGTCTCCCTGGACGGCCACGCTGGCATAGTCGCCGCCGGCGGTGGTGCGTATCGTTGTCACGCCGTTGACGACTGTCACCATCGCCACTTTCTCCGGATTGATATAGGCATCGGCGCCGTCCTTGGCGCGTACGAATTTTACAAACTTCACGTCTTGTCCCCTTGATGCAGGTTGCGTCGATGTACGGGAGCAAAGTGCACGGCACGGACCGGTTGAGATGTCACCGAAGATACAGCCGGGAAAGGCGCCCCAGGCGCAGGAAGGGTGTGCCTTTCCAGAACGGCTTTGCCCTCTCGGCGTGGGGTTTGGCAACGAAAAAGGGGAGCGTTACCACGCTCCCCCTTGTCTCATTTCAGGGTGCGGAGGCCTGCTCAGAGGAGGAAATCTCCCTTGTCCAGGTCGACAAGCTTGTCGATCTGCAAGGCAAAATCCGCCTTCCTGTCGCCGTTGACGTCTGCATAGACGAAGGTGTCGCCGCCCTTTTTCCCATAGCGCAACTCGCCGGCCTCGCCGTGGAACTTCTCGTTGCCGATAAAGTCGAACGACTGGTTGCCCGACACTTTTGTGTTCGCATCAATAGCCTTGATGTTGATGCGATCGCCGCCGCTGGAGAAGTCGGCGATCTTGTCGCGGCCGGAGCTCTTCACCGTGGAGTCCGAGAGCGCCTTGAACACGAAGACGTCCTTGCCATTGCCGCCGTAGAGCGTATCGGCGCCCTTGCCGCCATAAAGTGTGTCGTTGCCGCCGCCGCCGTAGAGTTTATCCTTGCCGGTACTGCCGCTGAGAAAATCCTTGCCTCCGCCGCCTTCAAGCCGGTCGTTGCCGCTGCCGCCGTAGAGCTTGTCGTCGCCGCTGCCGCCGTAAAGCTTGTCGTCTCCGCTGCCACCGTAAAGTGTGTCGTCGCCCGCGTTGCCGTAGAGCTTGTCCTTGCCGCTGCCGCCATAAAGCTTGTCGTTACCGCCCAGCCCCTTGATGACGTCGTTTCCACCCACGCCCTTCAGCGTATCTTTGCCGGCCGTGCCATTCAGCTTGTCATTGCCGTTGGTGGCTCCGTCGATAACCACGATCTGGCTGTTCTTGCCGACATTGCTGACATCGACATTCTTGCCTTTGAAGTCGCCGGCCAAGGTGATCTTGGTGTCCGATTTGCCATCGCCGTTGGTGTCGATATCCAGGATGAGCGAGCCGTAGGTGACCTTGATATCCTTCTTCGACAGCTTCTGATCCTGAAGAACAAGCGTGTCGCCCTTGTTGAAACCGGTCAGGACGTCGCCGTTCAGGTCGGATGCGGTCCCGCTGACAGTGAACTTTCCAGCGCCGAGATTGATCTCTTCCGGAGCAATCGTGCCTTCAACGGTGCCGCCGCCGTCGGGTGCATCGACGACGACAAGCGTGCCGCCGCCCGTTCCCCCGTCACCGCTGAGCTTGACGCCGGTGATGTAGAGGCCGGAGTCATAGTTGCTGTCGCCGGTGTCGGCGATTCCGATTTTGATGTGATTGACGCCCTGCTTGATCGCGGCCCGCACAGTCAGGACCTTGCTGAACCCGTCCCATTGGATGTCGTAGCCGCCGGCGGTATTGTCGATGAAGTTGCCGAGGTCGAGGTTCTTGCCTGTGACGCTCAGCGGCTGGTCGGCGGCATTGTTGAACAGTGCTTCGTTATTGCCGTTGACGAAGACAGCCGCCACGTCGACGTATGACGAATCCGACCACTCCGGGAATTCGTCCGATCCGAACACGAACGAGAATTGCAGTGTGTCGATGGACGGATTGCTATTGGTGTAGTCGAAAGAAAGGGTAACGGCGTCGCGCGTCGATCCTGCATTGGGAAAGGCATCTTTCGCAACCGCGGTGAGGTCGGCGTCGCCATCCGTGCCATTGGCCACGGTATGGCTGCCGCTAGTATTGGAATCGCCGGGCAGTCCGCCGGATGAAATTAGGATTCCGCCTTTACGGGAAAACGCGCCGTTGACCGTGAAATTCTCGACGGAGAACGCAGCGCCGCCTGAACCTGCAAAGACAACATTGGATATTCCGCTTGATCCGCCAAACATCGTAGCGACAAGCGACGCAGCTATTGCGTCATATGACGAGCCAAATCCAGATGCTTGAAGATCATCAAAACTATTTGCTGCAATAGACATCTTCACCCTGCCCCTAAAGTGAGAGGCTGCTTAAGTGCAGCCGCAAGGACAATTGCAATGCAGGGTTTAGAGTGTCAAGCAACAAAACCGCTCAAGGGGGAGAAGTTGCAGTGGTTGGGGCGTGTATATGTCAGCGTGCGACCGTGCGGCGACGCATGCGTACAGGCTGCGATCGCATTTCCCGAGCGGCATGGATTTGCTTGTAGGAGGAGGGCTTGGCTAATCGGGCCTGCTTCGGGAAAGCAATATCTGGTCGGAGTGGAGTGATTCGAACACTCGACCCCCTCGTCCCGAACGAGGTGCGCTACCAGGCTGCGCTACACTCCGTGACCAGCGGCGTCCGTATAGAACAGGCTTTTCCTTTCCACAAGCGGAAAAAGACAAAAAAATGCAGCGCGGATCGTCGTCCACAGTATGGCGCAGCTGCCCACGCGCGGGACCGCCGGAACTTCGCAGCCGGCGGCGCGTTCCTTGCTCCATGCAACAGGTCCTCGACGATATCCTAATGCCGACCGAGCTTCCGATGGCAGTCATCTTCGCCAGGCTTCTCGGCGCCGTGATTCTGGGAGCGCTGATCGGGTTCGAACGCGAATACCGCAATCATCCGGCCGGCCTGCGGACGCATATCCTCGTCAGTCTCGCCGCGGCAGTCTTTGCCGTCATTTCCATCGAGATGGTTCATCTTGCGCATCTGGGCGAGCCGGAGGTACGCATCGATCCGCTGCGCGTGGTCGAGGCGGTGACGTCCGGCGTCGCCTTCCTGGCGGCCGGCATGATCATCTTCTCCGGCGGCAAGGTTCGCAACCTCACTACCGGGGCGAGCATGTGGCTCTGCGGCGCGGTAGGCCTGTCGGTGGGGCTCGGCTACTGGGCTGTCGCTGCTTTTTCTGCAATGGCATGCCTCATCGTTCTCAACCTGCTCGGGCGCCTTTCTGCGGGTGAGGGCGCGGCCGCGAGCGAACCGAAACCGGACGAGATGAACGCGACTGCCGGGGAAGCCGGTGAGCGGCGGGGGCAGCAGGTTTAGTCGCCCCGGATTGAACGACATGGTAGAATTTTGCTTTAGATGTCGCTAAAATGTCCATTTGCTGCCATTTTGTACTATTGATTTGCGAATAGAACGGGTCGTATATCGTCTTTAACTTTGAGACGACATGCCTGCCGCGTCCGCGCGCTAAAAGTGCGGACCCATGTGGCGGGTTTTTCGTATTTGTTGCGAAACCGAAAATCGGTGAAGAGGACAGACCGTGGCAATTTCTGCTGGCAATGGCGGTGCGGACGAGTTGCGCGCCGCGCTGAAGGATAGCAAGCAAGCCTTCTGGGCGATGGGGCTTTTCAGCTTCTTCGTCAACCTGCTGGTCCTGACCGGGCCGTTGTTCATGCTCCAGATCTACGACCGGGTGCTTGCCTCGCGCTCGGAGGCGACGCTGGTGGCCCTGACCGGTCTCATCGTCGGCCTGTTCGCCATCATGGGCGTGCTCGACCATATCCGCAGCCGTCTGGCCGCCCGCGTCGGCGCGAAGTTCCAGGCCCGCTTCGACAAGCGCGTGTTCAACGCCGTTCTAGACCGCACGACCCTGCATTCGCGCGGGATTTCGACGCTGACGGGCATGCGCGACCTGGACGCGATCCAGAAGGTGCTGTCCTCGCCCGCCGTCTTCACCGTCTTCGACATCCCCTGGACGCCGTTCTTCCTGTTCGTGATCTTCATGTTCCATCCGTGGATGGGCCTGCTCGGCGTTGTCGGCGGGCTGATCCTCATCACGCTCACATGGCTGAACCAGAACGGCACCAAGGGCGACCAGGAACGCGCCATGGTGTCGGGCCGCCAGAGCGACGAGATGACCCAGACGCTGCAGAAGGAGAGCGACACCGTCCGCGCGCTCGGCATGCGCCGCTCCGTCGGCCACCGCTGGCAGATGCTCCGCGACCGCGCGCTCGAGGCCAATATCCGCTACAGCGACAGCAACGGCTTCTACGCCATTTCCTCCAAGACGTTCCGCGTCTTCCTGCAGTCGGCGATCCTGGCACTCGGTGCCTATCTCGTGCTGCAGAACCAGATCACCGCCGGCGCGATGATCGCAAGCTCGATCATCATCGGCCGTGCGCTCGCCCCGATCGAAGGCGCCATCGGCCAGTGGGCGCTGGTCCAGCGCGCCTTTCAGGGCTGGAAGCAGCTCTCCGATCTCCTGGCCAAGGTGCCGGAGGAAGAAGGCCGCACGGCGCTGCCCAAGCCGCGGGCGATCCTTGAGGTCAATCAGGTGACGGCGATCCCGCCGGGCGAGAAGGTCGCGACCCTGCGCATGCTCAGCCTCGAGCTCGGTCCGGGCCAGGCGCTGGGCGTCATCGGCCAGAGCGCGTCGGGCAAGTCGACGCTCGCCCGCATCCTGACGGGCATCTGGCCGCCGGCTGGCGGCAGCGCCCGCCTCGACGGGGCCTCGCTCGAACAGTATGGCTATGACGGGCTCGCCGAGCATGTCGGCTACCTGCCGCAGGACGTCGTCCTGTTCGAGGGCACGGTTGCCGAGAACATTGCCCGCATGGAGATCAACCCGGACGCCGAAAAGGTGGTGGCGGCGGCCAAGAAGGCCGGCGCGCACGACATGATCCTCCGCCTTCCGGATGGCTACGACACGCGCCTGCCGGCAACCGGCGCCCGCCTCTCGGGCGGCCAGAAGCAGCGCATCGGCCTTGCCCGCGCCCTTTATGGCGATCCGGTTCTCGTGGTTCTGGATGAGCCGAATTCCAACCTCGACGCCGAAGGCTCCCTGGCGGTCAACCTCGCCATCCGCAACCTGAAGGCGGAAGGCAAGTCGGTCGTCATCATGGCGCACCGCCCGGCCGCGATCGAGGAATGCGATCTGATCCTGATCCTCGAAAACGGCCAGCGCCTGGCATTCGGCCCGCGCGACGAAGTCCTGCGCGCGCATCTTCGCAATCATGCGCAGGTCGTTCAGGGCACCGGCACCGGCGGCAGCAATAAGTAAGACGCTTCAGCGCGCGACACAGAACAGGAATTCGACACCATGAACAAGAAATGGAGCGGTAGGAGCTATGCTCTCATAGGCTATTGCACGGTCTTCCTGCTGCTGGGCGGCATGGGGGCATGGGCGGCCCTGACCCGGATCAACGGCGCCGTCGTCGCCAGCGGCATCATCGAAGTGGCGAGCAACCGCCAGGTCGTGCAGCACCTGACCGGCGGCGTCGTCGGCAAGATCAATGTGCGGGAAGGCGACACGGTCAAGGCCGGCGACGTGCTGATGCGCCTCGACGACACGTTTGACCGGTCGGAACTCGCCGTCATCGAAAGCCAGCTGTTCAGCCTGATGGGCACGGCAGCGCGCCTGATGGCAGAACAGGACGACAAGACGGAAATCCGCTTCGATCCCGAACTAATCGAACGGGCGAAGACCGACCCCGAGGTCCAGGAGATCGTCGACGGACAGACGCGCCTGATGGAAGCGCGCCGGGAAACCCGCGAGAAGAAGATCGGCCAGCTCGGCGAGAAGAAGAAGCAGATCGCCAAGCAGAACGAGGGCCTGGACAGCCGCATCGCCGCGCTGGAAACGCAGCTGAAACTGATCGAGCAGGAACTCGAAGCCCAGAACAAGCTTCTGCAGAAGTCCCTCACCAATGCCAGTCGCGTGCTTCAGCTGCAACGCGAGGAAGCCGATATCGCCGGTACGATCAGCCAGGCGAAATCCAGCATCGCGGAAAACGCCGGCAAGGTCGCCGAAATCGAGCTCGCCATTCTCAATATCGATTCCGACATGCGCGAGGAGGCCACGACCTCGTTGCGCGAGATCGAGGCGAAGATCGCCGAGCTCAAGGAAAACCGCACTGCCAAGCTCGAAACGCTGAGCCGCATGGACATCACCGCACCGGTTCCGGGCGTCATCCTCGGCATGCAGGTGCATGCGCTGAAGTCGGTCATCAAGCCGGCCGATCCGCTGCTCTACATCATTCCGCAGGAAAACGACCTCATCATCAAGACGCAGATTTCGCCGACGCAGATCGACCAGGTCCATGTGGGCCAGGTGGCCCATATCCGCTTCGGTGCCTTTGACCACCGCTCGACGCCGGAAATCTTTGGCCATGTCACCAAGGTTGCCGCGGACGTCCTGCAGGACCAGCGCACCGGCGCGACCTATTATCAGGCCGAAATCAAGCCCGATTCCGGCGAGATGCTGAAGCTTGGTGACAACCACGTCATCCCCGGCATGCCGGTAGAGACGTTCATTCAGACCTCCGAGCGCTCGCCGCTGGAGTATCTGATCAAGCCGCTCGGCGACTATTTCGCCAAGGCCTTCCGGGAACGGTAGTCCGCCCCCGCCGCGGCCGCAGATCGAAAAGCCCCGCGCCCAAGGCGCGGGGCTTTCTCGTTGGGGCGGATGGGCAGGACGGAACAAAGGCGCTGGCCGGACATTCTCCAAGCAACGGAATTTTGCAGATGGAGGAAATGATGGTCCGTGCACTGATCCTGTGGCTGATGGGCGTTCCGCTCTTTATCGTTCTCCTGCTCTGGTACTTCTATTTCTGACCGGTGCAGTCCCACGCGCATGCCCTCGAGTTCATCTTCGGGCGGCATGCGCTCTATTTTGGGAGGACGGCAGACATGCCGCTGCCGCTACCGTGCTCCATCGTGAAGCGAGGCCACGGATTGTGGCGATACTTCCCGGATGAGCTTGCGTTTGATCGCAGCCGCAAAATCGTCGTTGCTGCGGACATCCATGACGAAGGCACCCCTGCCGGCAATGACGGACCCCGCATAGTAGGACGCAAGGTCCGGCACGTCGCTCGAGACGGTCAGCGCGTTTACAGTGACACCCATTGTCATGGCCCGGTCGCGCGCAGCTGGAAGGGAGGCGACCCGTCGTCTTTTCCGTGTGATCGTCTCGATGCCGTCGCCCGAGACGTTGACCACCCTTCGGACCGCGCACATGTTGGGCGCGTCCATCATGTCGAGCGCTGACCATATTCCGTTCCCGATATCGGTATTGCCGAACACCAGCCGCGGCGCGTTCTCGATCCGGCTTGCCAGCGCTTCGGCGCCATGCCCGCGCACCACAACATCCCAGCCCAATACCTGAACCGGAAATTCGCCGTCACCCCAGAACACTGCGCCAATCGCCACAATGCCGGCGTCCTGCATTGCCCGCCGGACGTCCGGCGCGCGGAGCGCCGCCGAGATCGCGCCTTGCTGGAAGGCGAACTCTCCATCCGAGATGCTCCCCGATCCGTCAACGGCGAGCACCAGAGCGAGATCGACGCAAGACCCGGCGCGCGAAATTGGCGCGGCTGCCGACAGGAGCAGCGCGCAGCCCAGCGCGGGCAGGTGCGCGAAGGGTGCCCTCAAAGCAAGTCCCCCTAAGATCGATCGTCTGTGTCAGCGATCGCAAGGGAATATTAGCACAATCGAAAATGCGTTGCCGATCCTTGCAGCTCTTTTTCGAAGACAAAGAACGTGAAAACGATTCCCGTGACCGGGCAAAGACTGCAGTGCCGATGTGATATTTCGGGCAATACACGTAACACTTTCAGGATGCTGCATAATTTCGCCCCAAATCGATCCGATGCCGGATCCGGTCGCGCCGGCATCCTGACGGCGGCGACCGATCATAACCCATGGGGGACTAGAATGGCCGGAACGACAACCAGACTGCGCATCGTGGTGCTCTTCGGCGGGCGCTCGTCGGAACATGACGTGTCGGTGCTCTCCGCCACCAATGTCATGCGTGCGCTGGATCCGGCACGCTATGACGCGGTGCCGGTGTTCGTCACCCGCGATGGGCAATGGTTGCTCAGCAGCTTTGCTGACGGTGAACTGGAAAAGCCGGCCGCCGGCACCGAGGTCTGCCTGCTGCCCGGCGGGCGAGGGCGGATGCTGGCGATAGCCGCCACCGGACCCGCCACGGAACTGCCGAAGGCGGATATCCTTTTTCCCGTGCTGCACGGTCTTTACGGCGAGGACGGCTCGGTGCAGGGGCTGGCGGAGGTGGCGCGCGTTCCGCTGGTCGGCTGCGGCATCCTCGGTTCTGCGGCGGCGCTCGACAAGGACATCGCCAAACGGCTGATGAACGAGGCGGGCGTACCTGCCGCCCGTTCCGTCACGATCTTTCAAGGCCAGACCCCGACCTTCGCGGAGCTCCAGCGCGCGCTTGGCCTTCCGGTCTTCGTCAAGCCCGCCCGGCAGGGGTCGTCCGTCGGGGTCAGCAAGGTCGAAAGCCAGGCAGATTATGAGGCAGCCCTCGCCGAGGGCTTCCGGCATGACCCAAAGCTGCTGGTGGAGGAGTTCATCCGCGGCCGCGAGATCGAATGCAGCGTTCTGGAGGACGAGCAGGGCGGTCTGTTCGTCTCCCGCCCAGGGGAGATCGTGCCCGCCCAAAGCCACGGCTTCTATACCTATGACGCGAAATACATCGATGCTGACGGTGCCGCGCTCAAGGTTCCGGCCGAGTTGCCCGGGGACATCGAGAAAGCGCTGCGCGACACGGCGGCCAAAGCCTTTCGCGCGGTCGGTTGCGATGGCATGGCGCGCGTGGATTTCTTCGTCAGGCCGGACGGCGGCTTCCTCGTCAACGAGGTCAACACCATCCCCGGCTTCACCAACATCAGCATGTACCCCAAGGCGATGGAAGCAAGCGGGGTCGGCTATGCCGAACTGATCGACAGGCTGGTGGCGCACGGGCTGGCTCGCGCGGCCACGTCGGCAGCCTGAACCGGTACCCGCGGGGCGGCGGCTGCGCCGGCTGTTCCGCCCCGCCGTTGCAAGCCGCAACGATACGTGAACGCTCAATCCGCCCGGCTGAAAGTCCACTTCACCACGTAGCGGCCTTTGCGGGTCAACTTCGTCCTGGTCTTCACCTGCAGCGGCCCGCCCAGGGCCGCCTCGGCGTCCTCGAAGGCCTGCCGCGCTTCGGCCATCGCCCTGTGATAGGTGCTGTTGTCGCGCCGGGGGCTCTCGGCCATCGCCTTCAGAAGGGCGGCGATCTCCGGCTTTTCCTCGCTCATGATGCCACCCATTCCCTCTTCCTGAATGCCTGAGCATGTCGCGCAAGGCCGCGTGGCGGTCCTGCGGCAATGACATGCGTGGATTCGAAGACCTAATGCGTCAGGCGCAAATCGGAAAGATCGCGAAGCGCCTGAGGCCGGGCCTGTGCACGAAATGCCCGCCTGTTTCTTCAATCCGATGACACGAGGGAGGGCAGCCGCAGCAGGAGGGGAAAATGCAAAGGGGCCGCGAGGGCCCCTTTGGTCTGTCGAAAGGTCCGGTTCGCGTTACTCGTCGAGGCCGGCCAGAAGTTCTGCCGCGCGGCCGGCATTGGTATGGCGCACCTCTGCGTCGTGGCGGCGGCTCGAAAAGATCTCGGTCGCCATCAGCTTGTCGGCGAGATCGGCGGGCAGCGACAGGATCACCCGCTCGTCGCCCTTGTGGATGCCGCCGAGCTCGGAATGCCGGCCGGTGATCATGCCGCCCGCAATCGTGTTGTGCGTGTCCGGGTCGATCAGGATGAAGGCGCCGGTGGTGCGGTTCTGCTCGTAGGTGTCGAAGATCGCCTGTTCGTCGAAGGTCAGCGCCACCTTGCCGATCGCGTTCATCGGCAGGGCTTCGGCCGTGTTCCACTTGCCGCTCTTCAGATCGAGCTGGCTGGCCGGAGCGACGGTGACGCGCTGGCGGCGACTGCCGCTCTTCAGCCAGTAGCGCTTGCCGGGCTCGATGCCATCCGGCTGCAGCGCCACGATCTGGGCGTCGAAACGGCGGCCGGTCATCGGCTGGCTGTCGATCGACACGATCATGTCGCCGCGCGAGACGTCCACCTGCCGGTCGAGAACAAGCGTAATGGCGTCGCCGGCGACAGCGGCGTTGCGCACGAGATCGAAGGTGACGATCTGCTTGACGTTGGCGACCATGCCGGAGGGAAGTACGACCACGCTGTCGCCGGGCTTGACCGCACCGCCGGCGACCGTGCCCTGATAGCCGCGGAAGCTCTCGCCCGGGCGTGAGACGCGCTGCACCGGCAGCCGGAAGCCGACCGTCTGGTTGGAGCGGACGGTCGCCTTCTCCAGCGTTTCCACCAGCGTCGGGCCTTCGTACCAGGGCATCGAGGCGCGGCCGTCATAGACGACGTTCTCGCCCTTCAGTGCGGAGACCGGGATCGCGGTGATCTGCTTGACGCCGAGCGACAGCGCCAGTTCCTTGAACTCGTGGCTGATCTCCTCGAAGCGGGCGCGGTCGTAGCCGGTGAGGTCGATCTTGTTCACGGCCAGCACGAACTGGCGGATGCCCATCAGCGTCGCGATGGTCGCGTGACGGCGGGTCTGCTCGAGGATGCCGGTGCGGGCGTCGACGAGGAGCACGGCAAGGTCGGCCGTCGAGGCGCCGGTCGCCATGTTGCGGGTATATTGCTCGTGGCCGGGCGTGTCGGCGACGATGAACGAGCGCCGGTCGGTCGAGAAATAGCGGTAGGCGACGTCGATGGTGATGCCCTGTTCGCGCTCGGCCTGGAGCCCGTCGAGCAAAAGCGCGAAATCAGGCAGGCCGAGGTCGTTCTGCTTGCCGGAGGAATCACGCTGAAGCGTCGCGGCCTGGTCTTCCTTGACGGCCTTGGTATCCCAGAGCAGGCGGCCGATCAGGGTCGACTTGCCGTCGTCGACGCTGCCGCAGGTGATCAGCCGGAGCGGGCGCGAATCGCGCGATGCGCGTTCGGTCTCGACGGCCGGAAAGGCGGCAACGGTAGCGGTGGCGGATGCGGTCATCTCAGAAATACCCTTCGCGCTTCTTCTTTTCCATGGAGCCGGACTGGTCGCGGTCGATCGCGCGGCCCTGCCGCTCGGAGACGGTGGCCGTCTCGAGTTCCGAAATGATGTCGTCCAGCGTGGTCGCGGTGGAGCGGATCGCGCCCGTCAGCGGGAAGCAGCCGAGCGTGCGGAAGCGGATCAGCCCTTCCTGCTTCGTCTCGCCGGGCAGAAGCTCCAGCCGCGGGTCCTCGGCCAGGATCATCATGCCGTCGCGCTCGATGTAGGGGCGCTTCTCGGCGAAGTAGAGTGGTACGATCGGGATGTTCTCGGCCTGGATGTAGCGCCAGATGTCGACCTCGGTCCAGTTCGACAGCGGGAAGGCGCGCACGCTCTCGCCGCGGTTGATCATTCCGTTGTAGATGTTCCACAGCTCCGGGCGCTGGTTGCGCGGGTCCCAGCGGTGGTCGGGGGTGCGGAAGGAGTAGATGCGCTCCTTGGCGCGGCTGGCCTCCTCGTCGCGCCGCGCGCCACCGAAGGCCGCGTCATACTTGCCGGCGTCGAGCGCCTGGCGCAACGCTTCCGTCTTCATGATGTCGGTATAGCGGGCCGAGCCATGCGTGAACGGAGTGATGTTTTCGGCAGCACCGCGCGGGTTGATGTGCTCGATCAGGTCGAGGTCGTAGCGCTTCACGATCTCGTTGCGGAAGGCGATCATCTCGGCGAACTTCCAGCCCGTGTTGACGTGCAGCAGCGGGAAGGGGACGCGGCCGGGATGGAAGGCCTTGCGGGCGAGGTGCAGCAGGACGGATGAATCCTTGCCGATCGAATAGAGCATCACCGGCCGTTCGAATTCGGCGGCGACTTCGCGGAATATGTGGATGGCCTCGTTTTCGAGCGCCTTCAGGTGCGGGTCGAGCGGTGGCTTGGAAGCCGCTGCGCTCCTGGCTTCCGCCTCGTTGCGGTTGTCGGACATTCGTTATTATCTCCGGAAGAATTCGTGCGGCCGATCGGCCTCAAAGAGAACTGGAATTGAGCGAAGGTATCGCGGCTTCGGGAACGTGGAGACCGCATTCGCGCTTCTCGTCGTTTTCCCACCACCAGCGGCCGGCACGCTCGGGCTCGCCCGGCTTGATGGCGCGGGTGCAGGGCTCGCAGCCGATCGAGGGGTAGCCGCGCGCGTGCAGCGGGTTCACCGGCACAGCATTCTCGGCCACGAAGGCGTTGATCGTCTCGAGGTCCCAGTCGGCAAGGGGGTTCACTTTGATCAGGTTGCGTTCGGCGTCGTACTCGGCAAAGGGCGTCTCCGCCCGGTTGCCGGACTGGCCGCGGCGCAGACCGGTGATCCAGAAGGATGCCCCTTCGAGTGCGCGCGCAAGCGGCTTCAGCTTGCGCGCGCCACAACAGGCATGCCTCGCTTCGACGCTTTCGTAAAAGCCGTTCAGGCCGTACTTGGCGATGAATTCATCGAGATCGTCCTTCTGTGGGTGGAAGCGGGTGATCTCGATGCCGAAGCGTTCCTCGGTCTCGTCCATGAGGTCTACCGTCTCCTTGAAGAGCCGGCCGGTCTCAAGCGTGGCCACGTCGATCGGCAGCCGGTTCAGGCCGATCGCCGCGGTGATGACCTGATCCTCGATGCCGAGGCTGGTGGTGAAGACCGCGCGACCACCGAGGCTTGCGACCAGCGCCAGCCGGGCGGCGAGATCGCGTTCGCCGAGTTGTTCGTTGAGCGTCTTTGCGGCGCTATGTTCCGTCACTGCAGTCATGGGAAAGGCCCTGTCCAAAGTTGGCCGGATTATCGCAGGCGCCTTCGCAAGCGGACAGAAAAACGGATTTCCATTCCTTTCGGCTCGGAGCAAATATCTCTCCATCTCGCGCCTGCGGCAGAAATCCTGCCGCCTTACGCGCAAGGGCGGATTCAAGCTGGCGGCAGGCACGACTGCCTTGCGCCGACGGCTCCGCCAGCCGCGTCAGTTCCGTCCCTGGCCGTCTGCCGCTTTCGCGGCGCCGCGGCCGGCGCGGCATTCTTTGTGCGTGCGCGGCGGAACGATGACACACAGGCGTCGACGCGGAAGCCTTCCAGACGCGCCGAAACTGTGCACAATGGACCGCTGCCGGCGCTCGTTGAGGTGCCTGTGGCATTTCCCCGGCCGGGGTTTTCCCGGCAGAAGCATGTCGCCTGGTCCTGTTCGGTGGGAACGGTTTTGCCCTTCCGCGCTTTGCAGGGAACCACTTTTGCGAAGTTGGCCTTCAATGTTGACTAACTCTACTAACTAGATAGAGTTTGTTCATCAAAGCTATGAGGGAGTGGCAAATGTCTATTTTTTCCAAAAGGTTAAGTGCAGCTCTGCTCGGTGTTGGCCTTGCGGTCGGCAGTGTTTCGGGCGCCTGGGCGCAGACGACGCTGCTCAACGTGTCCTACGATCCGACCCGTGAACTCTACAAGCAATACAATGCCGCGTTTGCAGCACACTGGAAGGCGGAGACCGGCGAGGACGTCACGATCCAGCAGTCGCATGGCGGCTCCGGCAAGCAGGCGCGCGCGGTCATCGACGGTCTCGAGGCCGATGTGGTGACGCTTGCACTCGAGGCCGATATCGACGCGATCGTCGAGCATACCAAGAAGATTCCGGAAAACTGGCGCGAACTGCTGCCGAACAAGTCCACGCCCTATTCGTCGACGATCGTCTTCCTCGTCCGCAAGGGCAATCCGAAGGGCATCAAGGATTGGGGCGACCTGATCAAGGACGACGTCCAGGTGATCACCCCCAACCCGAAGACCTCCGGCGGCGCACGCTGGAACTTCCTCGCCGCCTGGGCCTGGGCCGACAAGCAGTTCGGCGGCGACAAGGCCAAGGTGGCCGAATATGTCACCACGCTCTTCAAGCACGTGCCGGTTCTCGACACCGGTGCCCGCGGATCGACGACGACCTTCGTCGAGCGCGGCATCGGCGACGTGCTGCTTGCCTGGGAGAACGAAGCCTGGCTGGCGCTGGAGGAACTTGGCCCCGACCAGTTCGATATCGTCGCGCCCACGCTGTCGGTCTATGCCGAGCCGCCGGTCGCGCTCGTCAAGGGCAACGCCGAAGCCAAGGGAACGGAAAAGCTTGCAAATGCCTACCTCGAGTATCTTTATAGCAAGGAAGGTCAGAATCTTGCGGCCAAGAACTTCTATCGCCCGTCGGATCCGTCCGTCGTCGATCAGAAGCTTCTTGAGAAGTTTCCGAAGCTTGAACTCGTGACGATCGAGGCCTTTGGCGGGTGGAAGAAAGCGCAGCCGGAATTCTTCGGCGACGGTGGCATCTTCGACCAGGTCTACAAGCCCGGGAACTGATGCCCAGGTGAACTGATACCGAGGGGAACTGACAACGACATGATATCCGCCCGCAGCGCTGCGCGGTGGCATTGGAAAAACCCGAGCGTCATTCCGGGATTCGGACTGACGCTCGGGTTTACTGTGGCCTACCTGACGCTCATCATTCTCATTCCGCTGGCTGCACTCGGCTGGCGTTCCGCGGCCCTTGGCTGGTTCGAGTTCTTTCGCCTGATCACCGACGCCCGCACGCTCGGAGCCCTGAAGGTCTCCTTCTCCACGGCGCTGATCGCAGCGGTGGTGAACGTCGTTTTCGGCGTCATCACGGCCTGGGTGCTGGTGCGCTACGACTTTCCCGGCCGCCGGGTGGTCGATGCCATCGTCGATCTTCCCTTCGCGATTCCGACCGCCGTCGCCGGTATCGCGCTGACGGCGCTCTATGCGCCGAACGGGTTGATTGGCAGCTATCTGACGCCGCTCGGCATCAAGGTCGCCTATACGCCGCTGGGCATCATCATTGCGCTGATCGCGATCGGTCTTCCCTTCGTGGTCCGCACCGTCCAGCCGGTGATGCAGGAGATCAGCAGGGAGGTCGAGGAGGCGGCCGCCTCGCTCGGCGCCAACCGCTTCCAGACCATCTTCCGCGTGATCCTGCCCGGTCTCGTGCCGGCGATCCTCACCGGTTTCGCGCTGGCGCTCGCCCGCGGCATCGGCGAGTACGGCTCCGTCATCTTCATCGCGGGCAACATTCCCTTCGTCTCGGAAATCGCCCCGCTTCTGATCGTGATCCGCCTCGAGGAATTCGACTACGCATCGGCGACGGCGATCGCGACCATCATGCTGATCATCTCCTTCCTCATGCTTCTCCTCATCAACGTCATCCAGGCCTGGAGCAGGCGGAGGTTCGGCTATGAGCAGTAGCGCCTTCAAGAATCCGATCAGCGAAAGTGTGCCCGTTCGCTGGACGCTGATTTTCATCGTGCTCGCCTTCCTGGCGCTGTTCGTGCTGACGCCGCTTTTGATCGTCTTCAAGGAGGCCTTCGGCAAAGGCTGGGGCGAATATGTCGCCGCCTTGCAGGAACCGGACGCCGTCTCGGCCATCAAGCTGACGCTGCTGGTGGCTGCCATCGCCGTGCCGGCCAACCTCTTGTTCGGCATCGCCGCCTCCTGGGCGATCGCGAAGTTCGAGTTTCGCGGCAAGGCTTTCCTGATCACGCTGATCGACCTGCCGTTCTCGGTCTCTCCGGTCATCTCCGGCCTGGTCTACGTGCTTCTCTTCGGCGCCAATTCGTTCCTCGGCCCGTTCCTGAAATCCTATGGCGTCCAGGTGGTCTTTGCCGTCCCAGGCATCGTGCTGGCGACGATCTTCGTCACCTTCCCCTTCGTCGCGCGCGAGCTGATCCCGCTGATGCAGGATCAGGGCACAGGCGACGAGGAGGCCGCGATCTCGCTCGGCGCCAATGGCTGGCAGGCCTTCTGGTACGTGACGCTGCCCAACATCAAATGGGCACTGCTCTACGGCGTCCTGCTCTGCAACGCCCGCGCCATGGGCGAGTTCGGCGCCGTATCCGTGGTCTCCGGCCACATTCGCGGCCTGACCAACACCATGCCGCTGCACGTCGAGATCCTCTACAACGACTACAACGTCGTCGGTGCATTCGGCGTCGCCTCGCTGCTGGCGCTGCTGGCGCTGCTGACGCTGGTGTTGCGGACGATCCTTGAGACCCGGTACGGTTCCGAACTGTCGGCCGGCCAGAAGCACTGACAAGAAACAACGACCGACAAGACACTGGGAAGAGCTGACCGTATATGGAAATTCGCGTTGAAAAAATCCGCAAGGAATTCGATCTATACCCGGCGCTGCACGACGTCTCGCTGGACATCAAGTCCGGTGAACTGATCGCGCTGCTCGGGCCCTCCGGTTCCGGCAAGACCACGCTGCTGCGGCTGATCGCCGGCCTGGAGCAGCCGACACAGGGCCGCATCTTCTTCGGCAACGAGGACGCCTCGTACAAGTCCGTGCAGGAGCGCAACGTCGGCTTCGTGTTCCAGCACTATGCCCTGTTCCGTCATATGACGGTCGCCGAGAACGTCGCCTTCGGACTCACCGTGCGACCGAAGGCCCAGCGCCCGCCCAAGGCCGAGATCCGTCGCCGGGCGCTGGAACTCCTGGACATGGTGCAGTTGTCGGGCCTGGAGAAGCGTTTCCCCAATCAGCTCTCCGGCGGCCAGCGCCAGCGCGTGGCACTCGCCCGCGCCATGGCGATCGAGCCGAGGGTGCTGCTGCTCGACGAGCCGTTCGGCGCGCTCGACGCCAAAGTGCGCAAGGAGCTGCGCCGCTGGCTGCGCGAGTTCCACGACCGGACCGGCCATACGACCGTGTTCGTCACCCACGACCAGGAGGAGGCGCTGGAACTCGCCGACCGCGTCGTGGTGATGAGCCAGGGCAAGATCGAGCAGGTCGGATCGTCGGACGATGTCTACGACCGGCCTAACTCGCCCTTCGTCTTCTCCTTCATTGGCGAGAGCGCCAACCTGCCGGTGACGGTGGAAGGCGGCGCGGTGTTTTTCCACGGCGCGCCGACCGGGCTTTCGGCCCAGCGCGACGGTGCCGCGCGGCTGTTCTTCCGTCCCCAGGACGTGTCGCTGGCGCAGGAGGGGCCCTGTTTCACCGGGCCGGTCACCGCCAGCCGCCGCCTTGCCGGCACCCGCATCGCCGAGGTGGAGCTCGGCTCGCAGGATGAGCCCTGTCATGTCGAGATCGAGGTCCCGCTGGACGCGGCTGCCTCGAACGGCGCGGTCCTGTCGTTCCGTCCGACGCGCTGGAAGCTGTTCTACTGACCTGACCAAGCCGCAGCGTGCGCGGGCGCGTGCAGGCCCGGCACGCTAAACTGTCAGTATGGCCGAGAAACTGTCAGTATGGCCGAGCGGGATCGCCATTTCGCCGCACGCGTCACCCCGTTCGGCACCGGGTGCCGGCGATCAATCAATGGTGATCTGCCTCGACGTTTTCTGCGTGTAGGCTACCTTCAGTCCACACGGAAACGGAAGGAGCAGTCCATGCGCCCATTGAACGCGACGTTGGCCGTATCGGCGGTGATCGCCGTGTCGGCGGCAACCGCAGCTTTCGCCCATCACGGCTGGAGTTGGGCCGAGCAGCAGCAATCCGAACTGCGGGGCACGATCCGCACCGTCACGATCGCCCCGCCCCATCCCTCCCTGGAGGTCGAGACGACGAGCGACGGGCTGTGGAAGATCGAGCTCGGCAATCCGCGACAGACCCAGCGCGCCGGCTTCGTCGAGGGCTCCGCCAAGCCGGGCGACGAGGTCGTCATCCTCGGCAACCGCTCGCTCGACCAGAGCGAGAAGCGAATGAAGGCGGTGCGCATCACCGTCAACGGCAAGGTGTTCGACATCTACCCGGAGCGGATCCGGACCAACTAGCCGCATGGAGGCGCTGGACTGGATTGCAACTTCGAAACTGGCAGCAGCGCTGAAGGCATCGGCGACGCTCTATCTCTTCGTCAATGCGGCCCATATCCTGTCGATCGGCGCCTTGTTCGGGGCGATCCTCGCGCTTGACCTGCGGCTGCTGGGCTATGCCCCAAAGGTCCCTCTCGCCTCCGTCGCACCCTACCTGTCGCGCGTGGCGGCTGCCGGTCTCGCCTTCGCCGTCGTGACCGGGCTCTGTCTCTTTTCAGTCCGTCCGGCGGAATATGCCGCCAATCCGGCCTTTCTCGCCAAGCTGGGTCTGATCGCTCTCGGGCTTGCCAATATCGCCGTCGCCCATCGGGGCGAAGGCTGGCGTGCGGTTCTGGCCGGCCGAGCCGCCGGACCGGCACTCCGCCTTGCAGCCGCGACATCGCTTCTCGTCTGGATCGCAGCCGTCATCGCCGGACGCTGGATCGGTTTTCTTTGAGCCGGTGCCGCCTTTGTTGAAGGCCGTTGCAATTTCGGGCATGATGCATCGCAATTGCAACGCACGAGGTGCCGCCATGAAGACCGCCACCATCCCCTCGCTCCGCGTCGATCCGGAACTGCGCGCCGCCGCCGAAAGTGTTCTCAAAGAGGGCGAGACGCTCTCGGCCTTCGTCGAAAACTCCGTCCGCCGGCAGATCGACTACCGCAGAACCCAGGCCGAGTTCATCGCCCGCGGGCTGGCTTCCAGGGAGGAGGCTAAGCGGACTGGCGAATATTATAGTGCCGAGTTTGTTTTGGCCGAACTGAAGGAGATGCTCGATGAAGCCATGGCGAAAGACGATCGTTGATGGCTTACACCGTCCGCTTGACGCGAAAAGCCAGGGAGAACATTCAGCGGCTTTACCGTTACCTTCTCGTTAGGGATAAGTGGGCAGCAAAGCGGGCTTTCTCGACCATTGAAAAAGGCATTGCCGCAATCGGGGAGTTTCCTTTTAGCTACAGGAAAGCCTCGCCCGAACAGACGTTTCTTCGGGAAATGCTCATTCCTTTTGGCGACTCCGGCTATGTCGTTCTCTACGAATTGGAAGAGGGCGAGATCGTCACGATCCTCGCCGTCCGCCACCAGCGCGAGGAAGACTATCACTGACCGTCGCGGGGGCGGATCTTGCGGGGAGGCGGCCACTATCGCCACTCCGCGCTGACAGTCCCTCTCGTTTACCGGTCGCTCGTCTGCCAGCGCGGATTGATCCACGGTTCCTGGTTGGAGCGGGGCAGGGGCTGCTTGCCCAGAATATGGTCGGCCGCCTTCTCGCCTGTCATGATCGAGGGGCCGTTCAGGTTCCCGTAGGTGACGTGCGGGAAGATCGAGCTGTCTGCCACCCGAAGGCCGTCCACGCCGATCACCCGGGTTTCGGGATCGACCACGGCCAGGGGATCGTTGCGGTCACCCATCCGGCAAGTGCCGCAGGGATGGTAGGCGCTTTCCAGGTGTTCGCGCAGGAAAGCGTCGATCTGGTCGTCGGTCTGCACGTCTTCGCCCGGCTGGATTTCGGGGCCGCGATAGGGATCGAACGCCTTCTGGCCGAAGATCTCGCGCGTCAGCCGCACGCAATGGCGGAACTTTTCCCAGTCCTCGGGATGGGTCATGTAATTGAAGCGAATGACCGGATCGTCCTTCACCTCGGGCGAGCGCAGCGTCACGGTCCCGCGCGATTTCGAGTGGTTGTAGCCGACATGCACCTGGAAGCCGTGGCTCTTCGCCGCCGCCTTGCCGTCGTAGGAGATGGCGACCGGCAGGAAGTGATACTGGATGTCGGGCTGCTTGACCCCCGGAGCCGAGCGCACGAAGGCGCAGGATTCGAACTGGTTCGACACGCCGAGGCCGGATTTGGTCAACAGCCACTGCGCGCCCGCCACCCCCTGCCAGAACCAGGGCAGCCACGAATAGAGCGAAACCGGCTTGGTCGAGACCTGCTGGAAGTAGAACTCCATATGGTCTTGCAGGTTGGCGCCGACGCCCGGCCGGTCCACCTTCACTTCAATGCCCATGTCCTGCAGGTGCTGCGCCGGGCCGATGCCCGAAAGCATCAGAAGCTTAGGCGAGTTGAAGGCCGAGGCCGAGACGATCACCTCGCGATTGGCCCTGACCACCTCGATCTTGCCGCCGCGCTCGATCTCGACGCCGACCGCACGGCCGTTCTCGATAATGACACGCCGGGCAAAGCAGCGCACCAGTTCGACATTCGGCCGCTTCAGCGCCGGCTTGAGATAGGCCGACGCCGCCGACCAGCGCCGGCCGTTGTGTACGGTCTGCTCCATCAGGCCGAAGCCCTCCTGCTTGGAGCCGTTATAGTCGTCGGTCAGCTCGAAGCCCGCCTGCGCTCCGGCCTCGACGAAGGCCTTGAAGAGCGGGTTCTTGTAGCTGCCCCGCCGGACATGCAGCGGCCCGTCGGTGCCGCGCCAGCCCTCTTCGCCGCCATGCGAATGCTCCATCCGCTTGAAGTAGGGCAGGACGTCCGCATAGCCCCAGCCGCGCGCGCCGAGCTCTTCCCATTCGCTGTAGTCCTGCGCGCTGCCGCGCACATAGACCATGCCGTTGATCGAAGACGAGCCGCCGATGACTTTCCCGCGCGGCGCGGTGATGCGCCGGTTGTTGAGGTTGCGCTCGGGCTCGGAAAGGTAGCCCCAGTTGTAGCGCTTCATGCTCATCGGCCAGGCGAGCGCCGCTGGCATCTGGATGAACGGCCCGAAATCCGACCCGCCATACTCGAGCACCAGAACGGTGTTCTTGCCGTCCTCGGAGAGGCGATAGGCCAGCGCCGAGCCGGCCGAGCCGGAACCGATGATGATGAAGTCTGCGTTCTGCATTGCCTATCTCTTCCTTGCCTCGTTGCCCCTCATCCGCCTGCCGGCACCTTCTCCCCGCGGGCGGGGAGAAGGGATATGCCGCGCCCTTGCCGGCATTCGGGCGACCCGTGTGCCACGTCCCCTCTCCCTGCTGGCGGGGAGAGGGTTAGGGTGAGGGCCGATTGAATGGTCCGGGGCGGACCTGTTTCAATACGGCGCTTCCACTGGCCCCATCGACACGTACACCGTCTTCAGCTCCGAATAGTGCTCTATCGCCGCGAGCGAATTCTCGCGCCCGAAGCCGGATTGCTTGGAGCCGCCGAACGGAATCTCGACGGGGCAGAGGTTGTAGGTGTTGATCCACAGCGTGCCGGCCTCGAGCTTGTCGACGACGCGGTGCGCGCGGGTGATGTCGCGGGTGAACACGCCGGCGGAAAGGCCGAACTCGGTGGCGTTGCCGCGGGCGATCACCTCGTCCTCATGCTCGAAGTCGAGCACGCACATGACGGGGCCGAAGATTTCCTCGCGCGCGATGGTCATCCCGTCGGTGACGTCGGAAAAGACGGTGGGCTGGATGTAGTAGCCTTCGCCGGGCACATGGTTCGGAATGCCGCCACCCGTGAGAAGCGTTGCACCTTCCGCCTTGCCCTTGCCGATATAGTCGAGCACCTTGTCGCGCTGCGCCTTTGAGACCATCGGCCCGAGCTGCGTCGCCTCGTCCATCGGCTCGCCGATGACGATCTTTTCCGTCCGCTCCTTCAGCCGCGACAGGAACTTCTCCTTGATGCCCTTGTGCACGAAGACGCGGGTGCCGTTCGAGCAGACCTGGCCGGTCGAGTAGAAGTTGCCGAGCATCGCCCCGCCGACAGCACTTTCGAGATCGGCGTCGTCGAAGACGATCAGCGGCGATTTGCCGCCGAGTTCCATGGTGACGTGCTTCAGCTCGGATGCGGCAGCACCCGCCACCTTCTTGCCCGTCGGCACGGAACCGGTCAGCGAGACCTTGGCGACGTCGGGATGGTTGACGAGCAGCGGCCCGGTGCTCCGGTCCCCCTGGATGACGTTGAAGAGCCCCTTCGGCAGGCCGGCCTCCACCAGGATCTCGGCGATCTTCAGCGCGCCGAGCGGGGTGTTTTCCGAAGGCTTGAACACCATGGCGTTGCCGCAGACGAGCGCAGGTGCCGCCTTCCAGCAGGCGATCTGCTGGGGATAGTTCCAGGCGCCGATGCCGACGCAGACGCCGAGCGGCACCCGCTTGGTGATGGCGAAATCCTGGCCGAGCGGAATGTAGTCGCCGTTCAGCCCGGCAGCGGCGATGCCGCCAAAGAATTCGAAGCTGTCGGCGCCCGAGGTGGGGTCGGCGACGATCGTTTCCTGGATCGGCTTGCCGGTATCGAGCGTCTCCAGTTCGGAGAGTTCGCGGTTGCGCGCGCGCATGATGTCGGCCGCGCGCTTGAGGATGCGCCCGCGTGCCGTCGGGCTCATCGCCGCCCATTCCGGCTGCGCGCGCTTCGCCGCCGCAATCGCCTTCTCGACGATCGCAGGTGTGGCCGCATGCAGTTTCGCGATCACCTCGCCGGTGGCGGGGTAGAGGCTGTCGAACGGCGTGCCCGCGGTGTCCTCGACATATTCGCCGTCGATGAAGTGGCTGGCTTTCGGCTGGGCTCTCATCTCATTCTCCCCGCGGGTAGCGTTTGGATTCCTCGAGGTTGTCGAGGTTCATGTGGTTGCGCATGTAGCGCTCGGAGGCCTTTTGCAGCGGCTGGTGGTCCCAGGGGTAGTAGGCGCCGTTGCGCAGCGCCTCGTAGACGACCCAGCGTCGTGCCTGGCTCTCGCGCACGGCCGCATCGAAGGCTTCCATGTCCCAGCGCGCCTCGCGCATCTGCCGGAACGCCTCCAGTGTCACCCGGATGACGGGATTGTCCGACGTTGCCAGATTGCTCAGTTCCAGCGGATCGGCTTCGAGGTCGTAGAGCTGTTCGGGGTCCAGTTCGCAGTGGACGTATTTCCACTTGTCCTCGCGGATGCCGACGATCGGCGCATAGGAGGCCTCGGCCGCATATTCCATCAGCACCGGTGTCGTGCGCTCCGCGCCGTTGATGACGGGCACCAGGCTTTCGCCGTCGGTCCACGGCATCACCTCTTCCATCGAGATGCCGGCGAGATCGCAGAGCGTCGGCGTCACGTCGAGGTTGGAGACCGGGCTCAGGTGCAGGCCGGGGGCGACGCCGGGACCTGATATCATCAGCGGCACCCGGGCCGAGCCCTCGAAAAAGTTCATCTTGAACCACAGCCCGCGCTCGCCGAGCATGTCGCCGTGGTCGGAGCAGAACAGGATCAGGGTGTCGTCCAGCATCCGCGTGCGGGCCAGCGTGTCGACGAGTTCGCCGACCTTCTCGTCGAGGTAGGAGATGTTGGCGAAATAGGCCCGGCGCGAACGGCGCACGTCTTTGTCCGTGATCGTCATGCCGGCATAGTCGCAGGAATGCAGGATGCGCTGCGAGTGCGGGTCCTGCTTTTCCAGCATGCCCACTTCCGGTTCGAGGTGTTCGCAGTCCTCGTAGAGGTCCCAGAACCTGCGACGCGCCACGTAGGGGTCGTGCGGATGAGTGAAGGACACCGTCACGCACCACGGGCGACGACCCTCGTCGTCGTTCTCGCGGGAGAGCTGATAGAGCTTCTGGTTGGCGAGGAAAGCGACCTCGTCGTCATATTCCATCTGGTTGGTGATCTCGGCGACACCCGCGCCCGTCACCGAACCCATGTTGTGATACCACCAGTCGATCCGCTCGCCGGGTTTGCGGTAGTCCGGCGTCCAGCCGAAGTCGGCCGGGTAGATGTCGGTCGTCAGCCGCTCCTCGAAGCCGTGCAGCTGGTCGGGGCCGACGAAGTGCATCTTGCCCGACAGCGCTGTGTAGTAGCCGGCGCGGCGCAGGTGATGGGCAAAGGTCGGGATCGAGGAGACGTATTCGGCAGCGTTGTCGTAGACGCGCGTGCGGCTCGGCAACTGGCCGGCCATGAACGAGGCGCGGGCCGGTGCGCACAGCGGCGAGGAAGTGTAGTTGTTGGCAAACCGCGCCGAACGTTTCGCCAGCGCCTTCATGTGCGGCGCATGCAGCCAGTCCGCCGGCCCGTCCGGAAAGAGCTTTCCGTTCAGCTGGTCGACCATGATGATCAGGATGTTCGGCTTCTTGGCGGTCACGGAGTGCGGTTCCTTGGGATGGATGAGGCAATGGCGGATGCGGAGCGCATCCTACCTCCCCCTTGGGGGGGGTGGGCGCCGCGCTGGGGGGGGTGGGGGTGATCCTGCGACAGCATCGCTCGCCGGCATGGTTCGCGACTGGTCACCCCACCCCGGAGCTGCGCTCCGACCCTCCCCCTCAAGGGGAGGGTGGGTCGGCGGGCGTGCCGCATCCGTTCTTCTCCCCGCTGGCGGGGAGAAGGCGCCGGCAGGCGGATGAGGGGCGGCTGCGATAACGGGGACGTCCCCGAACACCCGCAGTTGCGCAGTGATATAGTCTTCCGTCAGCGCGATCGAGGCCGCCGCACTGATCGGGGCGGCGCGCAGGCCCTGGCGGATATAGAGGCCGTCTATCAGGGCCGCCGCACCCTCGGCGATGCGGATCGCGTCCTCGCGCGGACACAGGGCCGAAAGGCTGGCGACGAGGTTGGAGCGCAGCCGGCGCGCATAAAGCACCAGCAGCCGCCGCGTCTCCTCGGATCGCTGTGCATCGGTGTAGAAGGCGAGCCATGCGGCGATCGTCTCCGGTGCGAACTGATCGGCGTGAAAGCTGGTGCGGATGACGGCGGAAAGCCGTTCGCGCGGCGTGTGAGCGTGCTGAATCGCTTTCACCACGTCGTCGCGCAACTGCCTGAGAAGATTCCGGATTGTCGCGACCAGCAGCTGTTCCTTGGAGCCGAAGTAGTGATGCGCCAGCGCAGGCGAAACGCCCGCATGCCTTGCGATCTCCGACATGGTTACGGCCGGCGAGCCATGGTCGCCGAGCGCCTTCAGCGTCGCGTCGAGAAGCGCCTTGCGGCGCACCGGCTCCATTCCGACCTTGGGCAAATCCAGTCACTCCTTCGACAGGGACATTATTTTTAATTGACTCATCAATCAATAAAAAAAATCGAAGTGAAATCATGTCGTTCACACGCATGACAACTGGCGATTTCATGTTACTATCAGTTTGTTTGTATCAGCTATTGGGGGTTGTTATGGCTGTTCAATCATCGATACCGCGCCTGTCCGAAGTGCGGGGCAAGTGGGGCTGGTTCGTCGCGCTCGGCCTTGCGCTTCTCGTCTTCGGCTTCATCGCCGCCGGCAACCTTCTCTGGGCTACCGTCGTCACCGTCTACTATGTCGGCATGCTGATGATCGTCGGCGGCGCCGTCTATCTCGCCCATGCCTTCCAGGTGAAGGCATGGAAGGACACGATCTACTGGGTGCTGAGCGCGCTCCTCTATCTGGCCGCCGGCGTGCTTGCCTTCGTCAATCCGCAACTCACCGCCAAGGTGCTGACGCTGCTGATGGCCTGGGCGCTGATCGTATCCGGCCTGTTCCGCATCTGGGTGGCAATGCGCGCCCGGCAGGATGCAGGCTGGGGCTGGCTGCTGGCGGGCGGCATCGTCACCGCACTTGCGGGCCTGGTCTTCCTGATCGGCTGGCCGGTCAACAGCCTTTGGCTGCTCGGCCTGTTCCTGGCCTTCGACCTTGCCATGCAGGGCTGGGCGCTGATCGGCTTCGGCCTGGCGCTGCGCAAGGCTTGACGCGCTGGATGGCGGTGCTGCCGTTTGACAGCGCCGCCGCTTCCGCGATAGGAAGAGCGCGTGTGATGGGGATGGAGCTCCCCGACAACCGCCATAACGGCTGATAGCTCCTGCCAGAAGGCGGACCGGAAGGTCGCCTGCGGCAGGTTTGCGTCCGCAGCCGGCAGCGGGTGTTTTCCGTTACCGCCCCATCGTGGATAAGGTAACGCAAATGAACTATCTCATTGTATTTCTCGGTGCAGGCGTCGGTGGCGCGGGCCGCCATGGCGTGAACGTACTCGCCGCACGCCTTTTCGGCCCCGGCTTTCCGGTCGGAACGCTGGCCGTCAACGTTGTCGGCTGCATGGTGATGGGCCTGGTCGCCGGCTATTTCGCCTTTCGTGGCCACCTGCCGCAGGAGATCCGGTTGCTGCTGACGACCGGTGTTCTCGGCGGCTTCACCACTTTCTCGGCCTTCGCGCTGGATGCGACGCTTCTGTGGGAGCGAGGCAATCTCGCCATGTCGGCCGCCTATGTCGTCGCAAGCGTCGTCCTGTCGCTGGTCGCCGTCGTTGCCGGCCTGTTCCTGGCGCGGCTGTTTCCGGTGGCGGCGTGAAGACGCTGCTTTTGTCCTGGCAGTTCTGGGCCGTCGGCTCGGCGATCTTCGCTGCACTGACGGCCGTCTTCGCCAAGGTCGGCATCGAGGGCGTCGGCTCGGATTTCGCCACCTTCATCCGCACCATCGTCATCCTATGCGCGATCGTCCTCATGCTGTCGCTGACCGGCGGCTGGCAGGCGCCGTCGACGGTGACGCCCAGGAACTGGCTGTTCCTGATCCTCTCGGACCTCGCCACCGGTGCATCCTGGCTCTGCTATTTCCGCGCGCTCAAGCTCGGCAACGCCTCGCAGGTTGCCCCCGTCGACAAGCTGAGCGTCGTTCTCGTCGCCGCCTTCGCCGCGATCTTCCTCGGCGAGCGCCTGTCGGCGATGCACTGGCTCGCCGTCTGCCTCATCGCCACAGGTGCGGTGATGCTGACTGTGAGAATGTGAGGAAGTCGTCATGTAAGTAGCTGCAGTCGTTGAAGTTTCAATAAACTGTCACATTCGGGAAACGGAATTTTCAGGATCGGCAAACATGCTTCCGGCAATTCTTGTCCGGAGTCCGTCATGTCAGCCGATATGCTCACCCTTCGCCGCTTCGGCGACGATCAGATCGTCACCCTCGCCAAGCTGGTCGTGGAAACGGCATTCCAGCCGATCGTGGAAACGGCGTCCGGCGCTGTCTTCGGCTACGAGTCGCTGATGCGCGGACACGAGCGGCTTGGCTTTTCCTCTCCGCTCGATCTTCTCGACCGTGCCCACGAGGCGGGGCAATTGCTGGCGCTGGAGCACATGGTCACCAGCCGCGCGCTGGCGGCGTTTGCGATGTTGCCCGATTTCGCCAGCCGGACCCTGTTCGTCAACCTCGACTCCCGCCTCATCACGCAGGCGGGCGATATCGTGGAGCGCCTGTCGAGCCACCTCAAGCGTGCCGGCATCCCTGCCTCGTCCATCTGCTTCGAGATCTCCGAGCGCTTCGATCACAGCGATGTGCCGGATTTCGGCGTGCTGATGGCACGGTTGCGCCAGGAGGGGTTCAAGCTGGCCGTCGACGATTTCGGCGCCGGCCACAGCGGCATGAAGGTGCTCTGCGATCACCCGATCGACTACCTGAAGATCGATCGTCATTTCATCTCCGGCCTGGAGGCCGATGCCCGCAAGCGCCACCTGGTCAAGAACATGGTCAATGTCTCCCATGTGCTCGGCATCCGGGTGATTGCCGAAGGCGTGGAGACGGAGGCGGAATTCGTCGCCTGCCGCGATGCCGGCTGCGATCTCGTGCAGGGCTGGTACATCTCCCGTCCGCAGACGGACATGTCGGCGTTGCAGCCGGTCTACACGCCCATTGCACGGGCTGCCGCCGGCCGGCGCAATTCGCCGTCGCTCGACAGCATCCTCATCCGCCGCCAGATCGAGCACCTCCCGGCCGTACACGAGGCCGACAGTCTCGAATCCGTGTTCGAACTGTTTCGCAAGGATCCGAAGCGCACCTTCTTCCCCGTCCTCAACGCCAACGACGAGCCCCGCGGCATCCTGCACGAGTACCACGTTCGCGAACTGAGCTATCATCCCTTCGGCCGCGACCTGCTGAAGAACAGGCTCTACCAGAAGAGCCTCTCGCATTTCGCCAAGATGGCCCCGGTCGCCGACCTGGAAACACCGGCCGAGCAGCTTCTGAACATCTTCGCCGACATGGGCGGCAGCGAATGCGTGATCCTGACGGAGAACATGCGCTATGCCGGCATCCTCAGTGCCTCGTCGCTGCTCAAGATCATCAGCGAGAAGCAGCTCAAGGCGGCTGAGGACCAGAACCCGCTCAGCGGCCTGCTCGGCAACCGTTCGATCCATGAGTACCTGCAGGACCGCGCGCTCGACGGCGACCAGCTCCGCTGCTTCTGCTACTTCGACTTCGACAACTTCAAGCCCTTCAACGATCACTACGGCTTCCAGATGGGGGATCGCGCGATCCTTCTGTTCGCCTCGCTCCTGCGCCGCCACTTCATAGGCGACGACGTGTTCATCGGCCATCTCGGCGGGGATGATTTCTTTGCCGGCATCTCGGGGCGCGACGTCGCCTCGGTGGAGCAACTGCTGCAGCGGCTTCTGGGCGATTTTACCCGCGAGGCCCGGCAGCTTTATGCGCTGGAGGATCTGCAGGCGGAGAGCATCAGGGGGCATGACCGCGACGGCAATGCCCGCAACTTTCCGCTGATGCGCTGCTCGGCAGTGGTTCTCGTCGTGGGCGAAGGGGATCTCGTTGCCGATCCCCAGCAGATCAGCGCCCGCATCGCAACGCTCAAGAGCCAGGCCAAGCTCAGCGCCAACGGCGTCGTCCTGTGTTCGGTGGAGATGCGCGAGGCCGCCTGAGAAAAGGCGGCGACCGGTGAAAAGGGGAGGGCGGACCCGGCCACGGATCCGCCCCCTTTCGACCGCCAGCTGCACACACAAAGAAAGCTGGTCGGCCTATCCTGAGCGGCTGGTGTTGGGTCGGGGCAGACCGCTCAAGACTGTTGAGGTTGCTGCAGGATCTTCACAGTCTTGGCTTCGTGCTTTTTCCCGACCATGTCATAGGAGATCGATACCTTCTCGCCGGCCTTCAGGCCCGGATCCTTGAAGCCCTTCGGCAGCATGTAGGCCGTGCCGTCCGACAGCGTCAGCGTCATGGCCGACGGGCTGTAGGCTTTCACGGTCCCGGTCACGGTCTGCGCCGCAGCGAACGCGATGCCCGGCGCCGCCAGAGCGCTGACGATGGCGAGATTGGAGAGAAGAACACGCATGAGACTTGTCCTGTTTAGGCCCTCGCGGGGCCCATTTCGGAAGCCGTCCGGAAGGCGTCGCGTCACGGCCACGGCCGCCGGCGCTTCCCGACTTCGACATGGACGTTAATCTGGCGCAGGCGCCACTTCAAATTAAAGATAGGTAATTCCGCAAGTCCATGAAATCACATGATTTCAATGATTTGTGGCAAATTGTGGCGGGCGTCTTGATGAAGCAAATTTAATGTTTCGACGGAAGGCTTTCCGCTATGGTTATGCTCGAGGCGGGCGGCAAGCAGCCCGCACCCTATACGAGGAGACTGCCATGACGCTGCCCGAATCCATGTCCTTCATCGACGTGAGCGAGCCCGGCGGCGTGGAAAATCTTCTGGTCGCTCAGGGGCCGCTGCCGTTGCCGCGCGCAGGCGACATCCTGGTGCGGGTGGAAGCGGCCGGCATCAACCGTCCAGACCTCATGCAGCGCAAGGGCGACTATCCGCCACCGCCCGGCGCCAGTCCCGTCCTTGGGCTGGAAGTCGCCGGCGAGGTGGTGGGCCTTGGTCCCGGCGCCAGTGGATTTTCGATCGGCGACAAGGTCTGCGCGCTCGTCAATGGCGGGGGTTACGCGCAGTATTGCGCGGTGCCGGCGACCCAGGCCCTGCGTTTTCCCAAGGGCTACGATGCGGTCAAGGCAGCAGCCCTGCCGGAAACGTTCTTCACCGTCTGGGCCAACGTCTTCATGATGGCGGGGCTGAAGGCGGGCGACACGGTGCTGGTGCACGGCGGCACGAGCGGCATCGGCACGACGGCGATCCAGCTGGCCACGGCTTTCGGCGCCAAGGTCTTCGCCACGGCCGGAACCACCGAGAAATGCGAGGCCTGCGTTGGCCTCGGCGCGTCGCGCGCGATCAACTACCGCAGCGAGGATTTCTGCGCGGTGGTGGCAGAGGAAACCGGCAGGCGCGGCGTCGATATCATCCTCGACATGGTCGGTGCTGCCTATTTCGACCGCAACCTGAAATCGCTGGCGCAGGATGGCCGGCTTTCCATCATCGCCTTCCTCGGCGGCGCCTTTGCCGACAAGGTCAATCTTGGGCCGATCCTGTTGAAGCGCCTGCGCGTCATGGGCTCCACCCTTCGCCCGCGCACGGCGGAGGAAAAGCGGCAGATCCGCGACGAACTTCTGGAGAAGGCGTGGCCGCTGCTTGATTCCGGCCGTGTTGCGCCGGTCATCCAGGCGGTCCTGCCCTACACGAAGATCGCCGCCGCGCACCGCATGCTGGAGCACGGCGATCATATCGGTAAGGTGGTGATCACCTTCGATTGAGCGCAGCAGGAGACCGGTGTCAGCCGATCTCCTTGCGCAGGCTTGCCGAAAGCAGGAAGGCCAGCAGAGCCGGCAGCGCCAGCAGGCCGAAGAGCCACGTGGCCGCCGATATGCTGCCGGCGACGCCACCGGGGTCAAGCAGGCCGAAGCTGTTGGCCAGCACCCCCGACAGCGCCGCGCCGAAGGCGCTGCCGATCGACTGCATGGTCGTGATCGCAGCCGATGCCTTGTCCTTCTCGTCGTTCGGCGCCAGCCGCAGCACCAAAGTCACCAGATGCGCCCAGCCCATGCCGACGCCGAACCCCATGCCGAAGATCGCGACCGTCAGCGGCGCCAGCTGCGCAATGCTGCTTTCGGGATTGTGCCGGGCGAGCAGGAACACCATTGCGCCGGTGGAGGCGGCCTCGACGAGGGTGCCCGCGATGATGGAACGGATCGCATTCCGCCCGCTGAGCCCGGAGGTCAGGAACGCCGCCATGGTCCATCCGAGTGCGACGACTGCAACCAGATATCCGGACGCCAGCGGGTCAAGTCCATGCAGTTCCTGCAGGAAGTAGGGAATGTAGACGTCCGAGGTCAGGGTGACCATCAGGAGCACCATGATCGCGTAGATGCGTCCCAGCGGTGAGGCCAGGGTGGCTGTCCGCGCGGGCAGCAGCAACACCGTGGAGCACCGCTCGACTGCCAGCATGCCGGCGATCGCGACAGCGGCGAGCCCCGCCAGTCCCGCCCGCAGCGCCACGTCATCGACCGAACCGGCAAAGGAGACCAGGAGCACGGAGCCAAGCACCAGCGCGATCTGCGTGAACGGGGCGGGAGGAGCGCTTTCGCGGTCTTCCCCCGGCGGTAGCCGCCGTGGCGCCATGTAGGCCATCAGCAGCGAAATCGGCACCAGCATCAGGAAGGCTTCGCGCCAGGCGCCGCCATTGGCAAAAATGCCGCCGATCGAAGGTCCGAGCAGCGTCGAAACGCCCCAGATGGCCGCATAGAGCGTCGTCGCCTTTCGCCAGAGCGGCTCGGGATAGACGAAGCGGATGAAGGAGTAGCCGAGCGCGACCAGAAGGCCGGCGCCGAGCCCCTGCACGGTGCGGCCGAGCAGCACGACACCAATGACCGGCGCAATGGCGCAGATCAGGCTGCCGAGCCCGAACAGGGCGGCCCCCGCCACGTAGCAGCGATTGAGGGTGACGCTTGCCGGACGCACCGCCACGAAGATCGACCCGATGACGGATGCCGCGACATAGAGCGTCGTTGCCCAGGCAAACAGCGCCAGCCCGCCGATATCGCGCACGATCGACGGCATCAACGTGGCCGTGATGTAGGTTTCGATCGCATGCAGGGCGATACCGCCACCGAGCATCAGCGTCGGGAACAGGTTGTCGGAGCGGAAAAGCGCTGAAAGGCGCGGCGGCGCGTCGGAGTGCTGGACGGTGTGTGTCATGCGGGCATCGATTCTGGAAAGCGGCGAATGGATCACATTTCCCGGCGGCCCGAAAGGGCAAGCTTTCGCGGCAGCCGCAATTCGCCGGAGCGCTGCCCGCTCTCTGGACACGCGCCGCACGCGGGCTTGCCCTTGCTGAGCGTGCCGCCGCCTCGTCCCAAAGCGGCGAGGGGGCGCTGGCTCAGATGCCCACCCGCCCGAGCGCCGGGATCTTCAGGCCCGGTCGAGCAATGTCGATCCCGGCGACGAGGCCGGCGAGATGGAATTCGAGGCCGCTGCGGACGCCCGCGGAAAAGCCGACCAGGCCGACCAGGCTAACGTGGAAATCGCGGCCGTCGGGCGCGAATTCGAAGAAGGTGCCCCATGGCAAGTAGTCGCGCCCGACGGCTTCCGGCGGCAGCACCGCGCCCAGTTCCGGCACGCTCTTGAGCACATGCGCCACAAAGGTGTTCGAGTTCGGACCCGGCCAAATGCGGTAGCCGCCCGGCTGCGCGTAGGGGTAGGCCTCTATCGCAGCCTCGATCTTCGGGATCAGCCTTGCCGCCTCATCGCCGGCAAGCGAGACGACCGCACGCGGCCGGTTCGAATACCAGAAGGCGTCGGCGGGATAGCCGTTGCGGCGCACCGGGCTGCCCCAGCCGACCTTGTCGTAGCGGTCGTACGCGGAAGCGTTCGCGGCCTTGGTGACGATCCAGGCATGGCTGGCAAAGGCGCCCTTCATGCCCCCGGTCGCCGCCGAGAAGATGTGGACCGTCGCACGCGGTTCCGCGCCCGGCGCCGGCAGGATGCCGGCCGATGACCAGTTCGCCTCGCGCCATGAGGCCGGCCGGTCCAGGAGGTACCAGTAACCCGCGCTCGCCAGCGCCGGCATCAGGTAGATCGCGAGAAACAGGACCAGTACCTTCCTGCCGACTTTCATCCGGCTCTTCTCCGTATGTTGCTGATTTCAGACGCAGTCTGGGATAATACCGCAAGCGATCTTGGAATTTTGAGGGCGTAACGCATGGAAAATCCCGTAACAGTCGAGGTGACGCGCGGAAACCGCGTGGAAAGCCGCCACCGCGGCATGGTGGTTGCCGTCGATGGCGACGGCAAGGTGGTCCTCGCCAGCGGCGACATCGACGCGGCCACATTCCCCCGCTCCGCCTGCAAGGCGATGCAGGCGCTGCCGCTGGTGGAAAGCGGCGCGGCAGACGCCTATGGCTTCGGCGACCGGGAACTGGCGCTTGCCTGCGCCTCGCACAGTGGCGAGCCGGAGCACGCGACGCTCGCAGCAAGCATGCTTGCAGCCGCCGGCCGCGATGCGGGCGCGCTGGAATGCGGCGCCCATTGGGCGTTCGACCAGCCGGTGTTGATCCGGCAGGCGCGGGCGATGGAACGCCCGACCGCGCTTCACAACAACTGCTCGGGCAAGCATGCGGGATTTGTCTGTACCGCCTGCCACACCGGCAGCGATGTGAAGGGCTATGTCGGCTACGACCATCCCATCCAGGCGGAAATCCGTAACGTCATGGAGAGCCTGACGGGTACCGCGCTCGCGCAAGACGACTGCGGCATCGACGGCTGCTCGATCCCCACCTATGCGGTGCCGCTACGCAAGCTTGCCCATGGTTTCGCAAGGATGGCGACAGGAGCGGGGCTGGAGCCCGTGCGCGCCCGTGCGGCCAGGCGGCTGATCGAGGCCTGCATGGCCGAACCCTTCTACGTCGCAGGTACCGGCCGCGCCTGCACGCGCCTGATGCAGACAGCGCCAGGGCGCATCTTTGCCAAGACCGGTGCGGAAGGCGTCTTCTGCGCGGCGGTTCCCGAGAAGGGCATTGCCATCGCGCTGAAATGCGAGGATGGCGCAACGCGCGCTGCCGAGGCGATGGTCGCAGCAACGCTCGCCCGCTTCTTCGATCATGACGAAGCCGTGCGTAACGCCCTTTTGAGCCAGGCCAACCGGGCGATGCACAACTGGAACGGCATGCACGTCGGCGACATCAGGGTGACGGGCGCGCTTGCCTCCCAGAACGTTTCCGGCGCTTGAACGTTTCCGGCCGCAGCGGCATTGCTTCGGCGTCGGGTAATCCGGCAAGAGAGAAATGCCCTGGAGAATTTCGTATGCCGGATTTTTTCCAGGGCCTGTGTCGGGACCCGCCCTTCCGGTCCGTCCTTGAAGCATCGGGCGGCCGCAGGCGCGGCTGCGGATCCACAAGGGAGTAGCCGAATGCGCATGATCTTCGTCAACCTGCCTGTCAAGGAAATGGCCTCAACCCGGCGCTTCTTCGCTGCGCTCGGCTTTACCTTCAATGAGCAGTTCAGCGACGAGCAGGCGGCCTGCATGGTCGTTTCCGACAACATCTTCGTCATGCTGATGGTGGAGAGCAGGTTCGGCGAATTCGTCAACGGGGCCGTGGGCGATCCGGAGAAGGACACCCAGGTACTGACCTGCCTGTCCGCCGAAAGCCGTGCCGAAGTGGACGACTTCAAGGCGAAGGCGCTTGCCGCCGGTGCGCGCGAGTGGAAACCGAACCTCGAATTCGGTCCGATGTACGGCTGCAGTTTCCAGGACATCAACGGCCACGTCTGGGAAATGATGCACATGGCACAGGCATAAGCGCGCTTCGCCGGCGGCGCTGGATTGAGCTGCCCGCGAGGCAGGCTTCGGGGCGAGGCTAAGAAACCGCGCCTCGCGCCGCCGGAACGACATCCTTGCCGCAGATTTGAATATTCGTCACCCCGCGGTGCTGGGCTTGCTTGTCAGGGCGGGCGGGATGCGGTCTGCTGTATTGCAGTGAAATCGATTCCGGAGGAACGCCCATGCTTACCCTGCACATCGCCCCGAAGACATGCGCGCTGGCCTCGCTCATCGCGCTGGAAGAAAGCGGCCTGCAGTTCGAGGTGCGCGGCGTTGACTTCGCCAGTTCCGAGCAACGGTCGCCGGCCTATCTGGCGATAAACCCGAAGGGCCGCGTGCCGGCTCTCGTCACCGATCGCGGTGTCCTGACGGAGACGCCGGCGATCCTCGCCTATGTCGCCCAGATCACCCCCGGCGGACGGCTCGCGCCGCTCGATGACGCCTTCACCTTTGCCCGCATGCAGGCGTTCAACGCCTACCTTTGCTCTACCGTCCACGTTGCCCACGCCCACAGCCGTCGCGGCGCGCGCTGGTCGGACGATCCGGCCGCGATCGAGACGATGAAGGCGAAGGTGTCGCAGAACATGGCCGAATGTTTCCGTCTGATCGAGGAGACGATGCTGGCCGGTCCCTGGGTGATGGGTGCCGCCTATTCCGTCGCCGATCCCTATCTCTTCACGGTCGGCGGTTGGCTGAAGGGCGATGGGGTCGATCCGGAGCTGTTCCCGAAGGTGGCAGAGCATCGCGCCCGCATGCTGGAGCGTCCGGCCGTCAAGCGGGCCTTGGAGCGCGCCGAGGCCTGATAAATCCGGCGAACGGGAGGGGCGCCTTGGCCGCTTCCAGAAACCGGCATCCGTCTCGCAGGGGCGCAGGGCCGGGCATCAGGGGTCGATCCCGCGGGAGCCTCATATGGAACTCGCGTCGCCTTGCCGTTGCCTGCCACCGCGCTGGCAAACCGGGCGTCATCGCGGCCGCGGCCGCACGCTCTGCTACCCTGCCGGACCGCAAGTGGCGGGGGTGGTGCCCAGCACGCGCGCAACGCCCTGGAACGGCAGGTCCGCCCGCTGGCGCTCGTCCATCGCGGCGATATCGGGATGGGAAAGCGGATCGCGGACCCAGCCGCGCTCAGCGTCGCTACCGCCCGCTTGATTGCTCGCACGACGGGCGAGGATCAAGAAAAGCTTGAACATCGTTCCTCCTGCAGTGCCGTTATGCCGCGTTTTCCTCTCGGCGAGAAATCTGCGGAATGAGTTTTTATTGGTGCTGAATTTGCGCCTCAAGACAGGCGAATGCAATTGAGGAGATCAGCGAGATACTATAGAAAAACTATATGAAGAACCTGAATGTCGTTCAGTTGAATGGATTGCGCGCCCTCGAGGCAGTCGGGCGGCTCGGATCGCTGCAGGCGGCGGCCGAGGAGCTGGGCGTGACCATAGGCGCCGTCAGCCAGCAGGTCATCAAGGCGGAGACCCAGCTTGGGCGCAGCATCTTCGAGCGCACGCCACGCGGCCTGCGGCCGTCGCGTGCCGGCGCGCCGTTCCTTCGCAAGCTGAACGCCGGTTTCCGCGAACTCTCCGAAGCGGTCGGCAGCGTGCGCCACCGCGACGATACCATTCTCGTCATCTCGGTCGCGCCGATCTTCGCCTCGCGCTGGCTGATCCACCGCATCCACCAGTTCAGCGCGCGGCATCCTGAAATCAGCCTGCGGATCGAATCGACCACGACCCTTGCGGATCTCACGGGTTCCGACGTCGATCTCGGCATCCGCATCGGCCCCGGCAACTGGACGGGGGTGCGCGCGGAGTTCGTGCTGCCGCAGGAGATGTTTCCCGTCTGCACGCCGGAACTGGCTCAGAAGCTCCGCACGCCCGCCGATCTCGTCGACATGCCTGCGGTGATTGACGCCAACGACGAGTTCACCTGGGACCGCTGGCTGACGGCGGCAAACCTCGACCAGCCGCCACCCAGGACGCGCCACATGTTCAGCGACGCCTCGCTCTGCCTGGATGCGGCGCTGGCGGGGCAGGGAGTGCTGCTCGCCTGGCCGATCCTCGCTTCCTGGGCGCTGGAGGAAGGGCGGCTCGTCGCCCCCTTCGACATCCGCGTCAAGACGGGCATGGGCTACTACTTCGTCACGGCTCCCGACGTTCGCGAGCCGAAAAAAGTTACGCTCTTCAAGGCCTGGATGCGGCAGGCCATCGCCGAGAGCATGACCGACCACACCGGCCGATCGCCTACTCCGCTTCCTCCAGGCGCGTCTGAAACATCGCCTTGAAGGCCGGCCGCGCCTGGCAGGCGGAAAGCCAGGCCTTGACGTTCGGCGCGGCCTCGAAGAGCGAGGTCTCGGTCATGGCATAGCGGAACACTTCGGCAAGGTTCAGGTCGGCGACGGTGAAGCGGTCGCCGACGACATGGCCCGTCGCCGAAAGCTTCGCGTCGAGCAGGGCAAAGGCCTTGCGCAGCGCGTGCGTGGAAAGCCGGATGGCCTGGCGACCCTCGTCCGTATCGGCAGCCTTGGCGTCGTGCGTCAGTACGATGCGGACGGCGTGAGGCTCGACCTCCGTCGCAGCCCACATCGTCCATTGCAGCATTTCAGCCTCTTCCGTCAGTGTCTGCGCCGAAAGCGGCCCGCCATGCTTGCGGGCGAGGTAGAGGTTGATCGCAAGCGATTCGTTCATCACGAAGCCATCGTCTTCGATGCAGGGGATCAGCCCGCCGGGATTGATCTTGAGGAATTCGGGGGAGACCGTGTTCAGCGGCGCGTCGGGTGCATTCGGGTCGTCGAGCCTGCGCGCCTGGATCACCGGCACCGATTTGAACGGCAGGCCAAGTTCGCCGGCCATCCAGTAGTTGCGCGATGCGCGCGAGCGATAGACACCGTAGATCGTGAGCATGGAACTGATCTCCCTTCCGATGGGAGCGCACCATAGGGCTTTGCCAGTCCTCTAGACAGGGGACGTTGATGATCGGATCATGAATTGTCGTGATCGAAAAATGCCGCATTGACCCGTTTCGGGCGAGGCGATATGGCCGCGAATGGCCTTGATGACGGGGAGCGAGGCAGGGATGGTCCGGGGGATGGACAAGGCAGTCGTGATGATGCGCATGCTCTGCGTGATCGCGCTCGCCTGCCTGTCGTTTGCGCATCGCCCGGCGCTCGCAGCACCTCTTTCGCCTGCCGAACTCGCCGCGATCACGCTGCCGGACGGCACCGTCGCCGATATCTGCTTCAGCGACGGCGTCGGCCACGCAAAGACCAAAGGAACCTACGGACGAGACTGCGAAGCCTGCCGCATCGGCGCCGGCCTGCTGTTGCCGCAGCCGTCCGATGTGGCGGGCGATGTCATCGCGTTTGCAGAAGTGGGCGATCGTCCACTGATCGAGGCGGCCGTTCAAGGTCACCGGTTCCAGCCGGGCGCACCGCCCACCGCGCCACCGCATCCTGCGATCTCAATGTGAGCGTGCCGGCGCGTTTGATCGCGCTCGTCAACGGCTCCCGCGTCACCGCACAGGCGATGTCATGGACGCGCCGGCCGAGCCGGTCGCGCCGACACGCGGGCGGTTTCTTCTACGAAATACCGCCGCCGCCCTGCCGGCGGCCTCGACCCCGTCTCACGTCACACCCTCAGAAAGGGAATTTGAAATGAAAAGGTTCGCACACTTGCTTCTCGCGGCATTGCTGCTGGTTGCCCCGGTCTCCGGCGCTGCCGCGCATGACTACAAGGCCGGCAACCTGCAGATCCACCATCCCGCCGCCAAGGCGACGCTGCCCGGCCAGCCGGTCGGCGGCGGCTTCTTCACCATCGTCAACAACGGCGGCGATCCCGATCGACTCGTCTCGATCACCTCGCCGGTTTCCGACGACGTGCAACTGCATACGATGACGATGGAAAACGACGTCATGCAGATGCGCCGGCTGGCCGATGGCATCGCTGTTCCGGCCGGCGGCACGGTGAAGCTCGAGCCCGGCGGCCTCCACGTGATGTTCATGGGCATCAAGGCGCCGTTCAAGGAAGGCGAAGGCTTTCCCGCCACCCTGAATTTCGAAAAGGCCGGCCCCGTCGACGTGCAGTTCAACGTCGAGGCCTTCCGGCCGGCAAGCCAGGGTGAGGCGGGCGGCGACACGCACAAGGTGCACTGAGCGCGACAGAGGTTGAAGCCCCGCGCCGAAGCGCCGTTGCGGCGCACTTCGGCAGGAGGGGCGGCGGGAGATGGGAAAGGCACGCAGAGTAGCCTTCCCCATCCCGCCCCATCGCCCCCACCGGCGTTCGGGAACCGGAAGGGGCGAGTTTCATGGCCGCTCAGCGGCGGCCGTGTGCGAATTTGACCGCGGGCGCATCGGCCCGACGCGCACCGCGGGAGCGCCTGCCCGGCTTATCCCGACCGGTTGCGCTCGATCGTGATATGCGCGAACTGCTCGCGACCATCGGCCAGTTCGCCCGTGGTCCGTTCATTCCAGCGGTAGCCGGCGATCGCGCCTTGCGGCGTGTCCTCGAACAGGTTTCCGGAAATCAGGGCCGAGCCCGCGCCCTCGACGACGCTCACCGCGCAGCCGACCGGCGCGCCGCGCACCAGATTGCCGTTGACGACGAGGCCACGCATGTAGGGTCCCCAGCCGAGCATCAGCCCGAAGCGGGGCGCGTTCTCGACGGTGTTGCCGCTCACGACGGTGTCGGCCTCGACGGCGATGCCGAAGCCGAAGCCCGCGCCGTCGTGCACGTAAGGCCCCTCGCTCCGGAGGTTGCGCACGACGTTGCCCGTCACCGTGGCGAGCCGCCCGCCCTCGTTGAAGTTGACGATGAGGATGCCGTTGGCAGCACCATCGACCAGGTTCGAACTGACGATTGCGCCTTCGAAGCCGAACTCGGAATAAATGGCCGTTTCCCCGCAGGTCAGGCAGGTATTGCCGGCAATCTGGACGTTGGAGCCCGCATTCGAGCGGATGGCCGAGAAGGCGCAGTCGCTGAGGATGTTGTTCGTCACAAGCACGTTGTCGGCGCGAAAGACGTTGATCCCGTTTCCATATTCGCCGGTGCCACCCTTCGAAGCCGCAATCTTCGAAATCCGGTTGCGCGAGACGATCGTGCCGTCCGCACCCTTCGTCCAGCGGTGCACCAGGATGCCGCCGTTGGCGCATTCGAAGACGGTGTTGTCGCTGACCGAAAGCCCGGTGCTCTCGATCGCATACACCCCGTACTCGGCAGCACCCGACACGCGGCTGCGCTCGATGCGCCCGCCGCAGCGTTCCAGATAGACCGCCGACTTCGACGACCCCTTGATCTCGCAATTGTCGATGACGACTTCGCTTGCGAGCGACAGGTGCAGCAGGCCCTCGACGCTGTCGTCCAGCCATCGGTTGCCGCCGTCGATGACCAGGTTCTCGAAGGTGACGTTGGTCGCGTTTCGGCTTTTGAACAGATGGCCGTCGCCGCCGTAGACGATGCGGGTGGCGCCCGGAACGCCGGTCAGTCGCGTATTGTCGGGAAGCTCGATGTTGGAGATCACGTAGTCGCCGGGCGGCAGGAAAATCGGCAGGTTCTTTTCCGAAGCGTCGCGCAGAAGCTTTGCGAAGGCCTTGTTCTTGCGGCCCTCGTCGCCGGGACGCACGCCATGGGCGGCGGCGTCGATCGCGCCGCGCAGTTCCACGTTGACGAGCGCTCCCGTCCCCGCGGCGTGCGCGGGCAGGGCGGCGCCGAGCGCGCCGAGGCCGAACGAAGAGAGTATTAACCGCCTGCTAACCATTTCAGCTCCTTGTTCCCAAGGGAGCATGAAACGTGCCAACCGCTTTCCGTGCCGGAATGAAGCGAAGCGGCGATTTGCAGGCCGGTTTGGCGTGGGCGCCGTCGACCGGAATGGAACGCCGTGCCGATTTGGCACAGGCGAGCCTCCCGGGAACGGGCGAAATGCCGGGCGTTCGCGGAACCGTGTCGCCCGGATAGCGTGCATTGCAGCAAAAAGATTCAGTATTGCATAATACTCTCAGGTGTAGCTTCGGACCGTCAAACATGAGGTCGCCGATTGGCGCGGCGGGGGAGTGGGAAGCGCATGAGCCGGTCCAGCACGCAGTGGTCTTCGGAGGAAGAGCCTGCCGACCCCACGTCGCTGCTGCTGGCGGCAGGCGAGCGGCTGATTGCCGAGGCCGCCCGCCGTTTCCCCATCGCCGGCGACCGTCACGACCGTGCCTACTGGATGGATGCAATGATCGAGGAGGCACCGGTAGGCCTTTTCTTCAAGGACCGGGACGGTCGCTTCCTGATCACCAACAAGGCGACCGCCGCGCATATCGGCGGCGGCCGGCACGATCTGACCGGCCTGACCGATTTCGACCTGTTTCCCCGTGAGGTGGCGCAGGTGCTGCACGATCGCGAGCAGCAGATCATCGCGACAGGCGAACCTGTGCTCGACATGGAGGAATGCTTCCGCGACGTTGCGGGACGCCGGAAGTGGGTGCTGACGTCCAAGCTGCCCATGCGCAACGACCACGGCGAAATCGTCGGCATTGTCGGCATCGCCCGCGACATTACCGATCGCAAGCGGCAGGAGGCTCTGCACCGCGGTCAGGCCGAGATCCTCCAGATGATTGCGCGCGGGGAGGCCCTGTCGGAAGTGTTCCCGGCGTTGATCCTGCTGATCGAGGAGCAGGTGGCCGACGTCACCGGCTCCATTCTCCTGCTCGATCACGACGGGCAATGCGTTCGCCACGCGTCTGCGCCCAACCTGCATCCGGACTACACCCGTGCCATCGATGGCGCGCCGATCGGCCCGTCTGTGGGATCTTGCGGCACGGCCGCCTATCGCGGCGAGCAGGTGCTGGTCGCCGACATCGCCGAAGATCCGCTCTGGGCGGATTATCGCCACCTGGTGCGGCCTTACGGCTTTCGCGCCTGCTGGTCCTCGCCGATCCGCTCCAGCCAGGGGCAGGTGCTGGGCACCTTCGCACTCTATTCGCGCACGCCGGGGCTGCCGACGGCAGCCTGCCACAAGCTGCTCGGCGTGGCGACGCATATCGCTGGCATCGCCATCGAACGCAAGGAATCGGAAGACCGCATCCAGTTCATGGCCCACCACGACGCACTGACGGGGCTTCCCAACCGGGGCATGCTCGACGAGCGCATTGCGACAGCCATCGAGATTGCCGACGACGAGAACCGGAGCGTCGCGCTCGCCTTCCTCGACCTCGACAACTTCAAGCTGGTCAACGACAGCCTGGGCCACAAGGCAGGCGACACGCTCTTGAAGACGGTGGCCGCCCGCATGGCCAAGGGTCTTCGTCCGGGCGACGTGCTCGTCCGTCTCGGCGGTGATGAGTTCGTTCTGATCGTCAGTGCCCCGCGTCGTAACGGCAAGGGCGTCGCCGCCCGCCTCGAGGCCGTGCGCCAGACCATTGCTGCCCCCGTTACGCTGGAGGGGCGCACGGTGCAGGTCAGCTGCAGCATGGGGGTGGCGCTCTATCCCGAGCACGGGCGCACGCCGACCGAACTGCTCGCCAATGCCGACCTCGCCATGTATCGCGCCAAGGAAATCGGCCGCGATGCGCTGCACTTCTTCAGCAACGAGATGGCGGTCAGCGCGCATGAGAAACTGCGCCAGCAGGAGGAACTGCGCCGCGCCATCGCCTGCGACGAGTTCGTGCTGCATTATCAGCCGCAGGTGGACCTGAGAACCGGATGCGTCTTCGCCGTCGAGGCGCTGATCCGCTGGAACCATCCGGAGCGCGGCCTGCTTTCGCCCGGCGAATTCATTCCGTTTGCCGAGGAGTCCGGCCTGATCGGTCAGATCGGCGACTGGACGCTGCGCGCCGCCTGCCGCCAGAACAAGGCCTGGCAGGACGCGGGCCTGCCGCGGCTGGTCGTCAGCGTCAACGTATCCGCCCGCCAGTTCCAGGAGATCGACTGGGTGGAGCGGGTGCGCTCCGCCTTGAGCGACAGCGGGCTGGACGCGCGCTATCTGGAACTGGAACTCACCGAAAGCCTGATCATGGCCGACGTGCAGCAGGCGGTGGCGCTGATGTACCGGCTCGAGGCGCTGGGCGTGCATCTGGCCATCGACGACTTCGGCACCGGCTATTCCAGCCTCAGCGCGCTGAAGCGCTTTCCCGTTGGTCGGCTCAAGATCGACCGCTCCTTCGTGCAGGATCTTCCGGGCGATGCGGACGATGCGGCGATCGCAAGGGCGGTGATCTCGCTGGCGCACACGCTGCAGCTTAGGGTGATCGCGGAAGGCGTGGAAACGCGCGAACAGCTGGAATTCCTGCGCGAAGCCGGCTGCAACGAAATCCAGGGCTTCTATATCGGCAGGCCGGTGGAAGCCTCCGCGATCGAGGCCCGGCTGAACGGGACGGCGGCCTGAACGACCTCGCCCCGAAGCAGGCCGCGAGCTCTCGGGGCCGCATCCCCCGCTTCAACCCTTTCATCCTTGCATCTTTGTCGCAGCAAGCTGCAGCGCATTTTTTGCTGCATCCCCGGCCGCAAAGCGTGTCTCGCCCCCACTCAAACAGGCAGGGGCTTTTTCCGCCGCCAGTAGTGCACTTCCATCAGCTTCTGCCAGCCCTTGCCGGGCCGGTTGACGAGCGCAGTCATGGTGCGGTGGTCATCGTCGATGAAGGTGATGATGTCCTGATAGGGCAGCTGATGGCCTTCGCTTTCGAAGTCTGGTCCTTCGCTGTGCAGCGTCAGCACGTTGCCGGTCGGCTCCAGCGTGCCGTCATAGTGCCACAGATGCGCCATCATGGAGCCGATCCATGTGCCGATATAGCGGTCGCGCGCCGCATCATAGCCGAGCGTCAGGAGCGTTTCGGCCGGCTCGCCATCGGGCATCAGGCCGCGGCCCTCGCAGGCGATCCAGAGACCGCCGATCCGGCGCACCCGCTCGGTCCAGGTCGGTTCGGCCGGCGGGGCGGTGATGGCCGTGTCCGAGACGTCCCAGTCGCCCACCAGCCTTTCCAGCCAGCGATGTTGCGTGGTGATTTCTGCCTGCATGTTCGCCTCCCGGTCGCTGCGCGATGTGCGCGTCACAAGCTTTAACTGTGGAACGCACCATTCGTTTCAAGGCGACGATCGCCGTGCTTGACAAGACAAGGTTGATATCAACAGTAATGAGCATGAATCGGAATGTCACGCTTTCCCATGAGACTGCGCCTTATGTGCGCGACCGCTGCCTTTGCCTGCATGCGCAGCGCGCTGCCCGCGCGCTGGCGCGCAGGTTCGACGAGGCTTTTCGTCCGCTGGGCCTGACCAACGGGCAGTTCTCGCTGATGATGGCGCTGAACCGGCCGGAGCCGCCGCCGATGGGGCCGGTGGCATCCCTGCTGGCCATGGACCGGACGACGTTGACGGCGGCGGTCAAGCCGTTGCAGCGGCGCGGACTTGTCGTCGTGACGCCCGATCCGCGCGACCGTCGCGGCCGCCGCCTCGGCCTGACGGAGGAGGGGCGTGATCTGCTCGCCCGCGCCCTGCCGATCTGGATTGCGAACCATGACGCGCTCGAGGCGGAGATGGCGGGCATCGATATGGATGCCTTGCGCGACGGGCTGAAGGCGATCTCGTGAGTTCGGTCGGGGCTGGGGTCCCGCACTGGCGGCCCGAATGGATGCCCTTGACCGAGTGCTCTGCATCGCCGCGCCGGCCCTGAACCGCCGGCCCTGAACTGCGGATCTGGCGGAACGCGCAAATCGGCCTATCTTCTTGGGCATGAAGCCAGACCCGCTGCTCTATCCCGCCCCCGCCGGCCTCTATTGCCCCGCCGGCGATTTTCATGTCGATCCGATGCGCCCGGTCGCCCGCGCCATCATCACCCATGGCCATTCCGACCACGCCCGCGCCGGGCACGGGGCCGTGCTGGCGACCCGCGAGACGCTGGACATCATGGCGATCCGCTACGGGCCGGATTTCTGCGGTTCGGCGCAGGCGGCAGCCTTCGGCGAGACCATCGACCTTGCCGGGGTCAAGGTGTCGCTTCATCCCGCCGGCCACGTACTCGGCTCGGCGCAGGTCGCGATATCGACCAGCGGCACCCGCTTCTGCGTCTCCGGCGACTACAAGCGCAGCCCCGACCCGACCTGCACCCCTTACGAGCCGGTCGCCTGCGACGTCTTCATCACCGAGGCGACCTTTGGCCTGCCGGTCTTTCATCATCCCGACCCGAGGGGAGAGATCGGCAAGCTCCTGACCTCGCTTCGGCAGTTTCCCGAGCGCGCCCACCTTGTCGGCGCCTATTCGCTCGGCAAGGCGCAGCGGGTGATCCGGCTCCTGCGCGACTGCGGCTACGACCGGCCGATCTACATTCACGGCTCGCTGGCCAGGCTTTGCGAATACTACCTCTCGCGCGGCATCGACCTTGGCGAGCTGCGACCGGCAACGCTGGAGAAGGGGGACACGACCGATTTCTCCGGCGCCGTCATCGTCGGGCCGCCCTCGGCCTTCGGCGAGCGCTGGGCGCGCCGCTTTCCCGATCCGCTTGTGGCCTTCGCCTCCGGCTGGATGATGGTGCGCCAGCGGGCGAAACAGGGCGGCGTCGAGCTGCCGCTCGTCATCTCCGACCACTGCGACTGGCCCGAGCTGACCGAAACCATCCGAGAGCTTGCGCCGTCGGAGGTCTGGGTGACGCATGGCCGCGAGGAGGCGCTGGTGCGCTGGTGCGAACTCGCCGGCATCCCCGCCCGCCCGCTGCATCTCGTCGGCTACGAGGACGAGGGAGATTGATGGTGGTCCAGGCTCGCCTTGATGTCGGCGATCGACCCCGCAAAGCGGCCGCCCCCTGCCGCGCGGACGCAAGGACGGCCATCCCATGAAAGCCTTCGCCGATCTCCTCGACCGCCTCGTGCTCACCCCGTCGCGCAACGGCAAGCTGAAGCTGCTCGCCGACTATTTCCGCACCGTGCCCGATCCCGACCGCGGTTACGGACTGGCGGCGATTGCGGGCACGCTGGACCTCAAGAGCGTCAAGCCAGCGCTCCTGCGCGAACTGGTGCTTGAGCGGATGGACGAGGTGCTGTTCCGCTACTCCTACGACTATGTCGGCGACCTTGCCGAGACGATCGCGCTCGTCTGGGATCAGGAGCGGAAGGAACGGATCGACGACGCCCACCAGCCGCGCCTGTCCGACGTGGTTACGCGCATGAATGCGCTCGGCCGCACCGAGGTGCGTGCCGCCGTCCGCGATCTTCTCGACCGTCTCGATCCGTCCGCCCGCTTCGCCTTCATCAAGCTTGCCACCGGCGGCTTGCGCATCGGCGTGTCCGCGCGGCTTGCCAAGCAGGCGCTCGCCGATTTCTCCGGCCGGGACATCATCGAGATCGAGACGCTGTGGCATGGCCTGCAGCCGCCCTACGAGCCGCTGTTTGCCTGGCTGGAGGGCAGGGCGGAGCGGCCGGTTCTGGCGACGCCGGCGATCTTCCATTCCGTCATGCTGGCAAACCCGGTCGGTGAGGGCGACCTCGACGGCCTCGACCCTGCCGATTTCGCCGCCGAATGGAAATGGGACGGCATCCGCGTGCAGCTTTCGGCATCCGGCACGACGCGCCGCCTCTATTCCCGCTCCGGTGACGATATCTCGGCTGCCTTCCCGGATGTTCTCGGCGCCATGACGTTCGAGGGGGTCGTCGATGGGGAACTGCTGGTCGGCGGCACCGCCCGCTCCAACAGCGCGACCCGCACGTTCTCCGACCTGCAGCAGCGGCTGAACCGCAAGACGGTCAACGCCCGCATGCTGGACGACTATCCCGCCTTCGTGCGCGCCTACGACATCCTTTTCGACGGCGAGGCGGACGTACGCCCCGAAAACTTCGCTACCCGCCGCGCAAAGCTGACTGATCTCATCGACGGCGCGCCGCACGACCGTTTCGACCTGTCGCCGCTGGTGCCTTTCCAAAGCTGGGCCGAGCTCGATGCGCTGCGCACGGCTCCGCCCGACCCGGTGATCGAAGGCGTGATGATCAAGCGGCTGGACAGCGCCTATCAGGCCGGCCGGCTCAAGGGGCCGTGGTTCAAGTGGAAGCGCGACCCGTTCAATGTCGATGCGGTGCTGATGTACGCGCAGCGCGGCCATGGCAAGCGGTCGAGCTATTATTCTGACTTCACCTTCGGTGTCTGGGCGCAAGCTGCGGAAAATGGGCCGGAAGGCGATATGCTGGTGCCGGTCGGCAAGGCCTATTTCGGCTTCACCGACGCGGAGCTGGAAATTCTCGACCGCTTCGTGCGCAACAACACCGTCGAGCGCTTCGGCCCGGTGCGCGCCGTTCGCGCCGAGCCCGATTTCGGCTTCGTGGTGGAAGTCGCCTTCGAGGGCATCAACCGTTCCACCCGCCACAAGTCGGGCGTCGCCATGCGCTTCCCCCGTATCGCGCGCCTGCGGCAGGACAAGCTGCCCCGGCAAGCCGACCGGCTGGAAACGCTGATGGCGTTGATCGAGGCGCGGGAGGGGTGAGCCGCTGCGCGGCGCGAACCGTCCGCTTCGGTTGAACTGCACGGCAACGGCCCCCCCATTGAGCACTTCCGGTCCTCTCGCAAGGCCGCTTTGGAAGGGGCGAAGACGGCTGCGCCGAGGGCGCCGTGCGGTTTGCATCCTGTCTCGGGCCGGGCCGCAACGCCAACACGATGGACGATGCACTGCCTCTGTCGTAAAATCCGCCCGGACATGCGACTGCGACCCCAAGCGGAGCGAGCGAATGCCGATATTCATGGACAGGCACGATCTGGCCGGGGCGACGGCCGAGGAAGTGGCCGAGGCGCATTTGAAAGATCTCAGCATACAGGACCAGTACGGCGTTAAATTTCTGACCTACTGGTTCGATCATCGCAACGGCCGCACATTCTGCCTCATCGATGCGCCGGATGTCGAGACGGCGCAGTGCGTTCATCGCGAGGCGCACGGATTCGTTGCCAGTGAAGTCGTGGAGGTGGCGTTATCCGCCGTCGAGGCGTTCCTTGGGCGGATACATGATCTGAAACCTCCCGGAGGGGGCGAGGCGGAGCGGGATGCGGGCCACAGGGTGGTGCTCTTTACCGATATCGTAGGCTCAACCGAGATGACGACGCGTCTGGGCGATCGGATGGCCATCGAGATGGTCCGGGCGCATGACGCACTCGTCCGCCGTTGTCTGACCCGCGCCCGGGGCCGGGAGGTCAAGCA
>JAEYDD010000027.1 GCA_023404095.1 Pseudomonadota bacterium | reverse complement strand
AACCGCAAATATATTCCATGAGACCGCCTCCTTTACCACTAATAGATTATCATATTTTAATAAAAAAAGCATATTCCTGTTTAAAATAAAGATATTCCATCTGTGATATCAGTAAAATACGCAGAGTATACGGCGTCTCCCGTATCCGGGAGATTTCCTTGGGATGGAAAAAAGCGGTTTAGCCCCGATGGGGGAAACGATCAATAGCGGTTTAGCTTCTGCGCTTGTAGCCTCCCTCTCTGAGGCGGCCAGAGAGCCGAAATCTTTGATTTCGTGCGATTCGGCTGGTAGTTACATCAGAGGTGTCGGCCGCCTGCTTTTGGCGGCTGACGGAAGGAGTGCTGCTCTGTTTGGCGCGGGAAGCGCGCCAAACAGAGCCCGCGGCAAAAGCCGCAGAAGAACCTAAGGTCAACTCTCCCTCAGTCTCGGCGAAAAACATCGCCGAACCAGCTCCCTCTGAGAGGGCGCCTTTAAGGGCAAAGTCAAAAGATAAACCGCTATTTATCCATGAATCCATAGATGACCGGTAGGCGGTAAAAAGCGGGAGTGAAATACCGCGCACTCCCACCGAAGCGTTACTTTTTCTTTTTCAGCGTCAGCGGCACGAGCGCGCCGAATCCTGCTCTGCAGCCGCTTGACGAACCACCGGAGGGCTTCGGCGCGGGTGTTCCGCCGGTCTTTACGATGGCCGCCGGGTCGGTTATCTCTCCGGCCGCGTTGTTCAGGTCATATTTGCCGCCGTCGGCGATGAAGAGCAGCAGCTGGTATCTTTTGTCCTTATCCACCGCTCCCGCGGCGAGTTTTCCGTCCATGCCGAGCACGGTGAAGCTGCCGTCCGTAAAGCCGGAGGCTTTATACTGGAATTTAAGCAGCTTTGTGGTGGAGACGATTTTACGCACGTCCACCTTTTCTATCGTATCGGAGAGCAGGTCGGAGCCCTTTACCACCCAGGCGGATACGGCCGTTTTCTCTTTCTCCGTATTTACGAAGAACAGCGGCAGCGTGATGATGGATTCGAGCGCCGCGCCCTCTTCGAGGTTCGCCTTAACGATCTCTTCCGCCCAGGCATCCTTCAGGGAGACGGAGCCATCGGATACCTCAAGCTCCTCCGCTTTGATGTCCGAGGAGATATCCTTTACCGCGTCTTCCACGCTGTGATATACCACCGGGGTCTCCGATATGTCTATGTCCTTTGATATCTCCACGGAGTTGTCGACGTCCGGCTGTTTTGGCTGTGGTTTTGCGGGTGAGTTCACCGTTACGGCGCAGGAGGCGGTTTTGCCGCCGTCAGTGGTGGCGACGGTGACCGTCGCCTCTCCGGCCTTGAGCGCCGTAAGTTTGCCGGACTGGTCTGTGGAGACGATTTCCGTCGCGCTGCTTGACCATTTGACGCTCTTATCCGTCGCGTTGTCGGGGGTCACCGTCGCCGTGAGCTGCGCGCTCTCGCCGACGTTCAGCGTGAGGTCGCGGCTGGAAAGGGCCACATTTTCGACGGATATCGGCTTGGGGGCATCGTCCCGCACTTCGATATAAAAGGAGAAGGTTACGTTCTTAGCGGAGGCTTTGCCGCCGCCGAAATCTGTAGGCGTTAGCGCCGCGGTGACCGTCACCGTACTTTCGCCTCTGCCTGCGGCGGTGAAGGCCACGGCGCTGCCGGTCGTCTCTTCAACTTTAAGAACGCTGTTGTCGGAGGCCGCCGCTTTTACATTTGTCACATGGGCGGCGAAGCCGGTGTTATCCAGCAGTGTCTTCAGCGTGATCGTTCCCTGCTCGCCGACAGAGAGGATGCTCTTGTCGAGCGTGGCGGCAAGGGCCGCGACGGCGTCTGTCTTCCCAGTGATCTTGTGGATGTCCCACGATGCGTTATTACCGTCGCCGACGCCATTATCGGCTCCCGTCCAGCCGCAGTTTATCGCGGAAAAGAAGGATGAATCTATTTTTCCTGCGAACCCGCCTGCCGCCACGCCAGTCCCGTCCGCGGAGACCGTGCCGCTGCTGACGCAGTCCGTAGCTTCTGTTGACATTACGTAGTATCCGACAACGCCGCCCGCGTTGTTTTTTGTTTTTCCGCCAGAGGCCGTGACGCCGCCGGTATTTGCGCAGTTTGTCAGTTCCGAGATGACGATATATCCGACAATGCCGCCGGCATGGTTAGACCCGCCACCGGAGGTTTTTACCGTGTTGCTGTTATAGCAGTTCGATAACGTGCCGTTATTACTGCGCGCCGATATGCCGCCGGCAAAGTTACTTGTGCCGCCTGTTGCCGTTATCTCTCCGGAGTTGACGCAGTTTGACAGATTGGCTGCATTGTCTAAGTTGTGTCCGGTGATCCCTCCGGCAAACTGTTCGGAGTAATAAGTCCCACTGGGAACCGACATGATTGAATTTGTGTTAATGCAGCTAGATATTGTTGAACTGGCGCCAGCAGTCGCGGCGATGCCTCCAGCAAGGCAGTAGTAACCGGAGGCATTGACCCTGCCGTTGTTGGCGCAGTTTACCAGCGTCCCGTCCATGTTGTAGCCGATGACGCCGCCGGTGTGGCTGTTCACGTCCGTGTTAGGTTGGGCGCGCGTATAGAGAGTCTTTATGCCGCCAGTGTTAGTGCAGTTTCGCAGCGTGCCCATGTTGTATCCCGCGAAGCCGCCCACACAGAGTTGTTCGTGGTCTTCACCGGCGTACGTAATGTCAATATCTCCGCTCAATGTGAGGCTGGTGACATTGCCGCCCGCGCCGATGTATCCGAAAAATCCGGTGGCTTTGCCGCTTATGTCTCCCCACGTTGCATCTTTATAGACTTTTGGCACGTCTGCAAGGCTTGCGGCGGTTATCTTATATCCGCTCACCATGAAGCCGCCGCCGCTGAAGGTCCCGGTGTAGCCGTTTTGGGTCTTATCGGTATATTTGCCGATCGGTTCCCACTCGCCGCTAAGGACGATGTCCTTTGTGAGCTTCGCGCTGATATCGGCGCTGCCGCCGTTGACGGCGTCGCGGAACCAGATGAGCTCCTCGGCCGTCCTTATCTGATAGACATTGTCTTTTGAGGTGGGTTCCGTTCCCGCCGCCCGCGCCGTCATGGGGGCCGCGAGCGCGGCGGCGAGTATGAATAAGAGCGTGGCGATGAAATAAAGTAACCGATGATTACTTGCCTGAGGGGAAGCAATCTTGGTTTGATTATGCCGTTTGCGCGTTGTTTCCTGCATTTGCTGTCTCTCCTTTTCATCCTGATTTAATATATTGAAGCCGCGGTGAGCCGGTGTATAAATCGCCCTGTGTAGCATATTAATACAGATTATTCTTGAGCGATAGTACCCGAACCGGGTACTCTTTTCACGTAAATCGGCGTTTATAAGCACGATTTGCGTCATAACTTCGGGGTCTGCGGTCCTCACCGTATAAAGATACGGCTCCGGGCGCAGACCCCAAAGTTATTTAGCAACTCGCACTTCTAAACGCCGATTTAGCTTTTGACTTTGCCCTTAAAGGCGCCCTCTCATGAACAGCATCCCGAAAATCGGACAGCCAAATAAAGCCCCTGGATTATAATAAAACTAAATACATATAAAGGGGGATCTTCTATGCGTAAACGTAAAACAGAAGAAAGAATAAGAGCAATTGAGATGCACAAACAGGGAATTCCACGAAGGCGGATTGCTGAAGAACTTGGTGTTAGTCCTGATTCTGTTAAAACATGGATATCTTTATATAAGAGCGGACAGAAGG
>JAEYDD010000049.1 GCA_023404095.1 Pseudomonadota bacterium | reverse complement strand
CTACACGTTACGAAATGGCGTCGGTAGTAGCGCGCGCCCTCGTAGCGGTAGACGCTGAAAAGGCCAGCAAGCAGGACCTCGAACTCCTCAAGAAGCTCGTCATGGAATTCAAAGACGAACTCGACGCACTCGGCGTGAAGGTCGACAAAATCGACAAGCGCGTTGCCGTGCTCGAAGACGGCATCGGCGGATGGAAGATCCGCGGTATTTTCCGTTTCGACGCGAAATTCGCGAATGACACTGACAACGGCCAGTATTATTACAACGAAAACGGCCTGAAGAACGACTTTGAAAAAGAGCGTTTCCGTCTGTTCCTCACGAAACAGATCGACGAGAATACATACTTCTACGCCCAGTACCGTACTGGTTCGAACGCAGCCGGTGCAAGTGCCGAGAGAGATGGCCGTGGCGATCTTCAGCATATGCGCTGGTCACATATGTACATAAACACGAAGCTTCCCTACGATATCGACTTCCGCGTTGGCCGTTTCGCGGTTGACTTTGAAGACGACTATGGTCTCTACATCGACAACGACGCGGTATTCGGCGACTATCGTACGGACGGTTTCCGTGCGGTCAAGAAATGGAACAACTTCAAGGCCACGGCAATTATCGGACGTAATGGCGCGATGGACTTTGAAGATGGCGTTTCTGAGAATTTAGCCGGTAATTCAATGAATTATGTTCTTGACCTTAACTACACTGCAGAGAGATGGTTCCTCGGTGCGACCGGATACTGGTTCCAGTATGACGGCGAAGCTGACATTGACGCCAACGTTAGAAACTACGGCATTTACGGTGGATTCAACTTCACGCCTGCAATCGCGTTGAAGGGTATCTACTACATGCAGGAATTCGATGACGGTTGGGGATTTGGCAATAACGATGATCCCAAGGCGTGGAAAGCTATCCTTGATGTCAAGCAGGAAGCTCTTAAGTTCACCTCGCTGTGGATTGAATATGTCAATCAGGATAACACCTTTGCCGCTATCAATGACCGCTATTCGATCGGCGGCGGCGCTTATGACTTTGTCGGACGCAATATGGACTTTGCTGACGCCAACGGCACTAGCAAATGGTGGTTCATCAAAGCTGCTCAGCAGTGGAACGACAAATGGGGCACATTTATTCGCTTCGCGAACGTGGACTATGACACCGATTGGCTTGACGATGCGACAGAATGGGGACTTGGCGTAACCTATCAGTACACGCCGGCGATCAATTTTGAACTCGCTTACGATCAGGTGGATCATGGCGACAACAATGTGCTTGGATCTGATGTTGCGCAGGGCAAAGATCACGTTGTCCGCTTCCGCACGACAGTTAATTTCTAAGTTAACAGCTTAACCTCAAACAGAGACCCGAAAGGGTCTCTGTTTTTTAGACGGCTTTATCAATATACATCCTTATTTGTCATCTATTACGGATTTATTACCAGAATAAATCAATCCCATATAATCAGGAGGCACCACGTTTGAAGAAAAAATTAGGTTACATAATAATGACTCTCTGCCTGGCGATACTTTGGGGAACAATAGCATCTGCCGCTTCGCCATTTGACCAGGTACTTCTGCGGTGGACTAAAACACGTAAATTTGTGGACGAGGACGGCGCCAATCTCGAAGTAAAGGCGACTTACTATTCCGCGGAGTTCATTGAGGCTCTTGTGCAGAAAGAGGCTAAAGATAATTTGTGGACACAGCAGGAGGCAGACGATTACAAGTATAAGTTTTTGAGTACCCTGCATTTGGATGAGATGATACCGATACAGATAGAGTTTATCAACAACGGGCCGACTATGCACCTTGGCCCTTTCGATATAATGGCTAAACTGCGAATTGGAAATAAAATATATAAAGCCACAGAATATGACAAACGTTTCAACTTTAAATTTCAAGGTAAAAAAGAAGGGCTAATATTCTTCCCCCGATATGACGAAAAGACAGGCAAGGATCTTTTAAAGGGGCAGTCGAATGTAAGACTTGAACTGAGCGCCAATATAAGCCCCATCACGGATGGCAAAGATACTAGTTTTGTATGGGATATAAAGGATGATAATCCGCAAAAACTATATCAAGGTACGACCGCAACGCGTATTGAGACTGATCGTCTGCTGAAGCGCCTTGAGAAGCTGCGTAAGGACAAGGCTGAAGAAGAGGCCAAGTTAAAGGCCATCAATGATGAGATCTCAACTATCCAAAACCGTTTGGATGAGTTAGCAAGACAATAAAGACAAGTAACGTATACGTTATACTGAAATTAGACCATAAAAACAGTCCCGGCGAATTTATGCGCCGGGACTGTTTTATTATGTATTTATCTTATTGCTTAGCAAGTTCATCCAAACGTGCTTGGATTGTGGCAATTTCGCTGTTGATAGATGCCAGCTTAGATTCTTCATCAGCTTTATCTTTACGAAGACGCTCAAGGCGTTTGATCAGGCGGTCCGTCTCCATGCGAGCCGCTGTAGAGCCCTGATACAACTTATCTGGATCATCTTTCGCTATATCCCAGATATAAAAGGGGGCTTTGCCGTCCAGTATAGGGCTTATCGCCGGCTTGAATTCCAGGCGAACGGACTTTACACCTGCAAGTAAATCTTTGCCTGTCTTGACATCATACCGGGGAAAGAATACAAGACCGTCCTTCTGTCCCTGAAAACCGAAGTTGAAGCGCTTGTCATATTCGATCGGTTTATATGTTTTGTTCTTTATTCTAAGACTGACCATATTATCGAATGGGCCAAGATACATAGTCGGACCGTTATTTACAAACTCGATATAGATGGGGATAGTCTCATTAAGATTCAGTGCCGTGAGAAACTTGTATTTAAAGTCCTCTGTCTCTGATTCTGTCCAAAGATTCTTTTTAGCCTCTGACTGAATATAGGCCTCCATATATTCGGCGGAATAGTAAATAACTTTGA
>JAEYDD010000043.1 GCA_023404095.1 Pseudomonadota bacterium | reverse complement strand
TATAACTGCTCTTTTATATGGTCCTCACGCTTTGTAATTTCCTGCTGTGAATCACCTCTGAAGAACGAACGCTGCGAATTATGGTGGCAGTTGTCTGTATCATCTTTTCAAATTTGCCTGCTGTCTGACGGGGTCACTGGCCATGACTGCGGGCGACCTCCCTGACGGGAACCGGGGCTGTCGTAAACGGAGCCGGTAAACCGTCTCCGCCCTGACGGGCTTCCATCCCACTGTCGCAACGTCAACACCGGCTCGCAGTGACCGTTCCGGTCACGCCGCTTTCACCATGCCGGCGATAAAGCCGCCGGCACTCAGGTGACGCCACGTCGTTCCGCCGTGTCGGGTGTGTTCATCCTCTCCCCGTACCTCTGGCGAGCCCTCTCCCGTTAAGTCCCCGGGCGGAGGGCTTGTCGTAGCACCGTCGTGTCGTCATCCGAAGGGTGAAATGCACTCCGCCAAAACTTTTTGCGAGGGACCGCAAAAACTTTAGTCTCCGCCCTTCTCCTGCCGCCCCGCCGTTGCTCCTTTGCCCTTTGCCGCCAGGGAACTCACCGAGAGATGGATAAACCACCAGACAGGAGGAAAAGCAGGATGAACACACAGAACGTCAACGTCAAAACCGCCACCAAAGAATCTTCCGAAAGATGGGTGAAAACCTCGTCCCTGCGTACTGATGGCTTTGTGCGCAATATCCATTCCCGTAACCCGTTCGATGTTATTCGCGCGGACGTGGTGCTGGCCCGTATGGAAATACAGGCTAACCGGGGATGTGGCCTGCACTACGAGATTTATGAGTCCCGTCTGCTGGGTATGGCTATGCATTACCTGGCAGAACTGCCACTGAAAGACCGTCCGGCGTTTATGGGGGCGGCAGCGAAACGGGGTTACATGCTGACGACTGCGGAAGAAGAACGTGCCGATGGTGAATGTGCTGACCTGATGATCGAGCTGGCGGCGGATTACTGATTACTTAACCGGCTGGCGGCAGGGGATGCCGCCAGTCACACCGGAGAAACATTATGAGCAACAGCAACACGAACAGTACGTTCAGCTTTGACGCATGGGAGAAAAGCGCGCTCAGCGAACTTGATACCCTGCAAAACCACGTCAGTAAAGCCCTGATGAAGTACCAGAGCAATACGGACAAAACGGCGCTGGGCGAGTCTGCAAACCGCTATATGGGCGAACTCAGAACCGCTGTCACGCGCATCCTGAAAGCCACGCCAGCCATTCAGCAGAAAGTCGACGAGATTGCCGACATGCTGCACCTGATGGCGCATTTTTCCGGCATCACGTTCGACGAATAACCACCACGGCGAAATATCAACGCCATTAACCAGAAGGAGATAAACCATGCACTTAAATCTGACCGAATCCTGCGCTGAAGCGGGTATTTATGCGACCAGTGAGGCCGAACGCGCGTACTGGCTGAGCCGCGAAAAGTCATATCTGACCGCGTCCGTCGAAATCGACGTACACGCCTTCCATGATGCGCTGGGGCTGATGTACCCGATGAACTGGCGCAGCAGTCAGAACGGCGAGTGTGAAACCTTCATGCTGGCGGAAATGGTCTGCGGCAATGTGACCGAAATCTACGCGCGGATCGGTATCCGTTATTACCGGATGCGCGACTACAGCAACCTTGACCACGCGGAGATTCTGGCACGCGTTAAGGAGGGAGTGCAGCGCCAGAAATGAAAAAGGCAGACTTTCGTCTGCCATATCCCGCCGGATTTACCCGCTTGCAACGATTAATCCGGCCTTCACCAAAAGGAACAAACCAATGCAATTCAGTGAAGTTTCGATTGTTACACCGACCGCCCTGTATGTCCAGATGCTTGAGGCGGAAAACGCACCCGTAAAAAAACAGGTGCGTATTAAACGCAGTGATATCGACCGTGACGACATCAGCGCCGAAATGCGGGCGCTGGGCCGTCACATAGCGCACTGCCGGAAGAAGGGGCGCGCCGTTCGTATTCCTGCCATGCGCGGGAGTGAGTGGGGGCAGGTGTTACGCACGCTCGAACTGAAGCGGGCATTTAACTGATAACTGAGCCGCTCCTTACGGGGCGGCATTTAAGGAGGAAATATGTCTCAACTCAGTTTTGCCAGCTTCTTTGATCAGGCGAGAGAAGCCGCACCCTTAACACCCGCTAAACCCGTATTGCCCACCGTGAATGCGCAGCCGATACTGCACCGGATGATGACAATCGACCAGGCCCGCCGCCAGTTTATCAGCGTGTTCAGGGATACCGCCCGCAGCCTGCGCCGCTGGGAGGTGTTCAGCGACTTTATCACGCTGGCCGCCAGCGAGCTGGATATGGCGCGGATAAGAACGCCAGAGAATATTGAGCAGAGCCGCAAAATCTGCGCGAAGTACAGCGAGAGTGATATCAGCAACCTGCATACGCTTTTCTGCCTGATGGTCTGCGCACTGGAGGCCAAATTCCACGACTTCCTCGGCGCGATCTTCATGGAGCTTGAGCTTGGCGACGACCGCAACGGACAGTATTTCACGCCGTATCACGTCCAGTCACTGCTGGCGAGGCTGCTGATGCCGGACGTCGACGAAACGATACGCCGTGAGGGATTCGTTACCGTCAGCGATCCGGCAAGCGGTGCGGCGGGAATGATTGTGGCGTATGCGGAATATCTGCTGGAGGCGGGCTATAACCCGTCTGAACATATGTTCGGAAGCTGCATCGATATTGATTCTGTTGCGGCCGATATGGCGTTTATTCAGCTTTCCCTGCTGGGTATTCCTGCCGAGGTGGTCACGGGCAATACGCTGACGATGAAGTTAAACAGGGTGCGGTATACGCCTGTGTACTACATCAACAACTTTGGTAAGCGGCTGGACGATCAGCGCCGTATCAGTGCCATGCGCGAATTTTTGCGCTGTATAAATGACGCTGCATAGCTATCCAGAAGGGCAGGGGAGTGTCCTGCCTTTCGTGGCATCAAAGGCCGCGCGCCTGCGGCGCAGAATAAGCAGGCTGCGCTGACGCGCTGCCTGCATTATTCCGGCGCGTGGTAGTCTGAAGTTCCTGTCTTTTGGTCAGGTGGTTAATATTCCTCATTCTCCTGCTGGCGATGGTCTTTATTATTCTGCCGCGGATATGGATATTATCCTTTCTTTTCCGGGCGTCGTCCCTGAAGGGACACGGCTGTCGTGAACGGAGCCGGTAAACCGTCTCCGCCCTTCGGGCGTCCATCCTGACGTAAATTCAAATTCACGCTTGCTGCATCCCGAATGGATGCGCCGCTTTCACCGTGGCGGTAATAAATTACCCCCACTCTGAAGCCCGTAACGGTAATTCGTCTTACGCCGATTTTCCGTTACGGGATGTGTGCATTCTCCTGGTGTGACTATCGCCCGATTTCATCAGTTCGCGGAGGGCTGCTTTTAGCATCAGCCAGTAAGGAAATAAAGGGGTATATAAACGCTGCGCGCCCCTTTATTTCCTTACTGTCAGCTGCTCATTGCCCTTCGCCGCTCAGTGATGAAGTCGAACGATGTAATAACCCAATGAGGAGAAAACCAGAATGCACACATTAAACGTCAAAACCGCCACTCGTGAATCAGCCGAACAATTTAAGATCGATGAACGCCAGCGCTACTCTGTTACAGATGGTGATGAACGTCTGGATTTTATTCCTGCGCTCTTTTTTACGCCTTCTGCTGATAACATGATTGCCAGCTGGTTACGTCAGCATTCAGATTATGATGGCGGTTTCTGGAATTACTGGATTATTCCGCAGGGCACCGGAGGAAACATTGCTCCGAACTGTGTCAGATTCACCACGACGCAAACCGGATATATCGCACCGGAAGGTGAACAGCGCTATAACATGGTTATTCCCGGTAATTACTTTGAAGCAGAGGTCAGTGCCGATGCTGCCGGAATTATTGCGACCCTGATGATCATGAACTGGTTGTCCTGGCAGGTTGCAGATATGGGGCCTGAATATTCGAAAGTCTGTAAACACCTCGTCGCTCGTCAGGATGCACTGAAAGACTACATCAGTATCATAAAACACCCTGAAGCAGATTTAATTTATCGGGCTATTGATTGACGACATAAATACTGGATGAATAAAAAGACCTCCTGTTGAGGTCTTTTTACTGTTTTGCAAGAGTCTGCGCTGCATTTTTATTATTCTTTATAGCCCGATATGTTGCCTCAATTTTTCTGGCATAGACATATCTTCTCTGCGCCTGTTCTTCTGTTTTCCTGAAACCTGCATTATAAGCGCCCACGGCCTGCCAGCTGACTCCCCACTTTTTGAATGCAATTGCAAGATAGTAAGCCCCGGTGTAGATATTCATACACGGATCGGAAAGAAGATGCTCCGGTTTTATTCCATAACGAGCCAGTTCGTTAAAGTGCTGGGAGTCCACCTGCATAAGTCCGGAGCCAAAACCCGAAACAGGATTGTAGCCTTTTACGTATGTGCGGAAGTTCGATTCATTCCAGGAGATTGCCCGAAGCAGATCCGGATCTATATGATAATCCCTTCCTGCCAGATCAAAACAATCAGCAGCGTTCAACATTCCAGAAAAAGCCAACATTAAAAACGTAAGAGCAATCCGTTTCATTTCTTCCCTCCGGGCACCATGCCGGAAATACGTTAACCCATCCCATGCCCAGACTCAACTAATATGCACTCCTCACCACCAAAAGC
>JAEYDD010000021.1 GCA_023404095.1 Pseudomonadota bacterium | reverse complement strand
CTACGGCTCGTGTTTCCTGTTCGGGAGTCTTGTGGGCTTTCAGTTCGAGGATAAGGCGGGTTTTCAGGCTTTTTGCCTTGTCCAGATACTGTTGCAGGGTAGGGAGTTGTTCGCCGTTGTCCAGTTGTACGGCGGTGCATACCTTGGCTGTGGCATCTTGCATAGTCACGCCTTTAAAGGTGGCGTCATGATTGACAACCAGCTGATTGTCTGTGGTGAGCCAAACGTCGAACTCGGAGCCGTAGCAGTGGATAGAATCAGCCTTTACAAGTGCGGCAAGGGAGTTCTGAGCCGAACCGTCTGTAGTCCAGAAACCACGGTGGGCAATGACTTCCTGGGCCTGGATAGTGCCGCATGCAGCAAAGAGCAGGGCAGAAGCAAAAAATAGTTTTTTCAGATTCATAATGATTAGGGTGTTTTGTTTTGAACGCAAAGATAAGTATTATATTTCTTTTATTAAATCTAACCCCTGAGTAATTTCAGTATGTACTTTCCGGGCATCACGATGCGGGCTTTCAGTTGGGGTGAGCTGTTCAACTCATATAGGATTTTCCAGATTTTCCCTCCCAGTTTTCCAAAATCTGTCAGTCTCAGGATGGCATTCAAATCGTGGATGTCGGTTACTTTCTGCCTTGCCAGCTCTTCCATCAGGCCTTGGTAATTATGCGTCTGTCTGTTGAGCGTGTACTCCGGTGGAGTCAGAAGAATCTCCTCCTTCCTTCTTCCCGTCTCCCCTTGGGGAGATAGAGAGGGGGTTTCTTTATTCTCTTTATTTAGTTTATTTGCTAAAGCGCTGCTTGTCTTGGCATCCCTGATTCTCTGCTGGTTAACCAGTCCACCGCGACGTCCGGCCTCCTTTTTAGCTTCTTGTTGGGCGTCCCATGGCTCCATGCGGCGGCTTAGTCCGGGGGATGAGAAGCTTGTCTCGTTCACCTCGAACAGCGCATAGTCATAGATGATTCGCTTCAGTGTGGCGGTTGTCACCCTTGCTTTTTGTGCCAGTATGGGAATCACTTTCAGGCTGGCTTTATATTCGTTCTGCAATCTGAGGAATTCGAGCACTGTCCAGTAGATGCCATATCCTTTCATACCTTCTTCTTGTATCATAATCATTAATTTTAGGTTGCTGCCGGCATTGGCATCATGTAGTAAATAAGCCTCCATAGCTTTTGATATTGGTGTTTTTTGTTAGTTTACTATCGGTCTCCATTCCATAAAGTTCTCAATCAGAAAAGTCCGCCAGCCTTGTTGTTCCGCGTCCCAATAGGCTACGTGAGCTTTAATGCTTGTCACGTCATGTTTCTTTTTGAAGTCGCTTTCGTAGGAAACAAGGGTTCCTCTTCCCATGTAGAAGCTGCCGTCCTGCTTTCGGTAGGCTATCAATGCATATCCGTATCGCATGTATTCCAATAGGGAATTTATGCGTTGTGCCATCCATTGTACAGACTCCATGCTCAATGTCGTGTTTTCCGTAATCCGTTTTTCCCATAGCTTTTTTGCTTTTTCTGTTTTGGATACAAATTTCTCCTCAAATTCAGTTTTTTCTTTTCCCATTTTTTATGTTTTTAGGGTTAGTAAATGTATGATAATCAGCAATGAAAAAGGGCTACTCCTTTCAGTACGGATGGCTATGCCCTTGCCTTGTTGAGGCTACACCATCCGACAAGAAAGGTGTAGCCCTTCTGTCCGGTTGCTGACGGCGGCAAAATTACTGCCTTTCCAGGTACTGAACTATCAGTGATTTATCCTTACATCATATCCGTATGGGTCAATCAGTGTGGTGTCTTCCTGTTTTATGATGGCCCATACCTTCTCCAATTCGGTGATTATCGTACTGTAAGTCAAAGGCTTTTGCTCTCCTCTGGCTCTCTTTGTGAAGTTTTCGGATGCTACGAGCAGTTTGGCTATATCCGTTATTTTTCTAATTTTTGTGCCTTCAAAATAGCCTGATTTAAAGGCTCTTAAGTAACCTACATAAACATGGGTCTGGTCTCCGTAGTAAACCCGTTCTGCCAATAGCTTTTCATCCACTATGGAGCTGTGTTCTTTTACTTTTGTTGCTCTTAGTTTCTGTGTATCAGATTGATACGACATGCTTCTCTGTTCGTTACTGTTGAGATGCTTCTTTTTTTGAGTTCTTTCATTTGTGTAATTCTTTGTTCGTTTAACTGTTTTTTATTCTGGTTAAAAAATGCGAAAGTATAAAAAGTGAGGGAGAAATAAGGGAATTTTGGAGGGAAATGTGAAGGGTGAGTTGTAAATGGTTGATATATAAGATGATATGCTGTTTAAAAAACGTACGTTTAATGAACGCAAAGATAGAGACGTTTTTTGTAATGGCAAAATGTTTGATAGAAAAATGTTCCTAATAATAAATAATGATAAGTATATTACATTGAATTTCAGCAGTATATGCAATATGTGTAATCAGTTAAAATCTTCTTATTTTTAGCTCTTTGAGTATGTCTTGTATAAGTTCGAAATAGGTGTTTTTTAAACGTACGATTAAAAAACGCTTTTTTGTTTCTAATACGTTCGTTTATAGTCTCTTACCAAAAGGTAATGAACAACCGCAGAGAATCTGTTGACAAGAAGGGCATAGTGCTTGTCAAACTTCCCATAAAATGCTCGCAAGTGATTGAACTACAGTTCTGTAATAGTAGTTCAAAGCCCCCAAGGAATACCTTTTTCTAAGTAAAATTAGCAAGAATAGAAATGGATAAAGAGACCGAAGTTTGGTTTGCCATGCGTGCCACATACCGCAGGGAGCTTGAAGCTATGCATCTTCTCGAAAAGGCAAACCTGGGCTGTTTCATCCCCATGCAATATAAGATCAGTATCCATAGGGGCAAGAAAGTCCGTGCTTTGGTTCCCGTCATTCGTAACCTGGTTTTTGTCCACGCACGTCCTTCCGAAGTGCAGCGATTTAAATCTCAAATTACTTATTTGCAATATATCACCGATACCCGTAGCGGTCAGAAAATAGTCATTCCTGACCATGATATGCAGCGTTTCATAGCTGTCGCCGGCACTTATAACGACCATCTTCTTTATTTCCAACCCGAAGAACTGAATCTCTCCAAAGGTACGAAAGTCCGTATTATTGGTGGCGACTTCGAGGGCCAAGAAGGTGTTTTTTTAAAGGTAAAAGGTGCCCGTGATCGTCGTGTAGTGATTGCTATACAAGGTATCATCGCCGTTGCCATGGCGACTATCCATCCAGACCTCATCGAAGTAATCCGCTAGTCTTTAATTTATAATTTTTAATTAAATCATGTCTCTTTTAGAAGAAGCACTCCTCCTTCAGCGTGCCGCGCACGATCTGATGTATTTGGGTATGGACGGCAGTCCTATCTATAGCGATGACTTGTCCCGTCGTAACAGCGAAGTCTATCGCTTGACCACAACTTTGTATAATTCTGGCACCTGGGGCACTACGGTGGAGGAGCAGGCAAATGTCTGTCTTGCTCTCTTAAAAGGGTATAGTGCCTCGTTTATTGACCATGGTGAAAAACAGCAGCATGTGCAGGAGGTCTTAAAGCGTTGTTGGGATATTTTGGATGCTCTGCCTGCTTCATTACTAAAGCTTCGTTTGCTTACTGCTTGCTATGGGGAGGTGTTTGATGAGGCTTTGGCAACGGAAGGTCGTGATATTATTGCTTCTTGGGATTCTGCATCGCTCACGGCAGAACAGCAAGAAGCAGTTGGCGAGTTTCAGAATGTGGTGGACAATCCTTACCCGTGGGAAGAAATGGAATGATACAATATAGATAAGTTTTTTTGCAAGATTATAATATAAAACGATAGTAGTGCCGACAGGGCAGAATTATAGCAAATGGTATCCTATATGGGAATTTTCTATGAAGGGTTTTAAAGACCTCTTGGGCTTTGGACTAGATGTTATTATATATAACGTTGTTATTCTATTCGACAAGGGAACAGATAAAGGATATACTTCCCACTTTTGGCGTTTCTTTTGTGGTGGCATTTGTAATGTGAGGATTTTCTTTCTGGGATATTTCCGTTTTATATTTTGTTTCCAATCCAAATTACAATGGGAATACTATTGGTTTTATTTATTTATAAGAAGTTGCACCTTAGCGAATATCTTGAAATCAAACAACTGACGCTTTCTATATAAACACAAGTAGAAAATCAAAACATATTAATTGTAATAAGATGGAAAATAAAGTAATTACAGTTACTTCTCCATTACTTCCTTCATTAGACGATTTCATGCCTTATTTACAGGACATTTGGAATCGCAAATGGTTGACCAATAACGGTCATTACCATCAGGAGTTAGAGAAGGCGTTGTGCGAATATTTAAAGGTACCTTATGTTAGTCTCTTTACCAATGGAACTTTGCCTTTAATATGTGCTTTGCAGGCATTACGTATAACGGGTGAAGTGATAACTACTCCTTATAGTTTTGTTGCTACTACGCATGCCTTGTGGTGGAATGGTATAAAGCCTGTTTTTGTAGATATAGACCCTACTACTTGCAATATTGATCCGGACAAGATAGAAGCTGCAATTACCCCCAAGACCATAGCCATCATGCCTGTTCATGTGTATGGTAAGCCTTGTGATACGGAGCGTATTCAGATGATAGCCGATAAATATGGATTGAAAGTGATTTATGATGCTGCCCATGCATTTGGAGTGGAAGTTAACGGGAAGTCTATATTGAATGCCGGTGATATGTCAACGTTGAGTTTCCATGCCACGAAGGTGTATAATACGATTGAGGGTGGTGCTTTAATTTGTCATGATGAAAAGACGAAGAAACGTATTGATTACTTGAAAAATTTCGGTTTTGCAGGAGAAACGGAAATCGTAGCTCCTGGTATTAATGGAAAAATAGATGAAATTCGTTCGGCTTATGGTCTGTTGAATCTGAAACAGGTGGACATGGCAATTGAGGCTCGTCATCAAGTAGCTATCAAATACCGTGAAGTATTGAGTAGTGTTGAGGGTATTAGTTTTATGGATGATATGCCGGGTGTCCGCCACAATTATTCCTACTTTCCGATATTTGTGGATGCTGAAAAATATGGCATGACCCGTGATGAACTTTATTTTAAAATGAAGGAACGCAATGTATTGGGTAGGAGATATTTCTATCCTTTGATAAGTGATTTTTCTGCTTATAGAGGGTTGGAGTCTGCACGGCCTGAGAACTTGCCGATGGCACATAGTATTGCTGATAGGGTGATATGTTTGCCAATGTATCATGGTCTGGATGCTGATGCAGTGGAATGTATCCTTAATTTAATTGTCAAGTGATGAGACAAAAAAAACTATTGCTTCTTGGTGGCCTGCGTTATTTACTTCCTGTAATAGAGGCTGCTCATAAGTTGGGCTATCATGTGATAACTTGTGACTATATTCCGGACAACATAGCTCACAAATATTCCGATGAGTATCATAATGTGAGTATTATAGACAAGGAAGCCGTACTTGCCTTGGCTCGCAGACTCCAGATTGATGGAATCATGTCTTTTGCCGTTGATCCCGGGGTTGTTACCGCTGCTTATGTTCAGGAACAAATGGGGTTGCCTGCATTCGGTCCTTATGAGTCGGTGTGTATTTTGCAGAATAAAGATAGGTTTCGCAATTTCTTGACACAACATGGATTTAATGTTCCCAAAGCAAAGGGTTTTTCTTCTATAAAAGAGGCTCTATTTGAAACTTATTGGTATCCTTGGCCTGTGATAGTAAAGCCTACAGATGCAGCGGGAAGTAAAGGGGTGACGAGGGTTGACTGTTTGAAAGAGTTGAAACCTGCCCTTGAATGTGCATTCGAACATTCTATGTCCAAACGGGTAATTGTAGAAGAGTTTATAGAGAAACAAGGGTGTTCTTCGGATACGGACAGTTTTTCTGTAGATGGAGAACTGAAGTTTGTGTCATATTCTGCACAGCGTTTTGACGCAAATGCCGCCAATCCATATACGCCTTCCGCTTATAGTTGGCCCTCCACTTTCACTGTAGAGCAAGAGAATGAATTGACCTCTGAATTGCAGCGGTTGTTGAAACTTTTGGGTATGCGTACCTCTATTTATAATGTTGAGACACGTATTGGATTAAATGGTAAGCCTTATATAATGGAAGTTTCTCCGAGAGGTGGCGGCAATCGCCTGGCAGAAATGCTTCGTTTTGCTACGGGAGTTGACTTGATAACCAATGCGGTTCGTGCAGCAGTCGGTGATGATGTGACTGATATAGAGCAACAACCATATAAAGGGCATTGGGCAGAGGTGGTTCTCCATGCGGATCAGGAAGGTAAGTTTGCCGCTTTAGAAATAGGTGATGAATATAAATCCCAGGTAGTGGAGACTGACCTATGGGTATCTAAAGGTGACCAAGTTCATGCCTTTGTTGGAGCTAACGATGCTATCGGTACTCTTGTAGTCAAGTTTGATACAAAAGAGTCTCTTATTTCTGCAATGTCTGATATTTGTAAATGGGTAACAGTTAGAGTGGAGAGAAAATGAAAAAAATAGCCGTAATTGGTGCAAATGAGCCGCTTGAACCATTTTTTAAGCAAGTCAAGGCTCTTGGATATTATATCGTTGGCATAGCTTATGAAGAAGGTGCCGTATGTAAGAAATATTGTGATAAATTCTATCCAATTTCATTTGCAGATAAAGATACAGTTTTGGAGATTTGCAAGCAGGAAAAAGTGAATGGAATCACTTCTTTCTCTCTTGAATCTGCTTTGCCGACAGTCATTTATGTAGCTCAAAAGATGGGGCTGGTTAGCAATGCAGAAGAGTGCCTTCATCGGCTTGAAAATAAATTCACCATGCGGGAAGCCCTCAACGCTGCAGGAATCTCAAATCCACAATATGCTATAATATCTAAGGCTGAAGAACTTGATTCTATCAGCATACCTTTTCCTTGTATTGTTAAGCCGGCTGATAGTGGAGGTAGTCAGGGAGTGACTAAAGTTGGGAATTTTAAGGAGATGAAGGCAGCTTTTATTCGTGCTTTAGATTACTCGCGGGAAGGAAAAGTAATTATTGAACAGTATATTGATGGTAGAGAATTCAGTGTTGAATACCTTTCCTTCAATGGCCGGCATGTCAATATTCAGATTACAGATAAGGTTACCAGTGGTGCTCCATATTTTGTAGAGTTGCAACATCATCAACCTGCTAATCTTACAGATGAGCAGAGGCAGCGTATTTGCAGTTTAGTTGAGTCTGCATTGACTGCACTTGCAGTTACAAACTCACCTAGTCATACAGAGGTCAAACTAAACTCAAAAGACGAATTGTATGTCATAGAGACAGGTGCTCGTTTAGGTGGTGATTTTATAACATCTGATTTGGTTCGCCTTTCAACAGACTATGACCTTGTAAAAGGTGCGATGGAACTTGCAATCGGTGATTTTGCTATACCGACTATTGAAAATTGCCATTATTCGGGTGTGTTATTTTATAGTACTCTTACGCCAGGTATTAAAAAGTATATTGACAACCAAGAGGAGTACTCTTTTATTGTGGAAGCTGTACGAAATGAGGTTGAAATAGAAGAGTGTAAGCGTAATGGCGATCGTAATGGATACGCAATTTATCAGTCGAATCATAAAATAGAACCGTAATTATGCCATCAATAGAAATGGGTGGAAATTTTTGTCTTTCGGAAGAGCAAATCTCTAAATATGGAAAAACAAAATGTTCTTATGGCGACTCACTTTTGGAGTGGAAAGACCTTTTATTTACTCATGGAGGGCGTGGTGCTATTATTATAGCTGTACAAAATTTAGGTCTTTATAATACAAAAGTTTTGGTTCCGAATTTTTCATGCCATTCTATTACGGATGCTTTTCATGCATGCGGTTGCAAAGTTGAATATTATAAAATGAATGCAGACCTTACAGCCAATGTCGATGCATTGATGTTGCAGATTGATAATATACGACCTTCGATACTTTTTACTTGTCCACTTTTTGGATTTGACACTTTAGCCAATTTAAGACCACTTTATAAAGAGATACAATATAAGGGCATTAAAATCATTGAAGATGTAACTCATTCTATTCTTGGCATAAAACCATATATAGAAGCGGATAGAGTGGTTTGTAGTCTTCGAAAATGGTTTGAAATACCAGATGGTGGCTTTGTTTGGGGATTGAAAGATTTGGATAAAGAAGCTTTTTATCAAACTACTTTAGAACATAAAGCTATAGTTTCTAACTTTATTAAAGCTTCAAAAGGAAAGCTTGAATATTTTGCAACCAAAGATGATAGTTTGAAATCGTATTTTTTACCTGTATTCTACAAAAACAATGAATTATTTGATGATTGTCATCAAATTTATCGAATGAGTGCTTTTTCTTACGAATTGTTGATGCAAGCAAATCTTGTGGCTAATGCTACTATCAGAAATTCAAACTACCGATATTTATTGCAAAATATAAACAATCGGCTCATTGAGGTGATTCAGACTGAGCTTAAAGAAGACACTGCGCCCTTGTATATGCAGGTATACGTTAAAGACGGGCGTAGGGCAGACCTTCAAAAAAAACTTATGGCAGAGAGGCTTTATTGTCCAATCATTTGGCCAACTCCGGATGAGGTGATTAAGAGTTGTCCAATAGAGGATATCGCAAACTATAACAATATGCTTTCATTAGTCATAGACCAACGATATGATTTGGAAGATATGGAACGTTTGGCTAAAATTATTAATCACTTTAATTAAATAATCATTTATGGAAGGTATTAAGTACACCGATATTATGGGCCCCAATGTCCTTGATAAATTAAAATACTGTGGTAAAAATGTTCGTGTTTATGATTTAGCAAAAATTTGTAACCCTCAATGGGCAGAATTGGATGACAATTGTCTAATTTTTGATTATGCTTTTATAGATGCAAGAAACTCTCTAAAGATAGGAAAATACAGCATAATAGGATGGCATTGTGTAGTTGAGGGAGGGGCAAATATTTGTATAGGAGATAGATGCTTTTTAGGACCAGGTGCAAAATTACTTTGTTCAACATATGAATATGATGGAGTATTTACGAGCCAACTATTACCGAAGGGTGCCTATTCTATTAAGTATGGAGATATTACAATAGAGGATGATGCCTATGTAGGAGCAGGAACTGTTGTAATGCCTGGCATAACTATTGGAGAAGGTGCATTGGTCGGGGCGAATTCACTTGTTGACCGCGATTTGAAACCTTGGACAATTTATCATGGCAATCCTGTTAAGAAGGTTGGTGAACGTGAAAGACCTACTGAAGAACACAGAAAGATTATAGAATCCATGGACTGGACTAAGCATTTCTAATTATGTCCAAGCTTATTGTTAATAGTGTTGATGACTTTCTTGCATTGAGAGGTGAGTGGCTTGGTAAGTCCAATTGGCTTGAGATTTCGCAAGGGATTATAAATAACTTTGCAGATGCTACATTTGATTACCAGTGGATTCATGTGGATGCAGAAAGGGCAAAGTCCGAAAGCCCTTTTGGCTCAACTATTGCGCATGGTTACTTGATTTTGTCGTTAATCCCTTATATGCTTGACGAAATCATTTTGGTAAATAATCTTAAGAGGCTTGTAAACTATGGTATTGAAAAAATGTTTTACAAGAGTATTGTGCCTACAGGAAGTCGCTTGCGCTTGTGCGCTACACTTGCCAAAGCAAAAGATCTTGGAGGAATCTGTCAAGTAACTATACAATGTAAATTTGAGATGGAGGGACAAGAATATCCTGTATTGGAGGGCTCAATAATTTATTTATATTATTTTAATGAATAATACTTATTTATCATTTAATCTGTATAATAATATGGAAATAAAACAATTTATCGCAGATTTTGCTGATCAGTTTGACGAAACTGAACTTAGCGAGTTCCAACCTGAAACAGAGTTTCGTGAACTTGAAGAGTGGAGCTCTTTGGCGGGCCTTGCTATCCTTAATATGATTGGCAAAAAGTATGGAGTTAAAATTTCAGTTTCAGAAATTAAGGGTATAGATACTATTGAGGCTCTATACAATTTAGTTTTGTCAAAAAAGTAATGCAGACTATTTTTTCATTGGAAGGTAAGGTTATTCTCATAACTGGAGCATCCTCTGGTATCGGCAAAGCTGTGGCACTACAATGTGCTGCGGCTGGTGCCACATGCATCATAACAGCTCGTAATGAGAAGCGCCTTCAGGAGACGTTTGATGGTTTAAGAGGTGAAGGTCATAAGATGATTTTGGCCGACTTATCTTCATTATTAGGTGTCAACACTCTGCTATCTCATATATTGGGTAAGATTGATGGGGTTGTGGCTTGTGCCGGTATAGTTGAAACCAAGATACTGAAATTTACGGAAGATGAAGACCTTATGCGCTTGTTTGATACAAATGCTTTTTCTTCTATCAGATTGATTCGTGAACTGGTTCAACAGAAAAAATTACAGAATGGTGCATCTGTCGTTATGATATCTTCTATTTCAGGTACGAAATGCGGGTATATTGGTGGTGCTCTCTATGGTGCAACAAAGGGTGCGCTGGAAGGTTTTGTTAAGGCTACTGCACTTGAGTTGTCACCGAAAAGAGTTCGGGTAAATACAATAGTGCCGGGCATGATCGAAACTTCATTATTGGAAGGCAGTGAAATCGGTAGTGAGGAATTGGAGGCAGACAAACTTAGGTATCCATTAAAAAGATATGGGCATCCTGACGAAATAGGATATGCTTCCGTATATCTTTTATCTGATGCAACAATGTGGATGACGGGTACTTCGTTATTGATTGATGGGGGTTATACTCTGAATTGAAATGGTGAAAGCATATATTAAAGCGGTGGATTATTATCTTCCGGATAGGATACTTACTAACGAGGAAATAGTGAGACTATTTCCCCAATGGTCGGCTGAAAAAGTTGCTTCAAAAGTAGGCATATTGGAAAGGCATATAGCTGCGGATAATGAAACGGCTACAGACATGGCATTTAAGGCTGCGCAAAAATTGTTTTCCAATAATAGTCATCTACGGGAATCGATAGATTTTATTTTGTTATGTTCTCAAAGTGTTGATTATAAATTACCTTCTTCTTCGTGTATTCTTCAGCACTGGTTAGGAGTCAAAAAGACTTGTGGTGCACTTGATTTTAATCTGGGCTGTTCTGGTTATGAATACGGTTTGGCGATGGCTAAGGGGTTAATTGTTTCTGGAGTAGCGACAAATGTGCTTCTGTTGACAGCTGAGACGTATACAAAATATATACATCCGGAAGATAAAGGGAACCTGACTATCTTTGGTGATGCGGCAACTGCAACAATCGTTTCAACTGACGGCTTTGGAGAAATAGGTGAATTTGAGTTAGGAACTGACGGTTCCGGTGCAGAGTATCTCATGGTCAAAACTGGTGGCTCCCGCATTGTTAATAGAACAGGAAACGTCGCTTTGGATTCTAATGGGAATAACAAATGGGATGACAATCTATATATGGATGGGGGAACTATTTTTAATTTTACCTCTGATGTTGTACCAACAATGGTTGAGCGTCTGTTGGAAAAGGAAAAAATCTCTCAGGATGATATTGATTTGTGGATTTTTCACCAAGCAAACAAATACATGATCAATTATCTGCGCAAGTTGATGGAAATAGAAAAAGATAAGTTCTTTATCTATATGGAAAAGGTGGGCAATACCGTTTCTTCGACTATTCCTATTGCAATTACAGAGGCATTAAAGCAGGAGCGTCTTCATGGTATTGTGCTACTGGCTGGTTTTGGTGTAGGATTAAGTTGGGGGGCTACGGTTGTTCGCTGTAAGTAAGTTTTATATGTTGGAAATAGTATCGCATGTTAATTCAATGTATAATTCTATAAGCTATGTCTTGTTAGAACATGGGACTAAGGAATGTTGGATTATTGATGTAGGTGATTTTTTTCAAATAAAGTCTTTGTTTGACGGCTATAACCTAAAAGGTGTACTATTGACGCATGTTCATTACGATCATATATATGGACTGAATGAACTGCAAGCTGACTATCCAGATGTACCTATATATACAAATGAATATGGTGCAAAGAATTTGGTTAGCCCTATAGAGAATTTGTCGTCATATCACGGTGAGGATTTTATCTTGTCAAGAACGAATGGCGTTAAGATTGTTAAAGAGGGAACTGTGATTCTTATAGGTGGTTATAGTTTATTGGTAATTGATACTCCCGGTCATGATTATTCTTGTCTAAGTTTTTGTGTGGACAACAATCTTTTTACAGGTGATTCCTATATACCTGGAAAAAAAGTGTTTACGAAACTGCAAAATGGAAATAAGCAATTAGCGGAATACTCTTGTCAACGATTATTGCGATTAGGGGAGAAATATTGTATACGACCCGGTCATTCTATTTCCTTTGAGAATTGTATGAGTGCCTGTTGTTAATAATGGTTTTGTTTGGAAAACTAAAAAAAACTTATAAAAATAGTTGTAATAGTAAGACTAATTGTTGTTGGAAGTTAGAAGAAAATATGGGTTTATATAATATGAAAGGTATGGTATGTGGTTAGCCTCCCCAAAAGACATATAGCATACTTGAGACAAATTTGAGACCTTTGCCGCTATAATCAAAAATTCTATAAATATGTATAGTAACAGCGATTTTGAACGCTTCTTCCTTCGCTACAAGTCTGAAGCGTTGACTAACAAAGAGTCTATTCAATCCTTTTGCTTTAAACAAGATCCCCTACAACCTTTTAGAGAAATGGTACAAAGATACATACCACAAATAGGTTCCTATACAAGTGACAGGTCAACCGGATTTTGGTTGATTGTTAACGGATGTAGAGATTATGAGAATCTTCTTCCCATAACTATCGGATTGGGTAATAATAAACTTAAAAAATCAACTCCTTTTTGAACTTATTTAATGTATGACCGCCTTTGGCGGCTATACATAGGTGATATGTCAGAATTGGACACTAACCAGTATTAATCTAAGTAAAAGTGCTTGTATGAAACGAACATTTATTGTGAATTACCCTATTATGATAAGCATTGGTGGTATTGAAAAGTACCTCTATTATTTAATGAAATATATGCTAAATCATGGGATACGGGTTATTTGGATGCAGAATGCCAGGTTTCAGACAGAAAAAGTGTACGATGATGTTATAAAGGATCCGAGATTGGAAATTGTAAAAGTTAGTCCAAATTTACTTTTTTGGTTTAAACATGAACATTTGAATTTATCCAAAGATGAAGAGATTGTTATTTTCTCATGTACGACTATGGCAAAGTTGAAAGCAGATACTATTGTGAGAAGTTTTCCTGATTTAAATATTAAGTCAATTTATGGAATACCAGATACAAAAGGTGACGCTTATTATTTAGAGACTATATTCTGTAATCCACTCAAATCCATAGTATATAGATGTATGCGTACAGTTTTTAAGGAGTGGGAAAGTAACAATCATCTGTGCTTTTATGCAAGAAAGCAGATGGATGCTTTAGAAAATAATTATCATATATATATAAGTAATAAAGAAACTAAACTATTAAAAGCTGTGAAGGCTTTACCTCATTTGAATTATGATGATTTAGAAGAGCGAATTAAGCGTCGTAATTTTACAATAATAACCATTGGAAGATTTGATTTCCCTCATAAGGGATACATTTTAGGTTTAATACGTGCATATGGACGTTTAAAGGAAAAATATCCTCAGATTCGATTAGATATTGTTGGAGATGGCCCTCATAGATTTAAGGTAATAAAAGAGATAGAAAAATTAAATCATAATATTCAAAAGGATATAAAATTATTAGGTAATATTTCTCCTGAGGTATTGCCTAATTACATTAAACATGCTCATTTGAACATAAGTGTGGCAGGAGGTGTGGCAGTGGGAGCTGTTAGTGGTATTATGTCAATTCCTGCCCGGAATTATTGTGACGGAGAGTGTGAGGTATATGGTTATTTACCTGAATATTTAGAATATTCAGTAGCGACTTCTCCAGGTAATCTTGTGGATACCTATATTGAAAGAGCAATTACAATGAGTGACTATGAATACAAAAAGGCATGCATTGAATCTTATGAATCTGTATATAATTCACACGAAGTAGATCCAAATTATCTTTTTGAGTTCTCAAAGTCTGTGAATCGTTATCTGGTACCTTTAAAAACATTGTTGTTTCTTGTTGTGATAGATTATATCAAAAAGGCTAAATATTTTTTCACCGTATTCTTGAAAGTTAGAATAAATAAGTGCTTTGAAAAATAGTTGCTAAATATATGAAGAAAGTAATTACATATGGGACTTATGATCTCTTGCATGAAGGTCATATCAATCTTCTACGGAGAGCAAAGGAGCTTGGTGATCACTTGATTGTGGGAGTTACTAGTGACAGTTTTGATCGTGGTAGGGGAAAACTTAATGTCCGTAATAATGTACTAGAAAGAGTGGCAGCAGTAAAGGCTACTGGATATGCGGATGAAATTATCATTGAAGATTATGTTGGGCAGAAAATTGATGATATTCAAAAATTTGGTATTGATATATTTGCCATTGGCTCAGATTGGGAAGGCAAATTTGATTATTTAAATGCATATTGTAAGGTCGTTTATTTGCCTCGAACAGAAGGAATTTCTTCTACCATGCTCCGTGCTGAAACTACGGCTGAAATTAATATTGGTATCATTGGTACAGGAAGAATAGCCAAACGGTTTGTTCCTGAAAGTAAATATGTTAATGGTGTGGAAATTACAGCTGTTTACAATCCGGAACTTTCTGAAGCAAATACTTTCGCAGAGAGATTGGGTATTAAAGGTAGTTATGATGATATTAATAGTTTTTTAGAAGAGATTGATGCAGTATATATTGCTTCTCCACATTTGACGCATTATAAATATATTAAACAAGCATTGTTATTTGGAAAGCATGTTCTTTGTGAGATTCCAATGGTGTTGAGTGGTGATGAAGCTAGAGAGCTATATGAACTTGCACAAATGAGGAATTTGGTATTACTCGAAGCTTCTAAGACTGCTTTTAGTCCTGCTTGGAATCATTTACTGGTATTGGTGAAGAGCGGTGTGATTGGTGATGTGATGGATGTAAAAGCTTCTTTGTCTAAATTGGTTAGTGGAGATGTACGAGAGTTAGACGTTAATCAGGCAGGAGGGAGCATGACTGAATTATCCTCTTTTCCATTGATGTCTATTGTTAAATTACTTGGGACCGATTATGTCGAATTGAATTTCCATTCTAAAATGGTGAAAGGCATTGATGTCTTTACACAAGGAGTCATTAACTATAATAATGCGACTTCATCTATAACCCTTGGGCTCGGTGTGAAAACTGAAGGTAATTTAGTAATCTCCGGTACAAAGGGGTATGTTCTTGTTCCTTCTCCTTGGTGGTTAACCAATTATTTTGAAATAAGGTTTGAAGATCAGAATTTGAATCAAAAATATTTCTATGCTTGGCAGGGTGAAGGTTTACGCTATGAGATTCAAGAATTTGCTTCTATGATTGTACAAGGGAGGGGTAGTAGTTACAAGTTAAGTAGGGTAGAGTCGATAGCCATTGCAGGAATAATAGAGGAGTATATAAAAGGCGATAGAACAAAAATATTACGATGACTGAAAACAGTGTGATTAGCGGAGAAAACCATGCTCTTGTTGTAGGTGGTAGTAATGGTATAGGTTTGGCAATAGCACTAACTTTATCAGAATGTGGAAAGGTAACGATAATAGATAGAGTTTATCCCGATGTCTTATTACCAAGCAACATTAATTTTATTTCTTTTGATTTGCAATTTGATGATTATTCAGTTTTTGATAGTTTCACCGATGTTAATAAGTTGGTTATAACAGCAGGTATAGGTAGACTTTCGCTTTTTGAGGAACTATCAGAAGAGGAATTGGTGAGAACCATGCAAATCAATTCTATTGGAGTAATGCGTATTATTAAGCATTTCTATAATCGGATGAAGTCTAATGAGGATTTTTATTGTACTGTCATGGGAAGCATAGCTGGGTTTATGTCTTCTCCTTTTTTCTCTGTTTATGGTGCATCAAAAGCTGCTTTGAAGATATTTATAGAGAGTCTGAATGTGGAATTACTTAAAGGTGGATTTACTAATCAAATATTGAATGTATCGCCAGGTTCTCTGAAAGGTACTAATTTTGCTGGTAGGAAGAATGATTTATCGTTAACTCGTCCGTTTGCGGAGGAGATTATTAATCGTATGATGAAGAAAGAAGATCTTTTCATTCCTAAATACGAAGAAATTTTTAAGGAGGTGCTTTTTCGTTACAATAATGACTTTAGAGCGGAAGGAGCATATAGTTACGATTATAAATTGAAGAGTGGAAGAGTTGTGTAAATATGGAATAGAATGAGAATATAGCTATAAATAATTGAATAGGTTATATGAACATCATTTGGGGATTGATAATATCAATCATTAATTATAAACTTTTATGTAAGGATACAGCCAAAGGGATTGTACTTTTTTGTATTCTTCTTGTTTGTTGCCCGGTGTTTGCTGTAGGTGATTTGTCATTGCAATATAGTTATCTATTCCTACCATTTTTATATGTATGGCATAAAAGATATAATAAATGTAATTATAGCATAGCTTCTGTTATATATCCATTTATAGGGATTTTGGGTTTAACATTATTTGCTACAGTACTTAGCCTAACTTTGTATGATGTAACTGGTGTAGTTACAGTGTTTGCTATCTTGGGTACTATGAAATCTCTATTTATTATTTATATATTGTCAAAGACGAGTGCTTTTAGAGAGCGATTTCTAATCATTGTAGGTTGTATTATTCTTATTAATAGTATAGTTTTGTTTATTGAGTTTAATCTATTGAGAACATGGGGGGCAGGACAAGTTTTGGAGACATGGATGCGACTCTTTGGAAACATGGGTAATACGGGAAGTCTTGAATATTCACTTGAGACAGAAACTGTAGGACGCCTTCATGGTACATTTACCACTTCTTCTTTAGTTGGATCTTTAAGTATGCTTGGAATAGGTGTTTTTACCATTAAATATTTTATGGACTTGAAATGGAATTCTATACTGATGGTGCTGTGTAGTCTATTTGTGGGGTTATGTTCAAGCTCAAAGCGTTTTTTCTTGGGTGGTGTAGCTGTATTGGTATTGTGTTTGTTTATTAGATTGTTTTGGATTCATTCTTCTAAAACAGATTATAAACTACCTATGGTTGTTGCTCTTATGGCTTTTATTATGGTTGTGCTTTATAATTTATTAGGCGATGTATTATATCTTGATTATTATCTTCAATTCTTGATAGAAGGTAATGTTGGAGAATCTCTTGAAACACGTTTTGGTGAAGATGGTGCTGTAAAAGCTATGCAAACTGTGATAGCAGAGTATTGGTTGACTGGTTTAGGAGAGTTTTCTATTAAAAATGTAAATGTAACAGATAGTCAATTTTATTGTGCTTTTTATAAGTCGGGTATATTTGGTGTAGCATTGTATTTTGTGCTTTTTTATAAGTTAGTATTGAATACTATTCGGGTTAAGAACTGTTATGTAGCAATTGTTTTGTTTCTCATCATATTCGAATTTTTTATTAGTACAGAGTTCTATAGCCCATTAGGGCTTCTTCTTTTGTCTTATGCTATTTGCTCTCTTTATCAAAATAAGATGTTTGATAAGACAATTATATAAAAATGATAATTATTTAGCGTTTGATAATGGCCTTAAATCAAGAAAATAAGACAATTGCTTCTGCTGCTTTTGGGGTACTGATAGTGATTATTGTATCTAAAATTGTGGGATTTGTTGAAAGTGCTATGCTGGCAGGGTATTTCGGTACATCTGTAGAAGTAGATATGTTTTATTTGGCAAATACCATTGTTAATAATTTTGTTTTTACGATATTCTCAGGTTTGGCTGTTGTAGGTCTTACCATGTATAATACGGCAAGAAAGGACGATGTAGAGAACGGCAATAAATTTATTTCAGCTCTCTTATGTTCGATGTTACCTTTTTCTTTCATTGTGATAGGTGTGATTTGGGCAATATCACCTTATGTCTCATCATTAATGGCATCAAATTATACAGTTAAAGAGGTTGAACTGTTGACACTTTACATTAGAGAACTAAGTATTGTAGCGATATTCTATGTAATGACGACAATATTTACTTGTGTATTGAATGCACATAAAAAATTTATTCCTGGTGCATTGATGGGATGTGTGCATAATTTGACTCTTATAGTATTTATTATATTTCTTTCTAATCAGATTGGCGTGAATGCGGTTGTCATAGGTTTTGGAGTTGCTTATCTGATACAAACGGTGGTCTTATATATTTGTGTTAGGCGAATATTTAAATTCAGACGTTTTTCTTATTCTAGGGATATAAATATCAAGAAAGTATTCTTGTTAATTCTTCCTTTGCTATTAGGAGAAGCAGTAGGGGATATAAATGCAATGGTAGATCAATATCTCGCTACAAAGCAAGGGGTAGGGTATGTGTCAGGATTATCATATAGTGGAACATTGAATGATGTTGTTACTGCTTTGTTTATGCAAACTACGACAACTGTCCTTCTTTCGTTTTTTTCAGCATTTGTGGTTGAGAGACGATATGGTGAGATGATAAATGAATTAAAAAAGATAATAAAAAACATATCTTTGTTGGTTATTCCTATTAGCGTTGTAACCATATTTTGTGCTGATCATCTCGTATCTTTTGTATTTGAACGTGGTAAGTTTGACTCAGAGAGCGTACTTGTCACTTCACGAGCTTTAGTCGGATATGCAATTGGATTTATTCCTCGTATTGTGATGGTGATTGCTAAACGTCCTTTTTTTGCCATAGAGAACACTCGGATTCCAATGGTAATTGGTGTGATTGCGATAGTTATAAATATATCATTAACAATCTTATTGTCAAATTTCTGGGGTATATTTGGTATAACGGTTGCAACAAGTATTTCTCATATAGTTGCGTGCTATCTTTATTTCAATAGAATAAACTCCGTTTTTGATAATGTCTCATGGAAAGACTGCCTTGTTTTTTTTCAGAAAATAAGTATTGCTACTGTCATATCGGCAATATTGACTTATGCTGTATTGCATATAAATATCGAAACTCATTTTTATGTGCTAGTTGTGGCTACGGTAGTATGTTTTAGTACATATTTGGGTGTTCTTCACATACTTAAATTGACTGAGCTTAAAATATTGATGTTACAAATTAAAAGTAAAATATCAAAATGACATTAAAGACACTTTATAGGATGGGCCTTGTGAAAATTGCAAATACTTCTATAGGAACTAAGATTGGTTCATTTTTTCAAGGTTCAGCGCAAATCCTTAATGAACAGACTGGTAGGAAGTATCGTAATGATATGCGTACTCGATTGACTGTGAGTAATGTTATCAGTATAACCAAATTTGATGATAATAATTGCTCTGAAAAATATATAAATTCGGAAAAAAAAATAAAGATAAGATTTTTTCACTGTGGTGAGTCTACGTTCAGTGTGATTCAGACTGTTTGTGAGAGTTTTAGAAATGATGAACGTTTTGACCTTCTTATCGTACTTTTTGGTAATTCTCCTTATGGTATGATAAAGCAAATGCAGGATCTAAAGTTCAAGTATATTGAGGATTATAATTATGATTTAAGTAAGGACTGCCCTGATATATCAGTACTTTATCATTTGGAAATAATATATCCTCCACAATTGACAAAAATCAGGGAGTTTTCTAAATACGTTGTTCTTGTACCTCTAGGAATAGGGTCGATATGGTTTGGAGACCGTACAGTAAAACGTATGAATTTGCAGCGTTATAATGCAGATATGTGTTGTGTAGGTAATCTTTGTTACAATCGGTTGATAAACGCCATAGGATGGGATAAAATCGAACGAATATCACCTGCTCAGTTTGATTTAGCATATAGAGAACTTAATACTCCAATCATTTATCCTAAAGGATGGGAAAAGTTGAAGGGAAAGAAAACTGTTATGTTGATGACGGATCATGGTATTAGGATTCATGGTGTTTCGGACGAAGTGACTTTTGACCTTTATTTCAAGACAATTATAGATTATAGTACAAGACATCAAGATATGGGCTTTATACTCAGATTACACCCGTCTTTGATTCATGAGTTAGTTGGAACTTTTTGGTCAATACAGGATTATGAAATATTTGTGACTTTTTGCGAAAACAGCTCTAATATTGTTTGGGATACATCCAGTGATTATTTGATAGGTCTGCATATAGCTGATGCTTGTATGGTGGATGTTAATTGTTCTTTGATTTATTTTGTGTTAGCTGCAAATAAGCCAATTGGTATTCCTTTGAGATATGACATGGATGTAAAGATCAATAATCCAGAACTTGTTGAGAAATATTATAAACTTGATTCAGATGAAAAGGTGATAGGCTTTTTTGATATGATAAGAAGTTCTGAAGACCCAAAGCGGTCAGATAGGCAACAATTATTTAATAGGTATATTGAAACTTATGATGGGAAGAATGGGTATCGTATTTACAATATAATTGTAAACCGTTATATGAAGTTCTGTAAGTGATAAGTGAATTTGTTCAGCATCTTGTTTTTTCGATTCATGTGGTAGGAATATAATGAAGTTGCCGAAAATGGAATATAGAAGTAGGGGGGCCTTCCTAACAATATTGAGAGAGAGGAAATGAGTAAAATTTTGGTAGTAGGTTATTTTGGTTATTGTACTAACCAACTTGATGGACAAACTGTAAAGACGCGTGATGTTTATCGGCTGGTTAGAGAACAAGTAAAAGGAGAAGTGGATTATTATGACACTGAAGATTTTCAATATCATAAAATTGGCATTCCTAAATTGTTTTGGAAAATGATTCGTTGTAACATATTATTTTATCTTCCTGCTCAAAACAATCTGAAAATAATTTTTCCAATAATATTCTGTTTATCTATCGTATTTCGTTTTAAAATCCATTACTTTGTGGTAGGGGGATGGTTGAAAGAATTTTTGGTAAAAAAGCCTATTCACCGTTTTATGCTCAAACGCATAGAAGGTATTCATGTAGAAACAAAACGTTTGGAAAATGAGTTAAAGCTATACTTTCATTTTCTGAATGTTGATAATTTTCCAAATTTTAGATTTTTTGAATTTAATCCAAAACGATTCAGAGTTTCTAGTAGAAAAAAAAACTTGGTAATTTGTTTCTTATCTCGTGTTGAGCAAAGTAAGGGCTTGGATACCTTGGTGGAGATTTCTGAATATCTTCACCATGCAGGCCTTTCTAAGATGGTTAAGATTGATTTTTATGGTCAAAAAAAAGATGACTATTTTGACACACATTTGTCCGAGAATCCAATGTTTGAATATAAAGGTACGATACAACCATCTGAGGTGATGTCTACGTTAAGACTATATGATGTGTTGATTTTTCCGTCACACTATGAAGGTGAAGGTTGTCCGGGTATTTTGGTTGAGGCATTGTCCGTAGGATTACCAATTATAGCATCTAATTGGAAATATAATAATGAGTTTATTATAGATGGTGTAAATGGGTTTCTTTGTGATACTTTCGATGCAAAATCTTATTTAAAAGCAATAAAAACAATGCTTTTTGATGAACATTTGAGAAAACAAATGTCTAAACATGCTTATCGGATGAGTGAGTATTATTCCGCAAAATATGCTAAACGAAAATTGCAAGAATATGTTGTTAATTCTAATGTAGACGACAAAAAATGAAAATAGACATAAGTGTCTGGTTTTGGTATATCTTCTAAATTATAACAATTTTATTATGAATATAGCAATTGTTGGCACTGGCTATGTTGGCTTAGTGTCTGGTACTTGTTTTTCTGAATTGGGTGCTAATGTAACATGTGTGGATGTGAACGAGCAAAAGATACAAGCTCTGAAGCAAGGTGAAATACCTATCTATGAGCCTAATCTCGATAGTATGGTGTTGCGTAATATGAAAGCAGGACGTTTGCATTTTACAACTGATTTGGCTTCAGTATTGGATGAAGTTGAAGTAGTGTTCAGTGCTGTTGGTACACCTTCTGATGAAGATGGTAGTGCAGATTTACGTTATGTATTGGAGGTTGCAAAAACTGTTGGTCAACATATGAGCAAGTATTTGATAGTGGTAACAAAGAGTACTGTACCAGTCGGTACGGCAAAAAAGGTAAAAGCTGTCATTCAGGCTGAGTTAGATAAACGTGGTGTTCAGATTGATTTTGATGTAGCTTCTAATCCGGAGTTTTTGAAAGAAGGAAATGCTATTGAAGACTTTATGAGGCCTGATCGCGTAGTGGTAGGTGTGGAAAGTGAAAAAGCTAAGGAATTGATGACACGTCTTTATAAACCGATGTTACTGAATAATTTTCGAGTAATATTTATGGATATACCTTCGGCGGAAATGACCAAGTATGCTGCTAATTCTATGTTGGCAACCCGTATTAGTTTTATGAATGATATAGCAAATTTGTGTGAGTTGGTAGGAGCAGATGTAAACATGGTACGTAAAGGTATTGGTACGGATAGTCGTATTGGTAGTAAGTTTCTTTATCCAGGGTGTGGATATGGTGGTTCTTGCTTTCCAAAAGATGTGAAAGCTTTAATCAAGACTGCAGTAAAAAATGGGTATGATATGCGTGTGTTGAATGCTGTAGAAACAGTAAACGAACGTCAGAAGAACATTCTGTTTGAGAAATTCGAAAAGTATTTTGATGGAAACATAAATGGTAAAAAAGTTGCTATTTGGGGGCTTGCTTTCAAACCTGAAACAGATGATATGCGGGAGGCACCGGCATTGGTCTTGATTGATAGTTTATTGAAAGCGGGCTGTGAAGTTTGTGCGTACGATCCGGTGGCAATGGATGAATGCAGACGGCGTATTGGGGATGTGATTTCTTATGGTAAGAATATGTATGATACAGTAGTTGATGCGGATGCAATATTTCATGTAACAGAATGGAAAGAGTTCCGTATACCTAGTTGGGGAGTGATAAAGAAAGCAATGAAAGCTTCCCCCGTACTAATAGATGGAAGAAATGTGTTTAGTGCTTCAGAATTGGAAGGTATTGATTATTTGAAAATAGGGTAGTTCTTATGATAGAAGGTCTGGTTTCTATAATAATGCCATCGTATAATGCTTCACGTTTTATAGGTGAAAGTATAAATTCAGTATTGTTACAGACATATTCTCATTGGGAACTATTGATAGTGGATGACTGCTCGAAAGACAATTCAGTGGAGATTGCACAGCGGTTTGCCAATATAGACGAACGGGTGAGGCTATTTCCTTTGAAAAAAAATGTGGGTGCTGCGGCTGCTCGCAATATGGCAATTGTACATGCCCAAGGACAATACATCGCTTTTTTGGATAGTGATGATGTCTGGCATGAAAATAAATTGGAACGCCAGCTGGCTTTTATGAATTGGAACGCGTATGCTTTTACGTTTTCGGGTTATTATGTGATGGAAGAAGATGGTGAGAAAACGGGAAATGTGGTAAGGGTTCCTTCCTCCATCACTTATCATCAGTATTTGCGAAATACGATTATTGGTTGTTTGACGGTCGTGATAGATAGGAAGCTGGCAGGTGATTTCCTGATGCCGCTCATCAAAAGCAGCCACGACATGGCATTGTGGTTGTTGATTATGAAGCGTGGATTCAAGGCGTATGGTTTGAAAGAAGTTTTGGCGGGGTATCGCTTGGTATCAACCTCTAATACGTCAAAGAAGTGGAAAGCTGCAAAAGATGTCTGGAAAGTGTATCGCGAAATTGAAAAGCTGTCACTTGCTTATTCTATGTTCTGCTTCTGTGGATATGTGATAAATGCAATATGGAAAAGGATTTGAAAGATGAACACAACTCGTAAAGAAACTCTTTTCTCTTGTGTGTGGAGAAAAATATATAAGGAAAAATTACCGCCTTATTATTGTTATTATTCTTTACTTACTATTATCTCAAAGCCTATACGAAAATGGTTTTCGGCAGTATTGATTCCTACGATTCCATTTTCCAATCTGCGGGTACAGTGCTACCGTTGGTGTGGCTATAAAATAGGTAAGCATGTCTTTATAGGGATGCGTTGCTATTTGGATGACATGTGCTATGACCTGATTGAGATAGGTGATAATGTAACAATTTCATATGGTGTCTTCTTTGCTTGTCATGGCAGAAATCAAGGACATAATAAGATCGTGATAAAGGATAGAGCATACATCGGAATGAATAGTTCTATCATCGCTCGTAAAGAGGGCGACTGGTGATTGGGGAAAATGCTGTGGTGGGGGCTTGTAGCTTAGTGAATAAGTCGGTGGCAGATAATATGGTGGTGGCAGGTGTACCTGCTCGCGAGATTGCGAGATAAGCGGACTGATACCGGGGGCTGCAAGCGTTGAAAAAATAGTATCTGAAATGTTTTTTAAGTCTCTTTTTGACCGAGTAGTTGCGCTCTTCGGTCTGTTTTTACTATGGCCTATTTTATTGATTGTAGCCATTCTTATTCGTTTGAAAATGCCGGGAGGTCCTGTGATATTTACTCAGCGTAGAGTGGGGCAGCATGGAAGGGTTTTTACTATGTTTAAGTTCCGTTCGATGTGTGTCGGGCATTCAGGTAGCTCTGTCTCTGTGAAAGGTGAAAGCCGCATTACGCCTTTGGGGGCAAAACTTCGTAAGTATAAGCTGGACGAATTGCCGGAACTTTGGAATGTGCTGATAGGAGATATGAGTTTTGTAGGTCCTCGTCCGGATGTGCCGGGATATGCTGATAAATTGGAAGGAGAGGATAGGAGAATGCTTCTATTGAAGCCAGGCATTACGGGACCTGCCAGTTTAAAATACCGAAATGAAGAAGAACTGTTGATGCTACAGGACGATCCTCAGAGGTATAATGATGGGGTCTTGTTCCCGGATAAAGTACGGATAAACATTGAATATTTGGATAATTGGTCTTTCTGGTATGACATTAAAATCATTATTTATACAGTACTTGGAAAGGATTTATAAAATCCTTTCTTTTCTTTTTATTCCTCATTATGTGAGGAAATCGAATCATTAGAATAATCACATATATTTATGGATAAAAGAATATATCTTTGCCTCGCCCACATGAGCGGCAAGGAGATGGGTTTCATACAGGAAGCCTTCGATACGAACTGGGTGGTTCCACTCGGCCCGAATGTGAATGCCTTCGAGCAGGATTTGGAATGTTTTGTAGGGCAGGATAAGAAGGTGGTGGCTTTGAGTGCTGGTACTGCCGCTGTGCATCTGGCCCTGCTTGCTTGCGGAGTTGCTCAGGGTGATGAAGTGATAGTACAGAGCTTTACCTTCTGTGCCTCTTCCCATCCGGTGGCCTACCTCGGTGCCACTCCGGTATTCGTGGATTCTGAGGCTGATACTTGGAACATGGACTCAGTTCTTTTGGAACGGGCTATCAAGGACCGTATCGACAAGACCGGCCGGAAACCCAAAGCGATTGTTCCGGTGGCTTTGTATGGAATGCCCTACAAGATAGACCAAATCATGTCAGTGGCAGATAAATATGGTATTCCGGTCATTGAGGATGCCGCCGAAGGCTTTGGAAGCAAGTTTGACGGGCAAGTCCTCGGAACTTTTGGCAAATATGGTGTGCTTTCATTCAATGGCAACAAGATGATAACCACCAGCGGTGGCGGTGCCCTGATTTGCCCTGATGAGGAATCCAAGCGTGAGATAATGTTCTATGCTACCCAGGCCCGTGAGTCCTATCCCTACTACCAGCATGAGCGTATAGGTTATAATTATAGGATGAGTAACATTTGTGCCGGAATCGGTCGCGGTCAGATGACAGTAGTGGATGAACACATAGCGCACCATAAGCATCTGTGCGGTCTGTATCGTGAGCTGTTGGCTGATGTGGAGGGAATCACGCTTCATGAGAATCCTTCCGGACGCTATGACAGCAATTATTGGCTGAACACGGTACTACTTGACGAGAATCTGCATGTGAAAGGTGAGGAGGATGCCTACCGTGAGACTGTAAAAGGTGCCGTGGGCGGTGCTGCGGGTGTTACGCATGAGTCAATGAGTGCCCATACCTCTTGTGAGCCCAACTGTAATGTGGAAGCCATGCGTATTTGCTTGGACAGAGTCGGTATTGAGAGCCGTCCCTTATGGAAGCCCATGCACCTTCAACCGGTATATGCAAATAATCCTGCTTATGTGAATGGCATTAGTGAAGGCTTGTTCAAACGTGGTCTTTGCTTGCCGAGTGGTCCTTATGTGACGGATGAGGATGTGAGATACATAGTAGATGAAATGAAGAAATGTATATTGTAGAAATGTTTTTTTGTTGATTTATAGCACTTTACCACTTTTCTCAGAAAAACTACTCCCAAGCACCTTTTTTCTTTGGCTACATAGTTTTTAATCCTCACCTTTGCATCGTTGATCAACGAAACGTGTGAATAGGAAAACGAATTTAAATCTCTAAAGAAAAAAAGTATGAGTGTAATTTTTAGGACGGTGGAGAGACCGTCGGACCCCAGGGTTGAAAACTCTCCCAAGAAGTATTATCCACAGTTGGTGACATTGGGACAAAGCGTGGATTTGGCATTTATTGCACAGAAGATGCAGGACCGCTCTTCTCTGTCTATCGGTGACATCAAGAGTACGATGCAGAACTTTGTGGAAAAACTGAAAGAGCAGCTACTGGAAGGAAAGACGGTTAATATAGCCGGACTAGGTGTCTTTATACTGGCAGCCAAGTCGAAAGGTGAGGAAAAGGCTGATGACGTGACAGCCAAAAGTGTGGAGAGCGTCCGTATCTGTTTTCAGGCGAATAGGGAACTGAAGATATCGAAGGCTGCTACCCGTGCTGGAGAAAGGCTGGATTTGGTGAGCTTGGATGATTATCTCAAAGGGAAGACTTCTACAGATGGCGGCTCCGGCTCGGAAGGAGGAGGCTCGGATTCGGATGGAGACCAAGGCGAGAATCCACTGGGATAACGGTAGCTATGAATTATTAATCAGATAATGGATAACCTTTATGAAGAAAACGTGGAATGTGATTTTGAAACTTATTATTGCCGTAGCGAGTGCTGTGGCAGGTGTGATTGGCGGACAGACAATGATGTTTTAGTCCGATAGGATTTGATAAATAAAAAATGAG
>JAEYDD010000064.1 GCA_023404095.1 Pseudomonadota bacterium | reverse complement strand
GCCCACAAGATCGTCACGGTGAAAGCACCGCCTCTGGCCCGGCCCTTCAGGTCCGGGCCTTTTTTGTTCCCGCGGCATTTTCGGTTCCGCGTACGGCCAAACCGGCATGGTTAACATGCCTTTAACGCTTGAGCGGTTAGGGTCGCAAATCATCCATGCACCCGCGCCCGTGGAACATCTTCTCTCCGGGCCCATCGCGCGACAGGCTGAAGACACATGGCAAGAAGCACATCGGCAATGCTGGACAATCGTCCCGAACGGTTTGTTCTGTCCGCCTTCCTATGGCGGCAGGCCCGGGCATTGCTGGGCTTCGGACTGTTCATCGCACTGGCGCTGGCGGTGGCTGCCCTCTCGACCTGGAACGTCTCCGACCCGAGCTTCTCCTATGCCTCCGGCGGCGAGCCGACCAATGCGCTCGGCTATGCAGGCGCAGCCTTTGCCGATATTTTCATGCAGTTCTTCGGCCTGGCCAGCGTCATTGCGCTTCTGCCCGTCGTCGCCTGGGCGATCGCGCTTATCAAGAACCGCCGTTTCTCCTCCGTCCTGAAGCGTTTCGGCGCCTGGTTCCTGGGGGCCGTCCTCGCATCGGCTGCGCTCAGCTGCATCCCGGCACCCGTCACCTGGCCGCTGCCGAACGGGCTCGGCGGCGTTTTCGGCGACATGATCCTGCGTTTTCCGGCGCTGTTTACCGGCGCCTATCCGACCGGAACACTCGCCAGCGTTCTCGGTGCCTTCATTTCCCTGCCGTCCGGCTGGCTCCTCGTCTTCAGCGCCGGCCTGATCGCCAACGAGCCGGCAGAGGAGGAAGAGGTCGCTCCTCAAGCGTCCGTCGAGCGCACCCGCACGGTGAGCGATGCGGAGGAGGAGGACGAGGCGGAAGGACCGCTGATGCTGATGGCCGGCGCGATGACACACGCATGGTTCACCGCCCACGCCCGCCTGCGCCGCATTTTGGGCCTTTCCGGCCGTGGAAAGACGCATTCCCGCGCCGTTGAGCAGCCGTACGACTTCAATGACGACGAGTTCGGCACGTTGAACGAGCCGACACGCGCGAAGGCCTCGCCAAGGCTGTCGGAACGGGTGGAGCCGTCGCTCGATGCCGGTGGCCGCCGCGCGGTCACTCCGCCTTCGATAGCCGGCTTCGACGACGAGGAGTATGACGACGACGACCTGCCGCGCCCGGCCGGAATTCTTCCTGATGAGGAGGAGGATGACTGGGCGCCGCGCAAGACGCCTGCACCCGCAGGGCTACGCTCGCGTATTGCGGCTGCCGCTCCGAAGCCCAAGGCAGGCGCCCGCGTGGAACGCGAAGCGCAGGCCTCGTTCGTCGCTCCCGGCGGCTTCCAGCTGCCCTCCCTCCATCTGCTGGCAGAGCCGCGCAACGTTGCGCGCGATCCGGCGCTTTCCGCCGATGCGCTCGAACAGAACGCACGCATGCTGGAAGGCGTGCTGGAGGACTTCGGCGTCAAGGGCGAGATCATCCATGTCCGCCCCGGCCCGGTGGTGACGCTCTACGAGCTGGAGCCCGCACCGGGCATCAAATCCTCGCGCGTCATCGGCCTTGCCGACGACATCGCCCGCTCCATGAGTGCGATTGCCGCCCGCGTGGCCGTCGTACCCGGGCGCAACGCGATCGGCATCGAGCTTCCCAATCCGGGGCGCGAGACGGTGTACCTGCGCGAACTGATTGCCGCACGTGACTTCGAGACCAGCAAGGCCAAGCTGGCGATGGCGCTCGGCAAGACGATCGGTGGCGAACCCGTCATCACCGACATCGCCAAGATGCCGCACCTGCTCGTTGCAGGCACGACCGGCTCGGGCAAGTCGGTGGCGATCAACACCATGATCCTGTCGATTCTCTACCGGCTGAAGCCGGAGCAGTGCCGCCTGATCATGATCGATCCGAAGATGCTCGAACTCTCCGTCTACGACGGCATTCCGCACCTGCTCTCGCCGGTCGTCACCGACCCGAAGAAGGCCGTGGTCGCGCTCAAATGGACGGTCCGCGAGATGGAAGAGCGCTACAAGAAGATGTCGAAGATCGGCGTGCGCAACATCGACGGCTTCAACAGCCGCGTCGAGCAGGCGCTGGCCAAGGGCGAGCAGATCACCCGCACCGTCCAGACCGGCTTCGATCGCCAGACCGGGGAAGCCATCTACGAGACGGAGGAGTTCGACCTCCAGCCGATGCCCTACATCGTCGTCATCATCGACGAGATGGCCGACCTGATGATGGTTGCCGGCAAGGACATCGAGGGCGCCGTGCAGCGGCTCGCCCAGATGGCGCGCGCGGCGGGCATTCACGTCATCATGGCGACGCAGCGCCCGTCGGTCGACGTCATCACAGGCACCATCAAGGCCAACTTCCCGACCCGTATCTCCTTCCAGGTGACGTCAAAGATCGATAGCCGCACGATCCTCGGCGAGCAGGGCGCCGAGCAGCTGCTGGGCATGGGCGACATGCTCTACATGGCCGGTGGCGGGCGCATCCAGCGCGTGCACGGCCCGTTCGTCTCCGACGGCGAGGTCGAGGCGGTGGTCGCGCATCTGAAGACGCAGGGCGCACCACAGTATCTCGACGCGATCACCCAGGACGACGATGAGGACATGGATGGCGGCGGCCCGGCCGGTACGTCGAACCTGGAGGATTCCGAGGATCCGTACGACCAGGCGGTCGCCGTGGTCCTGCGCGACGGCAAGGCCTCCACCTCCTATATCCAAAGACGGCTCGGGATCGGCTATAATCGGGCCGCGTCACTGATCGAGCGGATGGAGCAGGAGGGAATCATCAGCCCGGCCAACCACGCCGGAAAGCGCGAAATCCTGGTGCCGACGGAAGACTAGATCACTAGCCGTTGACGGAAAATTGTACCGCGCTATCTGTGCCTTAACGGCCATCGACAGCAGATCTGTGCCTTGATCGCGCCGCACTTGGCGGACATGACAGCGGCATGAAGGAGACCACGATGACGTTTCATGAAGCGAGCCCGCATGGCCCCAACCTGACGCGGAGGGGCTTCACCGGCCTGATGGCGCTGTTGCTGGTCGGGGGCCCATCCATGCTCCTGCCGGAACCGGCCGCCGCGCAGGCTTCGGCCACGGCGCAGAAGATCGCCAACCACTTCGCCTCGGTGAAGACGATGATGGGCGAGTTCGTCCAGTTCGGTCCTCGCGGCGAGCAGACGGGCGGCAAGTTCTACATCAGCCGCCCCGGCAAGATCCGCTTCAACTACGAAGATCCTTCGCCGATGCGGGTGATCTCCGATGGCCGCACCGTGGTCATTGGCAACCGCAAGCTCAAGACCTGGGATGTCTATCCCCTGTCGAAGACGCCGCTGAAGCTGCTGCTTGGGGCACAGATCGATCTTTCCACCAAGATGGTGCGCGGCGTGAAGGAGGAAGACGACCTCATCACGATCGTACTTGGCGACAGGGGCATGTTCGGCACGTCGACGATCACCATGATGTTCGACCCGCGAACCTACGACCTGCGGCAATGGACGATCACCGACGCGCAGGGAAAGGATACCTCGGTGATGATCTTCAACGTCAAGACCGGCGTGCAGCTGGACCAGAAGATCTTTGCGATCCCCTACAACGAGATCCACGGCCGCTGAGTGACGGCGTGGCGGTCTGCCGGCTCCGCGGAGAGCTCGCAGGACGTGTTTCGAGAGACGAAGCGGTTGCTGTCGGCCAGGGAAAACCACCTGGCCGAAAAGCGATTCCGGTCTTCGTCGTTCTGCGCTATGTACCTCGCGCGCCAGCTGCGGCGCAGCACGAGGACACGCCATATGCCCCTTTCCATCGCGACCTGGAACATCAACTCCGTCCGCTTGCGGATCGGCCTGGTCGAGCAGTTCCTGAAACTGCACTCGCCGGACATTCTGTGCCTGCAGGAAACCAAGTGCCCGAACGACCAGTTTCCGTCCAAGCCGCTGAAGGCGCTGGGATACGAGCATATCGTCATGCACGGGCAGAAGGGCTATCATGGGGTCGCCACCATCTCCCGCCTTCCGCTGACCGAGCTCGTGGAGCGGCGCGACTACTGCGGGGTCGGCGATGCGCGGCACGTCTCGGTCGTCTTCCGGCACGGTGGCAAGTCGATCCGTCTGCACAACTTCTATGTGCCGGCAGGCGGTGACGAACCGGACCGGACGATCAACCCGAAATTCGGCCATAAGCTCGACTTCATCGAGGAAATGAAGCTTCTGCATGCGGATGCGGAAGCCGGCATCTCGTCGATCCTCGTCGGCGACCTGAACATAGCGCCGCTGGAGCACGACGTCTGGTCGCACAAGCAGTTGCTGAAGATCGTCAGCCACACGCCCGTCGAGGTGGAGGGGCTGACAGAAGTGATGACGAAGGGCGCCTGGGTCGACCTGATGCGCCGCAAGATTCCGGCCGACCAGAAGCTCTACACCTGGTGGAGCTATAGGGCCCAGGACTGGGCCAAGGCCGATCGCGGACGCCGCCTCGATCACATCTGGTCGTCTGCCGACCTCGACCCGCATCTGTCGGAGATCACAGTCCTGAGGGAGGCGCGCGGCTGGGAGCGTCCCTCCGACCACGTTCCGGTGATGGCGACATTCGACCTTTGAAGAAGGATGGTCAGGCGAAACGGCCGGCCAAGCCGGCCGCGCCGTTGATCATGGCATCGAGGTTGGCGCGAATGCGCTCCTGCACCATCATCGCCACGTCCGGATATTCCTCAAGCATACGGCGGAACAGCGGCCGGTTGATGCGAATGACATCGCTGTCTTCCACGGCCGTTGCAGTGAACTTGCGCTCCACGACGGAGATCATCGCGAGCTCCGAGAGCAGGGTCCCGGCACCTGCCGTTCCCTCGTCCTTCACAGATCCGTCGCGAGCCGTCGAATAAAGCCGGAAGCTGCCGGTTGCCACCACGAAGCCGCAATCGGCGGAGGTGCCCTCGCGGAACAGCGTCTGTCCCTCGACGAGGCGGCGGCGCTCGGCGCCGAACGCAATCAGGCGCAGCTTGTCTTCCGACAGGCCGGAGAAAAGCGGCACCTGCGCGAAAAGCCTGATGTCGTCAATGAGAGCCAAGCGGCGCCTCCGGCGTGCCGTCGGGCTGCCTGCCTGCAGGCCCGACCTTCAACTATCGAGCGGACTCAATAGCCGACAAAGCCGTCCCGCGTCCAGCCGCGGGCGCTGTTATCGGGGGACGTTTCAGGGGACGATGTTCAGGGAACGATCTTGTAGCCGCCGTTCTCCGTGACGAGAATCTGCGCGTTGGAAGGGTCGCGCTCGATCTTCTGCCGCAAGCGGTAGACATGGGTTTCCAGCGTGTGCGTCGTCACGCCTGAATTGTAGCCCCAGACCTCTTCCAGCAGCACGTCACGGGTGACAACCTTCTGATCCGCCCGGTAGAGATAGCGGATGATCGCCGCCTCCTTTTCCGTCAGCCGGATCTTCTGGCCGTTGTCCATGGTCAGAAGCTTCTGCCCCGGCTTGAACGTGTAGGGACCGACGGTGAAGGTGGCGTCTTCGCTGCTTTCGTGCTGGCGCAATTGCGCGCGAATGCGGGCAAGCAGCACGGCGAAGCGGAAGGGCTTGGTGACGTAGTCGTTGGCACCGGCCTCCAGACCGAGGATTGTGTCGGAATCCGTATCATGCCCGGTCAGCATGATGATCGGCGCCTTGAAGCCCCCCTTGCGCAGAAGCTTGACGGCCTCGCGGCCGTCCATGTCCGGCAGCCCGACATCCATGATCAGAAGATCGACCTGACCGGCGCGCGCCGCCTGCACGCCCTTGGCGGCCGTCGTTTCCTGAAGAATCGCAAACTCCTCGTAGAGCGCAAGCTGCTCGACCAGCGTCTCGCGCAGGTCGTCGTCATCATCGACAATGAGGATGGTTCGCGACGTCATATTTTTCCCTTCGGTTCCAGAATGAACCTAAGCAAAATTGCCCTTTTGACAACCCTGCGCAGGTTCCATGCAGATCTGCGTGTCTGACGCGAGGGTATGCTTGCCCGAAATTATGCGGGCAACGCACATTCGCGTGAGCACTATGTAGGTGCCGGGCATGGGACGGGCAAGCAAGACAGCAGCAGGAAAAGACGGCACAATCGTGGTCCGCCGCTCTGGCGAGGCGCGGTAGGTCGCTTCGCGTTGCTTGGGGCGATGCGTCAGTTGATCGCAGGCTGGAACTCGACGCCACGCTCCCTATATCAGCCTCGTCCATTCCTTATCCGTCCGGACATGCCATCTGGGTCGACGTCCGTCCGTATACTTTTCCGCGACACTCATGTGGAGACTTTTCATGACCGATACACCGACGATCGCCCTTCGCGACGGCCACGCGATCCCACAGCTCGGCCTTGGCGTCTGGCGCACGCCCGAGGACGCCGCAGCATCCGTCGTTCGCACCGCCATCGACGCCGGGTATCGCCATGTAGATACGGCGGCGATCTATGGCAACGAGCAAGGCGTCGGCGAAGGCATCCGCGCATCCGGCATCGCGCGTGGGGACATCTATCTGACGACCAAGCTCTGGAACGACCAGCAGGGCTATGATTCGACCCTGAGAGCTTTTGACGAAGGCCTGAAACGCCTTGGCACCGACTATGTCGATCTGTACCTGATCCACTGGCCCGCGCCGCAGCGCGGCCTCTATGTCGATACCTGGAAAGCCTTCCTGCGCCTCAAGGAAGAGGGGCGGGCGCGTTCGGTCGGCGTGTCGAACTTCTATCCCGAGCACATCGAGATGATCGAGGCGGAGACCGGAGAGGCACCGGTCATCAACCAGATCGAGCTGCACCCGGATTTCCAGCAGAAGACGGCCCGTGCGTTCCACGACAGGTTGCGTATCGCCACCGAATCCTGGAGCCCCCTCGGCCAGGGCAAGCTGCTGGACAATCCGACCGTGGCGGCCATCGCCAGAAAACACGGCCGTACGCCGGCGCAGACGATCATCCGCTGGCATATAGATAACGGCCTGGTCGTCATCCCGAAATCGGTAACGCCTGCGCGTATCGTGGAAAACTTCAAGGTGTTCGATTTCACGCTGGATGCCGAGGACCTCGCGTCGCTCGACAAGCTCGACAACCCCGGCGCACGTATCGGCCCGGACCCGAAGACCGCCGATTTCTGATCATTGCGCGCGTGATGCGGTCGCTGCCGGCGATCGCGTCGCTCAATCCAGGGACTTCGGCGTGACGAAGCGCCGCAGCGTCGCCATGCCTGCGTGCAGGTCGGACCAGAGATCAAGCGAAAACTCGAGCTCGACCAGCCCCGCCGTCGGATACTTCTCGCCGATCTTGTGAATGGTATCGGCCTCGCCCGCACCGATGAGGGCGAGCGCCAGCTGCTGCAGGCCCGGATTATGGCCGACCAGCATGAGGCAGCGCACGGTTGCTGCGGTGTCGCGCACGACGTCCAGCAGCCGGTTTGCCGGAGCTTCGTAGATCGCCTCGATATCGCGCTTGTCGCGCTTCTTCGGCAGGCTGGGGGCGATCAAGTTCCAGGTCTCCTGCGTCCGTCGCGCAGGCGATACGAGGACGAGGTCGGGGACCAGCTTTTCCTTTGCCATGAAGGCGCCGATCTTCGGCGCCGCCTTCTGCCCGCGCGGCGCCAGCGGCCGATCGCGGTCGGGTACGCCATCGGGCCAGCCCGATTTTGCATGGCGCAACAGAATGAGCCGACGGTCCGTCATGTCCGTTCCTCCTCGACGTTTCGAATTGCACCGCCAACAGGCCCGAAATGCAAGGGGCTGCCCTGGCGGACAGCCCCATCGTTCAGGTATGGCCTGTTCGGTCCTGGCGTAGGCGGCCGATCAGAGGCCGTGCAGCGCCGCTCAGTTGAATTCGCGGATATCCACGAAATGCCCGGCGATCGCGGCGGCCGCCGCCATGGCCGGCGAGACGAGATGCGTGCGACCCTTGAAGCCCTGGCGTCCCTCGAAGTTGCGGTTCGAGGTGGAGGCGCAACGCTCGCCCGGCTTCAGCCGGTCGTCGTTCATCGCCAGGCACATCGAACAGCCGGGCTCGCGCCAGTCGAAACCGGCCTCCTTGAAGATTGCGTCGAGACCTTCGGCCTCGGCCTGCTCCTTGACGAGCCCAGAACCGGGGACGATCATCGCGGAGACGGTCGATGCGACCTTCTTGCCTTCGACCACCTTGGCGACCGCGCGCAGGTCCTCGATGCGGCCGTTGGTGCACGAGCCGATGAAGATACGATCAAGCTTGATGTCCGTGATCTTCGTGCCGGCCTTGAGCCCCATGTAAGCCAGCGCGCGTTCCTTCGATAGCCGCTTGGCCTCATCCTCGATCTTCGCAGGATCAGGGACAGCGCCCGACACGGCGACGACGTCCTCGGGCGAGGTGCCCCAGGTGACGATCGGCGGCAGATTTGCGGCAT
>JAEYDD010000073.1 GCA_023404095.1 Pseudomonadota bacterium | reverse complement strand
AAATGAACGCTGAATATGGAGCTGGTACTGCGACACTCGAACTGCGCGACCAGTATTATAATATGCGTGAGAAAATAGAACCGGTAATGCACATCATCGATACTGCTTTTGCAGCTATGGAAGCCGTTGGCGTGAAACCGAACGTAAAACCGATTCGTGGAGGTACGGATGGTGCGCAGCTCTCTTTCAAAGGATTGCCTTGTCCGAATATCTTTGCCGGTGGTCTGAATTTCCACGGACGTTACGAATTCGTACCTGTTCAGAATATGGAGAAGGCCATGAAAGTGATCGTGAAAATAGCTGAACTGGTAGCTTCCAAATAAAAAAGGGGGTAAACACAGGTAATACTTAATACTTAAAACTTAATACTTGATTAATACTTAATACTTTAAAATAATGAAAACCACTCCGTTTACAGAGAAACATATCATGCTCGGTGCTAAAATGCACGAGTTTGCAGGTTATAATATGCCTATTGAGTACTCCGGTATCATTGACGAACATCTGACTGTTTGTCAAAGTGTCGGTGTATTTGATGTGTCGCACATGGGAGAATTTTGGGTGAAAGGTCCACATGCATTAGCCTTTCTGCAGAAAATAACTTCCAATAATGTGGCGGCATTGGCTCCGGGTAAAATACAATATACCTGTTTTCCCAATGAAGAGGGAGGTATTGTAGATGATTTGCTGGTGTATCAGTACGAGCCGGAAAAATACATGCTGGTAGTCAACGCTGCCAATATGGAAAAAGACTGGAACTGGTGTGTTTCTCACAATACAGAAGGGGCCGAGTTGGAAAACTCTTCGGACAACATAGCTCAACTCGCTGTACAGGGCCCGAAGGCTGTTCTAGCTCTGCAAAAGTTGACGGACATTGATCTTGCTTCTATTCCATATTATACATTTAAAGTTGGAACGTTTGCAGGTGAAGAGAATGTGATAATCTCCAATACGGGTTATACCGGTGCGGGAGGTTTCGAACTTTATTTCTATCCGTCTGTTGCTGATCGTATATGGAAAGCGGTTTTTGAAGCTGGTGAGGAATACGGCATTAAACCTATCGGTTTGGGAGCTCGTGATACACTTCGGTTGGAAATGGGCTTCTGTCTGTATGGTAATGACTTGGATGATACTACTTCTCCGATAGAAGCCGGACTGGGCTGGATTACTAAGTTTGTGGAAGGTAAGGATTTTATCAACCGTCCGTTGCTGGAAAAACAGAAAACGGAAGGTGTTACCCGCAAACTGGTTGGTTTTGAAATGGTTGACCGCGGGATTCCCCGCCACGGCTATGAACTGGTAAATGCTGAAGGCGAGCAAGTGGGAGTGGTTACTTCCGGTACGATGTCGCCTACCCGTAAAATTGGTATCGGTATGGGATATGTAAAGCCGGAATATAGTAAGGTGGGCACGGAAATCTGTATTGATATGCGTGGTCGGAAGTTAAAAGCAGTGGTAGTGAAACCTCCTTTTAGAAAATAAGAAATAAGCTGGTTGTTGTGTATAGCCCCGGATAAGTATCGACTCTATCCGGGGCTAACTTATTTTAGGACGTTATTGCAAAACATATCCGTAGATATGTTGTTTATCCCATAGAAATAATATAATTTTGTCATCAAATACGATGAAATAATGTCTCAATTACCTACTCTTATAGCTGACCTCGCACTGATATTGATCTGTGCCGGTGTTATGACTTTGTTGTTTAAGAAGTTGAAGCAACCTCTGGTCTTGGGATATGTAGTTGCCGGATTCCTGGCAAGTCCGCATATGCCGTATACTCCTTCAGTGATGGATACTGCCAATATTAAGACATGGGCAGATATTGGTGTCATTTTCTTACTGTTTGCTCTCGGTTTGGAATTTAGTTTTAAGAAGATTGTCAAGGTGGGTGGTTCTGCCATCATAGCTGCCTGTACCATCATCTTTTGTATGATTTTGTTGGGTATAGGAGTCGGTATGGGCTTTGGCTGGCACCGGATGGACAGTCTGTTTCTGGGTGGTATGATTGCGATGTCGTCTACCACTATTATTTATAAAGCTTTTGACGATTTGGGATTAAGGAAGAAACAGTTTACCGGACTAGTGTTGAGTATCTTGATTTTGGAAGATATTTTAGCCATTGTATTAATGGTGATGCTTTCCACGATGGCGGTCAGCCATAATTTTGAAGGGACCGAAATGTTGGAGAGTATCGGCAAATTATTGTTTTTCCTTATCCTGTGGTTTGTTGTCGGCATTTATTTGATTCCTGAATTCTTAAAGCGCTGCCGGAGATTGATGGGAGAGGAGACTTTGCTTATTGTGTCGTTGGCGCTTTGCTTTGGTATGGTAGTGATGGCAGCTCATACAGGTTTCTCTGCTGCATTTGGTGCATTTATTATGGGCTCTATTTTGGCAGAAACGATTGAAGCGGAATCCATAGACCGGCTGGTGAAGCCTGTTAAGGACCTTTTCGGAGCTATCTTTTTCGTATCGGTCGGTATGATGGTAGATCCGGCAATGATTGTAGAATATGCTGTTCCTATTATAGTAATCACTTTGGCTGTTATTTTGGGGCAGTCTGTTTTTGGTACTTTCGGTGTCATACTTTCCGGAAAACCATTAAAGACGGCTATGCAATGCGGCTTTAGTTTAACGCAGATCGGTGAATTTGCATTTATTATTGCCTCTTTGGGAGTCTCCTTGCATGTAACGAGTGATTTTCTGTATCCGATAGTAGTAGCAGTCTCTGTCATTACTACTTTCCTAACTCCTTACATGATTCGTTTAGCCGAGCCGGCTTCTACTTTTGTAGATGCACATCTTCCGGAATCATGGAAAAAAATGATGATGCGTTACTCTTCCGGTTCGCAAACAGCACTCAATCATGAGAATTTGTGGAAGAAGCTAATCTTGGCAATGGTACGTATTACGGTCGTTTATTCAATTGTCAGCATATCGATTGTTGCACTTTCTTTTCGTTTTGTCGTGCCATTCTTTAAAGAGAATCTGCCTCATTTCTGGGCGTCGTTATTAGGAGCCGTATTTATCATTCTGTGTATTGCCCCTTTCTTGCGTGCCATCATGGTGAAGAAAAATCATTCAGTCGAGTTTATGACTTTATGGCATGATAATCGTGCTAATCGTGCACCATTGTTATCAACAATCGTGATTCGCATTATGATAGCAGTGCTTTTTGTCATCTTTGTTATTTCCGGATTATTTAAGGCGTCTATCGGCTTGATTATTGGCGTGGCCGTACTTGTCGTTTTGCTGATGGTATGGTCTCGCCGTCTGAAGAAGCAATCGATACTGATTGAACGTCGCTTTTTTCAGAATCTTCGTTCCAGAGATGTACGTGCAGAGTATTTGGGAGAGAAAAAACCGGAATATGCCGGGCGTTTGTTGTCACATGATTTACATCTTGCTGATATGGAAATTCCGGGTGAATCTTGTTGGGCAGGAAAGACATTGATGGAACTGAATCTGGGAAAGAAGTTTGGAGTTCATGTGGCTTCTATCCTTCGTGGAAAGAGACGTATTAATATTCCGGGTGGTTCTGTCCGACTGTTTCCTATGGATAAGATACAGGTGATAGGAACAGATGAACAATTGAGCGTCTTTAATGAAGCGATGCAAAATGGAGCGAAGATAGACTGGGAGGTCTATGAAAAGAGTGAAATGGCTTTGAAGCAATTTATCATTGACAGTGATTCTGTTTTTCTGGGTAAAACGATTCGTGAATCGGGTATTCGCGACAAATATCATTGCATGATAGCGGGCGTTGAGAGTGAAGACGGTACGTTGATGGTTCCCGATGTAAATGCTCCGCTCGAAGAAGGTGATGTTGTTTGGGTGGTAGGTGAAAAAGAGGATGTATACCAATTAGTCGATCAAAAAAACGAAAAAGTACAAGCCGGATAAGAATGGAATACTTATTTTTGCAACGATAAAAACTTAAAATAATAATATCATGAAGAGTGATCCGAAAGAATGTCTGTATTGC
>JAEYDD010000037.1 GCA_023404095.1 Pseudomonadota bacterium | reverse complement strand
CGGTTAAGGAGGTCTTGCCGGATGTGGCACGCCTTATCGAGATTTGTACGAAAAAGCTGGAGGAAGGAGGAAGGATGATCTACATCGGAGCAGGTACCAGTGGGAGAATTGGTGTCCTGGACGCGGTGGAGTGCCCACCCACCTTTGGCGTATCCGACCAGGTTGTTATGGGACTCATCGCAGGGGGAGAAGGTGCATTTGTAAAGGCTGTCGAGGGGGCCGAGGATGATGGCTTGCTGGCGGAAAAAGAACTGAAAGAAAAGAAGCTTTCACCACGAGATATTGTAATCGGTCTTGCGGCCAGCGGCCGTACGCCGTATGTTGTTGGAGGACTGAATTACGCAAAGAAGGTGGGATGCGTTACAGCCTCGATTGCCTGTAACCACAATTCGGTTATTTCGAAGGAGGCGGATTATCCCATAGAAGTTGAAACGGGGCCTGAAATTCTTACTGGTTCTACGAGGCTGAAGGCCGGCACGGCTCAAAAGATGATTCTCAACATGGTGTCAACAGCTACGATGGTAGGAATCGGAAAGGTTTATGAGAACCTGATGGTCGATCTGGTCCGCACCAATGAAAAACTGGAAGCCAGGCTGTGCAACATTGTTATGGAGGCAGCCGGATGTGACAGGGCGCGGGCGGTGCAGGCTCTGAGTGAGGCCGAAGGCAACGGAAAAGTGGCAATTATCATGATCCTTTCCGAATGTGGCAGACTTAAAGCCGAAGAAAAACTAAAGGAAGCCAGGGGACATGTCAGAAGAGCAGTTATGCAGACGTAGAAAGGAGCGGTTAATTCCATGGTTGGGATTGTGATTACTGGACATAACGGAATTGCCGGAGGGATGCAGGAGGCCCTGCGGCTTCTGGCAGGAGAGTATCCATGGTTATGTGCCGTCGATTTTATGGGGGGTGAGGGAGAAGAGGAATTGAAACAGAAACTGATGAAGGCAAAAGAAGAGATGAGAGAATGCAGTCAGTTTCTGATACTCTGCGATATCATGGGAGGATCACCATTTAAAAATGCATTTACTCTGTTCTATCGTGATCCTGCTGTAAAGCTTTTCTATGGGGTAAATCTCCCCATGGCGGTAGAACTGGTATTCCGGGCAATGGAGAATCAGGAAAAATGGGATCTGGAGGCGGTATCGGAAGAGGTGCTTGATCTGTTGAAAAAACAGCAGGGAAGTGTTGTGTGGCCGGAGCGCGAATGAAGGGGGATGAAATTGATGGAAGATTATATAAAACCGGCTGTAGGACTGTTGTCTAAGTATGCAGCTGAAGGAAAGATTCCCGGTGCGGCCCTTGCGCTGGTGACCAGGGAAGGAGTAACGTCAGCCTGCGTCGGCAATGCATCGCTTCTTCCGGAAAACGTTCCACTTACGGCGGACCGGCTGTTTGATCTGGCAAGTGTTACGAAAGTTCTGGCTACGACGACATTGGCACTTCAGTGTCTCGAGAAGGGACTGTTTACTCTGTCAACACCAGTGTCTACTATACTTCCAGATTTTCCACACCGGCAGGTTACCATTGGTCATTTACTGACCCATACCTCGGGAGTTTGTTCGGATGATAAGGCATATAAAAAACGAAAGGACAGAGCAGATTTGACTCGGTTTTTCTATGAGAAACCACTGGATTTTACACCTGGAAGCAGAGTTCTGTATTCTGATTTTGGTTATATTACTCTGGGGTATGCCATCGAAGCCGTTTATGGAAAATTAGACGAGCGTTTCCAGACGTGTATTGCCCAGCCATTGGAAATGAAGGACAGCGGATATCTTCCATCTGAAAGTGGACTGGTGGATCGCTGTGTTCCTACTGAAATGACAGAGGAGAGAGGTCTGATCTGTGGGACGGTTCATGATGGAAAAGCATTTCTTCTCGGAGGCGTCAGTGGAAATGCAGGACTCTTCAGTACGTTGGAGGATATGACACATTACGTGAGGATGATTCTGGATGACGGCGAGTATAGAGGGCGGAGTGTTTTAAAACGTGCGACAGTCAGACTATTAAAGCACTGTTATACGGAAGGATTAAACGAACGTAGAACACTGGGCTGGTGGTCCAATGAGAGGTCTATGAGTTTTGGTGACTATTACAGTGAGAGTTGTATCTATCATACGGGATTTACAGGAACATCTGTGTATATTGATTTTATGAGACAGTGCGGAATTATCCTTCTGACGAACCGTATTCATCCGGCCAGAGATAACCCTTGGATCGGCGAAATACGTAATACAGTTCATAACGTGATTTTATCACAAATTACCTGTTGAATGAGATTCTGATAAGGGGGCATAAAAATATGGGCGTTATACTGGGACGAATTGATGAGAGGCTGATTCATGGTCAGATGGCGCTGGCATGGCTGCGCCAGTATCCTGCGGAAGTTGTTATTGTTGTAGACGATCAGAGTGCGAAAGATCCGCTGCAGACTATGCTGCTGCAGATGGCAGTGTCAGGTACTGTGATATGTGAAGTAGTAACAGTAACCGATGCAAAAGCAGCCATAGAATTGAATTCCGGCAAAAAAATCTTTCTCTGTGCCAGAACGCCCGATGTTTATGTAAGACTACTTGAGATGGGAGTCAAGATTCCACAGATTAATGTCGGCGGACTTTACAGTGCAGCGGGGAGAACGCAGTACTATAAAACTATTTTCCTCGACGAAAAGTTGAAAGAAGATATTATAAAGCTGGGACAGTATCCAGTGAAGGTAGAGCACCGCATGGTACCCCAGGATGCAGAGACAGACATCATAGCCGAACTGAAAAAACAGTAATCCACCGAAAAACTTAAAGTTGGCAGGCGCCGCCACACTGTAAGGTCGTATAAAAATGAAAGGGGTAACAGTATGGAAATGAATGTGATTCAGGTTTTACTACTTAGTTTGTTTATCGCATTTATGGCAGTAGAAACGTATTGGTGGGGCGGTGCAATCTACATAGCCCGTCCAGTTTTTGCAGGTCCTTTGATTGGTCTTATCATGGGAGACTTACAGACCGGCCTGTTAGTTGGCGGAAGCGTGGAAATGGTATTTTTAGGCGGTCTTGCTATGGGAGCCTATTCTCCGCCAAACTCTTATATCGGAGGAATGGCGGGAACCGCGCTGGCGATCATGTCGGGCGGCAACATGGAGGTGGGAATCGCGCTGGCCTATCCGATCGGCGTTATGGTGCAGATGCTCAATTACGTTGTGACCAATATCAATATTGTATGGGTGGAACAGGCAGAAAAATCGTATAAAGCTGGTAATATAAAGGCAGCCGAAGGTTATCACTATGCGTCAATCATTACACGTATGCTGATTCAGTATTTTCTGCCAACCTTCCTTGCACTGCTCATTGGTTCCAAG
>JAEYDD010000025.1 GCA_023404095.1 Pseudomonadota bacterium | reverse complement strand
CTGCGATGGTGCGCATGGCGCCGACCGCACGGCCGACGGCATCGCCGCTGGCTTCGGCGTCCTTCGCCGACTGGCGGGCGATCTTTTCCGTCTGTGCGGCGTTGTCGGCGTTCTGCTTGATGTTGGCTGCCATTTCCTCCATCGAGGCGGAGGCCTCTTCGGCGGATGACGCCTGCTCGGTCGCACCCTGCGACAGCTGCTCGGAGGATGAGGACAGCTCCTGGCTGCCGGCTGAGACGTTGTCGGAGGCGGCGAGTGCATCACCCACGACGCCGCGCAAGCGCTCGATCATCGCATTGACATGGCCGAGCAACTCTCCGATCTCATCGTTCGTCCGGACCTCCGCGACGGTCGTCAGGTCCCCTTCCGCAACTGTCCGTACCGCCGAGGTTGCGCGAAGCAGGCCGCGGCTGATCGTGATCGAGATCCAAAGGGCTGCAAGGAAGGCGATTATCGCCGCGCCGGCTGCAACCCCGATCGTGATATTGCGGGTTGATTCATAGGCAAGTTGTGCCGCGTCATTGGCAGCGGCTAGCTGCTGCTTGGACAATGCGACCAGTTCCTCGACCGCCTCATCGAGGTCATTTGCGGCCTGCCGCGCGTCGGTCACCGACAGGCGCTGCGCCTGTTCGACGGAACCGGACTGCATCAATACCCGGATGCGGTCGTCGACGGCGTTGGCCTTGTCTGCCAGTTGCTGAATGTTGAGCCAGTGCGGCCGACCCTGTTCCGATGCTATGCTCAGCGCAGTATCGAGCGCCGATTTCAGGTCCGCACGCGCTTCGTTGCCCTTTGCCTCCGCGGACTGGATATCAGCCTGGGACGAGGCGCCGATCAGGTTCTTCTGCTGGCGTATGCCTTGCAGCTGGGCGGTGTTGATGTTTTGCACAAGCTCAAGGCGTGTGACGGGGCCGGCGACCATCGCCTCCATCGAATCGTTGAGCTGCGCCAGGCTGCGGAGGCTGTATGCAGCCGTCCCCACAAGCAGGACGATCAGAAATGCGAAGGCCAGTATCAATTTAAGCTTAATCGTGAACTTCATGGTTTTACCTACCTTCGCTATTTGCCGCTGCGGAGCCGGCACGCTCCCCTCGCGAATTGAAAATGGCATTCAGGTTTGGGACAATGATGAACTCGCCGTCGCGTTTGACGAGGCAATCGATGTAGTCGGCACGCCAACGCATGCCGACGCTCGGTGGCGGTTCGCTTGCTGCGCGCGAGAGTGTGGTGACCTCATAGACGCGGTCGGTACGAATGCCGATGAGCGTCGGTTCGCCGCCAAGATCGAGCTCGATGACGACGATGCGGCTGTCGATGGTCGGTCTGGTCGCCTCCATGCCGAAGGCCAGCCGGATGTCGGCGAGAGGGATAACCTTCCCGCGGAAGTTGATGACACTGCCGACGAAGGCCTGGGACCCGGGCACGCTCGTTTCAGGCAGAAGGTCCAGGATTTCCTGCACCACGATCGCTTCGATCGCGAAGGTCTCGCCATTGAGATTGAACGTCAGCACGGCGAGTTCCTCGGCGCCGTTCCACAACCTGGCGAATTCGTGCTTGCTTGCTGCAATCGTCATCCTGCGGCCCGCAATTGCGCCTCCTGCTGTTGTCCGACGTTGATGAGGTGGATGACGTCCAGAATAAGCGCGACGCTTCCGTCGCCCAGAATGGTGGCGCCCGAGAACGTCACGACGTCATGATGGAGCTTGGACATTGATTTGATCACGGTCTGGTGGTCGCCGATGATCTGGTCGACCACCAGACCCACCCGTTCGTCGCCCGTCGAGATGACAACGACCTTCTGATAGGGATCGGGTGCGGTACCGGTCCGAAAGAGATCGCGAAGGCGCAGATACGGTACCAGGCTGTCGCGCAGCGAGATGAAGCTCCGTCCGCGGGAACGCAGGTCTTCTTCGAGTGACAGTTCCAGGCATTCTTCGACAGCCGACAGCGGGATCACATAGTTGCCTGATCCGACGCGAACGAGCAGCCCGTCGATGATCGCCAGCGTCAGCGGAATGCGCAGCGATATCTCCGAGCCCTTGCCCGGTTCGCTGCGGATGTCGATGACGCCGCGCAACGCCTCGACGGTCTTCTTGACCACGTCCATGCCGACGCCGCGCCCCGAGAGGTTGGTCACCTGGGCGGCGGTGGAGAAACCCGGCTGGAAGATGAGCTGCAGCAGTTCCTGATCCATCAGCTGCTGGCCGGGTTGAATGAGCCCGGAAGCTTCTGCTTTTGCCCGAACGCGTTCGCGATTGATGCCTCGGCCGTCGTCCTTGATGGTGATGATGACCTCGCCGCCCGACTGTCGCGCTGACAGAAGGACGCGGCCGGAGCGATCCTTGCCGGCGGCGATGCGTTCGTCGGGGAGCTCCAGCCCGTGATCGATGGAGTTGCGCACCAGATGCACGAGCGGATCGGCGAGGCGCTCGATGACCGTCTTGTCGACTTCGGTCGTCTCTCCTTCGAATTCCAGCTCGATCATCTTGCCGGTCTCGCGGGCGAGATCATGCACGAGGCGACGGAAACGGGAGAACAGCTGAGTCACCGGAACCATGCGCAGCACCATCATCGTGTCGCGCAGTTCGCCGGACAGGCGTTCCACATCCTCCGAAACCGCGCGCAGCTGGATGTCGACGCTGGAGCCGGCAAGCTGGGACAGGCGCGACTGTGCGATGACGAGCTCGCCGACCCGGTCCATCAGTTCGTCGAGGCGTTCGGCCGGGACGCGGACGTTTTCGGCGGCCTTGCCGTTTTTCGTCTCGGCGACTGCCGACGCTGATGCTTCGGCCCTCGCTTGAGGCTCCATGACGGCTTTTTCAGCCGCCGGTGCGGCAGGCGTGCCCGGGGCCTTGGCGTCTGCGACGGGCGCGGAGGGCGACTGCTGTTCGATCTGGAGTTCCATCTCGTCCATGACGAAGATGAAAACGTCGTCGATCGCCGAGCGCGGCTGGTCCGTTGTGAGGGACACCTGCCAGGACACATAAAGGTCCGCCGGTTCGATCTGGTTGAGTCCGGGCACCTTGGAGAGGTCGGCCTTGATCTCGCAGGTGCCGAGCTCGCGCAGTTCGTCGAGAAGACCGAGCGGGTTGGTGCCGTTGGCCATCGCATTGGACGGCAGGCGGAACGAGAGCTTCCAGGTCTTCGCTGCATTCTCTGTTGCGACGGGAGCGTTTGCTGCCAGCGGCGGCGTCACCACCGTGCCGTTGCCCCCCTGCCCGCCCACGGCGGCCTGGAGTTCTGCGAGGAGGCGGTCGCCCTCTTCGGCATGGTCGCCGTTCGGCCTGTCCACCAGCGCCTTCATGTGGTCCTGGGCGGCAAGAACGCAGGCAACGAGCTCGGCACTGGCCGGCACTTCGCCCTTGCGTACGCGATCGAAGGCCGTTTCGCAGTGGTGGGTAAATGCGGCAAGGGCCTCGAAGCCGAACATGGCGCCGGAGCCCTTGAGCGTGTGTAGGCCGCGGAAGACGGCGTCTATCTGGTCCTGATTGGACAGATCGTGCAGCAGATCCAGAAGGCCGCCTTCTATCTGTTCGAAGAGCTCGGCGGCTTCAGTCCTGAATACCTGGATCGGGTCCAGTGTCGTCATTTGCCGAGAACCTTCTTTGCGATCTTGACCAGCTGCTCGGGATCGAAGGGCTTCGTGATCCAGCCGGTGGCGCCGGCTGCCTTGGCCCGGCTCTTCATCTCCGCGTCCGATTCCGTCGTCAGGAAGATGATCGGTATGCCCGTATGTGCTGGCGAACTGCGCAGGGCCTCGATCATCGCAAGGCCGTTCATGTTCGGCATGTTGAGATCGGTCACAATCATGTCAAAGGTGCCGGCCTTGGCCTTGTTCAGGCCATCGAGACCGTCCACCGCTTCGGTCACCTGATAACCCGCACCGGTCAGGGCGATCTTCGTGGTCAGGCGAATGCTCGCCGAATCATCGACGGTGAGAATGTGGGCGCTCATTGTTGTTCCTTCCGATGAAGCCAGAATTCCCGGTCGCGCGGGGTCATGTCGGCAATGAAGCCGGCGCGCTCCAGGGTAGAGAGAAGATTGCCCTTGGCGGGATTCTGCAGGCCGAACGAGCGGCCGTTGAGCTCCGCATGGCGCCGCGATGCTTCGACAAGCTGCAGGAAGCTGAGATCAATATCCGCATCATCCGGCACGTTGAGCAGCACGGGATCGGTGCTTTCGAATGCCGCATGCAGGAGATCGCGGACGGCGGCGGCATTGCGAATGGAGAGGCTTTGCGGAAGGACGGTGCCGTGGGCTGGAATAGTCTGCGGATCGCTCATGTCTTCATACCTTGAACGCGTTCAAGCCCCGCCTTCGACGGAACCGAGATCTTGACCGCGGCTATGACCGCAGGGTTGGCGACGGCCGCGCGCGTCGGTCCGCACGTCGTCAAGCGCACGGCTCCGCTGTCGCGACGGTCTTCGAAACCGCACGGGAGAAACATCGACCATCGCGGGCGCGAAGATCGTCGCGCCCTGGTGGTTCAGTGCCTATGATTGTTTGAAAGGCCCGTGATGGGACCGCGTCATGCGGAAGGGGCCGCCCTTGTTCGTGTTTGCCGGGGCGCCCACGAGTGGTTGCAGCGACATTGCGTCCTTGCAGTTAATGCCGACTTAATTTTCCCCCCACCAAAATCGAAACTGGGCAGAAAAAAGACAGATGTCTTGCCGGTTCCTTCCGGCTTTTGAATGTTCCGCTGAAAAAAATGAAAGTACTTGAGGTTGTACTTCTTCAGCGGACCAGGGCGACATCCCGCAGGTAGGTATTTTCCGCCTTCGAGACGGCGTAGCCGCCCGGCTCGATCTCGGCGAAGATCAAGGCTTCACCCTCTGCGGGTGCTGCGGCCAGAACCGTTCCGTCGGGGGCTGCGATGCGCGACAGCCCCGCATAGGCGAACAGCCCGTCGTCGCCGCAATGATCGACATAGGCGACGAAGACCTGGTTTTCGAAGGCCCGGACCTGGATCATGTGTTCGGCGATGAACGTGCCGGATGCGCCGCGCGGCAGCGCGGTCGGAACAATCACGAGATCGACGCCTGCCAGCGCCAGGCGGCGGACGTTTTCGGGAAACTCGACATCATAGCAGATCAGCAGGCCAAGGTTCAGACCGCCGAACTTGACCTGAATCGTGGCCGCCGCTTCCGCTCGAAACCATTGCCGTTCGTAGTCGCCATACAGGCAAGTCTTTCGGTAGACGGCGTTGGTGCCGATCCCGTCGGTAAAGACGGCGCTGTTATAGACGGCGTCGCCGTGCTTCTCGGCAAAGCCTGCCACCAGTGCCAGTCCGTTCTCGCGCGCGATTGCGGCAAGTTGGCCGACCAGTTCCCCGTCGGCGGGAGAGGCGTGGCGCGCGAAGGCGTCGGCGGCGCCGTAGCCGTTCACGGCGAGTTCGGGCGCAATCAGCAGCCTGGCCCCACCAGCGGCGGCCTCCTTGGCGGCGCTTGCAATCCGCGCGAGGTTCGCTTCGATGTCGCCGGGCACGGCTTGCATCTGCAAAGCTGCGATCTTCATCGTCCGCCTCCTCCAGGCATGTCCTTGACGCAATGCCGGTTCATTTTTCGTTGTTCGACATGGCGCCGAGCAGCTTCGGCAGGTCGCCGAAGCGCGCCACGAGACCGAAGATCAATGCGGCGATCGCGACAAACAGGATCGTTACCGACGCCATGGTCGGCGTGTAGCCGTAGCGCAGCGCATTGAAGATCTTGATCGGCAGCGTCTCCATGGTGAAGCCGACGGTCATGTAGGCAACGATGTATTCGTTGAGCGACAGCACGAAGGCAAAGGCGTATCCGGAAACGAGATAGGGCAGGATCAACGGCAGCACGACTGTCCGGAAAATCGTCCTGTCGTCGGCGCCCATCGTTGCCGCCGCCTCGACCAGCGAGCGGTCTATCGAGGAAAACCCGAGCGACAGCGTGACAAGCGGAAGCGTGACGAAGAAGATCGCGTGGCTGATGGCCGCCGTCCAGGGCTGGCCGTAGAAGCCCGTCGTGGCCCAGAACGTGAGGAGACCGAGCGCGGTGATGACAGGCGGCAGGGTGAAGGGGGCAATTCCCAGCAACTGGAAGACGTTTGCCCAGGGGGCGTGTCGCCGCCACAGAAACCAGGCGAGCGGCAGTGCGATGGCAAGCGCCAGTGCCGCGGAGACCGCCGCCAGAGTGACCGAGGCCAAGAGCGCATTCCGCCATTCTGGATTGGCGAAGATCTCGCCGTACCAGGAAAGCGAAAAGCCCTGCGGGGGGAAGGCAAGCGTCTGCTTCTCGTTGACAGAGACGCCGGCGACGACGATCAGCGGAAGCAGCAGGAACAGGCCGACAAGCCCGAGATAGAGGCGCTGGAGAACCATATTCATGCTGCTTCTCCCTTGCGTCCGGCAAGGAGCGTCAGGCCGACAAGGCCGAGGGTGACGAGCACCAGGAACACGGCCATGGCGGCGGCGAACGGCATGTTCGACTGGTAGATCGCCTGGTCGGTGATCAGGACGGACAATGTCCAATGCTGCGGCCTGCCCAGAATCTGCGGGAGCAGGTAGGAACCGAGCGCGAAGATGAACACCATGATCAGCGTGGCCATGATGGTGTTGCGGAGCGCCGGCACGACAACGGTGAAGAACGACTTGAGCGGGGAGGCGCCAAGTGTGCGTGCCGCTTCTGTAAGCGTCGGATCGAGGCGGACCAGCGCCGGATAGAGTACGAGCACGGTATAGGGCAGAGCCTGATAGACCATCGCCGTCAGCACGGCTCCGAAGCTCGGGTTGAGGGCCACCGGCTGGCTCATCAGCCCGATGGCCACCAGCAAATTGGTGATGCCGGCGGTGCGCGAAAACAGCGTCGACCAGGCAAAGCCGATGATGACCTCGGAAAGCGACAGCACCGACAGCAGGCCGACGAGCCAGACGACCTGTGTCCGTCGGCTTGCCCGCGAGAGAAGATAAGTAAAGGGTACGGCCAGCAGGACGCAGCAGATTGCCACCGCGATCGCCAGAAACAGCGAGAATCCCAAGACTTTGCCGAAGAAGAGGCTGAGGAAACGGGCGTAATTGTCGAAGACGAAGGCGGTCGAATAGAAGCCAGCCGGATCGCGCTTGAAGAAGGATACGGCGATCATCGTCGCAAAGGGGATGACGAAGAACACGATCAGCATGCCGGCCGGAAACAGCAGCGGGCCGTAATCGGAAAGCTTCTGCGGCGCCTCGCGTCTCATGATTTCAGCACCACGCAGGCGTCCGGCGAAAGCTTGATACCGACGTCCTGGCCGACCGTCACATCCGGCCGGGCGTGCGGCATGGAAACGGCGACGATCTGCTTTCCGCCAGCCTCGACAAAGGTCTCGATCGTGCCGCCGAGGTCGCGGACGAAAGTGACGCGGCCCGCCATCGCGCCATGGCCGGGAGCGGTCAGGTGAACGTCTTCCGGGCGGACGGAAAGCACCCCCCTGGAAAGGCCACCGGCCACCGCGAGCCCCTCGATCGGGGAGCCCAGCGCATGGGCTCGGCCCGCGCTGTCGGCGGTGAAATCGATAAGGTTGGTCATGCCGATGAAGTCGGCGACAAAGGTGTCGGCGGGTCGGCGGTAGATTTCAACCGGTGCGGCCGCCTGGCGGATCTCGCCGCTGTTCATCACGACGACGGTGTCGGCCATGGTCATGGCCTCGCGCTGGTCGTGGGTGACGACGATGGTGGTGATGCCGAGGCGCTGCTGGAGCTGGCGCAACTCCACCTGCATCGCCTCGCGCAGCTTTGCGTCAAGGGCCGAAAGCGGCTCGTCGAGCAGGAAGAGCTTCGGCGAAATGGCTAGCGCACGCGCGATGGCCACGCGCTGGCGTTGGCCACCGGAAAGCTTGGCCACGGGCCGGTCGGCATAGCCGCTCAGGTGGATCATCGAAAGAAGCTCGTCCACCCGCTTCTTCTGGTCTTCCTTGCCCACGCCGCGGATGCGAAGCGAATAGGCGATGTTCTCGCCGACGGTGAGGTGCGGAAAGAGCGCCAGCGACTGGAACACCATGCCGAGGTCGCGCTTGTGGGTCGGCACCCGGGTAATGTCGGCGTCGTCCAGCTTGATCGCTCCGCCGGTCGGAAGGTCCAGGCCGGCGATCATGCGCATCAACGTCGTCTTGCCGCATCCGGAGGGGCCGAGCAGGCAGACGAAGGTGCCGTGCGGCACGGTGAGACTGACGTTCTTCACTGCGGTGAAGGTGCCGAATTCCTTGGTGATGTTCTGTAGGGCCAGTCCGGACATTTTTTCTCCGCTCGGCGGGTTCGCGAGCATTCAGGTTGTAAAACTGCCCCTCACCCTAGCCCTCTCCCCGCCTGGCGGGGAGAGGGAATGTGCGGGTTCTGCCGCTTTAGATACGCCCCGCGCCTAAGATGCCCACCGCGCCTGGCGGAGAGGCAGTCGCAAGCCGGACGTGAGATCGCACGTTCAGCCGACGATCAGTTCGGTCCACTTCTGGTTCAGCCAGTCGGACTTGGTCTGATAGAGGTCGTAGCGCGGAACGATCGGCTCGATGTCGGACGAGACGGCGGCGAATTCGGCGTCTGTCAGGTCCAGCAGTTCGCGCTTGACCGTAGGCGCGGTGCCGACCTTGCGCGACAGGATGGCCTGGATCGCCGGCTGGCTCATGTAGTCGATGAAGACATGCGCCTCCTCGGCCTTTTTCGAGGCGCGCGACAAGGCCCAGCAGCCCGAATCCTGGATGCCCCCTTCCTTCGGGAAGGTAGAACGGACCGGATGTCCGTCTGCGGCGGCAAGGCCGGTGACGTCGTGATAGTACTGGCCCATCGGGATCTCGCCGGACTTCAGCGCCTGTTCGAACTGGGCTTCGTCACGATACCACAGCGCCACGTTCGGCTTGACTTCGGCAAGCTTTTCGAAGGCCTTGAGGATGCCTTCTTCGGTATCGAGAGCGTTCGTGCCGCCCATGAACGTCTTCGCCGTCACTTCGAGCAGGAAGGAGTTGGAGACGAGCGCCAGCAGGCCGAGCTTGTCGGCGTTGGCCGGATCCCAGAACGCGGCCCAGCTATCGGGTGCTTCCTTGTAGACGTCGGTGTTGGTGACGAGCGTGATGTACCATGCAACGGCGCCGATGCCGGCGACGCGCCCGTCCGGATACTTGTTGACGAACCGGTCGAGCAGGTTGGCGGCATTCTTGATCTTGCCCGTGTCGAGCGGCGCCCAGAGTTCGGTCGCCTGGCCCTTCAGCATGGCGACCTGCGACATCATCGAGACGTCGGCGGGCGCCTGCCCCGCGCGTGCGGCCTGCTCGAGCTGGACCAGCCATGCTTCGCCCGTCGGCTCTGCGACCGATTCCACGGCAATGCCCGTTGCCTTCGTGAATTCGGGAAAGATGTTCTTGTCGAACGAATCCTTGAAGTAACCGCCATAGACGCCGATTTTCAGCGACTTTTCCTGTGCCCGCAGGATCGAGGGCATCGCCAGCAGCGACACGCCGGCAGCGCCGGCACCGAGCACGCCACGGCGGCTCATTTTTGCGTTGAGGATGTCACGCATTTCTTTTCTCCGTTTTTCTTGCCGGACGGCGACAGCGCGCCCGGCGCGTTCCCATTTTATATTCTATGTCAGGCCTTTGCCGCGACGGAAGGGCTGAAAACCATCAGGCTGAGGATTTCGAACAGAACCTGTGCGCCGGCATGGGCTGTGTTGGTGGTGGCGTCGTATTGCGGGGCCACCTCCACGACGTCGCCGCCCACAAGGTTGATGCCCTTCAGCCCCCGGATCAGTTCCAGAACCTCGCGCGACGTCAGGCCACCGATTTCCGGCGTGCCCGTCCCCGGTGCAAAGCTCGGATCGAGGCTGTCTATATCGAAGGAAAGGTAGGTCGGCCCGTCGCCGACGATCGCCTTCGCCTTTTCGATGATGGCCGGGATACCCATGCCGGAGACGTCTTCCGCATGGATCACCGTCATGCCGGATTCATAGGAGAACTCCCACAGATACTCAGAGGAGCCGCGAATGCCGATCTGGATGGTGCGGGTCGGATCCAGCACGCCGTCGAGCACGGCATTGCGGAAAGGGCCGCCGTGATGGAACTTGGTGCCATCGAAGGATCCACTGGTATCGCAATGCGCGTCGATGTGGATCATGCCGACCGGCTGCTTCTTGCCGACTGCCTTCATGATCGGATGGGTAATGGAGTGATCGCCGCCGACTGCGAGCGGAATGACGCCGGCATCAACGATCTGGTTGAAGCGCTTCTCGATGTCCTCGTGGCTCATCTCCAGGCGGTAGCGGCTGCGGAAGGGGACGTCGCCGATGTCGGCCACCCGCAGGTCCTGCACCGGGGCGCAGTCAAGCACATGGTTGTAGGGGCCGATGCGCTCGATGGTGCGCATGGCACGTGGCCCGAAGCGTGATCCCGGGCGGTTGGTGACGCCGAGGTCCATCGGGACGCCGGTGATCGCGACCTGCAGATCGCCGAAATCCGGCTTTTCCGCATCGACGGGGAGATAGGGTGCGCTCAGGAAGGTTGGAACGCCGGCAAACGGCGCAAGCCGCGTTCCGCTCTTGGAGAAGATCTTGTCGGCGACCTTGCGGAAGGCCGGATCGAAGATGTCGCCGCCGTGGCCGTCTCCGAATTTCTCCCGCAGTGCCTGAAGCTTGCCCTCGTCGAACGCCATGTCTCGCCTCGCTCTCGTTTGATCGTAGGGCGCACGGGGGCTGGGCTGGGCTGCCATAACTTCGTTCCCCCGGGCTTTTGCCCTTCTTTTCGTCATTACGTAACAAATCGATTGGAAAAGCAATTGACGTTGTTGTAGCATTTTACGTGAGAAAAATTCACATGTGAGCACAACAGGACGCGATGTCGAGCCGCCTGCCGCCCCTCAATCCCCTGCGCGCATTCGAGGCCGCCGCTCGGCGCGGCTCGGTATCCGCGGCGGCGCGCGAGCTCAACGTGACCCATGGCGCAATCAGCCATCAGATCCGCACGCTCGAGGAATCGCTGGACGCGGTCCTGTTTGACCGCAGCGGCAAGCGGCTGAAACTCACCTCGCAGGGCGCGCTGCTTCTGCCCGCGGTGACGGAGGCGTTCGGCGGGATTGCGGCCGCTACCGCCTTGATGAAGCGGCCGGCCACAAGCGGCTCCCTGACGATCACCTGCGTGCCGGCCCTTCTGTCGTTCTGGATCATTCCCCGGCTCGATCGGTTCATCGAGCAGTACCCTGAGGTGAAGCTCAGCCTGGTGGCGTCCAACGATCCGGGGCAGCTCTATTCGCGCGACGTGGACGTTTCGATCCTGTATGGCGACGGCAACTGGCCGGATTGCTGGACTCGGCTCTGGAGCAACTTGCGTCTCTTTCCCGTCGCAAGCCCCACCCTGCTCAACAGCCGGCCGCTGCGCTCCGTCCGAGATCTTTCCGATCATACCTTGCTGCACGGTGATCAGGACGGGCGCGAATGGAATACCTGGTTTGCCGCAGCCGACGCCGCGGACCTTGTCCGAAGCCGACAGCTCTATATGAGCGATGCGCGGCTTTCGACAGAGGCCGCACTGCACGGGCAAGGCATCGCACTGGGCGACAGCATCACGGCGGCGAGCCTGATCGCACGAGGCGAGCTCGTGGTGCCATTCGATCTTTCGGTCCCGGCAAACGATGCATTCTACGTCGCCTGCCGGCAAGAGGTACGCGCCGCGCCGATTGTCAGGGTCTTCATCGACTGGCTGTTTGCTACGCTGGAACAAGACAGCCTGCCAGAGCCCCAGACGTCGGCGCGCATGCTGCTGCGCGGTCGCGCACCGCGCGCCGAGGACAATTTTAAACCTGTTTCAGCCCCACGCGGGCGGCCCATTGCAACCCCGAAACGTAAGGCGCGCGCGTAAGGCGCACGCTCCGGAAGAACCGTCATGTCGAAATTCAATCCTGCCGTGGAAACGCTCGCAGCGCCGCCGATCCCAACCGTATTTGCCTGGGGGCGATCCTATGACGGCCGCAGCGGCCCCCTCATCGATCTGTCTCAGGCGGTGCCCGGCTATCCGGCGCATCCCCAGATGCTGCAGCTGCTTGGGAAGTACGCCGCCTCGCCTGCATGGACCGGGTATGGTCCCATCGAGGGCGAGGATCGCTTGCGGCAGGCCTATGGCGCGCATGTCGCCGCGGTCTATGGGGCTCCGCTTGCCGCTGAAAACATTCATGTCACTTCGGGCTGCAACCAGGCCTTCGTCTGCGCCGCGATGGCGGTCGCCGGCGCCGGTGACACCGTACTGATGACGGATCCCTACTACTTCAACCAGGAAACGACGCTGGCCATGCTCGGCGTGAAGGTGCGGCTTGCACCGTGCGATCCGGCCAATGGTTTCCTGCCCGATCTTGCCGAACTGAAGGCTGCGATCACGCCGGACGTACGTGCGCTCGCGCTGGTCTCCCCGAACAATCCGACCGGTGCAGTCTATCCGCCGGAACTGTTGTCGTCCGTGTTCGAGCTCTGCCGCTCGCAGGGGATCTGGCTGATCCTCGACGAGACCTATCGCGACTTCCTGCCCGAAGCCGGAATGTGTCCGCATGCGCTGTTCCGCAAGCCCGGCTGGGAAGAGACGCTGATCGGGCTTTACAGCTTCTCGAAGTCGTTCTGCATACCGGGCCAGCGCCTTGGTGCGATCACCGCCGGCCCGGCGGTCGTCGAGCAGGTGGCTAAGATCATGGACAACATTCAGATCTGCCCGCCGCGCGCAGCCCAGATCGCCGTCGCCGATGCCCTGCCGCTGCTTGGCGAGTGGCGCGAGGAGAACCGGCAGGAAATCGCCCGGCGCGCGCAAGCGCTGCGGGAGACGATGGACGGCCTGAACGACTGGATGCTAGGCGCGCTTGGGGCCTATTTCGCCTTCATCCGCCATCCCTTTGCCGAACTCTCTTCTGCTGAAGTCGCCGAGCGGCTGGCAAAGGAAGGCGGGGTTCTGTGCCTGCCCGGAGGCTACTTCGGTCCCGGTCAGGAGCGGTATCTGCGCTTCGCCTTCGCCAATGCGGATGCCACAACGATCCGGCTGCTGCGCGCCCGGCTTCAGAGCTTCACCCATGAGGCATGAAAGGGCCACGCTGCTGAACATGTGAAGCTAATCGCATTATCCCCAAGCGTATGCCTGCTACTCCCAGTATGCATATTGCAAAACGGGGCATTTGGGTGGAGCCTCGCCTAGGCAACGGCGAGGGAGACGCCAGATGAGTGCGACTGTGGTGATCGATGACAGGAGTGGTCTCGATATTTCATTGATCGATCGCAGCGTGCTGTTCCAGATCAGGCGTTCTCAGACACTTCTTGGCCGACGTTTCCAGTCACGCTTCTCCGATTTCGGCATCACGCCCGGCGAGTATGGCGTGCTGTTGCTCATCGCATCGAACCCGGGGCGCAAGCAGACTGAAATCGCTGACGCGTTGGGAATGCAACGCGCCAATTTCGTGCCGCTGATCAATTCACTTGAAGCCAGGCACCTGATGGAACGCCGCGCCGCCGCACAGGACAAGCGCTCGAATGCCCTGTACCTGACCGCCGCGGGCGATGCCTTCGTCAAGGATATCTGCGCCGCCGAGGCGACGTTCGAGGCCGAATGCACCGCCAGACTCGGTGGCGCAAAGGCACGCGAGGCTTTCATGCTGCTTCTCGCGCGGCTCTCCGTCTGACGTCCGCGCTACCTGCGTCCGCATAAGTATCGGAAAAGCTTTTGCTTCCGAGCTGTGCCCTAGCGAGGGTTAACCAAAAACGCCTTGACGGGAATCGGGAATCGTCGCACCGTCCCTAACGGAAAAGTGCGATCTATCCGGTTTTTGCCGTTACCTTGCGGCTTCACTGTTAGATTGGAAATGTGACGTTAGCGCGAAGCGAGGCAACATCGCGCGTGTTTCGTCTGGCCGCCTTGCGTATTCCGGGGGAATTCGGCGCTGGGGCGGCAGTCCGCAGGTTGGAAGGGCGATAATGGTGATGGCGCCGAATTTGAACGGGAATGCGGAACCGGCCGCCGACGAGGCGATCGCGACGGATGCGCGCATTCTATCGGCGCAGTTGCAGGCGATGCGCGAGCGGTTCTTTCCCCCTACCGCCAAGAAGGTGCTGCGAGGCTTCACCTCCGGGGAGGCAGCAAGGCTCATCGGCGTCTCGGATGGGTATCTTCGCCAGCTGTCCCTCGCCGGCGAGGGGCCGCAGCCCGAAACCGGCCCGGGCGGGCGGCGATTCTACTCCCTGTCCAACATCAACGCTCTGCGGGCGCATCTTGCCGACCAGGCTATCGCCAAGGGCAATGCGACGAAGGCCCGCGGCTATCGCAAGTGGCGCGACGCCGGTCGCGGCGAGCATTTGCAGGTCATCGCGACCACCAACTTCAAGGGCGGTTCGGGGAAGACGACATCTGCCGCGCATCTGGCGCAGTATCTCGCCCTTGCCGGCTACCGCGTACTGGCCATCGATCTCGATCCGCAGGCCTCGCTTTCGGCGCTCTTCGGCTACCAGCCCGAACTTGATCTCGAAGGTAACGATACGCTCTACGGCGCCATTCGATACGACGACGAAGCGCGTCCGCTGAAGGACATTATCCGCAAGACCTATTTCGACGGTCTCGACCTGGTGCCGGGCAATCTCGAATTGCAGGAGTTCGAGCATGTCACGCCGCGGGCGCTGGCAAACCGACAGGCCAATGCTCCGGGGCAGCCGCTGTTCTTTGCACGCGTCCATGCCGCGCTGCGCACCGTCGAGCAGGACTACGACGTGGTGGTGCTCGACTGCCCGCCGCAGCTCGGCTATCTCACGCTTTCGGCTCTATGCGCCTCGACGTCGGTCATCGTCACGGTACATCCGCAGATGCTTGACGTCGCCTCGATGAGCCAGTTCCTGTTCATGACCTCCGACCTGCTTGCGGTCGTGCGCGAGGCGGGCGGGCGCCTGAACTTCGATTTCCTGCGCTACCTTGTCACCCGCTTCGAGCCCAACGATGGCCCGCAGGCACAGATCGTCGGCCTGATGCGCTCGCTTTTCGGCGACAGGGTGCTGACGGCGCCGATGGTGAAATCCACCGCGATCTCCGATGCCGGCCTGACGAAGGAGACGCTCTACGAAGTGGGCCGGGAAAACTTCACCCGTGCGACCTATGACCGGGCGATGGAAAGCATGAACGCCGTCAATTCCGAGATCGAGGCCCTGATGTTGCAGGCCTGGGGACGGCAGTGATGGTGCGCTGATCCGGCGCACGCTCAAGCAATGCGCAGCCTCATTCCTGATGGACAGGAGGCGATCGCAAGCGTACCCGCCCGCTCATCGCGCCGGCGGATATACTGAAACCGAAACGGAAGGAATCGAAGCAAGAAAAAAGGCCTCCAAAACGTCGCCATTCCGGAAGCCCTCTTCAATGTAGCAATAAGAGAGAATCACTTCCGACAGCCAAAGTCAAGCGCCTGGACGGTTTTACCCGTTGGCAGGGTGTGGATCATATTGCCCGGTCTCCTGAACGGCTGAGCTAGAAAGCTTCAACATTTCAAGGGATTGGCCCTGTCTGCGGTTCCGTCGAACACGCGGATGCTTTGGTGCGACGTCAGGTCCGGCCTCTTGCCTCCTGGAGAGGGACGACCATGACGGAGAGACTGGCGACGACGCCGTTTGGCGGCGGACGGATGTCTGCGCGTATTTTTGCGATGCAGAAGCGGGTTTCCGACGCGCAGGCAAGGCTTGCCTCGGATAGCGGGGGCAACGAGACCGGCACGGCGGAGAAATGGCAGCTTTTGCGGGCGCTGACCGAGGCGCGTAGCGCGTTCGGCCTGTCCGACCGTACGATCGCCGTCCTGGAGGCGCTTCTGACGTTCCACCCCGACAAGATCCTCGACGGCCGCGCGCCGATCGTCGTCTTTCCGTCGAACGCCGAACTCTCTGTGCGCTCGCGGGGCATGGCGCCGGCCACCCTACGCCGCCATCTGGCTCTGTTGCAGCAGGCCGGCATGCTGTTGCGTCGCGACAGCCCCAACGGCAAGCGCTATTGCCGGCGAGACGAGCGCGGCGTCATCGACGAGGCGTTCGGCTTCGATCTGGCGCCGCTGGCACTGATGGCGACGGCTATCCACGAAAGGGCAGAGCAGGCGCGTGCCGAAGCAAGGCGGCTTCAAGCCCTGCGCGCGGAAGTGACCATCCACCTGCGGGATGTAGCCAAGATCATCGAGGCGGCCCTGACGGAGGGGCGCAAGGGTCCCTGGGCGGAGCATCAACTGGAACTCGCAGCGCTCTCCGGAAGGCTAGGGCGAACGACGGGCGCAGACATATTGACCGAGCGGAAAAATGCACTGCTGACGCTGCGCCGGCGGGTGGAGGCGGAATATCTGAATTCGCTCACTAACAAAGAAATGAGCGCCAATGACGTTCAAAACGAGCGGCATATTCAGAATTCAAATACAGACTCCACCTTTGAAATAAACGGCCATGACACGAAACAGGCGGAGCCGCAGTCGGAAAGAGCCGCACCGGAGCGCAAGGGGATTGCGATCAGCCTGAAACGGGTTCTGGCGGCATGCCCGGAAATCAAGGCCTACGCAAAGGATGACATCTCGACCTGGGCCGATTTGTCCCGGACGGCGGCGTTGGTCCGCTCCATGCTTGGTATTTCGCCCGACGCCTATGAAAAGGCCCGCGCCGCGCTCGGAGAAAGTTCAGCCGCGGTGGTGATTGCTGCAATTCTCCAGCGGTCGGATCAGATCCGCTCACCTGGCGGCTATCTGCGGGAACTGACGCGCCGGGCAGAAGCGGGGCAATTTTCGATCATGCCGATGATCAAGGCGCTGGAGTGAAGGATGTGATGGAAGGCGCGCGCAGACTATCCGCTCGGCAGTACAGCCCATTCGTGCGCGATCCTTCCGCTTTCGAGGACCTGCAGCGGCCCGAAATGTTGCAGGACGGCTTCGGACTGGGTGGGACGGAAGAAGACGAAGTCATCTGGCGCAAGCGGACATGCCGCGGGCATGGCGAGCAATTGTTGGTTGGAAGAATCTCCCCACAGGGAATTGCGCCTGAGCCCCTGCGGAAAGACCGGTTCGGCCATGAAGCGGCCACCGTAGAGAAAACAGCCCCTGCGCGGAAACAGGCCCAGCGCCTGCAGGACCGGTGTCATGAAGGAAGGGCCTGGCAGGCGCGTATCCTGAACCTTCAGGACCGGGGTGGCGAGAAAGAGCGCGGGCTTCAGGTGTGTAAGGGCGGGATTGTCGAAGTCGACAGGTTTCAGCAGGGCCGATCCGATCGAGACATCATTGATAAAATGGTCCCCGGCGTAGGCAAGGGCTGTCTGGCTACCGCCGGAATTCAGGATCTTGCGCTGCTCGGACGAAAGGCATGCGGCGAAATCCATATAGGACTTCCGGGCGGAAGTCAGGGCGGCTCCAGGCCCTCCGAAAAGCGCGGGGATCGCCGGCACATGGGCCTCGTAGCCCATCAGCCCCTCGCATTGAAGAAGCCCCTCCCCTTCGCCAAGGAGGGTGAGGGCGTGCGCCAGAGCATCCGGTGTATCGAAGCCGCCGCGCTGCATGCCGATGTTAATCTCGAAGGCGATGCGCAGCGGCCGGCCAAGGGAACGGGCAAGGGATGCGTACTGGGCAAGGCGCTCGGGCGTATCGATCAGCCAGGTGATGCGATCGCAAAGGTCCCGTCGTCGCGACGCATCCGTATTCGCGAAGGCGGATGCAACAGCTGCGGCAGGCATGGGCTTTCCAAACAGGACGTGCGCGTCGGGGAACGCCTCCAGCACAGCCGTAGTGATTGGCAGATGGAAACTCATGATCCGGTTGGTGCCGAGCCTCTGCATCACATGCGCAAGAAGGGGAAGCGACGGCAGGGACTTGTCGACGATGCGAACGGCCGGTCCGTTCGTCATCGTTTTCTCCACGACGGCCAGATTGTCGTTCAGGCATTCAAGATCGACCACGAGCGATGGCCGATGGATGCCGGCTTCCTCAAGCGCGGCGGTTATCATGCCGAAGTAGGCGACATCCTTCATGCGACACCGAAGAGCCGGGCGAGATAGGGGGAAACGAAGCGATTGTCAGGGTCGAAGCTTCTCCGGATCGCCATCGCATCCTTCCAGCGAGGATAGATCGATGCGAAATCCGAAGCGGCGAGGTTGTGCATCTTGCCCCAGTGGGGACGACCGCCGTAGCGCCGGAAGATCGCTTCGGCCGCCGCCATGAAGGCCGTGGGATCCTCCGCCGCGTCGTGGTGGATGGCGATCGCGCAGGTCTTGCGCCGGTAGAAGGGGCTGAGCCAGAACTCGTCGGGCGCAACGGAGCGCACCTCCATCGGGAAATACACTTCGGGGAAGCGCTTTTCCGTGAGCGTGATGATCTCCGCGAGCGCCTTCGGCCCTTCCTCATACGGAAGGTGGTATTCCATCTCGTTGAACTTGCGGCGCCGGTCGCTGGTGTAGACGTTCAGCCAGTCCTGCACATAGTCCTCCTCGGGTACGCGCGCCAGGGCCGCACCGATCAGGGCGCGCCGAATCGGCGGCAACCAGCCGAGCCAGGTGCGAAGGTGCTTGAGCGTCGCAAGTCCTTCTTCGTCCTCTTCGGGCGGGCGGGTCGAGACACCCGCCGTCGAGATGTCGCTGGTGATCAGCAGCGCGTGGCCGGAAAACGGAATGAAATAGAATTCCGCCGAGCGATGAGCGGACATGAAGGTGTCGAAGCTCGCAAGGACATCGCCGATCGGCACGACCCAGCGGCGGCGGCGCAGACGATAGCTGGCGATGTTCTGCAGCGTGACTTCGGTCAGCGCCCCGAATGCACCGAGCGTGACGCCGGTTGCCTCGATCGTCTCCCGGTCGTTGTCGATCGTCAGCCGCCTGACGTCGCCGCGGCCGTCGACGATCTCTATCGCGCAGAGCTGGGTATGGTATGCGCCAAGCGACAGGCCCGAACCGTGCGTCGCCGTCCCGAGCGCGCCGCCGATCGACTGCTTGTCGATATCGCCCATGTTGGCGAGCCCCTGCCCCGCTGCGTGCAGGTGTTTGGTCAGATCACCAAGGCGCGTTGCAGCGCCTACGGTGGCCCTCAGCGTGATCGCATCATGTGACACGAGGCCCTGGAATCGGTCGAGATCGAGGATCGTGCCGTCTGTTTCGACCAGGGGGGTGAAGGAATGACCGGCGCCGGCGACACGGATCGGCCCCTGCGCCGTGCGGATGACGTCTGCAAGTTCTGCAAGTCCGCGCGGCCGCGACACCCTGGCATTGCGAGCGACGACGCTTCCCGACCAGTTCGTCCAGGGAACGGTGGCAGTCTGGTTCATACAGCGGTGTCCTTGCCGTTTTCGAGTGCGGATTGGGAAATGCCGCTGTGTCCGACCTTTAGACAGAAGACCGCGAGCAGGAGCAGTGTCACGGCAAGGCAGCTCATGCCGAAAAACGGCACGGCGCGCACGTCGTCGCCCGATATAAGAAGCGATGCGCCCGCAGGACCGAGCGCTGCGCCGAGAAGCTGGGCGGCCGGAACCAGCAACGCGGTTCGCCGGCTTGGATCGGCGACGATCGTCAGCCGGATCTGGTAGGGAACGACGAAGAGCCAGACGAAGCCTGTAACGAGTGCGGCCAGCCAGAAGAGCGCGACGCCCGGCAGCGCGGCGAAGAGGCCTGCAGCAACGAGCCCGCCGGCGGTCGACAGCGTGATCGCCGTACGATATTCGAGCCGCCGTTCGATCAGGGTCGCGGCAAACGCGCCGCCGACCTGGACCGCCAGCGCGGCGGCCGTGATCAGGCCGACGGTTTGGCTGGAAACGCCGGATGCCAGCCCGAGGGGTTCCAGAAACGCCCAGATCGCGCCGATGAACAGGTAAAAGGTGAATATGATCGCAAGCGCGAGCAGCGCCGTCGGGCCGGCTATTCCCGCATCGGCTTTTCCGGCCGCCGGAATTTCCTCGTAGTGCTGCGGCAGAAGCGGAACTGCGGCAAGCGCGACGATGCAGACGACCGTCAAGGTCTGGAACCCGCCGGCTGATCCGTAAGCCGGCACGACGAGGAGCGACAGCAGCATCGCAAGCAGGCATTGGACCATGGTCTGGATCGTCAGGAAGATGCCGCCCATCCGCTCGGGCCGGGTCGAACGTGCAATCAGCTCCGTGGCGATCGCAACAAGTCCGCCTTCGGCGACGCCGGCGAGCGTCCGTATACCGACGATCATTGCGGGGGATCCGGCAATGGCAGTGATGTGGCTGAGGGCGGCCAGCACCAGAAGCAGACAGGCGGCCTTGGGGCGCAGACCGCGCGGTGCAAACGCCAGCGCCATGACTGCCGACCCGGCCGCTATCGCGATCATCTCCAGCGTTGCGGCAAGAGCCAGTTCGTCGAACGTCATCCGTCCTTCGGAATAAAGCGCGCCGAGAAGAACCGGTTGCAGCCCCAGGATGAGAAGGCCTACCGAGCCGACGAACAGGGCGGCTGCAAACTCGGCCACGCCGGGATTGCCGACGATCCAGGTTGCGCCTTGATGGACCTTTCCCTGGCGTGCCGCCATGCGGATGGCCTCCCTACCTTACCGCCGGACGTCTAATGTGATAATGTATCAGATAATGTTTGAGCGTGAGGCCTGCACCAGCCGATGTCAATCGGAAAATGGAATGGTTGCTCAAGCCGAACGCAGCTCTTCTTGCCGGTTGTCAAGGATTGGCAGCCACGGTGAAGACTTCCTTAAGTTGGTGCTGATTTAGTGAGAGAATAGTCGTTCGCGCGTTACATGTTTGGTGAACCCATGCGCGACGGCCGTGATCGCCACAGGGCAAAGGAGTAGGGATGGGTATGTCGGTGGACGCCGGTGATCTCGAACAGCGCCTGCGTCGCAAGCCGAAGCAGGAGCGCAGCCGGGAACGTGTCGAAGAAATTCTGCGCGTGGCCAAGCATCTGATCGGCGAGCGGGGCATCGACGGCATGACGATGCGGGAGATAGCACTTCTGACCGGCGGTCCGATCGCGTCGGTCTACCAGTATTTTCCCAACAAATCGGCAATCATCGCTATGCTCTACGAGCAATACAGCATCGAGACCCGCATGGGGATTACCGCCAGCCTCGCCGGCGTTTCCGACCTTGCCGGGGTAAAGGATGCCGCGGATACCATACTGGACGGATACTACCTGCGCGTGGCCGGCGATCCCGCAATTCAGGATCTCTTGAACGCGATCCAGGCCGACAAGGAATTGCAGAACATGGATATTGCCGAGACGAGGCAGCAGGGCGAGCTCTTCTGTCTAAGTGCGGCACACCTCATCGCCGAAGGCGAACGCGAGCGCTTCAGCCGGCTGGTTTTTCTCTTCTTCCATCTGGCCAGCAGCATGGTGCGGCTTGCGATCACGCTGCCCGCCGACGAGGCGGAGAACATGCTGGTTGACTTCAAGCAGATCATTCATGGTCAGCTGGAAAGCTTTGTCTGTGCCGATACGGCCTGAAGTCGCAAGGCGCTTGACCTTCCCACGTGGTAAAGCTTCAGGGTGCAGGCGTTAAACCGAGCAGGGACACTTATGCCGAACGACAAGACCTTTTCCTTCGCCGTGGAAGACATGACCTGTGGCCATTGCGTGCGCGCTATCACGTCCGCAGTCAAGGTGGCCGCTCCCGGCGCCAGCGTTTCAGTTGATCTTGCCAGCCATCGCGTGACCGTTTCCGGTGCTGCGGATGCCAGTGCCATCGTGGAGGCGATCGCGGCCGAGGGTTACACGCCCGTCGCTCTCGATGCTGCTTGACACCTCGGCAAGATAGCAAGAAGCATCCGCCGCGTTTAGCGGAGGGCTGCCGGTTCGTCGAGCCGGCCGCTCCTCTTCATGAGCCTCACCGTTCCGGCTGCAATACCGACCAGAAGGACCAGGACGGCGAGCGCGAGCAGGTGCTGGCTGCTCTGGGCTATTTCCCCGATGGTGAGCACGCGATAGGCCTCGACTGCCAGCAGGGCGAGCAGGGCGGCCGAGATCGTCGAATAGTCCTTGGCTATGACCCGGCGAACGTTGAAGCGCATGCCCTCGGTCGAACGGCGCAACCGCTGCAGTCTGAAACCCCAGCGTGGAACGTCGCGGCAATAGGCGCGATAGGCGTCGGCGAATTTTTCGAGAAGGAAATCTTCCTCCGCCAGCACTATGCATTGATAGATGAGGGCGAACAGCCCGATGCCTGCTGCCACGACGAACGGGTCGCCGTGGAAAAGGAAGATGCCCGAATAGATCAACATGTTACCGACATAGAGCGGGTTTCGGCAGACGCCGAACGTGCCTTCGGTCACGAGGTCCTTGGCATAGACCCGCTTCTTCAGCCCGCCGCGCTGTATATAGGCATATCCGATCACCGTCGCCCTTAGCACCAGGCCGAAGCCGACGATGGCTATGGCAAGGATTTCACGAAATTGTCCGCCAACGTTGCTGCCGAGCCATGTCGTCGAGGGCGGCGCGAGGAAGGCCAGCACCACGATGATGAGCGGAAAGGCCTGGTTGCGGTATTTGAAGAAGAAGTTGCCGACAGCGATCATGGCGGGTGTCATCGCAGCACCTATTTCACCGCGATCAGACCGCAGAAGTTGTACCAGCGGAAGAAGATCTCGACCTTGCGGAAGCCGACCTCCTTGAGAAGCTCTAGGTTCTCCTCGAGACGATAGGGGATCAGCACGTTCTCCAGCGCTTCCCGCTTCTGCGCAATCTCGATCTCGGAATAGCCGTTGCGGCGCTTGAAGTCATAATAGTGCTGGATAAACAGGCGATTGAAGGTCGAGTCCTCGCTGGTCAACTTCTCCACGAGCAGCAGGCAGCCGCGTTCGTTGAGGCCGGCATGGATGGCCTTCATCGTGCGTTCGCGATGGAGGGGGCGGATGAACTGCAGTGTCAGAAGCATCGTCACGACGCTAGCATTGTCCATCGCGAAACCCAGGTGAACGTCGAGCGCCTGGAGCTCGATCAGGCGGTTCGTCCGTGCCGACCTGATCTTCTGGGAGGCTCTTTCCAGCATGTCGGGCGCGTTGTCTATGCCGACGAAACGGACCTGGGGATCGACCAGCCCGTCGAGCGCAAGCAGAGTTGTGCCGGTCGAGCAGCCGATGTCGTAGAGGCTGGTTCCGGCTTTCGCAAAATCTGCGGCCAGTTCGCAGACCATCCGCTGCATCTCCTCGTAGTAGGGGACGGAGCGGTTGACCATGTCGTCAAAGACGTTTGCCACGGTGGCGTTGAAGGTGAAATCGCCAAGGGGCAGGTCGTCGCGGGCAAACACTTCGTCGCGCAGATCATTGCGCAACGGCAGCGGCGTTGCTGTGTCGGCCATTAGCTTGCCTCCTAGACGCGAAACCGGTTGGGGTGCGTTTATTGTCGCTTTTTCCGGTTGTCTGAATGGAGCATGTGAAGCTGACAGCCAGCTGAAGCTGGTTGGGGGGCTAAAGCGAAAGCCGGCCGGAGCGCACGCCCCGGCCGAGGTTCTTGCGGTCAGTCAGGAGAGGTGATGGCGTTCCTGGAGGCCGTAGACCGGGGTGGGAATTCCTTCCTGACGGGCCTTCAGTTGCAGGGCCAGATATTGCGAGTAGTGGCGGGACTGGTGCAGGTTGCCGCCGTGGAACCACAACGCCTGCTGCTGCGTGGGCTTCCACATGTTGCGCTGCTCGCCTTCCCAGGGCCCGGGATCCTTGGGCGTATCCGAGCCGAGCCCCCAGCACTTGCCGACCTTGTCGGCGACCTCCCGAGAGATCAGATCAGCCGCCCATCCGTTCATCGAGCCGTAGCCGGTGGCATAGATGACGAGATCGGCCGGCAGCTTCGTGCCGTCCTTGAGCACGACGGCATCCTCCGTCAGGCGATCGACGTCCGAGCCGGATTTCAGCTTGATCGACCCGTCGATGACGAGGTCGCAGGCGCCGACGTCGATGTAGTAGCCCGAGCCACGGCGCAGATACTTCATGAACAGGCCGGAACCGTCAGCGCCCCAGTCGAGCATGAAGCCTGCCTTTTCGAGATCGTCATAGAACTTGGCATCCCGCTCACGCATCTTCTCATAGAGCGGTATCTGGAACTCGTGCATGATCTTGTAGGGCAGAGAGGCGAAGATCAGGTCCGCCTTGCGCGTGGTCATGCCCGCCGCAACCGCCCGCTCGGAATAGAGGTCGCCCAGGCCGATATCCATCAACGTGTCGGAGCGCACGATGTGCGTCGACGAGCGCTGAACCATGGTGACGTCGGCTCCTGCCTCCCAGAGGGCGGCGCAGATGTCGTGGGCTGAGTTGTTCGAGCCGATGACGACCACCTTCTTGCCTTTATAGGCGTCGGGGCCGGGATGCTGCGAGGAATGCTGCTGCTCACCCTTGAAGATGTCCTGCCCGGCGATCTTCGGGACGTTGGGCTTTCCGGACATGCCGGTCGCCAGCACGAGCTGCTTGGGCCGCAGTACCACTTCCTCGCCGTCACGCTCGACGATCACGGTCCATTCGTTCTTCGTCTCGTCGTAGGAGGCGGATTTGCAGGTGGTCGAGCTCCAGTAGTTCAGCTCCATGACCTTGGTATACATTTCCAGCCAGTCGCCGATCTTGTCCTTCGGTGCGAAGACCGGCCAGTTTTCCGGGAACGGAATGTAAGGCAGGTGATCGTACCAGACCGGGTCGTGCAGGCAGAGGGACTTGTAGCGCTTGCGCCAGCTGTCTCCGGGCCGTTCGTTCTTCTCGATGATGATCGCGGGCACGCCGAGCTGGCGCAGCCGGGCTGCAAGCGCGATACCGCCCTGCCCGCCGCCGATGATCACGACATAGGGCTGGGTGCTGTAGCCCAGTTCGGATGCCTCCTGCTCGCGCTTCTCCTTCCATGTCCTGCGCGCCTTGCCATGCCCGTGCTCGGCGCCGAGCGGTCGGCGGATGCCCTTCGGCTCCTCGTGACCTTTCAGTTCGGTCAGGGTGGTCAGCAGGGTCCAGATGAGACCGTTCTTCAATCGGATATGGCCGTAGCCGCGGCCGGTATCGGTCTCGAAGTTGAACCATCCCTGCGTGATGCCGTCGCCATCGCTGGCAAGTTCGGCCGTATCCTGATGAAAATGTCGCGGCCTGATCTCGGACAATTGCTCCGAGAGCATGTCCCGGATCTGCTGCTGGCCCTCCAGAGTCTTGAGGTTCCAGGTAAAGGTGACGAGGTCGCGCCAGTAGCAGTCCGCCTGGAACAGGTTGACAGCAGCGTCGATATCGCCCTTCTCCAAGGCTTGGCCCAGTTTGGCGAGCGCGTTGTCGACCTTCGTGCTGGGGCTGTCGTCAAGCATGTGATCTCCTCCATCTTGCTTGCTTCGTCTTGCGAGAGCCGCTGCAACTCCTCTTGCCGCGGGCTCCGGTCAGACAGGCGCAAGCGGCATGCCAATGTGAACCGCGGGGAAAGATCAGTATTTTCAATGCAGACTGAGGGAATGAGCGTTGCACTGTCGCCATTGGCGCCACAGTTGTGGCGCCACGGGTGTTGCATCAGTGTTGCGTGACGATCCCGAAGCGTCTGATCTGGCGATGCACGGTGGAGCGATCGACGCCGAGGCGGCGGGCGGCTTCGGAGACATTCCAGTTACAGGACGTAAGCAGACGGCGGAGTTCCAGGCCCTTTGACTGCCCCGTTTCCTGACCCTCGTCCTGTCTGCCCGACGAAGGGTCGGCCGCATGATTTCCGGCCGGTAGACAAAATCCGTCGGGAAGATCGGAGGGCTCGATGACATCACCCTCGCAAATGGCGACGGCCACTGCCAGCACATTGTCGAGTTCGCGGATATTGCCGGGCCAGTCGTGGCGCTTCAGCAGATCGAGCGCCAGCGGCGCCAGTGTCGGCGACCTGCCATCCCGTGCATACCGCTCGAGGATGCGGGCGAGCAGCCAGTCAAAATCCGGGCGGTCGCGTAGCGGCGGCAAAACCAGCGTAGCGGCATTGAGCCGATAGAAAAGGTCTTGCCGGAAACGCCCCTCCACCACGAGCTCCTTAAGCGGGCGGTGCGAGGCGGATACGACGCGGATATCGACAGGGCGTGGCTCATGCCCGCCGATCGGAAGCACTTCCTTCTCCGCGAGCACGCGCAGCAGACGGCTTTGCAGTCCGAGCGGCATGTCGCCGATTTCGTCGAGAAAAAGCGTCCCGCCGGCCGCCTGTTCCACCAGACCCTTGCGGCCCTTCGGCGATGCACCGGTGAAGGCGCCCGGCATGTAGCCGAACAGCTCGCTCTCGATCAGTTGTTCGGGAATTGCGGCGCAGTTGATCGCGACGAAACTACCCTTTAATCCGCTGCCTTCATGGATGGCGCGCGCGAGGTGCTCCTTTCCCGAGCCGGTTTCGCCCTGGATCAGAATGGGCAGCGACGTGCGGGCAAGCTTTGCCACTTTGGCCTGCAGAGCCGTTATCTCGGGCGCATCGCCGCCGAGGCGGCGGATCGGTTGGGGGATTTCGCTACGCGTCCAAGCCGACACGTGGCGCTGCAGGTGCGGCTCGATCGCATGCGCAAACAGCGCATTGCCATCGCGGGCGAAGACCAGACGATCCTGCGTCGGCCGCCTGCGGGTCAGGTCGGGCAGGCCGTCGACCTCTAGGTTGAGGAATTTCGACACGGGCTGGCCGATCAGGCTTGCAGGTTTGCGCCAGTCTGCCCCGACCGACCGGGCGAGAATCTGAGCGCCAGCATGCGTCATGCCGATGATCCGCCCGCTTCCGTCGACGGAGATAGCCGCTTCGGGATCGACATCCAGAAAATCGGGGGAGCGGGAGAAGCGAAGGACCCATTCGTGGCGGGTTTGCGCCATCAGGTTGGCAAGCTCGATCCGCCTGACGGTGGCGCCGACGAGGTGACGGGCCAGGTTCTGGCTGGCCTTGAGGATCGGCGAGCTGAGAAGCGAAATATCGAGGACGGCGGTCAGCGCGCCGGTCGTGTCGTAGATGGGGGCGGCGGTGCAGGAAAGCGGCGTATGGGTGTTGTCGAAGTGATCGGTCTGGTGGATCGTCAGCGCCTCGCCGGTTTCGATGCAGGCGCCGACGGCGCAGGTTCCGGCCCGGCTCTCCGACCATTCTGAGCCAAGGTAGAGACCGGCCTTGCGCAGATTGTTGTCGAACAGAGGGTCGCCGAGGAATTCGACGGTCACGCCCTTTCGGTCGGAGAGCAGCAATACGTAGTTCTGCCCGGCGACCTGGCTGAAGAGATGTTCGAGCCCCGACCGGGCGATCCGTACGAGATCCTCGGATTGCTGCCGATGCTCGCGCAGGCGTGCGTCGGGCAGGATGAACGCCTCGCAGGCATGGGTTGGGTCGAGGCGGTGCTGGTCGAGGCAGCGCCGCCATGACTGGACAACGACGTCATCGCGCCCGGTGGGCAGTCCGCGGCTTACGCGCTCGATCTCACGGATGTGCTCGGAATGCGAGAACATGTAGCTCCAAGGCCGCACTCGCGCGCGTCCCCTCCTCCGTTCCTCCGCCGCGAATAGTTAACCGATCAAGGGGCGATGTAAAGCGTCACACCGTTTCGCCCGATTACTGCCGGACCGGAATGGCGCAGGCCTCGCCGCCGGCGAACAGGCGCGACCGGGTCAGGAACCGCCGCTCCCGCCCATTGTCGAGGGAAAACATCCCGCCGCGCCCGGGTACGACATCAATGATCAGTTGCGTGTGCTTCCAGGTCTCGAACTGGCTGGCGCTGATGTAGACGGGCACGCCGCCGATCTCGCCGAGCTTCACGTCGCCGGCGCCGATCAGGTATTCGTTCGCCGGGTAGCACATCGGCGAGGATCCGTCGCAGCAGCCGCCAGACTGATGAAACAGGATGTCGGGGTGGTCCTTGCGTATTTCCTCGATGAAGGCGAGCGCCTCTTCGGTGGCGAGCACGCGGGGCTCCCCGTTCTCAAGCTGTTCCATGTTGATCTCCCCAAAAAAGTCCCCGGAGGCCAAGGGCTGCCTCCGGGGAAGGCGGGTGCGCCGGCGGATCGGCGCGTGCCCGGGAGGATCAGAAGAAGCCCAGCGCGTTCGGGCTGTAGCTGACAAGCATGTTCTTGGTCTGCTGGTAGTGGTCGAGCATCATCTTGTGCGTTTCGCGGCCGATGCCGGACTGCTTGTAACCGCCGAACGCCGCGTGTGCCGGATAGGCATGGTAGCAGTTGGTCCAGACGCGCCCGGCCTGGATTTCGCGGCCGAAGCGGTAGGCGCGGTTGCCATCGCGGGTCCATACGCCGGCACCGAGGCCATAGAGCGTATCGTTGGCGATTTCGAGCGCCTCCTGCTCGTCCTTGAAGGTGGTGACGGAGACGACCGGGCCGAAGATCTCTTCCTGGAAGACGCGCATCTTGTTGTGGCCCTTGAAGATGGTCGGCTTGACGTAGTAGCCGCCGGCCAGCTCTCCGCCGAGATCGTTGCGGGCTCCGCCGGCCAGCACCTGGGCGCCTTCCTGCCGGCCGATATCGAGATAGGCGAGGATCTTTTCGAGCTGCTCGCCGGAGGCCTGGGCGCCGATCATCGTCGCCGGATCGAGCGGGTTGCCCTGCTTGATCGCCTCGACGCGCTTGACGGCCTTCTCCATGAAGCGCTCGTAGATCGATTCCTGCACCAGTGCGCGGCTCGGGCAGGTGCAGACTTCGCCCTGGTTGAGCGCGAACATCGCAAAGCCCTCCAGCGCCTTGTCGAGGAAGGCGTCATCTTCGGCCATGACGTCGGCAAAGAAGATGTTGGGCGACTTGCCGCCGAGCTCCAGCGTCACCGGTATCAGGTTCTGGCTGGCGTACTGCATGATCAGCCGGCCGGTGGTCGTCTCGCCGGTGAACGCGATCTTGGCGATGCGCGGGCTTGTCGCCAGCGGCTTGCCCGCTTCCAGGCCGAAGCCATTGACGATGTTGAGAACGCCTGGTGGCAGCAGGTCGCCGACGAGTTCGGCCCAGACGAGGATTGAGGCCGGCGTCTGTTCGGCCGGCTTGAGCACCACGCAATTGCCGGCGGCCAGCGCCGGCGCCAGCTTCCACGCCGCCATCAGGATCGGGAAGTTCCATGGGATGATCTGGCCGACGACGCCGAGCGGTTCGTGGAAATGGTAGGCGACGGTGTCGTGGTCGATCTCGCCGATCGAACCTTCCTGGGCGCGGATGCAGGAAGCGAAGTAGCGGAAGTGGTCGATTGCCAGCGGAATGTCCGCCGCCATCGTCTCGCGGATCGGCTTGCCGTTGTCCCAGGTCTCTGCGCGCGCGAGCAGCTCCAGATTGTCTTCCATGACCTGCGCGACCTTCATCAGGATGTTGGAACGCTCGGTCGTGGACGTCTTCGCCCATTTGTCCCTTGCGGCATGAGCCGCGTCGAGTGCGGCATTGATGTCGCCCTCGTCGGAGCGCGCGACCTCGCAAAGCTTGCCGCCCGTCACCGGGGTGATGTTTTCGAAAAACCTGCCACCGATCGGCGCGCGCCATTGCCCGCCGATGTAGTTGCCGTAGGTGAGCTTGAACGGCGATTCGACGATCTTCTGATGCAGCATGTGATCCTCCCTTGATCATGTCCCGCCTGCAGCGGATGAGGGAAGTCTGCTTGTGTTTCCGCGACCAGAACAGCGGGGCGGATCACGTGCGCGGCCATCCTGTCGCAGGTTTGAAACAGTTCGTCATGGCAATGGAGGGCGCAGGTCGGTCGTGGGCGAAACGCTTTTGCGGGCAAGGCGCTGATGCACGCACCGCAGCGCGAGCTGCGTTGCGGTGGCTGCTGAGAGCGTTAAATCAGAAACGAGCGACCGGGTCGTGACGGGTCAGCGCGTGCCACACAGTCAATGCAGTTCGAGCTTCTTCAGCTTGCGATGCAGGGTGGCGCGGCTCATTCCGAGAGCTTGCGCGGCGCGGGAGATGTTGCCGTTCGTCCGCGAAAGGGCGCGCATCAGTGCCGCCTTCTCGGCTTCGGCCAGCTCTTCGCCGCCCGCAGCACTTCCTTCGTGAAGGGCATCGGCGGCAGCCACGCCGGCGGCAATCCGACGGTCATCCAGCTTGAGAGCCAGACGCGCGGCGCGTGTTGCGCCGACCACAAGGTCATGCCGGTCGACGGCGAGAAGGGCGGCGGCAGCATTGGCTCCGGTCGGCAGCATGATGAAGCGCGCGCCGGAAAACGCGCTGCGGAAGAGGTTCACCTCGATGCGCGTTGCCGCATCACGAACCGCCTGCGACAGGATCGACAGCGTCATCTCGTCGACGTCGTCGCGGCATGTGGAAATGTCGAGTGCTGCTGCGAGCTGGCCGCGATGGTCGCGGATCGGCGCCGTCGCGCAGCACAGCCCGATATTGGAGGAGAGAAAATGCTGGTCGCGGAACACGGTAACCGAGCGGTCGTCGGCGAGCGCGGTCCCGATGCCGTTCGTCCCGACGCTGGCCTCGGTCCAGATCGAACCGGTCCAGAGGCCAAGGCTCTGGAATTCCTTGTCATCGCCGCGTGCGCCCCGACGCTCAAGCGCCACCCCGCTGCGGTCGGTCAGAAGAACGCAGTAGCCGGCCTTCCCGAGCAGGGCGAACAGCCGGTCGAGCTCATCGACGGCAACGGCAACCAGTTGTCCGGATTCTTGCTGGGCCAGTTCGAGTTCGCGGGATGTAAGGCGCAGCGGCGTTCGGTCCTGCTCCGGTGCCAGACGATGCACCGTCATGCAGCGCTGCCATGAGGCGACGATCGGCGAGCTTGCGGCAGCCGATCCCCGAAGGGCAGACGTATAGACGTGCTCCACATGTGCAGAGTGTCCCAGCATTGGCTCCTCCCTGAACCGGGGCGGATTGTGGCGCAATCGGTATTCCGACGCAATATCGGCCCGTCGATCATCTGCCGGGCATCGGCGATAACTGTCGCAACATTGCGACAGTCGGGCCATGGGCAGTCGCTCGGGTTGTGAGAGGCCCGTCCCTTCGTGGCGCGCTGCCTATCGGCGCGGGCCGCCGCGTTCCTTCACCATCTCGACCAGCCGGGCGAAGACGGCATCTGTCTGGCGTACGCCGTCGTGCTCGTACTCGTTCGTCACCCAGGCCTCGACATTGCCGACATGCCGCGCCGTTTCCAGCGACAGGTCCGCGTCGACATACATGTCGTCGAAGTAGACGGCAGCGGCGACGGGCACTTCGTTGGATGCCAGTCGTTCGGTATCATACAGGCGGCCAAATCGCGGGCGGGCCGCAAGGGCCTCGGCTGCAGCCTGGAACGGCCGCAGCGAGCGGATTTCGGAGAACATCCACGGATACATCATCTCGCCGGTCAGGTGCAGGGGCCGGTGGGTATCTGCGAAAGCGGGATGTTCGGCGCGGATGCGCTCGGCCGCCCAGCCGGTTGCGCCGTCGCCCTGGCCGTAGATGCTCTCCTGTAGAACGGCGAAAAGCGGGTTGGCGTCATAGCTGGTGAGTTCCATCACCGAGGCGAGGAAATGATCGGAGAGCCGGTCTTCCGACGCGCCGGAGAAGGCCTCGTCCATCAGCCAGTGGATATTTTCGAAGCCGGGTCCCATGCCGAGGTCGATGCCGACCGTCTGCAGCCGGCGCACCGTCAGCCGGTCGCCGTCCGGCAGGCGGACGTCGTTTGCCGCGATGAAGTCTGCAATGCGGCCGATGCGCTCCCGGTCATGCGGATAGCGGCGGTAGTAGCGCGCATTCTTCTCGGCCACGCGCGGATAGGTACGGCGATAGATCTCGTCTGCCGTTGCCTGCAAGCCCGAAAGCCCGCCAGTCACATAACAGGCCGCAAGCCCCTCCGGCGCATTGGAAAGGTACGTCAGCGTGAGGAAGCCGCCGTAGCTCTGGCCCAACGTTTCCCACTTTACGCCGTCGAAGACCGTCTTTCGCAGGTGTTCGCAGTCCGCCACGATGCTGTCGGCGCGGAAATGGCAGAGGTAGTTGGCCGCGTCCTCGCCGCTTTCAAAGCCTGTCATGGTCGCGCTCTCTATGCGTGTGCTGCGGCCCGTGCCGCGCTGGTCGATGAGGACAACGCGATGGGTCTTGAGGGCGTACGAGAGCCAGGCCGGCCCACCGCCGGCAGGCCGTGGAGACTTGCCGCCCGGCCCGCCCTGCAGGAACAGAAGCAAGGGCAAAGTGTCGCCTGCCTTCGTCGGGTCGCAGACTTCGCGGGCAAAGACCTCGATCGTCGACCCTTCCGGGTTCGACCAGTCGAGCGGAACCGTGACGAGGTGGTCGCGAACGGACATTCCCGGAATTGTGTAGTGGCGGACGGACATGCGCGGCTCCTCGATCTGTTCGTGTGCCGGATGCCAGACGACCGGCGGACTTTCAGACGGCTCTATCCCACAGCGGCGGGTGCTGTCACGGGTTCAGCGCTTAAATGTCGCTGCGGGCCGTACCGGCATAGGCTCGCCGATCGGTTCGTAGTGGGTTCGTAGCGTGCGCTCTTCCCGCGCAACGATGCGCAAGGTGTCGCCGCGCTCCGCCAGCGCGGTCAGTTCGCGCAGCACGAGCGCATGGGCGAAGCCGAGAAGGCGGGAGAATGTGCGGCTGTCGCCCGCAATCCCGAGCTCCAGTGCTGCGATAATGGCCGCCTGCATTGGCGTCAGCCGCAAATCCCGCGCCACCTTTTGTTCGATGAGAGCGAAAAAGGCCTCGGTATCGAGGCGATGGTCGCTCACGCGGTCTCGCGTTTGCGGAAGGACACCATGATCGACTTGGACGTCGGCGTGCCACTCTCCTCCCCGGCGCTGCCAAGCGGTACAAGCACGTTCAGCTCGGGATAGTAGCCTGCTATGCTTCCGCGCGGGATGTCGTAGGGCACGAAGCGGAAGTCGCGGGCCACACGTTCAATTCCGTCGTCATGTTCGCTGACGACGTCGACGCGCTCGCCCGCCTCCGCGTTCAGGCCCTTCAGGTCTTCCGGATGGATGAAGATCACCTGTCGTTCGCCATAGACGCCGCGATAGCGGTCGTCGAGGCCGTAGACCGTCGTGTTGTACTGATCGTGCGAGCGGAAGGTCTGCAGCGCAAACCGCCCTTGCCCCTTTCGCGCCCGCTGGTGCACCGTCTCCTGCGGCAGGGCGCCGGACGAGAACGTCGCCCTGCCCGCCGGTGTAATCCACTCCCGATGCGCCGCGGTGTTGCGCAGGTGAAAGCCGCGCGGCCTGCGCAGCCGCTCGTTGTAGGCCTCGAAGCCCGGTATCGTCGCCTCGATGAGATCGCGAATGCGGTCGTAGTCTTGCGCCAGCTCTCGCCAGTCGACTACACCGCTGCCGACTGTCGCTTCGGCTATGCCGGCGATGATGCCGACCTCGGAAAGAAGATGCGGCGAGGCCGGGCGATTGATGCCGGCGGAGCCATGCACCATGCTCATGGAATCCTCGACGCTGATCAGCTGCGTATTTCCCGCGGAATTCAGGTCCATCTCGGTGCGGCCGAGGCACGGCAGGATGAAAGAGACCTCGCCCGGCATCAGATGCGAATGGTTCGGCTTGGTCGCGATGTGGACCGTCAGCTTCAACCGGCGCAGCGCCTTTTCGACAAGTGCGCTGTCGGGCGTGGCGCGCGCAAAGTTCCCGCCGAGGCCGATGAAGGCTTGCGCCGAGCCGTCGAGCATGGCGCCGATGGCGGCAAGCACATTGTGCCCGTCGGTGCGGGGCACCGCGATGCCGAACTTCTTTTCCAGTGCGTCGAGAAACGCCGCAGGCGGCTTCTCGTTGATGCCGACGGTGCGGTCGCCCTGCACGTTGGAGTGACCGCGCACGGGGCAAAGGCCGGCGCCGGGCCTTCCGACATTGCCGCGCAGAAGCATGAAGTTGGTGATCTCGCGGATCGTGGAGACGGAGTGCAGGTGCTGGGTGACGCCCATCGCCCAGGTGCAGATCACCCGCTCAGCGTTCATGTAGACGTCCGCCGCCTGTTCGATCTCCTGCCGGGTCAGGCCCGACTGGTCCTCGATCTCGGCCCAGCCCGTCGCCTCCACTGCGGCCCGGTAGTCGGCCAGTCCCGTGCAGTGTTCGGCGAGGAATTCGTGGTCGAGCACGGAGGGAAGGCCTGCGGCGACCGCTGTGTCCTCGGCCGCGAACACGGCCTTGGCCATGCCGCGAACGGCGGCCATGTCGCCGCCGAGCTGCGGCTGCAGATAAAGGCTGGCAATATCGGTCGAGCCGCCGCGCAGCATCTCGATCTTGTCCTGCGGATCGGAGAAGCGTTCCAGACCGCGCTCGCGGATCGGGTTGAAGACGACGACGCGTGCACCGCGCCTGGCCGCTCGGCGCAGGTCTCCGAGCATGCGCGGATGGTTGGTTCCGGGGTTCTGGCCGATGACGAAGATCGCATCCGCCTTTTCGAAATCCTCCAGCAACACGGTGCCCTTGCCCACGCCGATGGCCTGGCGCAGCGCCACCCCGCTCGCCTCGTGGCACATGTTGGAGCAATCGGGAAAGTTGTTGGTGCCGTAGATGCGCACAAACAGCTGATAGAGATAGGCCGCCTCGTTGCTCGCCCGTCCGGAGGTATAGAATTCCGCCCTGTCGGGGCTGTCCAACTGTTTCAGGATGCCGCCGATCTCGGCGAAGGCTTCTTCCCAGGCAACCGGCAGGTAGCGGTCACTTGCGGGGTCGTAGCGCATGGGATGAGTAAGGCGACCGTTCGCCTCAAGCTCGTAGTCTGTCAGCTGGCGCAGCGCCGAGACGGTGCTGGCTGCGAAGAAGTCCGGCGTAGCGCGCTTCTCGGTCGATTCCCAGGCGACGGCCTTCACGCCGTTTTCGCAGAACTCGAAGGATGAGCCGTGTTCGGGGTCGCCCCACGCGCAGCCGGGGCAATCGAAGCCGTCGGGCTGGTTGGCCTTGAGCATGGTGCGCGCGCCGGACAGTGGCGTACCGCTTTCCAGCAGTCGCTTGCCGCAGCTCTTCAACGCACCCCAGCCGCCGGCGGCCGATGACTTCTTGCCGATAAATCCTGTGTCCATTCCTCCTGTATTGACGAACGAGAAATTAGGTCAAGCGGGCTGACCTAATCGATTGATAGGATATCTCTATCAATTTCATGCGTTGCCTGGCTCGAAACCGACAGAGTCTGCCGCTGTTCGGGCAGTCAACCAGGCGCACGGAGCCATGACTTCGCCACACGCGGAGGCATGCGGGAGGTATTCAAGCCAGCGAACGCAGGATGATGCAGACGCAGACGGTGGTGAAGACGATCGGCAGAGCATAGCGCACCTGGGCGCGGACTTCCGCCGTAAGGCAGGGGTTTCTGCGCGCCCCGGGCAACTTCTCGTGGGTCATCAGCAGGTCGACCAGCAGCACGAAGATCAGGTAGAAATAGCCGAGCGAGATCATGAAGGCGATCGGCGAATTGACCGACATGCTGCCGGGGAAGCTGCCTTCGAACGTGAAACTGAGTGCGGCCAAAGCCAGCAGAGCGCTATAGGTAATGCCGATCGTGTCGGAAAAGGTCGTTCGCGAGGCCCAGAGAATGAAAAGCGACACCGTCAGCACGGCGACGAACGGCACGAAGATCCTGAGAAAATAACGCGGCCAGGCGCGTTCAACGACGATCTTTGCGCTCGCCCGCACGAAGGGGCGTGCATTCCAGCCATAGAACGTTTCCATCGCAGAACGCATCGATGTCGCCGTCCAGTCCGAGGCGGTCAGAGTTGCGGCGAAAGTGGAGAGTTCGCGGTCGCGGTCGTCGACGACGAAGACGACCTCGTCGGCCGGATAGGCCTCGGAGGCGAACGGAAAGACAAGCGTCTGGCGATCGAAGGGAAAGGCGGACAGGTCGCTGACAATGCGGAAATCCGCTTCCAGGCGGTGGATCAGGACGATGGCCCCGTCCGAAAAGACAGACAGTGATGCCGTCTCATTGCGCGGGTCGTCGATCAGGTTTTCGATCAGCAGGCGTGGCGTCCAGATTTCTTCGAGCACGCGCTTGGCCTCTTCGCCGGTGAAGTCCCGGCGACTTGAGCCGGTGGCGATCGGATCGAAGCGCTGGGTCCGGTCGTGCCAGCGCGCGGTGTACTCCAGCGACGCTGACATCTCGCCGGCGGTTTCGGAGATCTTGACGACATCGAGCAGCCGCACGGCGAGATTGACCCGTATCGGCAGGGAAGCGCCTTGAGGCAGATCGGCAGCCTGCACGAGGGCAGCGGACCACAGGGCAATCAGCAAGGCCGTCCCCGGCAAGATGAAGGCCAGCAGGCGATGGATGGCCCACATCACCGGCGGTTCTCCGTGCGGAGGCTGACGGCGGAGGCGGGCTGTATTTCTCCTGTAGCATCCCGGACGGCTTGCTGAAGCTCGCGGAATTCCGGAAGGCTGGAAAGGTCTTCGGACGGGTCCGCGGCCTTTCCGTCACGAAGCTGCGCAGTCAGCCGCAGCAGCGGTCGGAGCAGGAGCCCGCGGAGGACTGCCATGACGGTGGAGAAGACGACGAGAAAGCCGACGACGCAGGCCGCGGCAATCGTGACAAGCGAGCGCGACAGATGACCTTCCAGCTCGGTCAGGTCCCGGGTGACGACGATCGTGCCGATCATGCGGCCGCTGAAGTCGAGCAGGGGCCTGCCCATCACGCCAAGCGTCTGTCCGTTGATCTCGACCTTTTCGAGATAGGAATCCCGCGACAGGCGGACCTGCCCGCCGTCGCGCAGGCGCTGGAAGAGCCCGGTATCGGTGGCGGCCTCCATCTTCAGTCCGGTTTCGGCGCTCGCCGTCCCGTCCTCGGAGACGCCCGCCGACGCATCGAGGAACAGCGCGAAGTCCGCTCCGGTCGCAGCTTTTGCCAGTTCGGTCAGCGATTTCAGGTCGACGCCGACCTCGATGGTGCCCACGAGCTGCTCACCCTCCGTGATGGCGGAGACCGCGCGCAGGCTGAGGCCGCGGACGCCGAGCTCCAGTCCCTTGCGCAGCCGGTGATCGTGATTGACGGCGACGATCATGGGCCGGAAGCGGGAGAGATCCTGACCGAAATTGTCCGGGTCCCAGACCCGCAGAAAAGACTTCATGTCGGCAGTGTGAAAATGCAGCACCTCGACGCCCGCAAGATTGCCGAGAAGTTCGAGCGTGGGACGGCTTTTCACCACGAGGCTTGCGCGATCCCCTGCCCTCATCAGCGATGCGACCTGCGGATCGCGGGCGACCGTCTCGGCCTGCGTCGCCGAGAGGGTGGCGGCCTGATCCATCGCTGTCGCAAGGACGAGCGCCGTCACCTCGATCTCCCGCGTCTGCGCGTCGGAGAGCAAGGCGCGCTCGTCGCGCTGCAGGGCCCATCCGCCGATGGCAAGCGTGAGGGCGATCAGGGCTGCTGCGGCGAGGGAGAGCGATTTGTCGAGGGTCATGCGGTGGTCCGGCGCAGTTCGAAGCTGGCGGAATGCGCCGCCAATTCAAGGGACCATAGGCATGGCCGATCGGCGGGTAAACGCGCCCGGATTTGGCTTACGTCTCAATTCGTTGGCATTCCGTCTCAATTGCAAGCCGGCCCGTTCCGGCGGATCGACACGGGGCGGCACGCGCGACTAGGGATTGCCAACCCCTTTCCGCACAGAGGAATGCAATGAAGATCCGTCTGGCCGTCGTAACGATCGCGCTTGCCCCTTCGCTACCGGCCCTGGCCGAGGATCCTGTGCTCTACGAGAAGCCGGCTGCTTCGATTGCCGAGTGCCACGAGACCCTTGCGCAGGTGGCCCCGGATTGGCGCGAAAATGCGAGCTTCAAGATAAAGCCCATGACGGGTGGTCGCGAACAGGTCTTCCATTGCCTGCCGGACGGCGTTGCGGAATGGGTCTGCAATCCGAAGGCCGGAAAAATCAACGTGGCCGTGCTGATCGGGGGAACGGTCGCGGCATGCAGGAAGGTGACGCCCGGTGTCCCCGTCACTGTCACCAAATCAATGGTGCCGGGCTGAGGACCGGCGCCTGCCTCGTCAGGTCGTGCCGATCGCGGTGATCCAATGGCGGAGCAAGTTGCCGCCCTCTTCGATGCCGTTTGGCGCAGCTTCCGGCGGCAGCATCGCGGCCATCGTCCGCGTGTCGCTCGGCGTCATCCCGTAGCGCGCCTTGAAGGCGCGGATGAAGGCGGACATGTCGAAGAAGCCGTGCGCGTAGGCGATCTCGGCAATCGTCCGGACCTCGGCACGCCGGGAGGTCAGGGCGCGAAAAACCCGGACGAGGCGGCGATTGCGGATGTGGCGGGCCACCCCTTCCAGGGGTTCGAACAGGCGGTAGAGGGCTGCCCTGGAAAGGCCCATTTCGCGGCAGATCAGGTCGGGGCCGAGGTCGGCGCGGTCGAGGTTGTCGTCAATGTAGCGGCAGACGCGGACGAGAACGGAGGCCGATATGCTACGCTGCACGTCTTCCCGGCTCGCAGCGGAGAGCGCGAGGCTCGCCAGCAACTGCCCGGTGGCCTGCGCCACCATTTCCGTTTCTCCGGCGGCGATGCTGTGGCGTTCGCGCCAAGTCGTGACGAGATGCGATGCAAACAGGCGCGCGGCGGTGGTGTCTGCCATGAGCACCCTGTCGTGCAGGCGATCAAGATCGGCCTCGCTGTCGGATATCAGCGCGCGAGGCACTGCGACCGTGACGTTGCGGCAGTGTTGGGTGGTGGTGGCGATGGTGCGCGTGAGGTCGCTGATGAAGATGTCGCCCGGGCGCGAAACGATTTCGCGCCCGCCGACGATACGCACGTCGGAACCTTCGGTGATCATCTGCACAAGCACGAGTTCCAGCCCCGTCTGCGCGACCTTCCGCTCGTTCCGCTCGTATCGGTAACGCGCGCCCGTCATGCCGGCGAGGCCGAGGATCGTCCGGCCGATCTGGGCGCTGTGGAACTGCACATCGAAGGTCATGTTGTCCGCCTGGTCGGTCATCCAGGCGTCGAAGACCGGCGCGCAAGCGTACTCAAATACCGCGAAGGAGGCGCCGCCCTGGGCTGCCCCCGCGGTAATGGCAATCTCGGGTAGTTGGATGTGCTGGTGCATGGATGGTGGCACGGTGCGGATGATCGCACTACCGTTAACGCATAAAGCTTAACAAGCGATGCGGCATTCGGCAGGCGTCACGCGAAAACAACGCCTTACGCCAACACCCTGCCCGGCGCACAAAAAAAGCCCGCCTGTGAAGGCGGGCTTTCGGTGTGGCCTTGCGGCCGGTCTTCCCTGGGAGGAATTATTCTGCCGGTTGCAGGGCGGGGACAGGGATCTGCTCCTCGGCCGGGCGTCCTGCCATGGCCTCGTTGAGCTTTTCCACGTCCAGTTCGTTTTCCCAGCGGGCCACCACGATGGTCGCGACGGCGTTGCCGACGAAGTTCGTCAGCGCTCGGCATTCCGACATGAAGCGGTCGATGCCGAGGATCAATGCCATGCCCGCGACGGGGACGGACGGCACGACCGAAAGCGTCGCAGCCAGGGTGATGAAGCCGGCACCAGTTATCCCGGCAGCACCCTTGGAGCTCAGCATTGCGACGAGCAGCAACAGGATCTGGTCGCCGATCGTGAGGTCGATGCCAACGGCCTGCGCGATGAAGAGTGCTGCCAGCGTCATGTAGATGTTGGTGCCGTCGAGGTTGAAGGAGTAGCCGGTCGGGATTACGAGGCCGACGACCGAGCGCTTGCAGCCGGCGCGCTCCATCTTCTGCATCAGCCCCGGCAGGGCAGCTTCGGACGACGAGGTGCCGAGCACGAGCAACAGCTCTTCCTTGATGTAGCGGATCAGCGCCACGATGGAGAAGCCGTTGTAGCGGGCGACTGCCCCGAGCACGACGAACACGAACAGCAGGGAGGTAATGTAGAAGGTGGCGATCAGGAAGGCGAGGTTTGCGACCGAACCGATCCCGTACTTGCCGATGGTGAACGCCATCGCGCCGAAGGCGCCGACCGGTGCAGCCTTCATCAGGATCGCCACCAGCCGGAAGATCGGCGCGGTCAGCGCTTGGAGGAAGTCGACGACCGGCTTGCCGTGATCGCCGACCATGCCGAGCGCGATGCCGAAGAGAACGGAGAAGAACAGCACCTGCAGGATGTCGCCATCGGCGAATGCGCCGACGATCGTCTGCGGGATGACGTTCATCAGGAAGCCGGTGATCGTCGATTCATGCGCCTTGGCGGCGTAGGTCGATACCGCATTGGCATCCAGCGTCGCCGGATCGATGTTCATTCCGGCGCCGGGCTGGACGACGTTTGCCACCACCATGCCGACCACGAGTGCGAGCGTGGAAAACGTCAGGAAGTAGATCATCGCCTTGCCGGCGACGCGGCCGACCTTCTTCAGGTCGGACATGCCGGCAATGCCGGTTGCAACCGTCAGGAAGATCACCGGAGCGATGATCATCTTGACCAGCTTGATGAAGGCGTCGCCGAGCGGTTTCAGGCTCGCGCCGAATTCCGGATAGTAGTGGCCGACGAGCATGCCGGCGATGATCGCGACGATGACCTGGAAATAAAGGTGCCGGTAGAAAGGCAGCGGCGCGCGGGGTGCCTCTGATGCAGATGCTATGTTCATGATGTCCTCCTTCATGCCCTCACCACTATTGGCTCTTCCCGGGGCGGATCGGTGGTATGGTCCGGAGGTCAGCAAACGGCGTGCCAGAATCGCAAAAGACGCCTTAAGGCGCGGATAATAAACGGGAATTATTGATTCTCCGGTGTGGCGATAGATGCGATTTGTGCGAAAGTCCGCACAGATCGTCTTGAGAAGTGTGCGGAATTATGCTCAGGATGACGGATGATCAAAGTCACTCCATCCGTGTTCGCCGGGTCGCGCCCGTGGATCGGGCGGCCGTGGACGCTCTTTGCGCTGGTTGCGCTCGTTCTCTTTCTCGCGACGGTGCATTTCGCGGGGCTCTATGGGCGGGCTTCAGCTCTTTCGATGCTGGAAGCGCAGGGGCGTGCCGAAGCGAACCTGAAAATCTCCCTGCTGCGCGCCGTGCTCGAACGCCCGCGCGCGCTGCCCTTCGTCCTGTCGCTTGACCGCGACGTGCAGGAAACTCTGGCGTCCGGCGATGCGACCAGCCGGCAGGCGCTGGACCGCAAGCTCGAGAATCTGGTGGTCGGAACCAGCGCGTCGGTGCTCTACGTCATCGACACGACGGGAGTTGCCATTGCCGCCAGCAACTGGCGTGAGCCGACGAGCTTCGTCGGCATCGACTACTCCTTCCGCGAGTACTTTTCCAAGGCCATGAAGGAGGGGACGGCGGAGCATTTCGCGCTCGGCAACATCAGCAAGCGCCCCGGGCTCTATATTTCCCATCGCGTCGGTCCGGCCGAGGCGCCACTCGGCGTCGTCGTCGTCAAGATGGAGTTCGACCAGCTGGAGAGCGACTGGCGCGACACGCAACGCCCCTCCTACGTCACCGACGCAAACAATGTGGTGCTGATTACGAGCATTCCATCCTGGCGTTTCATGACGACGGTGCAGTTGCCACCGGAGAGGCTTGAGGCCATTCGCCGAAGCCTGCAGTTCGGCGAGGCGCCATTATTGCCCCTGCCCTTCGCGCAGGTCGAGCCGCTCGCAGAGGGAAACAGCGTGGTGCGCACAGTGCTTCCGGGGAGCAAGGAGGAGGATTATCTTCGGCTCGTCGCCCCGGTTGCTTCCACGCCGTGGCAGTTCGAGTATCTCGCGCCGATCGCCGCGGCGGTGGCGGCGGCCGAGCGCGAGGCACGGCTTGCCGCCGTTCTCGCGCTTGGTGGAATGCTGCTTGCGGCAGCAATATGGCTGCGCCGGCGAGAGGGGCTCATTGCGGCGCGCGAGCGCGAGCAGCGGGCGCGCGAAGACCTGGAACGGCGTGTGGTCGAGCGCACCGCCGACCTTAGCCTCGCGAGAGACCGGCTGCAGGCGGAAATTTCCGGCCACAGGGCGACCGAGGCCCAGTTGCAGACGGTGCAGCAGGATCTGGTCCATGCCAACCGGCTGGCTATCCTCGGGCAGGTCGCAGCCGGCGTCGCCCACGAGATCAACCAGCCGGTCGCGACCATCCGCGCCTATGCCGACAATTCGAAGGTCTTCCTGGAGCGGCAGCAGACCGCACCGGCCATCGAAAACCTCGAACTGATCGCCGGCCTGACGGAGCGGATCGGAGCGATAACCGCCGACCTCAAGGCGCTGGCGCGCAAAGGCCGCGCGGAGGCCGCCCCCGTTGCTCTGGCGGAGGTTATCGACGGCGCGGTGATGCTTCTGCGCAGCCGCTTCACCGGACGCCTGGAGCGGCTCGCAATCGAAATGCCGCCGCCTGGTCTCGAGGTGATGGGAAACCGGCTGAGACTTGAGCAGGTCTTCATCAATCTCTTCCAGAACGCGCTGGAGGCGGTGGAGGAGCGACCGGACGGGCGCGTGGGCGTCACCGTCCGTCTGGCGGACGACGAAGTCGTGGTCACCGTCGAAGACAACGGTCCCGGCATTGCGACGCAAATCCTCGATGCTCTTTTCGAGCCCTTCAACACCTCCAAGGAAAAAGGCCTCGGCCTCGGCCTTGTCATCTCCAAGGACATCATTGGCGACTATGGCGGGCGCATCGAGGTGGAGAGCGGCACGGACGGAGCGCGCTTCCGCGTACATTTGCGAAAGGCTGGAAAATGAGCGCCTCGTCACCGGTGATGCTCGTAGACGACGATCGCGACCTGCTGCGGGCGACCGCGCAGACGCTGCAACTCTCGGGCTTCGACGTCATGCCGCTGTCGTCCGCGGCAAGGGCGTTGCCGGCGATCGACGCAGGTTTCGAGGGAGTGGTTGTCTCCGACATCCGCATGCCCGGCATGGACGGCCTGGAGTTCTATCAGCGGATCCGGGCCATCGACGAAGAGATACCTGTGATCCTGGTGACGGGCCACGGCGACATCCCGATGGCCGTGAACGCCATCCGGGACGGCGTCTATGACTTCATCGCCAAGCCCTTTCCGGCGGAGCAACTGAACCAGTGCGTCCGGCGCGCGGCCGAAAAGCGGCGGCTGGTCATGGAGAACCGCCGCCTGCGCGAGGCTGCGAATACCTCCGGCGACGATCTTCCGCTGATCGGCCAGACCCCGGCCATGGCGCGCCTTCGCCAGACCCTGAGGCAGATCGCGGAAACGGATGTCGACGTGCTCGTGACCGGGGAGACGGGCAGCGGCAAGGAGGTCGTTGCCCGCCTGCTGCATGACTGGAGCCGCCGGTCGGGCGGCAATTTCGTGGCACTCAACTGCGGGGCCCTGCCCGAGCAGATCATCGAAAGCGAGCTCTTCGGCCACGAGCCCGGCGCCTTTACCGGCGCCCAGAAGAAGCGGGTCGGACGGATCGAGCATTCGAGCGGTGGCACGCTGTTCCTGGACGAGATCGAAAGCATGCCGCTTTCCGCCCAGGTGCAGATGCTGCGGGTGCTCGAAATGCGCGAAGTCACGCCGCTCGGCACCAACGAGGTCCGGCCGGTCGACCTGCGCGTCGTCGCTGCCGCGAAGGTCGATCTCGGCGATCCGTCGCAGCGCCGGACCTTTCGCGAAGACCTCTACTACCGTCTCAACGTGGTCGCCGTCACCATTCCGCCATTGCGCGAGCGGCGGGAGGACGTCCCGTTGCTTTTCAGCTATTTCGCCGAGCGCGCGGCACGGCGCTTCGGCCGCGCGGTGCCAAAGCTGTCGCCGGCGACGGCGAGGCATTTAGCGGAACATGCCTGGCCCGGCAATGTGAGGGAGCTTTCGCATTTCGCCGAGCGTGTCATCCTCGGCCTCGAGCCTGCGGCACCCGCAGCGAATGTGCCCGCCTCCGGCGATGGCCCGCCCGAAACCCTTCCCGAACGGCTGGAAAGTTACGAGGCGAAGATCATTCGCGAGACGTTGCGCGCGTTCGAAGGCAACGTGCAGCAGACCGTCGCCGCCCTCGGCATTCCGCGTAAGACGTTTTACGACAAGCTCCAGCGCCATGGGATCGTTCGTAGCGACTTCTCCGGCAAGGCGTCCTGACAACGTCGCGGACGTGCTGGCTGAACGCTGTGTTCACCGCGGCGCGCATTCTTTTGCCGTGCCGCGCACGTGCATGCTCTTGCAATAGGTGGCTGTCTCGACCTATGTTTGGGATGTTCTCAGGGCGGGGTGCAATTCCCCACCGGCGGTATCGGGAGAAATCCCGGAGCCCGCGAGCGCTTCCGGTCAACAGTCGGAAGGTCAGCAGATCCGGTGAGAGGCCGGAGCCGACGGTATAGTCCGGATGGAAGAGAGCAACGCGGCAGGCGCTTTCCGTGTGAGAGCTGCCCATGCTTGTTCGCCCAAGGGATTTTCGCTCGCTTGCGAGCGGTGAAAAACAGCCAGTTCGCTGGCGGACCCTTGAAAGGCTATGGAAATGACGCTTTCGAAAATTGAAGATGCCATCGCAGCTATCGGCCGCGGCGAGATGGTCGTGGTCGTGGACGACGAGAACCGGGAGAACGAAGGCGATATCGTCATCGCCTCGCAGACCGTTACCCCCGCCTCGATCGCCTTCATGATGAACCAGGCGCGCGGGCTGATCTGCGTGTCGATGGAAGGTGAGCGGCTCGATGCGCTCGACATCCCGTTGATGGTTCCCAACAATACCGATTCCCACAAGACGGCGTTCACGGTGTCGGTCGACTACCTTCCGACAACCACGACCGGCATCTCGGCCGCCGAACGCGCTGCGACCGTCCGCGCGCTGGTGGACGAGGCATCCAGGCCGGAGGATTTCGCGCGACCGGGCCACATCTTCCCGTTGCGGGCCAATCCGCAAGGCGTGCTCGGCCGGCCCGGCCACACCGAGGCTGCAGTCGATCTGGCCCGCCTGGCAGGACTTGCGCCTTCCGGGGTGATTTGCGAGATCGCCAACGACGACGGCACCATGGCGCGCCTGCCGCAGCTGAAGGTGTTTGCCGAAAAGCACAATCTTCTTCTTGTATCGATCGAAGACCTGATCGCCTATCGCCGGCGGACCGAAGCCGCCGACGTCGAGATCCGTTCGGTGGCCTGAGGCACGCTGACCGGAAGCTCTGCCCGCCGGCACGCGGCGGCGGGCGACGCTCACCTATTCACGGCCGCAGCAGCATTTCGGCGCCGAGAAGTGCCAGGCCGAGCAGGAAGAACAGGCGGAACGTGCGCGGGCTGACCCTGTCGCGGATGCGCTGGCCGAGCCACATGCCGGCGAGTGCGGGAACCACGGACAGCAGCGAAAGCGCCAGATTGTCGGGACGGAAAGCGTCCCGCCAGACGAGAGCGGCAGCCAGAGCGACGGTCGAGACGGTGAACGAGAGGCCGAGCGACTGGACGAGATCGTCCTTCCCGAGATCGAGCGACTGGAGATAGGGAACGGCCGGGATCACGAAGACGCCGGTTGCACCCGTGACGAGGCCGGTGGCAAGGCCGACCGCCGGCGACAGCCGCCTCTCCCACGTTTCCGGCACCCGGATCGGCCGAACGAACAGTGTATAGCCCGCATAGGCAACCAGTGTGCCGCCCAGCGCCTTTGTGGTGGCGTCCGTATCGCCGCTTGCCAGCATCGCGGATCCGGCCGATGTGCCGATGACAATTGCCGCCAACATGCCCCGGAAACGTCGAAACAACGGGCCGAAGCCCGGACCTGTTGCCAGTTGCCAGATATTGGTGACCAAAGAGGGAGCCAGCAGCAATCCGGCGGCGGCAAGCGGGGAGAGCAGCGCTCCCAGCAGTCCCATCGCCACGGTGGGCAGCCCCATGCCGGTGACGCCCTTCACGAACCCGGCGACCACGAACGTGATGAAGGCGACAACAGGGAGGAAGAGCGGATCGACGGTCATGCATTGTGGATAGTGTATTCCAGCCGCCCTGCAATGCGGAAGAACCGCAGTTAGCCTTCGGCTGGTCCGAAGGCTGGGCTTGCATTATGCTGCCGCTCATGCGCTTCGACCTGATTGACCTCAAGCTGTTTCTCGCCGTGGTGGACGCTGGCAGCATTACCCGTGGGGCAGTGGACTGCGGCCTTTCGCTGTCTGCCGCCAGCGAACGCCTGAGAGACATGGAGGCCGATGGCGGCGTAGCACTTCTGGAGCGCGGGCGGCGTGGCGTGTTGCCGACAAGGGCGGGTGAGGCGCTTGCCCATCACGCCCGCCTTATCCACCGCCAAATGGGGCAGATGCGCGGCGAGCTTGCCGAACACGCGGCAAGCCTGCGTACGACGATCCGGCTGCATGCGAACACGGCGGCGGTGGCGGAACTGCTGCCGGCGCGCCTCGCGCCGTGGATGGCGGCGCATCCGCGGGTCGATGTTGAATTGAAGGAGCGGCAAAGCAACGAGATCGCCCGTGCGGTGCGGGCGGGCTTTGCGGAGATCGGTATCCTCTCCGATGCCGTCGATACGTCGGGTCTCACGCTGCGGCCGTTCGCCGTCGACCGGCTGGTGGTGGTCGCAGCGCCGGACGATCCTTGCGCTGCGGAAAAGGCACTTTCCTTCTCGCGGATCATCGATCGGCATTTCGTCGGCCTTGCCAGCGGCGCGCTGCAGGATCACATCGAACTGCAGGCCGCCAAGGCGGGATACAGGCTGCAGATGCGCCTGCGCGTGGCCAATTTCGAAGGCATTGGCCGCATGGCGGCGGCAGGCGTCGGCCTTGGCATCGTCCCCGAGACGGCCGTGCGCCGCCATCGCGGAACACCAAAGCTGGCAATCGTCCGGCTCACGGACGATTGGGCAGTTCGCCGGCTTGCGGTCTGCACTCTCTCGCAGGAGAAACCGGCAGCCCCCGCCTTGGATCTCGTGGAGCATCTCGCAGCCTTTTCGCCCTCTTCGCGCGGTGGATAGTCAAATCCGCCGCCGGGCTGGAGCGGGTTAACTAAACAATATCGTCCCTCTCACATGATCAGTGGGTCCCCGACATCGCGGCGTCTGACGCTGCGGTGCAGCGACGATTGTCTCTTGCCATGTTGAGTGATTTGCGTATCACTAAACATATTGCTCAACATGGCGGAGTGAGGGCCGTACCGGGCATGGAGGTGCAGGGAGTTTTCCGAAGGGCGGCGTGGGGCTTCCTTTCGAATCTGGGAGGATTTCATGAAAACGATGTGCAGACCCCTTCTCGGGGCAACGATGGCGCTCGGCCTTTCGACGGCATTGCCGAGCTTGGCGCAGGCTGACGAACTGACGCTCTGCTGGGCCGCTTGGGACCCGGCCAATGCGTTGGTGGAACTGTCGAAGGATTTTACCGCGCAGACCGGGACGCAGATGAAGTTCGAGTTCGTGCCGTGGCCGAACTTCGCCGACCGCATCCTCAACGAGCTCAATTCCGGCGGCAAGCTCTGCGATCTCCTGATTGGCGACAGCCAGTGGATCGGCGGCTCGGCGGAGAACGGCTACTACGTCAAGCTAAACGACTTCTTCGACAAGGAAGGCATCAAGATGAGCGACTTCGCCGAAGCCGCCGTCAATGCCTATTCGACCTGGCCGAAGGGCACGCCGAACTACTGGGCACTGCCGGCCATGGGCGATGCGAACGCCTGGTTCTACCGCAAGGACTGGTTCAGCAAGCCGGAGATCCAGGCTGAATTCAAGGCCGCGACCGGCCGCGACCTCGCCCCGCCGACCACCTGGGACGAACTGCTGGAAACCGCCAAGTTCTTCAACGGCAAGGAGATCGACGGCAAGAAGGTCTATGGCGCGGCGATCTTCACCGAGCGGGCCTCGGAAGGCATCACCATGGGCGCGACGCAGGCGCTCTATCCCTATGGCTTCAAGTACGAGAACACCACCGGAAAGTACGACATGGAAGGTGCCGTCAATTCCGAGGGTGCGATCAAGGGGCTGGAGGCCTACAAGGAGCTCTACAAGTGCTGCACG
>JAEYDD010000005.1 GCA_023404095.1 Pseudomonadota bacterium | reverse complement strand
TTAATGCAATGGCGGGTATGTCTTGGCAAGAGTATAATTATACCAAATTCGAAGCTTCCGACAGTAAGTATATTGATGACTTCTACGGATATTATAATTTAGGTTCCGGAACGAACCGTCCTTCTGTTGGCAGTGATTACGACAAGTGGGCAATGAACTCTTATTTCTTGCGTCTGGCGTATTCTTATGACAACAAGTATATGGCTACCGTAACCGGTCGTTATGATGGCTCTTCCAAATTCGGACAGAACAATAAATATGCATTTTTTCCGTCAGTAGGTTTGGGCTGGATGATTTCTAATGAAGACTTCTTGAAAGACAACTCATTGATTAGCAAATTAAAATTGCATACTTCTTACGGTGTGACAGGTAACTCGGAAATTGGTACTTATAAGTCATTGGCCACGGTAAGCCAGTCAAATACGATTATTGGTGATGCTTTGCACGTTGTATCTTATCTGGACAATATGCCTAATCCTGACTTGAAATGGGAAAAGACTGGACAGTGGGACTTAGGATTCGAGTTGGGTTTATTCAATAACAGACTGAATTTCGATATTTCCTATTATTATAAATATACTTCAGATTTGTTGCTCGACCGTCCGGTTCCTGAATCAACAGGCTACTCTTCCATTATGGATAATATTGGAGCCGTTTCCAATCGTGGTGTAGATATTCTGGTTACAGCATATCCTATTCAGACACATGATTTCCAGTGGACTTCCACTCTTAATTTAGGTTTCAACAAAAACCGTGTAGAGAAACTGGATGAAAGTGCATCTGTTGATCCTGTCACCGGTAAGCGTCAGATTACAACCGATGGTTTTGTGGGTTACGATATGTTGATCCGTGAAGGTGAAGAGCTTTCTTCTTTCTATGGTTATAAGCGCGCCGGTATTTACGATGGTATTCCGTCTAACTGGGATCCGGAGACAATGAACATACCTTCCACTATCGGTGAAAAGGTAACTTATAAGAAACGCGAAATTATTGGTAACGGATTGCCTGACTGGATGGGCTCATTTATCAATACCTTCAATTATAAAGGTTTCGATTTGACTTTAGACTTCCAGTTTACATGGGGGGTAGACGTGATGCAAGAATATTATCACTCTACTGTAGCCCGTTTCCTGACTAACGGTATAGACCGTCTTTATAAGGAAGCATGGCATCCAACTCTCAATCCGTCGGGTAAAGAACAGGCAATTCGTCTGAATAACTTTGGTCAGGGAGCTAATAACCAGGCAGATGATGACTGGGTTTGCAATGGTTCTTATTTGCGTTGTAACATGATTCAGCTCGGATATACCTTCAATCCGACACTGATTAAGAAGATCGGTCTGTCTTCATTGCGTTTGTATGCGAATGTGAATAACGCGTTCCTGATTACTTCTAAGGACTATAACGGATACGATCCGGATAACTCATCTCGTTTAGGTGACAACAAATGGGGGGCTAACCGCCAATTCTTCACCTATCCGCGTCCGAGAACGTTTACGTTCGGTCTTAATGTAGCATTTTAATTCACCGTTATAAAAACCATAAGAATTATGAAACTATTAAAAGTATATATATCTGCATTTTGTATGTGTTCACTTTCTGTGTTGCTGAATTCATGCGACGATTTCCTGAAAGAAGAACCATTGGATATGAAGTCATCTGACCAATTCTGGAAGACGAAAGCTGATGCGGAGTCGGGTGTGAACGCATTGTATTTCGGTGGTGTACCTTATTTACACAACACTGATGTAGGCGGTGGCTGGACTCCTAAAGCGACAATGTGGGGTGGTATTGTGTCCGGATTGTACGTTGATAAGCGTAAGGATAGAACATTTACTACGGCATCCGAAGGGTGTAACTTCAATATTGAATCTTTTGATGATATTGCAATGAAATACTGGCATGAGTTTTATAAAGGTATTTCACGTGCCAACTTTGTTATTGCCAATATTCCGACAATGACCGGTGTGCTGGATGAAGCTACTATTAATAATTATGTGGCTCAAGGTAAATTCTTCCGTGCATATGGATATTTCTGGCTGGTCAAAGAATTTGGTGGTGTTCCTTATATTTCAGAACCTTACACATCTACAGAAGGTATGTACAAAGAACGTCTTTCTGCTGAAGAGGTTTATAAGAAAATTGAAGCCGACTTGCTGGATATTGTCAACGGGGATGCATTACCCAATAAAACGTTTTATGAAAATGGCTGTTATGTCACTAGGGCAATGGCGCAGACTTTGCTGGCACAAGTTTATTTACAATGGGCTGGTGCACCGTTAAACGGGGGGGCAGACTATTATGGAAAAGCTGCACAGATGGCATTGAACGTGATTAATGATAGTCCTCATGGACTTATTCATCCGAATGGAACGACTGATGATTTGAACTCTGCGTATAATGTGATTAAGACAACGAAAGAATCTGCTGAAATCATTTATGCTAAAGAATATAATTATAGTGATTATAGTGTAGGTAACTCTTATGCTTGTCGTTCTATTGGTACAGATGCTTTTCAGTGGGGAGTGTTCCATCCGGGAGGAGACGTGCTGTATAATGCATACCTTCCTTGTGATATGTTGCTTAACAGCTATGCCTCTAATGATATTCGAGGACATGAGAAACAGTTCTTCTTTAAGCAATATACCGATGCTGAAGGAAATACTCATACGTTGAATAATGCAGGCAACTGGGCATGGTTTGATGAAAATGCTTTGATTAGCGGTCACGACGGTGATTATAATATGCCGGTATTCCGTTTTGCGGAAGTCTTGCTGATTGCGGCCGAAGGTCTGGCACGTACAAATCATGAAGATAATGCTG
>JAEYDD010000010.1 GCA_023404095.1 Pseudomonadota bacterium | reverse complement strand
TCTGACTGGTATCTGATCTCGATTATTCCGCAGAACGTTGTTGAGGCGCAGACGAATCAGATTTTAATCCGCACCTTTCTTCTGATTGCGGTTATCCTGATCGGACTGGCCATACTGGTGATCGTCTATTTGCGGTACGTCAAGCAGATAAACCGGAAGCTGAGGGGACAGGCCAGCTACATCGTGCATCTCTACAATGCAATACCGGAAGGCATCGCTCTGATAACCGTGGAAGCCCCGTACCAGCTGCTTCAGCTGAACCGGGAGGGGCTCAGGCTGCTTAATTTCCCGGAGGAGGCCTCTAACAACTCGCCCAATGGAAAGAAACTCATGGAATTTATCCATCCGGAGGATTATCCAATGATTGTGAACATCTTCCGGGAGGCGGCCGAGGGTGATCAGAAGCAATCCTTTGAGAACCGTGTCATGAGGGAAGACGGGAGCTTCTTCTGGTCGGCAGGACTGGTGGAAAAAACGCTGAATGAAGACGGAACCCCGATCCTCATCGCCACTTTCCACGACATTACATCGGAGAAGCTGGCGGCGGAAGAGGCGGAGCGGGAGAAGCTGCAGGAGCGCCGGATGCTGATCAGCGCGGTCTCCAACGTGTTCCCGGTCATTATCAGTCTGAATTTAACCTGTGATACGCTTAAATTCATCTATGTACTGCCGGGGCTCATGGCCAACCTGGGAGAGCAGGAATCCTTTCACAGACTGTATCAGGAATTTCTGGCTTCCGTGCATCCGGACTTTCAGGATGAATTCAGGAAGCGTCTGGCGCCGGAGAGCCTTAAGAAGACTCTGGGAATCCGGAGACAGGAGGTGTTCATGGAGGCCAGGCTGATGCTGGCGGACGGTCAGTATCACTGGACCTCCACACAGATCATTTACGTGGAAAATCCGTATTCCAGCGATCAGCTCGCCATCCTGTTATCACGCCGGATCGACGAACAGAAGTATGAGGAGGAACAGAACCGGCAGGCACTTCAGAGCGCTCTGGAGAGTGCAAAGGCGGCCAGTGTGGCAAAGAGTCAGTTTCTGTCTAATATGAGCCACGATATCAGGACGCCGATGAACGCCATTGTGGGTATGACGGCGATCGCCGCTTCCCACATGGAGGATCAGGAACGGGTTCGGGAATGTTTAAGAAAGATTAATCTGTCAAGCCAGCATTTGCTGAGCCTGATTAATGATATTCTGGATATGTCGAAGATTGAGAGCGGAAAGATATCCCTGCGGGAGGAGCCGTTTAACTTTGCGGATCTGGTGGCGGAGGTTACGGAGCTGATACGCCCACAGGCCGATGCGGATCACCTTCGCATGGACATCAGTTTGCTGGGGGTAAAGGATGAGATGGTGATCGGTGATCCGCTCCGAATCCGTCAGATCTGTTTCAATATTTTGAGCAACGCAGTCAAGTATACGATGGAAGGCGGCCGCATCACGGTTAAGGTATACCAGAAAAACAGCGGCCACGGGGAGTATCGGAATTACGTATTCGAGTGCATGGATACCGGACTGGGTATGAGCCCGGAATTCCTGGATAAGCTTTTTCTGCCGTTTGAACGGGTACAGGATTCCACACACAGCAAGACCACCGGAACCGGTCTCGGCATGGCCATCACAAAGAATATCGTAGATATAATGAGCGGCGATATCCAGGTGAAGAGCGAGCTGGGGAAAGGCTCCACCTTTACTGTGACTCTGCCGCTGCGGCTGCAGAACGCTCCTCAGGAGGAGATTCCTGGAGAATGGCTCGGCATCCACTGCCTGATCACAGATGACGATATGCAGACCTGTAAAAATGTCACGGAGCTGCTCGAGGATATCGGACTGCGTGCGGAGTTTACGACGGAAGGCATGAGGGCGGTAAGTCTGGCGGCTCAGGCCATGGACAGCATGGATCCGTTCGAGCTGATGATAATCGACTGGAAGATGCCGGATATTGACGGGGTGGAGATCACGAGGCGGATTCGGAAGATCGCTGGGAATGAGGTGCCGATCATTATTCTGACCGCCTACGACTGGTCCGATATCGAGGACGAGGCCCGGGAGGCGGGCGTGACGGCATTTCTGGCGAAGCCGTTCTACCGTTCCAAGATCTGCTACCTCTTAAGGGAGCTGGAGGAAGAGAAGAATCCTGTCGAATACAAAGAGATGGGGGACAGCCGCGATTTTCAGGGCAAACGGGTTCTGCTGGCTGAGGACAATCTGCTGAACCGGGAGATTGCCCGCACACTGATTGAGGAGATGGGGGCTGATGTGGAGGAGGCTTGCGACGGAGAGGAAGCGGTTCTGAAGGTAAGCCGTTCGGAAGAAGGATGCTACAGTCTGATTTTGATGGATGTTCAGATGCCGGTCATGAATGGATACGAGGCGACGAAAGCCATACGGAATCTGGATCGGAAGGATGCAGCGCGGATTCCTATTGTGGCCATGACGGCCAATGCATTTGAGGACGACCGGCAGGAAGCGCTTCGATCAGGCATGAATGATCATTTTTCCAAACCGATCGATGTGAAGGCGCTGGAGAAGCTGCTGGATCAGTATCTGTTGCAAGCGGGAGAGGGTCAGGAATGATGATAAGGAGAAAGAGTGCATTGAGGGATTTAAAGGTATCAAAGAAGTTGACGATCTCATATACGATCATACTGACCCTGCTTATTATGAGCTGTGTGGTGAGTATAGTCGATTTTATCAGGCTGGGAGGGCAGATAGAGACCTTCTATGACGGACCGTTTACTGTAAATGACAGTGCAAGTGTTATTAATTCAAACTTTGAACGGATGCAGAAGTCTGTTTACCGTTCAATATCGAATACGGATTCCGAAATTGTAAAAGAAGCGATCACAGATGCCAGGAATTCTGCTGCAATCATACAGGAACAGCTTCCGGTTGTGAAAACGCATTTCATGGGCGATCAGCAGATTATCGACCGGCTGGATGCAGCACTGGCAAAGCTGGCGCCCATGAGGGAACACGTTCTTACGCTTGCTTCGGAGAATCAGAAGGCCGAGGCGGCGGATTATATGGAGCATAATAATATTCTCGCGATTCAGGAGGCACAGGCGGAACTGAACAGCCTGATTGAGAGCGGGAATAAAAAGGGAGAGAATCTGGTATCGGGACTGAGAGAAAAGCAGGCGATGGCTGTATTTACCGTGATCATCCTGGGAGGCATCAGCGTGGCGGTAAGCGTTGTATTCGGCTTTTACATAACACGCGGGATCACTCAGCCGGTCACAGAACTGGAGCAGGCGGCGCGCGCCATGGCCAGAGGAGAGTTTTCAGCGGTCCGCGTTGCATA
>JAEYDD010000008.1 GCA_023404095.1 Pseudomonadota bacterium | reverse complement strand
GACGCTGGAAACGATCAGCCAGATGAGCGATGATCCCATGATCAGCCTGCCAGCAGTGGCGCGCTGATCAGCCCGGCCCATGCCGGAGAGCACGGCGACCAATGCCGCCAGCTACACCACGCCGCGGCACACGATCTCCGCATTTCCGGACCAGCAGCCCGCTGTCATGCAGACGTTTACTTCGGGCGTGAACTCAAAGTCACCCTTCTTGAGAGCCTCCGAAGGCCAGTCAACCGCTCCGAAGGAGCCAGAGCCGCTTAGCGGCCTGCATACCATGGCCCAGGGCGCAATACCCTTGGCGCCAACCGCGTCGGCCTGTGGCTGGGCGACGTCGCAATCTTCGCAGTAGACACCGCCGATAACGTCGAGTTCGGGCCGGATTGCTGCCCAGACGCTTGTTGCTGCCCCTTGGTCTAGCGTCTTGAAGTCGCGCGAGGGATCGACCCGACGACCGCCTTTCTCGTCGTAGACATCGAAAGAGCTGATGTCGTCTTCGCTGAGATGACGGGCAATATCGGTAAGGATAACGGCCGGGTGCAGCGATAATGCCCGTACGCCAAGCGGGGCTCCACGGCGATGAAGTTCCAGCGCGAACAGAGCATTCGTCGTCTTCGCCTGGCCAGGCCTGCCACTTGTCATAGGGGCGCGTGTTTGAAATCAATGTCGTCGAAATCGACCGCACCGATTTGATGACCGCATGACGATACAGAGATCACCGATCCGTCCACGCTCCACTGCCCGCTTAGGGTTGCTAGAAAGACTCGCAGCAATCGTTACGGCTCAGCCGAGTGTCCTGCCCATTTGGTGCTCTTGCAAGGATTCGAACATGCGCGCACGTCGGACCGTCTGCCGACGATCAAATAAAGTACTGTTATAGGGGTGCCCAGCGCGCGCAGTTGAATTTATCGCCCGTAACCGACGATGCTCTTGATCTCCAGGAAATCGTGGATGCCGAAGTCGGCGTATTCTCGGCCGTTTCCGGACTGCTTGTAGCCCCCAAACGATGCCATTGTGTCCCAGGCCGGATAGTTTAGATAGACCGAACCGGCCCGCATGCGCGATGCCACCCGGCGGGCGCGTTCGATATCTGTCGACTGGACATAGGCGGCGAGACCGTAGACGGTGTCGTTGGCGATGCGGATTGCGTCTTCCTCATCCTCATAGGAGATGATCGAGAGAACGGGTCCGAAGATTTCCTCGCGGGCAATGGCCATGTCGGGCGTGACATTGCCGAAAACCGTCGGCCGGACATAGTAGCCGCGGTTGAGACCGTCAGGGCGGCCGAGACCGCCGGTCACCAGGGTCGCACCCTCTTCAATGCCCTTCTCGATCAGGCCCTGGATCTTGCCGAACTGCACATCGCTCACGACCGGGCCGAGGTTCGTATCTTCCGAATTAGGGTCACCGGTGCGGAATGCCTCCGCCGCGACCTTGGCGATCGCGAGTGCCTCGTCGTGGCGATTGCGCGGAACGAGCATGCGGGTCGGGGCATCGCAGGACTGTCCGGTATTGCTGAAGCAACCGCGCACGCCCTTCGTGACCGCCGTTTCGAAATCAGCATCGGGAAGGATGATATTGGCCGACTTTCCGCCGAGCTCCTGGGCCACACGCTTCACCGTATCGGCCGCCGCCTTCGCGACGATGATGCCGGCTCTGGTGGAGCCGGTAAAGGAAACCATGTCGACGTCTGGGTGGGAGGCCATCACCTGGCCGACATCCGGTCCGGTGCCGTTCACCAGATTGAATACGCCTTTCGGCACGCCCGCCTCATGCATGACCTCTGCGAAGACGATGCCGGAAATCGGCGCAATCTCCGAGGGCTTCAGGACGACGGTGCACCCTGCCGCGATAGCCGGAGCAACCTTGCAGACGATCTGGTTGAGCGGCCAGTTCCAGGGCGTGATGAGCGCGCACACGCCGATCGGCTCCTTGACGACCGTCGTCGAGCCGCGCTTTTCGGTGAATTCGTAGCTCTCGAATGCCTTGATGGTAGATTCGAGATGCCCCCGGCCTGCCCAGGCCTGTGCATCCCGGGCGAAGGCCAGCGGTGCGCCCATTTCAGCTGATACGGCCTGTGCGATGTCTTCGAAGCGCTCGAGATAGACTTCGTGGACGCGCTTCAGAAGGGCAAGCCTTTCGGCGGGCGTCGTGCGCGAAAATTTCTCGAAGGCCGCTTTGGCGGCGGCGACAGCCTTGTCTACATCGGCTGCGGAACCGACGGAGATGCGCGTGAAAGCTTCCTCGGTTGCCGGATTGATGACGCCTAACGTCTTCGGCGAAACCGGCGATACCCATTCGCCATTGATGTAGAATTGTTTATGATTGCTCATCGAGCTGTCCTTCCTGTCATTGTTTCGAGGCTTTCCGACATTTTACGCAAGGACGATGCCCCCTTCGACGATCGGTCCCGTCTTCTCGAAACGGTCGAGCGCGAACGGTTTCATGCGATGGTCGATGCGGCCCTTGGCAATCGCTTCCGCGAGCAGCCGGCCGGCCGCCGGCGCGCCTGCAAACCCGTATGACCACCCGGCAGAGAACCAAAGGTCCTTGAGGTCCGGATGCTCTCCCATGAGCGGCGCATAGTCAGTCGATGCATGGAATTGCCCCGCCCAGTGGCGCAGGATGCGCACCTCGCCAAGCTGGGGGAACATTTCTAGATAGACCTTTGCCATATTGGCCATGACTGGCAGGTCGACCTTAAGCGACATGCGCGGCCTTTCCGGCACCTCCGTGCCGCCCACGACCTCGCCACGTGAGGTCTGGTGAAAATAGGCGAGACTATCGATCAGGGCGATGGCAGGCTTGATGAGCGGGCGTGTCGGTTCGAGCGCCATCGCTTCGATGCGCATGCCGAAGCCGTTCAACGGAACGTCTGCCATAGCCGCGATATCGGGGTTGTTCGGGCCAGCACAGGAGACCACGCAATCGGCCTCGATCTTGTGATCACCGACGAGCACCGCACTGATGCGTGACCCGGTACGCTCCAGACCGGAAATCGCGGTGCGGTAACGAACATCCACACCGTTGCGCTGGCAGAACGCCAACAGGCCCTTCATCACCGCATGGTGGGGTGCCACGCCGCCGTCAGGCTGATGCTGTACGGCCCGCACGCGGGATTTGTTGATTGCGGGAAGCAGATCGTCGATCTCGCGCCGCGACAGCATCCAACTATTGACGCCGAGGCTCTGCTGCACGTTTATCCCCTCGCGCAGCATGGCCTCGCTCTTTTCGGTCTCGGACACCACGGAGTAGCCCCGCTGCGTGAACATGACGTTCTCGCCCAGTCGCTTGGACCAGCTTCGCCATTCTTTCACCGTCAGAACGAAAAGCTCCGTCCACGCTACGGATGCAAACCCCGGGCGGATGAGCGTGCCGTTGCGGCCGGAAGCCCCGCCCTGCCAATAGCCGGCGTCGAACACCAAGATGTCCTTCTGGCCCTGCTCGACGAGGTTGAGGGCGACGGAAAGACCCTGAACACCGCCACCAATGATGACGACGGATGCTCGTTTAGGAAGCGGCAACGTGTTCATCGGTCAGGCTCCACCAATGAGGCTAGGCCCGCGGCCTGCGCGACGGTGATTGAGCGGCGCGGCGGCCGGTGGGTTGGGCGGGCAAACGTCTCGGGTTCTGCACGCACCCGCGCAGCAAGCAAGGCAAGCATGTTGTCCCAGCAGGGAAAGCCCTGGCAGGTCCCCATGCCGCAAGAGGTCAACCGTTTGAGAACCTCCGGATCCCTTTCTCCCACGTCGATATGGCTGTAGAGCTCGCCCGCAGTGACATCCATGCACGGGCAGATCAACGTGTCCGGATGCACGTGCCGTGTCGCGTGGATACGCTCATCGCCACGCGCCGCCGAGCCTATGATGGAGACCGAGGGAGGCAGAGGGCGAGCCTCCATTTGAAAAAGGCCCTCGCCGGCGGTCTGGAACCCGAGGCTTGGGTCCCCCCGCCAGGGTCCCGCATGGACCACGGCATCGCACCAGATTTGCGCACCGGCGCGGATGCCCGTCACGCGGCGGCGGCCTGCAATTTCGATCAGGTCAGAGACCGGGCCGCGATGGACCACATCGACTCCAAGCGAGCGCAACTTTTCCGCGACATCCACCTCCGCCCCCGTTCCAACCACGGCCACACGCTCACCCGGTCTCACACGATGGACGGCGGCAAGTTGCAGCGCGGAGTAGGCATCGAACACACCCGGCAACTGGCTGCCCTTTACCAGGGGCGGCATCGAACGCCGTCCTGTCGCAAGAACCGTTTCCTTTGGAAGCAAGGCGACGGCGCCGCGACGGTGATCATGCGGCGCCGCGACCATAAGGGCGCCGTCCCGATAGGCGCCGAAGAGTTCCATGCCGTTAAAAAGGCGCACATCGGAGTTCAGTTCCTCCGGGGCCGCTCCCATGGACGTGGCGAAACGTGCGAGGCTTTCCCCGCGGGTGACGAGCGCCACCGTCTGACCGAGCGCGACGCGCCTGTTCGCCTCGGCAATCCCGGCAGGACCGCCACCGACAACGAGGCATTCCACCTCCAAACGTTCACCGGGGACGACTGCCGGCACAATGGCGACGTCTGCAGGGCGTGCGACACCGGCAAGGTTTGCCATCGCCCTTTCCGCAAAACGATAGGCCAGACCGGTTTTCGGCATCCACGCGCCATGCTCAAATCCGCCGTAGACCAGCTTGGCCGGCAAGGCCTGCGCCAGACGAAGAAGGTCGAAACGCGGCGATGGCCACGTGTTCTGCATTTCGACGACAAGCCCCGTCTCGACGGGAAGCTGATCGAGGCGCACATTCGGCCGGCCGTTGACGCGCGCCAGCACGCCGGTCGGGTAGGAACCGCTATAGCCCAGCGAGCGATGGACCTTCCGCGAGCGGGCGAGCGTGGTAAAGCCCGTTCGCCACAGCGCGGCCGCAACGGTATCCCCGCGCTGCGCGACGACGGACGTGCCGTTCCAGAAAAAGGTCACCGCAGATTGACGGCTGTCTCGATCCATCTCTTTGCCTGTCCGCTCTTCATGCACCGATGATGACGATATCGTCCGGGGCCCAGGCCATGCCGATCCTGTCTCCCGCCTTCATGCCGGCGATCGCGGCGACGTCACGGCTGCGGACATTGACCTTGCTGCCGTCATTCATGCGCACGACCAGTCGATACTCAACGCCCAGATAGATCTTGTCTTCGATCACGCCTTCGCCCGCATTGCCGCTGGGGGCTCCGGCGGCGACCGCGCGAATCCGCTCCGGACGAAGGACGACGCAGGCGTTGTCCGTCGCCGTCAGGCCCTGTCCTCGTGGATCCCCCTTCGGCAGGCTGACGTTCCACCCGTCGCCTTCGACGATCACGCCGTCCGGCGTTACGCTCGCCTTGCCGTGCAGCAGGTTCGCCTCGCCGATGAAATCCGCGACGAACTCGGAACGCGGCTGCTGGTAAAGCTCGTGCGGGCTACCGATCTGCTCGAGGCGGCCGTCCTTGAAGATGGCGATTCGGTCGCTCATGACCAGGGCTTCTTCCTGATCGTGCGTGACGGAGACCACGGTTGCGCCGACCTGGCGCGTGATGTGCATGATTTCGATCTGCATCTGCCCGCGAAGCTTCTTATCGAGCGCCGCCATCGGCTCGTCCAGCAGCACGATGTCGGGTTTGAAACCAAGGGCACGCGCAAGCGCCACACGCTGCTGCTGGCCGCCGGACATCTCCTTCGGATAGCGTGCCGCACAATGCGCCAGCCCGACGATCTCGAGCATTTCCATGCTGCGCTTCTCGCGCTCCGCACGCTTGATGCCTCGCGTTTCGAGGGGGTAGCTGATATTCTCCAGCACCGTCATATGCGGGAAGAGCGCGTAGTCCTGAAACATCATGCCGATATTTCGCTTTTGCGGTGGAATGCCGGTCATGTCACGCCCATCGATTAGAAGGCGACCTGCCGACGGCTGAATGAATCCCGCAATCGCGCGAAGCGATGTCGTCTTCCCGGAACCTGACGGGCCCAGCATCGTCAGGAACTCGCCCTTCCTGAGCTCGAACGACACGTTGTCGAGCGCCTTCACGGGCCCGTAGAGTTTCGAAACGCCTTCAAGCTTCATTGCCGTGGTGGCGTTGTTCTGGAGAGCAGCGTTCATGATCTTGCGTCCCTGAATTTATATGAAAGGAGGACGCCCAGCGCCGATAGAAGAATGAGAATGGCTGCAACGGCGGCCGTTGCCGGATCGAGATTGGTGCGGACCTGGTTCCAGATCATGATCGGAACGGTCCGGGTCTGGGCATCGGCAAGGAAAAGCGCAATGACGACTTCGTCCCACGACGTGATGAAGGCGAACACTGCGCCGGAAAGCACCCCCGGCATGATGAGCGGCAGCGTGACGCGACTGAAGGTGAACCAGCGGCTCGCACCTAGGCCGAGGCTGGCGGGCACCAGCGAGGGGTTTACCATGCCCGTGCTTGCAAGCACGGATACAACCACGAACGGGATCGCCAGCACCGTATGCGCCAGAACGAGCCCAAGCCGCGTGGCGACGAGGCCCCATCCCGAAAACACCATATACATGCCGACCGCAAGTACGATGACCGGCGTGACCATCGGGCTGAGCAGCAGTCCCATGACGACGGTCTTGCCCGGAAAGCGATGCGCGTGCAGCGCGAGGGCAGCCGCCGTGCCGACCACGGTCGCAAGCGCTGCCGCCGCAATCGCGACGACAAGGCTGTTGATCAGTGCGCTTTGCCAATCGGCCGCGCCGATGACCTTGCCATACCAGTCCAGCGTGAACCCGACAGGGGGGAATTCCAGCGTGGTCGTTGTCGTGAACGACATCGGTACGATGATCAGCGTCGGCAGGAGCAGGAACAAGGCCGTCAGGCCAACGATGAGCCAGAAGAGCGCACGTCTCAGACGGTACATGTCACACCCTACCCTTCGCGCGGCTGCGCGATTGGAGCACGGCGCGCGCAGCGCCGAACAGCCCGAAGGCAATGGCGGTCAGCACCATGAGAACGACGGCGAGCCCCGACCCGAGGCCAAAATTAAGCTGCTCGTTGAATTGGCCGGCGATCATCTGCGCGATCATCATGTCACGCGGGCTGCCGAGAAGGGCCGGCGTGATGTAGAAGCCCAGTGCCAGCGTGAAGGCGAGAATGGTGGATGCAGCCACACCCGGTAGCGACAGGGGGAAATAGATCCGCATGAACCCCTTGAGCCAGCTGGCACCGCAGATGGACGAGGCTTCCATAAGCCGCAGATCGATCTTCTTCATGACGGTGTACAGTGGCAGGACCGCATAGGGCAGGAGAATGTGGACCATGCCGATCATCACCCCGAAGGGTGTGCGTATAAGGCGAACCGGCTTCTCGATCAGGCCCATGGCGATCAGAAAGTCATTGATGAGACCGCTGTTCTGAAGAAGTACGATCCAGGAGAAGCTGCGCAGCAGCAGGCTGACCCAGAACGGAATGAGTAGCGCCACGGTGAGAAGAAGGAGGACCGTACGCCCGCCATGCGCCATGGCATAGGCATAGGGATAGGCCACCGCGACTGTGACCGCCGTCACGATAAGCGACACGCGAAACGTCTCGCCGATCACCCGCAGGAAGACGGGGGTCGTGAGTATCTGCTCGTAGTACTCGAGACTTCCGCCCGGCATCGAGATCGCAACGAGCCTCAGCAGAGGAAATACGAAGAAGAATGCGAGGAACAGGACCGCAGGCGCAATCAGCCAGAACGCTGATGGCACACGAAACGGCCATGGTGCACGCGCTGATCCCGGCGCGCCGCCATCCTGAGCTGAGACGTTCATCTTAAACCCGAAACATGAGGTTGGGCCCGGACCCGCCCGCTTTCACGGGCAGGTCACTGCCATATCCGTTACTGAAGAAGCCATTCCTGGAAGCGCAGGTCGACCTTCGCGCCGTTTTCGGCCCACCAGTCCGCGTTCATCATAACGCGCGTGTCGAGGTGGTCCGTCGGCAGGCTGCCCTTGAACTTGGCATCAACGGAAGCGAGAGCATTCTTGTTGGACGGGCCGTAAGGCATGTATTTTGTGAACGCGATCTGCTGGGCCGGCTCTGTAAAGAAGTTGATTGCCTTCATCGCGGCTTCCTTGTTCTTCGTACCCTTGGGCACGACCCAGTATCCGGTCTGCGACGTCCAATTGGTCCAGTCGATCTTGATGCCCTTCTCGGCAACGTTGACGGCACGGCCCACCCAGACGAGCGCCATGCTCGCTTCGCCGCTGGAAAGAAGCTGCTCGGACTGCGAACCGCTTTCCCACCAAACGAGGTCCTCCTTGATCGTATCGAGCTTCTTCAGCACACGCTCCACATCGATCGGATAAAGATCCTCCGGCTTCACGCCATCGGCAATGAGAGCGGCTTCGAAAATACCCGACGCTGCATATTTCCAGACCGCGCGCGAGCCCGGAAACTTCTCGGTATTGAAGAAGTCCATAAAACCCTTCGGCGCCTCGCCGCCGAACTCTTCGGCGTTATAGGCAAGCACAGTCCCTTCGATGTCGGCCGCCACGCGATACGTGCCGGCGGCGCCTTCGATGAACTTGGACTTGTCGACCACGGAGTAGTCGATGGGCTCCAGCCACTGCGCATCGCTGTCTAGGCCGAAACTGTCATCGGTTACGACGAGGTCCAGCGTCACGTTGCCGGTTTCCACCATCGCCTTCAGCTTGGCATTACTCGACGAGCTGTCTTCGACGATCTTGATACCCGGATTCTCAGCCATGAAGGGCTGGAAATAGGATTTCGACTGGGCTTCCTGGTAGACGCCGCCATAGCTTGAGATCGTCAGTGTCGTATCAGCAGCGTTGGCCCCCGTACCGGCGAGAAGCGTCGCCATGGCAGTCATTACAAGACTAGTACGCATATTCAGTTCCCCATCCTTTGCCTGGAATTCTTCGATTGTGAATGCGCTCGAATTACACAGCCGCTTGAACTGCGATCTCGACGAGAATGTTCTCTGCCGCGAGATTGGCTTCGACGGTTGCGCGGGCCGGCAGTGCGGTTTCCGGAATCCAGCCTTCCCAAGCCTTGTTCATCGCCGCGAAATCCGAGACGACATGCTTCAGCCAAACCTGTGCGAAGAGGATCTTGGATTTGTCGGTTCCCGCCTTGGCGAGCAGTTCGTCGATGCGGGCCAGAACCTGTTCGGTCTGGCCGGCGACATCCTGACTGCGATCGGCCGGAACCTGCCCGGTAACATAGGCAATACCGTTGTGAACGAGCACATGGCTTAGGCGCTTGCCGTTCGGTTCAAAGCGTTGGATGGACATTCAGTCTCCTTACGAAACTACGTTTGTTGCTTGATTGCGCCGGCGGGCTTTAGCCCCTTGGCCGCACTCGAAATGGCCCGTGCCGTGTTGACGAGTTGCGGGGCGAGATCGGACAGGACCTGTTCTGGCCGCCACCGGCTGAACGGCACAGAAATATTGATCGCGGCAAGCGGCTGGCCATCCGCATTGACGATGCAGGCGCCGACGGCGATGTCTCCGACGTAGATTTCTTCCGTGGTGAGGGAGAAACCATCCGTATGGGCGCGCTGCAGCAGCGCCATCAAAGTGCCGGGATCCGTCACGGTATGGGCCGTGAACGCCGTCCTTTTTGAACGCTCTATGTAATCGCTCGCCGCCTCTCTTGGGAGCGCCGAGAGATAAGCGCGGCCTGCCGCCGTGCAGTACATTGGAAGACGTTGCCCGATCGGAACATGGATCGGCATTTCCTTATGGCTTGTGAACCGGGCGACATACACCATGTCTGTTTCCCATGGTTCCAGCAGGTTACAGCTCTCGCCCGTCTGGCGGTTCAGCTGCTGAATGAAGGGGTTTGCCCTCTCCACCAATTCCGCGGTCTGGAGGTAGCCAGTCCCCATTTCCAGTGACTTTACCGTCAGCCGGTATCGCTTGGAGCCGCCATCACGCGCGAGATAGCCGAGCGCCTCCAGCGTGAATACGGAACGCTGAATGGTGCTCTTGTTTAGGCCGGTTGCCTCCGCGAGTTCCAAAAGGTTCATCGCCGGTCGTGAAGGACCGAAGGCCGTCAGAACAGAGAGGCCTTTAGCAAGGGCGGTGACGTAGAGAGGTGAATCTTCAGCTTCAGTCATGGTAGCCAATCGCGTCAGGTTGGAGAGACCTGCAGTCATAGCACTCCCCTCCCCGCTGTCACGATGAAACGGCGACCTGTGAATTGCCCGCCCCCATGTGACCGAACCGAATTCATGCGACGCTGCTCTGCGGAGCCGCCGATCATGCTCAACCTGCCTGGCGCGCTTCGCGCGCGTCCTTGGCATGCAGCCAGCGGTAGGCCATCCACTGGCCAAGCCGGATTAACGACGTGAACGGATAGCGCTCCGGTTCACGGGTTAGGAAAGTCGCACCCGTCTCGAACGGTTTGCCGGCCGCCATCATCGCCAGCTTCGTCCCGAGGTGAATGGAGAAGGATACGCCGCTGCCCGCATAGCCACCGGCGGTGAAGACATCGCCGAGACGCGGAACCTGATAGCAAAACGGCAGGGAATTGCGTGTGACCGCGACCCACCCACCCCACCAGTTCTCCACCTTAATCCCGGCAAGCGCCGGGAACTTCCGCGTCATCGCGTCGTAGAGATATTGCCGGTGACGTGGCGCTGCCGCGTCCGCGCCCGAAATCGCACTGCGCCCGCCAAATAGCATACGGTTATCGGGAAGGCGGCGATAATAGAAGAGCAGGCCACGGGTATCGAACATGCAGCTGCTGGAGGGCAGGCTGGCATCGACTTGTGCTTGGGTCATCGGAGCCGTCACGATGATCTGGGAATGAACGGGAAGAACGCGGGCTGCGAGTCTCGAATGCAGGTGCGATGACGTGTAGCCATTGGTCGCCACGATGACCCGTTCGGCGCGAACCATCCCGTCGGGCGTCGAAAGATGGTGCACATTGCCCTGCGTCTTCCAGCCGATGACGGGAGAATTCGTATGAACGCGCGCACCATGGCTGCGCGCCATGCGATGAACACCCTGTGCAAACTTCAGAGGGTCAAGGGAGAACCCGTCCGGCAGGTGAAGAGCGCCGTGGCTTTCTGGTCCCTCATGAATGCCACGCACGCCCGCGGCATCAACATAGCGTGCGGAGTAGCCGAGAACCGTGTTATAAAGTTCTTCTTCCCGCTTCAGCGCAGCTACATGGCTGGCAAACGTCGCGACCTTGTAGACACCGTCCGGCTGCTTGTCGCAGGCGATAGCACCGTCCGTAATCAAGGCGCGAACGGTGTCGAGACCCTGCCGGAGTTCCCCGAAATAAGCTTGGGCAACCTCCGCACCATACGTCTTAACCAGGGTCGACCATGGCACACGCCCACCGGAAATACGGGCAAAGCTGCCATTTCGTCCGCTGCATCCCCACCCTGAAGACCGCGCCTCGAGAACAGTGGCTTTGATTCCGTAATCGCGCCCCAAGCTCAATGCCGCCGAGAGGCCCGTGTAGCCACCGCCGATAATGGCAACCTCTGCGTCGAGATCTCCTGCGACTACTCCATCATCCTCAGGTTCGTTCTTACTCATTTTCAGCCAGTATGAGTCCGGATTGGCCTGCTTCTGATCTGGAAAGGGGTGGACGAGGGGATCGTACATTCAAGCCTTCTATCGCCAGGCGATATTTATATATCGATAGCAATATATCAACGTAAAATTTTCAATTTGTCAACATCGTTATTCACACGATATGCACCGCTTCCCTCCAGCTGGAACACTTTGGTCGGCAGGACCGGAGCAGCAGACAAGCACTTGTCTGCGTCGATATTCGCCGGAGGTTCATAACGGTGATGCCATGTTAAATCAGCCAGAGAGCACTCTGGTTGGAGTTAAGGGAAGCAGGCTGCTGCGCCAGCAACGGCCGTTGCGCGATCCCCGTGATGCGATTCAGGCGGATGGCCATGGCTGAGTGTCTCGAATAGGCGGAACGAAGAGATTTCGGTCACTGCCGTGAAGTCGGACAGGAAACGTTGCAATCCGCCTGGCGACCGAAAGCCCTGCATGGCCCGCCCTTGTTCTCCAAAAAAAGATGCGAGTTCTCGGTACGACCGTTCAGGCCCTGCACAATCGGCCGATATAACCTGGCATGGTGCCGCACCATAGGAGCGAAAGTTGTCAGCTATGATGCGCTTCAGAAGCGCCGGCTCCGGACGATCTCGTCGACAACGTCGCCGTCCTGATCGACCGTGCGCCACGGACAGTGCTTCCTTCCGCCAATCGTCAAAACCACTTCAACCAGGTACCACACATCGCTGCCCTTGGCGGTTTCCGCCGCAAACGGCCAGCAAAATCCGGGCCGAACTTCTTCGCCCAGCACTAGACCGTTTCTTAAGAGACGACGACGCCGCGCTCCAGCAGGACCTCTTTCACCAGACGCAGGCTCAGCGGGAAATCGAATGTACTGCCAGATCGCAGGGGCAATGACTGCGGGTGGGAAACGATGACGCATACAACTGACAGTGGCTTGGATCATCGCTGGCGATTATCAGCCAAGTGCTTCACCTGCCGCTAACCTGACATCACCGTGTGTTGAGATAGCCTGAAGCAGAGTAGTGGGCGGAACGCCAGTAGATGAGACAAGCAACTGGAGCGTATAGGCGTGACAGCGGTGGATCGTGTCCCGCGGCGTGGTGTAGCTGGCGGCATTGGTCGCCGTGCTCTCCGGCATGGGCCGGGCTGATCAGCGCGCCACTGCTGGCAGGCTGATCATGGGATCATCGCTCATCT
>JAEYDD010000029.1 GCA_023404095.1 Pseudomonadota bacterium | reverse complement strand
ATATGGGTGTTCCCGGAGTTCATCAAGCAGCTTCTCCAGCTTCTTGAAAAGCTGCGGAGAGGATTTTCTCATTAACAGGACATGTTTTACCGCTTCTTTGGAAAATTCTATCTCATACATTGCCTTCACCCTCTATACGGTTAAGAAAATCGTCCAGAGACTCATTCTTGGCCATTCTGAAGGTATTTCCGTTCCGGATATCTTCAATACCTCTCTGGATGGCCGCAAGTTCTTCCTTTGAAGGAAAATCACCTTCTCTGACTGCACACACCATAATAGGGGCTGCATTGCGTCTGGAGACCAGAATCGTTTCCGTCTCTGCCATTTCGAAGTATTTCTTCTGGTTGGCACGAAATTCGCGTGTTGTAACAATCTGCATAGTTCTAATATATTGGTTTACACTGCAAAAATAGGGATAAAAATCAATAAAACAAAGTTTTGTGTACTTATTTGTGTACACGCGCGGAAAATTCGTTCCTAAAAAAAACGCTGCGCTGGCTTTTGCTTTGCTTTCACAAACATTCAAAAACTCGTTTTTCACGGATTTGGAGGTCTGGAAGCCACATTCAGGCTAAAATTTTATGACTTGTTTTTAAGCATTACTTGTTATATGCTTATCGACTTTCGAAAAACATGTTTTAATAATTTGATAAACAACAAATTACAAGCAATAACAAGAATCTAACTACGACTTTTTGAATACTAACTACGACTTTTTGAATACTATTTCAAAGTTTAACTACGACTTTTTGAATACTAATCACACAATCTACGACTTTTATTTGTTAAAGTCGTTTTTAATACTTATATTTGCGCAAAACACTGATAATTATGGCAATAGTAAACAAAGACCTTATCCAAAGTTATATTATGACTACTGCAAAATATGACTTTAATGTATACGAAAAGCGTATCATTTATCGTCTTGTAGAAATGGCTCAAGGAGAGCTGCAAGGCATAAAATTCGCTGATAACTGTCAGAAGATAGAGCATGATCTTTTCAGTTGCGTAAATATAACCATGCCTATCGCCTGCCTGCTTAATGGAGAGGACGACAAGAATTATGCGAGAGTAAAAGAAGCCCTACAGTCGCTTCAGCGAAAGATCTTTGAGTACGAAGATGATGAAATCTGGCAAAGTATCTCTATCATAGCCTTGCCTTATATACGGAAGCGTTCTTCAGTATTATCCTTTCAGGTACACCCGCGTGTATGGGACTGCATACTTGATTTCTCAAAGGGTTTCAGGAAATACGAACTGAAAGCAGCCATGAGCTTTAAGAGCCAGTTTTCAATGCGCTTTTATGAGTTGCTGAGCAACCAGAAAACTCCTCTGATATACTCTATAGAACAGCTAAAGGAAATGTTTTGTGTGGCAGATAAGTATGAGCGAATAAATGATTTCATGCGCAAAGTAGTAGAAGCTGCAAAAAAAGAGCTTGATGAAGTCAGCCCTTATACCTTTGAGTACACACCGCTCAAAACAGGACGAAAGATAACGGCCATAAAGTTTTATCCGGTATATCAACCGGAACACCGTGACAGTGATTTGGAAAAACACGACCTTCAAAAACAGACAGCTTTAAGCTGGTCGTTAGCTCCGGAAATAAGAAGTTATCTTAAAAACTCGATTGAGTTTTCAGATAAAGAGATTAAGAACAATCTGGATCTGTTTATATCAGCACAAACCTTACTTCCGGACTTCCTTAATGAACTCGCCATTCTAAAAGGGAAATCAAGGGAAAAGAAAAACCCCAAAGGCTATATAATCAATGCTATCAAGGGAAAGATTAAAGATAGAAAGAAACTTTGATTTTGTAACACAATCAAAAAAATAAGGATATGAAGGAAGGAGATTTGATATTGGTATCTGCTGAAGCCACAGGCTTAGGAAAGCCAATGGAAGCCGTTATAGACAAGATTGAAACATTCATGGGACAAACCCTTGTAACGGTCACTTACACGCAACCTGATGCCTTATCCGGCTTTGGAGGGTGCTTTGTGGATTCTCATATCACTTTAAGCGAAGAAAAGGCCAGGTAACCTGAATATATTTCAGGAATATTCAGTATATTTACAGCATATTTAATTAAAAAGAAGCATAAAATCAGCATATCAAGCATATTATAAGCATATTTATATCAATCGGTTAAGGTATGACAGATAAAGTAACCATACAACCCAAAAGTAAGCCGGAAAAGACTACAATCTCAATAAGCGGAGAAACATCTGAACGGCTGGAGATATACTGCCGGGCAAACGGCATATTACGTAAAGAGTTCGTTTATCTCGCCCTGGAATACTTTGAACGCACAGGTTTCGACCTGAAGAGTAACGCACTTGATTACTCCCCCTTGGAAAAGATCATCGGAGAATTGAATGAAGTAAAAGCGACCATGCAGACAAGCAATGAGGGAACAGAAGCGATTCGCCAACTACTACAGGCAGTCCGGGAACAGACCGCAAAACAGCTTCCTGCTCCAGAACTTATCGCAAAGGCAGCAGAAGAAAAGGTACGTGCTGAAATGAAGTCTGAAGAACAGGTTAAAGAGCTCCAGGTTCTTCAGGAAGAAAACAATAGATTGCGTAACGAAATCAAAGTTCTTCAGGAGTATAAGGAAAAAGCACATCAGGAACTTTGCCGAGTACGTGACGAACAGAAAACATTCGGAAAAATAAAAGTAAATACAGAACTATAAATATATCAATAACATGAAAGTCGGAGATAAAGTATTAATTTCGCCAGACCTTACCAGACTGCCACAGTGGATATCTGGTACAGTTATAGAGGTCGAGGACAACCCATTTGTAGGGATAGTAATATCTGCTGAGACTGAAGACAAGGACGTATATTTCGGTCAGAAAGATTTGTTTAAACCTCAAACAGAAGAAATATGTTTGCCATAAGTTTTGACATGGTTATCTCAGATCTCGAGATATATTACGGTAAACCGTATAACAGAGCCTATTTTGAAATCAAGGAGATATTAAAGCAGAATGGTTTCAGCTGGATACAAGGCAGTACATACCTTAGTGAAAGTGATGATATGGGCCATGTTGTAAAAGCAATAATGGACTTGTCAAAGATAGATTGGTTTAAGAAATCAGTAAGGGATATCAGAGGTTATAAAGTAGAGAACTGGTCAAACTTCACTGACATTGTAAGAAATGCATAAAGTATGCGGTGGAAAATTTCCACCACATACTTATATCAGAGTTCACCGGGAACTTTGCCGGGTACGTGATGAACAGAAAACTTTTGGAAAAATAAGAGTTAATACAGAACTATTAATAAAATAACAGTTCTTTCGTAATGTGTTCGGTAGGGTAAGTAGCATCAATCTCATGTTCCAGGTCATAAGAAGGAGTCGTAGCTCCCAACCGAATGGTAGCAATATACTCTTTCGTATGATATTGAAACTCTTCGATGCGTTTTGTCGCTTTACCCGTACAGACAATCATCACGCCCGTAGCAAGAGGGTCGAGCGTTCCGGCATGGCCTACCTTCAGCTTCTTTATACCCAGCCTCCGGCAAATGTGGTACCGTGCATGACCCACTACCTTGAACGAAGTCCAGCCCAACGGCTTATTGAAATATAATACTTCTCCTTCTTTAAAATCCATCATTGCTCCTTATAACACTTCCAGTGAGTACCCGCACAACAACATAACCAAAATACCTCCCCCTACAACAATGCGATACCAACCAAAAGCCTTGAATCCATATTTCGTTACAAAACTAATAAAGAACTTGATAGCCAGCAATGCCACCACAAACGCAACCACGTTGCCTACAAGCAAGGCAGGCAGGTTGTTGACAACAATCTCTGTTCCACCTTCCAAAAACAGTTTCAAAACCTTATAAGCCGTAGCCGCAAACATGGTAGGGACAGCCAGGAAGAAGGAAAACTCTGCTGCAGCTTTGCGTGTAAGTTTCTGAGCCATACCGCCTACAATCGTAGCCATCGAACGGGAAACTCCGGGTATCATAGCTATACATTGAAACAGACCGATGAGGAAAGCACGCTTTTCCGTCAGCTCCGTCTGCTCGCTTCCTTTGGAGAAAATACGGTCACAAAACAGCATGAAGATACCACCTATCACAAGCATCACGGCCACCACCACCACACTTTCGAGCAACGCATCTATTTTGTCGCTGAACAAAAAGCCCAGTAAAGCAGCCGGTATAAAGGCAACAAGCAGTTTCCAATAAAAATCGAACTTATGTAGCAAACGACGCAAAGATGATGCTCCTTGAGGAGCAGGTGTATGATTCAGACGGAAAAAACGCTTCCAATACAGGCACACGACCGAGAGGATAGCCCCAAATTGTATAATTACCGTAAAAGCTTTGACAAACTCAGTACTTTCCACTCCCAACATATTCTGGGTTATAATCATGTGTCCTGTAGAAGAAACAGGCAAGAATTCCGTCAGTCCTTCCACAATGGCAATAACGATTGCCTCCCATATAGTCAAATCTCCCATATAGCTCATTCAGTCAGATGATCTTTCTCCTGCGACACACCCTTATCCTTGGGGGAGCGAAGCACTGCATATATCATAAACACAAAGCCCAGCAGACACACCACCGGAGCTACCTTAATCCGTCTCACACTGAAAATGTCCGGTTCGAAGTTCGTCGGTGTAGACGAAGGACCGGTCATCAGGATAAAACCCACAATCACCACCAGCATACCGATAGCCAGCAAGATGAAATTAGTTTTATCGAAAGCAAATTTCCGTTTATCCATTTCTTTTATTTATTATTAGTTCAAGTTTCGCAAGTAAAAAAGTATAGCTTTTAGTTCTGTATTTCGCAGAAAATGAGTATCTTTAAGTGCTATCAAAAAGGACTCAATACTAAAAGCTATGGTCAAAGATAAACATATTATTTCAG
>JAEYDD010000047.1 GCA_023404095.1 Pseudomonadota bacterium | reverse complement strand
CTTCAGCAGGAAAGTATCAGACAGTTTTTGGTACACATCAAATACCTTACGGATACCCGTACCGGTTTGCTGTTCCACGGTTGGGACTTCAATGGAAGGCATAATTTTGCGCAGGCTCGATGGGCGCGTGGAAACTCCTGGTATACGGCGGGCCTTGTAGACTATCTTTCTATGACACAGCTGGACCCGGGCGTAGAAGCGTATCTGTTCAGCACATTGGAACAGCAGGTGAAGGCTTTGGAACAATATCAGGCGGACAACGGCCTTTGGCATACCATCATTGACAGGCCGGATACATATTTGGAAACTTCCGCCAGCAGCGCGTTTGCCTATGGTATCCTGAAAGCCGTGCGTGAAGGAAAGCTGAGCGCGGTTTATGAACGAGTTGGGCTGAAAGCCGCTCAGGGTGTTTTGGATATGATTGCCCCTGACGGAACAGTTCAGGGCGTATCTGCCGGCACACCTGTTTTCCGTACGGTTGAGGAATACAATGAAGTAGAAGTGCGGCCGATGCCGTACGGACAGTCCATGGCGCTGCTGATGCTGGCAGAATTGATTAAACATTAAAAAACGGGAGGCTGCGGGAAATGGAGATGTTTGCCCAACGGGCCAGAGAACTGGTAGCACAAATGACATTGGAGGAAAAGGTGAGCCAGATGCGGTACGATGCACCGGCAATAGAACGATTGGGCATCCCCGCGTACAATTGGTGGAATGAGTGCCTGCATGGTGTGGGACGCAGTGGAACAGCAACCGTTTTCCCGCAGCCAATCGGAATGGCGGCCAGCTTTGATGAATCTTTAATGGAGCACGTAGCACAGGCCATTTCTGACGAGGCCCGCGCAAAGTACAATCAATACAAAACGTTTGGAGAAACCGGGATTTATCAGGGACTTACGTTCTGGTCCCCCAATATCAATCTGTTCCGCGACCCTCGTTGGGGACGCGGACATGAAACCTATGGGGAAGACCCCTTGCTGACAGGGCGGATGGGGACTGCTTTCATTCGCGGCTTGCAGGAAGGAAAGGACCCCAAATATCGCAAGCTGGACGCGACGGTAAAGCATTTTGCGGCGCATAGCGGTCCTGAGGCGGGACGGCACTCGTTCAACGCAGAAGTGAGCGCGGAGGATATGGCAGATAGCTATTTATGGGCCTTTCGATATTGTATTGAGCATGCGAAGCCGGCGGCTGTAATGGGCGCGTATAACCGGATCAACGGTGAGCCCGCCTGTGCAAGCAGCACATACCTTAAGGGTGTACTGTATGAAGAATGGAAATTTGACGGCTATGTTGTATCTGACTGCGGTGCAATCCAGGATATCAATGAAAACCACCATGTGACAAAAAATGAAAAAGAAAGCGCAGCGTTGGCGGTCAACAATGGGTGTCAGCTCAACTGTGGGAAGGCGTATCATTGGGTGAAGGCCGCTGTAGAGGATGGGTTGATCAGTGAAGATACAGTCACCTGTGCGGTAGAGCGTTTGTTTGAAGCGCGTTTCCGGTTGGGCATGTTTGATAACGATTGTGTGTACGATTCCATTCCGATGAATGTGATTGAATGTAGAAAGCACCGTGAATTGAACCGGAAGATGGCGCAAGAAAGCATCGTATTGCTGAAAAATAACGGTATATTGCCTTTGAACCCTGAAAAAACAATTGCAGTAATAGGCCCGAATGCCGATGACAAAACGGTATTGCTGGGAAATTATAGCGGAACGCCTTCGCATTGGACGACGTTGCTGCGCGGCATACAAGAACAGGCCCGGGGAGAGGTGTATTACGCACGCGGCAGTGCGCTTGTGGAAAAAGAGGTCCTGCCTTGGGCGGAAAAGCCGCTGCATGAGGCAATCTATACCGCAAAGGCTGCGGACGTGGTCGTGTTGTGTCTGGGCCTGAGCCCCCTTCTTGAAGGTGAGGAAGGGGACGCATATAATGGAGCTGACAGCGGTGACAGAAAAGACATTTTGCTGCCGGATATTCAACAGCAACTGCTGTGCGCGACATTAGATACGGGAAAGCCTGTGGTACTGGTAAATGTATCCGGAAGCTGTGTTGATCTCCGGCAAGCAGATGAACGATGCGCGGCGATTCTGCAATGCTTTTATCCCGGAGCAGAAGGAGGGAATGCACTGGCTGATATTCTGTTTGGCCGGGTATCTCCCAGCGGTCGCCTGCCAGTCACATTTTATCGAAGCGTGGAGGATCTGCCACCATTTACAGATTACAGCATGAAGGGGCGAACCTACCGCTTTTTTGATGGAAAGCCGCTTTATCCATTTGGGCACGGTCTGACCTATGCGGATATCAAGGAGCAGTGGACGGACCCGTATACGGTGCGGGTAAGGAATGCATCCGAGACAGCAACCGGATATAGTATACTCCGGTATGAGAACGGAGCACTTGCCGACTTCAAACGCATTTGGCTGGATGGATATACAGAGACAGAAGTGCGCTTTTTGCAGGGAAATGAAAATAAAAGACAGACGCGCAGCGCACATGGTTGCGAGGAGAAATGAGGGAACATTAAATATGAAACTTCCGGGCTATCATGAGAATCCGGAGCAGCTACATTGGAACTGCGAAGAGCCGCGCGCCTACTATATCCCCTTTGACAGCGGCGTGAGCGCGCTGCGGAGCAATGTCGCTTCGCCAGCTTGTATTTCGCTGAATGGAAAGTGGCGCTTCCGATATGAAAAGGCATCCTACTTACTTTCAGATCAGGATATAGCTCCACAAACAGATGTTTCTGCCTGGGATGAACTCGTGGTTCCCTCCTGTTGGCAGATGCATGGATACGGCCAGCATCAATATACGAATGTACGTTATCCATTTCCCTATATTCCTCCGTACGTACCATCTGAAAATCCATGTGGGATATATCGCAGGACGGTTGTATTGGAACAGCTGCGTGCTGACAGGTTGTATTATATTAACTTTGAGGGCGTGGACAGCTGTTTTTATTTGTATGTCAATGGAAGTCTGGTTGCGTATAGCCAGGTGTCCCACTCTACGAGTGAGGTGGATATCACACGGTATTTACACGATGGAGAAAATCATCTGGCCGTGTTGGTGTTAAAATGGTGTGACGGGAGTTACCTGGAAGATCAAGACAAGTTCAGGATGTCCGGAATATTCCGCGATGTGTACCTGTTAGAACGGCCAGTACAGCATTTGCGCGACTTTTTTATTCATACAAAGAGACTACGCGAAAATGATGCCGAAATTACAGTGGAACTCAGCTGGAACGGCACAAGTCTGCCGGTCCAGCTCAGTCTTTATTCACCGGACGGAGCGTTGCTGGATACGACTCAGGCGAACGGGAACAGAGCTAGGTTTGAAGTGAAAAATGCGGTGCTGTGGAACGCTGAACAACCGAGATTGTACACCTTGCTGATGGAATGTGCGGGAGAATATATTGTACAAAAAACAGGAGTCCGCGAGATTTGCATTGAAGCAGGAATCGTGAAGTTGAACGGAAAGCCGATTCGCCTGAAAGGCGTAAATCG
>JAEYDD010000045.1 GCA_023404095.1 Pseudomonadota bacterium | reverse complement strand
AACTCGACCTTCATGGACCATTACCTCGAGGTCGAATACGACCTGTCGAACGTGATGTTCGTGACGACGGCGAATACGCTGAACATTCCTGCGCCGCTGATGGACCGCATGGAAGTCATCCGGATCGCCGGCTACACCGAAGACGAGAAGCGGGAGATCGCCAAGCGTCACCTGCTGCCCAAGGCGATCCGCGATCATGCGCTGCAGGAGAAGGAATTCTCCGTCACCGACGGCGCGCTGATGGCGGTGATCCAGCAGTATACCCGCGAGGCGGGCGTCCGTAACTTCGAGCGTGAGCTGATGAAGCTCGCTCGCAAGGCGGTCACCGAGATCATCAAGGGCAAGACGACCAAGGTCGAGGTGACGGCGGACAACATCCACGACTTCCTGGGTGTTCCGCGCTTCCGTCACGGCGAGGCCGAACGCGACGACCAGGTCGGCGTGGTCACCGGACTTGCCTGGACCGAGGTCGGCGGCGAACTGCTGACGATCGAGGGCGTGAGCCTGCCGGGCGGCAAGGGCCGGATGACGGTCACGGGCAACCTGAAGGACGTTATGAAGGAATCGATCTCGGCGGCGGCATCCTATGTCCGCTCGCGCGCCATCGATTTCGGCATCGAGCCGCCGCGCTTCGACAAGACCGACATCCACGTGCACGTACCGGAAGGTGCGACGCCCAAGGACGGTCCCTCTGCCGGTATCGCCATGGCAACCGCCATCGTCTCCATCATGACCGGCATCCCGGTCTCGAAGGACGTGGCGATGACGGGCGAGGTGACGCTGCGTGGTCGGGTGCTGCCGATCGGCGGCCTGAAGGAAAAGCTGCTTGCGGCACTTCGCGGCGGTATCAAGAAGGTACTGATCCCGGAAGAGAACGCCAAGGATCTCGCGGATATTCCGGACAACGTGAAGAACAACATGGAGATCATTCCGGTCTCGCGGATGGGCGAGGTGATCCAGCACGCCCTCGTTCGCAAGCCGGAGCCGATCGAATGGGACCCGGCGACCGCCGACACGAAGGCGGTCGCACCGGTCGAATCGACCGACGACGCCGGTTCGGCCGTCGCCCATTGACGTTGCAGCCAGCGCGGAAGATTTGTCTTCCGCGGCTCAAAGAAGCGGAAGGCCGGCAGTGATGCCGGCCTTTTTCATGTAAAAGCCTGTGAAAAGCCCGGAATTTCAGCGTTTGCGGGTGAAATGCGGTTGCGGCGGGAAGGTCGATGCGTATTCTGCCCTCGACTTGGTATGAGTCGTTTCGAACCGTATGAAAGGGGTGGAAACATGAACAAGAACGAACTGGTCTCCGCAGTAGCTGAGAAGTCCGGCCTGTCGAAGACGGATGCTGCATCGGCTGTCGATGCTGTATTCGAGACGATCCAGGGCGAGCTGAAGAGCGGCGGTGACGTTCGCCTCGTCGGTTTTGGCAATTTTTCCGTATCGCGTCGCGAAGCTTCGAAGGGTCGTAACCTTTCGACGGGCGCAGAGATCGACATTCCGGCGCGCAACGTGCCGAAGTTCTCGGCCGGCAAGGGCCTGAAGGACGCCGTCAACGGCTGATTGCGCAAGCCTGTTCCGGCTTCGGCCGGCGGAATGGGGCCCGGTTTTCCGGGCCCTTTTTCTTTGTCGGGCACCGTCGTCAATCTGTCATCCGATCGTCATCGCGCTGTAACGGTGAGCCATCAGAACCCCGGAATTCCTTGACGCACACTCGGAGGTTCAGATGAAATCGCATTCTCTCGTGGCCGGCCTCGCCGCCGCGCTCGCTGCATCGCTCGCACCTGCCGCCCATGCCGGGCAAGTCTTCAACCGCATTGCTTCCTTCGCCGTGGTCGACAATCTGCCCGACGGCGTCGATCGGAAGGCGCCGACGTCGTCCGAGATCATCGCGGCGACTGGAGATGGCAACACGCTCGTCTACTCCGATAGCCCGCTCAAGGCGATCGGCTTCATCGACATCACCGACGCCCGCGCGCCGAAAGCGGGCGGTACGGTTTCGTTCGAGGGCGAGCCCACCTCCGTCGCCATCGTCGGTGGCAAAGCGCTTGTCGCCGTCAATACTCGGGAGAGCTACGTCAAGCCGTCGGGCAATCTTGCAACCGTCGATATCGCCAGCCGGAGGATCGAGGCGACCTGCGATCTCGGCGGTCAGCCGGACTCCATCGCGATCAACAAGGATGCGACACTTGCGGCCATCGCAATCGAGAACGAGCGCGATGAGGATGTCAACGACGGCGCCCTGCCACAGATGCCGGCCGGCGAACTGGTGATCGTGTCGCTGAAGGACGGCGCAGCCGACTGCGCCTCGATCAGGCATGTGGCGCTGACCGGCCTGGCCGAGATCGCGCCGGAGGACCCGGAGCCCGAATTCGTCTCCTTCAACAGCCGCGACGAAATCGCCGTCACGCTGCAGGAGACCAACCACATCGTGATCGTCGACGGTAAGTCCGGCACGGTGAAGTCGCATTTCTCCGCCGGCGCTGTCGATCTTAAGGACATCGACACGAAGAAGGACGGCGTGATCGCCTTTGCTGGCAAGAAGGATGCGCAGAAGCGCGAGCCGGACGCGGTCAAGTGGCTCGACGATGATCGCCTCGTGATTGCCAACGAGGGCGACTGGGAAGGCGGCAGCCGCGGCTTCACCATCTTCGACCAGGCCGGCAAGATGCTCTACGAAAGCGGCCCGTCCTTCGAGCATGCGATCGCCGCCATCGGCCACTATCCCGACAAGCGCAACTCCAAGGGTGTCGAGCCGGAAGGTCTGGAAGCGGCGAAGTTCGGCGACGACAACCTTTTCTTCGTCCTGTCGGAGCGGGCCTCGATCGTCGGCGTTTACAAGGATACCGGCGGCGAGCCGGAACTTCTGCAGCTTCTGCCCTCCGGCGTCGGCCCGGAAGGTGCCGTCGCCATACCCGGCCGCAACCTGTTCGTGACGGCGAACGAGACCGATCTGGTCGAGGACGGGGGCCCTCGCTCGCACGTTATGATCTACGAGCGCGGCGAAGGCACGCCCGCCTACCCGCAGATTCGCTCGGCCGACAAGGACGGACTGCCGGTCGGCTTCGGCGCCCTGTCGGCCCTTGCCGCCGCGAAGGACGAGCCGGGCAAGCTCTTTGCCGTCAGCGACTCGTTCTATTCGTCCGATCCGGCGATCTTCACGATCGACGCCACGCAGACGCCGGCCCTCATCACCGAGAAGCTGACAATCATGCGCGACGGCGCCCCGGCCCAGAAGCTGGACCTCGAAGGCATTGCCAATGACGGGGAGGGCGGCTTCTGGCTCGCCTCCGAGGGCAATGCCGACAAGCTCTACGCGCATGCCATCATCAACGTGAACAAGAAGGGCGAGATCAAGAAGGAGATCGCCATTCCGGCAGAACTGCGCGCCGGCGAAACCCGCTTCGGCTTCGAAGGTGTCACCACCGTTGGCGAAGGAGACGATATGGTCCTCTGGATGGCGGTGCAGCGCGAGTGGAAGGACGACGAGAAGGGCTTCGTGAAGCTCGTATCCTATAAGCCCTCGATCGAGGAATGGGGCGCGGTCCGCTATCCGCTGGAAAAGGCCGATGGCGGCTGGGTCGGCCTCTCGGAAATCACCGTCCACGGTGACTATGCCTATATCGTCGAGCGGGACAACCTGGTCGGCAAGGATGCCAAGCTGAAGAAGCTCTACCGCGTCGCCCTGGCCGATCTCAAGCCTGCCAAGCTCGGCGGCGAACTGCCCGTCGTGAAGAAGGAAGAGGTCCGCGACCTCATTCCGGACCTGAAGGCGCTGAACGGCTATGTCGTTGACAAGGTGGAAGGCTTCACCATCGATGCGGCCGGCAATGGCTATGTCGTGACCGACAACGACGGGGTGGATGGCTCGTCCGGCGAGACACTGTTCTTCGGTCTCGGTCCGGTCAATGCGATGTGATCACCCCTGCAGGGCTGAATAGGCAAGAGGCCGGAAGCGATGCTTCCGGCCTCTTCGCATTTGGAAGTATGCGGGTGTCGAGGTGAATTCGATCAGGAGCTTGCGGTTATGCGCGGGTCGAGGAGCTGGCTCGCCGCCTCGTCGCGTTCGCGCTGCAGTTCCACCGTTCGGGCACTCAGGCACTCGAGAATCTCTGCGAGCTGGTTCTTCTGGTCGTCGTTGAGCACGTCGAAGATGCCGCGGATGATCTTCTGCTTCGGTTCCAGCGCCGCATTCATGACGGTGCGCCCCGTCTCCGTGATCGACACGATCTTCGCCCGCCGGTCTTTCGGATCCGGCTCTCTCACAACCAGCTTGTCTCGTTCCAGCCCGTCGATCGCCTCGGTGACGGTGCGCGGGGCAAAGCCGAGAGCCGCGGCAATGTCGGTGGACCGCTGCGGACCTTCACAGGAGAGGAGGAATAGAAACTTGCTGCGCGCCAGCGATACGCCTTCGTCCATCATGCATTCGTTCACCAGGCGGCTGACCTGGTGGTAGAGCTTGAACATTCCCTGCGAGATTTCGAGAGTATCTGTCATGCCAGCACCTTATATATATTGAGGGACCATGTCAAAAGAATTGAAGCGCTTTCGTGAAGAATGGTTCGATTTGTTGAACAATGGTTCAGTATCCGCCCGGGCGTGCTGCAGTATTCGTGCGTGAATAAGCTGGTGACTGTTTCGGCGGGCCATTGACCATCGGCCAATCCCTGCGGGAAGGTCGGTCATGCCCTTTCGCTTCGTTCACACCGCCGACCTGCATCTCGATTCGCCGATCGCTTCGCTCGCCTTGCGCAACGGCGAACTGGCCGAGCTTGTGCGGGGCGCGACGCGGCGGACCCTTGAGCGGATCGTCGACCTTGCCATCAGCGAGGAGGCGCATGCCCTCGTCGTCGCGGGCGATCTCTACGACGGGGCGCAGACATCGATGTCGACCGCGCTGTTCCTCGTCGCGCAGATGCGGCGGCTGCAGGCCGCAGGTATTCGCGCCTTCATCATCCGCGGCAATCACGATGCCCAGTCGCAGATTACCCGGGAGCTGACGTTTCCGGACAACGTCCACGTCTTCGACGGACGCGGGCGGCCCGTGAAGGCGGGCGCGCTTGAAAACGGCCGGGAGGTCCACATGCACGGCATCAGCTTCGGCCAGCCGCATGCCCCGGCAAGCCTGCTGCCATCCTACCGTGCGCCTGTCGCCGACGCGATCAATATCGGCCTGATGCATACGAGCCTTGCTGGCTCCACCCGCCATGACAACTATGCGCCCGCCAGCATCGCCGACCTTGCGGCGCATGGTTTCGACTACTGGGCGCTCGGCCACATCCACCAGCGCGGTGTCCATCTGGAGCGACCTTTCGTCGTCATGCCGGGCATTCCGCAGGGGCGCGACATCAATGAGGCCGGCTCGAAATCCGTCACGCTCGTCACGATAGACGAGGCGGGCAGTTTTTCGCTGGATGAACGCTTTCTGGCGATCGCGGCTTTCGAGCGGGTGACGGTAGATGTCGCCGGCATCGACGAGTGGCATGCAATGTTGCGGACGGTCCGACAGCGGCTGGAGCAGGCAAAGCATGGGGCACATGCAGACCACCTCGTCTGCCGTATCACCCTCGCCGGTGCTACGCCGCTCGGCTGGCGCCTGCAGCGCGACCAGGACCTCCTGTCGGCGGAATTGCAGGCGGTCGCAGACGGTATCGGCGGCTGCTGGATCGAATCGGTCGAGCTTGCCGTCAGCCGCGGGATCGAGACGCAGTCCGGTGATGACGTTGGCGCGCTTGCCGAACTCGCGGCGATCATCGAGCGCGATATTCTTCCATCGCACGCCTATGCGATCGAGTTGCGCGAGACGCTGACCGCCCTGATGGCGCAATTGCCGCGGGAGGTGCGGGATCTTCTTGGGGCGGACGAAGAAGGGGAGGAGGCGCTGCTCGCGCTTGCCGCGGCGCGCGGCGCAGCCGAAATCCTCCCGAAGCTGGCGTCGGGCGGAGAGGGGGAGAGGGCCTGATGCGCCTGAACCGGCTCGATCTTTCCCGCTACGGCAAGTTTACCGACAAGAGCCTGGATTTCGGCCCGGGACGACAGGGCGCGGCCGATTTCCACCTTGTCTACGGTCCGAACGAGGCCGGCAAGTCGACGCTGTTTTCCGCCTACCTCGATCTTCTCTTCGGCATCGAGGCGCAGAGTGCATACGGCTTCCTCCATCCCTATCCGACGATGCGGGTGGGCGGCGACGTCACCATAGGCGCGGAACGCCACGAGGTGGCGCGCCTGAAGCGGCGGCAGGGCTCGCTCGTTGCTCCGGATGACAGGTCCTTGCCGGATACGCTTTTCGCCGCGGCGCTCGGCGGCATGGACCGTCAGGCCTACCAGCTGATGTTCTCGCTCGATGACGACAGCATCGAGCGCGGCGGCGAAAGCATCCTCAAGAGCGAGGGCGAGCTCGGCGCGCTGCTCTTTTCCGCAAGTTCCGGCCTTTCTGGCGTCGGTGCGGGGCTGGAACGCCTGAGGGCCGAGGCCGATGCCTTCTTCCGGCCGCAGGGGCGAAAGCACCAGCTTTCGGCCATGAAGGCAGACATCGAGGAGCTCAAGAAGAAGAGGCAGGAGGTCGATGTCGCAGCGCGGGAATACGGCGCCCTGACCCGCCAGCTTGAAGCCTCCACAGCAGCCTATGACGATGCGTTTCAAAAGCGCGGCGAGGCCAGGCGGCAGCTCGACGAGATAGAGCGCAAGCTGGCGGCGATACCGCTGCTGCACCGGCTTCGCGCCCTTCGCGCCCAACTTGATGCATACGACCTGGGAGAAACGCCACCGCGGGAGTGGGCGGCAACCGTCAACCAGTTGATGCTGCAGGAAGCCGAATTGGCCGCTCGCCGCGAAAGCCTCCAGGCCGAATTCGACCAGCGGGGCCAATCCCTGAAGGGCATTTCAGCCGATCCGCCGGTCCTGCTGCTCGAGGCCGACATCGTCGATCTCGCTGGTTCGGATCTCGAGGCACGCTATCGCACCGCCCGCATCGACCTCGACGGGCGGGTCGGCGAACGCGAACGCATTGACGCGGAAATCGCCGAGAAGCGCGTCCTGCTCGGCATTCCCCCCGAAATGGATACGTCTTCCCTCGTACTGCCGGCGGATCGCGCCGAGGTGTTGTCGGGTCTTGCCGCATCCCGTTCCGGTATCGACGAGCGGCTTGCGGCAGCTGGGCGTGAGGAAGAAGAGGCAGTTCGCGCCCTTGCGGTGGAGGAGGAAGCGGCCGAACGCGCCGGCGCTTCCGACGAAGCGCCAGACGGCGACGCGGCGCGCGAGGGCCTGACGAGGCTGATCCGGCTCGGGCGACAGAGTGCCGCGCGGTTGCGCGAGGCCGAACGCGACGTCACAGCCGCGAGGCAGGCGTTATCTTCCGCGCTTGCGAATCTGCAGTGGCGCGGCGATCTGGAGGCGTTGCGCGCGCTTGATGCCCCGGGACGCGAGACGATCGATGCTCTCCGGCAGGCGATCCGGCGCCATATCGAAACGGTTGCCCAGATTGACGAGCAGACCCGGTTGACCGAGCGGGACCTGTCGGGCCGACGCGCGGGTATGGAGCGGATGCGCCGCTGATCGGCGACGACGAAGCGGAGGCGTTGCGAGCGCAGCGCGACGAGGCCTGGCAGGCGCATCGCGCAGCCCTGGACGCCACCTCGGCCCATCACTTCGAGATGGCGCTGCTGGACGATGACCGCGCCGCCGCGCAACGGCTGGCGCAGGCCGACCGGCTTTCGGAGCTGCGGCTGGCGGAAAAGGTGATTGCCGAGGGTGAGGCGCGGCTGGAAGCGCTACAGGATGAACTGCGGCGTGTCGCCGGTGACGGCGTCGCGGCAATTGCGCGGACCGAAGCGATCGTCGCGCGCTGCGGCTTGCCGGTCGCGTTTACGCATCTGACCCGGGGAGCTTCGGCCGCCCGCCGGGCGGGCAGGCTTGCCACCGCCTCGCTTGGCGCCGCAGCGGTTTCCCGGCCGGACGACAGCGCCGATGAGGACCCGCATGCCGTCGCCGGTGCGCTGGAGACCGTTCTTGGTGAACTGGAGAGGATCGAACGCTGGCTTGAACGGCGCGCCATTGCGCTGGCGGATGCCGAACGCGCGTCCGGGCGCGAGGCGGGTCTTGACCTCGCCGAGCGGGAGGCAGGGGGGCTTGCGTGTCGCCTTGCTGCCGCGCTCGGGATGCGGGAGCCCGATGCGATATCAGCGGCAGTGCTGGACGAACTGCTCGATCTCGCCCAGGAACGGGCCGATGCGCTGGCCGACAGCAGCGCCCGCCGGCAGGCCGCCGCCGAGGCGCATCGATCGACGAAACAGCGTCTTGCGGAGCGCACGGCGGCGCTGAAGGTGGCACAGGCCGCCGTAGAGGACTGGCGCGCGGCATGGGCCGCTGCCTGCGAGGGCACGTGGCTTGATGCGGCCGGCCTTGCACGCGATGCTGCTCGCGCGGGCGAACGTCTGCCGCTCATCCACGCGCTTTCCCGCCTGGTGGAGGCGCGCCGCGAGCTCGACCGCCGCATCGATGGCATGCGCCGCGACGAGGCGGATTATCGCCGCCGCGCAACCAAACTGGCGGCGCAGGCAGGTGACGAGCCGGCTGCCGATGCGCTCGGCACAGTCAAGGCACTGTCAGAGCGCCTGCAGCGCGCCCGGGACATGCGGGCGCGCCGGAAGGATCTCGAGGCCGAGCTCGACCGGCTCGAGAAGGAGCGCAGCGCGCTGGAGGAGCGCAGCGCGATCCATGGCCAGCGCTTGCGCGATATCTGCAGCGCGCTCGGCTGCGACACGCTTTCCGAGGCTTCGTTCGCACTGGAGCGCTACAGGGAGCGCGAGGAACTGAGGCAGCGCGTCGACGATACCGCCCACGATCTTGCCCGGCAGATGCTGGCGGCAAGTGCGGAGGAAGCCGAAGCGGCGTTGATTGCCACCGACGAAGGCGAACTCCTTGCCGACAAGGATCGCCTGCGCGCCTTGCACGAGGACAGGGATGCAGAAGTTCGCGAGGCGCATGCGGCAAGGATCAAGGCGAACGAGGAACTGGCCGCGATCGGTGCCGACGGCACGGCGGCCATGCTGGAGGAGCAGCGCCGCACACTTCTCATGGACCTCGCCGAAAGGTCGAGGGGATATCTTGCAACCCGTGCCGGCATCCTTGCGACAGAAGCCGCGCTCAGGCTCTACCGCGAGCGCCATCGCAGCGCGATGATGCGCCATGCCTCGGATGCGTTCCGCACGATCAGCGGCGGGGAATATGCAGGTCTCGCCACCATTGTGGAGAAGGACCAGGAGATTCTGGTGGCGACCGCTGCCGCCGGAGGCACCAAGCTTGCGCGCGAACTGTCCAAGGGGACGCGCTTCCAGCTCTATCTGGCGTTGCGCGTCGCCGGCTATCACGAGATTGCGGCCAACCGCGAGATCCTGCCCTTCGTGGCCGACGATATCATGGAGACCTTCGACGACGGCAGGTCGCTGAATACCTTTCGTTTGATGGCTGAGATGTCGAAGGTGGGGCAGGTGATCTACCTGACGCACCACCAGCATCTGCGCGACATCGCCCGCGAGGCCTGCCCGGAAGTCGTCATTCACGCGCTTTGAACTCGTCGCTTCGCGTTCATGTCGGCGTCGTCTCGTCTCAGGGCATGAATTGCCGCAGGAGCAGTAGGAACGCCAGCGTCGCGGCAACGATGGCGCCCCCCACCACGATGATGGCGACCACCGCGACGATGAGGCCGGCGATAACCCACGCCCCGTCGCGCTCCAGAATGCCGAAGGCGGCAAGCGAAATCGCCAGCGCCGGCAGGATGTTGCCGAGCGGCATCGGCAGGAAGAGGATGACCGCCAGCACGAGGCAGACCGCGCCGACGACATACTCGGCCGGCGGTGTCGTCAGATAGCTCATCCTCGGGCGAAGCAGGCGCTCGGCCCGCTGGAGCCAGGGCTGCAGCCGCCTGACGATCGAGGCGAAGTCCTTCGTCAGCATCGACCGGTTGGCGATCACCTTCGGCAGCCAGGGCCTCAGGCCGACCGTCATCTGTGCCGTCAGCACGACCAGCGGAGCGCCGAGAATGGCAGAAGTGCCGGGCGGCGTCGGCAGGATGTTCGGCAGCGCAAAGATCAGCATCAGTGCGCCGAAGGCGCGATCGCCCATGGCCGCGAGGATGTCGCCGACGGATATCCTCTCGCGTGCCGTGTCGTCGGCAAGCTCGCTCAGGATGGTCGAGAAACGGCGTCGTTGCGGTTCGGAGGCCCCTGTCGCCTCTTTCGAGAACTCGTCTCCCGGCGTTTCGTCGATCATGGAATCCCTTATGCTGGCGGCGTCGGCTGTGAGGTTACGCCGGCGAGGTGACCGCAATGTAACGGCTGCGGCGCCCGGTTACGGCGGTCCGCATATGGGGCCTGTTCCGCAAATCGCAAAATCACAGTTGCGTTTCTCCAGCGGCAGCGCGATTCTGTCGCAGGCGTCAGTGTCGTCCGCGTGGCCGTCGACAGCGGGCAGGTAGTGAAACATATCGCTTGGGAGGCCTCAGGCAGGCTCCGGGGTTGACTTGACGGACCGCCGATGGTTCTTGGCACGGTGCTTCGGTCCGATCCGAAGCGGCAACGGGCGAACGGCATGACCAATGGGCATTACAGCGGCGTGACGGAACGGCATCGGGGTTTCCTCGGTGCACTGCTCCTCATGCTTGCGCTCGCCGTTGGCCAGTTCGTCACGCTGGAACGCAAGATCTCTTTCCGGTCCTCCTCCGATCCGTCCGTCTCGCGTTCGGCAGCCGAAAAGCTGGCGCAACGCAACGCCCCGCAGCCGCGTTCGGCCGGCGGCGGATCGGGCAGCAGCGACACCTGGCACGTGGCTGGCAGCAGTACGGATCGGCGCGCCTTCAAGGTCAAGTCGACGGGTGCCGGCGGGGATCCTCTCCCCGACTTCGCCCTTCTGTCCACGGACGCCCCGGGCATCGGTCTGTCGAAGACCGGTGACGCGAAGGTGCCGGCGCGCGTCGGCCTGGTGCCGGCGGGCACGCCGCGGCACCAGTTCGAGGGCAGGGCGCCTCCAGTCCTGAAGCTCTGACGGTCTTCTAAGACCGGTTTCGGCGCGCGCGCCGATTTTTCCATCAGTTACCGGAGCGGAACGGCCAAGGGCTCGGCGCTCCATCGCACATGAAGCGGATTATTCCATGCGCACATCCAGATGGGCCCTCCTGGCCTATATTGTCATCATTCTTTTCGGCGTCCTCACCGCCGTACCCAATGTCCTGACGCCATCGCAGCTCGAGCGTTTCGGCGGATACCTGCCGGCAAAGCCGGTGACCCTCGGCCTCGACCTCAAGGGCGGCTCGCACCTCGTTCTCGAGGTGGATTCGGCGGCCCTGACGAAGGCACGCATGGACGTGCTGCTGAACGATGCCCGCGGCATCCTGCGCACCGCCGGTGAGCGGGCATCCGCGGCGCGCCTGAACGGCGATGCGCTGGTCATCACGCTTGCCGACCAGGCGGCTTTCGACAAGGTCCTGACCGAAGTGCGCAAGCTCGCCGCTCCCACGGGAACGCTCGGCTTCGGTGGCGGAACGTCGGACATCGACGTCCAGACGTCCGGCACGACGATCACCGTCAAGCTCACCGAAGCGGGCCTCGCCGATCGGATGACCGCAGCGGTCGACCAGAGCCTCGAGATCATCCGGCGACGTGTCGACCAGGTCGGCGTGGCCGAGCCGCTGATCCAGCGCGTGGGCGGCGACCGCATCCTCGTCCAGCTTCCCGGTCTGCAGGATCCGACCCGGTTGCGCCAGCTTCTCGGCTCGACCGCGCAGATGAGCTTCCATATGCTGGATTCGTCCGTCGACCCCAACGGCGTGGCGCCGCGCGGCGTGACGATCCTGCCGGGTGCCAACGACGGCAACAAGTATGCGATCGAAGATCGCGTCGCGATTTCCGGCGACCGGCTGGCCGATGCCAAGGCCGGCTTCGATCAGCGCACCAACGAGCCCATCGTCTCCTTCACGTTTGATACGACCGGTGCGCGCCAGTTCGGCGAAATCACCAAGGCCAATGTCGGCCGTCCCTTTGCGATCGTCCTTGACGGCAAGGTGCTGACCGCACCTGTGATCCGTGAGCCGATCCTCGGCGGCCAGGGCCAGATCAGCGGCAACTTCACTCCGCAGGAAGCCACCGTCCTCTCCGCGCTGCTTCGTTCGGGTGCGCTGCCCGCGCCGCTCACGATCATCGAGGAACGTACCGTTGGCCCTAACCTCGGCAGCGACTCGATCCGCATGGGCCTCTACACCGGTCTCGCCGGTCTTGCGCTTGTCGTTGTCATGATGGTCGGCCTCTACAGCGCCTGGGGGATCATCGCCGTCGTCGGTCTGGTCCTGCACACGGTCATGACCATCGGTTTTCTCGGCCTGCTCGGTTCGACGCTGACCTTGCCCGGTATCGCGGGTATCATTCTCGGCATCGGCATGGCGGTGGATGCGAACATCCTGATTAACGCACGTATCCGCGAGGAAACGGCCACCGGCTCCGGTGCGATGAAGGCGCTCGATGTCGGCTTCAACAAGGCCTACGCGACCATCGTCGACGGCAACATGACGACGATGGTCGGCATGATCCTGCTCTTCATGTTCGGCAGCGGCCCCGTGCGCGGCTTCGCGATCACCATGATCCTCGGCCTTGCGATTTCCATGTTCACCTCCATCACCGTCGTTCGCCTGCTGATGCGTGAGGTCGTCATTCGCCGCAAGATGAAGAAGATCGAGATCCATTCGATCTTCGGTGCGGTGTGGGGCATTCCGAACTTCTCCTACATGCGGCGGCGCTACATCGCCATCGCCATCTCGGCCTTCCTTTCGATCAGTTCGGTCATCCTGTTCCTCAAGCCGGGCCTCAACTATGGCATCGACTTCATCGGCGGCATTCAGGTCGAGGCGACGTCCAAGACGCCGATCGAGCTGGCGCCCCTGCGCGAGAAGATGGAGGGGCTGAACCTCGGCGAGGTCGCGCTGCAGGAGTTCGGCCAGGGGACATCGGTCCTGATTCGCGTCCAGCGCCAGCCCGGCGGCGAAGAGGCGCAAACGGCAGCGCTCCAGCAGATGCAGAAGGGCGTGCTCGAGGTGATACCGGACGCGAGCTTCGAGCGCACCGAAGTCGTCGGCCCGACCGTCAGCACCGAGCTTGCCCGGTCCGGCTTCATCGCCGTCGGCCTCGGCATGCTGGCGATCCTGATCTACATCTGGTGGCGCTTCGAATGGCACTTTGCAGTCGGCGCCATCGCAACGCTGATCCTCGACGTCACCAAGATGATCGGCTTCTTCGCGCTGATGCAGATCGACTTCAACCTGACGGCGATCGCAGCCGTGCTGACGATGATCGGCTACTCGGTCAACGACAAGGTGGTGGTCTACGACCGCATGCGCGAGAACCTGCGCAAGTACAAGTCGATGCCGTTCGCCGAACTGATCGACCTGTCGATCAACCAGGTGATCATGCGATGCATCTTCACCTCGGTTGCCGTGGCCGCGGCCCTGCTGCCGATGGCGATCTGGGGCGGGGACACGGTCAAGCCGTTCGCCTGGCCGATGGTCTTCGGCGTCATCGTCGCCACATCCTCGTCGATCTACATCGGCGGTCCGATCCTGCTGTTCCTGTCGCGCTGGTGGACGGACCGCGAAGGCAGTCGCCTGCCGACGGCTGCGCCGGACGGCCAGGTCATCGAACAGAAATAAGGAAAGGGGCGCTTCGGCGCCCCTTTCGCTTTACCGCCGTATGTTGTTCGACCTGCTGGAACGGTGAGCCCTGCCTGCTTAGGCAGATGGAAAAGCCGCCGGATAAGGCAAGGGCTGCGATGAGACCATCCGGGGGAAGGGCAGGCCGCTTCCTGTTTCCCCGTGGCCGGCCCGATCCGGCGCGGCCTCAGCCGAAGCGTGCGGGAGAAAACGAGGCCGGCTCGACGCCCTCGCGGACAAAGACCGGCGGCAGCGGAGTGCCGGTCAGCAGATGCGCCGCAAGCCGTCCGAGAGCCGGCGAGGTGAGGATGCCATAGCCGCCCTGTCCGGCAAGCCAGAAAAAGGCGGGATTGTCGCGTGCCGGACCGACCACCGGCAGCCGGTCGGCGGAGAAGCTGCGCATGCCCGCCCAACTGCTGGCGATCCGGCCGATGCTCAGCGTCGTTGCTTCCTGCAGATAGTGCGCGGCGTAGGCGATGTCGATCTCTTCGGGCTGCACGTCGGCCGGCTCGCAGGGCGTCTCGTCCGCCGGTGAGGCCAGCAGGCGTCCGGCATCCGGCTTGAAATAGTAGGTCTCCTCGATCTCGTTGATCTCCGGCAAGGCGGAAGCGTCGATGCCATCCGGCAGGTTGACGGTGATCGCCGTGCGCCGGTGGGGGACGATGCCGGCGGGCGTCACGCCGCAGATCTGCGCGATCGCGTCCGCCCAGCCACCGCCCGCATTCACCAGCAGTCCCGCCGACAGATGGACCCTCGACGTTTCGATCTGCCATAGGCCATCTTCATGTCGGGCACGGACGAGTTCCGATCCGGTCAGCAACTCCGCTCCAAATCGACGCGCACCGCGCGCATATCCCTGCAGCAGGGCGTCGACGTCGATGTCCCAGTAGTCCGGATCGAAATAGGCGGCCGCGACATAGGTCGGATCGAGGAAAGGCGCGCGCGCAACCGCCTCCTCCACGGTGAGAGCCACCACGTCGGCCCCGCTCGCCTGCGCTTTGCGCCGCGCACTGTCGACCGCTTCCTCCTTGCCCGCTTCTCCGATCCAGAGGCTCCCCCGCCTGGTCAATAGCGGGACTGTGGTAAATTCCGCCGGCGGATCAGACATGAAGGCGTGGCTGACGCGGGCAAGTGCGTTCACGGCTGGGGTGTTGTCGCGCAGGGTGAACTCGGCGGCCGAACGCCCGGTGCTGTGATAGCCATGCGCGCTTTCGCGCTCCAGCACGACCACGGAACGTTGCGGCGCAAGGAAATAGGCAAGGGACAATCCTGCAATCCCGCCACCGACAATGGCCACGTCATAGTGCTGCATGTTCGTCCATCCCGTCCGCTATCCGGCCGTGCTTGGCAGGCCGCGTTGACGGCATCTTGTAGGGGAGACGGAACCGTCGCTCAAATTTATAGTCATGAAGGCGGCTATAAATGCCGTTTATGCGTTTGGATGCTGCCAGAGCGGAACATCCGCGATGTGCGCAAGGAAGGCGCGTTCGGCAGGGTTGAGGGCGGCACTTGGATTGGTGATGCGGAAAGTCTCGGTCTGCGGCAGGTCGTCATAGGGCGGCAGTTGCCAGAGGTCGCCGGCAGCCACCGACGTCGCGGCAAGATGCACGGGCAGCATGCCGATGCCCGCATCCGCGATGACCAGCCGAAGGACTTCCTCGACGTTGAACGCAATCGCGCGTACCTGCTGGCCGAACGAGCCGATCGCACGGACCGCCGTCACCGGCCCCATATGCGGACCACCCAGCACATCGGAAATGAAACTGACGTAGGGTTCACCGCGCAATTCCTCGATGCGGATGCCTTCGGTGCCGAACAGGCGGTGGCCGCGGCCGCAGTAGAGCGCATAGGTCTCGATGCAGAACGGAGCACAGTTTAGCCCTGCCGGGATGATGCCGTCGGAGATGCCGAGCGTGGCGACGCCGCGTTCGACCGAGCGGATCACGTCCGAGGTCGTCTCGACCTTGACGCCCGCGGTCACGCGGGGATGAAGGCGGAAGAAGCTGGCCAGCGCCCGGTCCCAGTCCGGGTTCAGGGCGTGGCTGACCGTGTGGATGGTGATGTGGCCTGATATCTCTTCGCCGGTCGGCTCCATTGCTTCAGGCAACCGGACGACGGAGGTGAAGATGTCGCGGCAAAGCGCATGAAGCCGTGCACCGGCCTCGGTGAGATCGAATCGCCCCGGTCGCCTGTCGATCAGCTTGTGGCCGACGGTCTGCTCCAACCGTTTCAACGCCATGCTGACGGCCGGTTGCTGTAGCAGAAGCCGGTTTGCCGCCTTGGTGATGCTGCCTTCCTCGACCACCACCACGAAGGTGCGCAGCAAGTTCCAGTCGAGGTTGTGGGCGAAGCGTTCGAGGCGATTGGTGGGCATGGCACCAGCTATGACGGCTTATGCGGAGAAGGCAAGACGCTGGCTGCGGCGCTGCTGGCGGTTTGGCGGCCGGCAGGCCGCCTGCATCTCGTACGAACCTTCTTGGCGGGAAGATCGCCGCGATCTGCAGGGGCTCGCGCGCCGGCGGCAAGGCACGTGGTCCCGCCGCCGAGCAAGCTTGTTCGCCAGACCTGCCGACTCACTTCATCGTGTAGATGTCGATCGAGAAGTACTTGTCGTTGATCTTCTGGTAGGTGCCGTCCGCGCGGATTTCCTTCAGGGCCTGGTTCAGGCGCTCGCGCAGCGCATTGTCGTCCTGGCGAACGGCGATGCCGACGCCTTCGCCCACAAATTTCGGATCAGTGATCGGCGCACCGATCAGTTCGCAGCAGGCCTTGCCGTCTTCGTTCTTCGTCACCCAGTCCAGAAGCGGGATCATGTCGCCCACCTCCAGGTCGAGACGGCCGTTGGCCATGTCGAGATTGACCTCGTCCTGGGTAGGATAGAGCTTGATGTCGGCGTCCGGATAGACGGCGGCGACATAGTCCGCCTGCGTCGTACCGGACTGGGCGCCGATCGCCTTGCCCTTCATGCCTTCATTGGTGAAATCGGTGATGTTGGCGCCCTTGGGTGCGGCGTGCGTCATCGCGGCCAGATAGTAGGGGTCGGTGAAGGACACCTGCTTCTTGCGCTCCTCGGTGATGAACATCGAAGCAATGATCATGTCATACTTCTTCGCCTGCAGTCCGGGAATGATGCCGTCCCAGTCCTGCGCCACGACCTCGCACTCGACCTTCATCTTCTCGCACAGGGCAAGGCCGATCTCGACGTCGAAACCGCCGAGCTTGCCGTTGGTTTCTTGGTAGTTGAACGGCGGGTAGGCGCCCTCGGTGCCAATCTTCAATGTTTCGGCGGAGGCGGATGCGGCCAGCAGGCCCGCGACCGTAAACGCCAGTGCAGCAATGCTCTTTTTCATGGTTGTTCCCCTTGTCTGGAGCTTTCTGAGAAGCTGATGGGAAGCCTAGCGCTACGACAAGTATAAACGAAATAGATAGGCGTGATAGCTGATATCACTACGGTTGATGTGCAAAAATGCGCGCAGATCGAGCGTTCGTTGCTGCGCGTGGCGCCGGGGGCGGGCGTAGATCATGAAAAAAAGCGCCTCGCAACCGGGCGAGGCGCCAATGCCGGGAAGGAGCCGGGACCAGCCTACCAGCGCTGGTGCACGTGGGGTGCGATCAGGCGGTCGTAGATTTCTGCGGTGGCTGCCATCACGTCTGCCGACAGCGGAGCCAGCTCGGCGGCCTTCGCATTGGCTTGCGCCTGCGCGGCATTCCGGGCACCCGGAATCACGACGCTGACGGCGTCGTTCATCAGGATCCAGCGCAGCGCGAACGCCGCCATGCCGATGCCGGCCGGCACCAGCTTGCGGATTTCCTCGACCGCCTGCAGGCCTACGTCGAACGGCACGCCGGCAAAGGTCTCGCCGACGTCGAAGGATTCGCCGTGGCGATTAAAGTTGCGATGGTCGTCGGCCGCGAACTGGGTGTCGCGCGTGATCTTGCCGGACAGAAGGCCGCTTGCCAGCGGCACGCGTGCGATGACGGCGACGTTGCGGCGCTGGGCTTCCTTGAAGAACAGGTCAGCGGGACGCTGGCGGAAGATGTTGTAGATGATCTGGATGCTGACGACGCCGGGATACTCGATCGCCTTCAGCGCTTCCTCGACCTTCTCGACGCTGACGCCGTAGTTGGCGATCTTGCCGGCGGTCTTCAGGTCGTCCAGTCCGGCAAACACTTCCGGCCGGTAAAGGACCTCCGTCGGCGGGCAATGAAGCTGCACGAGATCGAGGCAGTCGACCTCGAGGTTCTTCAGGCTGCGATCGATGAAGGCTTCTAGGTTGGCCTTGGTGTAGCCATCGGCCACATGCGGCGAAAGCCGCCGGCCGGCCTTTGTCGCGACCATCGGCCGTATGCCGCCGCGCGCCTTGAGCACATCGGCTATGATCTTTTCCGAACGGCCGTCGCCGTAGACGTCGGCGGTGTCGATGAAGGTCATGCCGGCGTCGAGCGCTGCATTCAGCGCCGCGCGTCCGTCCGCTTCGCTGACATCGCCCCAGGCGCCGCCGATCTGCCAGGCGCCGAAACCGATATCGGTGGTCGTGAAGGCGGTGCGTCCGAAGTGACGGTGTCTCATCTCTGGTTTTCTCCCATGGCGAATGTCTGGCCGTGGCGTAGCACCAGCGTCACGCCCCGACAAGACGACCGCGAATGGGGAGGCTTTAATGTCAGTGCTGGAGGAAGGCATATACGCTCACTCGATCCTGACGATCGAGGATTCCTTCCGACGCAGGACACCCGAAGAGGAGTAGGCGCCGGGCGGGCCGGGTCGCGTCAGGGTGATGAAATCTGTGCCCTTGCCGGTCTCGGTTTCATAGCCCGTGTCGGTAATCGTCACCGATGCGCCGTCCCCGATCATCGCGTCGATTTTCTTGCGGACGTCGTCCGGCACCTCGATGCGGTCGAGAACGCTTGCAAGGGGATCGGACGATGGCTGTGCAATCGAACCGTCATCGGCAAGGCCAAGCCGCTTGCGCGTCGCGGGGGGAAGCCGGTTGTCCAGCGTGACGGCGAACCAATCGATGTCGCCGCCGCCCTCTGCGGTGCGCGCGAGAAGGAACTGGGTTCCCAGTTCCGCCGCGGGGTCCTTGATCGTGACCGGCGCTTCCAGGACTGTCTGGAACGCCTTGCGGACCGAGATTCTGCCATTGGACGGCGCATCCCTCCCTGCCTTCTTCAGAACGGCTTCCATCAGCGCGGCGGTCGCGTTCCCGTCCGCCGGCATTCCTTCCGCCGCCTGGAAGGCGCGGATCGCCTCCGACGTCTTCTGCCCCGCCACGCCGTCGGCGGCGCCCGCGTCGAAACCGAGCGCGTTCAACGAGGTCTGCAGGTCCTTCGTCGCATCGCGAGGCGTCGCCCGCGTGATCAGGATGCGGATCGGATCGCCTGCCGGCCGCTGCAGCAGCGGCTTCGGCCAAGGCTCCTTCGGCATGTGCATGGCAACCTCGACGGCGCCCTCGGACGCGTTCGGGATCGTCGGCCGCAGCGAGGCGTCGGAGAGGAGCTCGCGCCCGTCGGCCGGTGCCGCTATCGGCCGGAACAGTCCGGGATGGTCGATCCGGCGCGGCGCGGCATCGCCGCCGGTGATCAGGACATGGCCCCCGCGTTGGGTCATGCGGTAGAGCGTCTTGGCGAAAGCATCGGGCATGCGCACGCAGCCATGCGAGGCGGGATAGGCCGGCACGTGGCTGGAGGCGTGCAGGGCGATGCCGGACCATGTCAGCCGCTGCATGAACGGCATGGGCGCGTCGTCGTAGAGATTGGAATGGTGCATGCGCTTCTTCTCCAGGATGGAGAAGATGCCGGTCGGGGTCGTATGACCTTGCTTGCCGCTGGACACGTTGGAACTGGCAACGACCGTATCGCCGTCGTAGACCTTCAGCGTCTGGAGGTCCCGCGAGACGATGATCTGCAACGGACCTTCGATGGTACCGGCAAGTGCGGTCGTCGTGGTGAGGGCAAAGAGGCCGAACCCGGCGGCGAAACGCAAAAGCATGTTCCCGTCCTTACGCAATACATGGGAAGTGCCGAGTTTATTACGGAGATCGTAAAGAAGGCTTTAGGAAGGAAGCGCCGGAGGCGCGGTTCGCAGCGGCGGCGCGACCTTGTGAGCATCAGGCGCGAGCTGGTTTCAAAGAGCAGCGCTACCGTGCTGGCGCGGCTTCGCAGCCATATCGAGATCCGGTGACGCGTGTCAGCCGCGATTTCGGAGGGCTGCAGGGGGCCACAGACATCGCAGCCGCGCAAAAGCCGATCAGGGAGGGGCGGGGAGGTTCCGATTGACTGTAGCGGCGAGCAGGGTCGCGGCCGCCGCGCCGCTTCTGCCCCATAGCTTGGCTTCGCGTAACAGCGCGCATTCTCGCCGGCGCCCGCCGTGCCTTGCAGTTCTATCGCCGCTCCTTGCCGAACGTGTAGCCCGTCTCCACGCTCTTCTTGCCAAACTTGTCGCGCAGAACGTTGACGGCGGCCTCGGCGGCGGCGCGGCGGCTCGCCAGCGGATCGACGAGGTCGGGTGGATCGGCGCGCTGCGGATCGCAGAGATCGGAAACGCCGATGCCGATGAGGCGGAACTTGGTTCCGTCCGCTTCCTTCTTCAGAAGCTCCATGCCGATGCGGAAGATGCGGTCGGCCAGCATGGTCGGATCTTCAAGCTTGCGGTTGCGCGTGCGGCTCTTGAAGTCCGCCGTCTTCAGTTTCAGCACCACCGTCTGGCCGGCGATGTCGGCCTTGCGCAGCCGCGCTGCCACCTGTTCGGCGAGACGGCGCAGATGCGTGACGAGGTCGTCATAGGCGGAAATGTCGTCGAAAAACGTCGTCTCTGACGACACGCTCTTGGCCGCGTCGTTCAGGTGCACCTGGCGGTCGTCCTGTCCGCGCGACAGATGGTAGAGCCGCTTGCCCATCACGCCGTAGCGGCGCATCAGTTCGGTCTCCTCCATCGTCTGCAACTGGCCGATTTCGCGGATGCCATCCCGCTCCAGCGTCTCGGCGAATGCCTTGCCCACGCCCCAGATCAGCCGCACCGAGCGGGGCCGCAGGAACTCCAGCGCCTCCGCCTGGCCGATGACCGAAAAGCCGCGCGGTTTCTGCAGGTCGGAAGCGACCTTTGCAAGGAACTTGCAGTAGGATAGGCCGACGGAAATCGTAATCCCCACCTCCTGTTCGACCCGCTGCGCAAAGCGGGCCAGCACGCGGGCCGGCGGGTCATGGTGCAGGCGTTCGGTTCCCTTCAGCTCCAGAAAGGCCTCGTCGATGGAAAGCGGCTGCACCAGCGGCGTCAACTCCTCCATCATGGCCCGGATCTGCCGGCCGACGCGCACGTACTTTTCCATGTCGGGCTTGACGACGACGGCCTGGGGACAGGCTTCGAGCGCCTTGAACATGGGCATGGCCGACCGTACGCCATGAATGCGGGCGATGTAGCAGGCGGTGGAGACGACGCCGCGTTTTCCGCCGCCTATGATCACGGGCTTGTCGGCAAGGTCCGGATTGTCGCGCTTTTCGATCGAGGCGTAGAAGGCGTCGCAGTCGATATGTGCCAGCGTCAGGCCATAGAGTTCGTCGTGATAGATGAGCCGGGGGCTGCCGCATTTCCGGCAACGGCGTTGCGCTGGCGGCTGCCCGTCCAGGCAATCGCGACAAAATCCCGGATGGCGTATCTCGTCAGCCTGCATCGATCGGAACAAACGTTGAACATTTGCACATTAGCGCCTAAGATTGTGATCCTCAAGCCCGTCGAAAAGAGAAGCTTATGCCTGCCACAGCCGCATTCCGCTTCCCCGTCCGCGCGTTGCGCCCATCAGGAGTGGCGCGCGCCCTGGAAGTGCGTGCGGATCAGGCGGTCGGCCTCGTTCCAGCATGTGGCGCAGCAGACCCGTTCGCCCGGGTCCGGCGCCATGGCGAGAAAGGCCTTGTTCGCCATCAGCCGCACGAGCAGCGCGTCGGGCACGCTCTCGCCGACCGAGCGGTGGTTGTAGTGGATGTCGTCGATGAAGGCGACCGGCAGCGGGCGCCCGCCATGAAGGGTGTGGACCACGGGGCCTTTCGCCGCCTCCGTCGCCACCATCGGGAAGGTCAGGCCGATCCGCTGCAGCAACCGGCGGCGCGCCTCGGCATGGCGTGGCGGCATGGCGGTGAGAAAGACGATGTCCGCGTCGCGTCCGAGCGCCATCAGCGTCTCGACGGCCAGTGCCGCCGGCGTCTGCCAGTCCTCCTGTGCCGCGAAGAACTCCTCCTGCAGCGCATCGACCACAGCATCGATGGCGACGGTACCTGTGCCGCGCTCGACGATGTTGCCATGCAGGCGGAAGGAGCGCGGCAAGAGGTCGTGGTCGCGCGAACGCAGGAACGCGGTAAAGGGCGTCAGATATTCCAGGACGACCTCGTCGACATCGCAGACGATGAGCGGCCGGTCCGCCAGGCGGAGCTTTTCAAGGGGCAAAAAATCGGGCGCGTTCATCACCAGCCGCCTGCATTTGCACCGCCCGTCAGCACGGAATGGGCGCGCACCACCGTTTCCGGCTTCGTTTCCGTCGCCTCGCAGAACTCCATCAGCGTCGGCTCGTGGCCCATGAGGAAATCGACGAGTCCCGCGAGGAAACTGCGATTTCCCGCAGCCGCGCGCAGATCCTCTGGCGCCATGCCGGTGAGCGACAGGAAGCGCGAGAAATGCTCGGGCTCGCCAGCCAGCCAGGCAAGGACGGACACGGCCGTCGATTCGGCGTCCTGGGCCGTTGTATCTTTTTGGCTTTGCATGGCAGTTTCCCGGAAAAGTTACCTTTTAGTCAACCAAATGCCGCTACTATCGCAGGGATCGCGCTGGGCGAATACGGCATTGTCGCAACTTATATGTCTCGAGGGGCGTTGCAAAGCTGGAGTGAGGGGCAAGGACGTCTGATGCCGAAGCAGGTGATGATAGTCGAGGACAACGAGCTGAACATGAAGCTCTTCCGGGACCTCATCGAGGCTTCCGGCTACAGCACCATCCAGACCCGGAACGGGATGGAGGCGCTCGATCTTGCCCGACGCTATCGTCCCGATCTGATCCTGATGGACATCCAGCTGCCGGAAGTGTCGGGTCTCGAGGTCACGAAGTGGCTGAAGGAGGACGACGAACTTCATGTCATCCCGGTGATTGCCGTCACCGCGTTCGCGATGAAGGGCGACGAGGAGCGAATCCGCCAAGGGGGGTGCGAGGCCTATGTCTCAAAGCCGATCTCGGTGCCGAAATTCATCGAGACTATCAAGACCTATCTGGGCGACGCATGAGGCCGGATCCGCACCCATGACAGCACGCATTCTCGTCGTCGATGATATTCCTGCAAACGTGAAGCTGCTGGAAGCGCGGCTCCTGGCGGAATATTTCGACGTGCTGACGGCGGCAAACGGTTTCGACGCCCTGGCGATCTGCGAACGGACACAGGTGGATCTCATCCTGCTCGACGTGATGATGCCGGGGATCGACGGCTTCGAGGTCTGCGAGCGGCTGAAGGAAAATCCGCGCACGGCGCATATCCCCGTGGTGATGGTCACCGCGCTGGACCAGCCTTCGGACCGCGTGAGGGGGCTGAAGGCCGGGGCAGACGATTTCTTGACCAAGCCTGTCAATGACCTCCAACTGATGTCGCGGGTGAAGAGCCTCGTCCGGCTGAAGACCCTCACGGACGAACTTCGCGTGCGCGCGGCCGCTGCCGAGGCACTCGGCATGGACCCCTCGCTCAGTGGGGCACTCGGGGACGAGCCGGGCTCGATCCTGTTGGTGGACGGGCGCGGCAGCTCGCAGGAGCGCATCGTCCGGGCGCTGAAGCCCGTTGCTGACGTCACCTGCATGTCGGATCCGCAGGCAGCGCTCTTCGAGGCCGCGGAGAAGCCTTTCGAACTGGTGATCGTCAACGCGAACTTCGCCGAATACGATCCGCTTCGTCTCTGCTCGCAGCTGCGCTCGCTTGAGCGCACGCGCTATCTGCCGATCCTCCTGATCGCCGAGCAGGGCCATGACGAGATGATCGTCCGCGCACTCGACCTCGGCGTGACGGACTACCTCGTGCGCCCGATCGAACCCAACGAGCTTCTGGCCCGCAGCCTTACGCAGATCCGCCGCAAGCGCTACAACGACCGCCTGCGCTCCAGCGTCAAGCAATCGATAGAGCTGGCCGTGACCGACGGCCTGACGGGCCTGCACAATCGAAGGTACCTCGACAGCCACCTCAAGCTGTTGATCGACCGCTCCGTCGTCCGCGGCCGCGCGATGTCGATCTGCATGACCGATATCGATCGCTTCAAGCTGATCAACGATACCTATGGCCATGATGTCGGCGATGCGGTGTTGCGCGAATTCGCCAGCAGGTTGCGTTCGGCCGTGCGCGGCGCCGATCTTGCCTGCCGCTACGGCGGCGAGGAGTTCGTGCTCGTTATGCCGGATACCCCGCCGGAAACGGCGGCCGTCGTGGCCGAGCGGCTGCGCATGGCGATCGAGCAGGAACCGTTCCGCCTGGGCGATGTCGCCGTTCCCCTGCAGGTAACGGCATCAATGGGTATCGCCACGCTGTCTCCGCAAAGCGATAGCCCGGAGACGCTGCTCAAGCGCGCCGACAATGCGCTCTATGAGGCCAAGCGCGGTGGCCGGAACCGCGTCGTGGCGGCCGCCGCGTGAGCGCAAGCGCCGCCATCGTCTGTTGAATTTCCGGCTCGACCTTCGATCTGTCCCAGACTGACCCACCGACGGGCCGCGCGCACTCACGCCAACGGTCGCAAAGCGTGGCGAAAGCAACACACTCGCGTTGCGCCTTCACTTATCCACAGATTTTAGCTCATGCTAAATAGCGAAAGCTGATACGCCATCAAGTTTTTGCGAACCGCTCAACAGGAATTTTGAGGCTTGCCGCACGATCGCCGCCTTCGTCAAAAAAGTGTCCAGCCGTCCACTTTTTGCGATTTATATTACTGTTTGTGTTTGCTAATGTATTCAATGTGTTCGGCGCCGTACGTGAAGGGGGCTCACGTAGCGCCAGGATATTTGTAGCAGGCGGATTGCACTTGGGGGTTGTTGATTTCGCCGCGAAAATTTGTTGCGTTAAATAACGTTTTCTTCGCCTGATTCCCAATGGCCAAGGCAAACGGATTAACCAACCCTGCGGGCCGGGAGCCTGCGGTGATCAAGATTTTATTGATTTTTTTCCCATTCCGCGCAATCCTCTTTTCAAAGGCGAGCGAGAGCTCCCACAGGGTTACCCCATGATGCTAGGTCCGCCGCATCTCCTGGGTCGTGGGGTCGGCCGGCTGGTGAAGACATAAACGGAATCCTCGTGCCGTCGTCATCCCCAGCCGGCCCCCAATTTGACGCCGCTTCCGAAAGGGAGCGGCGTTTTGGTTTCAGGCCGACTGTTTCACCATCTGACACACCCAACGCCTCTTCTGCGGGGCAGCGGCAAAACAAAAAGGCGCGCCGCAGAAGCGACACGCCTTTGGAATTTGCCGAAGCAACCAGGATTACTTGATCTTGGTTTCCTTGAACTCGACGTGCTTGCGCGCGACCGGGTCGTACTTCGTCTTGGTCATCTTTTCCGTCATCGTACGGCTGTTCTTCGTCGTCACGTAGAAGAAGCCGGTGTCGGCCGTCGACAGCAGCTTGATCTTGATGGTGGTAGCCTTGGCCATGGTCGTCCTGCCTTTACAAAAACGAAGCCGTGGACGACCTGTCCGGTTCCACGGCATTGGAACTTCAAATGTGGCGCGAAACTACAAATCGCGCCCGAAAAGTCAAGTCCGTTTTGGCCGGAACACCATGCGTGCCAGGGAAAGCGCGACATAGAGGCCAAAGAAGAACACGATCGCCCACGCAAATCCGTCCAGACCGGCGATATCCATCGCTGCGCCAATCGCCTGCGGGCCGGCAACCGTGCCGACCGCATAGCTGAACACGAACGCGGCGTTGGCTGCCGCGAGGTCGGCTCCGGTCAGGCGCGAGCCGAGATGACTGAGTCCCACGGTGTAGAGGCCGGAGACGCAGCCGCCCCAGAAGAGCAGCACGATGGCCATCAGCAGCCAGTTTTCGGACAGAAGCGGCAGGGAGGCCGCACCTGCAAGCCCGACGCAGGCCATGATCGAAAGCAGCCTGCGGCGATCCTTCATATGGTCGGACAGCATGCCGAGCGGAATCTGGAACAGGAAATTGCCGACGCCCATGACCGTCAGCAGCAATGCGGCCTGCGATTCGGTAAAGCCCGTGCGCGTGGCGTAGATCGGAAAGAGCGACAGACCGCCGACTTCCACCGCGCCGAAGACGAAGACGGCGGCCGTGGCGGTCGGCACAAGGAAGACGTAGCGCATGAAATGCAGTTCCGGCTTCTCGTCGATCGTCGGGCTTTCCCGCCGTGCAAACAGGATCGGCACGGCAGCGAGCAGAATGATCAGGGCGCCGACGGCGAAAGGCAGGGGGCCGTCGCTGCCCAAAAGCGAGAAGAGGAGAGGCCCGTTTGCAAAGCCGAGTGCGAGGACGGTCGCGTAGATGCCGAGCACCAGACCGCGCCGGCGCGGTGGTGCCGCGGCGTTGATCCAGAATTCCGACAAGATGAACAGCATCGTGGTCGCCCCGTGGAAAACGATTCGCAGGGGAAACCACAGAAGGAAATTCTCGACGTAGTAGAATCCGAGCGAACTTGCGGCAGCCAGGACGATCGCGGCGACCATGATGTTCGAGGTGCCGAAGCGATGGGCAAGCTTGGTGGTGAACGGGGCGCTCAGCATCGCGGCGATGCCCGCCATCGCGGAATTCAGCCCGATCAGCGTAGACGAGATGCCGCGCTTTTCCATGATGATGCTGAGGAGCGGCAGGCCCAGGCCGATCGCGATACCGACCGCGCCGATCGCCGCCATCGCCGCCACGAGCGAGCGCCAGTGGATGCTGTCGACTGGCGCAGGGCTGGACGGCATCGAGCCTGGCTTGTAACCCGGCTTGGGATCCGTTTGGGGATCTGACATGCGCGCGATATCCTAAAGCGTATCTCGGACGAACCGGCCCCGGCGGTGCATGAAGAGCGCAGCCTGATCCCCGAACGGCAGTGTCGGGTCTCTTTGCAGGGAATTCTTCAGTTCCTCAAGAACCGTGACGGTTATCGCTGGCATCTCGATCTTCAGTTCCTCAAAGATGTCGACCCAATGCAGGTCGAAAAGCTCGGGGCTATCCTGCGCACTGGCAGGATCGACGCCTGCATCGTCGGTAAAAAGGGCAAAAAAGCGGGCGTCGAAGCGGCGCGGCGGTCCAGGGGGCGTTATAGCGCGCGCAAAGAAACGAAGATGTGACAGATCCGGCAGAAAGGGCGTGCCAAGGCGTTCGTCGCTACTTGTGCGCCTTCCGACCACAAGCCCGGCCTCCTCGTGCAGTTCGCGCAGGGCCGCAACGCCAAGGCCCTGCAACGTCGCCTCGCGCATGCGGGCATGTGTTCGGATCGACAGGCGTGCGCTCGTGGCTTCGTGCAGGCAGGAGAGGACGGGCATACGCGAATCGCCGCGGTCGCGCCGTCCGCCGGGGAACACGTAGACGTCGGGCATGAAGACGTGCCGGCTACTGCGCCTGCCGACAAGAACGCGAAATCGCCCCTCCGAGCGGTCGATCAGGACGACCGAGGCGGCATCCACCGGCCGGAGCAGGGGAGCGGCGGTCATTCGTTGGCTTCGCGGGAGGGGAGGTCGTCGGCCGGCGTGTCGGCATGTCCGTCGAAACCATGCATCCGCAAGGCCCACTGCAGGCCGATCACCCCGCCCTTGACGGGCTGCATCAGGAAGATTGCGCTGATGATTGTCACGGGCACCCAGATGGCCAGATGCATCCACGTGCTGAAGGGAAGCAGGAGATCCGTCGCCATGTAGCCGGCGAGCACGAAATGGCCGACGATGGTGATGACGAGATAGGGAGGCAGGTCGTCGGCACGGTGATGGAGCATCTCTTCGCCGCAGACGGTGCAGGCATCGACAGGCTTGAGGAAGCTCCGGAACAGGCGACCTTCGCCGCAGGCCGGACAGCGGTTCAGCATGCCGCGGCGGATTGCGCGGCCCAGCGGGCGTTCCTCTGCGCGACTTTGGCCGGAGCCCGATGCGGTCTGTCGAAAGGTCGCCTGCATGTTCGTATCCTTGCTACCCTAGCCTATGCCCGGACTAGCGCCTGCCTCGCGGCGGGCGCGTGCCCGGTTGCCGCCGTGACCCGCTGCGATCGCGGCGGTTGGCCTTGTGGAACGAGCGCACGCCCGTCGGCATCTTGCGCCCTTCGCTCAACATCTCGAAGCGTAGCGCGCCAGCAAGCGGCACCGCCTCCGCCAGCCTGACCACGACCTCGTCGCCGAGACGATAGCCCAATCCGGTCTTCTCGCCGGAAAGCGCCTGATGCGCCTCGTCGTAGATGTAATAATCGCGACCGAGCGTAGATATAGGCACGAAGCCGTCGGCGCCATAGGCGGGAAGAGTGACAAAAAGCCCCGCCTTGGTGACGCCCGACACGCGGCCCTCGAACTCTTCGCCGATCCGGCCGGCAAGATGATGGGCGATCAGGCGGTCGACCGTGTCGCGCTCGGCCGCCATGGCGCGGCGCTCGAAGGTGGAGATTTCGGCAGCGATGTCGTCGAGTGCGGCCTCCTCATCCATGGTAATGCCGCCTTCACCGAGCTTCAGCGAGGCCACGAGCGCGCGATGCACGATCAGGTCCGCATAGCGGCGGATCGGCGAGGTGAAATGGGCGTACTTCAGCAGGTTGAGGCCGAAGTGGCCGATGTTCTCGGGGCTGTAGATCGCCTGGCTCTGCGAGCGCAGCACCATCTCGTTGACCATCTGCTGGAACGGCTTGTCCTCGGCCTTCTTCAGGATACCGTTGAAATGGTTCGAACGCATGTTGCCGCCGCGGACCAGCGAAATGTCGAGGGTTGCGAGGAATTCGCGCAGCGTTTCCTGCTTGGCGAGCGACGGCGCGTCATGGACGCGGTAGATCAGCGACTGCTGCCGCTTTTCCAGCGTCTCCGCTGCAGCGACGTTTGCCTGGATCATCATTTCCTCGATCAGCCTGTGCGCGTCGAGGCGAGGGGGCACGAAGACGCGGTCCACCGTGCCGTCCTCCTTCAGCAGGATCTTGCGCTCGGGCATGTCGAGTTCGAGCGGCTGGCGCCGGTCGCGGCCCACGGTGAGGATGCGATAGGCGTTCCACAGCGGCTTGAGGATCGTTTCGAGGATCGGCCCGGTCTTGTCGTCCGGCGCGCCGTCGATCGCCGCCTGCGCCTGCTGGTAGGAAAGCTTGGCGGCACTCTTCATCATGATGCGGTGGAAGGTATGGCTCGCCTTACGGCCTTCCTTGGAAAACACCATGCGCACGGCGAGCGCCGGCCGGTCCACGCCTTCCTTCAGCGAGCAGAGGTCGTTGGAGATCCGCTCGGGCAGCATCGGCACGACCCGGTCGGGGAAATAGACCGAGTTGCCACGCTTCAGCGCCTCCCGGTCCAGTGCGGAGCCGGGACGGACATAGTAGCTGACGTCGGCGATCGCGACCGTGACGATGACGCCACCTGGATTTTCCGGCGCGGTGTCCGCTTCGGCATAAACGGCGTCGTCGTGATCCTTGGCGTCGGCCGGGTCGATCGTGATCAGCGGCAGCGCGCGCCAGTCCTCGCGGTGCGCCATCGTCGGCGGGCCGGCGGCCGCGGCTTCCTTCAGCACGCCTTCGGGGAAGATGTAGGGAATGCCATGCGCATGGATTGCGATCATCGAGATCGCCTTCTCCGAAGCGACCGAACCGATCACCGCCTTCACCTGCGCGCGCGGCAGGCCGTAGCGGCCAATGCGGACCACGTCGATCTCGACGAGGTCGCCGTCCTTCGCGCCCGCCGTGAAATCGCTGTCGACGGACAGTTCCTCGCCGCGCTTGTCGATCGGCATGATCCGGCCACCGCCATCCGCAGCGGTGCGGAACACGCCCATGCCGGCATTCTTGCGCTTGTCGAGGATCTTGATCACACGGGCGGTATAGGCCGGACCGCCGCGATCCTTGGCCGGGAAGATCTTCGCCAGAACCCGGTCGCCGAGGCCTGCGACCGGCGCCTTGCCGGCCGACTTGCCGACGCTCGGCTGGCGGATCGTCACCGCCGGCGCAACGCCGAGCTCGTCCAGCCACTCGGCCGGCCTGCCGATGAGATCGCCCGTGACGTCGCGGGTGGTGATGTCGAGGACGGCAACCGGAGGCAGGGCGCCTGGACGCACGAGCGACTTGCGCCGCTTTTCCAGGAGGCCTTCCTCCTCGAAGCTTTTGAGGATCTGCTTCAGCTCGACCCGCTTTTCGCCCTTCAGCCCGAATTCCTTGGAGATTTCACGCTTGGAGGCCTTGTCCGGGTGGTCGGCGATGAAGCGCAACAACACCTCGCGCGGCGGGATCTCGCCGTGGATCAGAGGGATCTCGGCGCCCGGCGGCAGGTCGCGGCCCGCGCGGCCGGGCCGTTTGTTCTGCCTCGACCGGTCGCGGGGATCATGCGTCATTCGTCTACCTTCTTGGCGCTTGCCTTCTTGGTCTTCGCTGCGGCTTTCGCCTTGGGGGCGGCCTTTTTCGTCGTCTTGGCCTTGGTGGCCTTTTCGCCGTCCGCCTTGGCCGCGGCGGATTTCGCAGTCTTCGCCTTGGCCTTCGTGCCGCCGCCCTTGCCGGCCTTCTCCGCGATCAGGACCAGGGCTTCCTCGAGCGTCACGGCCTGGGCGTCCTTGCCCTTCGGCAGCGTCGCATTGATCTTGCCCCAGTTGACGTAGGGACCATAGCGGCCATCGCGAACGGTGATCGCGCCGCCGTCCGGATGGTCGCCAAGCGTCCTCAACGCTGCCGGCGTGCCGCCGCGAGCCCGTCCGCCACCCTTGCTCTGCTTGTCGGCGAGCACGGAGACGGCGCGGTTGAGGCCGATCGAAAACACGTCCTCGATGCTCTCTACGTTGGCATAGGTGCCGTCGTGCAGGACGAACGGCCCGTAGCGGCCGAGGCCGGACGAGATCATCTTGCCCGTTTCCGGATGTGCGCCGATGTCGCGCGGCAGCGAAAGCAGCGCCACCGCCTTCTCGTGGTCGATGCTGTCCGGCGTCCAGCCCTTCGGCAGGCTTGAGCGCTTGGCTTCCTTGCCGTCGCCGCGCTGGACATAGGGGCCGAAGCGGCCCGAACGCAGCGTGATTTCCTCGCCGGTATGCGGATCCTTGCCGAGCGCCTGCGGTTCGTTCGAAGCCTGGCCTTCGCCATTGGCAGCCTCCGCGCCGAAGGGCCGGGTGTAGCGGCATTCGGGATAGTTGGAGCAGCCGATGAAGGCGCCGCTGCCGCGGCCGAGCTTCAGCGAGAGCTTGCCGGTGCCGCAGGAGGGGCAGGCGCGCGGATCACCGCCGTCCTCGCGCTTGGGGAAGGCGAGCGGCGCCAGAATCTCGTTCAGCGCATCCAGCACGTTCGTGACGCGCAGTTCCTTCGTGTCGTCGATCTGGGCAATGAAGTCGCGCCAGAAGTCGCGCAGCACGTCCTTCCAGTTGAGTTCGCCGGCCGAAATCTGGTCGAGCTTCTCTTCCAGGGACGCGGTGAAGTCGTATTCGACGTAGCGGGTGAAGAAGCTTTCGAGGAAGGCGGTGACGAGCCGGCCCTTGGCCTCGGGGATCAGCTTGCGCTTGTCGATGGTGATGTATTCGCGGTCCTCAAGCGTCTTCAGCGTCGCCGCGTAGGTGGACGGCCGGCCGATGCCGAGCTCTTCCATCTTCTTGATCAGCGACGCTTCGGAGTAGCGCGGCGGCGGCTCGGTGAAATGCTGGGTGGCGTTGATCTTCTGCCTGGCGAGGTTTTCGCGCGCATTGATCTCCGGCAGCCGTCCGTCCTCGTCGCCGTCGTCGGACTGCTCGCCGTCCTCCTTCTGGTCGGTATAGGCGGCGATGAAGCCGTCGAAGCGGATGACGGAGCCCGTGGCGCGCAGGCCGGCATGCTTGCCGGCATTGTCCGCGTCGATCTCGACTGTGGTGCGCTCAATCTCCGCCGACGCCATCTGGCTGGCGATGGCGCGCTTCCAGATCAGATCGTAGAGCCTGGCCTGATCGGGATCGAGCGCGCGACGGACCTGGTCGGGTACGCGGTTGAAGTCGGTCGGACGGATCGCCTCGTGCGCTTCCTGTGCGTTCTTGGCCTTGGTGGAGTAGAAGCGGGCCTTTTCCGGCACATAGCGATCACCGAACTGGCTGCCGATTGCCCGCCGCGCGGCGTCGATCGCCTCCGGCGCCATCTGCACACCGTCGGTTCGCATGTAGGTGATCAGGCCGACGGTCTCGCCGCCGATGTCGATGCCTTCGTAAAGCCTCTGTGCCACCTGCATGGTGCGCGATGCCGAGAAGCCGAGCTTCGAGGAGGCGGCCTGCTGCAGCGTGGACGTGGTGAAGGGCGGGGACGGATTGCGCTTCGTCGGCTTCGCCTCGACGCTCTCAACCCGGTAGCTCGCGCCTTCGAGCAGGTCCTTCAGCCGGTTTGCTTCCTCGCCGTTGCCGACGGAACGGGCCTGCAGGCGCTTGCCGTCGGCAGAAACGAGCTTGGCCTCGAACTCGTCGCCGCGCGGCGTCTTCAGCAGGGCCGAGAGATTCCAGTACTCCTCGGACACGAAACGCTCGATCTCGGACTCGCGGTCGCAGACGAGTCTGAGCGCCACCGACTGCACGCGTCCCGCCGAGCGCGCACCGGGCAGTTTGCGCCACAGAACCGGTGAAAGGTTGAAGCCGACGAGATAATCGAGCGCGCGACGGGCGAGATAGGCATCGACCAGCGCGATGTCGATATCGCGCGGCGCCTTCATCGCGTCGAGCACGGCAGCCTTGGTGATGGCGTTGAAGACGACGCGCTTGACCGGCTTGTCGCCGAGCACGCGCTTCTTCTTCAACAGGTCGAGCACATGCCAGGAAATCGCTTCGCCTTCGCGATCCGGGTCGGTCGCCAGAATCAGGCCGTCGGAGGATTTCACCGCGTCGGCAATGTCCTTCATCCGCTTGGCGGATGCGCTGTCGACCTCCCAGGACATTTCGAAATCCTGGTCGGGAAGCACCGATCCGTCCTTGGCCGGAAGGTCGCGAACGTGTCCGAAAGAGGCAAGGACCTTGTAGCCTGAACCCAGATACTTGTTGATCGTCTTGGCCTTGGCAGGCGATTCCACCACTACAACATTCATCGTCGTTCTCTGTGCCGGGGGCCTTTCCCGGCGGGATAGCCCTTCTGTTCTGCGATACGCGCCGGCGTTGTCGTTGCCTCGAAATGAACAGGGAAAGCGTTCCGGTCAAGAGGCGACGTCAAAATAACTGGCGCGCTGTTTGTGCAACCTATAGGAGTTGTCGCTTGTATTGCAATTTAAAATAAAGGTTGTATCGTCTTCGGGAAGCAAAGGTTGCGGCGATGACGTGTGTCTGCGCCGCGGTATTCGGACGGGACATTGATATGAATACCAAACCAAGGATTCCGTTGCCGCTTACCGGGCGGACACATGATAACATTGCCTACATCCGCCAGATGCTGGGAGAGCTTCGCGCCGTTGCCAATATGGAGGGCGCGGAAATGCTGCGCTACCTGATCGAAATGGCATATGTCGAGGCAGGCGACATCCAGTCCGGCTTGCGGCCGCTGTCAGTCGGTGGCGATCGAAACCAAGCCGCCGGCATGGCGATGAAGACGACCGGCTAGATCCAGTTCCAGAAGCACGAGATAGACCGTTGCGGCCGCAAGCTCGGTGTGGCGGATGATCTCGTCGATCTCGACCGGCGTCGGCCCGAGGGCTGAGGCGATGCGATCGCGCTCGCTATCGTCAGGGGGCAGGGCCATGGGGTCGCTCTCCACCGCCGGCTCTTCGGCGCGGCTCTGGCTTTGAAATAGGTCCGGCTCGCGAAGCGGCGCGAGGGCTTCCAGCACATCCGACGCATCCGTTGTGACGATGGCGCCGTCCTTGAGCAGCGCGTTGGTGCCGTGCGCGCGCGGGTCAAGTGGCGAACCCGGGACGGCGAAGACGAGGCGGCCGAAATCCGCTGCGTTGCGGGCAGTGATCAGCGAGCCTGAACGGCTCGCCGCCTCGACCACGACCAGCCCGAGGCCGATACCCGCGATCAGTCGGTTGCGGCGCGGAAAGTCGCGGGCACGGGGCTCCCAGCCGAACGGCATTTCGCTGACGGCAAGACCGTTGCCTGAGGTGATCTCGTCGAGCAGACCGATGTTTTCCGGGGGGTAGGGCTGGTCCAGCCCGCCGGCCATGGCGGCGATCGTGCCCGTTGCGAGGCTGGCACGGTGGGCGGCCGTATCGATGCCGCGGGCCAGCCCGGAGACGACGACATACCCGCTCGCACCCAGATCCCTCGCCAGCATTCCCGCGAACTTCGCGCCGGCGATCGAGGCGTTGCGCGAGCCGACGATGCCGACGGCAACGTCGCCGGCGGCGGCCCGGTTGCCCTTCATGGCCAGAAGCGGCGGCGCGCCGTCGATTTTTCTCAGAAAGGGAGGATAGTCGGGCTCGCCGATGCCGACGAAGGCCGCTCCATGGCGGTGTGCCAGTTCCATCTCCCGCTCGGCATCCGCATGGCCTGCGATGCGGATGGAGCGCACGGCGCCGCCGCGCCTGGAAAGTTCGGGCAGCATTTCAAGCGCAGCCTCGGCCGTTCCGAAGTGGTTGATGAGGTCGCGGAAGGTGACCGGACCGACATTGTCGCTGCGGATCAGCCGCAGCCAGGCGATCTTCTGTCTCTCCGAAAGCGCAATCCCCTGCCTGCCTGCGCCTTCGGACATGTGCCCCCCGTCCTGACGTGTCTGTAGCTAACCCTTGTCGCCGATCCTGCTTTCGGTGCCGTTCAGCAGGCGCGAGAGGTTTGCGCGATGCTTGAACCATGTGATCAGCGTCATGACCGCAAACAGTATCGCAACCTCTTCGTTCCCCGTAAACCACAATACAACCGGACATGCCGCCGTTGCAACCAGGGCGGCAAGGGAGGAATAGCGCGAGAGATAGGCAACCGAGACCCAGATCGCCGCGAACACCGCCAGCATGAACGGAACGAGGCCGAGCAGAATGCCGAGATAGGTGGCGACGCCCTTGCCGCCCTTGAAGCCGAGCCAGACGGGAAACAGATGCCCCATGAAGGCGGCAAAGCCGGCCGCGATGCCGGCTTCCAGCCCGTAGCGGGATGCGATTGCCGCCGCCGCTGTCCCCTTCAGCGCATCGAGCAGGAGGGTGGCCGCGGCCAGCTTCTTGTTGCCGGTGCGCAGCACGTTGGTGGCGCCGATGTTGCCGGAGCCGATCTTGCGCACATCGCCGAGGCCGGCCATGCGGGTCAGCAGCAGGCCAAAGGGAATCGAGCCCAGCAGATAGCCGAAGGCGAGGCTGATAAGCGTCGGCAGCGGTCCTAGCTGCCAGGTGATGATGTCAGGCACTCTACTGTTTCCCCCGAGATTGCCGATCTGTCTTGTCTTGCGCCAGGCGCAACTTTTGCGTCAGGGCGACCGCCCCTCATACGGCTGCCGCCACCTTCTCCCCGAACGGGGAAAAGGGACATTGCGGAACCGCCTGAGCCAGCGTGTGGCAAGGCGCTGCTACGATCGCCCTTCTCCCCGCCTGCGGGGAGAAGGTGCCCCCCCGGGGCGGATGAGGGTAATCGCCGCCAGACTATCCGCGCCGCCGCCTACCGCTGCACCGCATGCACTCTCTTGCCCGCAACATAGGTTTGAACGGCGCGTCCGGTAAAGCGGGCATCTTCGAACGGCGTGTTCTTGGAGCGCGAGACGAAACCGTCCTTGGCTGCGATCCACGGCTCGTCGAGATCGACCAGCACGAGGTCGGCGAGGGCGCCGGCGCGGAGCGTGCCGGCATCGAGGCCGAAGATTTTTGCGGGCCGCGTCGACATGGCGTCGAAGAGGCGCATCAGCGAGACCTCGCCACTGTGGTGCAGGCGAAGGGCCGCGGCCAGCATGGTCTCCAGTCCGATCGCGCCGTCTGCCGCTTCTCCGAAAGGCAGGCGCTTCGTGTCGACATCCTGCGGATCGTGCGAGGAGACGATGATGTCGATGGTGCCGTCTGCCAGCGCCTCGACCATCGCCGTCCGATCGTCTTCACCGCGAAGCGGCGGCGACAGCTTGAAGAACGTGCGGTATTCGCCGATGTCGTTCTCGTTCAGGGTGAGGTGGTTGATCGAAATGCCGCAGGTGGCGTTGGCGCCGCGGGAACGGGCGACGCGCATGGCTTCTGCCGATTCCGGCACAGAGATCTGTGCGGCATGATAGGCGGCGCGGGTCAGGGCCGCCAGTCGCAGGTCGCGCTCCAGCGGGATGACTTCCGCCTCCCGCGGCGTGCCCGAAAGGCCGAGCCAGCTTGCCAGCAGTCCCTCGTTCATCACGCCGCCGGCGCCGAGATGCTTGTCGCGGGTCTCCAGTGCAATAACGGCGGAAAATTCGCGCGCATAGGTCATCGCCCGGCGCAGAACCTGGGCGTCGTGCATGGCATGGCGACCGTTGGTGAAGGCGACGGCGCCGGCCTCGCGCAGCAGGCCGAATTCCGTCATTTCCGTTCCGGCCAGCCCCTTGGTCAGGGCTGCTGCCGGGTGCACATGGACGAGCGCCTTGTCGCGCGCTGTCTTCAGCACGTATTCGACCAGTGCGATGTCATCGATGACAGGGTCGGTATCAGGCATCATGATGAATGAAGTGATGCCCCCGGCCGCTGCTGCACGCGATGCGGATTCGATCGTCTCGCGATGTTCGGCGCCGGGTTCGCCGACGAAGACACGGGCATCGACGAGGCCGGGTGCGGCCACGAAGCCGGAACCGTCCACGACCTCCGCTCCATCGGGCGTGCCCTGGTTGCGGGCGCCGCTGCCGGCGGCTGAGATGCGGCCGTCTTCGATGACGATCGTGCCCGTCTCGTCGAGCTTCTGCGAGGGATCGATGATGCGGACGTTGTTGATGACGGTCGGCCGGGTCATGCGCGCGGTCCCTGGTTCTGCGAGACGAGAAGGGTTTCCATCACCGCCATGCGGACGGCGACGCCCATCTCCACCTGTTGCTCGATCACGCTCTGCGGCCCGTCCGCGATCTCGGACGCGATTTCCACGCCGCGGTTCATCGGCCCGGGGTGCATGACGAGCGCATCTTCCTTGGCAGCCTTGAGCTTTTCGGCGTCGAGGCCGAAGTAGCGGAAGTACTCGCGCACCGAGGGCACGAATGCACCCGACATGCGCTCACGTTGCAGGCGCAGCATCATCACCACGTCCGCATCCTTCAGGCCCTCTTCCATCGAGTGGTAGACCTCGGCACCCATCTGGGCGATGCCGTTCGGAAGCAGGGTCGCCGGTGCCACCACCCGCACCCGCGCACCCATGGCGTTCAGCAGCAGGATGTTCGAGCGGGCCACGCGCGAATGCAGAACATCGCCGCAGATCGCGACGATGATGCGCGACAGCTTGCCCTTGGCGCGGCGGATCGTGAGTGCGTCGAGAAGCGCCTGCGTCGGATGCTCGTGCTGGCCGTCGCCGGCGTTGACCACCGCGCACGAGACCTTCTGCGCCAGAAGGGCGGCAGCGCCGGCGGAGGAGTGGCGCACCACCAGCACGTCCGGATGCATGGCGTTCAGCGTCATCGCCGTGTCGATCAGCGTCTCGCCCTTCTTCACCGAGGAGTTGCCGACCGACATGTTCATCACGTCTGCGCCCAGCCGCTTTCCGGCAAGCTCGAAGGAGGATTGCGTGCGCGTCGAGGCTTCAAAGAAGAGATTGATCTGGGTGAGGCCCCGAAGCGTCGAGGTCTTCTTCTCCCGCTGCCGGCTGATGTTGACGGCCGCGTCCGCCTTGTCGAGCAGGTAGGTGATTTCCGGCTCGGTCAATCCCTTGATCCCGAGCAGGTGGCGATGCGGAAAGGAATCCATGAGGTCGCCTCGTCTGTCTTGAATACGCCGGGTCTATAGAGGCTCCGCCGCCATGCGGCAAGGCGGCGCGGGCCGTCCCCCGGCCTTCGCGCTTCTTTTCCTGCATTCTTTGGGGGTATGGCCCCTGTGCCCCCGTTTCGCGACAGGCGCAGTTAGGCTAGAACCCGGACATGACTCAGATGACCCGGACCGAACAGACCCTAGCAGACCTGAACCAGCCGAAGCTGTGGACGGGCATCAACGCCTATCGGTCCGATCCCCTTCTGGTGGACGGAACCGCCAGCCTGCCGAAGCCGCTGCGTGACGAGTTCGACGCGATCGGCCGCCAGGTGACATCCGCCGAGGCGCAGGAACTGGCGCGCATGGCCAATGAATCGCCGCCGCAATTGCGCACCCATGGGCCGCGCGGCGAACGGCTGGACGTGGTCGATTTCCACCCTGCCTGGCATGCGCTGATGCGCCGCTCCATGGCCAGCGGACTGCACTCTTCTATCTGGGAGAACCTGCCAGACGAACGGGGCAGGGCGCACAAGGCGCGCGCCGTCCGGTTCTTCCTGACCGCGCAGCTCGAAAGCGGTCACCTGTGCCCCCTGACCATGACCAGCGCGTCGGTGGCGGCGATCTCCGCCTCGCCCGTCGTGCAGCGCGAATGGGCCGGCCGCATCCTGTCGCGCAAGTACGACAGCACCAACCGTCCTGCGATGCAGAAAACCGCCGTCACGATCGGCATGGGCATGACGGAGAAGCAGGGCGGCACCGATGTGCGGGCCAACACCACTACCGCCGAGCGCGTGGGCGAGGGAATCTATCGTCTGAGCGGGCACAAATGGTTCATGTCTGCGCCTATGAGCGATGCCTTCGTCATGCTGGCGCAAACCCGTGACGGCGTCGGCTGCTTCCTGGTGCCGCGGCTTCTGGAGGACGGCACGGCGAACGGCCTGCGCTTCCAGCGCCTGAAGGACAAGATCGGCAACCGATCGAATGCGTCTTCCGAGGTGGAATTCAACGATACGTTCGGCTTCCTGCTCGGATCGCCCGACGCCGGCATTCGCACGATCCTGGACATGGTGACGCTGACGCGGCTCGATTGCGCGCTGGCCTCCAGCGGCATCATGCGCGCATCGCTTGCCGAGGCCGTCCATCATACGCGCGGCCGCAAGGTTTTCGGCAAGAACCTCGTCGACCAGCCGATCATGACGCGCGTTCTGGCCGACATGGCCCTCGACGTGGCGGCGGCGACGGCGCTGTCGCTGCGGCTGGCCGAAGCCTTCGACCGCGCGCCGGTCAGCGCCGACGATGCCGCCTATGCGCGCGTCATGACGCCGGTGACGAAATACTGGTGCTGCAAGATCGCACCCGCCCTGATCTATGAGGCCATGGAGTGCATCGGTGGCAGCGGCTATGTCGAGGAGCGTCCGATCGCCCGGCATTACCGCGAGGCCCCTGTCAATGCGATCTGGGAAGGATCGGGCAACGTGATGGCGCTGGACGTGCTGCGCGTGCTGGCGCGCGGCAAGGACCTGTTCGAATCCGTCTTTGCCGGCATCGCCCGCGATCTCGGCCCATCCGGTCGCAAGACGGTGGAGGTTCTGCGCGCGGCGACCTCGCTGTGCGAGCGCGACGAGGGCGCGGCTCGGATGCTGGTCGAGCAGCTCGCACTGTCCGCTGCGGCTGCCGAACTCAACCGCATCGGCGCGGGCCGCATCGCCGACGCTTTCCTCGAAACGCGGCTGGCGGCCGGCTGGCGCTCGACCTACGGCATGCTCGATTCCCGCTTCGATTCCGCCTACATCGTCGATCTTCTCTACCCGGCCGCATAGGCCGTGAGCGTCAGTACCAGCGGGATAGTGAGGAACGACAGCGCCGTCTGCAGCGTGGCAACGCAGGCGTAGAGCGGCGCGTCGCCGCCCATCTGCTTGGCCAGAAGATACCCGTTCATCGCCGTCGGCACGCTGGCGCCGAGCGCGACCACGAGCAAGGCTTCGCCTTCGATGCCGAGCAGCCATGCCGTTCCGACCATGATGAACGGCATCACGAAAAGCTTGAGCACGACCGAAATCAGTGCGATCGCGCCGGGGCGCACCGCATCGGCGACGCGCAGCCCGGCGCCGACCATGATCAGGCCGAGACTGAGGGAGGCTTCGGCGACGAGGTCGATCGTCTCCATCAGCGGGGCGTAGATATGGATGCCGTACAGGTTGAAGATCGTGCCGAGCGCGGACGCGAGGATCAGGGGATTGCTGATCACCTTGAAGAGGAAGTTCCGGACGTCGCGCGCGCCGCCGCCGAACCAGATCAGGATGGCGATATTATAGAAATTGATTGGGATGATGATGAGCGTCATGATCAGCGCCAGCATTCCGATGCCGCCCTGGCCGTAGAGCTTGCCGGCAGTCGCGAGCGCCATGAAACCGTTCCAGCGCGTGGATGTCTGGAACACGGTGCTGAAGGATGCGGCTGATACGCCGGCCTTGCGGAAAAGCGGCCAGGAGAGCAGTAGGCCGGCCGACATCAGCGTGACCGAGCCTATGGAGGCAATCGCAAGCGCTCCCGCTTCCATCCCGCCGAAATCGGCTTGCGCCAGCGTCGAAAACAAAAGCGCGGGAAAGAGGACGTAGAAGCCCAACTGCTCCAGCCCCAGCCACAGGCCGTCATCAATCTTCCGCCAGCGCTTCAGCAGCGTTCCGAGGACAACGAGCAGGAAGACAGGCAGGGTGCTTTCGGAGACGACGAGCATGGCGCGACCACTGTGAGGGAGTTTGCGTCCTCATTTCATGGGCGGGAACAAACGGCAATGCCGGAGATTTAATTTGGGCGACGATGGAGATGGCGGTTGCTGCTCAAACGGAGCAGGGCGGCGGCCGCGTGGAAATTAACCTTACTGGCGACTTTGCGTTGCGCGGCCGCGGCGATGGGTAGAATGTCCGATTGTTAAGATTTCATTAACCATCAGGAACGGCGCCATGCCGAAAGCGGTTCTGATCTCGGCCATGACGGCCTTCTTCGCGGCACTTGCACTCGACATCTCGGTGCCGGCGCTCGTCTTGCTCGGCCTGTTCGCCATTCGCGAAATCGGGCTGGAATTCGGTGATGCCTTCATGGGTGAGGGGAGAGCCGCATGAAGTGGTTCCTGATTCTCTGGGCGGCTCCGATCGCGCTGCTCGGCAGCTGGTACGGGCTTTCCTACTACGACATGAATTTCGGCATCTTCATGCTGACGCGCAACGCGCATGACCTCGTCTTCCGCGTCTACGGCCACGTCCTCGGCATGCCGCCAGAGACCATCCCGCCGCTTGTTGCCCGTGCGATCGCCGTCGACAGCCTGTTCGTCTTCGCGATCATCGCGTTCCGCAAGCGCCGGCAGATCGCCGCCTGGTGGCACCGCCGCCGCGGAGCAGGGCAGGGAGCAAAGGCTCAGGATCTGCCGAGCGCCGACAGCCTGTCCAGCGCACCCTGAAGGATAAAGGAGGCGGCGGCCGAATCGATCCGCTCGGCCCGCTTCTTGCGTGAAACGTCCATCTCGATCAGCGTGCGCTCCGCGGCGACGGTGGAAAGCCGCTCGTCCCAGTAGACAAAGGGGATTTCGGTCCGCTCGCCCATTGAGCGCACGAAGGCGCGCGTCGCCTGCACGCGCGGGCCGGCGCTGCCATCCATGTTCATCGGAAGCCCGATGACGAAGGCCGCGATCTTTTCCTTTTCGGCGAAGGCCAGCAGCGTCTCCGCGTCGATGCCGAATTTCACCCGCTTCAGCACTGGCCGGGGCGTTGCGAGCCTGCGGCCGAGGTCGGACACCGACAACCCGATCGTCTTGGTGCCGAGGTCCAGGCCGGCGATCGGCTGGCCGGGTTCGAGAATTTCAGCCAGTTCTTCCAGCGTCAGCGTTGCCATGGGGAGCTCCGAAGAATGGTCAGCGCTTGCGCACGAATTCCGTGCGCAGCACGAGGCCCTTGATGGCGTCATGCCGACAATCGATCTCTTCCGGATTGTCCGTGAGGCGGATGGAGCGGATGACGGTGCCCTGCTTGAGCGTCTGCCCCGCGCCCTTCACCTTCAGATCCTTGATGAGCACGACCGAATCGCCGTCTGCCAGTTCGTTGCCGGCCGCATCGCGTGCCACGGGGAGGCTGGCGGCAGCGGCCGCTGCGACTTCGGAGGCCGGGCGCCAATCACCGGTGGCTTCGTCGTACACGTACTCGTCATCGTCGTGGCCCATGCTTGTCTCCGTTGCGAAGGCTGGATATTCGTGCGATCGGGCTGCTTTTCGCGCGCCGGTCGCCGGAGTTCCCCGCTGGCGGCGTCACCGTCGGCCCGGGCATTTTCCGGTTCGAGAGCGGCATCCAGGACAGCCTGGACCGCCGTTTTGTGCACACTGCTCTATGTCATAAGATGACGGAAGTACAATAGGAGAATACCATGAAGATCACCTGGCTCGGCCATTCGGCCTTCCATATCGAAACGGCCAAGGCGAAGATTCTGATCGACCCGTTCTTCAGCGGCAATCCCGCTTTCGACGAGACGAAGCGAAAGGAAGCGACGGCGGGTCTCACGCATGTGCTGCTCACCCACGGTCATGGCGACCATGTCGGCGATACGGTCGCGATCGCCAGGGAGACGGGTGCCACCGTGCTCGCCAATGCCGATCTTGCCGCATGGCTGGGTTCCAAGGGTGTGAAAAAGCTGGAGATGGGCAACACCGGCGGCACGATCCATTTCGGCGGCTTTTCCACCACCTTCGTCAACGCCCTGCACTCGTCCGCGCAGATCACCGAGGACGGTGTCTCGCATTCGCTGGGCAACGCCAACGGCCTGGTCCTGCATTTCGAGGACGAGCCGACGCTGTACCACATGGGCGACACCGACATCTTCGGCGACATGGCGCTGATCAACGAGCTGCACCAGCCGGAGATCGGCCTGGTGCCGATCGGCGACCGCTTCACGATGGGCGGCGCGGTCGCAGCTCTTGCCTGCCAGCGCTACTTCAAGTTCGGCACCATCATTCCCTGCCACTACGGCTCCTTCCCGATCATCGACCGGACGCCTGATACCTTCATCGCGGGCATGGATGGCGCGAAGGCAAAGATCGAGGTGCCCAAGGTCGGCGAAGTCGTTTCGCTTTAAGCGCCCGTCAGGTTCGGGCGGCGCTGCCTGCGGATGTCGAGGCGCCGCACGCCCTCGCGCGGGTAGCGGGTGCCGGCAGCGGATGAGGGGTGATCGCCTACGTCCGCGCCAGCGCATCCGGCGCCGTTCGTGCCGTATCGCGGCTCGCGGGACACATTCCCCCGTTGCGCAGCCGGGGCTGGGTCATTATAGCGGGTAGGAAATTTCCGACCGGAGAATGCCGATGTCTGTCGATCTTGCCACCGTCAAGCGGGTGGCCCACCTTGCCCGTATCGCGGTCAGCGAAGAAGAAGCCCAGCGCATGATGGGCGAGCTGAACGGTATCCTCGGCTTCGTCGAGCAACTGGGCGAGGTCGACGTTTCCGGCGTCGAGCCCATGACCTCGGTGATGCCGATGGCCATGAAGGAGCGCGATGACGTCGTGACCGACGGCAACAAGGCTGACGACATCGTCGCCAATGCGCCGGTGTCCGACCGCAACTTCTTCCTCGTGCCGAAGGTCGTGGAGTAAGCCCGTTGCCCGTGACGATTGCCGTCGAAAGCCCGCTTCAGGACGAGGTGCGCGAGCTGGTCGCGGAACTGAACGAGGTTCTGCTGGCGCTGTCGCCGCCGGAGGCTTGCTATCACCTGACGGTGGAACAGATGGCCGAGCCGGGCGTCACCGTCTGGATCGCGCGCGAGGACGGCAGGGCGATCGGCTGCGGCGCGCTGAAGCGTCATTCGCCGGATGTCGGCGAGGTGAAGCGCATGTTCACCCGGCCTGAATGCCAGGGCAGGGGCGTCGGCCGCGATATCCTGGCAAGCATCGTTGCTGCCGCGCAGGAAGACGGCATGTCCGAGCTCGTGCTCGAGACCGGCGACCGGCATCCCGCCGCATGGGCGATCTACGAGAAGGCCGGCTTCACCCGCTGCGGACCGGTGCTCGACTACCCGGAAAGCCCCTATTCAATATTTTACCACAAGCAGCTCGGACGAACCGCCAGCGCTGCGTGACCGCGAAAAGATTTGAACCATGACCGATCTGACCCGCCTGACCATTGCCGAAGCCCGCGAGAAGCTTGGCGCCAAGGACATCACCGCCGTCGAGCTGACGGATGCCTATCTGTCCGCGATCAACGCCGCCAACGGTACGCTCAACGCCTATGTCACGGTGACGCCGGAGAAGGCGCGCGAGATGGCGAAGGCGTCCGACGCCCGCATCGCCGAAGGCAAGGCCGGGGCGCTGGAAGGCATCCCGCTCGGCATCAAGGACCTTTTCGGCACCCGCGACGTCCACACCCAGGCCTGCAGCCACATCCTCGACGGCTTCAAGCCGAAGTACGAGTCGACCGTCACCCAGAACCTCTGGAACGACGGCGCTGTCATGCTGGGCAAGCTTAACATGGACGAGTTCGCCATGGGCTCCTCCAACGAGACGTCCTACTACGGCCCGGTCAAGAACCCGTGGCGCGCCAACGGCTCCAACCTCGACCTCGTGCCCGGCGGCTCCTCGGGCGGCTCGGCGGCAGCTGTTGCTGCCTTCCTCTGCGCCGGCGCCACGGCCACCGACACCGGCGGCTCGATCCGCCAGCCGGCGGCGTTTACCGGCACCGTCGGCATCAAGCCGACATACGGGCGCTGCTCGCGCTGGGGCGTGGTTGCCTTTGCCTCCTCCCTCGACCAGGCCGGCCCGATCGCCCGCGACGTGCGTGACGCCGCGATCCTGCTGAAGTCGATGGCATCGGTCGACGCCAAGGACACGACTTCCGTCGATCTGCCGGTGCCGGACTACGAGAAGGCGGTCGGCCAGTCGATCAAGGGCATGAAGATCGGCATTCCGCGCGAATACCGCGTCGACGGCATGCCGGAAGAAATCGAGGCGCTCTGGCAGCAGGGCATTGCTTGGCTGAAGGAAGCCGGTGCCGAGATCGTCGACATCAGCCTGCCGCACACGAAGTACGCGCTGCCGGCCTATTACATCGTGGCGCCTGCCGAAGCCTCCTCGAATCTTGCCCGTTACGACGGCGTGCGCTACGGCCTGCGCGTCGACGGCAAGGACATCGTCGACATGTACGAGAAGACGCGTGCGGCCGGCTTCGGCAAGGAGGTCAAGCGCCGCATCATGATCGGCACCTACGTTCTCTCCGCCGGCTACTACGACGCCTACTACCTGCAGGCGCAGAAGGTCCGCACGCTCATCAAGCGCGACTTCGAACTGGCTTTCGACGCCGGCGTCGATGCGATCCTTACGCCCGCGACTCCGTCGTCGGCCTTCGGTATCGCCGATGAGGACCTCGCCTCCGATCCGGTCAAGATGTACCTGAACGACATCTTCACGGTGACGGTGAACATGGCCGGCCTGCCCGGCATCGCCGTGCCCGCCGGCCTCGACCACAAGGGCCTGCCGCTCGGCCTTCAACTGATCGGCAAGCCATTCGAAGAGGAAACGCTGTTCAAGACCGCGCACGTCATCGAGAAGGCCGCCGGCCGTTTCTCGCCGCAGAAGTGGTGGTAACCACTCGCCAAGCGGCGATTCGGATGATTTGATCCGGCCCAAAGAAAGGGGCTCAAGCGATGACGATCATCCGATACGCCCATGGCGGCGACATTCCGGTGCTGGCCGAGATCGGCATGCGTGCCTGGGAACAGGCGGTGACGGGTGTCGCGGATCTGGACGCGTTGCGCGACAATGCGCGCAACGCCTTCGTGCAATTCCTCCAGGGCAACTGGGTGACCGTCGCCGTGGCGGAGACCGGCGGGCGCATGGCCGGCTGGGCCGCCCGCGAGAAGATGGACGAGGAGATCACCGATCTCTGGGTCGATCCCGTTATGCAGCGCCAGGGCGTCGGCTCTGCCCTTCTTGCCGCAATCGAAGACGAGATGCGCCGGGCCGCCTTCGAGGCGGTCGATCTGCAGACCCATGCCCGCAATGCCGCAGCGCTCGCCTTTTTCCGCAAGCACGGCTACGCGGTGAACTGGCTCTCCGTTGCCTATTCGCCGAAGCTCGACCGCAACGTCGAGTCCGTCGGACTCAGGCGGCAACTGATCGACGACCAGCCGATTGGCTATGGACCGGGAGGCTTTTGAGGTCACCGACGTCGGCACGCGCAACCGTCGCCGCGCGTGCCACTTTTCTCATCGACGCTTCTTATCGATTGTCCAATTGCGAGCGCACGAGCACCAAGCCGCGCTCGGTAATGCGATAGGGTCGCCCGCCTTGCGATCCGATGCATTTGCGCCGTTTCAGCTTGCGGAAAAGTGCAAGGTCCAGCCCGCTGGCCCGCCAGCCTTCACGGGTGATGCAATAGACGTTGATGATTGTCCGCTTGTCATCCCGTTCGAGTTCGATCCTGCCGCCCTGGGCGAGCAGATGGAGAATGCGCTGTTCCGCGCGGGAAATGTCCATTTTCGTTGAAATCCGAGAGGCGTTCTCGATGAACGCGAAAAAACGATCCGCCAGGCGGTGCCGGGCGGGGCTTGACGTTTTTTCCGGCCCATGCGCGCAAGAGATATTGCGGCAGGGCCCTCAGCGGGACTCAGACGAAGAGAACATAAAGACTCCGTGTAGACACACTTTGGTAGTCCGGTAGCAAATCGCCGTCAATGCGCCGGTAGGATGAGGGAGTGGTGCAGCATAACGCCTGCCTTCACACCATCGGCCGAGGCGAGGGTGATGTTCGCCGGCCCGAGCGCAATGTCGCCGGCTGCATAGAGCCCCGGCAGGGACGTTTGCCGGCCGTCGTCGGTTGCGATGATCTGCCCGATCGGGCTTTCCTTGAAGGTTAGGTCGCGGTCATGCGGGATGGCGCTGCGGACGTGCGACTGCGGCATCACGAACAGCGCCTTCACGACCGCGGCGGGGCCGCCACCGACTTGGACCGACAGCGGGTCACCGTCTCGGCCGTCCACGGCGAGCACCCGTCCTGATCGGATTTCAACGCCTCGCTGCTCCAGCAGTGCAATGGCTGCCGCGTCCGGATCGATGGCATCATTGGTGAAGAGGGTCACGTCGCCCCAGTCAGCGATGATCGCGGCGAGGCGGACTGCATCGGTCGTGCGGGCGAGGAGGCCGAGGGGGCCGCGACCGATCTCGTAGCCATGGCAATAGGGGCAGTGAAGTACCGTCCGTCCCCACTGTTCGCTCAGGCCCGGGATTGGCGGCAGGACGTCCTCGAACCCCGTGGCGAGCAGGACGCGTCGTCCGGCGATCTCCTCGCCCTCGCTGGTCGTTACGCAAAAGGCGTCGATATCTCCATCGAGTTTGGTCGCCTCGACGGGGCGGAAGGTCACGGTGTCATAGGTTGCAAGCTGCGCGCGGGCGGTCGCAAGGATGTCGGCTCCGGGGCGGCCGTCCATCGCGAGAACGCCGTGCGAATGACTGGCAAAGCGATTCCGGGGCGCGCCGGTATCGAGAATTGTCACGCGGCGGCGGGCGCGGGCGAGTTGCATCGCGGCAGAGAGGCCGGCAAAGCCTCCGCCGACGATGATGGCATCTTCGGTCATGGTCTGTCCTTTCACTAGGCAAGCGTCATCGCCCGGCCAGTGCCGGTGCGTTCGGGCGCAGGGAAAACGGGTGTTCGTCAGCCGGTGTCGGTAAGGGCGTGCCTGACCTTCGCTGCCGCCCTGAAATCCGCTGCGAGATCGGAAAGGCGAGTCTGGGCAAAGCGCGCCATGAGGATCGCCTCCGCGTCCTTCAGCGCATCGCCGATCACGCGGTTGACCGACTGCTCCACGACGCAGCCGGGTGCTTCCGTTGCCGGCCCGATCTGGAACACGATCGGCTCGCCCAGTGCGTTGTAGATGTCGAGCAGGGAGATCTCGGCGAGTGGACGGGCGAACACCCAGCCTCCGCCATGGCCCCGGCCGGACTGCACGATGCCGGCATCCCTGAGCCCCGCCATGGTGCGGCGAACCACGACGGCATTGGTGTCCAGGCAGAGCGCGAGGTCGTCGGAGGTCATCGGTGCGTCACGCTCGGCCATGTGCATCAGCGCATGAAGCACGGCGGAAAGTCTGCTGTTCTTTTTCATGTAACAATAAATGTTACGAATCGGATCCCGTGTCAAGCGCGATGGTGCCCTGACATCCGGCGGGGTGCTGCAAAGCCTTGCGCTGCATGTCCATATGGTCTACCGACACTGTTCGAAATCCGCCATCCGAAGCGAACTTTCAAGAGCTTGCCATGACCCTCGTCGACGTCCGCACCCCCGATCCGAAACGCTTCATCCCCGGCGCTACCGGCGACTGGGAGGTGATCATCGGCATGGAGGTGCACGCCCAGGTCACCAGCAATTCCAAGCTGTTCTCCGGTGCCTCGACCGCCTTCGGCAGCGCACCGAACGCCAACGTTTCGCTGGTCGATGCGGCGATGCCGGGCATGCTGCCGGTCATCAACGAGGAGTGCGTGCGCCAGGCGATCCGCACCGGCCTCGGCCTTAAGGCGCAGATCAACAAGCGTTCGATCTTCGACCGCAAGAACTATTTCTATCCCGACCTCCCGCAGGGCTACCAGATCTCGCAGTACAAGGACCCGATTGTCGGGGAAGGCAAGATCGTCATCTCGCTCGGCCCCGATCGCCAGGGCAATTTCGAGGATATCGAGATCGGCATCGAGCGCCTGCATCTGGAACAGGACGCCGGCAAGTCGATGCACGACCAGCATCCGACCATGTCCTATGTCGACCTGAACCGCTCCGGCGTTGCGCTGATGGAGATCGTCTCCAAGCCGGACATGCGTTCGTCGGACGAGGCCAAGGCCTACATGACGAAGCTGCGCTCGATCGTGCGCTATCTCGGCACCTGCGACGGCAACATGGATGAGGGCTCGATGCGCGCCGACGTCAACGTCTCCGTGCGCCGCCCGGGCGAGGGGTTCGGTACGCGCTGCGAGATCAAGAACGTCAACTCCATCCGCTTCATCGGCCAGGCGATCGAATACGAAGCCCGCCGACAGATCGGCATCCTCGAGGACGGCGGCAGCATCGACCAGGAAACCCGTCTGTTCGATCCGGGCAAGGGCGAGACCCGTTCGATGCGCTCCAAGGAGGATGCGCACGACTATCGCTACTTCCCCGATCCAGACCTCCTGCCGCTGGAGTTCGACGACGCCTATGTCGAAGAGCTGAAGGCGCACCTGCCGGAACTGCCCGACGACAAGAAGGCCCGTTTCGTGGCCGAACTGGGCCTGTCGGTCTACGACGCCTCGGTACTGGTCTCCGAAAAGGCGATCGCCGACTATTTCGAGGCCGTGGCGGCCGGACGCGACGGCAAGGCTGCGGCCAACTGGGTCATCAACGACTTGCTGGGCGCCTTGAACAAAGCCGGCAAAGCCATTGAAGAGACTCCGGTTTCGCCCGGACAGCTCGGCGGCATCATCGACCTGATCAAGGACGGCACCATCTCCGGCAAGATCGCCAAGGACCTGTTCGAGATCATCTTTGCCGAAGGCGGCGTGCCGGCCGAAATCGTCGAAAGCCGCGGTATGAAGCAGGTCACAGACACCGGCGCGATCGAGAAGGCCGTCGACGACATCATCGCCGCCAACCCCGATCAGGTCGAGAAGGTCAAGGCCAAGCCGACGCTGGCCGGCTGGTTTGTCGGCCAGGTGATGAAGGCGACCGGCGGCAAGGCCAACCCGCAGGCCGTGCAGGCCCTCGTCAAAGCCAAGCTCGGCATCGAGGAATAAGCCTGTGTTCTTCGTTCGCACGGCCTCGGAGCGCGACCTTCCCAGGGTCAGCGCCCTGCTGGCCGAGACGTGGCACGCCACCTATGATGCCATCCATGGCGCCGACAAGGTGAACGAGATCACGGCGCAGTTGCACTCCGTCGCCGCCCTGGCCGATCGGCTGAAGCGGAAGGACTCCGAGTTCGTCATCGCCGACGACGGCAAGGCTCTGGGCGGTATGGCCTATGCGGCGATGTCGAAGACCGAGCCGAAGGTGGCAATCCTGCAGCAGCTCTATGTGCTGCCGCAGTATCAGCGGCAGGGCATCGGGCGCGACATGTTCGCCGAGCTGGAGACGTGCTTTCCCGATGCCAAGGTCATGCGGGCTGAGGTGGAGCCACAGAATGCCGCCGCGATCGCCTTCTATGAAGCGCACGGGTTCGAAAAGGTTGGCGAAGCCTCGGGCAGCGTCGAGCTGCCAGGAATGCCTGCACTGGTCTATGAGAAGGCGCTCGGCTGAGTGCCTCGGCGGAATTCGGCGTGTTCGGACGGTGCGGCAGGCGTGATCCGTCACGGCAAAACCGGCTTGAACAGTGGGGAATCGCTGGACATTCACCCCCCACCGCGCCATAAGCGAGGAACGGTTTCGACAGCGGGCCAGCCTTTCGGGCCCGGTCAAGGAAGTGGACAATGAGCCTTCTCAAGCAGATCTTCACCTGGTGGAACGGACAGACCATCGGAACGCGGTTCCATACCTGGCGCTTCGGCAAGAAGGTGGGTGAGGATCAGTTCGGTAACGTCTATTATCAGGGCGGCGGCACGGATTCCGAGGGCCGCACCCGGCGCTGGGTAATTTACAAGGGCTATGCCGAAGCGTCCGCGATCCCGGCGGGCTGGCACGGATGGATGCACCATCGAACCGACGTTTCGCCTGCCGACGAGGACTACAAGCCCCGTGAGTGGCAGAAGGAACATCGCCCCAACCCGACCGGAACGGCGCAGGCCTATCGCCCGCCGGGTTCGCTTGCCGTTCCGGGCGAGCGTCCGCGCGTCACCGGCGACTACGACGCCTGGACGCCGCGCGGCTGAACCGCTTTCGCCACATTTGACGGTTAGCGCAGACGGTGCCCGGTCCTCGTGCCGGGCCGGTTCTTATGCGGAAGACGAAAGGGGACGGATTTGACAGGCAGCCTGAACATCGCTTTGCGAACGGCGTCCGCGCTCGCCGTCTTGGGCGCCGCGCTGCTAGCCGCAAACGTTCCGGCGAAGGCCGCCCGCATCGAAAACCCCGTCGCCGTCTTTTCAGGACTGGACAAGATCACCGGCCGCATCACCTCGTTTGATGTCTATGTGGGCGAGACGGTGCAGTTCGGCGCCCTGCAGGTCACCCCGCGTGTCTGCTACAACAGAGACGAGACGGAAGCCCAGAAGGTTGATTCGTTCGTCGAGGTGGACGAGATCACGCTGGACCGCAAGATCAGGCGCATCTTCACCGGCTGGATGTTTGCCGAAAGCCCCGGCCTCAATGCCGTCGAGCACCCGGTCTATGACGTCTGGCTGACGGAGTGCAAGGCGCAATCCGACGTACCTCCGCCGGACACGACTAGCGCGCAGTAGGGGCCTTGGTCGGCCGCGAGGGCGAAGCGCGTTTGCAGCACGCCCGCCTTGTTACTACGGGCGTGAAGCGGTCATGAGCGATCCGTTATGAGCTCGCTGCCGCCATGACAATCTGGACGAAGGCCATCAAAAGGCCGGCGATGCCAACCACCCCTGCCAGAGTCGGAGATCGTAAAAGACGCATAATCTCAGGCCAGAGAGGATCCGGCGTCTCGACCAGTTTTTCGGCAGACTCTATCAGTGCCATGGCATTTGCCGTGCGGGCATTGGACAGCTTGGCTGTTTCGATAACTACTCGCATCTCTCTAAGAATTCTACGTATCTCAGCCTTTTGATGTTCCGACAGATTGAAGCGGCCAGTCCAAGCGGCGCTATCGACTCCGGCAGGGATATCTCCCGTTTCCACGGCGTCATATCCTGAGGCAGTGATCTGGAATAGTCTGCCGCCAGACATCTGGTATGCCTGTCGCGTAATGACCAGACCGGCTGATTCCAAGTCATCTGTTAGGGCTAACAAGTATTGGTTGGGCTTTCCAAGGCCCGTGTTTTTCTTGATTGTCGAGATGGTACAGTACCGTGTATCTCCGCCAGATAGGCGCCGATAAAGGTACTGGAGTATCGCTCGCTGGTCGCTTTCAGCGCTCACTAAGATATCCCCGAGGTTGCTACAGCTTTGGTCGCATTTTGCCATCGCGATGAGCTGCGTCTAGCAAGTTGGGGCAAATGTCCACGATGAATTCATCGTTTCCAGTAAGGCTTCTGAACCCTCAGAACGCCAAATTGGGCGAGGCCAGCGCCCGGGCGAGCATGCCTTCGTAGTCCGCCTTCGGAACGTCGATGGCGCCGAAGGTTTTGAGGTGCTCGGTGGTGAACTGGGTGTCCAGTAGCAGGAAGTGCTTTTCCTTCAGCCGTTCGACCAGGTGCACGAGGCAGATCTTCGAGGCGTCCGTTCGCCGGGAAAACATGCTTTCGCCGAAGAAGGCTGCGCCCAGCGACACACCGTAGAGGCCGCCGACAAGTTCGTTCCCTTCCCACGCCTCGACGCTGTGGGCGTGGCCCATGCGGTGCAGGGTGGCGTAGAGCGTCTTGATCTTGGTGTTGATCCAGGTGGAGGGGCGGTCGGGTGCCGCTTCCGCGCAGGCCGAAATCACGGCCTCGAAGGCGGTATTGATGCGGATGTCGAAGGGATTGCGGCGGATCGTCTTGGCAAGGCTGCGCGAGACGTGAAAATGGTCGAGCGGGATGACGCCCCGCATGTCTGGCTCGACCCAGAAGAGCTCCGGGTCGTCAGCCGAATCGGCCATCGGAAAAAGCCCGATAGAATAGGCGCGCAGCAGAAGTTCCGGTGTGATCTCCGGTGACCTGCCGCGCCGCCCTGCCATGTTCCGCCCCTAGACTGAAGTCTTGGCCAGATAGTTTTCCAGCCAATGGATATCATAGTCGCCGTTGGCGATATCCTGATTGGAAATCAGTTCCTGGAACAATGGAAGCGTCGTCTTGATGCCGTCAATCACGAATTCGTCGAGCACGCGGCGAAGTCGCATCATGCATTCCACGCGCGTGCGCCCGTGCACGATCAGCTTGCCGATCAGGCTGTCGTAGTAGGGCGGGATCTTGTAGCCCTGGTAGGCACCCGAATCGACGCGTACGCCAAGCCCGCCGGGGGCATGGAAATGCGTGATCGTGCCCGGCGAGGGCACGAAGGTCCGTGGATCCTCGGCGTTGATGCGGCATTCTATGGCGTGGCCGGAGAATTCGATCTGCTCCTGCGTCACCGAAAGCCCGGCGCCGGAAGCAACCCGGATCTGCTCGTGCACGAGGTCGATGCCGGTGATAGCTTCTGTGATCGGATGCTCCACCTGCAGGCGGGTGTTCATCTCGATGAAATAGAACTCGCCGTCCTCGTAGAGGAACTCGACCGTACCGGCGCCGCGATACTTCATCTTCTTCATCGCGTCGGCGCAGATCTGGCCGATCTTCATGCGCTGCTCGACGTTCAGGGCAGGGGAGTTTGCCTCTTCCCAGACCTTCTGATGGCGGCGCTGCAGCGAGCAGTCGCGCTCGCCGAGATGGATGGCGTTGCCGGCCCCGTCGCCGACGACCTGAACTTCGATATGGCGCGGCTTGCCGAGATACTTTTCCATGTACACGGCGTCGTTGCCGAAGGCTGCCAGCGCTTCGGAGCGGGCGGTCGAAACCGCCTCTTCCAGATCTGCTGCCGTCTTGGCGACCTTCATGCCGCGGCCACCGCCGCCGGCTGTCGCCTTGATCAGGACCGGGAAGCCGATCTTGCGCGCGATTTCCATCGCGTTTTCCGGCTTGACCTCGCCGTCGGAGCCAGGAACGACCGGAATGCCGAGTTCGACGGCCGTCTTCTTGGCAGTGATCTTGTCGCCCATCAGACGGATGTGCTCGGCCGTCGGCCCGATGAAGGTGATGCCGTGGGCGTCCAGAATTTCAGCGAACTTGGCGTTTTCCGACAGGAAGCCATAGCCCGGATGCACGGCGTCGGCGCCGGTGATCTCGCAGGCGGCGACGATCTGGTGGATGTTGAGGTAGCTGTCGCGCGACGGCGGCGGGCCGATGCAGACGCTCTCGTCGGCGAGGCGGACATGCATCGCGTCGGCGTCGGCCGTCGAATGCACGGCGACCGTGGCGATGCCGAGTTCCTTGCAGGCGCGCAGGACGCGCAGCGCGATCTCGCCGCGGTTGGCTATGAGGACTTTGGTGATCATCGCGCCGTCCTCACTCGATGACGATCAGCGGTTCGCCATATTCGACCGGTGCAGCATCGGTGACCATGATTTCGGTGACCTTGCCCGAGCGCGGCGCCGGGATCTGGTTCATCGTCTTCATGGCTTCGATGATGAGCAGCGTCTGGCCCTCCTGTACCGTGGAGCCGACTTCAACGAAGGGGCGCGCGCCAGGGGCGGGGGAGAGATAGGCCGTGCCGACCATCGGCGCGGTGACGGCGTTTTTGTTGTCGCGGGCGGCGGCCGGGGCGGCGACGGCTGCTGCAACCGGTGCTGCGACGGCATGAGGAGCGGGAACAGGGGCGGAAACGTACTGCGGCGTACCTGCGCGCGAGACGCGGATGCGCAGGTCGTCCTGCTCGACTTCGATCTCGGTCAGGTCCGTCTCGTTGAGGATGTTCGCGAGATCGCGGATCAGCGTCTGATCGATGCCCTGCTTCTTGTCAGCCATGGGATTGAGCCTCTTATTTTCTTTATTTCGTCAAGGATTTCAGCGCTTGCAGCGCCAGGATGTAGCTATGCTCGCCGAACCCGCAGATGACGCCCTTGACCGCGGGCGCGATCATGGACTTGTGGCGGAATTCCTCGCGCGCATGCACGTTGGAAAGGTGCAGTTCGACGACCGGGATCCGGATGGCCCGGATGGCGTCGTGCAGGGCGATGGAGGTGTGCGTGTAGGCGCCCGCATTGATGGCAATGCCGGCCGCCGTATCGCCGGCCTCGTGGATCCAGTCTACGAGCACGCCTTCATGGTTCGTCTGGCGAAAGTCGATCGCAAAACCGAGCCTCTCTCCTTCGGCACGGCACAGAGCCTCTATATCGGCCAGCGTATGCCCACCATAGATGCCGGGCTCGCGCTTGCCGAGCGCGTTGAGGTTTGGACCATTCAGGACAAACAGGGTCGGAGCCATTCGAATTTCCGCTTTCTGGATCGTGGCTTACCTATAGACCGCCGGTTCTTCAAGGAAAAGCCCCAAGGACCCGCGCGCGCCTTGTCCACAACCACGTTGCCTGAACAGCAAGGGAGTGGCGGAAAGATGGCGGACGGCACGATCCTGGACATGAGGGCCCATTCCAGGATCGTGCAGCAATCGGTGTTACCGGCCTGCCTCAGCAGGCGGCCTTGCCGCAGGAGCGGACGTTCGCCACCTTCTCGGTCAGTTCGTCGACGCCGACCGCGCCGAATACTGCTTCATTTGCAATGACGTAGGAGGGGGTGCCGGTGATTCCGAGGCTCTGTGCAAGGCTATAGGCGTTGCGAACGGCATCGTCGTGCGGCTTCACTTCCATCTGCTTGCGGATGTCGGCTTCGTTGACGCCGAGTTTCACGGCAAGCGCGATCGCGGTTTCTTCCGTGGCACGCTCCTCGCCGCCGAGCAGGGCGCGGTGGAATTCGCCGTACTTCTCCGGCGCGAGGTCGCGGAAGGCAGCGCTGACCTTGTGGGCGGCAAGCGAATCAGGCCCCAGGATCGGCAGCTCCTTCAGCACGAAGCGGACGTTCTTGTCGGCCTCCAGCATGGCGTCCATGTCCGAAAGCGCCCGTTTGCAGTAGCCGCAGTTGTAGTCGAAGAATTCCACGATGGTCACGTCGCCGTCGGGATTGCCGAGCGAGATGTCTTCCGCGGCATTGAAGATCGCCTTCTGATTGTCGGTGATCGCGGCGGACGCCTGCTGCTGCTGCGCCTGCATCTGCTTTTGCTGAAGCGCTTCCTGCATGTCCATCAGGATTTCCGGATTTGCGAGAAGGTATTCCTTCACGAGTGCGCCGATCTCTTCCTTCTGCTTGGCATCGAAGGCATGGGCCTGGAAGGGAAGGGTGAGGGCACCTGCGAGCGTGAGCGCTGCTGCAAGCTTCTTGCCGTGATTGCGAAACATATGGTCCTCGTGATGCCGCAGCAGGCTGGCTGCCGTCGTTTTCTGGTGGCCGCTTCGCTATCATGATCGCGGCGCATTGCGACGACCTTACGGCGGCTGCCGCGGAAACGGAACAGCATTTTCGGTAGAAAGGGTACCCTGTCGGGATTGTGAACAGGGCGCTGTTCCGGCTACTGCGTTGTGCGCCACCTGCGGCGCTGGAGTTCGGTTCTCCGGTTGTGCAGAGGCCCGCCGCAAATCCAGGCACGCCGCCCGGCGTCGTCAGTCCCTGATTCTCGAGGAAAGATCGAGCGATGAAAGTCTCCCGCCGTAGTGCAGTCGAACCGTTCCACGCGATGGACGTCCTTGCCGAGGCGACGCGGCGGCGATCCGCAGGCAATCCGGTCATCTCGATGGCGGTTGGCCAGCCGGCCTATCCCGCGCCCGCTGCAGCGCTTTCAGCCGCCCGACAGGCACTTGAGGACGGACGCATCGGCTATACCGAGGCGCTCGGGCTTAACGACCTGCGCCGGGGCATCGCCGGGCATTACCGCGCCCGGCACGCAGTCGACGTCGATCCCGCCCGCATCGCGGTGACGACGGGTTCGTCTGCCGGCTTCAACCTCGCCTTCCTGACGCTGTTCGATGCCGGCGACCGAGTCGCGATCGCGCGGCCAGGCTACCCGGCCTACCGCAACATTCTTTCAGCCCTCGGCATCGAGACGATCGAGATCGAGGTCAGCGCCGAAAACGGCTTCACGATGACGCCTGAAAGCCTTGAGGCCGCCCAGAGCGTGTTCGGCAAGCTTTCCGGCGTCCTGCTAGCGAGCCCGGCCAATCCGACAGGTACCGTCACCGACCGTGCGCACCTGAAGGCGCTGGCCGACTACTGCAGCGCCAGCGACATCGCCTTTATCTCCGACGAGATCTATCACGGGCTGACGTTTTCCGGCGAGGAGACGACTGCACTCGAACTGACCGACGACGTCGTCGTGATCAATTCCTTCTCGAAATACTACTGCATGACCGGCTGGCGGATCGGCTGGATGGTGCTGCCGAAGGATGTCGTGCGCCCGATCGAGCGCCTGTCGCAGAGCCTCTACATATCTGCTCCGGAGATTTCGCAACTGGCAGCGCTCGCAGCACTCGGCGCGCATGAGGAACTCGACGCCCACCGCGAGGCCTATGGCCGCAACCGCGACCTGCTGGCGGCACGGTTGCCGCAGATCGGCTTCACCATCGCCTCGCCCATGGACGGGGCCTTCTACGCCTATGTCGATGTCGGCCGCTTCACGAACGACAGTATGGCATTCGCCCGCCGCATGCTGGCGGAGATCGACGTCGCCGCCACCCCGGGCCACGACTTCGATCCGATCGGCGGCCACCGCACGATGCGCTTCTCCTTTGCCGGGCAATACGAGCAGATGGTCGAAGCGACGGACCGCTTAGCAGCCTGGCTGAAATAGACGGCAGCGCTACTGTCAAGGTGGCATCGCTGTGCCGGGCGTTCGTAGGGACTGCTCAGCGCAGGGCGAAGGCTATGGGCGAACCTATTTCTTCTCGTTCGCCAACAAGGGATCAATGCTGACATCGCTTAGCCTTGCGCGAGCTTCCACAGAAGCCAGTCTCACTTCGGGATTTTCCTCTACCGCCCTTCCGTACCAGTATTTTGCGGCGTGCAGGTCGCCAATGATCTCATAGCACTTGCCGAGCCGTTCCCCGAGATACCCGGCCTCGAGCGACGGGTCTCCATCTGCCATGAAAAGATAGATCTTGATCGCATCCGCGGCCTTGCCTTCTGCGATCAGATCCTTTGCTCGGCGCTCCAGAATATTGAAGTTGTACACAATCCTGTCTCCTTGAGCGGTAGCTGGCAAAAAAAAGACCCGGCGCGATGGCCGGGTCCTGCATTCTCCAAATCGGCTGTTCTCAGAAGAAGCCGCGACGCTGCCACCAGCCGCCCTTCTTGGGCTTCTCGGGTTCGTCGCCTTCCTTTTCCTGCGGCGAGGAGGATTTGACGACGGGCGCCGATGCGATCGTCGAGATGTCGCGGTTGGCGCGGGCGGGCTTGGTCTCTTCGAGATCCGCCGCAGCCTCCTCGACGGCCTCCTCGACCGCAACTTCTTCCTCAGGCTGCTCCTCGATCGCCGCCTGTGCCTCGACGTCGGCCGTCACTTCCGGTTCGGCTTCCTTCTTTGTCTTGACCTTGCGGGTCCGGCGGGCCTTCGGCGCGGGCTCGGCCAGCACTTCGGCAACAACCTCTTCCGCGCTCGGCGCCGGGTCGCCTTCCACTGCGGCCACGACTTCGGCATCCGCGGCAGCCGCGATCACGGCCGGCTCCTCGACATCGGCCTCGGTATCCGTGTCTGCCGATTCTGCACCGTCTGCCGATTCTGCACCGGCTTCCAGCTCGTCGCCACGGTTGCGGCGGCCGCCGCGCTTGCCGCGACGACGGCGCTTGCGCTTGCCCTGATCGTCGTCGGCTGCGTGCTGTGCCTCGCCGGCGGCTTCGGTCTCATCCTCGGCCTCGTCGCCTTCTTCGTCCACGTCGCCCGGCTGTTCGCCGCCGAACGAGGCGGTGTCGCTGGTTTCGGTTCCCTCCGAACCGCCACGGCCGCGGCGGCGGCGCCGGCGCTTGCGCTTGCGGCCCGACTGGTCGTCAGAGGATGAAGCAGCAGCGGCAGCAACGGGCTTGGCCACAACCTCGGCTTCCTCTTCTTCCAGATCTTCCTCGATGACGATGTCGTCATCCTCATCCGGCTCGGGAGCGAACTGGACGAACTGCTCGATCTTGACCGGATTTTCGACGGGCTCACCGCGGTCGATCGCGAAATGCTGGGCGCCGACATGGGCATCCGCATCGATCACGATATGGACACCGAAGCGCGTCTCGTAGTCGTTGATCGTTCCGCGCTTCTGGTTGAGCAGGTAGAGCGCGATATCCGGCGTCGTGCGCACGGTGATGTTGTGCGTGGTATTCTTGAGCAGATACTCCTCGATGCCGCGCAGGACATGCAGTGCGACGGACGACTGCGAGCGGATATGCCCGGTGCCGTTGCAGTGCGGGCAGGTCTGCGTCGTGCTTTCGAGCACGGAGGCGCGGATGCGCTGGCGCGACATCTCGAGCAGGCCGAAATGCGAGATCCGGCCGACCTGGATGCGGGCGCGGTCGTGCTTGAGGCAGTCCTTCAGCTTCTTCTCGACGGAGCGGTTGTTGCGCTTCTCCTCCATGTCGATGAAGTCGATGACGACGAGGCCTGCAAGGTCGCGCAGGCGCAGCTGGCGCGCCACTTCCTCGGCGGCCTCCAGGTTCGTCTGCAGCGCCGTCTCCTCGATCGAATGCTCGCGCGTCGAACGGCCGGAGTTGACGTCGATCGAGACGAGCGCCTCGGTCTGGTTGATGATGATGTAGCCCCCGGACTTCAGCGTCACCTGCGGCTGCAGCATGCGGTCGAGCTGAGCCTCGATGCCTGAGCGCGAGAAGATCGGGTGGATGTCGCGATAGGGCTGAACCACCTTGGCGTGGCTCGGCATCAGCATCTTCATGAAGGCCTTGGCTTCCTTGTAGCCTTCCTCGCCGGCGACGACGATCTCGCTGATATCCTTGTTGTAGAGGTCACGGATCGAGCGCTTGATCAGCGAGCCTTCCTCGTAGACGAGGCAGGGCGCGGTCGAGTTCAGCGTCAGCGTGCGCACGTTCTCCCACAGGCGCATCAGGTATTCGAAGTCGCGCTTGACCTCTACCTTGGTGCGGTTGGCGCCGGCGGTGCGCAGGATCACGCCCATGCCCTGCGGCACTTCGAGATCGCGGGCGATCTCCTTCAGGCGCTTGCGGTCCTGGGGGTTGGTGATCTTGCGGGAAATACCGCCACCACGGGCGGTATTCGGCATCAGGACCGAATAGCGGCCGGCCAGCGAAAGGTAGGTGGTGAGGGCAGCGCCCTTGTTGCCGCGCTCTTCCTTGGCGACCTGGACCAGCAGGATCTGCCGGCGCTTGATCACTTCCTGGATGCGGTACTGCTTGCGCGGCTTGCGCTGGATGCGGTCCGGAACCTCTTCCATCGCATCCTCGGCGCCGACCGATTCGATCACTTCCTTTTCTTCGTGGTGATCGTCGTCGTCGTCATCGTCGTCGCCCGGACGCTTGCGCACCTCTTCGGAGATGACGTCGGTATCGACGGCGGCGGCCATGTCGCCGGACGGCGTCTTGCCGTCCTCGTCGTCCGTTGCTGCAGCCTGTGTGTCTTCGGCGGCTTCTTCCTTGGCGGCGGCCTTCTTGGCGCGCGGCTTGCGCGGCTTCTTCGCCTTCGGCTTGGTCTCTTCCTCGACCGGCGCGGCCTCGACCTCGGCCTCTGCGGCAGGCACCGCTTCGGCCGTTTCCGCGACAACCTCGACCGTCTCGGCGGCGATTGTCTCGGCCTCGACCGGCGTCTCCGCCGGGGTCTCCTGCACGATCGTTACCGGCTGGGCGGCGACGGGCGCGGTCTCGACATGCTCGATGTCTTCGTCGCGGCGGGCCTCCTCGGCCTCCGCGCGAAGCAGCGCCTGACGGTCGGCCAGCGGGATCTGGTAGTAGTCGGGATGGATTTCGGCGAAGGCCAGGAAGCCGTGGCGGTTGCCGCCATAGTCCACGAATGCCGCCTGCAGCGACGGCTCAACGCGGGTGACCTTGGCAAGGTAGATGTTGCCGCGGATCTGCTTCTTGTGCTGCGATTCGAAATCGAATTCTTCTATGCGGTTGCCGCGTACGACAACGACGCGCGTCTCCTCTGCGTGAGACGCATCGATAAGCATTTTGTCTGCCATGAAAGTTCTGCTCCTCGGCGCAGGCCAAGCCTGTCTGGCGATCGGCCGCCGATAGGCGGTCGGTCGGAAGGTGGGAGCGCTGCGCCGGATAAGTGAGTTCCCGTCGGGGCGGGGTGAGCGGGCTGCGGCCAGACAACGGCTGGTACGATCACGCACCGAAGCCTGTTAACCTCTGACATATACCGCAGCGACAACATCAACGTCCAAACGAGATTGCCAATGTCATAGACCGAGACGGTCCGATGAAGTGGGCCTGAATGCCCATGGTGGATATCCACCGTTGATTTGGTCCGGCCACCGCCGGATTACCGCGATTCCATTGCTCGGGAAGAAGCTTTACGACGGCGGATGAAGGCCAGTTTCGGCGCCAATTCCAGATGGTTGGCTGCCCGCCTGCGGCTTCTATCCCGTCAGTGCTTTTTCCCTGAAATCGCTTTTATGTTCAATATGTCACAATGGCAAGGAAAAAGCCGGGGCCGTCACAATTATGATCCAATCCCGCAGGATGGAAGCCGGCCGCCCACGTGCTCCGGCGCAATGCCGGTAAGCTTCGGTTAACCATGCGGCGTCAAGTTTGTCCGACGATTAATTCGCTTCGGGCGTCTGGTGCGGCCGAAGGAATTGCTGTTGGATCCGAGCCGCAAGCAGGACGGCATTGGTCGGGGAGGTCGGGAATTGAAGGTCGTGGTGACGCAAGGGGCTGAAGCGGGCAACCGGACGGCGAGATGGCTGTGCCGGCTTGCGGGCGCGGCGGTCTTTGCGCTTGTGGCCTTCCCCTCGTTCGCCGGCGGGATCGCTGCTGCCGGCGCAGAGGTCACGACCGGCTCCATCCCGGCGGACAATACGGCGCTGCTGGCCTATTCGGGCCGCATGGCCGGCGACGATGCCCGCACGCGCCTCATCATCGATTTCGACAAGCGGCCGGATATTTCGGTTCACTACGTCGCCAATCCCTACCGTATCCTGATCGATCTTCCCGAAACGGTGTTCGCGCTGAAGAAGGATGAGTTTGCCGCACGCGGCCTCTTCAAGGATGTCCGTTTCGGCGCCATGGCTGAGGGGCGGTCCCGGATCGTGCTGACGGCGGACCGGCCTGCAAGCGTGACCTCCACCGAAGTTCGCGAAGAGGAGGGCGGCAAGAGCTTCCGCCTCGTCATTGATGCAGGGATCGTCACCGAGGATGCCTTCGCCGAATTGGTGAACGGCCAGAAATGGAAGGAGGCGACCACAAGCGTCGCGTCCGCCGATGGCGCGGTGGTTCCGGGTGAGGCGGTGGAGCCTGGCCGTTTCGTCATCGCCGTCGACGCGGGCCATGGCGGCATCGACAACGGCGCTCTGGGGGTGGAGACAGGCACGCATGAAAAGGCCGTGACGCTGGCCTTTGCCAAGGAAATCGCGGCAGCGCTGAACAGGCTCCCGTCGACCGAGGCGTTCTTGACGCGTGACAAGGACGAATTCCTGTCGCTGCCGCAGCGGGTGCAACTGGCGCGCAGCCGCAACGCCAACCTGCTGATCTCGATCCACGCCGATACGCTGCGCCAGAAGGACATTCGCGGCGCCACGGTCTATACGATTTCCGACAAGGCATCCGACAGTCTCGCCGCCAACCTTGCCGCGCGCGAAAATCTTTCGGACGAGATTGCCGGAATGCCGCTGGAGGGCGAGCCGCCGGAAGTGGCCGATATCCTGATCGACCTGACGCGCCGCGAGACGCAGGGCTTTTCCATCGGTCTGGCCAAGCAGGTGGTCGGCGCCTTCGAGGGCGAGGTGAAGCTCATCAACAATCCGCATCGCTACGCCGGGTTTCGCGTGTTGAAGGCGCCCGATGTTCCCTCGGTGCTTCTTGAACTCGGCTTCCTGTCGAACAAGGAGGACGAGCAGCTTCTGATCGATCCCGCCTGGCAGAAGAAGGTGGCCGGCTTGATCGCCGAGGCGGTGGGGCGCTATCGCGCGACCGTCGTCGCCAACGGCGGCTGAATGCCGGCATGCCGCCGGCTCCGGCTGCGTGCAAAACAGCGTTCATGTGCCGAAAAAGTGACAGCACCGGCAATTGAACCATGGCCTTCGCCCGTTGTTTGCATTAAGCCCTATTTTCCTCACATTCGAGGCTCTACTCGGGTCTGACGGGGCGACTCGGTGACGAATATTCAGGTCGCCGGCAGGGATGGATGGCTGTCCAGAAGCACAGGCACGCGTGTGGTGCGCCGCCATCGTTCCAGCGATGAATTGATTAGGATACCGGTAACTGGCAAATGATCAGATTGATTGGATATTTTTTCGGGATTGGCACTGTCTTCTTCCTCGGTGTAGCCGCGGTGGTTGCGGTCTATCTCGCCAATGTCACGAAAGATCTGCCTGACTACGAGGTATTGAGCAACTATTCGCCGCCGGTGACGACGCGCGTCCATGCCACCAACGGCGCGCTCATGGCCGAGTACGCCCGCGAGCGTCGGCTCTTCCTGCCGATCCAGGCGATCCCGGACCGCGTCAAGGCGGCGTTCCTTTCGGCCGAAGACAAGAATTTCTACAACCACCCCGGCGTGGACGTCACCGGCCTGTTCCGCGCAATCGTCACAAACCTGCAGCAGATGGGCTCGGGCCGTCGCCCGGTCGGCGCCTCCACCATCACCCAGCAGGTGGCGAAGAACTTCCTGCTCAGCTCCGACCAGACCATCGACCGAAAGGTCAAGGAAGCGATCCTGTCGTTCCGCATCGAACAGGCCTATTCCAAGGACCGCATCCTCGAACTCTATCTCAACGAGATCTTCTTCGGGATGAACTCGTACGGCATCGCCGGCGCGGCGCTGACCTATTTCGACAAGTCCGTCACCGAGCTGACGATCGCCGAGACGGCGTACCTCGCCGCCCTGCCGAAGGGGCCGAACAACTATCACCCCTTCCGCCGTGCCGACGCTGCGATCGAGCGCCGCAACTGGGTGATCGACCGCATGGCCGAGAACGGTTACATCACCAAGAGCGAGGGCGACGAGGCCAAGCAGCAGCCGCTCGGGGTTTCGCCCCGCAACCGCGGCTCCTATCTCTTCGCGTCCGACTACTTTGCCGAGGAGGTGCGCCGGCAGATCATCGAGCGCTATGGGGACAATGCGCTCTATGAAGGTGGTCTGTCGGTGCGCACCTCTCTTGACCCGCGCCTGCAGGTCATCGCCCGGAAGGTGCTGCAGGACGGCCTCATCAGCTATGACGAGCGCCGCGGCTTCCATGGTCCGATCAAGACCGTCGAGATTGGCAGCGACTGGGGCATAGAACTGAGCAAGGTCCAGGCATTCAGCGACGTTCCTGAATGGAAGCTGGCCGTCGTGCTTGCCACCGACGCCAAGGGCGCCGACATCGGCCTGCAGCCGCGCAAGGAACCGTCGGGCAAGGTTGCGCCCGAGCGGGTCACAGGGCGCATCCCGGCCGAGGCGATGAAGTGGGCCTACCGCTCCGCCAAGGGCGACCGCCGTTCGGCGCAATCGCCGGAAGGCGTCTTCAGCCCCGGCGATGTCGTCTATGTCGAGCCGACCGAGACCGAGGGATCCTACCGCCTGCGCCAGCCGCCGCGCATCCAGGGCGGTCTCGTGGCGATGGATCCGCACACCGGCCGAGTGCTTGCCATGGTCGGCGGCTTCTCCTACAGCCAGTCGGAATTCAACCGCGCGACGCAGGCGATGCGCCAGCCCGGCTCGTCCTTCAAGCCCTTCGTCTATGCCGCCGCACTCGACAACGGCTATACGCCGGCCTCCGTCATCATGGACGCGCCGATCGAGATCGTCTCCGGTGGCCAGGTCTGGCGCCCGCAGAACTACGGCGGCGGCTCGGCCGGTCCCTCGACGCTTCGCCTCGGCATCGAGAAGTCGCGCAACCTGATGACCGTGCGCCTTGCCCAGGACATGGGCATGAACCTCGTCGCCGAGTACGCCGAGCGCTTCGGCATCTACGACAAGATGAACCCGGTTCTCGCCATGTCGCTCGGTTCGGGCGAAACGACGGTCCTGCGCATGGTTTCGGCCTATTCGGTGCTGGCCAACGGCGGCAAGCAGATCAAGCCTTCGCTGATCGACCGCATTCAGGACCGCTACGGCAAGACAATCTTCAGCCACGAGGAGCGCACCTGCGAAGGCTGCAACGCCCAGGATTGGGAGAACCAGGAAGAGCCCAATATCGTCGACAACCGCGAGCAGGTGCTGGACCCGATGACCGCCTACCAGATCACCTCGATGATGGAAGGCGTCGTCACCCGCGGGACCGCGGCCGGCAAGATCAAGCTCGACCGCCCGGCAGCCGGCAAGACGGGCACGACCAACGACGAAAAGGACGCCTGGTTCGTCGGCTATACGCCGGACCTGGTCACCGGCCTCTACCTCGGCTTCGACAACCCCGCACCGCTTGGCCGTGGCTCGACCGGCGGCTCCCTGTCGGCCCCGCTCTTCAACACCTTCATGCAGCAGGCGCTGGAAGGCACGCCGCCGACGAAGTTCCTCGTTCCGGAAGGCATGCAGATGATCGCCGTCAACCGCAAGACCGGCATGGCGGCCATGGAGGGGGATCCGGACACCATCATGGAGGCCTTCAAGCCCGGCACCGGCCCGGCCGACACCTTCTCCGTCATTGGCGGCGAGGAATACATGGAACCGGAGGAGATCCTCCGCAGCTCGCCGCAGGCCAACCAGGCGGTCAGCGGTGGCCAGAGCGGATTGTTCTGATCACCTTGTGCCAGCGGAAAATGGAAAAAGGCGGGCGTTCTCAAGCGTCCGCCTTTACATCTTTCGGCCATGTGACTATCTCACGGACCAACTCGCAAACAATCGAAGAAGACGGATATGCGCGCGGAAATCGAAAACGTAGTCGACGAAATCAAGCAGGCCATAAGCCTGCTGAGGAGGCATCTTTGACTGGGATCAGGCGGTAAGACGACTGGACTGGTTGAACAACAAGGCAGAGGATCCGAACCTCTGGAACGATGCCACCGAAGCGCAGAAGTTGATGCGCGAGCGCCAGCAGCTCGATGACGGCATCACCGGCCTGCGCGGCCTGGAGCAGCAGCTCAAGGACAACATCGAACTCATCGAGCTTGGTGAGGAAGAAGGCGACGCCGACATCGTCAAGGATGCCGAGAACGCGCTGAAGGAGCTGCGTGCGGAAGCCAATCGCCGGCAGGTCGAAGCCATGCTGTCCGGCGAGGCCGATGGCAACGACACCTATGTTGAAGTGCATTCGGGCGCAGGCGGCACGGAGAGCCAGGACTGGGCGAACATGCTGCTTCGCATGTACACCCGTTGGGCCGAGCGCCAGGGCTTCAAGGTCGAGCTTCTGGAAATCCACGACGGCGAAGAGGCGGGCATCAAATCCGCGACGATCCTCGTCAAGGGGCACAATGCCTATGGCTGGATGAAGACCGAATCGGGCGTGCATCGTCTGGTGCGCATCTCGCCCTACGACAGCAATGCCCGCCGCCACACCTCGTTCTCATCGATCTGGGTCTATCCGGTCGTCGACGACTCGATCAACATCGACATCAACGAGAGCGATTGCCGCATCGATACCTATCGTTCGTCGGGTGCGGGTGGCCAGCACGTCAACACGACCGATTCGGCCGTGCGCATCACGCACATCCCGTCCGGCATCGTCGTGGCCTGCCAGCAGGAGCGCTCGCAGCACAAGAACCGGGCCAAGGCCTGGGACATGCTGCGCGCCCGCCTGTACGAGGCCGAACTGAAGAAACGCGAGGAGGCTGCAAACGCCGAAGCCGCCTCGAAGACGGACATCGGCTGGGGACACCAGATCCGTTCCTACGTGCTGCAGCCCTACCAGCTGGTGAAGGACCTGCGGACCGGAGTGGAAAGCACCGCACCGTCGGATGTGCTCGACGGTGAACTCAACGAGTTCATGGAAGCAGCTCTCGCTCACCGTGTCAGCGGCGGCGCCAACGCCGCAGTCGAAGACCTCGCCTGATTGAGCTTCGCGGCCATTTAGCTGACCGACCGCAGAATGGAACGGCCCCTTCCTGGGGCCTTTTCATTTTCGGCAAGCGATGCCGCCGAGAGGCCACGCCGGCCTTCAGTTGCTGGCTTTTTCCACACGCATTTCGCCGAGATCGTCGATCAGGACGGTCCAGGAATCGGATTGGGCCGCCTTCGGATCGGTCTTCAGGTGGATGGTGGCGAACATGCCTGGCTGGGTCGTGATGCCGTCCGAGCTCTCCGGGCGGATATCGGTCACATAGGCCTTCATCGCGGTGAACTCCGGGATTTCCGTCGACGAGACGATTGACGGGCCTTCGGCCGCCATTTCTACGCGCTGGAGAAGGATCTTTGCCGTCCCGTCCGGCTGGCGCAGGGAAAACAGCTTGTAGTAGCCGCGGCGGGCAGGGGTGTCGCCAGCAGCCGCGGAAGCGCTCTCCGCAGCCTTGTCAGCGCCTTCCGCACTGTCCTGCCAGTAGCCTGTACTGACGGCGAAGGTCACTGCCGGCGGCAACGGTGACGCATCCTGTGCGCGGACGGTTGCTGCCGCGCTCACAATGACTGCGAGGAGGATGGCGGTGGCGGTAGGGCGGAACATTTCGAACTCCTTGGCGCTCCAGTGGCGGCCGTGGTTCAATACTGGAACTGTTCGGACAGGATGCGCTCCGACCAGGAGTGATCGGGATCGGACAGAATGATGGCGGTCAGGTTTTCGGATTGCGAAATGCGCACGGAGCGGACGGATTTAACTTCCGTGTAGTCGGCCACCGCATTCACCGGCCGCTTTTCCGCCTCCAGAATGTCGATCTCGACCCGCACGTGGTTCGGCAACAGCGCGCCGCGCCAGCGACGTGGACGAAAGGGGCTGACCGGCGTCAGCGCGAGAAGGGGGGCCTCCAGCGGCAGGATCGGCCCGTGGGCGGAAAGGTTGTAGGCCGTCGAGCCGGCCGGCGTGGCCACGAGAAGGCCGTCGCAGATCAGTTCGTCGAGACGGACCCGCCCATCGATGCTGACGCGCAGCTTGGCGGCCTGATAGGATTGCCGGAACAGGTAGACCTCGTTGATGGCCAGTGCCTCGCTGACGGCGCCGGCCGCATCGACCGTGCGCATCTCCAGCGGCCGGCACAGGTTCTCCACGGCACTGGCGATGCGGCGGGGAAGATCCTCCACGCTGAAGCGGTTCATCAGGAACCCGACGGAGCCGCGGTTCATGCCGTAAACGAGCTTGCCGGAATTCATTGTCGCGTGGAGCGTCTGCAGCATGAACCCGTCGCCGCCCAGAGCCACGATCACATCCGCCGTTTCCGCGTCAGCGTTTCCGTAGCGCGCGACCAGTTCGCCCAGCGCCTCCTGCGCCTCGGGCGCCTGCGACGCGACGAACGAAAGCGATTTGATGCTGCGCGTCATATCCTGCCGATGCCTCTTCCGATGCCATCACACTGCGGCGGGCCGGAGCCTCCAGCACCCGATCCGTGGGCCGCCTTTGTGGCATGCCTTGCATTCCTATGCATCATAAAATTCGGCTCATCGCCCGACCACAGCGACGCGCCGGCGCCAGCCAGTCTTGAAAGGGCGGATCAGGAAGCATTTGCTAAGTAATTGATCTAAATGGCAAGCGCGCAGACCGGGTGTTGCCCGGTTCATTGCCCAGAGATGGGCGGCGCGGGAGGATCACGTGGCGCATAAATTTTGACAGACGCCCTCATGAGGAAAGAAGCCCAGTCCTCCGCGCAGCCGGTATGACGTCCATGATTGCGAATGCCTGGTCTCGCGCTGTGGGTCGGCTCGCGGGCAAAGACATCCGTCTTCGTCGGACGTCTTCCGGGCAAATCCCACGCCGCGCGCTGGACCATAGGAGTCTATCCCTCCTTGTGATAGCGGACTGCCGAACAGCAAGTTTACGTTTCAAACGCCACCAACTTCAACCGCCTCTAGGATCCACGCTGTTCGCTCGGCCAGTTCGGGGATCTTGACCAGATAAGACTGATAGTGGGACGTCAAGCGGTGTGCCTCGACGGCGGCGGTGTCCGTGTAGAGTTCATCGAGTACGAAGCGCTCGCCATGTGTTCGGTCGCGCCAGACATCCCAGCGCAGATTACCTGGCTCAGCACGGCAAAGAGGTGCCATACCCACAAGCAATGTTCGTAGCTCTGCAGCCTTGCCACGGTGGGCAGTGAGGATGGCAGTGATTTTCGTCGGGGTCGGAGTCATTTCAATACTCCTGCGAATACACGAGGGGAGAACTCGTGGACACGGGTTGCGGAGCCTTGAAGCTGCACTAACGACGCATGGTTGCCTTCAATGCAGCTTCTCATCATATCAGGCAGCGACCATCGCCCGGTCGAGCGCCTCGACAAGCTTAGCTGCGAGGGGATGATCCGATCGCGGGTTCTGTCCCGTGATGAGCTCGCGGTCCACGATCACGTGGGGAGAGAAGTCGACCGGATTCGTCGTGACCTCGCCGCCGGCCATACCGAGTGCATCGGGCATCGTGAAATAGAGCTTGCCGTGAAGGACCTGCTCTTCGATTGGTTTCTCCTCGCTCCCGGAGAAGACCGTCATCTTGTAGCCCGCATACTGCCAACCCTTGGCGAGTTCAGATGCCTTGGAGACGTCGCCGGCAATCAATGCAGCCCGATACTCCTTTGCGCGCGGCAATGCGGCGAGAGAGGCAATGGGGCCGTGGCAGAGGAAGGCCGTCGGCTTCTGGCGGGAGTGAAAATGGCGCAAGATTTCTCCGAGGTCGGCGTCCTGCATAAGATCGACCACCGGGGCTTGCCCCCCTGGTACGAAGACGCCCGAATACTCATCGAGACCGCCTTCTATTACCGATCGTAATGTCCTGACGTCGTTCATTCCCGGATGGTTGTCGAAGAAGGCGCGTCCGCGCCTGTATGCCTCTTCGTTGTCGTCGAAGTGCTGCACCACGTCCGACACGGGGTCTATGTGCGGCTTCGTGCCGTTGGGCGTGGCTAAAACTATGTCGTATCCTGCGTCGACAAGCGCCATGGCTGGCACCACTGTTTCGTTAAGATATTGGCCGGTCGGACCGGTTCCGCCGCCCTGAATTTCGATCCGGGTAGCATTTGACCCGACGACAAGAACTTTTCCCTTGCTCATAGTGTGCACCTCACTTGATACGGTTAATTGGGCGAAGCAGTCCTGCGAAATTCCGATGTCAGACCCGACCAAGGGCTATTACCGACGAAGAGAGACGTCCTGGTCCTGCCCATCTATTGGGCCGCTTTCACAATGATCTCGGCAACGTCTTCGGGATGAGAGAGCATTGCGACATGGCCGGACGGCACTTCAACCATCTCAGCGTTCGCGGTCTTCACCTGGTCCCTCTGCAACGCGGGGGAGATGATCTGGTCGTTTGTCGCCACAACCATGAAGGACGGTTTGTCACGCCAGGCGGGATGCTTAACGGGCGCGGTGGTGGCGCGCACGTGGAATCGGCCCTGTACGACCGCGACAAGCTCCTTTTCCTCCGGGGACAGGCCTGCCGCGAAGTATTTCGAAATGCCGTCATCGGTTATCTTCAGGTACCCATCCTCATCCTTGACGTAAGTCGTGCGACTTTCCTGGTCCGGATACTTGGACGCAACATCGACCAGAGACTGCCCAGCGTCAGGAGCGTAGGCAGCCACGTAGACCAATGACTTGACCTTAGGGTCACCGCCCGCCTCGGTGATGACGACGCCGCCCCACGAATGACCGACGAGCACAATGGGGCCTTCGGCATCGCGGATTGCGCGTTTGGTGAAAGCAACGTCGCCCTCAAGGGACTCCAACGGATTCTGGACCGCGATCACCTTCAATCCGGCATCTTGCAAGAGTGGGATGACCTTCTGCCAGGACGATCCGTCCGCGAACGCGCCGTGAACAAGGACGACGGTCTTAGCCTGGAGATCGGCTGCTACTGCGAAAGAGGAGGTGGATGCGAGGGCCACCACGACGGAACAGATAGCTTGAAGGATTCGTGACATGCGATGTCCTCCGATAAACGATCCCTGCATACTCATCCGACCAAGCCACCGGCGCACGTTAAATGTCGCTAAATTCCGCGATCCTGGCGTGCCAGCGACTTTGGAACCAAGTGCCGGCCGACTTTCCACTCAGAGACATCCCTATCCCCTACGCGATGTTGCTGATGGGGGGGGCGAGGCCTGTGCCGTCGAGCGCCACGCAGAGCCATGAGTACCGGGAGACGGGGCCAATTCCTGGAGCGTCGGAAAGCCGCATCGGACGGGGAATGCCGCCAATCCATCACCGATTGATCTCAGCGGTGGAAGGGTAGACCTTCAGCACTTGGCCCTCGAGCTTGTGAGCAGGCTCAGGACGCCGGAATCTGCATCGGCTGTGCGCTACTCGTGGAGAAAGCCGCATTCGGACGGCACGGTAGAGAAGTCTGGGCACGAAATGGAGACCGCCGCCGTTCGACAAGCGGGCGCCCTCCGAAAGCAACCAGTTTGAAAGCCGCGTAGGTCTTGGCGATGCCCGACAGCTTGAGTTGTGCGGGTCCCGGTCCTGGTGCCAGGGAAAGGAGGGACTTGTCGATCAGATTGCCGATCGATTCAATAATATCCTTTTGCTCGAATTCCTCATCTTCCATCAAGGCGACAGCAGAATCCAGCGAGAACTCGCCCGGGAATACCGACAGCGCCGTGAATACCCGTTGGTCCACGTCGGACAGAAGCGCATAACTCCAATCCATCATCGCTTCCGCTGTCTGGTGCCGCGGGGCCGCGCGTCGGCCACCCCTCCACCTCAAGGCGAGTTGATTGTCCAACATTTCCGCGACCCGTTCGAGGCCATACCGTCCCATGCGGCTTGCCACCAGCTCAATCGCAAGCGGATTACCGTCCAATCTCCTGCAAATGGCCGCGATTGTCGCTGCCTGTCCGTCGACGAATGGCTCCAGATAGCCGCTATCGACTGCACGCTCTACGAAAAGCTGTATCGCGGGCCAAAGCAAAGCCTGCTCCACAGTCAAGTGCCCCGTGTGCGGAGGAACGCCAAGCGGGCGGAGAAGGTATATGGCCTCGCCGGGCAAGCGGAGGGCTTCCCGGCTGGTGGCGAGGATATGCACCTTGGCCGTCCGCCCCAGCACCGAAGCGACGATATCAGCGGCCATGTCGATAACATGCTCGCAATTGTCCAGGATCAGCAAGGCATGTTGTGTGGACAGGTGGCTGATGACGTCCTCGACTTCATCGCTTCCTGAAATGGCGATATCAAGGGCCGAGGCAATCGCTCTTGGAACCGCCGCTTCATCGTCGACGATGCTGAGGTCCACGAAACGCACTTGGTCGAACATGTGGAGCCCGTGGGCGACCAAGATGGCAATGGTCGTTTTTCCAATCCCCCCGGCACCGACGACGGTAACAAAACGGCGTTCAGACACCATCTGCGAAAGCTTGGATACATTCTCGTCCCGGCCGATGGGATGGCTCAAGCGAGGCGGGAATGTCGTTGCGATGCGAGGATTGGTGTGGGGCCACTGACCATGGCTCAATGGTGCATTGCAGGCCTGTGTCAATTCCTGAGTCTCTATCCAGGTTACCCGAGCGACGAAGCTGTAGCCGCGACCCGCAACGCTGACGATATAGCGATCACCGTTTTCGCCACAGCCGATCTCGCGCCTGAGATAGGTCATTTGCACTCTGATGTTGGAGGCTTCGACATGCAGACCGGGCCATGCGAACGCCATGAGTTCCGAGTGCGAGAGGACCTGTCCATGGTTTTGGACGAGCGCAACAAGGATGTCGAAGGCGCGGCTTCCAATTGGAATCGGATAATTGTCTCGAAAAAGAACCCTGGCTGTAGGGTCCAAGCGATATGGTCCAAAGCTCCAGCAGCCGTGTCTCTCGTGATATCCCATTTCAATTGCCCTCAGTGGCAAGCCCCGTTGGAGCAGTGAAATGCACATCTGTTCACCGTTTGATACTATAGGAGCCGGCTGCCAAAGGAGGGTAAAATCCGGTAAAAAATGCGACGGTTCTTTCGCCAGACGTTGTCCTGGCAGCCGAGATTTCACAGACTTTGACTATTATTTACGCGCTGGGGACGCCGTACAGGCGTAAGTATCAGTCACATCCATGAGGCGGGTAGTGGTTGATCGGTACGAGCGGACCGCTGTGCCTTCGAACCCGGTTTGGACGTGCGTCACGCTTCTCGATATTGTGGGCCAAGGACATGGAGTAAAGCGAATGTCCACAGCAGCTCTTTTCCAACCCATCAAGATCAGGGGGCTAAACCTCGTCAATCGCATCGTGATCGCCCCAATGTGCCAGTACTCTGCGGAGGACGGCTGTATGAATGATTGGCATCTCATTCATCTTGGGAAGCTTGCATCGTCGGGCGCGGCATTGCTAACCATCGAGGCAACCGCGGTTGTGCCGGAAGGCCGTATAACCTATGCCGACCTCGGCTTGTGGAACGAGCGCTGCTATGCGGCGATGGGACTTGTTCTGGAGAGCATACGTCGCTGGACGGACATGCCGATCGGGATTCAGCTCAGCCATGCCGGCCGGAAGGCATCGACGGAAGTTCCCTGGAAAGGTGGAAGACAGATACCACCGACCGAAGCACTGGGCTGGCAGACTCTTGCTCCGTCGGAACTTAGGTACAGTAAAGGGATGTTCCCACCCGAATCCTTGGACAAGGAGGGTTTGAAGCGTGTTCGTGATGCATTCACGGCCGCCGCAAGACGGGCCGCGAAGCTTGGCTTGGATCTGGTGCAGGTCCATGCCGCTCACGGATATCTCCTCCACCAGTTCCTCTCCCCGTTGAGCAATCACCGTGACGATGACTACGGCGGATCCCTGGCAAATCGAATGCGTTTTCCTCTTGAAGTGTTTGATGCTGTCCGCTCGGAGTTGCCCGCCGAGATGCCCGTTTCGATCAGAGTGTCTGCCACGGATTGGGTTGATGGAGGCTGGGACCTTGAGCAGACACTTCTTTTCGCTGCTGAACTGCAGCGGCGCGGTTGCGACGCCATACATGTCTCCAGCGGCGGCCTGCACCCTGATCAACGCATCGCGATCGGACCAGGATATCAGGTCCCGTTTGCCCGTGCCGTCAAGACGGAAATCAAGATGCCCGTCGTCGCGGTAGGACTTATCACTGGCTTTGATCAGGCCGAAGCTATCATTGGAACGGGCGACGCCGACATGGTGGCGCTTGCTCGGACGATCATCTTCGACCCGAACTGGCCATGGCATGCTGCCGCGGAGCTTGGCGGCAAGGTGCGCGTTCCCGCGCAATATCTCCGCTCCCAACCCAGCCGTTTCAGAGACCTGTTCGAGAACTAGCGGCGCGGTCTTCTGGGCGATGTTTGTCGGCAGGCGATGGCCGTGACATACTACCTGGATCTTGGGGTAAATCCGCCCAATTTTGGCGTCGATGACACGCCCCCAAGTGCTCACCTTAAACTGCCGCAACCAGTGCGATTGACCTGGATGCCGTTGTGAGCCGATCACGCGCGACGGGGGAACAATGGTTTCGATGGAGCCGGGCAACGTAGTCGAGTTTGGTCCTTTCCGTCTTCATGGGGACCATCGCCGCTTGTTCTGCGGTATTGAAGAGGTTCAACTCGGCGGCCGGGCAATGGAGATGCTCGTGACGCTGGCCCGGAACAAGGGCGAAGTGGTCAGCAAGGAGGAACTCTACAACGCGGCGTGGCCCGGCATCTTCGTGCACGAAGCCAACCTGAAGGTGACAATCGCTTCGCTCAGGCGGTCACTGAGGGAATATTCTCCCTCGGAGGATTACATCAGGACGTTTGTGGGCCGTGGTTACTGGCTAGGTGATCAGGTGAGTGACGGAGATACTCCCCGCATCGCGAACCTGCCCATTGCGGCAAATCTCCAAGTTCCGGAATTGCGCACGGTTGTCGGGCGGGATGCCGAAATCGCTGAACTGCGGAACAGGATTGCCGCCAATCGCCTGACGACGGTCGTTGGCCCCGGCGGCATTGGAAAGACAACGGTTGCCGTCGCCACCGTGCAACTGCTCGAAGACGATGAGGGAGGTCTCTTCACATTCATCGATCTCTCCCGGACGACCAGCGAGGAATTTGTCATTCCCTCTGTTGCCGCAGCCCTCGGCATCAGCTCTGTTAGCCAGGATCGCCTCGAGGCGATCTCCTCGATCCTTGCTCGGCGGAAGGCGCTGCTCCTGCTCGACACGTGCGAGCATGTGCTCAACGCCGTCGCTCACTTGTGCGATGTCGTCCTCGCCAACACCAGCGACGTCAGGATCGTCGCGACAAGCCGTCAGGCTCTCCGCGCGAAGCGAGAGGAAGTCTTCTGGCTTGCTCCCCTGGAAGTTCCTCCGCCTGGCCGCAGCTATACGGCCGAACAGGTCCTTCAATATTCCGCGCCTCAACTTCTTGTCGAGCGAGCGTCCGAGAAAGGGAAATTCTCGATCGAGGATGACGATGCCTTTGCGGTTGCAGAAATATGCAGGCGACTCGACGGTTCGCCTCTCGCCATCGAGCTTGTTTCGTTCCGTCTGATGAGCCGACGTGCTTCTGACGTTCTCGCGGAGCTTGATGATCGGTTCATCACACTGGTTGGGCGTGAGTCGGAGGGGCCGCTTCGTCAGCAGAGCCTGCTTGCGACGTTGGAATGGAGCTACGCGCTCCTTACCCCGAGCGAGGCGGCCGTCTTGCGTGCCGTCTCGGTGTTCATTGGCACGTTCGATATGGATGCAGTGCTCAGTATCGTTGTCCACCATGAGTCGGATCCGACGGTCGTTTTTGATGCAGTCGCCGGGCTGCGCGCCAAGTCGATGCTGAGCGTCGAACAGGTCGCGGGCGGAATGCAGTATCGCCTTCTCGACAGTACTCGGGCATTCGCCGGCGATCTGCTGGAAGCCTCGGGGGAATTGGCTGCTGTGTCAGGAGCCTACGCTCACCTCGTGCTGAGCATCTTGGCGCGTGCTAATGCCGATCAGGCAACGCTTACGGCACGGCAATGGCACGCCGCTTATGCGAACCGTGCGGATGATTTGCGGAAGGCCGTCAACTGGACGCTTCGTCTCCGCGGCGACGTCTTGCTCGGCATGCAACTCGTCGCGTCCGGGCTGCCCCTATGGCATGAACTGTCGTTGAGCGAAGAAGCCCGCAGGAACTGCGAGCAGGCGCTCCAAGAGTTTGATCGTACCGGATGCGACGACACTGCCCTGAAGCTGAAGCTGCTCGTAGGGCTGGCGGCTGTGAGCAGTTACATATCCGCCGATGCAGGGAAGGCTGTCGAGACCTTTGAAACTGCGATCCGGCTTTCGCGTCAAATCGGGGATACAAACGCCGAATGCCGGGCGCTGGGTGCCTTGGCGAGATTCCATCTGCTGCCGGGGCAACAAACCGCGGCCCAGAACACGCTCGAGGAGCTGAAGAAGGTTGCCACGGAAACGAACAACCGCTCGGCGTTGTGGGAGTATGAGCAGCTTTTCACGGAGATGGAAATCATTCGCTGCCAGTACCCTGCCGCGATCGCCAGGATGGAGAAGCTCAGTCGGGCATTGAAGAACGTTGCTGACGGGACTGCTTCTCGATTTGACCTTGACCCGAAAATCAGGACTGAGACGATTCTGGGCGCGCTCGAGTGGCTTGGTTCCCTCAATCCCGGTGCAGGGTTAAGCAGAATTCGACTATCCGCGAAGGCGGCCTTGGAGGCCGGCCATGGATGGACGCTCATTTATTGCTATACGCATGGTGTACTTTTCGTTCTCAGCGAATGCGGGGAATATGACCACGCTAGGCACTACGCCGCTCAATTGAAGGATACGATCTATCGCCACGGCATGCCGGCGTGGATACCGGTGGCAAACTGCTATGCCGAAGCGCTTGAGGTGCTGTCTGGCGATCGGCGGGACCCGGACGGACTTATGTCGGCATTTGACGAGCTTCGCACCGGCCTTCGCCAGATCGGACGTCACGTCTACTATGCGCTTCTGATCAGAGCCCTGTACGAGATCGGACACGTGGCGGAAGCCGTGCGCATACTCGACTATCTGTTCGAGATCGGACCGCAGCGCTCAATGGTGCCGGAACTATTGCGCCTAAGGGCGGTCAACGAACGGTGGTCGGGGCGCCACGAAGAAGCGGTTTGCACTTTGCAGCAATCCTTGCAGGCGGCAGACGAAAACGGCGCCTGGGCCTGGCGGATCCGTAGTGCAACGGATTTGGCCCACCTTTTAAGAGATCAGTTGCGGCTCCATGATGCCAGGCGTGTTCTCGAGCCGGTGTATGGCCAGTTCGAAGGAGGATTCGATACGCCTGACTTGCAGCGGGCTCGCAATCTCGTGACGGAGTTGTTGGATCTTGGACGCGGTGCACACAAATAGCGGGCTGCCTGACGTCTCGTTAAACGACCGCTGGTTGGCCCGGGGCTGCGCGGCCCACTGCATCTATCGCCAACCAGCCATGAATCGCGTGCACTACGACCGATCCCTCGCCGACACTCGAGGCCACACGCTTGACCGATCGGGCGCGAACGTCCCCGACAGCGAATATTCCTGGGACAGTGGTCGTGTATGGCGAAGTGGTCGGAGCGCCATGGAGATCGTTGCCAGTCAGGATGAAGCCCCGCTCATCGAGTTCGACGCATCCGTTGAGCCAATCCGTATTGGGGACTGCCCCAATCATCAGAAAAAGGTTCGAGATCGCTTGTTCGATTGCTTCGCTGCCGTATTGTCGCCAGCGGACCGATGAGAGGTAATTCTCGCCGACGAGCGAAGTGACTTCGCTACGGGTGTGGAGGGCAATTCGTGGGGACTGGATGATGCGGCCAACAAGATAGTCCGACATGGTCGCCGAAAGTCCGTCACCTCGGACGAGGAGATGGACGCGACGGGCTCGCGAGGACAAGAAAATCGCCGCCTGTCCGGCGGAATTTCCGCCCCCCACCACCGCAACGTCACCGCCGTCGCAAAGCTGTGCCTCGATCGACGTGGCCGCGTAGTGGATTCCTTTCCCTTCGAAGTGCTGAGCCTCGGGTATATCCAATCTTCGGTACCGCGCGCCGGTCGCGACAACGACCGATCGTGCGAGCACCATGCTCCCACCTTCCAAATGCACTTCGAATGGATAGCAACGACACTCAAGGCGCCACGCCGCATTGGCGACAGCGAAGCGCGCGCCGAATCTTTGAGCCTGAATTTGCGCCCGACGGGCAAGATCCTGTCCGGAGATGCCCATCGGAAATCCGAGGTAGTTCTCGATCCGTGAACTCGTGCCTGCCTGGCCACCCGGCCCGACCGCCTCGATGACCAATGTGTCCAGGCCTTCGGATGCGGCGTAGACCGCGGCAGCAAGACCGGACGGCCCCGCGCCAACGACAACGACATCGTAAATATGTGAAGGATTCAGCCTCTCCGTTATGCCGAGAGCCTCGGCAAGGTCACGATTGGCAGGCCGGCTGAGCACCCGGACGCCGTTGAGAACGACGACCGGCAGGCTATTGGCGTCGACATGGAAGGATTCCATGGCTGTCCGCGCGTCGTGGTCGACGTCGGTGTCAAGGCAGCGATAGGGATAACCGTTCCTTTCCAGAAAGGTCTGGATGCGGACAGTATTTCCAGCGCGGCAATCGCCGACGACCACGGTGCCACCTTCGGCATGTTCGAGAAGCCTTGCTCGCCTGAGAATGAACGATCGCAGGATGATCTCTCCAATATCCGGCTCCGCGCTGACCAACTTCAACAGAGACGGGCGCGAAAGGCGGATGACCGACGTCGGAACTGTGGCTCGCCCGCAAACCAGGACCGCCCTCCCACTCAGATGATGGAGTTCTCCGGTGAACTGGTTTTCCCGGTGCGTGGCGATAAGCGCATGCCCGCCGTGCCCATCGCTCTCGAACACATCTACCGAGCCGCTGAGGATGACAAAGAAGTCTACCTCCCGGTCACCCACCTCATACAGGTACGTGCCACCATCGAGCCGCTCCTTCCGTCCAAATGGGGCGATGCGCGCGACCATATCGGGAGTGAGGCGGGGAAACGCCTCACCGGGGATTTCGCGCAGTTCGACGGAAGTCGGGCTGCTGAGAGTGCTGCCTCTGCCGGCCATTGAAGTAACCTCGGTCCGTCCCACGCTCGGCGCGCAGGAAAAGAGTGTAGCGGGGCCAGCTTACAGTAGCCTGTTAAACAGTGCTTATCATCGCGAATTGTCGGGAACAGCGATACGCCTCCGGGCGTCTGCGCACACGACAATATGACGGCCTTGGTTGGACGAGTGGGCCCCATGATATACCGGATTTCTCCCGCATTGGCGGCATTTAGCGCGCGTCACTGAGACCAGATGCTAGCATCTATCCCATTCGAATGACGAACCGACATCGTGCGGCGCTTCTGCCTGTTCTGTGGGTACGAAGGATCGCTCGGACGATGCGCCGCCATCGAGTTTCGAGGATCCAAGATGACCAGGCTTATCGCTACACTTACTCTGGATGACGCCAAACTGATGCTATCAGCGGCGGAAGCAAAAGCTGCGGAATTTGGCATCGCCTACAATGTTGCCGTGGTCGACTCCGGCGGACATCTGATTGCCTTCGTCCGACAGGACGACGCACTGATCGGCAGCATCGATCTGGCCATCAAGAAGGCCATCACGGCGCGGCTCTTCGACAAGAAGACCGACTACCTGGCAGCGCTTGCCCAGCCCGGAGAGCCGCTCTTCGGCATCGACCAGAGCAATGACGGCAACGTCATCATTTTCGGGGGTGGCCTCCCTGTCGCCTGGGAGGGTCGGTTGGTCGGTGCCGTCGGTGCAAGCGCCGGGTCGGTGGAGCAGGACATAGCCGTTGCTCAGGCAGCCGTGTCTGCGATCGACATGCAACTCTAGCAGACACGCAGAGCAACATTTCAGCAAAGGAGCAACGAAGATGACGACCAACATCGAAGGAAAAGTCGTTCTGATCACCGGCGGTGGCACGGGCCTGGGTGCGGAGACTGCCCAGATGCTCGCCTCAAAGGGGGCAAAGGTTGCGATCGCCGCGCGACGGCGCGGAAAACTTGACGAAGTCGCAGCCAGGATTTCCTCCTCCGGCGGCAACGCGAAAGGCTATGAGCTGGATGTAGCCAACAAGGATCAGTTCAAGTCGGTCGTCGACGCGGTGGCCTCCGACTTCGGAAGGCTGGATGTGCTGATCAACAATGCCGGGCTGATGCCGATCCGTCCGATGGCGGAAGTGAACACGGACGAATGGGACGCGATGATCGACGTCAACCTCAGGGGTACCCTGTACGGAATCGCCGCGGTTCTGCCGATGTTCCTCAAACAGGAAGCGGGCCACATCATCAACATCAGCTCCGTCGCGGGCGTGAAGGTCTTCGCGCCGGGTGGCACGGTCTACTCCGGCACAAAGTTCGCCGTCAGGGCGATCTCGGAGGGGCTGCGCCAGGAGGTTGGAAGCAAGATCAGGGTGACGTCGATCGAGCCTGGCGCCGTCGAGAGCGATCTCAAGCACACGACGAGCGGCACATCGCACGGCGCGGTCATGGAATTCTACAAGTCGGCGATCCCAGCAAGCTCCGTCGCCAGGGCAATCGCCTTCGCGATCGAGCAACCCGCCGACGTGGATATCAACGAGATCGTGCTGCGTCCGACGGCGCAGGAATTCTGATCGACGGCTGCGCGAACGCGCCGAAAAATTTCCAAGATCGGCCGTATCCGGCGCTGACATCGAAAGGAGACATGAGATGGCTTATCAGAGCGTAAACCCGGCAACGGGCAAGGTCCTCAAGACATTCAATAACCATAGCGACGAAGAGATCGAAAGGGCGCTCAGCCTGGCGCATTCTCTCTACAAGTCGCCGTGGTGCAAGGGCGACAGAGGGCCCCGGCTGAGGGTTCTGCACCAATTTGCGAAACTGGCGAACGAGCGCCAGGAGGAATTGGCACGCATACTGACGCTGGAAATGGGCAAGCGGATCAACGAAGCGCGCACCGAGGTGCGGATCACCGCCGACATTGCCCAATACTATGCCGACAACGCCGAAACCCTCCTTGCCCGTGAGAAGGTGATGACACCCAAGGGCGATGCGTGGCTGGAATATCATCCGATCGGTGTCGTCGTCGCAGTTGAACCCTGGAATTTTCCCTTCTATCAGTTGATCCGCGTGGCCGGCCCGAACCTGGCGATCGGCAATCCCGTACTGGCGAAGCACGCTAGCATGGTCCCCCAGGCCGCCGTCGCGTTCGAAGAACTGCTCACCGAAGCGGGCGCGCCGGAGGGCGCCTGGACGAACATCTTCGCGACCGGCGACCAGATCTCGAAGCTCATTGCTGACGACCGGGTTCAAGGCGTGGCTCTCACCGGCTCCGAGGGAGCGGGCAGCATCGTGGCGGCTAACGCGGGCAAGAACCTCAAGAAGTCCGTAATGGAACTCGGCGGCAGCGATGTCTTTGTCGTCCTCGACGACGCCGACGTGGACAAAGCCGTCGCCGCTGGCGTCGAGGCCAGGCTCCGCGGCTGCGGTCAGGTCTGCAATGGTGCAAAACGCTTTCTCATCCATGAGAAGGTTGCCGACGAATTCGTCAACAAGCTCGCGGAGAAGTTCACGAGCACCAAGATCGGCGATCCCATGGATGAGACTGTCGGACTCGGGCCGATGTCTTCGATCGGCGCCCGCGACGACATCGCAGGGCAGGTCGAACGCGCTGTCAAGGCCGGCGCCAAGGTCCTGGTCGGTGGGTCGGTGGTCGAGGGACCGGGTGCCTACTATAAGCCAACGATCCTCACCCATGTGACAAGGGACAACCCGGCCTACTTCGAGGAGTTCTTCGGTCCCGTCGCGCAGGTGCACGTGATCAAGAGCGATGACGACGTGGTCAGGATCGCCAACGACTCGAGCTTCGGGCTTTCCGGCGCGATCTTCACGGCGGACGTAGAACGCGCGAAATCGCTTGCTTCGCAGGTCGAGACGGGGTCCGTCTGGATCAACACATCCTCCTTCACCGGACCGGAGCTTCCGTTCGGCGGGGTCAAGAAATCCGGTTATGGTCGAGAACTCGCGGGCGCGGGCATCAAGGAACTGGTGAACCAGAAGATGGTGCTCGTCGCGCACTGAGACCGAGCACGCGACATTGAGATACCGCTGTAACGATGGGCCGCAGCCAAGCGGCCCATCGTCCTCTGAAGGGGGCGTCAACACCGAAGGAATAGACCATGGCCTTCATCCGATATCGGACCATAAACACCGCGGCAGCAGAGATCTTCTATCGCGAGCCTTTGCCTGAGATCGTGGAGGGGCAGCCGCCGATATTGCTCCTGCACGGGTTTCCTTCCTCGTCACACCAGTACAGCGGGCTGATGCAGCATCTGGGGAACAATTCCGCATGGTCGCCCCAGACTATCCAGGCTTTGGCCAAAGCCGCGACCTGTTGCCTCCGGCTGGCTTCACCTACAACTTCGAGAACCTCTCCCGCACCATCGAGGAGTTCATCGACAAACTCGGGCTCGAACGGTTCGTCCTCTATGTCTTCGACTTCGGGGCTCCGATCGGGTTCAGAATAGCCGCCCGCAGGCCGGATTTGATTGCGGGGATCATCATACAGAACGCCAATGCCTATGAGGCAGGCCTGTCGGACGCCGCAAGACATTTCGTCTCCATCGATAAAGCCGACGAGGCCTGGCTCAAGGAATTGGATGGGCTGCTGACCCTTGAGGGAACCAAATTCCAGTACTTCACCGGTGTGGCCGACCCGGAGGCCATATCTCCCGATGGCTACACGCTGGATCAGCACTATCTCGATCTTCCCGGCCGAAAGACACGCCTGATCGATCTATTGCTGGACTACAAGTCCAATGTCGAGTCGTATCCCGCTTGGCAGGCGTGGTTGCGGCGGGCGTCGCCTCCTGCCCAGGTCCTCTGGGGACGCAAGGATCCGTTGTTCCTGGAAGCTGGCGCCCCGCGCTTACCTGATCGACCTGCCAAATGCGGAATTGCACCTTTTCGACACCGGGCATTTCGCGCTCGAGGAGTGCCTGGATATGATCGCTCCCCTCGTGGCCGGATTTGTGAACCGCCTCCGTATTCGCCCTCGCAGATGAACCGGGAGATCCTGCTTTTCACAGGTTCCCATGCTGCGGCGTCAGGCAGGATCACAGAGCTGGTGTCGACGATCTGCGCTCGGCAGGACGCTGTGCCGATCGTTCTCCCGCTGTCAAAAGCAGCAGCGCCCCCGTCATCGCGGAGAGCAGGGACGCCAAGAATACGGCAATCTTCGCTGCCGCGAAATCTGTTGTCTCCGTGAGCGCTTGTCCCGCAATGAAGAGAGACATCGTAAATCCGATCCCGGCGAGCGAGGCCGCGCCGAGCAATTGCTGCCAGGAGTACGCCTCCGGCTTGGCTGTGATGCCCAATCGAACGGCGAGGGCGCAGGCCGCCATGATACCCAGAGGCTTACCGACAAACAGTCCCGTTACGATCGCCAGCATCAGTGGTTCGTGGCCTGCCCAGACCGAAGACGTGAACTCGACACCTGCGTTCGCGAGCGCGAAGAGCGGCAGGATGAGGTAGCTCGAACGTGTTGCCGCGTACCGAAGCAACCGATCTGCGGGCGATTCAATTCGATCATGTATGGCGTCAAGCGCTCTTATTGCAGGAAGCGAAGGACCGCGCCTCAGCACGTCGCCACGCTGTGCCTCGGCTGCGATTATCGTGTCCGCTTGGCTGATGAGCGCCCTGAGGTTCGCCGGTGATCGTGTCGGGATGAGAAGAGCGAGCACGATACCCGCGAGTGACGCGTGGAAGCCGCTGGCATAGACGCATACCCATAGTGCCACGCCGAAGAGCAGGTACATGGACACTCGATAGACGTGGGCGCGGTTGAAGGACCACAGAAGGAATCCAAGTGCCACCGAGGCTGCTATGTAGATAAGGTTGAGTTCCTCCGAATAGAAGAGGGCCACGATCGCGATCGAACCGATATCGTCCACAATGGCCGCGGCAGTCAGGAATATACGGAGCTCGACCGGAACCCGACGGCCCATCATGGCAATGATCGCCACCGCGAAGGCGGTGTCCGTCGCCATCGGGATGCCCCAGCCGTGTGCCCAAGGCCCGCTTGGTATCAGTAGCCAGTACATCAGCGCCGGAAGGATCATGCCGCCAATCGCCGCGGCAACCGGCAGAGCCGCCGTGGTGGGAGTCGCAAGCCGTCCGACGGTCATCTCCCGCTTGATTTCGAGCCCGACCACGAGGAAGAAGACCGTGAGGAGGCCATCGTTGATCCAATGGCGAAGCGACATTCCGAACGCTTCGGTGCCGATGACGAATCCCATATTCTCATGCATCAGCGTTTCGAATGCGTCGCTGGCCGGCGAGTTGCTGATAAGGACTGCAACGATGGTCGCGAGCAGCAAAAGCACTCCCGCCGATGGCCCCCAGGCCGCAAAATCCAACGCGGCCGATTGCATGCGGTGACCGAGACGTCCAAGCATCGCGTCCGTCAGCGAGCTCTCGTCCCATGGTCCGTCGTAGCGACGGTCATTGATGAAGAAGGTTGGTGTGAATCGAACTCCGCTGGCCTGAGCGCTTCGGATATCGGCATCGATCCTTGTCTTTGCCCTCTGCGCTATCAGATCGGCCTGCTGTGGGTTTTTGTCTTCGAGTCCAATTTCCCGCGTGACAACGACGATATCGTCCTCCGTCAGTTGAGCAGACCGCGTCATCAACCTCATGTGGACTTTCCAGAATTCCTCGTTGCTGTGGGTGCTCTCGGCCAGCTCCGCAGCTCTATGCGCCAGCTCGCTGCCCGGTATCGGAAGGTGGCGAAAGACGTAGCGAAGGCGATCTCCGAAATGACCGCGGACGCGGGCGATCTCCTCATTTGCGGCCCGGCAATGGGTGCAGACGTAGCTGCCGTACTCGACCAGCGTGACTTCGGCACTCGCATTGCCGAGAATATGGTCCAGACGCCGATCAACTGGGCGATCGAGTCTGCCGGGAGGCTCCAAGTGGGTCATGGCTTGGTCCACCTCATCTCAGGTTGCGCCCCAATCGCCATCAGTTTCATTCGATCGTCGGCATCGAGTTACGCCGCTACCACGCACTTTACTGCTGCCAGGCAATGAGCGTTGTTAAATGAGGTTAAGTTCAGAAAAAGTGTGCTGCTGTCGCCATAGGCTGTGTTGGACGAGCGATCATGCGCGGCATGCCGCGTCTTGCGAGACAGGCAGCCATGTCCCGCCATTCTTCGGCACTACTGGGCGAGATAGCCACCGTCGATATTCAGTTCGACGCCAGTCACGTAGCTTGCCTCCTCCGAAGCCAAATACAGGCAGCCGTAGGCAATCTCGATCGGCTTGCCACCACGCTTCATGGGTGTCATGGCAATAACAGCGTCGTTGAGGTCTGACGCCTGCGCATCCGTCAGCGGCGTGTGTATGAAGCCCGGATGCACGGAGTTGACCCGGATTCCGTCGGATACGTACGTCATCGCCGCGTTCTTGGACATGTTGCGGACAGCCCCTTTTGCGGCGTGGTAGGAATGTGCACCCGCAACGGCTGCACTGCCCCATATCGAAGAGATGTTGACGATCGAACCCGCCTGCTGCTTGCGCATCACGCGAACTGCTTCCCGCATGCCGAGGAAGACGCCAGTCTGGTCGACTGCGATCATCTTCAGCCAGTCTTTCATCTCCAGCTTGTCGAGCGGCTCATAGGCAATGATTCCCGCATTGTTTATCAGCACATCAAGGCGGCCATGCTTCTTGACGATCGCGGCGATGACCGATGCCCATTGTTCCTCGCTGGTGACATCGTGCGTCATCGCCTCGATAGTCGCAGGATATGGCTGGTCCGGCGACTTGACGTCGCTAGCGACGACGATGGCACCCTCGCGATCGAACAGTTTTGCAATCGCAAATCCTATACCGCCCGCCGCCCCTGTGACCAATGCGATCTTGTCCTTGAGTCTCATGTCGCAACTCCTTCCTGATTTGAGGGTGTGTGGAGTGTCTGTTCAACGACCGGCGCTGCGGGCTTCGTTGCCCGGGTCGGGCGTATCGCCGATGAGTGCTAGTTGCCCGCCGGGGCGAGCACCTGCATTCGCATCACTTTCACGCCGCCCTCGGCGAGGTCCGGCAACTTGGCAAACCATTCCTGCACATAGGGCATGGCGTTGTGAGCCTCGAAGTCGGCTTCGTTGGCGAAGATCTCGTAGAAAATGAAGTGCCCGGGGGTCTCGCGGTTCTCTTGGAGAAAATAGACGAGATTGGCTGGATCGCCGCGGACGAGCTCGATGAGTGGCAGCGTAATGGCACGCAGTTCAGCCTCCTTGCCCGGCTTGGCGCGAACCTCGGCAACGACTGAGTAGGCTCCGTTGGCGATCCTGGCGTAGCCTTGGCCCGGGCCTTCCTGTGCCATAGCGCCGCCGCCATTGAAGATCGAACCTGCAAGCAGGATGGCTGACGTCTGTAGCCTGAGCGTTGTCATCATGTCGTCTCTCCTTCTCCGTCTTGCGTGGTGAGATGGCGGGCATCCGCAGCCGGCTGCCGCTGGCAAATCCGGCGGTGCTTGCAGGTTGGCCTCAATTGGCGCTGGCAAGTTGCAAGTGCGCAGCCAGAGCATCCGCGAACCGCTTTTTCACCGGGCCGAGCGCCTTGACGAACTCGAGCTGTTCGCCCTCCGGGCCCTTGCAGTAAATCAGCTCCCAACCATCCGATGGTGCAACCGTCACCTTGTTGGTGTTGGCGCTCAGGGGAGCCGCCTTTCGCTCCTCTTCCGTCGAAACGCGAATGATGCGGTTTGCCCGTACCTGTGTCATGCCGCGCCTGGCGGACTCTGCTTCGAGATCGGCGATGAACTGGTTGAAGTCGACATCGTCGCGAACGTAGAAGCAGATGTGCATCATGCGCGGAAAAGCCGGACTCATGTGCTCCAGTGGCTCGGCGAACGCCTTGGGGCCGCCCATCGGCTGGTCGGCATCGCGATATTGAAGGAGTTCGATCACGACGTTGTCGAACTGGATGAACCGCACGTCGAGGCGTTGGGTGCCGGCTCTGAGGTCAGGCACGCCGATCGTTCGCGGATTGACACCGAGTTCATTGGCCAGGATTTCCTGATCGGCAAGCAGCGTGTTCTGGACGGCGTCACCTTGGAAGTCGCCGTGGCGGAAGACTTCTGTGCCACCAAGCACTGCCGTGTAGAATTCATACGCGCGCTCCATGTTCTGCACGGTGAGGCCGAAATGCTGTACGCCCTGGAGCCGCGCCCCCAGCGAGCCCGGCTCGCGCGGTGCAACCGGCGTATCCTGGGCCGATGCAGATCCGCTACCTGCGAGCGCAGCGGCAATTCCACCGACTGCAACGCCGGCGGTGGCGCACAGGATGGCGCGGCGATCAGGATCGTCTGGTTGGATAGCTTGCTTTTGCTGGTGAGACATGGCTGCTTCCTATCGATTGCGGGGTGACTGATCGAATTCTAGCGCCGTCGCCGTTGCGACCGGCGTTAAGATCGGTGAAATTTGGTGAACGGAGCTCCGATCCTTCAGAACAACACAACCAAGCGCGCCCCCCTTCGGTGAAGTTCCTCTGAGCAGACGCCTGAGCGGCACCAACAAAGGTATCCTTCGGTCATGGACACGACAGTTGGGCGTACCCGGCAGATTGCAATCGTGCTGGGTTCTGGCGCGGGGATGTATCTGAGCATCGGCATCGTGCTGATCTACGGCTTCAGCGTTTTCATTGTGCCGATCACTGAGGACACACACTGGGACCGGACCGTCGTGGCTGCCGTCGTCGCACCGATAGCCATCGTCAACGGACTTATGTCGCCACTTGTGGGGGCCCTGACGGATCGGTTCGGCCCACGCCGGGTGCTCATTTTCTCATCCGTGTCGATGGCGCTCGGCCTGATCGGGATCGGCGTCGCGTCGCAGAACCTGATCGCCTTTATCGTGGCAGTCGTCGTGGCGAGCCTGATGGGCGCTGCACAGACGGGCGTGCCCTACACCTATGTGGTGGTCGGATGGTTCACCGCCCGGCGCGGCCTGGCATTGGGTGTCATGCTTTCCTTCGTAGGGCTTGGAATTGCAACGGTTCCACCGATCCTTGCCCTCCTGATTTCCGAGTGGGGCTGGCGCTTTGCCTTCATGGCAGCCGGTCTGGCATCGATGGCAATTACGCTTCCGGTCGCACTTTTCGTCATTCGTGACCCACCCGTCGTTCAGGCGGCCGATCGTACGGAGAGCGAGGGCCACACTGTTCGCCAGGCGGTAGAGACCGCGAGCTTCTGGCTGATGCTGGCCGCGTTCTTTCTCAACTACTTCGCCGCTGCGGCCGGGTCTATTTCGCTCCCCGTCGTGCTGGCGGATCGCGGAGCCGATCCGGCAACAGCGGCCTTCGTCATGAGCTTTGTGGGTTTGTCCTTCATCGTCATGCGTCTTGGGTTCGGGGCCTTGCTTGATCGATTTCCACCGATCCCATTGACCAGCCTGGCCTTTCTGTCGCCCGTTGTCGGGCATCTCGTTTTGTTGAACTCCGAGGGGCTGATCCCGGTCTATGTCAGCGCCGTCATTTTCGGCCTCGCCACCGGAGCGGAGGGCGACGCGATCGGCTATCTTCTGGCGAAACGCTTCGGAATGCGAAGCTTCGGCAAGCTCTTTGGCATCAACTACATGGCTTTGACGTTTGGTGCCGGCCTCGGACCGGCCTCTCTACATATCGTGGCCGACGGAGGAGGTAGCTATGACGTGGCCTTTGGGATCTTTGCCGGCATTGCCGTGATCGCACCGGTATTGCTGATCCTGGATCGTCGAACGCGATCGCTTACCGCTCGCGACTAGATGCTTTGCCGCTCGGAATGTAGGGGGCGATATCAACACGTCTCTTGCCGGCGTGTCCCAAGCTATTGAGAAGCGCGCGTGCCTTGAGAAGATCGCGGGTGGCGAACCCCTCGTTGAAACGTCCATAGACCGGCGCCAGGACCCCGGCCGCCTTTCCGCCTTGATCCGCCCGAAGCCCATGCTCGGCAAGCGCCGTAGCGGCGCGCAGCTCCCATGACAGCGCACCTTGGCGGCGCGCCAGATCGATCGCCTGCATGTAAAGGGCTTCCGCCTCGGCGATCCGGGTGGCGCTTTCCTTGCCCAATAAATCCGCCTTTATACGCAACAATTCCGGCATGCACCAAGTCTCGCTGCTCGATGCCGATAGCGCGATTGCCTCGTCGATTGCCCTTCTCCCCGCATCAACGTCTCCATGATTGCCCAGACCCGCAGCATAAACGCCGATATAGAAAGGGCACCGCATGCGGAAATCCACCGCAAGAAGCTCATCGAGCGCGCCTCTCAACATTGGCAGTCCAGACGCATCGCCACCCTGCAGAAGCCACTCCGCGCGCAGGCAGCGGTTCATGGCACTCCAAACTGTCATCGCGTGTTCCGCGACATGAGCCTCGCTGCCGACGAGCAGGCGCTCCGCGGCGGCGAGATCCCCCGTCAGCAGCGCAATGGGGCAGGTCGTGTGCACCACGGCATTACAGAGCGCAAGGGCATGCTGCGCCGCCCGCGCCTCTTCCAGTTGGTGTTGCGCCATGGCAATCGCCTTGTCGGGATAGCCTTGCAACCATGTGACGTTCGCAAGGGTGCCGCGCGCCGCAGATCGCGGATCCAACTGAAACCGCGCGATGTCCGAGCGAGCCACGGGAGGAATGTATCGGGCGATCATGCGTTCAAGGTGACGCTGCGCCTCGGCAAGTTCGCCGAGGTAGCGCAGAGCGGTTCCTGTCTGCCTGTCGACATTATTGCGCGCGTCGAGGTCGCCGCGATCAGCTGCCAGCACTCTGATCTTTTCCGCCATCGCAAGGGCCGAGTGATGGTCACCCGTCCATGTGAAATAGTCGCATAAGCCCCAGAGGCATCTGAGCCGGTAGTCGGTATCGCGGAGCGACTCAGCGCAGCCGAGCGCTGTGGTCCAAGCTGCCTTGACCTCCGGAAGGGGGCCGCGTGTGTGAAGCAGCGCGGTGCCATAGGCAAACTGAAGCTTCATTTCGTCGCGCACACTGCGCAATTTGGTGAAGCGATTGCTGAGCGCGATCTCCACCGCCGCGCGACACTCCTCCACGAGCGATAGGTGTTCCCAGAACGGGAGAGCAGCGACCGTGAGTGCTATGGCGATGGCAACGTTGCGGTTGCCGTACAGCGCCCAGCCCAAGGCACTGCGGATATCGTCCATCTTTCGCCCGTATTCGGCGAGCCAGTGGGCCGTCGGCCGGATTTTCCATTCGGCCTCGGCGCGTTTGGCGAGTTCGAGGAGATGCTCGGCGTGGCGTTGGCGCAGGATGTCGTCTTCACCGCTTTCCGCAAGTTTCTGCAGCACATATCTGCGGGTTGTATCGAGCAATCTATAGTGCGTCCCGAACTCTCCTCTCTCTGTCGACACAAGTGATTTCGCAACAAGGTTCGCGACGGCATGAATGCATTCGGAGCGGGTACGCCCCTTGTCGACGGCAACGGCGCAGGCGGATTCTAGACTGAAGGCGCCGGCAAAAACCGAGAGGCGTCGCAGCAGAATGCGCTCAGACTCGGCGAGCAGGCGGTAGCTCCAGTCCAGCGTCGCAGCCAAGGTGTGGTGACGAGGGTCGCCGCAGCGCCTATCGCTCAGCACATGAGATTGATCGGCAAGAAAACCGAGAAGCTCGCTTACACTGAACGCATCCAGTCGAGGTGCAGCGAGTTCAATCGCAAGAGCCAGCCCGTCGAGCCTACGGCAGATCTCGGCCACGACCGGCGCGTTCCCGTCGTTGAGGATGAAATCGCTGCGACTTCCAACTGCGCGCTCGACGAAGAGCTCGACTGCAGAGAACGCCAAAGCCTTGTCCGCGGATATTTCGGACACCTCCGGCGGTGTTTCGAGCGGCGGCAGGCGATAGACCTGCTCTCCGCGAACCCGTAACGGCTCGCGGCTTGTTGCCAGAATCCGCACCTTTGCGGCGGCAGCCAGCAACGCTTCTGCGCAGGCGGCGACCGATTCGATAACATGTTCACAATTGTCGAGGACAAGCATAAACTCCCGGTCGGCCGCGAAGGCGGCGATCGCCGCCTTGATGCTCGCCGAGTGGACCCTCAATCCCACCGCCGTTGCAATTGACGTCGGCACGAGCGTTGCATCATTCACCGTTGCCAGATCAACGAACCAGATGCCATGCTCAAAGGCTGCGGTCAGCCGATCAGCGATTGCGAGAGCCAACCTCGTCTTGCCAACGCCACCCGGACCAACAATCGTTAGGAGACGCGATGCCTCAAAGGCGTCCCGGATCGCATCAACAGCATGCTCTCTTCCCACGAGACGAGTTGTGGAAACCGGCAGATTGTGCGCGCGGGCATCCCCAGACTTCGCCGGGACGGTGGCGCCGTTCTGCCCGCAAACACTTACGGGAAAGACGAAGCGATAGCCCCGGCCGCTCACCGTCGCTATGTACGGCGTGCCGTCCGGAGCATCGCCAAGCACCCGACGAAGAACTGCAACGTTCACTTTCAGATTGCTTTCCTCGACGAAGGTATTCGGCCAGGCGCGCGACACGAGCTCAGCCTTGCCCACGAGTTCACCGGGACGCTCTATCAGCGCTGTCAAAATTTCCAGTGCGCGACTGCCGATCCGAATGGCAGTATGATCACGCATCAGTGACTGCCGATCTGGCACAAGCACGTATGGACCGAAGGAATAGGAAAGCACGACCGAAGCTCCGGATGCAAACGCACAGGCTTTCTAAACACGTGAACGATCCGTCCACGAAGCCGCTCACGCGCCGGACAATAGCCGCTATTGCGTGTGAAATACATCGCAGATTGCTAAGCAAGAGCAGACAGCGCGCAGGCCGCCGAGCCGATAGTTGAGGCGCGTTACAGCGACGTCGGAGGTTTCATGAAACAAGGAAGCTACATAGTCTCCGCACCGTGAGGCCTGAGCCTTGATGCGGAAATCTGTCTATCAGCAAGTACTCCGTCACAATGTGGGGGAGGCCGCTGGAAACTGGTACTCGGCGGCAGACCTTCAGTTTGTGTCTGAAGGCGAGGTATCGCAAAGGCTACGATTTCGCGCTGTTGATTAGAACGCCTCTGGTTGCCTATTGTATTATTGGCTTTCGAGAGCAGGCACGGTCGTTGGCTTATCGTTCCGATGTTCAACAATAAAATTCGCAATGGCCCAAGGCGGATCGCACATCCTGTAGTGAAGACCTGAGTTTCGCACCGTTGGCATGCTTACTCAGGTAATACCGAGAGCTCGTAGCAAAGATGGATTTCGTGACGTATGTAGCGGGCTTAAACCTTTTGGACCGAGAGGGTTCCGATGGAGCGCCGACTTAGCGCGATCCTTGCCGTCGACATCGTCGGATACAGCCGACTGATGGAGGCAGACGAGCGCGGCACCTTGGGCCGCATGCGAGGACGCCTCAAGGGATTGTTTGAGCCGAGGATTGCGCAGTACAACGGTCGCATATTCAAACTCATGGGCGATGGCCTACTGGCCGAGTTTGCCAGCGTGGTCGACGCGGTCGAATGTGCAGCACTGTTGCAACAGGCCGTGGCAGCCAGCATCGACGACGCCCCGGCGGGCCAAGAGATTGAGGTCCGTATGGCGGTCAATCTTGGTGATGTCATCATCGACGGGGACGACCGGTACGGTGACGGCGTTAACATCGCGGCCCGGCTTGAAAGGCTGGCCGAGCCAGGCGGACTGATCGTCTCCCGTGCCGTCTACGACCAGGTGCGCTCCAAGGTGGCCCTGAACTTCGATAACTTGGGCGAGGTCTCACTTCGAAACATTGTTCAGCCGGTGCAGGTGTACCGGGTCCTGCCCAGCGAGCAGGCGGGCAGGGCGGACATTCTGACTGTGACCACTTCCCCGAACTTCGCAACCAAGTGGCTAATTCATCGACTCGGCGACTTCGCTGAAAGTCATCCTGAGATCGATCTTAGGATCAGCGCTTCGCTGCATCATGTGGATTTCGCGCGCGAAGGCGTCGATATGGCGATTCGTCATGGCGAGGGGCAGTGGCCGGGCCTCCATGTGACGCGACTCGCCTCAGAGGAACTGTTTCCGGTCTGTAGTCCGAAAATGCTGCGCGGGCGCAATGCCTTGCGCGCACCGCGGGACCTGGCGCGGTATCCACTCTTGCATCTGAATGACCGGCGCGACTGGCGGCAGTGGTTCGAGGCCGCGGGTCTCGACATTGTGGATGGCGCGCACGGCATCATCTTCAACCAGGCCAGCATGGCGATCGACACGGCGGTCGACGGTCAGGGGATAGCCTTGGCGCGGACTGCGCTGGCAGCGTGGGATCTGCGGAAGGGGCGGCTGGTCAGACCATTCGACCTTGTGTTGACCGTGCCCTATGCCTATTGGATCGTTTGCCCGCGAGCCAGTGCCGACCTGCCAAAGGTTGCAACCTTCCGGCAATGGCTCCTTGACCAGGCCGAGGCGGACGTAACCGAACTGTCGCTGATTTTTCAGCGTCAGACCGCGCGTCACAGGCACTCAGAAGGGCAAGGAGCGTAGAAGGCAACAGTTGGCATCGCCTCCCGATGTCCAATTGTCACCGGCAGTTCTGTCCCTTCGATTCTGCCTTTCAGGAAGCCGCGAGAAGTTCCTATAAGCAGACGCAACGGTTCCAAATGAGGCAAGCAACCCATTACCGCTGTTCTTGCCATCTCTTCTCACGATGACGCTTCCAAGGCAGAATGCAGCCAGCTCACAGCAACCCAAGGAGGCGAAGGTGTTCCTACGAACCATAGAGCCGGCCGAGGCCGAGGGCGAAGTGGCGTCGATCTATGCTAACGAGTTGGCGTCGATGGGACGCGTGATGCAGGCCACACAATGCTGGTCAGCAAGGCCGGACATCCTCGCGCCCGTCGAGCACCTCTTGCACCAGATCAGAGATGGATTTTCGCTGGGTCTGATCAACTTCCGGCTCATCACGCTGGTGGCGGCCAAGCACGTGCCATCCAGCTATTGCTCCCACGTCTATTTCAAGGTGCTGTCCGGCATGATCGGGAGGGAACAGACGCTGGCCGTGCATCGCGATTATCGCAACGCCGGGCTCACGGATCAGCAGGTCGCCATGCTGGCTTACGCTGAGCAGATCACGATCGATGCCTCTCGCATAAGCCGGGCCGATATTGACCACCTTCGGTCCCTCGGGTTCACGGACTTAAATATCGCCGACATCGCTCTCGCCGCCTCGTTCCGCAATTTCCTGAGCCGATATTTCGATGCAGTCGGGGCCGAGGCGGAGCCGGACTTTCTGGATGGCGATCTGAGTGTCCGAGCTGAATTGTCGGTGGCTCGCCGCTAATTTATGAGGTTCCGCAACGCGTCCGCATTCGGCCGTAGAGACCAGCTTCGTCACTGTCGAAAGCCGACGTCGGCAGCGACAGGCCCGTCGACTTGATTTGCGTCAAAGCGGTCTTAGCTCAAAGCCATGATCATGCTCCAGTCGGTCACACGAGGGTCCAAAGCGTTGTTCAACATCTGAGTGTGGAGGGCACGACCCTCGTCGTGCGCGTGATTCTATCTCGAAACGTGACCCACAACTGTCTTTACGGTGACAACCTTCCTGCACGGCCGTGTTCGTCCATACGCTGCACCAGCAGGGAGTAGGCAACGTAGTACTTGTAGATATTGCTGACGTACTGGACCGTTTCCCGCCCCACGATAGCGGCAGCGCCGTTTTCGACGTTGCCGAACCAGACGTTCGGATCGAGCCCCATCGAAGTGGCCTTCTGACGAAACTTGCGCAGGTTGCCGGGACCGGCATTGTAGGCGGCGAATGCGAAGAGCTGGCGATCCTTCGGCAGGAGTGCCTCGTCGTCGATGTAGGTTTGGATCAGGTGGCGCAGATATTTGCTGCCTGCCTCGACATTCCGGTCGGCGTCCTTGTCAATGCCGTTGATGCCGACCGCCTTGTCTTTCGCGGTGGAGGGCAACATCTGCATGATGCCGACAGCACCTCGCGGCGAGCGCCGGGTCTGGTCGAGCTGGGATTCCTGATAGCCCTGCGCCATCAGCATCAGGTAGTCGAACGAATACGTGTCGCCGTGCTTTCGGAAGATTTCGACCAGTCTTTGAAAGCGGGCGACGTCGGCGGGCGCATAGGCGCGTTTGACCATCTTGTCCTGCTTGTAAAAAGTATTGCGCAGGATGTTGCCGAAGGTCGTGCCGACCTTGTGTGTGGCCACGAACGCATTGAGTTCGGCCTTCAGCTTCGGGCTGTTCTTGCGGATCGCCCAGGCGATTTTCCCTTCCGACGACAGCACGATGTCATTGCGGACCTTCATGTCGGCAAAGACATGCGACCAGATGTCCGCCTTGTAGACGTCTACGACGGTGAACGGCAGAAGCCCGGCATTGACCATCTCCATCAGGTCCTCGTCTTCGAGGCTTTCGTCCATGACTTCGATGGTGATCTCGGGTTTCCCCGCCGCCGAAAGCGCATTGTTGCGCGCAAGCAGATGCTCGTGGTAGCTGCTCGAAGCACGCACTGCGATGTGCTTGCCGGAGAGTTCATCCAGGCTTGCAACAGCCGGGCTGTCGCGAGACGCGACCAGAACCTCCTCGGCCTTTCCGTAGAGGGGGTCGGTGAAATCGACCTTCTCCAGCCGTTTATCCGTTATCGTCAGGTTCGCCATGACCATGTCGCCGTAGCCCTCGTTCAACGCGTCGAGCAGCCGCTCGCGCGGCATCGGCACAAAGACGACATGGATGTAGTCGATCTGCTTCTTGCGATCCCTGTTCAGGGATTTCTCGAGTTCCAGCCCGAACGTGACGGCCGTTCCGAACTGCTGGCCCATGTCGACGAAGTAGATCGTCTTGCTGTAAGGCACGAGCACCCGCACGATGCGGCGCTCCTTCATGGCATCCAGATCGACGATATGCCTCTCGACAAGAGCTGGCTTCTCCCCGGGCACAGGCGCTTCGGCGTACACGACCTCCGTCGCCGTAAGCGATGATACGAAACCGACGAACGCCAGTAGCCACGTCACCCCCAATCCCATTCCGCCTCTCCCCTTCACACGCAAATCCCGCCAGCAAAGCATTCTGCATCAAGGCCAAGGCTCGCAGCCACCATAGCCTGACAGCAAGGACCTCGCGTCGGCCAATCGCCGTGTGCGTCGGCATTCGCTCGGCATGGACCACCATTGCGGACTGCGGGCTTCCAGGAAGGCTTATGGACCTGGAACTATAGCCAACTACGCTGCGTGCAACGAAGCCCGTTCCGAGGCGAGGCGCACGCCTGACCCAATGAATATCCGTGCCGCCGCAGGCGGCACGGAGGCCGCAACGTTCAGTACGTCACGATGTTGAACCAGAACTCGAAATTATCAAGCATCGACATCAGTTGCCCGAGCTTTGCACCGTCGCCCGTTACCTTGATCTTGCCGTCCGCGATGGCCTTGTCGAGGGTGTTCTCGCCAAGAACGCTGCCGTCCAGACTGGCGCGTCCCAGGGTCACGGTGGCATCCGCGCCTTCCGCTTGCTGACCGGGCGTGTTGTTCAACACGCCGTTTTCGAGCAGGACGAGATACTTTCCGTCCGATCCCCCGAAGTCGAAATTGAGCGTGATCTTCTCCTCGCTCGCCTTTTCGCGGTTCAGCCGAACGATGAGAAAATCGAAGAAAAGGTCGAGCGACCTGGCGCGGACGGTTGGGCAAAGGACGTATGTGTTAGATCGGGCTGGTGTTCGTACTCGTCGGATCGGTTCGCAGGCTCGGCAACACCGCCAGACGCGAGGCGACGCGGAATGGTCGCGCCGATTGACGATTTGTGACAGGACCCAAGGTTGTAGGCAGCCTCGATTGAATGTAGTCTGTCACTCCAGCGCTGAATCTGGCAAATGAATTCAGCGTTCGATTTCATTCTCACACTCTCATCAACCGTATCATCCATCGGCGAAGCTTCCGATCGATGGGGAAATAGGAGATTGAGTAATGAGTGAAGAAAACTTTTCCCAAGCCAATGATGCCATCCCCGCGACCGGATCGGATAGGTCTGCCAGCCTGACGCGCAGGAGCTTGCTGCTAAGTTCAAGCGTATTGGCGGCGGCTTCAACACTGACGCCATTTTCCGCCGTCCAGGAGGCAAAGGCTCAGCAATCCGCGACGGGCAGCCGACCGAATATTCTCGTCATCTGGGGTGACGACATCGGCTGGCAGAACGTCTCCGCCTACGGCATGGGGACGATGGGCTACACGACACCCAACATCGACCGGATCGGTGTTGACGGTCTCCGTTTCGTCGATCACTACGCGCAGCCGAGCTGTACTGCCGGCCGCGCAGCCTTCATTACCGGTCAGTACCCAATTCGCTCGGGGATGACGACAGTTGGCCAGCCTGGTTCAGCACTTGGCCTGCAGGCGGCGTCTCCCTGCCTTGCAGAGGTGATGAAGGCCGGAGGTTACCGCACCGGCCAGTTCGGCAAGAACCACCTTGGTGATCGCAACGAGCACCTTCCCACGGTCCATGGCTTCGACGAGTTCTTCGGTAACCTCTATCACCTCAACACGCAGGAAGAATCCGAGCAGCGCGACTATCAACGCTTCGCGAAGGCGTTTTCCGACAACGTCGAGGACTATGAGAAGCGATTCGGCACCCGTGGTGTCCTCCACGCCAAGGCCAGCGACAAGGATGATCCGACTGACGATCCACGTTTTGGCCGCGTCGGCAAACAGACCATCGAAGACACCGGGCCACTAACGCAGGAGCGTATGAAGAACTTCGATGCTAGCGAAGTCATTCCGAAGGCGCTGGATTTCATGGGGGCCGCAAAGCAGGCGAACGAACCGTTCTTCGTCTGGCTGAACACCAGCCGCATGCACCTGTACACACGCCTTAACGATGAGTGGCGTTACGCTGCAGAGGACTATACGTCTGAAGCCGATATCCATGGATCGGGCATGTTGCAGCACGACCACGATATTGGCCTGGTTCTCGATTGGCTGGACGATCAAGGCCTGACCGAGAACACGATTGTTTGGTACTCGACCGACAACGGTCCGGAACATACCTCCTGGCCTTACGGGGGAACAACGCCGTTCCGTGGCGAGAAGATGACGACCTACGAAGGCGGTGTACGGGTTATCTCAATGCTGCGGTGGCCCGCAGGACTGCCGAAAGGGAAGGTCCTCAACGGCATGCAGGCCCACCAGGACATGTTCACCTCGCTTGCGGCCGCAGCGGGCATCGATGACGTCAACGGCAAGGTGATGCAGGAGAAGAAGCAATACATCGACGGCATCAACAATCTTGCTTACTGGAAAGGAGAGGCCCCAAACTCAGGGAGGACCAGCATTTTCCACTACTACGAGAGCAAATTGACCGCAGTCCGTATGGGTCCGTGGAAATTCCATTTCTCCACGAAGGAAGATTACTACGCCGACGTGTTGCCGAGGACCGTGCCACTGGTCTTCAACATCCGAATGGACCCATTCGAAAGCTTCGACACGACTGACGCCTACGGACATTTGCTGCAAAAGGTCTCCTGGCTGCTCCAGCCAATGGGCGTCCTCATGCAGCAGCACCTGCAGACGCTCGCAGACTATCCACCCGTCCAGGGCGGCACATCGTTCGACATGTCAAATGTCGTCGAGCAATTCATGAGCAACGCACAGCAGTGATTCTTCAATCCTTTGTCCGTCAGATTTGACGGGCCTCCGCGAGCGGATGAAGACGCTGGCGCATGAACGCCGCCGCTTCGGCTATCGACGCATTCATGTGCTGCTCAGACGCGAGGGCCACCTTGTGAACCACAAGAGGCTCTTCCGGCTCTATCGGGAGGAGA
>JAEYDD010000034.1 GCA_023404095.1 Pseudomonadota bacterium | reverse complement strand
CTGATCAGCCCGGCCCATGCCGGAGAGCACGGCGACCAATGCCGCCAGCTACACCACGCCGCGGGACACGATCCCGGGACATGCTCGACTACACCAAAATGTTGTAGAACCTGAGACGCAGACACGTCAGAAACGGGATACTGTCGCCTGTCGACTTAGAGAAGCGGCAGAAAATCTAACCCCGAGGGTGTCTACGATACTGGGCTAGCCAGGATGCGAACAGGTGAGGTGTCGAAAGGTGCGTTTCGAATCGTCTGGAGGGAAGTTCAGGCCTAGTCGCCGGCCGGTTCCCACGGCTCGGATAAGGCGGCGTGCGCAGATCAGACTCAGAGAGGAACTTTGTTCCAGACTTCGGGTTTTCTGGTTACGCTGAGCAAGGGAGGAAGAGTGTTGAGGCTTCTTCGCGACCACGGTTTAACCATTGTGTTGGTTTGCGCGACCGCCGCCACGCTGATCGGCATGATCTTCACCGGACTGTCCGTCTACAACCTAGAGCTTGCGCAACATCACCAATTGGCTTTGACCCTCGGGGATTACATCACTACCGGACATTTCCTGTCAGCCCTGTTCGAAAACTGGGAGAGCGAATTCCTTCAGATGTCGGCTTATGTCGTGCTGACGGCTTTCCTGTTCCAGCGTGGATCGGCGGAGTCGAAAGATCCCGATCAACGCGCCGACCAGGACGAAGACCCACCATCGCATATGCGAAATCTTCGTGCTCCGCTCGCCGTTCGAGCTGGTGGTGTACGTCGTCTTCTTTACTCCTATTCCCTTGGCATCGCGCTCTTCATGCTCTTCCTACTTAGCTTCGGCCTGCACCTTCAGAATAGTGCGGCAGCGCAGGCGATCGAAGCCCGAAGCCATGGATTGCCCTCGCCCGACATATGGGACCACGCCCTGAGCGCGCAATTCTGGTTCGAATCGTTCCAGAACTGGCAATCGGAGTTCCTGTCCACGGCCGTTCTCGTGGTCCTCTCGATTTTTCTGCGCTTTCGCGGCTCCCCAGAGTCGAAAGCCGTTGGCGCACCCGATTCCCAAACGGGAGGATAGGCCCATAGGGATATTTGATACCGTCAACGGCGGCGATTTGAATGTGTGAAACGTTCCACATGGTTGGCGGCATTGTTGGCGACGATGGTCGCGCCAACGATGGCGCCACATATCCAAGACATTGCGTTTTATGAAAACCAAGCGTCGTAAGCGCCGAACGCATTTCCTCCGCTCAGACAATGCCATCTCGCAGGTCACGATGGACAATTGCGGCGCTCGTTTCTGTCGTCTGAACGTCAAATCCGCGCGCTCTGCGCGCGAGCCCTGTCGTTCCTGAACACGCGTCCGCCCCGGATCGCGTTAAGATGCGCCCCATTGATCGAGGACACGACGATTCCTGCTCCCGGAAAGGCATTGCGAAGCGTCAGGAAGGGGGAGCGAAGAGTGTACGGATAGTCTCGTCCCAACGGTAAGGCCCTTGATCCTCGATTGGGGCCCAGACACCGTTGAACCGGATTTTGCCACGTCCGCGTTGCGCGGATTCGGAATTAAAAGCAGTGAGTTGTTTCCTTGGCGCGCGTGATCGCAGGCCTGTCACACAACTATACAAACCGATGCGTTCTCCCAACTCGCTCCGACGAATTCAACCGTCGCTGTGCCTTCGCCACTGTGAACACTCGTTGGCATGGTGACCTCCTCTCGGCGCGGTCTAAACGGAGGTATGAGTTCTTGTACGTTAGAGAGACGCCGGCGCGCTCAATCCGAGCGTAAACGCGGATGCATATCTCTATGGAACAAAGGTCGAAGCCCTTGGTTGATCTCCGGCGCTATCGCGTCCCCCAATTCAGCAAAATGGTCACAACAGCAGGAGCGATCGATGCCCACCAAGACAATGGAAGACCTTTTCCTCGACGGGATCAAGGACATCTACTACGCCGAGCGCAAGATAATTGCCAGCCTGAAGAAGATGATCCGGGGCGCCGAGGCCCAGGATCTGAAGGCCGCATTTGACAAGCACCTGCAAGAAACGGAAGGTCAAGTCGAGCGCCTCGTGCAGGTGTTCGAGCTTCTCGGCAAGCCTGCACGTGGCAAGACCTGCCCGGCAATCGACGGCATTCTCGAAGAAGGCCAGGAAATTCTGGAGGAGTTCAAGGGCTCGCCCGCGCTCGACGCTGGCCTTCTCGCGGCCGCGCAAGCCGTCGAACACTACGAGATCGCGCGCTACGGCACCTTAAAGTCCTGGGCCATCCAGCTCGGCAAGAACGATGTGGCCAAGCTCCTCGACCAGACGCTGGTCGAGGAGACAAATACTGACCAGGCCCTCACGCAGCTCGCGGTGGCGAACGTTAACCGCGAAGGCAAGACGAGGGCATGATCCAGAACGGGCGGAGAAACGGTTGCTCCGCCCATTCCCTGCGAACGACGTCTAGTCTATGCGATGCCAAGGGAGTGAAGATGTACGGTGAATGGCGACATATCTGCGTGGACATGCAGCGCATGTTCGCTGAAGACACGCCGTGGAAAGTCGCGTGGATGGAGCGCGTATCGCCACAAGTCCTGGACGTCGTCGGCGGCCATGCGGCACTCACGATCTTCACTCGGTTTCTACCACCCACGCGCCCTGCCGATGCGACAGGCATGTGGCGCGCCTATTATGAGAAGTGGTGGATGATGACGGCCGATCACCTGCCGGCAGAGATGTATGGCCTTCTCCCGGAACTCGTCCCATTCACACCGCCCGCGATCGTCTTTGACAAGCTGACCTATTCTCCCTGGATCGACGGACGGCTCAACGCGTTTCTGAGGGGACAGGAGGTGGAAACACTGGTCATCACCGGTGGAGAAACCGACGTCTGTGTTCTAGCCACGGCGCTCGGCGCGATAGATCTCGGCTACCGTACCATTATTCTGATCGACGCCGTTTGTAGCGGCACAGATGAAACGCACGACGCGTCACTAAAGCTGCTCGAAAGCCGGTTTACCGCCCAGATGGACGCTATGTCGACGGAGTCATTTTTGGCGTCGGTTTCCGCGTAGAAGTTGAAAGCTTTCCCAGCCACGATTGGGTACATAGGTATTTTCTCACCTCGACGATCGTCTGTACCTGAAAAGATTGTCTTCCAGGTCTGCACTCGTCACAGGCTTTACGAGGGGTTTGAAAGCGGCGCGGACAAACGCCGCCCACTTTTTATCCGCTCTCCGGGTCCTCGCATCCGCTGCTCCGGCATGTCCGGAGGAAAGCCCTCCTCCCGCAACCGATCCAGTGTCGAAGCTTAACCTTTCTCGACCACGTCATGCAAATAGGCCACGACTTTTCCGGGTCGGCCGCCGCAACCCGACGGCAGTGCGTGATATAGGAACCGCCCCGTCTTGTCGGGCTGGCGCTTGTGCGCAGACTGGGCGACGAGGATGGTATCACAGAGATGGCTCACGCCTTCAGGATCCTTCGGTTCTTTTGATTTTCTTGCGGGCCGGCGAATTTCCGGTCGATCTTTCCAAGATTGGTGTCGTTACCGTGACGCTGTCTCCCACGGCCCCCTCCTTCGAAGCCTCGAACTCTGCTTCTGCCATTGTCCAGTGGCGCAGCTCCTCACCCAAGGGAGCCCCCTCCTCTTTCCAAATCCAATAGGCGCGCCGGCGGATCTCTTCCTTGTGATCCGTTTCTGTCATCGATTTTCTCCTCGTCTAGTGTTTTCTTGGCAGCGGCCGAGCCGGCGGCTTCACGGCGTAAGGGCGGTGCCGAACGACAGGTCGCTATAGCCCTGCACGATACGCTCCAGCAGGCTCGGAAGATAGGCTGCACCGGGGTTTGCGCCGTTCGAAGGTCAGCCCCCGGTTTGATCGCCGATCCCATCGCAATTTATCTGCAAAACTTCCATGGACACCGAAACTATACCGAAGTTGCGGCAGCAGTGAATGGCCTGGCGGAACACATGCGGACGGTCCCATGAAGTTAGCGATTTTCAAGCCAGCTACCCGCACTTCGATGCGCAATTGAGGTGAAGCGGGGCCCGCTCAGATCATGATCTCGCCGCCGGTGACGGGGATCACCGCGCCGGTCATGTAGCTGCCGAGTTCTGAAGCAAGCAGGACAAAGGCCCCCGCGAGTTCTACCGGCTGGCCGGCGCGACCAAGCAAGGTCTGCTTGCCGAAATCCTTCACCTTGTCTGGCGGCATGGTGGAGGGAATGAGCGGCGTCCATATCGGCCCTGGCGCTACGGCGTTCACGCGAATGCCCTTTTCGGCGACCATTTCGGCAAGCCCGGCGGTGAAGTTGGAGATTGCCCCTTTCGTTGCCGCATACGCGAGAAGGTGCGACGATGGCTGGCGAGACTGGATCGAGGTGGTATTGATGATGGCGCTTCCCGGCTTCATATGCGGAATAGCCGCGCGGGCCAGAAAGAACGGCGCATAGATATTTGTCCTGAATGTCCGGTCCCATTCCTCGGTACTAATATCGACGATATCGGCACAGGTTCGCTGAAACGCGGCGTTGTTGACGAGGATGTCCAGCTGGCCGAAATTTTTCAAACATTGGAGCACGAGATGCCTGCATTGATCCTCGCTTGTTATATCTCCCGGAAGGACGATAGCCTTGCGTCCCGCCTCCTCCACCCAACGCGCCGTTTCATTCGCGTCCTGGTCCTCGGTTAGATAGGAAATTACAATATCCGCGCCCTCGCGCGCATAGGCGATGGCGACGGCCCGGCCAATGCCGGAATCGGCGCCCGTGATCAACGCGACCCTTCCCTCGAGCCGGCCCGCGCCGACGTAGCTCTTCTCGCCATGATCAGGAACAGGCTTCATGTTGTTCGTCAGCCCCGGTGGGGATTGCTGCTGCTCCGGCTGGGGAGGAAGGGGGCGATGATTCTCACTGTTTGTCATGGTCGTCTCCATCCTGCGGGATTCAGACAGCGAACTCGAATGAGTGGAAGATGTTCCCGCGCAACCAACACGATCGGCGATGACCAGGAGCGACCGATAGGCCGCGATCTCGAAGTTATCGAAGGAAAAGTTTGCGAGAATTCTCCAGGATTTCATCGCGATCATTCCAAGGAGGGGTGTAGCTTCGGCAATCCCCTTGCCCTCCAGATGGAGCCGGGCGGATCAGCTTGCCGCACCTGATGTTCTCAAGGGTAAAACCCGGGAGACACGCATGTGTTCCCTTGGAACCTTGTCCGACATCGCGTGTTCGTAGCTCCCTACTAGGATGAGGCCACGGATGACACATCAAGATCAGGACAAAACGACAGCGAAATGGCTTTCCCTTGCCGACAACCTCGTTGAAGTAGCCGAGAATTTAGATACCTTGGATTCCCAAACATTATCGCGCACACTCATGGAATTGCGTGATGCCCTCTCGGTGGCGGTTACGATTTTCCATACCAACGGAGGACTTTCACTCGCTGAGCGGGCTAATCTCCATCAGATCATGACTGCGGGCGACCCCGCCCTGCTACCGCGAAACATTCTCAAAGAGGGCCTCCGGGAAGGTGGGCAGCAGCTATGGGCGATTGCAAGCCTGCTCCGTTTCAAATGAACGAATTCGGAAGCCTTCCCGGCGCGGTCACAAGTGACATAACGGCCCGGCCGATGTTCCGCGTCTCGATATCAGCTCTGAATGCACCATCTAGGGAAACGGCGATGAATATCGGCCGATAGACAAACCCGTTACAGTCAGAGCGGGTGGGGGCCGCGACGATCTAACGATCACGACGGCCGCGCAGGCTGCGCAAATCCTAATGAATCGCCAAGCCTACACGACGAGGCAAGGCAGTTGAGAAGGCAAAGGTCGTCTGTGTTCAGGTTGATCGACCGCATTGAAGGCGCCGCGACTTCGCGGGAACATTTGCCCGCGCCCCGGTTAGGCGGCGTTTCACCACAACCTATAGCGATGACAAGCTGCAATTGCCCGTGCGTGCCCAACCCCCCGATCCGCAGTTCGCGCGAGCGCTCCAGCACCCGATCGGCGGCGTCGAAGGAGAGATCCGTGTCGCCATGCAGTATTTCTTCCAGGCATTAGGCGCGCGCCGGAATCCGAAATTCCGCGATATGCTGATGAATACGGCGATGGAGGAGGTCGGCCATATCGAAATGCTCGCTACGGCCGTCGCGCTGAACCTTGAGGGCGCCCGTGTTTCCGTTTAAGAAGCTGCGGCGGCCGACCCAATCGCCGGCGCGGTGTTGGGCGGCGCCCGGCCACCGAGCCATATTCCCGAAAGGGACATGAGATGTGTAGAGAGGTCGGCCTTACCAGCCAGGAACGGGTGCCCAGGGATTGGTGGAGACCGGCGTATCCCAATCCCCACCAGCGCTTCCAGTGCGCCGACAGGATCGAAATAGCCATGCGTCCAGATAACGGGCTGCAAGTCTGGCGTCCACTCCGAAACCACTTCTGCACAGCCGCCTTCAATGCGGATCTAGCGCCCATGATCGCCAGAGCGCTGTGCAATACTCTGCACATTCCGTCGAACATCAGCTCGGTGAGAGCTGGCTCGGAAATCTGCACAGCTAGGATAATTGGAATTTCTGCCTGACTTCGGCTTAGATGCCGGGAACAGGAGAAACCATGACGAGACGACCGCGAACCATAGCCCGGCTTTCAAGGCAAAGGTGGCGCTCGCCGCCATCCGAGGCGAGCACGCGGTGATCGGCGGCTAGCGCAAGTTCCTTGCGCGCGTCGCGCGCCCCTGGCGTGTTTCGTTCCAATTACTTGTGAAGGGTCGATGACCGAGCACGGACACGCTACTTTGGGCTCGTCCGCTCCAAGAACGCTAGCATGCGATTCTCATCCGCCCTAAGACCGCGCGTTGGATGGAGAACGTCGAACGACGCCCGCGGCAACGCAGTTGCCGGATCAGCCAGCGACAGGATGGCAGGATGGACATAACTTGCGCGGGAAATCGCCGGAGTATTGTGAAGGACGCGTGCTGCGGCCTCACTCATGCGTCGCATAGTTGCCCGGTCGCCTCGCTCGATCGCCCGAATGCCTTCAGTGAAAGCGGCGAGACTTCCAGCCCATGTGCGGAAAGTCTTTGCAGAAATGCCGATCCCTGCACTCTCAGCTAGGTAGCTGTTTAGGCGTCCTGAATCGACCGGACGAACTATATCCCCGTCTTTCCACACAAAAAGCTCTCGACCTGGAAGGTCGGCAATCGCTTCCAGCAACCTATGTAGTCGCGGGTTGTGCAAAGTTCGGCGCACTCGTTTCCCGCCCTTTGCCGTGAAGCGCAATTCGATACCGTCGTCGTGAAGCTGGAGGTGCCGCTTCAACAGTGTCGTCGCCCCGTAGGTTTTGTTCTCGGCGGCGTAAAATCGGTTTCCCACTCGAATTTGTCCCTCGTCCAGTACTGTCACGAGGCCCGCCAAGACTGTGTTGATGTCGGTGATCGGTCCAGTCAAATGTCGTCGTATGCGCCGGCGAACCTTTGGCAGCACTCTGCCAAAATCCACCAGCTGGCCAAATTTAATGCCATTGCTGAACGTTGACCAACTAGGATGATAGCGATACTGTTTGCGCCCGCGATCATCGAGTCCTGTCGCTTGGAGGTGCCCTCTCTCATCCAAGCAGATCCAGACATCGCGATATGCAGGAGGCAATGCCAGTGATGCGATGCGCTGCTTCATGCGCTCATCGTTGACATAGGCCCCGCACGGCAGGCGATAGCAAAATCCACGGCCCCGACGCAGACGACTGATACCTGGATCACGGTCGGTGACGTAGACCAGATCAATTTCCTCCGGAATGTCTGTTTCCATCGCCGTGGTCCTACAAGGTAGCCAGTATCCTGTTCCCGATTTGCCCCTCGTACGCAGTTCGATGAGCGACCTTATTTTCCAATGCCTCGATCACAATTCCTGCAAAGTCAACTTCGTAGAGTTCGTGCATCGTGCTAAGGCCGCCCGGTGTGAACACATTGATTTCGAGTATCTTGTCTCCGACAATGTCCAGACCCACAAGAAACATGCCGTCCTCAACAAGCTTGGGTCGTACCATTTCTGCGATTGCGAGTATCTCCGGCGTTATCTCGACGGGAACAGCCGTCCCGCTTGCATGGATGTTGGACCGCACCTCTCCTTCAGCGGGTACGCGCCGGATTGCGGCATAGATGCCCTCCTTCTCCAATGGCCGCCCGTTCATCAGAAACAGCCGAATGTCACCTTGAGTTGATGCTGGCAAATAGCTTTGCGTGATGAGATAACCCTCGCCACTGACGGCTTCGAAAATCTGATTGAGGTTGACCTCTTCCGGCGAGCCGATTTTGAAAACATGCTTTCCACCGGATCCCTGCAACGGCTTGAGGATCACACCGGTTGTGTGCGCGTCAATGAACACTCGCATCTCGTCGATACTTTTTGAGATGAGCGTCTCTGGCCGAACTTCCCGTGGAAAACCTTGGAAATAGAGCTTGTTTTGCGCTAGCGCGAGCCCGTCAGGGTCATTGACCACGATCACACCGCGGGCGGCGGCAAGGCGACCGAACATCGCCCCCACATGGGCGGCCCAGGGTCTTTCCCGAATGTCCAGCGAGGGGTCGTTGCGGAGAAAGACGACGTCAAGATCTGTCACGCTCATCACGTCGACGGTGGTTTCATTCTGTAGAGCCAAGTGCAGGCTTTCGGCTTTGCGGAATCGTTTCGACGGAAGTGCACGGCTTTGTACGCACAGGCTGTCGTCCGGTCGAAGCACGAAGTCTTCAGGTGTGAGGTAGCACACATCGTGGCCTCGCATGACTGCAGCGAGGGCAAGCCCCGTGGTGGTGAAGTTCGGTGTCTCCCCTTCGATGGAGTTGACGAAAAACCCAATGCGCATCGTACTCTCCTCTAAGGTTCCAGCATGGCCAACGGTGTCAGTCCCGTTCGGGAGCGCTCCAATCGTGAGCGGCCCAACTCATGCTCAAGGCAGAGTGGTCGCAAAACTGGTGGCTTCAGCAATCCGCGAGCTCCGAGTTCTTCCATGATGCTGAAGTGGGCAGCGGATATCTTTCCCATCCAGAATGGGTCCAGTGCGCCGCCAGATTTCAGGTGAGTGAGAAGGACAAGAAGGCCGCGGAGGTAGATCACATCCTTAGAAAAACCGCCCCCGCGATAAATACGCAGCAAGAGAGCGAATGCTGCCTCCTCATCAAGGTGATAGTTGACTGTCATTTTGCGAAAGGCTTCAATGAATGAAGCCCCGCCCAGCATCATGTGACAGCCGACGACCCTCAATGCCAGTTGTCGCAGTCTTTCCTGAGTGAAGCCGCCTGCCAGATACTCCGCAAAAACCGCAAGCCCTTCCTGCATAGCCTCATAGCCGGCAAGCCCGGTCCGAAACACACGTAGTCCCTGCGCGGATCCGTTGAAATATGTCAGCAGATGGACCCCGACTTCGTGGCTCAAGAGGGCGTCGACGCGATGACGCATCATTTCCGTGCGGCGCGAAATGACTAGACGGTTGCCGGACACCATGAGGCCCGAGGGCACATCGTTTCGGACTTCGATGATGGGGTTGAAGGTCTCGTTTCGGAGACGATAAGTCGCCATCATATCCCGAGCCCGCCGCTCGACGAATGAACAGCCGACCTTGTCGGCGTGGGTGGAAGACATAGACAGCTTCGCGTCTCCCGTTGCCTGAAGCAGTTCATTTGCTGCATCAAGCAATGAGGGCTCGACAGGACCGTAAAGAACGCGTCCGAGATCTGTAAATCGAACACTTTCGCGTTCCGCGATCAAGGTGAGCTGGAGGTCAAGCTCCTGTCTCTTCTCCCGATAGATGTATTGCAATACGGGATCTTCTAATCGGTCCAGCGAGATCGAGTACAGGTTTCGCTTCTCGCGATCAATTAGCAGCGAGAGCGGGCGATATAGGAAGCGCGGCACCCGGTCGCAATGATTGCTTTTAAACTCCACCCAGGCCGCATTCGCATTAATCGGTGTGACCGCAAACAAGAGGTCGAAGCTGGAGGCTATCCTGTCCAAGTTCCTGTCGGCCCGTTCCACTGCATCCACGAACGCTTTGCGTCCAAACGCCCGATGGGTGGGCGGTGAGGGAAAGCCTTCTGCAGTTAGGTACGCAGAAAACGCTTGGAGTGAGGCGTCGAGGAAGTTGCCGACGAGGCGTTCTCTAAGCTCCGGGTAAATGTCTTCGGATTTGGGAACGCGATAAATGGGTGCAAATCGCAGTGTTAATAGCGGGATGCCCAGACGCAAAAGCTCAGGCCGCGCGCAGGGATCGTCGTCGGCTTTGAGAAGCTCGATGCGCGGTGTCCGAAATCGAGACTTGAATGTGTTGATAGATGCACGAAAGGCCGTCACGCCGTTTTTGGATGAGGGCTCTCCGGTAGCGGACAGCGTGACCTCAAATGGTTGCAGGAATGGCGCGTCTTCGGAAATCAGCCGATCACGTTGGAGCTCGTCGATATCAAGCAGTAAGAATGTGCCGAACCGCTTTCCCATAGCAGTGGCAATGGGTTTGATAATAAGTGCGGCTTCGTCGGCGTTTCTGGTGAGCAAGTACGATGCCTGTGACGCCGCCATCTCGTGAGCAACGGGGTGCTCATCGGCATCCCCGATATGCAAACACAGAAATGGCAGGGGGCGGTCCACATGCAGGCGGCCGCCTTCGAATTCCAAGCGGATCGGTCTGCCCGTTTCCAGAGCTGCGAGAACGTCGTCGACAGAGAGAGGAGAAGCGTTGGCGGCTGACGAGGTCCTCATGAAACCTCCTTCAGCGCCTTTTCGAGCACAGGCACCGACCCTGCTACTAGAGCGCGTAAGGCCGCAATGCCCTCCAGGTCAGGAACCCCGGTCCACTCGTCCATAAAGAATTTCTTGAACTCGATGGCGATGGCGCAACCGTTGGAGCGAAATTGTTGATGAATGAACCTGGTCTGCTCTCCACGTCCCTGAAATGCAATATTCTCGCGAACGTCGAGGCGACGGCCCAAAAAGTCGAAGTCTCGCGCAAAGCTCGTGAATGCCTCTACAATCGGGTTCCACCGATTACGGTCTATGGAAAAAGTGCCGATGTTGATCTCTGGCGCGATGTCAGGATGCGTAGCCTTCGCCGTCGGCCCGTCACGAAGGTGGTTATAGCTGTGGACGTCCAGCACGACAAATGAGCCGTACTGTGCCACGACGCCGCGCAAATAGGTCTCGAGCATCGAGTAGTATGCATCATGGACCACGAGACAACTTTCCAGCGTGGCCCGGGACGGAGTCTTGCGCCATATCTTCATGCCCCAAGCCTGTTCCGGCCGGAGGTAGACCGCTGACTCTCGTGGCCTGTTGAGGTCCACCTCGAAGCGTGATCGATGAACTATGATCTGGTTTCGAAGGTCACCGATCATCATTGCAGTGAAGGGATCTTCTTCGCGTAATCGCTCGTCTTCTGCGACCGTCATCTTCGAAACGACGTCGTCCCGCACATGGTGGCCATCATGAATGGCTGTCCCAATGATGGGCGACGCACCCCGGTGGATAGTCCACCAGGCATTTTCGTCTCTTGCGGTTGCACCCATGTAGCCTGCCTATCTCCTTTTCCAAAGTGAAATGCACTGCTCGCTTGATCGTTCCAGCGCCTGCCAGACCTGGAGGAAATGCTCGTCGCTCGGAAGGAGGATAGCCATTTGGCGCCAGCCGGAACGGCGTCAGTCGCTGGGCTGCCAGTCGTAATTCTTCATGTGGTCGAGAAACGCGCGCATGACGGCGCTCGGGAGGCGGCGGCTGGGATAGTATAGAAACCAGTGCGGGAGAGTGAGGCTCCACTCGGAGAGAAGCTCCACTAGCGGGCCGGTTTGGACATGCGGCTTGGCGTAGTCATCCAATACATGGGCGATTCCTCGGCCCGCCAATGCAGATTGCAGTTCATTGTGCGCGGAACTGCCGTAAGGCGGCCTCTCGGAGTTACTTCTATTTCTTCGCCCCCTTGTCGAACTGCATGTGACGAGCGTGCCACCTGGGGTCCCACATACGTCGTCAACGTCGACAATCCCTGGCTTACTGACCCCGACCGCGACAAGGAGACCGGCTCGCCTCCCGCCGGCGCATCTTCGACAGGGCAGTCGCCGACCGTATCCCGGTGCTCGGCTCCCACTTCCCATTCCCCGGCCTCGGTCGAATGCTGAAGACCGATCGCGGTTACGCCTAGATTCCTGCCATGGCAGTTCTGAAGTTGCAGCATCGAACAGGAAGTCCTCATGCGCCAGTCGAAGATCAGTCGCCGCGAGTTCTTGGAACCGTGGGTGGGGCAGCAACCGGGTTGGCGCTGGGCAAGACCGCAGCCGTCGCGCAGGCACAGGATAAGACCGCGGCTTCGCCTGCGGGAGTTTCTAACCCGGGTGCTGCCCCCCTTCACGTGGAAAGCGGGTACTAGCCCTGGGCGGAATCACTGCACCAATATCCGCCGCGTCGTATTGCAATATGCTGCAGATCGTACGGACTGCCATGTCTACAGGCTTATGCCTATGTGCTCTCCGAACGAAAGTCGCCACCCGTCTCGGAAGGCAGGTGTCCCTGCTGAGTACTAAGGTAGGGTTTGCGCGGCTAGCGTGATCGCCGCTTGTAAGGCGGCAGCAGAGTCGCCTTGATAAAGGCCGGATCGTGCTGACCTTGTGAATATAGGCGTATGATTGCACTTCCCAGCGACTCCGCGAGTTCACTATCGGCTTTCATCCCGCATTCTGCAAGGCAGTCTTCGAAAATGTGTTGGAGGCGGTTCAGATCATCCGGGCTGAACATCCGTGTGTTGGACCCACATGGGAATACAGGATAACCTGCTGCATCATACTCGAAGGTCTTGGACATGACTTCCTCTCCCTCGGTTGGGGCGGAAGCTGCCATCTCCCTGTCGTTCCTGCCATGCATGTGGAAGCGATGGGGCATTGTGCGGCGATAGTAGGCTAGTGTCTATGTCATTTGACGTAGGAGGGGTACGCGAGTTTCTAAATCGGCACCAACGTTTCAATACTTGGTTCGAGGGGAAGGGACTACTTGGGAGGCTTAACGAGTGAAACGACCCTCGGCTTGGATGGTGCATCCAGCCATTCGATCCACTTGTCTCTTTCCTCGAGAGTGTCAAAGAACCGCCAACGCCTATACTCCTCATCTGTGGTCTCAAGCATTTCCGCGATGGATACGAGTTCCAATGGGAGCGTCACCTCGTTGCCTTCGAAGCGAACGAAGTACACGCCCGCGGTGGCGAGGCGAATGATCTGGCCGCAGCTATAGCTGCCGTCTGCATCATCGAGCGTGAAATATCTTCCAGTGAGAGTTTCGATGGCTTTGTCGTTCATGGTATGAATTCGAGTCCTTACAGCGCGAAGCAGATATGTATGGCACAAAAAACACGGTTGACTGCCAACAAAAACCTTCCGGACAACACAGCCCGTCGCCCGACCCCTCCTTCCCGGCACCCGAACGGAACATGGCAGCGCGTGGCCGGTCCATCCGAACTAGTTGGACCGGAAAGCCCTTGGCAGATAGTGGAGTGCTCCCCGTTTCATCGGACAGATCGGCTAGTTTGATTTAGCCCTGATGAACTGCCGAGGGGAAGCCATCTTGAGGGCGGAATGGGGATGGATTTCGTTGTAATCCTCGATCCATCCGTCGA
>JAEYDD010000009.1 GCA_023404095.1 Pseudomonadota bacterium | reverse complement strand
ACGGGACAACTCATTACATCACAAAATTAACGGACGCATACAAGGTATCTGGCGACAGCTTCTATATGCAGGACGGCAAAGCGGTTCTTCCACTTGGGACACTAACCGTTGAGGAAACAAAAGCTCCGAACGGTTACTTGTTAGACGGTGCATATATGCAGGCTGGCGATAAGTCCGAACAGATTAAGGGCTTATATGTAACACAGATTACCGAGGACGGCGACCTTGCTGTACTATCTGGAAGTAACCAGTTTTCCGTATCAGACAAGGTTATCCGTGGCGGTGTGAAAATTCAGAAACGAGATTTAGAAACGGGCGATACGAAACCACAAGGAAGTGCCACTTTGAAAGATACTGCTTTTGACATCATTTCCTTAAATGATAATTCTGTCTTGGTTGAGGGCAAGCTATACAAGAAAAATGAAGTGGTAAAGACAATTCGTACAGATATTGAGGGTATCGCTTCTACTTCTGCTGACCTCTTGCCTTATGGAAAATTCCGTATCGTTGAAAGTGAAGCTCCCAACGGTTACTTAACTGACGGTGCAAAACCGATTGATTTTGTAATCACAGAAAATGGAAAAATCGTGGACTTAACCGACGAAGCCTATTCTATCTATAATCAGATTAAGCGTGGAGATATTGAGGGCGTGAAAATCGGTGCAGGCACACATAAGCGTCTTGCTGATGTTCCCTTTAGGATCACAAGCAAGACGACGGGCGAAAGTCATGTTGTAGTAACTGATGATAACGGGCAATTCTCCACTTCTGCTGACTGGGCTTCTCATAAATACAATACCAACGCAGGCAAGACCAGCGAGGACGGTGTGTGGTTTGGAACTTCTGAACCAGACGACAGCAAGGGTGCATTACTTTATGATACTTACATCATTGAAGAATTGAAATGTGAAAGCAACAAAGGCTTTGAGCTTATCCCGCCTTTTGAAATCGTGGTATCAAGAAATAACCTTGTGATTGATTTAGGGACTTTAACTGATGAATACGAAAAAGAAATCTCTATCCATACCACAGCGACCAGCAAGGACGGCGATAAGACTATCCTTGCAGGAAAAGAGGTTACAATCGTTGATACTGTCAAATTGGACGGACTTACAAAAGGCACAAAGTATCAGTTAAAAGGCTGGCAGATGTTAAAGGAAGAAAACGCCGAGCTTATCATTGACGGGAAACGTGTGGAAAGTGATTATACGTTTACTGCTGACAGCGAAACTATGAAAGTGGAAGTTGCCTTTACCTTTGACGCTACTTCTCTTGACGGCAAACAGCTTGTAACTTTTGAAGAATTATACGATTTAAGCAATCCAGACGAGCCGAAGAAAGTTACCGAGCATAAGGATATTGAGGATAAGGGACAGACAATTACCTTTAAGGAAAAGCCAGAAGAACCAGAGAAACCCGAAACACCACCGACACCAGAAAAGCCTAACAGACCTAGCGACAGTCCCAAAACGGGAGACAGTACAAATGTAATGGCATTTATCGTGATGTTGCTTGCGTCTGCTGGTGGACTGGCTGGAACATATCTTTACAAACGCCGTAAAATGAAGAAATCATAAGGCGGTAACGGTATGAGGAAAGAAAAATCACGCTCTCCGCTGAAGCTGTCAAACGGCAGACTTCCGCTTATTCTGGCTTGTCTGCCAACAACCTGCAAGAACACGGATAGTCAAGGGTGCGTAAGCATTTATTTTACCCTTTACTATCTGGGGGATTGCTGGTACTTCCCAAACCGCCAGAATAAGAAATCACAATCAAAAAACTTATCAAAAATAGAAAGAAACGAGGTAAAACACTATGGAAATGAAATATGTCGTGCCAGATATGGCACAGTCTTTTTGAACTCTTGAATTTGCAGGCGAAAGCGAGCCAGTCTTTGAAAGAAATAAAAATAACCGCAGGGTCTTAGCCAGACGAAGCTATAACCTTTATTCTGACGTGCAGAAAGGCGAAAATGTAGTAGTGGAAATTCCCGTGCAGGTTGGCGAAAAGCATTTCAAGTATGAGCAGAAAGTAAAACTTGTCAATCCGAAATTATACGGCAGAGGTTACGCAATCGGGGATATGGGACATACCGATTATGTGTTGCTTGCTGATGATATTGTCGCAGTTGAAGAAAAGTAAAGGAGTGAAGCATTTATGAGATTATCAAACGGATTTGTCATTGACAAAGAGAAAACATTTGGAGAATTAAAGTTTACAGCGGTGCGTGATGTGTTCTTGCAGAATGAGGACGGGACACCGAGTACCCAGCTTAAAAAGAGTATCTATGATTTGAAGTGTAGTCTGCATGGTGGAATTATCCCCGTGTCCGTACCGCCAGAAGTACCGTTAAGGGAATTTCCTTACAATGCAGTTGTGGAGCTTGTCAATCCCGTAGCCGATACGGTATCACGAAAGACCTATACGGGTGCAGATGTGGACTGGTATGTAAAGGCAGAGGATATTGTGTTGAAGAATAAAGGCAACCAGAACGCAGGCAGTCCACAGAACCATACACCGCAGGGACAGCCGAAAAAATAATTCGTTTCCTCTTTGTTGTATAGGATATTTGAGTAAGATATAATGTCCTTATAAGTATAACAGAAAGGTAGATGTTTTGATGAAAAAAAGGTTATGTAGAATGATTTTTAAAAAGGAATTAGAAGAAGAATTTCAAATTTTGAACAATCATTTTCTTAGAAAACAGCAACAAATTCAATGTGAAATGGAGAAAAACAAAAAGAAATATGGGATTGTAGAACGTATCTTTTATTTGTTTCCAAATGCAGAAATCATTGGAATGGAAAAAAACAAAAAAGATGATGAGCTTTTTATTGTAATGAATAATGATACAATCTATCTCTTGGGTGAACGTTATCAAGGTATTACAAATTTACCTAGAATTTTATTTCATGTTTACAAAACTGATGATGAATTTTTCCCAAAAAAATATATCCATATTGATGATGTTCTAATGGAAGATAATGATATTGGAAATGGGACAATTGCAATGAAAGCATTGATAAAATATGCAAAAAGAAATAACATTAAATGGATTGAAGGAAGTCTTTCATCAGTTGATAATGACCATGCAGATAGAAGAAATCACTATTATGAAAAGTTTGGCTTTGAAATACAAAGTTCTTCTATTCGATTAGACATAACAGCATAGGAAATAAGTCCATAGAAAAAGTGGTTAGTCATTACGTCTAACTGCTTTTTTCGTACCCAGAAAGGAGTGATTGATTTATACAAAAGATTTGGAGTAGAGGACAACGTATCAGAGCCAGCGACAAGCACCTTGTCTATCATTTTTCCATAGGAATGCTTCTGTTTGTATTCGTGGCGGTTCTCCTGCTACTGAATATGAAACAGCTCATGCGTACCGTTTGGGAGCATTTCAGCTTGTTAGAGAACGGCTTGACGCTCTCCCCTTACAACTTCATAACCATACTGATAGCGACTGGTGTTTGTGCATTGGTCGCTTTTCTGTATTACCGCTTCTGTTATGACAATTTCAAGAAGCTCCTGCACCGTCAAAAGCTGGCACGAATGGTACTGGAAAATAAGTGGTATGAAGCCGATACCGTACAAGACAGCGGTTTTTTTACTGACCTGCAAAGCAGATCAAGGGAAAAAATCGTCTGGTTTCCGAAGATTTATTATCAAATGGAAAAGGGACTGCT
>JAEYDD010000055.1 GCA_023404095.1 Pseudomonadota bacterium | reverse complement strand
ACTTCGAGAAGCAGGATGTTGCGCCCAGGCGCTGGCTGAGGGAGTTCCGCGTGGACAGCACGGCGGACTACCAGGTGGGACAGGAGATCACCGTTTCTCTGTTCCAGAATGGCGAAGTTGTTGACGTGATAGGCGTCAGCAAAGGTAAGGGAACCGCGGGCGTAATGAAGCGCCACGGCTTCGGCGGTACGCCGGCGAGCCATGGTCACTCGGTCACACACCGTCACCCCGGTTCAATCGGATGCAGCAGCTTTCCCGGCCGCGTAATGAAGGGCCGGAAAATGGCGGGTCACATGGGCAGCGAGCGAGTCACAACGAAGAACCTTAAGGTCTTCGGAATTGACGAAGAGAACAACCTGATCCTCATCGAGGGTCCTGTTCCCGGAGCGCGCGACGGTCTTGTAATGATCCGCAAAACAGCGTAGTAGGGAGGCAGAAGACGATGCCTGTAGTAAAAGAAGTTAATTTCAAAGGCGAGGTTATCGGAGACATAACGCTTTCCGATGCCGTCTTCGGAGCCCCGGTCCATGTGCCGGCCATGCATCAGGTTGTGGTCGCGCATCTGGCTAACTGCCGTGTTGGTACGCACAACACCAAAGACCGCGGAGAGGTCCGCGGCGGCGGTAAGAAGCCCTGGAGACAGAAGCACACTGGCCGCGCGCGCGCCGGCAGCTCACGCTCACCGCTGTGGGTAGGCGGCGGAGTTGCTCATGGTCCGCACCCGCGCGACTATCACCAGAAGGTAAACAAGAAGGTTCGCCGTATCGCCATTCGCAGCGCGCTCACGCTTAAGGTCCAGGCTGAGAATATGCTTGTGATCGACAGCTTCGGCCTCGAAGCTCCGAAGACGAAGAGCATGATCGAATTCCTCGCGGCGGTAAAGAGCGGCAAAAAGCCCCTTCTCGTACTCCACGAGACGAACATGGCTGTTGTGAAGTCGGCGGCGAACATCCCCGGCGCTTATGTGCAGCATGTGGACAGCGTGAATGTTTACGACCTTCTGAACCATGACCAGCTGATCGCAACTCCTGAAGCGGTTAAAAAGCTCGAGGAGGTATTCGGTTAATGAACGCGATAGCATATGATATAATAGTTCGGCCCATCATAACGGAGAAGACAAGCCGTCAGATGGAACTGGGACAGTATACCTTTGAGGTACTCCCGAAGGCGAATAAGATAGAGATCCGCAAAGCCATCGAAGAGGTCTTCAAGGTCAAGGTTGTCAAGGTAAACACGATCCAGGTCCGTTCCAAACCGAAGCGGATGGGTGCCTTTTTGGGTCGTTCACGCTCCTGGAAGAAGGCCATCGTCACCCTCGCAAAGGGTGAGAAGATCGCTTTCTTTGAGGGCGCAAGCGCCTAGGCAGAAAGGGGAAACATCTAATGGGAATCAAGAAATATCGTCCCACTACGCCCAGCCGCCGTCAGATGGCGACGCCCGATTTTTCGGAAATCACTAAGGCGAAGCCGGAACGCAGTCTGGTAGTATCACTCTCGCAGTCAGCGGGACGCAATAACAACGGCCGCGTGACAATGCGCCACCGCGGCGGACGCGGCAGAATCAAGTACCGCATCGTGGACTTCAAGCGCGATAAGTTCGGAGTCCCCGGTAAGGTAACGGCGATCGAATACGATCCCAACCGTTCGGCGCGTATCGCTCTCATCTCCTACAAGGACGGCGAGAAGAGATACATCCTCGCCCCCGTAGGCCTCAATGTCGGTGACACGATCTTCGCCGGAGAGGGATCGGACATTCGCCCCGGAAACGCCCTTAAGCTTAAGGACATCCCGGTTGGTACGGTCGTTCACAACATCGAGCTTGAGCCGGGACGCGGCGGAGTATTGGTACGTTCGGCGGGAACGTCGGCGCAGCTTATGGCTAAAGAGGGCAAATACGCCTTTGTGCGTATGCCGTCAGGCGAACTTCGTCTTGTACTGATTGAGTGCATGGCGACCGTCGGCCAGGTTGGCAATGAAGAGCACGAGAACGTAGTCTCAGGTAAAGCGGGAAGAACACGCTGGCTTGGCATTCGTCCGCATATCCGCGGTATGATCCAGAACCCTGTCGACCATCCGATGGGCGGAGGCGAAGGCAAGAGCAAGTCGCATAAGCATCCTGTCTCACCGTGGGGTACTCCGGCAAAGGGTTACCGTACCCGTAAGCGTAAGCCGTCGGATAAGTTCATCGTCCGCCGCCGCAAGAAGTAACCCGAGTTTGTAGGAGGGAATTAAGATGGCTCGTTCACTAAAAAAAGGACCCTACGTAGACGTTAAGCTTCTCCGCAGGGTAGAGGACATGAACGAATCAGGCAAAAAAGTGGTCATCAAGAGCTGGGCTCGCGCCTGCTCGATCACGCCTGAAATGGTCGGACACACGATCGCCGTGCATAATGGCCGTATTCATGTACCGGTTTACATCAGCGACAATATGATAGGACATAAGCTCGGTGAGTTTGCGCCTACCCGTAAGTTCGGCGGCCACGCCGGCCAGGAACGCTCCACGAAGGTAAAGAGGTAGGAGGACGCGAGGTATGGAAGTAAAAGCATCGGCAAAGCAGATCCGTATTTCTGCAAACAAAGTCCGCAGAGTCCTGGCGCTCGTCAGAGGCAAGAATGCTTCAGAGGCGCTTATGATTCTTAAATATACTCCCAATAAGCCGGCCAGATACGCTGAGAAGGTGCTCAAGAGCGCCGTTGCGAATGCTGAGCACAACCACGGTCTCGATATGGACAAGCTCATCGTCAAGACCGCCACGGCTGACCAGGGAGCGTACATGAAGCGTTTCCGCCCCGTTTCCATGGGCCGCGCTCATGCTTTCAGACATCACACGTGCCATATCACCATGGTCGTGTGTGAGAAGTAAGGAGGGGTTGAACGGTGGGTCAGAAAGTTCACCCGGTAGGTTATAGACTTGGCGTTATCTACGATTGGGAATCCCGCTGGTACGCTGACGGTAAGAAGTATGCGAAGTATCTTCACAAAGACCTCGAGCTCAGAAACTGGATCAAGAAACGCTGGGCCCAGGCTGGCGTGAGCCGTGTGGAGATTGAGCGTATAGGCAACGTTATGCGTTTTACAGTTTGGACCGCCCGGCCTGGTGTCGTAATTGGCAAGCAGGGAGCAGAGATACAGGCGGTTCGTGAGGAACTTCAGGCTATGACCGGCAACCGGGTCATGATAAACATTCAGGAGATGAAGAATCCCGACGTAGAGGCTCAGGTAGTCGCCGAGGGCGTCGCCTCTTCACTTGAGCGCAGAATCAGCTTCCGCCGCGCAATGAAGCAGTCGATATTCCGCGCGATGAAGTCGGGAGCCAAGGGAATCAAGATCCAGTGCGCCGGCCGTCTCGGCGGAGCCGAAATAGCGCGCACGGAATGGTATCTTGAGGGCCAGCTTCCCCTTTCGACACTGAGAGCCGATATCGATTACGGCTTCGCCGAAGCTCACACGATCTACGGCGTAATCGGCATCAAGGTGTGGATATACAAGGGCGAAGTTATGGAGCGCAAGCCCATATTTGAGGCCGAGCCCGTAACAAAGGAGAGGAGGTAAGATCCAATGCTTTCTCCGAAAAGAGTAAAATACCGCAAGCCCCATCTGACGGCCCTTCGCGGCTACAGCAAAGGCGCTACAGAGGTGGACTTTGGCGAGTTTGGACTTCAGGCCTGCGAGAACGGCTGGATCACGGCGCGCCAGATAGAGGCGGTTCGTGTTGCCATCAGCCGCAAGATGAAGAAGGGCGGAAAGATCTGGATCAGGATATTCCCGGATCGCCCCGTCACAGAGAAGCCTCTTGAAACTCGTATGGGTAAAGGTAAGGGAAACGTGGAATACTGGACCGCAGCAGTAAAGCGCGGACGCGTTATGTTTGAAATTGCAGGAGTGCCGCGTGAAGTTGCCGAACAGGCCTTCCGCACCGCATCGTTCAAACTGCCCATCAAGGTAAAAATGTTAACCCGAGAGGGAGCAGGTGAATAGTATGGATCCCAAGGAACTTCGAGATCTCAGCGTATCTGAGCTTAAAGATAAGCACAAGCAGTATAAGGAAGAGCTGTTCAACCTCCGTTTTCAGAACGCGATCGGACAGTTGAGCAATTCGGGACGCATCAAAGATGTAAAGAAGACTATCGCCCGTATTCTTACCGTCATTACGGAAAAAGAGATGGGTATAGATCACTCAGGAGCAAGGAGGTAACCGACGATGGAAGAGCGTACAGCACATCGTAAAGTCCGTACCGGAACAGTGGTTAGCGACAAGATGGAAAAGACCATCGTCGTGCGCGTAGACCGTATGGCAAAGCACTCTCTCTACGGCAAGCCTGTTCTCCGTTCAAAGAAATTCATGGCTCATGATGAGACCAACGACTGCCGCATGGGCGACACAGTCAAGATAGGCGAGACCCGTCCCCTGAGCGCGAGGAAGCGCTGGGAAGTTCTCGAGATAGTTGAGAGAGCTCCTATCCTCGGCGTCGCTGAAGAGGAGGCCGAATAGTTATGATTCAGCTGCGTACAGTACTTAACGTAGCCGACAATTCCGGCGCAAAGAAAATCCTCTGCGTCCAGGTTAAGGGCGGCAGCTTCCGCAAAGTTGGAACTGTCGGGGATGTCATCGTTGGCGCGGTCCGCGAGGCGGCCCCCAACGCTAACATCAAAAAGGGTGACGTCGTAAAGGCCGTCATCGTCAGGACGAAAAAGGAGATCCGCCGCAAGGACGGTTCTTACGTTCGCTTCGACGACAACGCGGCCGTTGTCATTGACAACAATGGCGACCCCAAAGGAACACGTATATTTGGTCCTGTAGCAAGGGAACTGAGAGAAAAGAAATACATGCGTATAGTCTCTCTGGCGCCCGAAGTAGTGTAGGGGGTAACCTGCCATGTCTAAAATGAGA
>JAEYDD010000023.1 GCA_023404095.1 Pseudomonadota bacterium | reverse complement strand
ACTCGATCGCCTCGATCTTCGCCTGGACCCGTGGCCTCGCCCACCGCGCCAAGCTCGACGACAACGCCGAGCTCGCCAAGTTCGCCAACACGCTGGAAAAGGTCTGCGTCGACACCGTCGAGGCCGGCTTCATGACCAAGGATCTGGCGCTTCTGATCGGCCCCGACCAGCCGTGGCTCTCCACCACCGGCTTCCTCGACAAGATCGACGAGAACCTGAAGAAGGCCATGGCCGCCTGATCGGCGACACCGTTTGGGGCTGCTCAGCCCATCCGTTGGCCTGTCGGACGGTCCCGCCTTGCGTCGAGCCAGTCGCGGATCAGCTGCCGGTATCGCGCGCCGTCGAAGCTCGGGAAATGCCCGCCGTGAACCACCCGCACCGGGTAGTCCAGCAGCCGCTTCATCGAGGCCAGATAGTCGGCAGGGTCGGAGTGGTAGGTGTCTTCGATCAGCGGGCCGTCATAGAGAATGTCCCCGGAGAAGAGGATACCCGTTCGCTCCTCCCAGAGCGCAATCCCCCCGGGCGAATGACCGGGCGTGTGGACGACTTCGAAATGCCGGTCGCCCAGGTCGATCACATCGCCATCCTGCAGGATCCGCGTGGCCGTGGCGGCCTTCACGCCGTAGCATTTCGAGCAATAGGGCTCGGGCGGCAGCGCGTCGAATATGTCGTCGGTGACATAGGGATCGGCGAGCGTATTGGCGCGCGTCGGCTGTGCGAGAAGCTCGGCTTCCGCCGCGTGAACCGCCCGGCATTCGAACTCGTGATGGCAGCCGATGTGGTCGAAATGGGTATGGCTGGCGACCGCAAGCAGCGGGCGCTCGGTTACAAGCGGTACCCACTCGCGCAGCGAGACGACGCCCATTCCGCTGTCGACCAGCATGTCGGCATCGCGCCCGCGCACATGCCAGATGTTGCAGCGGTAGAACTCCTTGATGTGCGGCTCGCAGATATAGGTGACGTCGTCATCGAGACGGGTCACGGCATACCATTTATCCGCGGGAATTCTCTGCATCGCGCGCTCCTCTATGCCGCAGCCAGTGCCGTAACGGCGGAAGGATCGAGCGCAAGGGTGATACGTTCGCCTGGCGTTGCCGCGGATGCTTGCGGCATGTGCGCGACGAGGCTCAGTTCATCGGCCGCCATAGGGGCGAGATGACACCTGAAGTGGGTGCCGAAAAACGCGGCAGAGGTGATGTGCGCCTCGCCCAGCCGAACCGCCGATTGGCCGGCCGCATCGCAAAAATGCTCGGGGCGGATGCACAGCGTCACGTCGTCGCCGGGCACGGGTCTGCGGGTGGTGAAATTCGCGGCCGGGAGGACGACGGTTCCGACCGGTGTCTCGACCCGGGCACCGTCATTGGCCGCCTCCCGCACCCTGCCTTGCAGGAAGTTGACCTCGCCCATGAAGCCGGCGGAAAAGAGTGATTTCGGCCGCATGTAGATTTCCGACGGCGCACCGAAGTCCTCCACTTTGCCCTGGTTCATCACCACGATGCGGTCGGCGATGGCCATCGCCTCCTCCTGATCGTGGGTGACATGGACAAAGGTCGTGCCGACGCGCTTCTGGATTGCCTTTAGTTCGTCCTGCATCTGCCGGCGAAGCTTCAGGTCCAGCGCGCCAAGCGGTTCGTCAAGCAGGAGCACGTCGGGATCGACGGCAAGGGCGCGTGCAAGGGCCACGCGCTGCCGTTGTCCGCCGGACAGTTCGTGTGGCTTCTTCCGGGCGGAAGACTTCAGGCCGACGAGATCCAGAAAGCCCATCGCCTTGTCGTCCCGCTCGGCCTTCGGCAGACCGCGCATTCGAAGCCCGAAGCCGACATTGTCTACCAGCCGCATGTGCGGGAAGAGCGCGTAGTCCTGAAACATGGTCGTGGTCGGCCGCCTCGCGGGCGCGACGCCGGTCATATCCCTTCCGCCGATCGACACCGATCCGGCCGTCGGGGTGGTGAAGCCGCCCAGGATCGACAGAAGGGTTGTCTTTCCGCACCCCGACGGCCCAAGCAGGACGATGAATTCACCGGCATCGATATCGAGCGAAACGTCGTCGAGCGCCTTGAACGGGCCGTATGTCCTGGTGGCGTTGCGGATGGAGACGGATGCGGTCATGATTTGCGGCTCCTGCCGAAAAGAGCAAGTTCGAGCACCAGCAGCACGGCGACCGAAACCAGGAAGACGAGCGAACCGATGGCGTTCGTCTTCGGGTTCAGGCCGGAGCGAAGCATGCTCCAGATTTCCACCGGAAGCGTCACGTCGAAGCGCGACAGGAGGAAAGCGATGATGAATTCGTCCCAGCTGAAGGTGACGGACAGAAAGAAGGCCGCCATGATCGACGGCATCAGCATGGGCGCGGTGACCAGCGTCATCACCTTGAAATCGCTTGCCCCGAGATCACGCGCCGCCCGCTCGATATTGATGTGGTGATCGCCCATCGAGGCATAGATGATGGCAAAGCAGAGCGGCAGGTTGATCACGACGTGCCCGATGCCGACCGTCCATAGCGACAGGGGAATGCCGAGCGTATTCAGCACCGCAAGCAGCCCGAGCGCGATGATCAGATAGCTGACCGTCATCGGCGCGATCAGCAGGCCGCGCTGCAATGCCGATCCGGGCAGCCTGTATCGCGCCAGCGCGTAGGCGGCGAGAAAGCCGAGGGTGCAGGCGACGATGGAGGAGGTCGTCGCGACCAGGAAGGAATTGGCAAGGGCCGCCGTCAGTTTGCGGTCGGCGAAGACTGCCTCGTACCATTGCAGCGAGACGCCGTTGAACGGCGGCACCGGCAGCCGCCCGTCCTGGAACGAGAACAGCACCAAAACCGCAACCGGCAGGAAGATGAAACCGTAGATGCAGGCCAGGTAGAGCCAGCTCAGGCAGGAGCCGAGCATGCGCTTCAGCGTGCCTTGATAGACCGCAAGATCCGAGGCCTTCGCCTGGTCCAAAGCCATCGTCATGCCCTTTCTATCTTCAGCCAGCGCGCGCAAAGCACGTAGGCTACCGTGACGGCCAGCATCAGGATGATGGAAAGGGCGGCGGCCATCGGGAAGTCGGCCCGCCTGCCGATCTGCAGCATGATGATCTGCGGCAGGACCAGCTCGTTGTTGCCGCCGAGGATCTGCGGCGTGATGTAGTCACCGATGCAGAGCACGAAGGTCAGGAAAGCGCCGGTCATCACGCCGGGCAGCGTCAGCGGCAGGATGACATGCCAGAAGGTCTGGAACGCATTGGCGCCGAGGTCGGCGGCGGCGCGGCGATAGTTCGGTGAAAGCTGGATGAGATTGGAATAGATCGTCAGCGTCAGAAGCATGACGAAGAAATGCACGAAGCCGATGACCGTCGCGGTGCGGTTGCTGGCGATTTCGAGCGGTTCGGAGATGAGGCCGATCCCGAGAAGCGCCTGATTGATGACACCGCCCTTCGACAGCACCAGCAGCCAGGAATAGGAACGGACGACATAAGAGGTCCAGAACGGCAGAATGGCCAGGATAAGCGCTATGCGCTGCAAGCGCTTCGGCACGCGTTCGGCGATGATCCAGGCCAGCGGATAGGCCAGCAGCACTGAAAGCACCGTCACCGTCAACGTGATTTCGAGCGAGTTCGTCAATCCTCGGAGCAGGGCGCTTTCGTTAAAGAAGCGGGCGTAGTTGTCGAGGTTCCAAACGCGGAGGATCTCGCGACCCTGACGCGACCACAGGCTCATGGCGGCCATGTAGAGAAAGGGAATGACGAAGAACGCAACCGTCCAGAGGAGGGCAGGGGCGACGAGGCCCCAGGCCTTGCGGCGTTCCGATTGCTCAAGCGTGGCGGTCGTCATCCTCATCGTCCAGCTGGTGTCCGCGCGGTATGCCGGGTCATCATTCTGCAGCAGCATCCATCTCCAAACCTGCAAAGTCGAGAGCGGGCATGATGAGACGCAGGCGCGCGGGCAGGCGGCACAACGCCCGCCCCTTCCCCCGAGAGAAAGGGCAGGCCGGCAGCAGATCCCTTACTGCTGCATCATGTTGGTCCAGGCATCCTGCATCTTCTGGTCCAGTTCCGCCGTCGGGATCGGATAGAGCTGGGTGTTCTTCAGATAGGCAGGCTGGTCGTCCCAGCGCAGCGCCTTCTTCTGCTCGTCGGCCAGGTGATCGCCGGCCTTCTGGTTGGTCGGCATGCCCCAGTAGCAGGACGACGTCGCAAGGCGGGCCTGACCTTCCGGGCTGAGGATATATTGCACGAACTTCAGGGCCAGATCGGGTCTCTTGCTATCCTTCATGACACCGATGGACTGCGCCCAGCGAACAGCGCCCTGCTTCGGCACGATCCAGTCCAGGTCCGGCTTGTCCTTTGCGAGAGAGGCGGTGATCCACTCGCCCCCGCCGACGAGAATGTCCACCTCGCCCGTCGCCAGCGCCGTCTGCGAGGAAACCACGTCACTCACCTGCTTCGACACGGTCTTCATCGCCGAGAGCTTTTCCGCGATGGCAGGCATGTCGGCGTCCGAAAGGTCGGCAGTCTTCTTGCCGAGTCCGAGCTGCACCAGGCCAATCACGGGCAGGTAATAGTCATAGAGGGCGATGCGGCCCTTGTACTTGTCCGACCAGATGACCGAGAGGTCTTCCATGTCCTTCGGGTCGACCTTGGTCCTGTCGAAGGAGATGGTGTTGTAGCCGAACTTCTCGGTGACGGCATAGGTCTTTCCGTCCTTGGTGTTGTTTTCCTCCATGCGGAGTTCAGGAAAAATATCGGCGGTTGGCAGCGCGTCCGCAGGCATTTCTCCGAGCAGCCCCATGTCGATCACACGATGCACGTCAACCGCGTCCACAACCATCACGTCCCAGTCGCCGGGCTGTGATTGCTCCAGAATGGACAGGCCGGCGCCGGTGCCCTCGTATTCCTTCAGGTTGACCTTGACGTCGTTGGCCTTTTCGAAGGGCTCGATCAGGGCGGGATCGGTGTGATCGCACCACACGAGCGCGTTGAGTTCGTCGGCAGCTGCCGCCTGTCTCGCTGCAAGCGCTGCGAGGGTAAATGCTGCAACCGAAGAGAATAGCCGGCATGAAGCGGCCCTTGAATCAGATCTGTTCATCGTTCTGCCCTCTGGTTTCGGCGCTCGTTGCGGCGCCTTTACAAAAAGACTGAATGAGTTCATTTTTCAAGTCAACATCAAAATTGAAGACGTTCATGCAAGGAAATGGCGGGTGACCGGACTGCGCGCGAGACAGAAGGCCGACAAGAACAGGCGCATGCTGGAAGCCGCAACCAGGCTCTTCCGGGAGGTCGGCTACGATGCGGCACGGATCGAGGATATCGCCGAGCGCGCCGAGGTCTCGGTCGGAACCTTCTACAACTACTATGAGAACAAGGGCGACATGCTCGTGGCCACCGTCGCCATGGAGGTGGAGGAAGTCCTGGAGGCGGGAGAGCCGATCGTCGCCAACCCGCCTGCAGATCCGCTCGAGGCGCTGTCGGCACTGATCAACCAGTACTACGACCACTCGCTCGTCTATCTGAGCAAGGACATGTGGCGGACGGCGATGGCGATCTCGATCCAGCAGCCCGATACACCCTTCTCCCGACGTTACACCGAACTGGACCGCGCGCTCTGCCGACAGGTGTCCACCCTGATCCAGCGGCTGCAGCAGCGCGGCGCGGTGATGATGGGCATCGACACGGCCGCGGTCGGCGCGATGTTCTTCAACAACCTCAATATGATGTTCACGGAATTCGTGCGCGATGAGGCCATGTCCCTGGAACGACTGAAGGACGACGTGGCGCGCCAGAACAGACCGCTGGCAACCTTGATAAGCGCACCGCAACAGCAGGCATGATCGGGGAGGAACAATGAACTCAGCAATAGACGGCGTAACCGCCGCCGCCGACCGGCTGGTCGAGGCGTTCGGACGCCATGACGTCGAGGCGTATTTTGCCGCATTTGCGGAAAATGCGACCTTCATCTTCCACAATCTGGATCGCGTTCTGACAAGTCGAGACGCGTATCGGGCGGAATGGCGGCTTTGGGAAGAGCGCGACGGATTTCGCGTGCTCGGGTGCCGATCGAGCGAGCAGCGGATCCAGCTTGCCGGAGACACCGCAATCTTCACGCATCGCGTGGAAACACAGGTGGAACTCGGCGGCGAGCCAATGGAGACCGAAGAACGGGAAACGATCGTGTTCCAGCAGGATCAGCACGGCGCGTGGCTTGCAGTGCACGAACACCTGTCGAAGGCCGCGTAGGTTCCGCTCGGAAACGGCCAGCATCGCCCCCATCGCAGACGGGCGAGAGGCGCCCGCTTTTGACACGCACGCTTGATTTCCATGGCGGCATGGCGCATCTGCGAAATGTCGGCACGCTTTGTGCCGGCGCGGTCCCAATGCGGTGGCGGAATGAAACCAAGCCGATTGAACGTACTGGTCATAGACGACAACCGGATACGCGCTGCGATCATCGAAGAGGGGCTGCGGGACGCCGGCTATGACCAGATCACGGTCATCGACGAGATGCGTGGACTGGCACGGCGTATTGCCGATCTCAATCCCGATGTTATCGTCATCGACCTCGAAAATCCCAACCGGGACATGCTGGAGAGCTTTTTCCAGATCTCCCGCGCCGTGAAGCGTCCGATCGCCATGTTCGTCGACAAATCCGACGAGGCCTCGATCGAAGCCGCCGTCGACGCGGGTGTCTCTGCCTACATCGTCGACGGTCTGAAGCAGGAACGCGTCCGGCCGATCCTGAAAATGGCGATCAGTCGCTTCAACGCCTTTTCGCGGCTCAACCGCGAACTGGAGGAAACCAGGGGCGAGCTGGAAAACCGCAAGCTGATCGACAAGGCCAAGGGGTTGCTGATGCGCTCTCGCGGCCTGTCGGAAGACGCCGCCTACGCGCTGCTTCGTCGAACGGCCATGAACCAGAACCGGAAGATCGTCGAGATCGCGCAGAGCCTGCTAACCGCCGCCAGCCTGCTCGATCCGGGAGCCGAGGAATGACGTCAAGACATCATATCACCGCCGGCTTCCTCCCGCTGCTCGACAGCGCCCTGCTCGTCGTAGCCAGGGAGAAGGGCTTTGCCGAAGCGCAGGCGGTCGACCTCACGCTGGTGCGCGAGCGCTCCTGGGCAACGATCCGCGACCGGCTTGCGGTCAGCCACTTCGATGTCGCCCATATCCTTGCGCCGATGCCGATCGCCTGCAATCTCGGCCTCAGTGCCCCGGCACCGAAGATGGTCGTTCCCATGGCGCTCGGGCTTGGCGGCAACGCCGTCACCGTTTCCGCAGCCCTTTGGGACGAAATGGCGAAATGCGGCGCGACCGACGACCTGGATGCCCGTGCAAACGGCGCGTCACTGCGACGGGTCATCGATCGCCGCAACGAAGAGACGCTTCGGTTCGGCGTCGTCCATCCCTATTCCGCACACAACTACGAACTGCGCTACTGGCTGGCTGCGAGCGGGATCGACCCCGACCGCGAGATCGAGATCGTCGTCCTGCCGCCGCCCGACATGGGCGATGCGCTGGCCGCCGGCCTCATCGACGGCTACTGCGCCGGCGAGCCATGGAACACGTTCGGCGTGCTGAAGCGCCGCGCCCATCTTGCGACCGTCAAGGCGGCGATCTGGAAGTCCAGCCCGGAGAAGGTCCTCGGCGTGAACGCGCGCTGGTCGGAAGGCCATCCCGAGGCGCTGGATGCCCTTCTGAGAGCGCTCTACGGCGCGTCGCTGTGGTGCGCGGAGCCGGAAAACCACGAGGAGCTGGCCAATCTGCTTGCCGGCCCGTCCTACGTCGCCCGGCCGGCCGAACTGCTTTTGCCGGCGCTGAAGGGGGTCATGCCCATCGGCGCCGGGCAAACGCGGGTCGTAAAGGACTTCTTCGTGCCCAATGCCAAGGCGGCCACCTTCCCGTGGAAAAGCCATGCGCTTTGGTTCTACACCCAGATGGTTCGCTGGCAGCAGGTCGAACATACAGCGGAACATCAGAGCATCGCCGGCGGCACCTATCGCCCCGACATCTATCGCAACGCCATGAGGTCGCTCGGCGTAGCACTGCCTTCTGCCAGCGCCAAGGTGGAAGGGGCCTTGCGCGCCGAGACGCCGGTCGGATCGAGCGGCGCCCTGACACTTGGTCCCGACGGCTTTTTCGACGGCAGCCTGTTCGATCCTGACGACATCACTACCTATATCGCCGCGCAAATGGGACCGTAGGCCGTGCCCAATTTGCGTGCATTGCACAAATTTTGGATCGATTGCTGCATCCGATCGGCTCGGTCCATCGACCGCCAAGGGCGCGGGCTACTGCTAAGATCACGTAAAAACAATTACTTGCAGAATCTGGCACGCACCTTGCTTTTAACCTAGCAGGCCCCCGGGCCACGAATTCGGCGTCCAACGACGGGCGCCTCCAGCAAAGCCGCTGATCAGGATAACTCGCGCGCCTTTGGGTGCATGCGTAGCCTGGCCAGCGGCTTTTTGTTTTTCAACCCCAAGTTGGATCGGCGCGACCTTTGTCGGGCCAGGGAGAAGCCATGCCTGAAAACACCCAAGCCATGTCCGCCGGCGAGCCGGCCAAAGCATTGTGGATGTCCACGCTCGCCTTCACCATCTGTTTCGCCGTCTGGACGATCTTCGCCATCATCGGCGTCCGCATCAAACAGGACCTGGGCCTCACCGAGGCTCAGTTCGGCCTCCTCATCGGTACCCCGATCTTGACCGGGTCGCTCGTGCGCATCGTGCTCGGCGTCTGGACGACGCGCTACGGCGGCCGCCTCGTCTACACGCTGACCATGCTCGCCGCGGCGGTAGCGACTTTTCTGCTGTCCTACGCCACCACCTATCCGCAGATGCTGCTTGCCGGCCTCGGGGTCGGCCTGGCCGGCGGCTCGTTCGCCGTCGGCGTCGCCTACATCTCGCCGTTCTTCCCGGCGCAGAAGCAGGGCACCGCACTCGGCATCTTCGGCGCCGGCAATGTCGGCGCGGCGGTTACGAAATTCGCAGCCCCGTTCGTGCTTCTTGCCTGGGGATGGCAGGCCGTAGCCCAGATCTGGGCCGCAGCCCTTGTCGTCATGGCGGTCGCCTTCTGGTTCACCACCACCGACGATCCGGCCTACCGCGCCCGCCGCGAGAAGGGTGCCGCCCCGCGCAGCCTGGCCCAGGAGTTCGCTCCGCTCAAGAAGGCCCAGGTCTGGCGCTTCTGCCTCTACTACTTCTTCGCTTTCGGCGGGTTCGTGGCCCTTTCGCTCTGGCTGCCACGCTACCTCGTCGGCGTCTACGGTTTCGATCTTGCCGTAGCCGGCATGATCGCCGCCGCATACTCGATCCCCGGCAGCATCTTCCGCGCCTTCGGCGGCATGCTGTCCGACAAGAAGGGCGCGCGCAGCGTCATGTACTGGATGTTCGGCGTCTCAGCCGTCTCGACCCTTATCCTGTCGCTGCCGGCAGGCGTCACCCCCACCGTCTTCATCGTCGTCGTCTTCGTGCTCGGCTTCGTCATGAGCCTCGGCAAGGCGGCTGTCTACAAGCACATCCCCGTCTACTACCCCGACAGCGTCGGCGCGGTCGGCGGCGTCGTCGGCATGGTCGGCGGCCTCGGTGGTTTCGTCCTGCCGATCGCCTTCGGCCTTTTGAAGGACGCGACCGGCCTTTGGTCGAGCTGTTTCCTGCTGCTCTTCGGCGTCGTCGCCGTCTCGCTGATCTGGATGCATCTGTCGATCAAGCAGATGGACCGCCGCGGGCTTTCCGTCTCCGCCGTGGCAGCCACCTGATCAAAGGAACAAGGACCTATGACCGAGAAACTTGTCATCATCGGCAACGGCATGGCGCCGGGACGCATGCTGGAGCACCTCTTCGAAAAGGCGCCCGGCCAGTACCAGGTGACGATCTTCAACGCCGAGCCGCGTGTGAACTATGACCGCATCATGCTCTCGCCGGTGCTCTCCGGCGAGAAGGACTACGAAGAGATCATCATTCACGGCGACGGCTGGTACATCAAGCACGGCATCACCCTCTACAAGGGCCACAAGATCGTCGCGATCGACCGTGCCGCCAAGACCGTCACCTCCGACCATGGGGTGACCGAAAGCTACGACAAGCTGGTGATCGCCACCGGGTCGGTGCCCTTCATCATCCCCGTGCCGGGCAACGACCTGCGCGGCGTCATTACCTACCGCGATCTCGACGACGTGCAGGCGATGCTGCTGGCGGCGCAATCGCGCGAGAAGGCGGTGGTCATCGGCGGCGGCCTGCTCGGCCTCGAGGCGGCAGCGGGCCTCGCCAATCGCGGTATGGACGTCACCGTGCTGCACGTGATGCCGACGCTGATGGAGCGCCAGCTCGATCCCGCGGCCGGCTACCTCCTGCAGAAGGCCGTGGAAGAGCGCGGTATCAAGGTCATCTGCAAGGCCAACACCAAGGCGATCATCGGCGATGGCCGGGTCGAGGGCATCGAGCTCGACGACGGCCGTATCATCCCGGCCACGCTCGTGGTGATGGCGGTCGGCATCCGCCCAAGCGTCGGTCTCGCCAGGGATGCCGGCCTCGCTGTCAACCGCGGCATCGTCGTCGACGACGGCATGTTGACCTCGGACGGCAGCATCATGGCGCTCGGCGAATGCGCCGAGGTCACAGGCCAGGTCTACGGCCTCGTCGCGCCCCTCTACGAGATGGCACGCGTCGCCGCCTCTCACCTCGCCGGCGACCGTTCGGCCGCCTTCGTCCATTCGGACACGCCGACCAAGCTGAAGGTCACCGGCATCGAGCTGTTCTCGTTGGGTGATTTCGCCGATGGCGACGACCGCGAGGAGATTGTGCTGCGTGATGCGTCCGCCGGCGTCTACAAGCGGCTCGTACTGAAGGACAACAAGATCATCGGCACCGTGCTCTACGGCGAGACGGCCGATGGCGCCTGGTTCAACGACCTGAAGAAGAAGCAGACCGATGTCTCGCAGATGCGCGAGACGCTGATCTTCGGTCAGGCCTACCAGGGAGGGTCGCCGCTGGACCCTATGGCGGCCGTTGCAGCCTTGCCGGATGACGCGGAAATCTGCGGCTGCAACGGCGTCTGCAAGGGCAAGATCACATCGACCATTGCCTCGAAGGGACTGACCTCGCTCGACGAGGTGCGCGCCCACACCAAGGCATCCGCTTCCTGCGGCTCCTGCACCGGCCTCGTCGAGCAGCTGATGACGCTGACGCTTGGCGACAGCTACAATCCCGCCGCCGTGCAGCCGATGTGCGGCTGCACCGATCTCGGCCATGACGACGTCCGCCGCCTGATCAAGGCCAAGGGCCTGAAATCCATTCCCGCCGTCATGCAGGAGCTGGAGTGGAAGACCTCCTGCGGCTGCGCCAAGTGCCGCCCGGCGTTGAACTACTACCTCGTCTGCGACTGGCCGGACGAATATGCCGATGACTATCAGTCGCGCTTCATCAATGAGCGCGTCCACGCCAACATACAAAAGGACGGCACCTATTCGGTCGTGCCGCGCATGTGGGGCGGTGTCACCTCCTCGCAGGAACTGCGGGCGATCGCCGATGTGGTCGACAAGTTCGAAATCCCCATGGTGAAGGTCACGGGCGGCCAGCGCATCGACCTGCTCGGGATCGAGAAGGGGGACCTGCCGGCCGTCTGGGCGGATCTCGGCAAGGCCGGTTTCGTCTCCGGCCAGGCCTATGCCAAGGGACTTCGAACCGTGAAGACCTGCGTAGGCTCCGACTGGTGCCGTTTCGGCACACAGGATTCGACGGGCCTCGGCATCCGCATCGAGAAGTTCATGTGGGGCTCCTGGACGCCGGCGAAGCTGAAGTTGGCGGTCTCCGGATGTCCGCGAAACTGCGCGGAAGCCACCTGCAAGGATATCGGCGTCATCTGCGTCGACTCGGGGTTCGAGATCCACTTTGCCGGTGCCGCCGGCCTCGATATCAAGGGCACCGAGGTGCTCGGCCTGGTGAAGACCGAGGACGAAGCGCTGGAGCACATCGTGGCGCTGACGCAGATGTATCGCGAGCAGGCCCGTTACCTGGAGCGCATCTACAAGTGGGCCAAGCGCATCGGCCTGGAGGAGATCCGCCGCCAGATCATCGGCGATGCGGGCAAGCGCAAGGCCTACTACGATCGCTTCGTCTTTTCCCAGAAATTCGCCCAGGTCGACCCCTGGTCGGAGCGCGTCTCCGGCAAGGACAAGCACGAGTTCCGGCCGATGGCATCGGTCGGCTTCAACGAGGCCGCGGAGTGATCGCGCTTCCCCATTGAGGGTCGAGGTCGCCGCGAAGCGGCGGGCGGGGCGGTATCTGGAGGAGAAGCCGCCCCGCCGGGAAATCTCCACCGCAGCAGGCTCTTTGCGCGCGCGGGAACAGTAACGGAAAGGACGGGCAATGAACTGGTATTCCATCGGCAGAATAGAGGACATCCCGCTGCGCGGCGCGCGCTGTGTGAAGACGCCACAGGGCAAGATCGGCGTGTTCCGCACGGCCGAAAACGAGGTTTTCGCAATTGAGGACCACTGCCCCCACAAGGGCGGGCCGCTCAGCCAGGGCATCGTCCACGGGAAGGCGGTGACATGCCCGCTGCACAACTGGGTGATATCGCTCGAGACCGGCAAGGCGCTCGGTGCAGACGAGGGGGCGGTCAGGTCCATTCCCGTTAAGAACCAGGACGGCGCGCTCTCGATCGCGCTCGAAAGCCTGATGATCGCAGCGGAGTAGGGGGGCATGGCAATGAACACCGTCCCTCATCCGGTTGCCGCCACCTTCTCCCCGTCTGGACGGGGAGAAGGCTGTTGGAGCATCGACATCGCCACACGCTGCTTCTCCCCGCCTGCGGGAAGAAGGTCCCGGCAGGGGAATGAGGGGCTTGCCACGTTCCTGCAAGGAACACCCCATGGCCATTGAGACGAAGACAACCTGCCCCTATTGCGGCGTCGGCTGCGGCGTAATTGCCCGCGTCGGCGATGACGGCGCCGCCACCGTAAAGGGGGACCCCGATCATCCGGCAAATTTCGGTCGGCTCTGCTCGAAAGGTTCGGCGCTGGCCGAGACGATCGATCTCGACGGGCGCCTGCTCCATCCCGAGATCGACGGCAGGCGGGCAGACTGGGACGAAGCGATCGACCTCGTGGCGCAACGTTTTTCCAGCGCCATAGCCCAGCATGGGCCGGGCGCCGTCGCCTTTTATGTTTCCGGTCAACTCCTGACCGAAGACTATTATATCGCCAACAAGCTGATGAAGGGTTTTATCGGCTCGGCCAACATCGACACCAACTCGCGGCTCTGCATGTCGTCCTCCGTCGCCGGCCATCGACGTGCCTTCGGTTCGGACACCGTTCCCGGCTGCTACGAGGACCTCGAGCTGGCCGATCTGGTGGTGCTCGCCGGTTCCAACCTCGCCTGGTGCCACCCGGTCCTCTACCAGCGGCTCGCCGCCGCCAAGGCCGCGCGTCCCGGCATGAAGGTCGTTGTCATCGACCCGCGTCGGACCATGACCGCCGACATTGCCGACCTGCATCTGGCGATTCGCCCCGACGGCGACATCGCCCTGTTCAACGGCCTGCTCGCCCATCTCGCCAAGACGACGGCGATCGACGAGAACTACCTTGCAGCACACACCGAAGGCTTTGGCGAGGCTTTCGCCACGGCAAGCGGCTTGAGCTTTCCGGAGTTGATGGACAGGACCGGGCTCGGCGCCAGCGAACTGCGCCAGTTCTTCGGGCTGTTCGAGCGCACCAAAAAGACGGTCACCTGCTATAGCCAGGGCGTCAACCAGTCGTCATCAGGCACCGACAAGGTCAACGCCATCCTCAACTGCCATCTGGCGACCGGTCGCATCGGTCGGCCCGGCATGGGGCCGTTCTCGCTGACCGGTCAGCCGAATGCCATGGGCGGACGCGAGGTCGGCGGCCTCGCCAACATGCTGGCCGCCCACATGACGATAGAAAATGCGGAGGATCGTGATCGCGTCCAGCGCTTCTGGGGCTCGCCGACGATCGCGGATCGCCCCGGCCTGAAGGCGGTCGACCTGTTCGAGGCGGTGGCCGAGGGCAGCATCAAGGCGCTCTGGATCATGGCGACCAATCCGGTGGTATCGATGCCGGATGCGGACGCGGTCGAGGCCGCCATCAAGTCCTGTCCTTTCGTCGTCGTGTCCGATGTGTTGAAGACCACGGATACCGCGCACCACGCGCATGTGCTGTTGCCTTCGCTCGGCTGGGGCGAGAAGGACGGCACGGTGACCAATTCCGAGCGCCGCATCTCCCGTCAGCGCCCCTTCCTGCCGGCGCCGGGCGAGGCACGCGCCGACTGGTGGCAGCTTTCCGAAGTCGCCCGCCGCATGGGTTTCGCAGGCTTTGACTATGCCACGCCCGCGGAGATCTTCGAAGAGCACGCCGCGCTCTCCGCCTTCGAAAACGAGGGCAGCCGCGATTTCGATATCGGCGCCTATGCGGGGCTCGAGCGAGAGAGCTACGAGACGCTGGCGCCGTTCCAGTGGCCGGCGCCGATGAAGGGCAACAAAGCCCCCGCCAGCAATGCACCCCTCGGCGGCGCGAAGCCGGACAGCTCTGGGCGTTTCTTCGCCAATGGCGGTTTTTACTATCCAGGCGGCCGCGCCCGCTTCGTCGCCGTGACCCCTGCCGAGACCGACCGGACGAGTGTCGAATATCCGTTCACGCTGAACACCGGCCGCATTCGGGACCAGTGGCATACGATGACGCGGACAGGGAAAAGCGCACGCCTCTCCTCCCACATTGCCGAGCCCTTCGCCGAGCTTCACCCGCGCGACGCGGTCGGCATCGGCCTCGGCAATGCTGGCCTCGTCGAACTGGAAAGCCCGCATGGCAATACGATCGTCCGCGCGCTGATTACCGACCGGCAGGCGCGCGGCAATATCTTCGTGCCGATGCACTGGAACGACCAGTTCTCGGCCAAGGCCCGGATCGATACGCTCGTGCCGCCGCTGACGGATAAGGTGTCCGGCCAGCCCGCCTCGAAAAATGTCGCCATCCGCGCTCGCCGCTTTGAGGCCTCATTCTATGGCTTTGCCGTATCGGTCGAAAAGCCAGCGACGCCGCAGGCCGATTACTGGGCGCTCGCGAAGGCCGAGGGTGGATGGCGGATCGAGCTTGCCTTCGCAACCGAGGTCGCCGACTGGACGGCATGGTGCCGCGACACCTTCGCACTTTGTCCTGATGCGGAGCCGCTCGGCTATGCCGACCGCCAGACCGGCGACCGGCGGCTCGCCTTCTTCGATGGCGACCGGCTTCTGGCCGCCCTCTTCCTGGCCCGCGAGCCCGTTGCTGTTGCCCGCAACTGGGCGGTTTCTCAGCTTTCCGCCGAGCACGGCAACCTGCGCAAGCGGTTCACCCTCGTCGCTGGCCGCCCCGGCGCAGGAGGACCCGATCCGGGCGCGACCGTGTGTTCATGCTTTTCCGTTGGCGTCAACCAGATCTTCGCCGCCGTCCGCAGCGGCTGCCACACCGTCGAGGCCGTCGGCAAGCAAATCAATGCCGGAACCAATTGCGGCTCCTGCCGCGCCGAGATCAGGGGGATCATCGATGGATGTCTTGCAGCCGCCGCAGAATGACGTGCCCGCGCGCATGGAACCGCTCGCCAAGCTCCCGGTGTTCTGGTCGCTGGCAGGCAAGCGGGTCATCGTTGCGGGCGGCTCCGATGCCGCGGCCTGGAAGGCCGAACTTCTGGCTGCCAGCGGCGCCGAGGTGCATGTCTACGCGGATGACCTTTCGGACGGCTTTGCAAGGATCACGGGGGAAGCCCCGCAAAGCCACGGCCGCTACATTCACCATCCGCGCGTATGGTCGCCCGACGCCTTCGCCGATGCCGCCCTTGCCATCGCGGACTGCGAGGATGAGAACGAGGCGCATGCCTTCTTCGATGCCGCACGCTCGGCCGGCGTTCCCGTAAACGTCATCGACAAGCCGGCCTACTGCCAGTTCCAGTTCGGCTCGATCGTCAACCGGTCTCCGGTCGTCGTCGCGATCTCCACCGATGGCGCAGCCCCCATCCTGGCGCAGGCGATTCGCCGCCGGATCGAGACCTTGCTGCCACGCAGCCTGAAGAGCTGGGCCGCTCTTGCCCGGTCCATGCGCGACCGCGTCAACGAGAGACTGGCACCGGGCCCACAACGGCGCGCATTCTGGGAACGCTTCGTCGACCGCGCCTTTGCCACAACGGATACGCCGGAGGAGGGCGTCAGCGGGGCGCTTCTTGCAGATGCCGAAAGGCTCGCGGAAGCGCCCGCCAGCGGCCGCGTGACGCTCGTCGGTGCAGGACCGGGCGACGCCGAGCTGATGACGCTGAAGGCGGTGCGGGCACTCCAATCGGCGGACGTGATCCTGTTCGACGATCTCGTATCCGACGAGGTGCTGGAACTGGCCCGCCGCGAAGCCAGGCGCATGCTGGTCGGCAAGCGCGGCGGCGGCGAAAGCTGCCGGCAGGAGGATATCAACGACATAATGGTGACGCTCGCGAGGGCCGGCAAGCACGTCGTGCGGTTGAAATCCGGGGACCCTGCGATCTTCGGGCGCGCCGGCGAAGAAATCGAAAGACTGGGGCGGGAGGGCATTCCCGTCGAAATCGTCCCCGGCATCACCGCGGCAAGCGCCATGGCTTCGCGTCTTGGCGTATCACTGACCCATCGCGACTGCGCGCAATCCGTCCGCTTCATCACCGGCCACTCGCGCCATGGCGGCCTGCCGGCGGATGTGGACTGGCGCGCGGTGGCCGATCCCCGGACGACGACCATCTTCTACATGGGGGGACGAACGGCCTGTCTCATCGCCGAACGGCTTGCAGAGGAGGGCCTGCCTGTGACGACGCCTGCCGTCATCGTCAGCAACGTCAGCAGGCCGTCCGAGAGACGCTGGCTGGGCACAGTGGAAAGCATTCCCGCTGGCATCGCGGCAATCGGCTTCGAAAACCCGGTCCTGATCGGTGTCGGTCCTGTTTTCGAGGCCTGTGCGGTTCGATACCGGACCGCACCGCAATATGCGCCGGCCGGCTCGTTGGCGAGCCTTGACCGTGCATATGGGTGAATGAGTCTTGGGCGCCGTTTATTCCGGAAGATGGAAGGCGCTTCGGAAGTAGGCACGAAACGCAGACATCTGCGGGGAAAACTCGGTACTGCGCCGCCAGGCGAGGCCCACGTCCATCGACGGTATGTCGTCCTGGAGCACCAGCGTCTCGATGCGTCTGCCCTCCAGCGACCACGGCCGATGCACCATGTCCGACAGGATCGCGACGCCCTGACCATTGGCAACAAGCGAACGGACGGCCTCCACCGAGGACGTTCGCAGCGAAATGCTTGGCTGGTAGGGTGTCTGCGTCCAGTACTTCAGCGAGGTGTGCGACGCCTCGTCCACCGTCAGCATGATATAGGGTTCGTCGGCGACATCCTTCAGGCCGACCGGCCCAATCGACAGAAGCCTGTGCCGGGCGGGAACCCACAGGCGGCGCGGAGAACTCAGCAGTTTCTCCGTCTGCAGCTCGGGGTTGAGGATGTTCGACGTCAGCAGCACCGAGATGTCATATCGGTTGGTCAGCAACCCTTCCTCGATCGACTCCCGATTGAGTTCGAAGAGCTGGATGTCGAGCCCCGGGAACTGCCGGCGTAACCGCTCGATGTGATACGGCAGGAAATAGCCGATGACGGTGTAGGTCGCAGCAACCGTCAGGCGGCCGGTGACTTCGCTGGTCACCAGGTTGAGCTGCTGGGCCTCGGCGACCTTCTTCATGATGTCATAGGCATGGGCGAGAAACTGTCGCCCGGCAGACGTCAGGTCCATCCCATGAGGTGTGCGCTCGAAAAGCTGCGCCCCGACCGTCTCCTCCAGGTCGCGGATCGCCGTCGTCACCGCGGACTGCGAGATCGACAGGTTGACCGCAGCTTGCGAGACCTGCCCGGATTCCGCTGTGGCAATAAAGTATCTGACCTGTTTGAGACTGAGCGCCATATTGAAATTCCAGATACTGTTCTTCCGTTTTTCAGATACGCGGCCGAGGCATCGGCTCAATTTTTGCCCAATGCGTTCTTGCTTCGGCGCTAGGCGATTGAATTAACAGTCGATTGCTGTGCCTGGAAAGTGTGCGCCGTGTTCTGATTTTCAGATACTAAACATGATAAATTCGAATTTTTCAAATGCAGAATTTGCGCGTAGCGTCTCCTGACGAAAACGCGTGCACCATCTTGCACTGCAAAAACTACAAGCAGAATGGGAGAGGCTTTTGGCTCTCGAGATAGTAGATATCAATTGCGATATGGGCGAGGCTTTCGGGCGCTGGCATGTCGGCGACACCGACGATGCGAGCCTCATGGGCTACATCAGCTCCGCCAACATCGCTGCCGGCTTCCATGCCGGCGATCCGAACCTGATGGACCAGACAGTTCGCCTCGCCGTGGAACATGGCGTCGGAATCGGGGCGCATCCCGGCTACAACGACCTGCAGGGCTTCGGCCGTCGCCGTATCAACGGCACCTCCCGCGAACTGGTCAACGACATCGCCTACCAGGTCGGCGCGCTGCGCGAATTTGCGCGCCGCCACGGCGCCCGCCTTCAGCACGTCAAGCCGCACGGCGCGCTCTACATGGAAATGGCAGTCAATCCAGACTTCGCCCAGCAGTTCATCACCTACATGCGGACGGTGGCGCCCAACGCATTCGTCTTCTGCATGGCGGGTTCGGCGACCGAGCGTGCGGCGCACGAGGCGGGGCAGCCCGCGATCCGCGAGTTCTATGCCGATCGCGACTATGATGAGAGCGGCTCCATCGTCTTTACCCGCGACGCGGGCCGGCCGGACCCGGCCGCGATCGCCCGCAAGGTGGTCCGCGCCTGCGTCGAAGGCAGGGTGACCGCTGTCACCGGCCGCGATATCGAAGTGCCGTTCGAAAGCATCTGTTTCCACTCCGATACGCTCGGCGCATTGGGCATTGTACGCCACATGCGCGATGCGCTGCGCGCCGAGGGTATTCGCATCGCGCCGGTATCCGAAATCGTCAAAGTTTAATTTCCGGAGAACATCATGAGCAAGCTCGAGATCAGATCGCCGCTTCCCGGCACTTTCTACCGCAAGCCGTCTCCGGATGCGCCGAACTTCAAATCCGACGGCGATGCCGTCGCCGCGACCGATGTGGTCGGCCTCATCGAGGTGATGAAGACCTTTCATGAGATTCCGGCGGGCATAGAAGGAAGCCGCGTCACGTTCCTGGTGGACGATGCCGAACCGATCATGGCAGGCCAGGTGATCGCAGAGGTCGAGGCATGACGATCCGCTCGCTGCTGATCGCCAATCGCGGCGAGATCGCGGTGCGGATCATCCGGGCGGCCAAGGCTCTGGGCATCCGCACCGTGCAGGTGCATTCCGCCGCCGACCACGACATGCTGGCCGTCAAACTCGCCGACGAGGCGATTGATATCGGCCCGCCGTCTGCCGCAAAGTCATATTTGAAGATCGAGGCGGTGATCGCCGCCGCCAGGCAGGCGGGTGTCGATGCCATCCATCCCGGCTACGGCTTCCTGTCCGAAAATGCAGCGTTTGCGCAAGCGGTCGAAGACGCCGGCATGATCTTCGTCGGCCCGAAGGCCGAGGCAATCAGCCTTCTCGGCGACAAGGTCGAGGCGCGCAAGGTCGCCAAGCGCGCCGGCGTGCCGACGGTGCCAGGCAGCGACGGCCGCGTGGATAGCGTCGAGGTCGCCCGCGACATCGTCGGGAGGATCGGGTTCCCGGTCATGATCAAGGCCGCCGCCGGCGGTGGTGGCCGCGGGATCCGGATTGCCGAGACGATGGAGGATTTCGAACGTCACTTCCCGCAGGCCTCAGCCGAGGCGCTCGCCGCCTTCGGCGACGGCGGCCTCTACATCGAGAAGGTGATCACGCGGGCCCGCCACGTCGAGGTGCAGATCCTCGGCGACGGGGAGAATGCCGTGCATTGCTTCGAGCGGGAATGCTCGCTCCAGCGCCGTCGCCAGAAGGTCTGGGAGGAGGCGCCATCGCATCTCCTGCCCGAGAATGTGCGCACCGCGCTTTGCGCCAGCGCAGTGGCGCTTGCCCGGGAGGTGAACTACCGCGGCGCCGGTACCGTCGAATATCTCTACGACGAGGTCAGCGGCGAGTTCTACTTCATCGAGGTCAACACCCGCATCCAGGTCGAGCATCCGGTGACGGAGATGATCACCGGCATCGACCTCGTGGCCGAGATGATCCGCATCGCCGGCGGCGAAAAGCTGTCCGTTCACCAGGAAGACATCAAGGTCCACGGCCATGCCATCGAATGCCGGATCAACGCGGAGGATCCGTCCAAGGGCTTCCTGCCGGGACCGGGCACGGTGGAGAAGCTGGTGGTGCCGGAAGGCGAGGGCATCCGTTTCGACACCATGCTCTACGAGGGCTACACGGTCCCGCCCTTCTACGACTCGCTTCTCGGCAAGCTGATCGTCTGGGCGGAGACGCGCGAAGCCTGCCTGAAGCGCCTGCAAGACGCCCTGCGCGGCCTCACGATCAAGGGGCTGCCAACGACGGTTCCGCTGCACTTGGCACTGGCTGGCGACCCGGCCGTGGCAAACGCGGATTTCCACACGCGCTTTCTTGAACAATGGCTTGAAACGGATTTTCCGGCGGCGCTCGCCGCCCTCGAGGAGGCTGCCTGATGCCCATGCGCTATTCATTCGGAGGCGACGAGCACCTGTTCGTCGAATGCAGCGAGGACATGTCGCTCGAGGCCTTCTTCAACAGCCTGTCGATGACGACAGGCATCAAGGAGGCGGGCATCAAGGGCATCACCGAGATCTGCCCGGCCAACGCCTCCTTCCAGATCAAGTTCGATCCGGACGTCATCCACCCCGACGACGTGCTGAGGGAAGTGAAGGCGATCGAGGCTGCGGCCACGAAGGCGGAGCCGGTCATCACCACCCGCATCGTCGAGATCCCGGTCTTCTACAACGATCCCTGGACGCACGAGACGCTGATGCGTTTCCGCGAGCGCCATCAGGACCCGACGGGCACCGACCTCGACTATGCGGCACGCATCAACAATTACGCCTCCGTCGATGAGTTCATCATGGCGCATTCCGGTTCGCCTTGGTTCGTATCGATGGTCGGCTTCGTCTCCGGCTTGCCGTTCATGTATCAGATGGTCGAGCGCAAACGGCAGATCCAGGTACCGAAATACTTGCGTCCGCGCACGGACACGCCGCGTCTCACGGTCGGCCATGGCGGTTGCTTCGGCTGCATCTACTCTGTGCGCGGCGCCGGCGGCTACCAGATGTTCGGCATCACGCCGATGCCCATCTACGACCCCACCCAGAAGACCAGCTATCTCAAGGATTTCATGGTGTTCTTCCGCCCGGGCGACATCGTGAAGTTCAAGCCGGTCGATCGCGACGGCTACGACCAGGCGGTGGAGGACGTGGACAAGGGCCGGTTTGCGCCCCCGATCCGCGAGGTCAGGTTCGACCTGCGCGAGTTCCAGAACGACATCGACGGCTACAACGCAAAGCTGGAGGGCGTGCTCAATGGCCATTAAGGTTATCCATCCGGGCCTTGCCACGACCGTCCAGGACCTCGGCCGCCCGGGCTATTTCCATCTCGGCATTCCCGAAGGCGGAGCGATGGACCGGTTGTCGCTCAAGGCTGCAAATCTTCTCGTCGGCAATGACGAGGGGGCTGCAGGCCTCGAGGCGGTGTTCATCGGACCCAAACTCGAATTCACCCGGGATGCCATGGTTGCAGTCACCGGCGCGGAGATGCCCATCAAGGTCGATGGCGTCGAGCAGCCCGGCTGGACGGCCTTTGCGGTGAAGGCCGGGCAGGTGCTGACGTTCGATTTCCTCAAGGGCGGGGCGCGCATCTACATCGCCGTATCCGGCGGCATCGACGTTCCCAAAGCACTCGGCAGCCGTTCGACCTATCCCATCGGCGCGCTTGGCGGCTTCAATGGTCGCGCGATCGCCGTGGGCGACGAATTGCCGGTGGGCGAGGCGCGCAAGGCGACCGAGGGAAAATCGATCCCCGAGGCGCTGCGCCGCAGGCCGGGCATGCCGGCGGAACTTCGCGTCGTGCCCGGCCTCTACTGGCATCGCATCAGCGAACAGGCCGGCAGGAACTTCTTCGAGGACGAATGGAAGGTCGCACCCGAGGCGGATCGCATGGGTTACCGCTTCCGCGGTGGCAGGCCGCTCGATTTCGTGCCGCGCGAGCAGCCGTTCGGTGCCGGTTCGGATCCGTCCAACATCGTCGACAGTTGCTATCCCTATGGTTCGATCCAGGTGCCCGGCGGCACCGAGCCGATCATCCTGCACCGCGATGCCGTCTCCGGCGGCGGCTACTTCATGATCGGGACGGTCATCTCCGCCGACATGGACCTGATCGGCCAGATGCAGCCGCACACGCCGACCCGCTTCGTCAAGGTCGACATGGAGACGGCGCTGCAAGCGCGCAAGGACCGCGCCGCCCTGGTCAGGCAGATCAAGGCGCTGTTCTAGGAGGATAGGGCGATGGCCGGGACGACTGCGAGAAAAAGCGTTGCGGCCATCGTCATCCGGCGCGATCCGAAAGGCACGGGCCGGCAGGCGAGCGCCTTACTCCATCACGCGGGTGAGGTAGTCGGCGGTCACGCTCGGCCCCGGGATGATCGCCACGATCTTCATCTGGGCGATCGTCCGGTTCACCGAGGCGTCGAGATGGCTTTCGAGCATGGCGGCGGCGGCGGCGACCGCCCCGCGCATCAACAGTTCCACGACGAGCCGCAGCTCGGTGATGAGGATAGGCTCGCCCGGCAGGCCGAGACGGCGAAGCAGGCGCTCGGTCGCGGCGACGGGCAACAGGTTGTTTGCGATGAGATCGCGCAGCTTCTCGTTCGGCGTCGACAGGACGCAGGTTTCGATGAAGCGTGTCTGGATATCCTCCGGGTCGCGCTGGACGTCGAGCGCGTGCAGCTTCTCCAGTTCGGTAAGGCGATCGAAAAGTCGCTTCAGCGCGTCGCGGTCGAGGTGCGGTGCACACGTGATCAGCGCCTGAGGTTCGAGCATCTTGCGCAGGACGAAATGTTCCTTGACCGTCTGCGCCGTCAGCGGTCCGGCCACCCAGTGAGAACTCTGGTTCTTCCGAACCAGGCCCCGCTCGCTCAGTCGGCTCAGAACGTCGCGCACGACCGTTCGGCTGACGTTGAAGTGGCTGGCAAGCTCGGTTTCGATGATCCTGTACTGCCCGAAGACGACACAGCCGGCGACGTCCTTCTCGACCGTGTTGTAGATCCGCTCCCAGGAGGAACGGCTCTGCAGAGCTTCGTCGACGTGCTGGGGGACGACCAGGCCGATCGATTTGATGTCGGCGCGGTTCGGCTCGACGCGCTCCCCGCCGGGACCGACAAGAAAGCCGCGCCCTTTGAAGCGCGAAACCAGTCCCTCGGACTCAAGCGTCTGCAGCGCGCGCTGCACCGGCGCGCGCGAAATCTGCAAAATCTCGGCAATCGGGCCCTCGAGCAACACCAGACCGGCTGGAAGCGTGCCCTCGACAATGTTCTTCCTCAGCACGTGCTCGGCAAGTTCGTAGCGACGCTGCGTACTCTGTCCGGTCCGGTTGTCGGCCATGAAATCAAGATACCTTCGCTCTGGCGCCCGAGTGGTCATCCGTTTGTACGCGATCTGCAATTGAAGTTCGATAGACGACTATAAATGCATTTTGCATACATTCTTGACAAGAAGGATTGACGGCATTCGTCGTCGATAGCGATGGACACAGGACCTCGCCCTGCGTGCAGAACGCGGGCGCATGCCGCTGCGTGCATGGAAAGAAGGCCGATCGGGCGAGAGAACGTTCGTTTTCGAGGCGCATCGGCGCGTCCGCCGACAAGCCTGCCAACTTCTGCTCCAACAATGCGAAAAATTCAAAAAAGTCTATTGAGTACAAAAATCATTTATGTATTCTAGATCGCAACAAGCGCGCCGGTCAGAAGCGCGGGGAACTGAACGCAAATTTTAACTTTGGTGGAATCATTCGATCGTGCGCGGAGCGTCTGCGCGCGAGCGCTATCGGCTTGTCGCCGTTCGGCCTTTGCTGGCTGAGCGAACGGATTGCCGTTGCCGGATGCGTGCCGCCTGCAAACTGGCAGGATGAACAGTGTCGGCCGTGCTTCAACTTTCCAATGTCGTGAAGACCTATGGTGACCTGAGGGCGCTCGACGGGATCGACCTGTCCCTGCCTGACGATTCCTATGTCTCGCTGCTGGGGCCGAGCGGCTCCGGCAAGACCACGCTGCTTCGCGTGATCGCAGGTTTCGAACCGCCGGAAGGCGGCACCATCCGGTTCTCCGGCAAGGATGTGACCAACACCCCACCGCACGAGCGCAATATCGGCTTCGTCTTCCAGAACTTCGCCCTGTTTCCGCATCTGTCGGTCTACGACAACATCGCCTTCGGACTGGTCAATCGGGCGATCGATCCGGTCACCGACCTGAAGCTGGTGGACCGGAAGGTGCGCGACATGATTTCGCTGGTCGGACTTACAGGTCTCGAGGGCCGTGCCACGACCCAGATCTCGGGCGGCCAGAAACAGCGCGTGGCGCTGGCGCGCACGCTCGTCACCGAGCCGCAGATGGTTCTGCTCGACGAGCCGCTCGGCGCGCTCGACGCCAACCTTCGCGCCCGCATGCGCAGCGAACTGCGCATGATCCGCGAACGTTGCGGCGTGACCTTCCTTCATGTGACCGGCAGCGAGACGGAGGCGCTCGCCATGGGCGACACCGTGCTCGTGCTCGACCGGGCGCTTATCGCCCAGCAGGGCGATTCCGATACCATCTACAACCGCCCCTGTTCACCGGCAGTGGCCCGCTTCCTCAACTGCTACAACCTGTTCTCGGGCAAGATGGCCGATGGCGCATTTGCAACTGCGCAGGGCCTGCTCGGCTTCCAGGGGCAGCCGCAAAGGGCTGCCGATCCCGCCTATGCCATCCGCTACGACAGGGTCGACATCCGTCCGGTCGGGGCGGCGGCCACCGCCGACGAGGTGCAGATCGAGGGCACCTTCATCGCCAGCGAATACACCGGGTCGGCCGTCAACGCCTTCTTTTCGCTGGACGACGGGAAGGTGTTCGAGGTGGAGGCCCACCTCAGCCACCGGGCGCCGGAAAACTACGAACCGCACAGGCGCTACGCGCTGGCCTGGAAGAGGGAGGACGCCCTTGTCTTCGCTTGAGCCGAATTCACGCCGCTGCCTCCCAGCCCGTTCGCGGAGAATTGCGAGATGACCATGACCGCCGTCACCGAAGAAATCAAAACCGAGAAGGCTGCGGCCACCAGTCCGTCTGGCAAGACGCTTTGGCTGCTTGCGCCGGGCGTGCTGTGGATGCTGCTCTTCCTCGTCCTGCCGCTCGCGATGATGCTCTACGTGTCGTTCTGGACGCAGACCACCTTCAAGATCGAGCCGACGCTGACGCTGAAGAGCTGGATCACCTTCTTCACCTCCGACACCTATCTGGGCGCGCTGTGGACCACCGTGCGGATCTGGCTGATCGTGCTCGCCGCAACGGTCGTGGTCGGCTATCCGGCAGCGCTCTTCGTCGGGCTGTTCGTCAAGAACAAGACGCTGCAGACCGTCCTGCTGGTGCTGTGCGTCATTCCGTTCTGGACCTCGTTCCTCATCCGTGTGCTGGCCTGGCGGCCGATGCTCGGCAAGGAGGGTGCGATCAACATGATCCTGATGAAGATCGGCATCATCAGCCAGCCGATCGAGGTGCTGCTCTTCTCCGAGCTCTCCGTCATCATCGGCATGACGCAGATCTACTGCGTGTTCATGGTCGGCCCGATCGCCTTCATGCTCGGCCGCATCGATCCCTCGATCATCGAAGCCGCCAAGGATCTCGGTGCTGGCTTCTGGCGGATCTTCCGAACCATCATCCTGCCGCTTTCCATGCCGGGCGTGGTGGTCGGCGCCATCTTCGTCTCGGTCATGGTCCTCGGCGAATTCGCAACGTCGGCCGCTCTTTCGGGCCGCAAGGTGAACCTGCTCGGCAACATCATCGTCACCCAGGTCGGATCGCTGAAATGGGCGTTCGCGGCGGTCGCCGGCGTCGTCCTCACCATCCTCATGGGCGCAGTCGTCGCGGCTCTCCTGCGGGTCGTCGATCTCAGGAAGGAACTCTGATCATGAACGCAAGCGGCATCAAGTTCGGCCTCGGCGTCTACACCACGCTCTTCCTCGTCTTCCTCTACGGCCCGCTCGTCGTGCTTGCCATCCTGTCGTTCCAGACGGGTCCGGAGGGCGGGCCGCAGTTTCCGATCATCGAATGGTCGACCTACTGGTACAAGCATCTCTTCGGCCTCACGCCTCCCTCGCGCATCGCGCCGTTGCCGATCGACCAGGGGCTCGGCCGCTCGATGCTGCTCGCCATGATGACCATGGTGGTTTCCACCATCCTCGGCGTCACCGCCGCACAGGCCTTCCGCCGCAGGTTCACCGGTTCCGGCGTGGTCTTCTATCTGATCGTGCTCGGCATGATGGTTCCCGGCGTGCTCGTCGGCCTCGGCATGGCACTGGTCGCCAACACGCTCGGCATCGAGCGCCACTGGTGGGGCACGGCGTTCGTCCTGCACGTCGTCTATACGTTTCCCTTTGCCTTCCTGGTGATGCTGGCGATCTTCAACCGCTTCGATTCCAGCGTCGAGGAAGCCTCCTGGTCGCTCGGCGTCAGCCCGGCCCGCACCTTCAGGAAGATCACCTTCCCGCTGATCTTCCCGGGCGTCCTGTCGGCCATGCTGTTCGCCTTCACGCTGTCCTATGACGAGTTTTCCCGCACGCTCTTCGCCTCGGGCCGCGACCTGACGCTGCCGCTCGCCATCTACGGCACGTTCTCGGTGGAAGTACATCCCAACGTCTTCGCCTTCGGGGTGCTCACCACGCTGTTCTCGTTCGCGCTGCTCTCGGTCTACGCGGTACTGATGGGCCTCTCCGTGCGCCGCGCCAAACGCATCGCCGTCCAGGAGGAAGCATGATGTCCGGCATATCCACCATCGTCACCGGCGCGGGGTCCGGCATCGGCCGGGCGATCGCCGAACGGCTCGGCGCCGACGGCTACAGGGTCCTCGTCAACGATCTGTCGCTTGAGCGCGCCGAAACGGTCGCAGCAGGCATCCGCGCCAAGGGCGGCGCCGCCGTCGCCTTCGCCGGCGATGTCTCCTCGGAGGCGGACTCAGCTTCGATCCACGCTGCGGCCGTGAAAGCGCATGGCACCGTCGGCCTGCTTGTCAACAATGCCGGCATCGCCCATCAGGCGCTGTTCGAAAATCTCGAGGTCCGCGACTTCGACCGCATGTTCGCGGTGCATGTCCGTGGCACCTTCCTGATGACCAAGGCCATTCTCGGGCCGATGCTCGCAGCCGGGAAGGGCTCGATTATCAACATCGCCTCGCAGCTCGGCCAGATCGGCGGCATCGAGCTTGCGCATTACTCAGGTGCCAAGGCGGCAATCATCGGCATGACCAAGTCGCTGGCCCGCGAGGTGTCGAACCGCGGCGTACGCGTCAACGCCGTCGCACCCGGCCCGATCAACACACCACTGGTGATGGAGCTCTCGCCGGAATGGCGCGAGCGCAAGAAGTCCGAACTACCGCTCGGCCGCTTCGGCGAACCGGAGGAAGTGGCCGCAACCGTCGCGTTCCTCGCCTCCGACGAAGCAAGTCTGTTCGTCGGCCAGACGCTCGGCCCGAACTCCGGCGACGTGATGCTCTGAAGGAATGGAAAACATGTCAGCAAGAGAAAAGCGTATCGTTATCGTCACCGGAGCCGGGATCGGCATCGGTCAGGCCGCAGCAAAGGCGTTCGCGGCGATCGGCGACCATGTCGTCGTGACCGACATTCTGGAAAAGGAAGGCAGGGAAACGGTCGATGCCATCACGGCGTCGGGCGGCTCCGCGGAGTTCCAGCATTATGACGTCCGCTCCACCGAACGGACGGACGCGCTGGTAGCCGATATCGAGAAGCGGCACGGCAGGATCGACGTCATCGTCGCCAATGCCGGCATCGCCCATAGAACCCCGCTTGCCCGGCTGACGGACGAGAAGTGGGACCTGACCTTCGACATCGACCTGAAAGGCATTTTCCGTCTGGTCCGCGCTGCCGCACCTGGCATGCGCGCCCGCAAGTCCGGCAGCGTCGTCGCCCTCTCTTCGATCATGGGCATCGCCTACGGCTGGGACGAGCATGTGCACTACTCGGCGGCCAAGTCCGGCGTCATCGGTCTGGTGCGCGGACTGGCAGTCGAACTCGCCCGCGACGGCGTGCGGGTCAATGGCATCGCGCCCGGCTACATCCGCACAGCACAGCTGCTTTCGGAGGAAAACTCGCTCGGTCCGGCCGGCGCCGAGAAGGCGGCCGAATTCATCCCGATGGGGCGGCTCGGCACGCCCGAGGACATCGCGGATGTCATCGCATTCCTGGCCTCTGAGGCCGCGAGATACATGACCGGCCAGGTGCTGGTCGTGGATGGTGGCCTCCTCGTGGGGCGGTACTGAACGGCACGGAAGGTCGGAACGGAATGTCCGGCCGGTGACGGCAATCAAGAGGGCGCTCCAGGGAGCGTTCCTGGGAACAAGCAAAACTGGAGAAGAGAATGTCCAAGATGGAAATCAATCGCCGCTCGCTCCTGAAGCGGTCTGCAGGTGCCATGGCGCTCGCCATGGGCGCGGGTACGCCCTTCCTGTCTTCACGCCTGGCCTACGCTCAGGCAGCCGACCTGGCCAGCCAGCAGCTGCGCACGATCGGCCTTTCCACGACCGTTCAGGAACGCATTCTCGAAACCTTCAAGGAGAAGTACGGCGTCGGCTCCGTATCCGGAACGGCCTCCACCTTCCCCGATGCGCAGACCAAGATCCTTTCGGGTTCCAACGACTACGATTGCTGGGAGATCATTGCCGAGCGTCTTCCCTCCATCGTCATGACCGACAACGTCGCGCCCATTCCGGCGGCGGAGCTGAAGAACTGGAACAGCATCCGCGATACGTTTACCACCGCAAGCGACAAGTGGGATCGCAGCGCCCAGATCGTCGGCCAGATCTGGACGGACGAGGCGCAGACCATGCTGAACATGGTGCCGACCGTCTACAACTACGACTCCATCGGCTACAATCCCGACGTCCTGTCCGAGGAAGAAGCCAACACCTGGACGGCGATCTTCGATTCCAAATGGCGCGGAAAGTCCGGCCTGAACACCGATCCGCTGATCGCCATCGGCCAGGCCATCCTCGCCATGAACTCGCTCGGCATGCTGGAAGCCAAGAACCCCGGCAACCCGACGGCTGAGGAAATCGACGAAGCGGCCGCCTTCCTCATCTCCAAGAAGAAGGACGGTCAGTTCCGCGCCCTCTGGGGCGACTTCGGCGAACTCGTCAATTTCATGGCTTCGGGCGAAATGGTCGTCTGCGATGCTTGGCAGCCCGCCGTCATGGCGGTCAAGGCGCAGGGCAAGCCGGCCCGCTATGCGGTTCCGAAGGAAGGCACCCGCGGCTGGGCGATCGGCCCGTCGATGATCGCCTCCACCAAGAGCCGCGAGGCCGTCATCGCCTATGCCGACTACTGGCTCTCCGGCGAGCCAGGCATCACCGTCTCCGAGCAGGGCTACTACTCGCCGTCCACCAACATCAAGAACGCGATGTCTCCGGAGAAATATGCGTTCTGGTACGAGGGCAAGCCCTGGGTCGGCCCGGCCGAACGTGGCATCAAGGAAGGCGACCTGCGCGACGGCGGTTCGCTGGAAGAGCGCTCGCAGAAGGTCGCCTACTGGCACCAGTGGCCGGATGAATACGACCACCTCGTGCAGAAATGGGACGAGTTCCTGAACGCATAACCAGACTATGACGGCGGCTCCTTTCCCGGTTTGCCGGGGGAGGGCCGTCCAGACGACTTCGCGGCCTGATCCAAGCCGATCAGCATGCGCCAATCCGGAGAGCTAGGATGATTTTCGACCTCGAACTGATGAAGGTGGGCAAGGTCTATGACAACGGCACCACCGCTGTCAGCGAATTCGACCTGTCGGTCAGCAAGGGCGAGTTCATCGCGTTCCTCGGCCCATCCGGCTGCGGCAAGACGACGACGCTACGCATGATCGCAGGGTTCGAGGGCATCTCATCCGGCGACATGATGATCAAGGGCGTCCGCATGAACGACGTGCCGCCGGAACGCCGCCCTACCTCCATGATCTTCCAGAGCTATGCGCTGTTCCCGCACATGACCGTGCGCCGCAATGTCGGCTACGGTCTGGAGGTCAAGGGCCTTCCAAAGGCGGAGCGCGACGCCAAGGTCGATCGCATCCTTGCCACGCTGGGGCTAGAGGATATCGCCGAGCGCAAGACCGACAAGCTGTCCGGCGGCCAGCGCCAGCGCATCGCGCTTGCACGCGGTCTTGTCGTCGAGCCGGACATCCTGCTGCTGGACGAACCGCTGGGCGCGCTCGACGCCAACCTGCGCAAGGCGATCCAGAACGAGCTGAAACTCCTGCAGAAGACACTGGGCGTGACCTTCATCTTCGTCACGCATGCCCAGTCGGAAGCTCTAGCGCTTTCGGATCGCATCGTGGTGATGAACCAGGGCCGCGTCGAGCAGATCAGCCCGCCGCACCAGCTCTACACACGTCCGAACACCCCCTTCGTCGCCCAGTTCATCGGGCGCAACACCATCTTTTCCGGCGAGGTCCAGAAAGCCGACGGAGAGAACGCCGTCGTGAACACGCCGGCAGGCGTGCTCACCGGCCGGATCAACGGTGTCGTCGGCAGCAAGACCAGAGTAAATCTTGTCGTTCCGGCCGAGGCAATCGAAATCCATGGCACCGCGGATGCCGATCGCGGCCGCGCCAGCGCAGAATTCGGCGGCAACGTCATCGATGCGAAGATCACCCGCTCCGACGTCGTCGGCCATCTGGCCCAGCTGACGGCGGCCCTGCCGGACGGACGGGCCATTTCGCTCGAGGCGCATATCGACAAGTATCGACCCGGCGCCTTTGCGACAGGATCCGACGTCCTGCTCGCCTGGAAGCCCTCCGAGGCGACCGTCATCCCGGCCCACTGAACATTTCAAACAGAAAAGCACCACAGAAGGAGACTTACCCATGGCCAAGGAAATTTTCTGCAGCTTCGGCATCGACGTCGATGCCGTCGCGGGCTGGCTTGGTTCGTATGGCGGCGAGGATTCGCCCGACGACATCTCGCGCGGCCTCTTTGCCGGCGAGGTCGGAAGCCCCCGGCTCTTGAAGCTATTCGAACGTTTCGGCATCAAGACGACCTGGTTCATCCCCGGCCACTCGATCGAAACCTTTCCCGAGCAGATGCAGGCGGTGGCCGAAGCCGGCCACGAGATTGGCATTCACGGCTACACGCACGAAAATCCGATCGCGATGACGCGCGAGCAGGAAACCGAAGTGCTCGACAAGTGCATCGAGCTCGTGACCAAGCTCTCGGGCAAGCGGCCGACCGGCTATGTGGCGCCATGGTGGGAATTCTCCAACGTCACCAACGAACTCCTGCTGGAGCGCGGCATCAAGTACGACCATTCGCTGATGCACAACGACTTCACGCCCTACTACGTGCGTGTCGGCGACAGCTGGACCAAGATCGACTACTCCAAGAAGCCCTCGGACTGGATGGTCCCGCTGAAGCGCGGCCAGGAAACCGATCTCATCGAAATTCCGGCATCCTGGTACCTCGACGACCTGCCGCCGATGATGTTCATCAAGAAGTCGCCAAACAGCCACGGCTTCGTCAACCCGCACGATATCGAGCAGATGTGGCGCGACCAGTTCGACTGGGTCTACCGCGAGATGGACTATGCCGTCTTCCCGATCACGATCCATCCCGACGTCGCCGGACGCCCGCAGGTTCTGATGATGCTGGAACGGCTCTATGCCTACATGATCAAGCATCCGGGCGTGAAGTTCGTCACCATGAACGAGATCGCCGACGACTTCGCCAAGCGCTTCCCGCGCAAGAAGTAACGATGCACAATGCCGGCGGGCGGTAAATGGCCGCCCGCCGGCCCTTCAATAGAATACAGAGGCAGCACATGTGTTCGCTTTGCGGCATTCTCGGAGGCAACGAGCACTGGGCGGACGCGGTGGCCCGGCCGGGCGTCTACACGCGCAACACCGAGCGCCTTGACCGCAGGCGCGAACGTGCGAACCGCGTCACCGCCGCCAACAGGGTGTTGTCCTGTTTCGCGCTCAGTCTTTCCGACTGGCAGGGTTCCTCCTACGTGATCGCGAACCGCACCGGCAAAAGCGAGATGATCGAGGATCTCGGCCATCTATGGCCGGCAGCCGAAAAGATGACGGGACGGCCACTCGACCCGCTCGATCCTGACCTGATCGCCCGGATGGAAGCCCTGCATGGAAGCGATGTGCGATGACTGACCTTCCGCTTTTTACGAGCGTCAATCTGCTGACCGGCTTTCTCGGATCCGGCAAGACAACGCTGCTGAAGCGCCTGCTTGCCGATCCTTCGCTTGCGGATGCTGCGGTGCTGATCAACGAGTTCGGAGAGACCGGGCTCGATCATCACCTCGTCGAACGCATCGACGAGAACATGGTGCTGCTGCAATCGGGCTGCGTGTGCTGCACGGTGCGCGGGGAACTCGCCGACGCCATCCGCGATCTTTTGTCCAAGCGCGATCGCGGCATCGTGCCGCCGTTCCGGCGCCTCGTCATCGAAAGCACCGGCCTTGCCGATCCGTTTCCCGTGCTTTCCACCCTCAAGGCCGATCCGGTCCTGCGTCACCATTTCAAGGCAGGCAGCGTCATTGCAACCGTGGACGCGGTGAACGGCCTGAGGTCGCTCGACACCTATCTGGAATCCAACCGCCAGGCGGCGGTCGCCGACCGTATCGTCGTGACGAAGACGGACCTTGTGCCCGATACCGGAGTTCTCATCGACCGGCTGAGGCGCATCAATCCCGATTGCACCATCCTCGACGTCAACGATCCGGCCCTATCGGCAGACGCGCTTCTGAGCGATGACGGCCGTTCCCGGGGCAACCAGTCGCAGTCGGCTTCCGGCTTCTATTGCGAGGAAAGCCTCGACCTGACGGACGCCGAGGGCAATCCACACAGCGCCCGCTTCCGGTCGTTCTCGATTTCCGTCGATCGTCCCGTCGACTGGACGGCGTTCGGCATCTGGCTGACGATGCTGATCAACCGCCACGGCGAACAGGTGCTGCGCGTAAAAGGCATCCTCAATATCGCAGGCGAGGAACGCCCCGTCGCCATTCACGGCGTCCAGCATCTCGTCCATCCGCCGGTCCACATGGAAGCGTGGCCGAGCCCGGATCGGCGCTCGCATATCGTTTTTATTGTTGACGGACTCGACCCGGGCTTGATCAAACGCTCATTTGAAGCCTTCACATTGGTCAAGCGTGCAGCGGACGGCGGGCCTCGACGTGAAGTACGAAACGAGGGTCCCATGACGGTCGGGGTCGGAGGATGAACAAGCATCAACCCGCGCCGGACCTGTCCGGCGCACCGGCGCTGCATCTCAGCGGCAAGCCGCGCCTGCGCGTGCTCGGCACGGCCATTTCCCTGCTCGAGGAATTGCGGGTGCAGGCGGAGCGGGACCTGGATATCGAGGTCGTCTTCGACAACAATGACTTCCTGACGGCGCAGACCAAGGCTGCGCAGGAGCCGGAAAGCTACGACATCTACGATCAGTGCTTCCACAACCTCGATATCGTCTGGTACTGGCGCGCCATCCAGCCGATCGATATCGGCCGCATAGAACTGTGGGACGAGATCACGGACCTGACGAAGACCGGACAGATCGCGCCGACCGCGCGGCTTGGCCAGGGCGACGCGCCGGTGAAAAAGCTGTTCGTGCAGTCCAATCTCGCCCTCGGAGAAAAACCCAGCGGCTTGATCTCCATGCTTCCGACCACGCACAATTTCGACAGCTTTGCCTATCGCACCGACGTGGCCAGCGCTGCGGAGGTCAACAGCTGGGCGGCCCTGTTCGACGAGCGCTGGAATGGGCGCTGCGCGCTGGTGGACGAGCCGGCGATCGGCATTTTCGATGCGGCGCTCGCGGCCCAATCCGCGGGCCTGCTCAGCTTCGGCAATATCGGCAACATGACGATTGCCGAGATCGACAGTCTCTTCGATCTGCTCGAGACAAGGAAGAAGGCGGGTTTCTTCCGCGGTTTCTGGCGCACCGCCGAAGAGGCTGCCGAGCTCATGGTCAAGGAACAGACCGACATCCAGAGCATGTGGTCGACAGGCATCGGCATCCTCAACAGTGCCGGCCTTCCCGTCGAGCAAAGCGTTCCGGCGGAAGGCTACCGTGCCTGGCACGGCGGCCTTTGTCTCTCGCGCGGGCTGGAAGGGCGAATGCTGGACGTGGCCTACGAGTATCTGAACTGGTGGATTTCCGGCTGGCCAGGGGCGGTTGTCGCCCGGCAGGGCTATTACATCTCCACCCCCCACCACACGCGCCGGCACATGACCGAGGCAGAGTGGGACTACTGGTATCGCGGGCTTGCGGCTGCGGAAGACCTGCCGGGGCCGGACGGCTCCATGCGTATCAAGGCCGGTTCCGTGCGCAGCGGCGGCTCCTACTGGCAGCGCGCCAACTCGATCGCGCTTTGGAATACGACAATGGACGAGCACAACTATCTGGTCCGCCGGTGGATGCAGCTCGTCGGACGAAACTGATTGCCCGAGGAAAGCACAAGATGAAATCGATCGCCCAGCTTTCAATCCTCATCCAGTCCGCTCAGTTGGACCCCGTCGCGCTGGCCGAGGAGACCATCGCCGGCATCGAGGCCTATCCCGACAAGGCCGTTTTCACCAAGCTGACCAGGGACCGCGCACTGGCCGAAGCCCGTGCGGCGTCCGCACGCATCCGCGACGGCCGCTCGCTTGGCGCGCTCGACGGCATTCCGATCGCCTGGAAGGACCTGTTTTCGATGGAAGGCCTGCCGACAACGGCGGGATCAAAGGTTCTTGCGAATGACCCTCCCGCCGGAGCCGATGCGGCCGTGGTCGCCTTGCTCAAGGCAGCGGGCATGGTCACCGTCGGCCGCGTCAACATGAGCGAGTTCGCCTTTTCCGGCCTCGGTATCAATCCGCACTACGGCACGCCCTCCAATCCCGTATCCACCGACGGCCATCGGCTGCCGGGCGGCTCTTCGTCGGGTTCAGGCGTCGCAGTGGCGGCAGGACTGGTGCCGGTATCGATCGGAACGGACACCGGCGGCTCCGTTCGCATCCCTGCCGCCTTCAACGGCATTGTCGGCTACAAGGCGACGCGCGGCCGCTATTCGATGCAAGGCGTGTACCCGCTGTCAAAGAGCCTCGATTCGCTTGGTCCTCTCTGCCGCACCGTCCTGGATGCTGTCCTGATCGATGCCGCCATGCGCGGTGCGACGACGCCGACGCTTGCGGCACGCAGCGTCCGGGATCTCGCCCTGCTGGTCCCCGAAACCGTCATGTTCGACGGCGCCGAGCCTGAAGTCGTCGCCAGTTTCGAAGCCGCCCTGGAGCGCCTTCAGGCGGCCGGCGCAAAAATCCGACGCTCTCCCGTGCCCATTTTCGCCGAGATCTTCGAGCTCATGGCAAGGCACGGAGCGCTGGTGACCGCGGAAGCCTATGCGCTGCATCAGACCCGTCTCGCAGGCGCGGAAGCCGACGGAATGGATCCACGCGTGGTGGCGCGCGCGCGGCTGGGCGCCAATATCTCGATGCCCGACTATATTGCCACGCTTGATGCCCGCGAGCACCTGATCGCCCGGATGGCGGATATCCTCCGGCCCGGCGAACTGATCGCCTCGCCGACGCTGCCGCACGTTGCGCCGAAAGTCGCGCCGCTCATGGCAGACGACGATGCATTCTTCGCGATGAACGGCAAGACCTTGCGCAATACCCTGATCGGGAATTTCCTCGACTGGTGCGGAGTATCGCTGCCGTGCGGCCACGGTGCCTATGGCATGCCCGTCGGTTTCCTACTGTCGGGGCCTGCGAACACCGACGAGCTGCTGCTGGGGCATGCGCTGGCCGCGGAAGAAATCGTCCGCGGCTAGCCTCCAAACAGGCGATGTCCCCCTTTTCGGCAAATCTGCGCGTCGGGCGGGATCATCATGCGGCGTGCCCGCCGGCGGGCACGCGCTGACGGGCCTGAAGTGGCCGTCGTTCGCGGCCCTGCTGGCAGCAGTGACCAGACCGCCGATGCCCTTTCCGGATTCTGGGAAAATATCCTAATCCAGATCACAATTCTCATTGTACGCGGATTTTTGTACCAATTTTCTCCCGCAGCGCGTTGAGCTGCGCCGAGAATAATAGTACAGTTATTTTATAGATTAATTGCTGGAAAGGGGATGCGGCATGGCGAAAAGCGCTGATTTGACCATTTCGACCGTCATGAACAATGCCCCGATCGCAAGGCGTTGTCGCCGCTCTAGTTAGGCCTTCCGCGGCCGTTAACACGGCTGGATACGAAACTGAGCATCAATCGGCGGACAACGACCATGAGCAAGCAAGTCATCGAGCATGCAGGCGTACCTGTGGGCATAGCGATCCCGGACGAGGGGCAACTGCGGTTCTTTGCCGTGAAATTCAGCGTATTCGACCTGGACCAGCGCCGTTTCGAGACGCTCGGCCAGCTACAGAAAACCGTGAGGCACCACCTGCTCACGGATACGGCCCACGCCGCATAGAGGGATTGGCCGGTTCAGAGATCGAGCACCGCGCAGCAGAAGGAAGCGCTCATGCCGTCAACCGATTTCGCCGTCGACACGCTCATTCTGCCCGGCCTCTTCGGTTCGCCTGCCGCCCACTGGCAGCGCCACTGGGCCCGGGACAATCCCGACAGCCGGGTCGTCGAACAGTCCGACTGGCAATGCCCGGATCGACAAAGCTGGCTGACGCGGCTGGAGCATGAGATCGACACGATCGGCAATGACGTCTGGCTGGTTGGCCACAGTCTCGGCTGCATTCTTGCCGCCAATCTCGCCGAAAGCCCGCTCGCATCCCGAATCCGCGGTGCGCTCCTCGTTGCGCCTTGCGACCTCGATGCGACGGAGACGCTGCATCCCTGTATCATCCAGTTCGGCGCCATGCCGGCCGCGCGGCTGCCTTTCCCCTCGCTCATCATCGGCAGCCTCAATGATCCCTATATGCCGGTCGACAGGCTTCGCCGCACGGCTCGCAATTGGGGCGGCCAGCTTCTGGACATCGGCAATGCCGGCCACATCAACATCGCAAGCGGCTTCGGTCGCTGGACGGAGGGTTACGATTTCCTCGATAGCCTGAAGTCCAGTGTCGGACGGGAGGCTTTTTCCGCGGGGAACGGCACCCGGCTTTTCTCGGCAGCCGTCGCCAATACCTGCCTGACGATCTAGCAACCCTTGCCTCGGTGTGGTGGCTCGGCCCGCGGTCCTAAACCAGCTTTCGAACCTGCCCCTTTTGCCGTTGCAGCGCTGCCAGCACCGCGCGTTCCGATTTCAGCAGATAGGCGTCCAGCTGGGCTGCGGCATCCGCAATCCGCCCCGCGTCCAAGGCGATGACCAGGGATTTATTCAGCGCCACATAGGGCTCGTGCAGGTGGGCGGTGTCGTCCAGTTGGCCGAAGACGAGCCTCAGCTCGGCCAGCACGAGATCGAAACAGGCGCTCAATCGCGGGCTGTCGCAAAGCTCCACCATGGCGCGATGGAACTCCATGTTGAGCGTGCCCACCTTTTGCCAGTCGCTCAGGGCAAGCGCTGCCTCCGCCTGCGCAACGATTTCCCGCATCCGCGCCAGTGCCGGATGGCCGGGGCCAGCCGCCATGACAGCACCCCGTTGGATCACCTGCCGCACCCGGTAGATGTCCAGGACGGCCGCTTCGCCCGGAGCAGCGACGAAGGCACCGCGATTGGGGATGTGCTCGACCAGCCCCTGGCTGCTCAGCAGGCGGAAGGCCTCCCGCAGGGTATTGCGCGAAACCCCGAACTGCGAAGCGATCTGCTGCTCCGACAGCTTCTCTCGTGGTGAAAAGCCGCCGTCGATCAGCATTTCCCTGATCCGGTCGGCGACTTGAATGGCCAGCGGCTGGTCCTCGGCTGGGAGAGCGGGCGTGACGGACATGAACCTTCCTTGCGGGCTTTACTTCGCAGATACCATGGGCCGAATCTTGCGGCCGCGGCGGATTTCATATTGTTGAACAATCTATAATGGGTTATTCAACAATAATCGACGTAGAACGTGCGTTCAATGGGGGTGCGATATGGCAATCATCGATCTCAACAGCGATCTGGGCGAAAGCTTCGGCCCCTGGCCGATGGGCGACGATGCCGCGATGCTCCAGATCGTCACCAGCGCCAACATCGCCTGCGGTTTTCACGCCGGGGATCCGGCAGGCATTCTCATGGTTCTGCGCGAGGCGGCAAAGCGCGGCGTGGCGGTCGGCGCCCATGTCGGCTATCGCGACCTCGTCGGCTTCGGCCGCCGCAACATGGATCCGTCCAGCGCCGAGCTCGTCGGTGACACGATCTACCAGATCGGCGCGCTGCAGGGACTTGCGCGCGCCGCTGGCACGTCCGTGCGTTATGTCAAGCCGCACGGCGCGCTGTATAACACCATCGCCGACGACGCGCGGCAGGCTGCGGACGTGATCGCCGCAATCAAGGCGATCGACCCATCCCTCGTGCTGATGGCGCTCGCCGGGGCCCCGATCGTCGCGCAGGCACGGCAAGCCGGGCTTACCGTGGTGTGCGAAGCCTTTGCCGACCGCGCCTACAATGCCGACGGGAGTCTGGTCAGCCGTCGCCTGCCAGGTTCGGTGATCCACGATCCGGCCGCAGTGGCCGAGCGGATGCTGCGGATGGTCACCGAAGGTCGCGTGACGGCCATCGACGGCACCGATATCACGCTGGAGGCGCAGTCGATCTGCATTCATGGCGACACGCCGGCAGCCGTTGCCATTGCCCGCACCCTGCGCGAAACGCTCGAGGCGCATGGCGTCAAGCTGACATCCTTCGTAGACGCGCCCCATGTCTGAGCGTCTGCGCTTCCTGCCGGCCGGCAGCGACAGCTTCCTCGTCGAACTCGCCGACCTCGAGACGACGCTGACCCTACTCGACGCGCTGCTTGCCGACATGCCGGAGGGCGTGATCGAGGCAATTCCGGCCGCAAGGACCGTCATGGTCCGGTTCGACCCGCTGTTCACGGACCGGACCCGGCTTATGGCGCGCATATCCCGGTTCGACCTGACGAAACGCAGTTCACGACAGGGCGAGCTGTTCGAGATCCCTGTCGCCTATGACGGGGAGGACCTTGGCGACGTCGCCGAGCACCTCGGCTGGACGGTCGACGAGGTCATCCGCCGCCACACGGAAGCGACCTATACCGTCGCCTTCACCGGCTTTGCCCCGGGCTTTGCCTATATGACCTGCGACGATCCCGGTTTCGACGTACCGCGACGCAAGAGCCCGCGCGTGCGCATTCCCGCCGGGTCGGTTGCCATCGCGGGAAAATTCGGCGGCATCTATCCATCCGACAGTCCCGGCGGCTGGCAGCTGTTGGGGACGACGCCGCTGAAGATGTGGGACACGACGCGCACCCGCGCCGCGTTGCTCTCACCTGGCGACCGCGTGCGCTTCCGCGACATCGCAAAGGGGGCGGCTGTTCCCGTGGCCGTGCCACAGAAGCCGGAGCCCGAGATTGACGCGTCGGCAAAAGGCCTCCTCGTCACCCGTGCAGATCGGCCGGCACTCTATCAGGATCTCGGACGCCCGGGTCGCGCCAGCCAGGGCGTCGCCCAGTCAGGTGCTCTCGACCGAGGTGCGCTGCAGGCGGCAAACGCCTGCCTCGGCAATCCCCGCGATACGGCTGCGGTGGAGATCACCTTCGGCGGGTTTGCCGTGAAGGCCGATCGCCCCGTCACCATGGCCGTGGCCGGAGCGTCGTGCCCGCTCACCATCCGCACCGCTGCGGGGCAGGAGGTTGTCGCCCCGTTCGCACGCCCCTTTGCGCTCGATGCCGGCGACGAACTGGTTCTCGGGCCCCCGACAGAAGGCATGCGCAGCTATCTGGCGCTTCGCGGCGGTTTTCTGGTTCAGCCTGTGCTCGGGTCAGCCGCGACGGATACGCTGGCAAAGATCGGTCCCGAGGCCATCCAGGCTAGAAGCGTTCTCGTTCCGGACGATCAAACGTCGGGCGCCGTCGACCCGGCCCCACCGGTTCCGCCCCGGCTGCCGCGCTCCGGCGAAGTCGTGACGCTTGACATCGTTCTCGGCCCCAGGACCGACTGGTTCACGCAAGACGGCGTCGAGACGCTGCGCACGCAGGAGTGGGAGGTCACCCCGGAATCGAGCCGCGTCGGCATGCGGTTGTCGGGCGCTGTTGCGATCGAACGCCTCGATCAGGCCGAACTGCCATCCGAGGGAACCGCACTCGGCGCGATCCAGGTGCCGCACACCGGCCAGCCCGTGCTCTTCCTCGCAGACCATCCGCTGACCGGCGGCTACCCCGTCATCGGCGTGGTGGCGCAGCACCATCTCGATCTGGCCGGACAGATTCCGATCGGCGCGCGCATCCGGTTCAATCCAATCAAGGCCTTCGTTCCTCAGGAGAGCGTCTCTGGCCCGGATACCGCGGCACCCGCCACCCAACAGAAAGACTGAACCGATGAAGAAGCTCCTCATCGCCAATCGCGGCGAGATTGCCGTCCGCATCATCCGCGCCGCACGCGACTATGGCGTTGCCTCGGTCGCGATCTATTCGGACGCCGATGCCCGCTCAATGCATGCCGAACTCGCCGACGAAGCCTACGGCCTCGGCCCCGGCCGTCCGGCGGAGACCTACCTCAGCATTGAAAAGATCCTGGAGATCGCGCGCCGCGCTGGCGCGGATGCCGTCCATCCGGGCTATGGCTTTCTGTCCGAACGGGCGGAATTTGCCAAGGCCGTCATCGATGCCGGCCTGACCTGGGTCGGGCCGGCGCCGCAGGTCATCACCGCCCTTGGCGACAAGGTGGAGGCGCGGCGCATCGCCGAAAAGGTTGGCGCTCCGCTGGTCAAGGGTTCAGACGGCCCGCTGGCGTCGGCCGCCGAGGCCGTCGCATTCGCGCGCGAGGCCGGTCTGCCGCTTGCCATCAAGGCGGCCTTCGGCGGCGGCGGCCGCGGCATGAAGGTGGCACACCGGCTGGAAGAGGTCGGAGAGCTGTTCGATTCCGCCGTACGCGAGGCGAGCGAAGCCTTCGGGCGCGGCGAATGCTATGCCGAGCAGTTCCTCGACAAGCCGCGGCATATTGAGGCCCAGGTGATCGCGGACAGCCATGGCAACACCGTGGTGCTCGGCACGCGCGACTGCTCGCTGCAGCGGCGCAACCAGAAGCTCGTCGAAGAGGCCCCTGCGCCGTTCATCACTGAGGACCAGCGCAACCGCATCCACGAGGCGGCGCGTGCGATCTGCGCTGCGGCCGGCTATACCGGCGCCGGAACGGTCGAGTTCCTGCTGTCGCAGAACGGCGTGATCTCCTTTCTGGAGGTCAACACCCGGCTGCAGGTGGAGCATCCCGTCACGGAGGAAACGACCGGGGTCGACATCGTCATCGAACAACTGCGCATCGCCGATGGTCTTCCGCTCTCCATCACCGAGACACCGGAACCGCGCGGCCACGCGTTCGAATTTCGCATCAATGCCGAGGACCCGGGCCGCGGCTTTTTGCCCACGCCTGGCCTGATCACGCAGTTCCGCGCCCCGGGAGGGCCGGGGGTACGACTCGAGACGGGCGTCGAGACAGGTTCGGAGATCCCCGGCCTCTACGATTCCATGATGGCGAAGCTGATCGTCACCGGATCGACGCGCGAGGAGGCCCTGATCCGCGCGCGCCGGGCGCTTGCCGAATTCCGGATCGAGGGTGTCGCCTCGGTCCTCCCCTTTCACCGGGCCGTGCTTCAAGAGCGCGACTTCACGGGCGAGGACGGTTTCAAGGTCTACACCAACTGGATCGAGACGGCGTTTCGCGGCATTAAGCCCGCGCCGCGCGTCGATCCGGCCGAAGGCGGCCTGCTGCGCAGCTTCATCGAGATCGACGGCAAACGCCACGAACTCGGACTGCCCGCCGCCTTGTTCTCTGGGCTTGGCGCTGCGCAGCCTGCAGCGGCAACAACTCCGAAGGCCGGCGCGGCCGCAGTCACGGCACCCATTCCCGGCACGTTGAGGCAGTGGCTTGTCGAAGATGGCGCCCAGGTCGCGGAGGGCGAGATCGTGGCGGTGATGGAAGCGATGAAGATGGAGACGCGCATCCCGGCACCGAAGGCCGGCCGGATCAGCCTTGTTGCGGAGATAGGTGCAACGGTCGGCATCGGCGCCGAACTGGCCACGATAGCCTGAAAGCCAAAGGGGCAGGCGAGCCCCCTCGGGCAACCACAGGAGACAGAAAGACCGGCGAGGGAAAATCGCCGATCTTTCTGTTTCGTACCTTTCACTGGCGCCGGCGCTCAGCCTTGCACCATGAAGCGGCGGATGCGGCTGTCGGCCGGTGACGCTTCGAGTTCAGTGGCGGTCATGTCGGCCACGACGTGACCGTCTTCCATCATCAACACCCGATCGCTGACGCGGCTGACGAAGCGCATCTCGTGCGTCACGATGATCATGGTCATGCCCTCGCGCGCCAGGCTTTCTATGACCTGCAGCACTTCGCCGACCAGTTCGGGATCCAGCGCCGAGGTCGGCTCGTCGAACAGCATGATTTCCGGATCCATCGCCAGCGCCCGGGCGATCGCCACGCGCTGCTTCTGGCCGCCCGACAGCTGGTGAGGATATTTGTTCGCATGGCTTGCCATGCCGACGCGGGCGAGGTGGCCCATTGCGGCCGCGCGCAGGGCGTCCTTGTTGCCGCTTCCATGATAGCGCGGCCCGAAAGTGACGTTCTGCAGAACCGTCATGTGCGGAAACAGATTGAAGGACTGGAAGACCATGCCAAGCCGGGTGACACGGTCATGGAAGTCCGCCGCCAGCCGATAACTCCCCTCGGCGCTGATCCAGTCTCCACCATCGAGGGCAATGCGACCGGCATCAATGTCCTGCAGCGCATTGATCGTACGGATCAGCGTCGTCTTGCCGGAGCCGGACGGGCCGATGATGCTGACCACTTCGCCCCTGTTGACCTTCAACGAGACGTCCGCCAGCGCACGCTTGTCGCCGAAGTCCTTCCGGACATGCTCGAGCGCAACCACGACTTCGTCGCTGACACGGCGCCCGGTCGCCGGCGCCTCGCTCGCGACGGCCGCCGGCACGGAAATTTCCGCGCCCGTCATGCGCGCGATGTCGAGGCGCTTTTCGAGCCGCGACAGGAACAGGCCAAACACCGAGACCACCAGAACATAATAGAACGACACCGCGACGAGCGTTTCGATCACCATGAAGTTGCGGGTATAGAGCCGCTGTCCCACCAGCAGGATTTCTGCAAGCGAGATCACCGAGACCAGCGAGGTCAGCTTGACGATGGTGATGAATTCGTTGCCGAGCGAGGGCAGGGCGACGCGGATCGCCTGCGGCAGGATGATGTGCCGATACTTTCCGACCGGCCGCACGCCGAGCGCATGGGCCGCCTCGTGCTGGCCCTGATCCACGGAGATCAGCCCAGCGCGATGGATTTCCGCCAGATAGGCGGTCTCCGAAATGACCAGCGCGATGAGCCCCGCCCAGAACGGAACCGACAGCACCGGCGAGAGAGAAGGCGCGAACTGCGGCAGGTTGTAGACGAAGATCAGCAGCACCAGCAGGGGCAGGCTGCGGAACAGCCAGATGTAGGTCTTGGCAAACCAGCGCACCGGGCGCAGCGTGGATTGGCGCGCCAGCGCCAGCAGGAAGCCGAGCACGGTCCCGATGACCCAGGTCAATACACCGAGCCAGGCGACCAGGGCTGTGGCTCGCCAGAAATCGGGATAAAGCGCCAGGCTGAAAAGATAGTTCCAGTCGAAGTTCATGGGACCTGCTTCTTCGTTAGGCGGCGCCGGAGCGCCGCGCAATGTCGCATCGGGCAGCTGGCCGGACAGGGCGCGAGCCCAGCCCGGCAGTCACCCTTTACTGTGCGATGGCGGCCTCGAATTCGGTCGCTGTGGACTTCGCCACGCCATATTTGCTGAAGAGCGCTTCGTAATCCGCGTCTCCTTCCAGGCCGGCCAGCGTCTCGCGCAGGAAAGTCGCAAGCTGCTCGTTACCCTTCTTCACGCCGAAACCGACGATCACCGGATAGAGCTGTTCGGTCGAGGTCACCTTAAGGCGTCCGTTCAACTTGACGGCGGCGTCCGCCAGGACAGCGGAGTTTTCGAGCTGTGCGTCGACGCCACCGGACATCACCGCCTGGGTAGCCTCGGGCGAAGTCGGAAATTCGCGGGAGTCGATCGGGTTGCCGGCACAGGCCGTCGCATTCAGCTTCTCAAGCTCGGGGATCCAGGCTGCGCCCTTGATCGAGCCGACACGCTTGCCGCACAGTTCCTCCGGCTTTGCGAAGCTCTGGCCGCCGCTTGTCGAGACGGCGATCGACACGCCGGTCTTCATATAGGGCACATAGTCGATCTGCTGCGCGCGGGCCGGCGTGACATAGAGCGTCGAGGCGATCACGTCGAACTGCCCGCCGGAAACGCCGAGGATCAGGTTCTCGAAGCGTGTGTCGAGGAACGAGACGTTGCCGCCGGTCTTCTTGCCGATGAGCTTCATCAGTTCCACGTCGAAGCCGGCAGGCTGGTTCGATTCGTCGAAGAAGTTGTAGGGCGGATAGGTGAGATCCACCCCGACGCGAAGATCTTCGGCCTGGGCGGCTGTCAGCGATGCCATAAGGAAAATGGCGCCGGCCATAATTTTCTGCATGATGCGTTCCTCTCGATGAATGGGTGCCATCTTTGTTGAACAATTTACGGATTGCAATACCTTTATGATCAGCGTCATGCGCTTCGACCTGAAAGACCCCGCCTTGAAACGAGAGACGCTGATCGAAATCCAGATCGGATTCGGGTGCGCTTCAAGGGATTCCACGCAGCACTTGCCCAAGTTCCCCTGCTTTTCTTGGAAATTTCTCGGTTTTGGGCCCGTATTGAGAAAAGTCGAATTCCCTGAGGAAACTCGCCTAACTCGCCCTCGAAGCGCATAATGTTCGACAATCTTGAGGATCATAAGCGCCGAACCGACGTCCAAAACCATCGCGATGAACTCTCCGTGCAGGACGAAATGCCCATAAAGCGCCTTGACAGGAAAATTTTGTTCAACAAATTATAGCCCAAGGAGATACTGTTGCCCGAACCCGATCGCCCCCTCGTCCTTTCCCAGACCGCTGCCGGACAGCTGCGCGACAAGATTCTGCGCGGCGAGCTGGCGCCGGGCACGCCGCTGCGCGAGGTGATCTGGGCGGAAGCCCTGAATGTCTCCCGCAACACCCTGCGCGAGGCGTTGCGTGACCTTGTCGCCGAGGGCCTGATCGAGCATCGGCCACATCATGGCGCGACCGTGCGGGCCCTGACCTCGGCCGAGATCAGCGAAATCTACACGATCCGCCTCACGCTCGAGCTGCGCGGCGTGACCTGCAGCGCCTACGCCTCGAAGGAGGCCATGGCCGAGCTGGTCGAGCGGGTCGAGGCGGTCCAGCGCGCAGCACTCGCGCGCGACTGGAAGCAGAGCGGCACGGCGTCCCTTGAATTCCACCGCCAGATCGTGAGCTTCATCGGCAGCCCCCGGCTCGACGAACTCTTCGCTTCGGTCGCCGCGCAGGCCCGGCTTGCATTTTCGCTTGCCAGCGACGCCCGCCGTTTCCAGGAGCCGTGGGTGGCGCGCGATGTCGAGATCTGCAGCATGCTCTGCGATGGCGACCGCGTGGGAGCATCCCGGGCGCTTGAGCTCTATCTGCAGGAATCCGAACGCGTCGTGCTGGAAGCGGCGCGATCGCACGGCCTACCCCGCCCCTCCAGAACCTCGGCGGCCGCCACAGACTGACCTACAATACGGAGAACAACAGGGATGAAACCCCAGCCCATCACCAACGCCCCGCAGGATGCCGCGGCCCGCAAGGCCATCGCGCCCGTCATCTGCTATCCGGTCGAGACGCTGCCGCGCCCCGATCTGGCGGCCTATCGCGCCGTGCGCGAAAATCTCGAGCTGGTCGATCGCGTCACCGTTCCCGCGCGCGATGCCGCTTGCTGGTCCGTGCCCGCCGGACACTTCTGCCGTATTCTCTGCAGCGAGGGATCGCAGGTTGGCGATCTCAACCTGTTCAACGCGCATAATTTCGGCGAGCGGCTCTATACCGGTAAGACGCGGGCTCTGAACGGCACCCATGTCGGCCTCGGCGATCAGCTGTTTTCGAACATGCCCTACCTGCGCCCCATCGCCACCATCACCCACGACACGCTCGACTGGTACGGATTCGACGAATTCGGCGGCGCCGTGCATGACGTGATCGGCACGCGCTGCGATCCCTACACCCACAATCTGCTCAGCCATGGCGGCCAGTATCACCACTGCTGCCACTCGAACCTCACCCGCGCCTTTGCCAGACAGACGGGCAAGCCGCTTGCCGAAGCCGCAGACCATATCCACGACGTGCTGAACGTGTTCATGTGCACCGGCTTCACCCGTGACACCGGCCAGTATTTCATGAAGGCGAGCCCGGTGCGTCCGGGCGACTATCTGGAGTTCTTCGCCGAGATCGACCTTCTCGGGTGCATGTCGGCTTGTCCCGGTGGAGACTGCTCGTCGGAGCACTCCTCCGACACCGCCGCCTGCTATCCGCTGGAAGTGGAGATCTACAGGCCGGCAGCACTGCCGGAAGGCTGGAAGCCGCCGCAGCTGAACGGCTACGACGGTTCGCACGGCGTCTGACTGCCAAGGTTTCGGCCCCTGCCACGCCCTGCGCGGGCAGGGGCCTCCGCCGGCAATCAAGGCGAGGGCCTCAAAAGGTCTGGCCGCCAAGGTTTGCTCGGTCGGCCCCCGTGCGGTTTGACGCCACCTTCTCGCCCGACCACCGCCGTTTCGCCCACGCCCTTCGCAATCGCGTAAAGGTGAAGACCATTCCTTCTTGAGCGACCAGCCGGAACTCGGAAGAAGGCGTGCGAGACTGGCTCCTGTTTGAATGCACCATTTGCGGTGCACAATCCAACAGATGCGGGTTTTTCCAATCAACCTGTAGTTTAGCGTCGAACAATCAGCAGTCGAATCCCAACTGCTCGGCTTTGTCCCGTCGGCGGAGCGAACAAATAATAATAGCGATTTAACAACAGCTTATCTCATGCAGCTCTTTTTCAACAGGCCATCAGTTGACAAGCGGGACCCGTTCATGGCGGCATGAATTCAGCATAAGTGAATATTTATCACAAATGCTGATTGCCGAGGAGGGCAATCGTTCATTTGCTTCAATCCCGGGAGGACCGCATGAAAACCCGTCGTACAATTCTGGCCGGCCTGGCTACCGCAGCTTCTGCCATCGCCATGCTCGCCGTATCCGGTGCCGCGCACGCCGAAGGGCTCAAGATCGGCTTCAGCCAGGTCACGCTCCAGTCGCCGTTCTACGTGCAGCTGAAGACCGGCGCAGAGGCCGCCGCGAAGGCTTCCGGCGACACGCTGGTGTTTCTCGACGCCAACGGGGACGTCAGCAAGCAGAACAACGACATACAGGATCTGATCACCCAGGGCGTCAACGCGATCATCATCAATCCCGTCAACCCGGAAGCCGTGGCGCCCTCGCTTGAAGCGGCCGCGGCTGCCGGAATTCCCGTCATCACCGTCGACCGCCCGGTTACCGGCGGCAAGGTTGCCGCGCACGTCGGGCGCGACAACAAGGCGATGGGCAAGCTCGTGGGCGAGGCTGTCGTGGCCAAGCTCAAGGCCGACGGCATAACGGGTGCGAAGATCATCGAGATCCAGGGCGATGCCGGCGGCGCCGTCATGATGGATCGCCGCGACGGCTTCCACGCCGCCATCGAGGGCTCCAGCCATGCCATCACCGAAGGACCGTATGCAGAATACATTCGCGCAAACGCGGTGACCGCGATGCAGGACCTGCTTCAGGCGAATTCAGACGTGAAGGTGGTCTACGCGCACAACGACGACATGGCGCTGGGTGCAATGCAGGTCCTCAAGGAGAATGGCCGCGACGATGTGCTGATCGCAGGCGTCGACGGTCTGTCCGAGGCGCTGGAAACGATAGCTGCCGGCGGACAATACGTCGCGACCGCCCTCAACGACCCGCAGTACCTCGGCGATGTCACGATCCAGGTCGCACGCGAGGCCGCGGCCGGCAAGACCGTCCCCGCCTTCGTCGATGCCGGCACGGCACTCGTGACGCCGGAAAATGTCGGGCAGTTCCCGCATGCCGCGCTGTTTGCGGAATACCGTCCGCAGATCCTCAACAAGTAACTCCCCAGAAGGTGGGAGGGGCCATGTGCCCCTCCTGCTTGAAGAACGCCGGCCTGTCACGGCCGGCGACTGCCCAGTCGCATCAAAGGATCGATTTACATGCGTGCAGCCGTGCTTCACACCCCCGGAGACATTCGCCTGGAAGACGTGGCAAAGCCTGTGGCAGGCCCGGGAGAAGTCCTCCTGCGCGTCGCCGCCGTCGGCGTTTGCGGGTCGGACCTGCCGCGGATGCTGGTCAAGGGCGCCCACAAGATGCCGATCATTTGCGGTCACGAGTTTTCCGGGCACATCGAGGAGATCGGCCCCGGTGTCAGCGGTTTTGCCAAGGGCGAGCTCGTGACGGTGCCGCCCATGCTGCCGTGCGGCACCTGCGACCAGTGCGCGACCGGAAACTTCTCGCGCTGCCGAGATTACGATTACTTCGGTTCGCGCCGTGACGGCGCCTATGCCGAGTGGGTCTGTGCGCCCGTCGAAAACCTCCTGAAGGCCCCGGAAGGCTGTGATCCCCGTGCCGCCGCCATGGTCGACCCGGCATCGATCGCCCTTCACGCCATCTGGAAGGCGGGCGGGGTGCGCATGGGCGATCGCGGTGCCGTCATCGGTTGCGGCCCGATCGGGCTTTTTGCGATCCAGTGGATGCTGCTGATGGGCGCGCGCGAGGTGGTGGCGATCGACGTCTCCGAGGACAAGCTTGAACTTGCGCGGCAGGCCGGTGCGACCCACACGCTGCTGTCGGGCGCCGAGCTGCCGAAAACATTGCTGTCGGATGTGATCGTCGAGGCGGCCGGCCATCCGAGCTCGATCAATGCCGCGGTGAAGCTCGCCGCTCCCGGGGGCCATGTGGTCTTCATCGGGATCCCGGTCGGCGAGGTCGCCCTCTCGAACGCGGCGTTTCAGCATTTCCTGCGCCAGGAGGTTTCGTTGCACGGCTCATGGAATTCCTTCGGCGCGCCCTATCCGGGAGCGCAGTGGACCGTGACCCTCGACAAGCTTGCGTCGGGCGCCCTGAAATGGGAATTCATGATCACCCACGAGCTGGGGTTGGAGGAGTTGCCCGGCATATTCGAACGGCTTCGCACCGATCGCGGCTTCTTCTTCTCCAAGATCATGTTCCGTCCGTGACGATGCGCCCCGGAAGCAGGAGGCCGGGGCCGTCTGAGACGCACGTTTGAGGAGGACATCAGGACATGGCTCATATTCTGAGCTTCGACTTCGGCACAGGGGGCGTGCGGGCGGGTGTCTATGACACCGACCGCCGACAGATGCTGGGACAGGCGGATGCCCCCTATGCCACACGTTATCCTCGCGCCGGCCGGGCCGAGCAGTCACCCGACGAATGGCGCGCAGCATTGCGCCTTGCCGGTCGCGCCGTCCTTGAAACGACCGGGCGCAGGACCGTCGATGCCGTGTGCACCGCGACGACCGCCTCGACCGTCGCCATCTGCCTTCGCGACGGCACGCCGCTTTCCCCGGCTATCCTGTGGATGGACTGCCGCGCCGAAACCGAAGCGCGTGACACCGCACGCCTGACGCATCCTGTCATGCGCTTCTGCGGCGGTTCCGATGCCGTCGAATGGCTGGTGCCGAAATCGATGTGGCTCAAGCGCCATCAACCCGAATTGTGGTCGAAGGCAGAAGTCGTCTGCGAGGCACTGGACTACGTCAACTTCGATCTGACCGGCGAATGGGTCGGCTCGCGCATGAACGCGGCCTGCAAATGGAACTACGACAGCGCAGGGCACAGCTTTGTCCCGGAAATATACGAGAGCCTCGGAATAGCGGACCTCCTCGACCGACTGCCGCAACGCATCGTGCCGGTGGGCGGCGTGATCGCCCCGATGCGCACAGCCATGGCGGCCGACCTCGGCCTTGAAAACCGCCCGATCGTCGCTCAGGGCGGCATCGATGCGCATATCGGCATTCTCGGCGCAGATACCGTCGAGCCGGGCGGCATGCTGTTCATCGGTGGCACCTCGATCGTGCAGCTCGTTCAACTGGCGGAGGAGGCGGACGTCTCCGGCTTCTGGGGACCCTATCCCAACGCCCTCACTGACGGGCATTGGCTCGTTGAGTGCGGGCAGGTGGCTGCCGGCTCCATGCTGAACTGGCTGGCTGGCGAGATGTTCGGCCTCGATCAGCGAGGTCACGCGGCCCTGATCGACAAGGTGGCGTCGTCGCCCGGCCGCTCCGAGGGCCTGCTTGCGCTCGACTACATGATGGGTAATCGCACGCCTTATCGCGATGCAGCGTTGCGTGGCGCCCTGATGGGGCTGACGCTCGGCCATACGCGGGCGGACATCTACGCCGCCGCGGTCGATTCCCTCGCGCTCGGTTCGGCCAACGTCCTGTCGGTACTCAGGGCGCGCGGCGTAACGGTGGACCGCGTGATGATGGCGGGCGGTATCGTGAAGAATGCGGCCTGGCTTCAGGCAACCGTGGACGCGCTGGGCCTGCCGGTCCAGGTGGCGCGCGAGGACAATCTGTCGCTGGTCGGCACGGCGGTGGCCGCAGCTGCCGCAATCGGCGTCTTCCCAGACCTGAAGGCGGCGGCGCGTGCATGCGTAGCGCCGGCAAGCGAGCTTATGCCCGATCCCGTCCGAGCCGAATGGTTCGCGCGTACATTGCCGCTCTACCAGGAAGCCACGGAGCAGCTGCGCCCGGTGTTGCACCAGCTGGCCCGCCGGCAGATGGGAGGCTGAACGTGGCCGAACGCAATCCCTATTCGGCGCGCCTGCCGATCAACGAGCAACGCGATCACCTGATGGTCCAGGTGGCCAAGCTCTACTACGATCTCGACCGCACCCAGTCCGACATCGCGACAGAGCTCGGGTTGACCCGCTGGCAGGTCGGAAGGCTACTGACCGAGGCCAAGGAGGCGGGTATCGTCCGCATCGAGATTACCCCGCGCGCCGGCCGGCGGACCTCGCTCGAGGTCGAATTGCAGCGCCAGTTCGGCGTCCGCGAGGCGATCGTCGTTCCCATCGGCGACATCGAGGATCCGAGCCTCATCATCGACAGCGTCGCGCAGGCGGCGGCGACCCATCTTGCCAGCCTGAGCCCCAAGCCGGCCCTGATGGGCGTCAGCTGGGGGCGCACCATGGCCGCGGTCGCCCGCGCCCTGCCGAAAGACTGGTGCCCCGGCCTGCATGTGGTCCTGGTCAACGGATCCACGGCTCTGACGACCACGACGAGCCGCAATTCGGCCGTCGCCGAGGAAATCGCCCAGTCCGCCGGCGGGCGGGCGACGCTGCTGCCCGTCCCCGCCATCATGGGCTCGCGTTCGACCAGAGACGCGCTCGAACAGGATCCGATCATCGACAGGGTGTTGGCGCTCGCCCACGAGGCACCCGTCATCTGCTTCGGCCTCGGCGGACTGACCCACCAGTCGGTCCTGCTCGGCTCGGGCTATCTCGACGAGGACGACATCGCGCGGCTCAGAAAGCTGAATTCCGTCGGTGACATCATGGGGCGCTTCGTCGATCGGGAGGGACAGATCGCCGACCGGCATCTGGACGACCGCACCGTCGGCCTGCGGCTCGATGCGCTGCCGCGCAAGGAGCGGGTGATCGGGGTCGCGGCCGGCGAAGACAAGCACCTGATCGCGGCGGCCTGCCTTCGGGCCGGCTACGTCACCGACCTCGTCACCGACGAGGGGACGGCGCGGCGCATACTGGAGGAGACTGCATAATGGAGGACGTGCTCCACATCGAGCGGCTGTCCAAGCGATTCCCGCCCAATATCGTGGCGCTCGCGGACGCCAACATCTCCGTCCGCAAGGGCGAGGTGCATTGCCTTTTGGGCGCCAACGGCGCCGGCAAGTCGACGTTCCTGAAGCTGATTGCCGGTGCGTTGTCGCCGTCCGGCGGAGAAATGCGCGTCGACGGACGCAAGGTGAGTTTCCGCGCGCCGGCCGAGGCCGCCACCGCCGGAATATCGATGATCTACCAGGAGCTTGACCTCGTGCCGCAGCTGACGGTCGCCGAAAATCTCTTCCTCGGCCATCCGCCGCAGCGTTTCGGCTTTCTCGACAAGCGGACCCGCCGTGTCCGGGCGAAAGAGGCGTTGGTCCGCGTCGGGGCGACCTTTTCGCCGGAAGACCGGGTGGGCAGCCTGTCGGTCGCCAACCAGCAGCTGACGGCCATAGCAAGGTCGCTGACCCGCGATGCCAAGGTCATCATCATGGACGAGCCCTCGGCTGCGCTCAACGAGACGGAGCTAAAAGCCGTCTTCCGCGTCATCCGCGAACTCACTGCGCAGAACGTAGCCATTCTCTACGTCAGCCACAGGCTCGGCGAACTGCGCGAGATCGGCGATCGCGTGACGGTGCTGCGGGGCGGCCAGACAATCGAGACCTTCGAAGTCGCAGACACCCCCGACAGCGCGCTCGTCGAGGCAATACTCGGGCGCAACCGAACGCTCGTCGAACGCCGGCCACGCCCGCCCGTGACGGGCGACGTCGTCCTGAAAGTCGACCGGCTGACGGCGGCGCAGGGCCTCGATATCCGCGACTTCGAAGTTCGCCGCGGGGAGATTTCCGGGCTGACCGGCCTCAACGGCTCGGGCCGGACGTCTTTCCTAAAGGCGCTTTTCGGCGCTGAGGTCAGCGAGGTGAAGATGTCGCTGAACGGCCGGCCCTACCGGCCGAAGACGCCGCGCGATGCGATACGGTCCGGGCTCGGTCTCGTCCCGGAAAACCGCAAGACCGAGGGACTGATCCTCGATGCGCCGATTTATCGAAATGCCACGCTGCCCGCCATGCAGGGCAACTTCCTCGCCCGGCACGGCGAACTGAAGGCGAAAACCGTCCCCGTACTCAGGCAGCTTTCGACCAAGTACGGCGCGCCGGAACAGAAGGTCATCCAGCTCTCGGGAGGCAACCAGCAGAAGGTCGTCCTGGCGAAGTGGATCATCAAGGGCGCGAACCTGCTCCTCCTCGACGAACCCTCGCGCGGTCTCGACATCGGCGCCAAGGCAGACCTCTACCGGCTGGTGGAGGAACTGGCCGCGAACGGTGCCGCGGTGATCGTCGCCTCGTCGGAGCTGGAGGAACTCTACGCGGCCTGCGACACCATCTGGGTGTTCCATGAGGGGCGAAACATCGCCCGGTTCGATCCGGCCATCACCGACCAGGACACGATCCTGAAGCATCAGATTCTCGGAGAACATCACCATGACTGACACCGTGACGGGAGCTCCGCCCATGCAGCGTTCCGGACGCCGCCTCATCGATCTGGCGATCGAATACAACTTCATCTTCATCTTCCTGGTTGTCGTGGCGATCGCCGCGATCCTGTCGCCAAACTTCATGACGCCGACCAATATCGCCAACCTGTTTCAGCAGGCAGCCGTCGTCGGCGTGGTCGCGATCGGCATGACCTTCGTGATCCTGACAGGAAACATCGACCTTTCCGTCGGCTCCGTGGTTGCGCTGTGCGGCATGCTCGTCGCGGTGCTGCTCGCGGGCGGCATGCCGATCCTGCCGGCGATCGCCATCACCATCCTGACGGGCGCGGCTGCCGGCGCGACAATCGGACTGATCACGGCGCTGGCGGAAGTACCGAGCTTCATCGTCTCGCTTGCCGGGCTGGTCTCCTTCCGCGGCATCACCTACCTGTTGACCGACGGCGTGCCGGTCTCCGGGCTGCCGCCAAGCTTCGGAGCGATCTCGTCCACGATGATCCCGCTTTTCCCGGGCGCGCAGATCAGCTCGATGGGGCTGATCTTCATCGTTCTCTGCATCGCTGCCGGCGCGCTCCTTCGCTTCACGGTCTTCGGGGAATCCGTCTACGCGACGGGTGGCAATGCCGAGGCGGCCCGCCTTTCCGGCCTGCCGACCAAGCGCATCCTCGTCCTCGTGTTCACCGTTTCGGGCATCATGAGCGCGCTCGGCGGCATTCTGCTCACCTCGCGCCTGCGGATTGGCCAGCCGACCGCCGCGCAAGGGCTGGAACTCGATGCCATCGCGGCCGTGGTCCTCGGCGGCACCTCGCTCTTCGGCGGCCGCGGCGGCGTGCTTGGCACCTTCTTCGCCGTGATGCTGCTGCAGGTGCTGCGTAATATCTTCAACCTGCTGGGCCTCGGCTCGTTCTACCAGATGACCGTCACCGGCCTGATCATCGTCGCCGCCATCCTGCTCAATCGTTTCATCGACATCCGCCGCGGACGGGCCTGAGCCCGCCGCCCAACGCTGGACATTGCCATGACAGAACATTTCCCCCGTCCGGAGGGTTCTCCCCTCATGCCCGATTGGTTCGACGGCCATACCGTCAACCTGAGCGCTGCCGAGCGGCGTGCGGCGAGCCTGCCGACCCGCCGCACCGTCAAGAAGGAGTGGCAGGCCGCCTGGCTTTTGCGGGCGATCACCTGCATCGACCTGACGACGCTTGCCGGCGATGATACGGAGGGCCGCGTCCGGCGCCTGTGCGCCAAGGCCAGGGCGCCGGTGCGCGCGGACCTGCTCGAAGCGCTCGGCATCGAGGCGGTGACCGTGGGCGCGGTCTGTGTCTATCCGACGATGGTGGCGCATGCGGTGAAAGCGCTCGAAGGTTCGGGCATTCCCGTCGCCTCGGTCGCGACCGGCTTCCCCGCCGGCCTGACGCCGCTGCCACTTCGGCTGGGCGAAATCCGCTATGCCGTCGAACAGGGGGCCAAGGAAATCGACATCGTCATCACGCGCGAGCACGTGCTGAAAGGTGCCTGGGTCGCGCTCTACGACGAGATCAGGGCGATGCGCGAGGCCTGCGGGCCTGCGCACATGAAGGCCATCCTCGCCACCGGCGACCTCAAGACGCTGACCAACGTCTACAAGGCCTCGATGGTCGCCATGCAGGCGGGATCGGACTTCATCAAGACGTCGACCGGCAAGGAGGACGTCAACGCGACGCTGCCGGTGTCGCTGACGATGGTTCGCGCGTTGCGCGACTACCGCGACCGCACCGGCCAGATGGTCGGTTTCAAGCCGGCCGGCGGGCTCCGGACCGCCAAGGACGCGATGAACTGGCTGATCCTGATGAAGGAGGAGCTCGGCATCCGCTTCATGATGCCGGATCTCTTCCGCATCGGCGCATCCTCCATGCTCGGCGATATCGAACGCCAGCTCGAACACCATGTCACGGGCCGGTACTCGGCCGCCAACCGCCACGCGCTGGCCTGAGGAAAGACCATGCCTTCCATCAAGGACATCATGCAAACCATGGAATATGGCCCCGCTCCCGAAAGCAATTCCGAAGTCAAGGCCTGGCTCCAAGCCCGCTCAGCCGGTCTCGGCCACTATATCAACGGCAAGTTCACCGCAGCCGAGGGTGATCTTATCGAGGTCTCCAATCCGGCCACCGAAGAGGTGATCGGCCGGGTCGCAAAGGGCAGTGCCGGCGATGTGGACGCTGCGGTGCGCGCTGCCCGGGCCGCGCTGCCGAAATGGTCCGCGCTTTCCGGGCACGAGCGCGCAAAGTTTCTCTACGCCATCGCCCGCCACATCCAGAAGCGCGAGCGGTTCTTCTCCGTGCTGGAGACCATGGACAACGGCAAGACCATCCGCGAGACGCGAGACATCGACATACCGCTCGTGGCCCGCCATTTCTACCATCATGCCGGCTGGGCCGAGCTTGTCGGCGACGAGTTTCCGAACCATGCGCCGGTCGGCATCTGCGGCCAGATCATTCCCTGGAACTTCCCGCTGCTGATGCTGGCCTGGAAGGTCGCACCGGCTCTGGCGGCGGGCAACACCGTCGTCATCAAGCCGGCCGATCTCACGCCGATGACCGCCTGTGCGTTTGCAGAGCTCCTGAGCGAGATCGGCCTCCCGCCGGGCGTCGTCAACATCGTTCACGGCGATGGCGAAACGGGGGCGGCAATCGCCGGCCACCCGGACGTCGACAAGGTCGCGTTCACCGGCTCGACCGACGTCGGCAGGATCATCCGTCGCCAGATCGCCGGCTCGGGCAAGAAGCTCAGTCTAGAGCTCGGCGGCAAGTCACCCTTCATCGTGCTGGAAGATGCCGATCTCGATGCTGCAGTGGAAGGGGTGGTCGATGCCGTCTGGTTCAACCAGGGCGAGGTCTGCTGCGCCGGGTCGCGCATCCTCGTGCAGGAGGGCATTGCCCCACGCTTCTTCGAGAAGTTGAAGAGCCGCATGGCGACCCTGCGCGTGGGTGACCCGCTGGACAAGACCATGGACATCGGCGCCGTCGTCTCGCAAAAGCAGCTCGCCCGCATCAAGGGCTTGCTTGCAACCGGCGAGGCTGAGGGAGCAACCCTCAATCTCGCCCCCGTCGACCTGCCGAAGCGCGGCGCCTTCTGCGCGCCCGGCTTCTTCACCGGGACGGCGCCGGCGCATACCGTGTCACAGGTCGAGATCTTCGGGCCCGTTGCCACCAGCCTGACCTTCCGAACGCTCGACGAGGCGGTGTCCCTAGCCAACGATACGCGCTACGGGCTTGCCGCCTCGGTCTGGTCCGAGAACGTCAACCGCGCCATCGAAATGGCAGCGCGGGTGAAGGCCGGCGTCGTCTGGATCAATGCGACGAACCTTTTCGATGCGGCAGCACCTTTCGGCGGCTATCGGGAGAGCGGCTTCGGACGCGAGGGCGGTCGCTCCGGCCTGCTCGAGTATCTGACGATTCCCGCCGACAAGAACAGCAAGACGAGGGCGGCGCCGGCGCTTCAGCCGCAGGTCGTGCCGTTTACCGGCAAGGCCGATCGGCCCGACATCGACGTGACGGCGAAGCTCTATGTCGGTGGTAAGCAGGTCCGGCCCGACGGTGGGCAAAGCTACACCGTCTTCGGCAAGTCGGGCCAGGCGATCGGGCAGGCGGGCCTCGCCAATCGCAAGGACGTCCGCAATGCCGTGGAAGCCGCGAACAAGGCAACGGGCTGGGGGAATGTCACCGGGCACAATCGAGCGCAGGTGCTCTATTTCCTCGCCGAGAACCTGAGCCAGCGCCGCGCCGAGTTCGCGTCGGCGCTCGCGGCAACCGGGGCAAGCCCGAAGCCCGAGGAGGAGGTGGACCTGGCGATCCGTCGCGCCTTCTGGTACGCGGCCCAGGCAGACAAGTTCGATGGCGCCGTCACGGCAACGAAGTCGCGGCATGTGACGATGACCGTCAACGAGCCCTACGGCACCATCGGCGTCGTTGCCGCCGACGAGGCGCCGCTGCTGTCGCTTTTGTCGCTGATCCTGCCCGCACTTGCACTCGGCAACCGGGTCGTCGCGATCGCCGCCCAGAGCCATCCTCTTGTCGCGACGCGTCTCTACCAGGTGTTCGAGACCTCAGACATTCCCGCGGGCGTCGTCAACCTGCTCACCGGCGAGCGCGACGTGCTGGCCAGGACGCTTGCCGAGCACGACGACGTCGCCGCGGTCTGGTACTGCGGCAGCGACGAGGGCTCCAGCATGGTCGAGGCAGCCTCTGCCGGCAACCTGAAGACGACCTGGGTCGATCACGGCAGGCTGCGCGACTGGCGCGATCCGCGCCAGGGGCAGGGCGGTGAATTCCTCCGGCGGGCCTGCCAGGTCAAAACCATCTGGTTGCCTTATGGCGAGTGAATAGGCGGCGGCGGCCGGGACGTTCAGGCGTCCCCGGCTCGTCATCTTCGATTTCGACGGCGTGATCGCCGACAGCGAGACGATCGCGCTCGAGGAGCTTGCCGCGGAGATGACGGCGCGAGGAGCCGAGGGCCCTGTTCCTCGGCATGTCGACGGCGCGCCACATGGCCTGCATAAGCGAGAAATCGGGCCGCCCCTACGCGCCCGATTTCCCCGAGGTCTGGCATGGCCGGCTGTTCGCGCGCTATTCGAGCGAGCTTGTTGCCGTGACCGGCGTGCATCAATCGCTCGACCTGCTCGATCGCCTCGGCATGCATTGCGTCCGGCGGAAGCGTCGGACGCCTCCGGCTCGCCCTCGACTGTTAGGGCCTGGCATCACGCTTTGCAGCCGGGCATGGAGATCGTCGACACTCGTTTCCCCAAGCCAGCAGACCTCGCTTACGTGGTACGCCGTGCGCGCAAGCCGCGCAATGCGGCCATTGAAACGCTGATTGCGGAAATCGAGGGTGAAATCAGCCGCTATGGTACCCTCCAGATAGCAGTCTGAGGTGCGCCGCAACGGGTTCATTCCGGCGTTCGCCGCTTCGAGAGTGTCCGGCCGTGCAGGCCACCAGACGGAAGCGTCGTCTTTTCCGCCGAAGTGCCGCGAGAGGGTTGCTACGCGAAAATTTCTTTCTCTATAAATTCTATAATAATGATAGATTTTCTGTTTTTATGCCGTGACAGCTTCTACGGTGCCCCTACATCCAATGAACCGGGACTGGTCATGACGAAAACCATACGTTTCAACGCCTTCGAGATGAACTGCGTGGGCCATCAATCTCCGGGGCTATGGCGGCATCCGCGGGACCGGTCCTGGGAATACAGGGATCTCGAATACTGGACCGACCTGGCAAAGCTGCTGGAGACCGGGTTCTTCGAGTCGATCTTCGTGGCCGATGTCGTTGGATACTACGACGTGTACAAGGGCAATCTCGACAATGCGCTGCTGCAAGGCGTGCAGATCCCGGTCAACGATCCGCTGCAGCTTGCGAACCCGATCGCACAGGCCACCAAGCACCTTGGCATCGGCATTACCGCCTCGACCAGCTTCGAGCATCCCTACACGTTCGCGCGCCGGCTTTCGACGGCAGACCACCACACCAAGGGGCGCGTCGGCTGGAACATCGTGACGTCCTACCTGGAGAGCGGCGCCAAGAATGTCGGACAGGGGGGACTGCGCTCGCACGACAACCGATACGATGTGGCGACCGAATATGTCGAAGTCCTCTACAAGCTGCTTGAAGGCAGCTGGGAAGAGGGTGCCGTCATCCGCGACAAGGAGCGCGGCATCTTCGCCGATCCGAAAATGATCCATGAGATCGGCCACAAGGGCAAGTACTTCGACGTTCCCGGCTATCACCTCAGCGAGCCCTCGCCGCAGCGCACGCCCGTTCTCTTCCAGGCGGGCGCATCCGGCGCAGGAAAGCAATTCGCCGCCGGCCATGCGGAATGCGTCTTCATCTCGACGCCGCTGAAGGATGCGACCCGCGCCTATGTGTCGGACATTCGCCAGCGCGCAGCCGCGCAGGGGCGGGATCCGAAGAAGGTTCTCATCTACGCCATGGCGACGATCATCGTCGACGAGACGGACGAGAAGGCGCGGGCGAAATACGAGGAATACGTCAAGTATGCCTCCTATGACGGCGCGCTAGTGCTGATGTCCGGCTGGACCGGCATCGATTTCGGCCACTACAAGCCGGCCGATACGGTGAAGAAGGTGGAGACCAACGCGATCATCTCGGCTGTCGAGCATCTGGCCGAAGGCGACAAGGTCTGGACGATAGAAGAACTGGCAAAGTGGGGCGGCATCGGCGGTCTCGGCCCGCTCTTCGTCGGCTCGCCCAGTACGATTGCCGACCTCTTGCAGGAATGGGTCGAGGAAACCGATGTCGACGGCTTCAACCTCGCCTATGCGCTGGCACACGAAACCTTCGCCGACGTGATCGGCTATGTGGTGCCTGAACTGCAAAAGCGCGGCGTCTATGCCACCGGTTACCGGGAAGGCACGCTTCGTGAAAAGCTGTTCGGCGAGGGTCCCTATCTTCCCGAAAGCCACCCCGCCCATCGCTTCAGGGACATCGAGAGGGTGAAAAGGGAAGAGGCCGCCGCAACCGCCTCCGACCACGCCGCCTGACAAATGTCGAGGCTGGCAGTTCACGCAACGGCTGGCCAAATCCACGCAGAAACGGAGCTGACGCCATGGCCATGCGGTTCTGGCGAAGGGAAAGCCGTGCCTGCGGCCCTTGAAACGACGGAGCCCTACAGATGAGCAAGGATGTGCCTCCCGCTCTTGAAATCAGAAGCGTATCGCTGTCCTTCAAGGGAGTGAAGGCGATTTCGGATCTCACCTTCCAGGTCGAGCGTCAGGAGATCTGCGCGCTGATCGGTCCGAACGGCGCCGGCAAAAGCTCGCTTCTCAATATCCTGAACGGCGTCTACGTTCCGGAATCGGGCGAGATCGTTTTTGAAGGCGAGAATTTCCGCCGCATGCATCCGCTGGAAGCCGCCCGACGCGGCATCGGGCGCGGCTTCCAGAACAATGCGCTCTTTTCCGGCATGAGCGTGCTCGACAATGTGATTGCCGGCCTTTCCAGACATTCGCGGGCGACGCTGATCGAGGAGGCTTTCCGCCTGCCGCGGGCGCGCGGCGAGGAACGACGCTTCCGCGAGCGGGCGCACGAGGTCCTCCGGCTGTTCGATCTCGACCGTCACGCCTCGACCATCGTCGGAAGCCTGCCCTATGGCGTGCAAAAGAAGGTGGAGATCGCGCGCGCCATCGCGGCGAAACCCCGCCTGCTGCTGCTCGACGAGCCGCTGGCCGGAATGAACGCCGCCGAGAAGCAGGAGATCGCCGCTGTCATCGCGCGCCTCAACAAGGAGCTGAAGCTGACGATCGTGCTGATCGAGCACGACATCGGCATCGTCCTGAAGCTCGCCCATCACGTCGTGGTGCTCGACTACGGCCGCAAGCTCGCCGACGGGCCTCCGGACACGATCCGGGAAAACCCTGATGTCATCGCCGCCTATCTCGGCACAGAACACGCGGAGCGCGCCGCATGAGCATGTTCCTGGAAACGCTAATCGGCGGATTGCTCGCCGGCACCATGTACTCGCTGGTCGCGATCGGCTTCGTACTCATCTACAAGGCGTCCGGCGTCTTCAACTATGCGCAGGGCTCGATCCTTCTCTTCGCAGCGCTCACCTTCGTCACGCTGACCGACCAGGGCGTTCCCGCCTTCGGGGCGATCGCTTTGACGGTGGCGCTTCTGGTCGCAACGGCGATCGCCATCGAAAAGCTGCTACTGCGCCCGCTCACCAATCGCAGTCCGATGACGCTGTTCATGGCGACGCTCGGCCTGTCTTATGTCGTGGAGGGCGTGGCGCAGGGTATCATGGGCTCGCAGGTCCGTGCGCTGAACCTCGGCATCGACGACCTTCCGATCTTCTTCGGCGACATCATGGTCAGCCAGTTCGATCTGATCGCTGCCGGGGTGGCACTTGCCCTCGTCGTGGTCCTTTCGCTGCTCTTCAACCGTACGCGCATCGGCATCCAGTTGCGCGGCGTGGCCGACGATACGCGGGCGGCGCTGTCGCTCGGCATCGACATCAACCGGATCTGGCAGATCGTCTGGGCCGTGGCGGGCCTGGTCGGCCTCGTCGCAGGCCTGCTCTGGGGCGCGCGCCAGGGCGTGCAGTTCTCGCTCTCGCTGGTCGTGCTGAAGGCGCTTCCTGTGCTGATCATCGGCGGCTTCACCTCGATTGCCGGCGCCATTGTCGGCGGGCTGATCGTGGGCGCGGGCGAAAGTCTGGCCGAGACCTATATCGGCCCCTTCATCGGCGGCGGCATCACCCCCTGGTTCGCCTATGCGCTTGCGCTGGTTTTCCTCTTCATCCGCCCGGCCGGCCTGTTCGGCGAACGGCAAATCGAAAGGGTCTGATCCATGTCAGAGTTAGATCTGCGCGTCGCTGCCGAACCGGTGGACAATACGGGCCTGAAGGTTGTGGCCGGCGCGGCGGCACTCGTGCTCGTTCTTTCCGCCCCCTTCCTCGCCTCGGAATACTGGATCAACGCGATCATCGTGCCGTTTCTGATCCTGTCGCTCGCGGGGCTCGGGCTCAATCTTCTGACGGGCTACGCCGGGCAGCTTTCGCTTGGTGCCGGCGCGTTCATGATGGTCGGCGCCTACGCCACCTTCTCGCTGCAGCTTCGCGTTCCGGAACTGCCTCTGCCGTTCGCACTTGTAGTGGCCGGGGTCATTGCCGGTCTCGTCGGTCTTGTCTTCGGCATCCCCTCGACGCGCATCAAGGGATTCTACCTGATCGTCAGCACGCTCGCCGCCCAGTTCTTCTTCGAGTGGCTTTTTCTCAAGTTCCCCTGGTTCTACAACGGCAACTCGTCGGCAACCATTTCCCTCTCGCGTGGCCTGTCGTTCCTGGGGCTGGATGCAAACGGTCCGCACGGACGATACTACCTGACGCTCGGCATCGTCGCGCTGCTGACCCTGCTGTCGTTCAACCTCACCCGCAGCCAGACGGGGCGGAACTGGATGGCGATCCGCGACATGGACACCGCCGCAGCGGTGATCGGCGTGCCGATCTTCCGCGCCAAGCTGCAGGCTTTTGCCGTCTCCAGCTTCATCCTCGGCATCGCCGGCGCGCTCTGGGCCTTCGCCTATCTCGGATCGGCCAGCGTGCAGAGCTTCGGCCTGACGCGCTCCTACCAGATCCTCTTCATCATCATTATCGGCGGGCTCGGCACCATCCGCGGGGCCTATCTCGGAGCGGCTTTTGTCAGCCTGCTTCCGCTCGCCCTCGACTGGTTGTTCCAATACCTCTTCAGCGGTCGCATCGACGCGGGTCTGCTTCAGAACATCCAGAAGGCCATCTTCGGCATCCTCATCATCTGGTTCCTCATCAAGGAGCCGGAGGGGCTGTCGCGACTGCTCGGTTTGCGGCGTGCGCAAAATGCCCGCCGTCGTCTCTTCCCCTCTTAAATCCCAGGAGTTCGACCCATGAAACGCTTGCTTGCCGCCGTCCTTCTTGCCGGCACCATATTCTCCAGCGTCGCCCCCGCTTCGGCGGCCGAGGTCACCCAGTACATCCCGCTGCCGACCTATCGCGTCGGCGCCTACGCCTCCTCCGGCGAACTGTGGTGGGCGGGCGAGCGCGACTACTTCCGCTACATCAACGAAGTCGAGGGCGGCATCGAGGGCGTGAAGCTCGACTACGAAGAGTTCGAGACGGAATGGAGCCCGGACCGCACCGTCGAAGTGTATGAACGGGTGAAGGCAGGCAAGAACGGCTCGCCGCTCGCCTTCTTCTTCACGCACGGCACGCCCGCCACCTACGCGCTGCTCGAAAAGGCCGCAGCCGACAAGATCCCGCTGATCGATCCGGCCGGCGGCAAGACGGAGACGGTCGACGGGACGGTCTTCCCCTATGCCTTCCCGCTGCTCTTCAGCTACTACAGCCAGGCCTCGACCGGCATCAACTACATCGCCGAGAAGGTTGGCGGCTTCGACAAGCTCAAGGGCCTGAAGATCGCGACCGTCTACCACGATAGCGCCTATGGCCGGGCCAGCCAGCCGGCCGTGAAAGTGCTCGCCGAGAAATACGGCTTCGAGGACATCCAGATCCCGGTCGCCGATCCCGGCAATGAACAGTCGCCGCAATGGCGCCAGATCCGTGAGCAGAAGCCGGACTGGATCTTCCTGCGCACCTGGGGCGTCTCCACCGTCGTCGCACTCAAGACGGCGCAGCGGTTCGGCTTTCCGGCCGACCGCATCATCGGCGACGTCTGGGCGGGGTCGGAATCCGATGCCATCCCGGCCGGCGCGGCGGCGATCGGCTATTCGGCGCTTGCCCCCTATCCGGGCGGCACGGACTTCGAGATCCACAAGCGCCTGAAGGCCGAGATCCTCGACAAGGGCAAGTCGGATCTGCGCGATCCGAAGCTATTCGGCGCGGTGAACTACAATATCGGCCTCGTCAACGCCGCGCTTGCGGTGGAAGCACTGCGCACCGGTTACAAGCATTTCGGCGCCCGGCCGCTCAACGGCGAGGAAGGCCGCTGGGCCTTCGAGCACCTGACCATCGACGACAAGCGGCTGGAGGAAATCGGCTTCAAGGGGCTGCTCCAGCCAATCCAGATCACCCCCACCGATCACGAGGGCGGTGGTGCCGCCCGTATCCAGAGCTGGGACGGCGAGAAATGGGTGCTGCAGACCGACTGGATCAAGGCCGACCACGAACTGCTCAACCCGCTGATCAAGGAAGGGGCTGCCGCCTACGCCAAGGAACACGGCATCACGCCGCGCACGCCCGAAACCGAAACGAACTGATCCACTCCGCCGGGGCGCGGCGTGATGCCGCGTCCACGGTCGCAACAAAGGAGAAATTTCATGTTCAAGACACTTCTGCGCGGCGCGATCGCAGCTGCCGCCTCCACCGTGATCCTGGCCGGCACGGCGCAGGCGATCGATCCGACGCCCGGTCCGGACAGTGACAAACAGTTCTTCCCGATTGCGAGCTATCGCGTCGGTCCCTATGCCGCATCCGGCGCATCGATCTGGGCCGGCCGGATCGATTACTACCGCTACGTCAACGAGGTGGAGGGCGGCATCAACGGCGTGCCGATCGTCTGGCAGGAATGCGAGACGGAATGGACCGCGGAGAAGGGGATCGAGTGCTACGAGCGCTTCAAGCGCGGCCTGAACGGCGCCCCGGTTTCCGCCTACTTCCCGAACGGCGCCCCGGCCGCCTACGCGCTTTCCGACCGCGCAGCTCAGGACAAGATCCCCTTGGTCACGCTCGCCTACGGCCGCACCGAGGCAACCGACGGCCGCGTGTTTCCTTATATCTTCCCGGTGATGGTGACGTTCTACAGCGAGGCTTCGGCCATCGTGAATTACATCGCCGAACGGGAAGGCGGCTTCGACAAGCTGAAGGGCAAGAAGATCGCGACCGTCTACCATGACAGCGCCTATGGGCGCGAGACAATCGATCCGCTGGCACTGCTGGCGGAAAAATACGGCTTCGAGAACATCCAGATTCCGGTGCCCGATCCGGGCAGCGAGCAGTCGTCGCAATGGCGGCAGGTTCGCGAGCAGAAGCCGGACTGGATCTTCCTGCGCACCTGGGGCGTGTCGACGCCCGTCGCCATCAAGACCGCGCAGCGCTTCGGCTTCCCGGCCGACCGCATCATCGGCGACGTCTGGGCCTCGTCCGAAGAGGACGTCATCCCGGCGGGAGACGCGGCCAAGGGCTATCTGGCACTCACGCCCTATCCCGCCGGCGCCGATTTCGAGATCCACAAGCGCCTGAAGCAGCACATCATCGATACGGGCAAGTCCGACCTGCGCGACACCAAGGCTTTCGGCAGCGTCTATTACAATTCCGGCCTCGTCGATGCCCTGATCTCCGTTGAGATCGTTCGCCAGGCGCAGGCCAAGTTCGGCAACCGGCCGATCACCGGAGAGGAGGGCCAATGGTCGCTCGAGCAGCTCAAGCTCGATGACGCAGCGCTGGAGAAGGCCGGCTTCCTCGGGCTCGTCCAGAACCTGCAACTGACGCCCGCCGACCATGAGGGTGGTGGTGCCGTGCGCGTGCAGCAGTGGAACGGCAGCAACTGGGAGCTCGTCAGCGACTGGGTGCAGGCGGATCGCGAGGCGCTTCGTCCGCTGATCGATGCAAAGTCCGAGGCCTATGCCAAGGAGCACGGCATCACGCCGCGCGACGTCGGCACCAACTGATGGCACGACCGGGACGGCGAAATCGTCCCGGTCCCTTTACCGGAGATCGACGATGAACACTTCGCCTGAAACAGTGGCACCGGAGACAATGACGCATCCCCTGCTCGATGTCTCTGGCATCGAGGTCGTGTATGGCGGCGCCATTCTGGCCGTGGCGGATGTGTCGCTGACCATCGGCCGCGGCGAGATCGTGGCCCTGCTCGGGGCCAACGGCGCCGGCAAGAGCACGGTACTGAAGGCGATTTCCGGACTGGCGACAGCCGACCGGGCAACCGTGCGCCGCGGCCACGTACGTTTCGACGGCGACGACATTCTGGGAACCGCCGCCAACCGCATCGCCGCACGCGGCATCGTGCACGTGCTCGAAGGCCGCCACGTGTTCCCGCATCTGACGGTCGAGGAAAACCTGCTCGCCGGCGCCTTCCTCCATCGTCCGGCACGGCGCGACCTGCTTGCCCAGATCGAAGACATCTACGAATGGTTTCCCCGCCTGAAGGACAAGCGGAGGACGGAGGCCGGGCTCACCTCCGGCGGGGAGCAGCAGATGCTCGCCATCGGACGTGCCTTACTCACCCGGCCCCGGCTCGTCCTCCTAGATGAGCCGTCGATGGGGCTTGCGCCGCGCATCGTGCAGGAAATCTTCCAGATCATCGTCCGCCTAAACCAGGAAAAGGGCACCGCCTTCCTGCTTGCCGAGCAGAACGCTGCCCTTTCGCTGGCTCATGCCCGGCGTGCCTATGTTCTCGAAAGCGGACGCGTAGCCCTCGAAGGCGATGCTGCCGAACTTGCCAGGCGCGACGACCTCCACCGCATCTATCTCGGAGACGCGCCCTGACGGCGCCGCTTCCGAATGACCGACAGACCCAATTGCAAACAGGAATGAACATGTCACAGATCGACACTGGCTGGGGCGAAGGTCCTTCGGAGCGCTACGAAAGGCTGGCCGAGACCTTTAGACCGGTCTTCGCCGAGATCGCATCGGGCACGATCGAGCGCGAAATCCGACGGAAGCTGCCGGTCGAGCAGATCGCACGGCTGAAGGAGGCGCGGTTCGGCGCCCTTCGCGTGCCGGAGGCGGAAGGCGGCTTTGGCGCAACGTTGCCGGAACTCTTCAACCTGCTGATCGAGCTTTCAGCAGCCGATTCGAACATCACGCAGGCCCTTCGCGGACATTTCGGCTTTGCCGAGGACATCATCAACAAGACCGCCGGCCCCGACCGCCGCCGCTGGACGGAGCGGCTGGCGCGCGGCGAGATCGCCGGCAACGCCTGGACGGAGATCGGCAACGCGCAGCAAGGCAGCTTCTCGACGACGGTCTCAAAACAGGACGGCCGGTTCGTCGTCAACGGCCAGAAGTTCTACACGACCGGGTCTCTCTTTGCCGACTGGATCAACGTGGGCGTGACCGGCCTTGATGGCGCAAGCAGTGCCGCACTAGTACGGCGCGACGACCCCGGCGTCGAGGTGATCGACGACTGGGACGGCTTCGGCCAGATCCTGACGGCCAGCGGCACGACGAAGTTCACGAATGCGTCCGTCGATCCAGCCGACGTTGTCGCCGACGAGAATCAGTTTCGCTATGGTGCCGCGTTTTACCAGACCGTGCATCTGGCGACACTGGCCGGCATCGGGCGGGCGATCGCAGACGAGACCGCCGATGCCGTCGCCAGGCGTGTGCGCAACTATTCCAACGCCGCGGGGCCACGCTCCAGCCAGGATCCGCAGGTCCTCCAGGTGGTCGGCCGCATCCGCAGCAATGCCTATACGGCTGGTGCTATCGTCCTGCAGGTGGCGCGCGCCATCGAGCGCGCCTACCAGGCGCGTTTCAAGGGCGATGTCGATGCGGAAGAACGTGCGAATGCGATCGCGGAACTGGAGACCTCGCAGGCGCTGACGGTCGTCACCAATCTGATCCTGGAGGCCGCCACGATCTCCTTCGACGCGCTGGGAGCCTCCTCGACACGCAAGCCGCTCGCGCTCGACCGGCACTGGCGCAATGCGCGCACGCTCTCCTCGCACAACCCCCGCATCTACAAGGACCGCATCGTCGGCGACTTTGCCGTGAACGGAACTCCGCCGCCCTATCAGTGGCGCATCGGCGTTGTCGGCTAGAGAGCGCGGCGCGGCAGGCAGGCGGCGCTGTCCGTATCGCGGACCATGCGCGCAGCGGCCGATACCGCCTGCCGCGCCGGCCTTTCAGTCATTCCCGGCCGCATCGAGGCCCATGCGCGCGAGAAGCATCGCGCCTATCTGAACTGCGCCAGTCCGGAAGACGATCCGGCAACGGACCGAACGGCTGCCCTCACCGGATCTCCTCCGGACAGCACCATGCATTAAAACACCGATGCCGCCGCATTCACTGCGGCGGCATCCTGGTCTTATCTGGATCGAACGGGCTTGGGCTACGATGCCGAGGTCAGCTTGACATTGCCGCCATGGCCGCCGCCGCCAAACACCTGGCGCGCGCCGAAGGAGGAGCGGAGCTGATTGCGCTGGCCCTCGATGCCGAGTTCGGGGAACAGCAGTTCCGACACGCGATAGGCTTCTTCCACGTGCGGATAGCCGGAGGCGATCACCGTGTCGATCCCGAGCGCCTGGTATTCGCGCAGGCGTTCGGCAACCGTCTTCGGCGAGCCGACCAATGCCGTCCCGGCGCCGGAGCGCACGAGCCCGATACCGGCCCACAGGTTCGGCGAGACCTCCAGCTTGTCGCGACGGCCGTTGTGGAGGGCAACCATGCGCGCCTGGCCGACGGAGTCCGAATTCTTGGTCAACACTTCCTGTGCCGATGCGATCGCCTCGTCCGAGAGCTTCGAGATGAGCCGGTCGGCGGCCTCCCAGGCCTCCTCGTCCGTCTCGCGAACGATGAAATGCAGACGGATGCCGAAGGTCACCTCGCGCCCCTTGGCAGCGGCGGCCTTGCGTGCGTGAGCAATTTTTTCGGCCACCTGTGCCGGCGGCTCACCCCAGGTGAGATACTTGTCGACGATGCCGGCGGAAAACTCGATGGCCGCATCCGACGATCCGCCGAAGTAGATGGGCGGGCGCGGCTGCTGGACCGGGGGCAGTCCGAGCTTCGCATCGATCGCCTTGATGTACTTGCCGTCGAGTGTGGATTTCCCCGTCTCGATCAGCTCGTTAAAGACCTTGAAGAACTCATCCGCGTGGTCGTAGCGTTCGTCGTGTTCAAGGAAGATGCCGTCGCCCGCAAGCTCCTGTGCACTGCCGCCGACAACGATGTTCAGCAGCAGCCGCCCGTTCGAGACGCGATCCAGCGTCGAAGCCAGGCGGGCGTAATAGGCCGGCGTGGCCGTTCCCGGGCGAATGGCCACCAGGAACTTGAGCTTTTCCGTATAAGCCGCAAGGTTTGCCGCCAGCACGAAGGATTCCTCGCAGGCCGCGCCGACGGGGATCAGGACGCCGGAGTAACCCAGCCGGTCCACTGTCGTGGCGATCTCACGGAAATAGCCCGGATCCGGTGCCCGGCTCAGCTCGTCGGAGCCCAGATAGGAGCCGTCGCCGGAGCTCGGAATGAACCACAGAAAGTCCAGAGGGTTGTCCTTTTTCGTCATCATATGTCTTTCTTCTGGGGCCGCCACAAGACGGCGAAAAACCGGGCGATCGAAACAATACTCAAGGCGCGCCGGCGAAGCGGCAGCGGTCCTCTCGGTCTCGACAGTTACAGAATAATAATTTCTATAGCTTTAGTAAGGAAATTTATTTTCTTATTTCGCTGCTCGCGAGCATGGAGCGATTGCATCGATGGATTCGCGCCGTGCAGCAGCCGTCATCGATGCGAGGCCCAGGGGACGAGCCGCCGCTCGATCAGGCGCGCGACGTTTTCAAACAGGATGGCGATCAGGCCGATGACGACGATGCCGGCAATGACGATATCGGTCACAAGGAACTGTGCCGCCGACTGGATCATGAAGCCAATGCCGCTGGTGGCCGCCACCAGCTCGGCTGCGACCAGCGTCGTCCAGCCAGCGCCCAGCGCGATTCGGACACCGGTGAGGATCGAGGGCACTGCACTTGGAAGCACGACGTGCTGCAGGAGTTGCTGTCTGGTTGCACCCAGCGATCGCGCGGCATTGAGGTGATCCTTCGAGACCGCGCGCACGCCCGCCGAGGTCGACAGAATGATCGACGGCAGCATCGAGAGCGCGATGACCGTGATCTTCGATGCCTCGCCGATGCCGACCCAGATGATGACCAAAGGAAGATAGGCGAGCGGCGGCAAAGGCCGCAGGAACTCGACCACCGGGTCGAGGATGCCGCGACCGACACGGCTGGTCGCGATGGCGAGGCCGACCGGAATGCCGATGACGACGGAAGCGAGCAGGGCACCGAAGATGCGATAGAGGCTTGCGCCGACATGTTCGGCGAGCGTCGCGTCGACGAACCCCTTTACGATGAGATTGTACGTGGCGATGACAACCTGCCGCGGCGACGGCAGGAAGACGGGAGATACAAGCCCGTAGGCGGAGGCAAGGCTCCACAGACCGATGATCACAGCCACCGTCAGGGCGGAGATCACTGCCACGGGAATGGTGCGCGTCGCGGAGCGGCGATCGTGTTCGCGCTTGACGGGCTGCTGCTGCAGGGCCTCGATGCCGGTCGAAAGGGTCATGCAGCAACCTCGTCTTCAGCGGTGGAATGGATGATGTCAGTCAAGCCGGCCTGCATGCGCTTGAAGAGGGGGGACGCTTTCACCGCGGCAAAGGAAGCGCCGCGCTGGATCTCGGCATTGAACCCGGTCTCGATCTCCGTCGTGAGCCGCCCGGGGTTGGGTGACAGCACCACCACACGCGTTGCGAGCAGCAAAGCCTCTTCGATGCTATGGGTGATGAGCAGCGCGCCCGCTCCGCTTTCAGCGGTGATCCGCAGGATGAATTCCTGCATGCGGGTCCGTGTCAGCGCATCCAGCGCACCGAGCGGTTCGTCGAGGAGCAGGAAACGTGGCTCGGCAGCCAGCGCGCGCGCAATCCCGACGCGCTGGCGCATGCCTCCGGACAGCTCCCAAATGTGGCGCTCGCCGGCACCGCCGAGACCGACGCGTTCCAGCAGTTCCTGAGCGCGCGCGCGGCGCTCCGCCACCGGAACGCCTTTCAGCTTGAGGGGGAAGGCGATGTTGTCCCGCGCATCCAGCCAGGGGTAAAGCGCATCGTCCTGGAAGACGACCGCGCGATCGGAGCCCGCCCCATGCACGGGCACGTCATCAACCGTGATCCTGCCCGCCGTCGGCTGCAGGAAACCGGCTGCGAGATTGAGCAGGCTCGTCTTGCCCGAGCCGGAACGTCCGATTACCGCCACAAGCTCATCGGACGCGATCCGGAGGTTGATGTCGTCGAGCACAAGGCGGTCTTCGGCATCACGGCTTCTGGCCGTCGCCGGATACCGCAGCGAGATGTTTCGAAACGCCAAGACGCTCATGGGACCTCCGGATTTGTTGTCATCCTTGCGCGCAAGCAGCGGTCGAAGGCGCAAACGCACCATCGACCGCTGGCCGCCAGTATTGATCAGGCTCAGTAGGCGAGCTTGCTCGCATCCGTCACCCAGCGCGTGGACACGTAAGGCCCATAATCGGAAAGGGCGGACGGGATCTTGCCCTGTTCCAGCAGGAAGGCAGACGTGTCGGCGACTGCATTAACGGTGCCACCGCCCAGGAGCGCCTCGCCCGCCTGTTCCTCGAGCGTCGGGAAGATGTAGCCCTTCAGAAGGGCCGGAACTTCCTCCTGCTTTGCGCCGGTCAGACGCGCGATCTTTTCGGCCTCCGGCGACGTGGCGTTCCAGGCTTCTGGGTCGGCGCGATAGGCCGCGGTTGCGTCACCCGTCACCTTCACGAAGGCAGTGACGACGTCGGGATGTTCTTCGGCGAACTTCTTGCTGACGATCCAGGCGTCGAACGTCGGGCCGCCCCACTCGGCAACGTCCGCCGAGGTCGCCAGCACCTTGCCCGACTTCTTCAACACGGCAAGGACCGGATCCCACACGTAGGCGCCGTCGATATCGCCGCGTTCCCAGGCCGCCGCGATTTCCGGTGGACGCAGGTTGAGGATCTCGACGGACTTGGGATCCACGTTCCAGTGCTTCAACGCCGTCAGCAGGCTGTAGTGCGCCGTGGACACGAAAGGCGTGGCGATCTTCTTGCCGACAAGGTCCTTCGGCTCTGCGATTGACTTCACCGCGAGCGCTTCCGCCTCGCTGATGAGGCCGACGACGAAGATCGTCTCGATCGGCAGTTCGCGGCTGGCCGCCGCCGCAAGCGGCGATGAGCCGACATAACCGATGTCGAGCGAGCCGGACGCGATGGCCGCGATCACGTCCGCGCCGCCGTCGAATTTCTGCCAGTTGATCTTTGCGCCCGTGACCTTTTCATAGGTGCCGTCCGCCTGGGGCACGCGCGACGGCTCGACGATCGGCTGGTAGCCGATGTTCAGCGTCACGTCGGCCGCGGCGGCAGGCTGGAATTGCATGGCAAGCGTCAGTGCGGCAGTCGCTGCAAGCAAGTATCTGCGGGATATGTTCATGGCCCTCTCCTTGGGTTCCCGTTGACCTGCCCCTAAATCTATATATTCAATAAAATTAGTAGAGCAATTTTTATCTCAATATCGCAGGCTTGATGCAATCGCTTTTGCGTCTTCATCCGCATGTATTGGAACAGGGTGAAACGCCCTCCAGGACTGTCCCCAGGCCGGGGGGCGGCCTCGTAGGAGACAGTCTGCGACAGCCTGAGCAGCGGCTCGTGACGGCAGTACAACCCAGGAACGTATCGTCCAAAGCCGCTGCGTGGTCGGATGAAATTTTGAAAGCGCCGGCGAGACGGCTGCCGCAGATCAGCCTGCCAGCGGCGAAAATCCGCCATATCGGCCATTGTGATAGACAAGCGACTGTCCGTCTCCGATCGTCACATCCAGAACGCGGCCGATGATGATGCCGTGGCTGTGCCGCTCGATGATTTCCTCGACTTCGCAGTCGATGGCCGCCACTGCGCCGACCAGGACCGGCGCGCCGCTGAGCCGCGTCGTCCAGGCGGCGCCGTCATAGCGCGCTTCGCCCTTTATCCCGCCAAGTCCGGCGAAACGGTTGGCAATGTCGTGATGTTCTCCCGCCAGAATGTTGACGCAGAAGTGGCGGTGGCGGCTGATGACGGGAAAGCTGGAAGACGCACGGTTGATGTTGACGATCATCGTCGGCGGTTCGACGGACAGCGCGGTCGCGGACGTCACCGTTGCGCCCGTTCGGTCCGAGCCGGCACCGGCCGTGATCACGGAAACAGCGCCGGCAACCGTGCGCATGGCCGTCTTCAACAGAGCCGGATCGACGATGGCGCGCGTGGCGTGATCCTCGTTGAAGCCGATGCTTGTGAGATTGGCCATGTTCATTTCCGTCTCCGTCGTCGAGCCTTCGCTAAAGGCAGCATTTGACCGGAGAATGGAAGCCCCGATTTTTATTGTCAACTAAATTTATGTATTTTATGCTCTGCTTGGCCGGCGACAGGACAATCCACGGCCGTCTTTTGATGATCGGGACCAGGAGCATGCAAGCATGGCGGCCGCAACGGATAAAATCACTGGAAACAGGCTCCCCCGCGGAGGACGTATCCCGGTCGTAGCAGGAACATCGAAACCGCCCGTCGTCGCGGTCATCGGCGGCGGCTTTACGGGCGCGGCCACCGCCTACCACCTCGCCGCATTGGGTGTAGCTCCCGTGAGGATCGTCGTGTACGAACCGCGGGCGATCCTCGGTGCGGGTCTTGCCTATGATACTGACGAGCCCGTCCACCGTATCAATGTGCCGGCCGAGCGCATGACGCTGGTGCCCGGCGATGGGGAGCACTTCCATCGCTGGCTTCGCGCGACAGGCGCCCTGTCCGAAGATCCCCGCGCGACGGTCGAAGGCGGGCATGTCTTCCCACGCCGATCTGTCTTCGGCCGGTATGTCGCCGCCCAACTCGAGCCGCTTCTTGCGGACGGAACGGTCGCGCACCGCCGGACCCGCGTGAGCATCGTGACGCCTTTGGGCAACGGCACGTGGAAGGTGGAGGCGGAAGACGGCTCCGTGATCGTTGCCGACGTGGTCGTGGTGGCCACGACGCATCCGAGCCCCCAGGCACCTAGCGTCGTTGGCCGGGCGTTGGCGGGGCATCCACGGTATGTGCCGGACGCGACGATCCCCGGCGCGCTTTCGGCTGTTCGACAGGGCGACCGCGTGCTCGTTGTCGGCACCGGGTTGACGGCGGCGGACGTGATCGCCGCACTCGATGCCTCGGGTCATGCCGGCGACATCACCGCGATATCACGCCGCGGGCTGCGGTCGCGTGGCCACAACCTCTTGCCGCAGGAACCTTTCGGAGAATTTGCAGCAGCGCCCGTTCGTTCGGCCCGGGCACTGCTGCGGCTCGTGCGGCAAACGGTATGGGAAGCTGCGGAACATGGCGTGACCTGGCATGCCGTATTCGACCGGCTGCGGACGCAAGGCGGGGACATATGGCGCGCGCTCCCCGACACCGAACGCCGTCGACTCGTCCGTCTCCTGAGGCCCTATTGGGACGTCCACCGTTTCCGCATCGCACCACAGCTGGAGAACGTGATCCAGCATCGGCTTGAGACTGGCAACCTGACCGTCAAGGCGGCCTCCATTGCGGCGGTCCGGCGAGAGAAAAACGATGAGATCGTCGTCAGCCTGCGCCCCCGCCACGCAAGAGACGAGATCGAGGTGCGCTATGATGCGGTGATCGTGACCACGGGCCCCGGGCACAGATCCATCCTCGCAAGCCAGCCATTCCTTGCGGGCCTCGCAGCTGCAGGAACACTGCATGCCGATAGCGTTGGCCTCGGCATCGCAGTGGACGAGGACAGCCATCCGATCGGCGCGGACGGCGCGCCGTCACGCTCGCTCTATATCGCTGGCCCCTTGGCGCGAGGCACGTTCGGTGAACTGATGGGTCTGCCCCAGGTGACCGAGCACGCGATCTTCGTCGCCGAGCGGGTTGCCCGCGACCTGCGCTTCTCAGAAAGAGCATCCGGTGAGCCACGTCGGCAGGTCGGGTGAGGCTGGTTCGCCGCCTATGGCTCAACGAGAACGAAGGAACGCGTCCTCACTCTCCTGCGGGCGAACAGCAGCGGTTGGTTGACGCTGCCGCTGCGCGGATCACCCTAGTTCCAGGGTGGTCACCGCAAAGATCCCTTCGAGCGCGATCGACGGCACGGCTCCGCGGTACATGCGCGCCGTGACGACTCCCTTCTGCATTCCCACCCGGTCGAGAACCGCCGCAAAACTCCTGGCTGTCTCCGGCACGTCGACGTGAATGAGGTCCGGCCCGCACGACTGCGCCAGAGAAGCGAGCAGTTCGGTTGCTCCGCTCGTATCGACAGCAAAAAGCGGGCCGATCTTGTAGCCCTCCCGGCAACGCCGCGCGACGCCGTAGCCGCAAACGTTTCCATCCCGAAGCAGGACGCGTGCGATTCTCGGAGGCGCGAGCCATTTCGAGAGAAAAGCCCGCCGCTCCGCGGGAAAGAAGCGCCGGTCGAAGGCGTGGAGCGATGCCAGCAGGTCTGGCCCCGCGGCGACAATGGTCCCACTCGGACCAAGGGCCGGCAGGGCAGGGCGGCCCGACCAGCGACAGGTCTCGTAGACAGACCGGAAACCCATGCTGGCATAGTTCTGTTGCTGCTGCGGAACGCCATCAAGACCGATCGTGCGACCGGCAAGGTATGCCATCCCGGCATCCCAAACCGCTTTGCCATAGCCCTTGCCGCGCTCATCCGCCCGGCAGATATAGAGGCCGATAAAGCCGAAATCGGTTCCGTAGGCGATGGCAGAGATGCCGGCCACCATTCTTTGTTCGACGAAAGCGCCGAAGAAGCCCGCGGGATCGGCCGCATGAAAGGCCGGCGCGTCATCCAGTCCCGGATTCCAGCCTTCGCCCGCAGCCCAGTCCACAAGCTCCGCCACCTCGGCAAGCTTCAGCGTCCGCATTGCGGGTTCCGTCGTGCTCATGCCGACAGGATGACCTGCGGCGCGAACGATTCAAGGGCGCCGCTATAGGTTTTTTCGAGCGGCGATGCGTAGGGGCCGCGTTTGGACGTGCGCAAGCCCAGCGCCACCAGTGCTTCCGCCTGCTTGACGGCAGCGGCCACACCATCGACGATCGGCACGCCGAACTCGGCACGAAGGGAATTTGCCAGGTCGGCCATGCCGGCGCAGCCGAGCACGATCGCCTCCGCGCGATCGTCACGAAGGGCAGCGCCGATCTCGCGGCGCAGACGGTCGCGCGCATTCGAGCGGGGATCCTCCAGCGACAGCACCGGGATGTCCGCGGCGCGCACCCTGCAACGGCCGCCCATGCCGTAGCGATGGACGAGATCCTCGATTGGAAGGCGCGACCGCTCCATCGTGGTGACGATTGTGAAGCGCCGCGCGATGAAAGAGGTCGCGGCGACCGCGGCCTCACAGATGCCGAGCACCGGGATTTCAGCGAGCGCCCGGCAGGCGTCGAGCCCCGTATCGTCGAAACAGGCGATGATGGCGGCGTCGGCCCCGGCACGTTGGGCCTTGGCAAGTTCGACGAGCAGACCCGGCACGGCCAGCGCCTCGTCATAGTAGCCCTCGATCGAGGCGGGGCCCGATGCCGAAGTTATGGGAACGATGGCGGTCAGCGGGTTTGCCACGCGCAAGGCCGCATCGGCGATTGTCGCGGTCATGGACTGCGTGGTGTTGGGGTTGATAACGGCGATGCGCATGAGTGCAAAGTTCCCTAGGCCCGCGCCCGGCGCCGGTTGAGGTAGAGGATGGTGCCGACCGTGCCGCCGATGACGAGGAAGGAGAACAGGGTGGTGACGGTTCCGAGCGCATAGAGCACGGGTGTGGTGACGTTGGTCGTCATGCCGTAGATCTCCAACGGCAGCGTGTTGTAGGTTCCCGACGTCATCAGAGTGCGCGCGAACTCGTCGTAGGACAGCGAGAAGCCGAACAGGCCGACACCGACCAGGCTCGGCGCGATCATCGGCAGGACGACGTGCCGGAAGGTCTGCCAGGAGTTGGCGCCGAGGTCGCGAGCCGCCTCCTCGTATGAAGGAGAGAAGCGGTTGAAGACCGCGAACATGATGAGTACGCCGAAGGGCAGGGTCCAGGTCAGATGGGCGCCGAAGGCCGAGCTGTACCAGGCCGGCTGCAGGCCGAACTGCTGGAACAGCACGCCGATGCCGAGCGAAATGATGATCGAGGGTACGACGAGGCTTGCGACTGAAAGGTAGAACAGCGGCGTGGCGCCGAAGAACTTGCGGCGGAAGGCGAGCCCGGCAAGCAGCGAAACCACCACGGTCACCGCCATCACCATCAGCCCGAGCACGAGCGAACGACGGAAGCTGCCGCCGAAATCGCCAACCGCCTGCTTCTCAAGAAGATTGCCGAACCAGTGCAACGACACGCCGTTCAGCGGAAAGGTCAGGCCACCGTCCGGTCCCTGGAACGAGAGAATGACGATCGCCGAGAGCGGACCGTAGAGAAAGACGACAAAGAGCGCGAAGAAAAGCGCCAGAACATAGAATTCGCGGCTGCGGGGTTCGCGATGCATGGCTCAGAGCTCCTTGCGGATATCGACGATGCGCAGGATACCCGCCACCATCATGAGGACGAGGACCAGCAGGATCACGGCATTTGCGGCGGCCGCCGGATATTGCAGCAGCGACATCTGGTTCTTCATCATCAGCGCGACCGAGGCGCTCTGGCCGCCGGACATGACCTGCACCGTCGAGAAGTCGGCCATAACAAGGGTCACGACAAAGATCGTGCCGATCGCCATGCCGGGCTTTGCCAGAGGCAGGATGACGTTGGTCAGCACCTGCCAGCCCGAGGCACCCGCGTCGCGCGCCGCTTCCACCAGCGATCGATCGATGCGCATCAGCGTGTTGAAAATCGGCGTCACCATGAAAAGCGTGTAGAGATGCACCATGGCGAGCACGACGGCAAAATCGGAATAGAGCAGCCATTCCACCGGAGCTGCGACGACGCCGGTCTCGACAAGCGCCGAGTTGATCAGGCCGTTGCGCCCAAGAACCGGGATCCACGAGATCATGCGGATGATGTTCGAGGTAAGGAAGGGCACCGTGCAGACGAGAAACAGGACTGTCTGCATGGCCGACGTGCGCACGTGGAAAGCCAGGAAGTAAGCGACCCAGAAGCCGACGAAAAGCGTGATCATCCAAACGATGACAGCGAATTTGAGCGTATTGAGATAGGTCTTCCACGTCACCCAGGAACCGAGCGTTTCGGTGTAGTTGAAGGTGACGAAATCCGGATACATCGCCGCAAAATCATAGTCCCAGAAGCTGACGACTGCGATCATGAGGAGCGGCAGCAGCAGGAAGGCGCCGAGAATGACAAGAAGCGGCAGCGCCTGCAGGTAGGCGGCGAATTCGCCGATCCGGCTGCCGGGCTTGCGTGTACGTACAGCGGGTTGCGCAATCGCAGTATCAGTCATCGTCGCCATGTCTTCTCCTGAAGATGCGGGGATTTCCCGTTTCCTGCGCACTGGCTCTTGGTCACACCGGCACCGCCTCGCTCGACCGTCATCCTCGGGCTAGCCCCGAGGATGACGGCGTGGGTTTGCGCCGAGGCTTTCTCCCCGCGCGGAAAGCCGGGGTCAGCGGCAGCAAGCGGTTACGCAGCGATAAACTCGTTCCAGCGCTTCAGCATGTAGCGGTCCTCGTCCATGACCGAATTCCAGCAGGCGACCTTGCCCATGCGCTCCTCGAAGGAGCCGCCGTCGCGGACGGCGCCCGCCTTCTCCATGACCTTGCCTTCAGGTGAGAGGATGTCGCCCTGGGCCGGCTTGCCCTCGATCCAGTAGCCCCACTCGTCCGGCGACATGAATTCCTTCGCCGTGTCCATGCAGGCCGAATAGTAACCCTGCCGGTTGAGGTAGCCGCCGACCCAGCCGGAGGTGTACCAGTTGATGTACTCGTAGGCCGCGTCGAGCTGTGCGCCCGTCAGATGCGAGGCGAGGCCGAGACCGCCGCCCCAGGAGCGATAGCCTTCCTTCAGCGGCTGATACTTGCAGGCGATACCCTTGGAACGCACGGCGGCCACTGCCGGCGACCACATGGACTGAATGACAACCTCGCCCGAAGCCATCAGGTTGACGCTCTCGTCGAACGACTTCCAGAAGGCGCGGAACTGGCCGTCCTGCTTGGCCTGGATCAGGAAATCGATCGTCGCGTCGATCTCTTCCTTGGTCATGTTGCCCTTGTCGGCATACTTGATCTTGCCCATCGCCTCCATGATCATCGCCGCATCCATGATGCCGATCGAGGGGATGTTGAGGATCGAGGTCTTGCCCTTGAACGCCGGGTCCATGATGTCGGCCCAGGTGGTGATCTCGCGGCCGACGAGGTCGGGACGAATGCCGAGCGTGTCGGCGTTGTAGATCGTCGGCATCATGGTAAAGAAGCCGGTCTCGCCGGTAGCGAAGGTCTTGGCGTCCTTGCTCTCGACATAGCCGACGGTGTGCGGTGCCGTGCCTTGGGCGATGACGCTGTCGGGCGTCAGCTTGCCGGTTTTGAACAGCGGAACGACCTTGTCGTAGTACTTTAGCTTAGCGGTTTCCATCGGCTGGATAACGCCGGTCGGATAGACCTTCTTGAGGATCCAGTATTCGATGTCGGCTATGTCGTAGGAATTGGGCTGGGTGACGGCGCGCTGGGCAGCGGCATCGGAGTCCGTCGCCGTCATCTCGAGCGTGATGCCCAGGTCTTCCTTGCACTTCTCGGCGATGGCATTGATGTTGGAGACGCCGGTACCGAACTGGCGCAAGGTGATCGGGTTCTGCGCCCAGATGGTCGGGAACCCGGTGATGGCGCCGGAGCCCGCGGCAAGGCCGGCGGCTGCGGCACCGGTCTTCAGAAGCGAGCGGCGGCTGATGGTGCCGGCCTTGTTCGATGCATTCTCTGTCATTGGCTGTTCTCCTTCGTTGTGATTGTTGTCGTTGTCTGGTCGGCCTTACGGCGCGACACGCCCAAGCACGATGGCATCCGTCCCGCCCCAGGAGAGCGGCACGGCGTCGCCGACCCTGATCGTCTGCTGGAAGAAGGTTTCGTCGTCGAGGATCGCGGTGAAATCCTCGACGCCCGCACCGTCCAGGGTCAGCTTCACGGTCGAACCGCGGTATTCGATGTTGGAGACAATCCCGTTGAAGCCGAGACCGGCTTGATCCGGGTGACCGATGCGGACGCGGTCGGTCCGGACCGCGATATCGACAGGCGCGCCGATGTCCGCCGCGTCGCCGATCGCCTTGAACTGGCCGCCATTGGCTACTTCCAGCGTGACGACACCGTTTCCACTTGCAACCGCACGGCCGGAAATCACGTTGTGATCGCCCATGAAGCGGGCGACGAAGGCAGTGGCCGGCCGTTCGAAAACCGTGCGGGGTGCCGCCGCCTGCTCGATCCGACCGTCGTTCATCACGACGATCAGGTCGGCCAGCGCCATCGCCTCTTCCTGGCTGTGGGTGACGTGGACGAAGGTGATGCCAAGCGAGGTCTGCAGGCGCTTCAACTCGGCGCGCATGCGGATCTTCAGGAACGGGTCGAGTGCCGAAAGCGGCTCGTCCAGCAGCAACGCTTCGGGATCGGTGATCAGCGCACGCGCAAGCGCCACGCGCTGTTGCTGCCCGCCGGAGAGCTGTGCCGGGCGCCGCGTCGCATAGGCCTCAAGCTGCATGAGCCGCAGCATGTCGAGCGCCTTCTGCCGGCGCTCGTCCTTCTCCACGCCCTTCATCTTCAGGCTGAAGGCGACATTGTCGACAAGGTCGAGATGGGGAAAGAGCGCGTAGGACTGAAACATCATGGCCGTGCCGCGCCGCGCCGGCGGCAGGTCGGTCACGACCGCGTTGCCAAGGCGAATATCGCCGCTGGTGATGGTCTCATGGCCGGCGATCATGCGAAGCGTGGAGGTCTTGCCGCAACCGGACGGCCCGAGCAGGCAGCAGTAGGTTCCAGCCGGAATTTTCAGGCTGATCGCGTGCACGGCGGTCGACTGGCCGTAGACTTTGGAGACGGAAGCGATGTCGATCTCTGCTGCTTTGGTCATGCGGCATCTCCTGGTTTCCGCCATGCACGATGCAGGCGCCGTGCCAGTTCAAATGCGGAAATGCCAAGGCATTGAAATCGCGGAAGTTTAATTTTGACTGCCTGTTGCTTGCGCTGCATCGCAGCAATGCATGCACAAAAAAGAGCATTTTGCGTTCAATCTGGCGGCAATATTGAATGCAAAACAGTTTGGAATTCGGCGCCACCCCATATTCCCTCCCGGTGCGCCGCAGGGTAGAGATAGCTCATGCCGAAGACCATGAAGATCGCCGAACCACCGCTCCCTTCCGATCCAAGCCAGGAGGATCGGGCGCAGGCCATCCGTGACTCGCTGCGTGACGCGATTGTCGACCGCAGGCTTGCACCCGGCACGAAGCTGTCCGAAGCGGAGGTCGGCACACTCTTCGACGTGAGCCGCACGGTGGTGCGCGCCGCCCTGCAAATGCTGGCGTTCGAGGGACTGGTACGGGTCGAGCGCAACCGTGGCGCTTTCGTTTCGGATCCGACGCCTGAGGAGGCGATCCAGGTGTTCGCGTCGCGACGCCTGATCGAGCCCGGCGTGATCGCGGCCACGATCGAGCGGGCCACAGCGAAAGACATCGCGGCCTTCCGTCAGCACCTGGAAGAAGAAACGCGCCACAAGCATGAGAGGGGTGCGCAGGCAAGGCGCGCGGAGATCAAGGCGTCTGGCGACTTCCATCTGATGCTTGCCGCGGTCGCCGGCAACGTGATTCTACAGAAATTCATGGATGAACTGGTCGCCCGCTCGTCGCTGGTCATTGCGCTCTACGGCCGCTCGGGTGCGTCAAGCTGCGGGCACAACGACCATGCCGATCTGCTCGACGCAATCGAGGCACGGGACGTTGCAGGCGCGCAGGCGCTCATGCTGCGCCATATCGATCACATCGAGGCCGACCTGGATCTCAGGTCCAGCTCAAGCCTGACCCTACGCGACGCGCTCTCGCTTTAGGGGCGACCGCGACCTGGGGCATCTGAAGCCTCGGGGCGTCACCTCCGGCGAATGGTTCGTCGATGGTGCGCTTACCACTCTAGAGGCATGTTCATGTTGGAGGCTACCATCCTGCAAAGCCGGAAAGCACCTCTTCACCGACCTTGCCGTAGCGGACGTCGGCGAGCGCCTGGTCGAGGATGGCCACGCCCTTTTCCGCCTCCCCGGGGGCAAGGGTCAGCGGGGGCGTGAATTCCAGCACGTTGGATCGCACCCCAACGTAGTAGAGCACCAGACCGAGCTCGAAGGCGCGATAGACGGTCAGCGCCGCTTCCCGCGCGGCCGGGCTGCGACTGGCCGCATCGCTCACGAGCTCGAGCCCAAGCGCCAGACCATGACCGCGGACATCGCCGATCAGCGCATGGCGCGTGGCGAGCTGATCGAGAGCGGTGCGGAGAATGCTTCCTGTCCCGGCTGCGTTTTCGGCGAGACGATCCCGCTCTATCGTCTCAAGCACCGCAAGGGCGGCAGCGGCGCAGACGGGGTTGCCATGGACCGTCTGAAGCGAGAAGGCGGCGGCGTGGTTCATCATGGCCTCCGGGCCGACGACGGCGGAGATCGGGAGCCCACCGCCGAGGCCCTTGCCGAACACCACGATATCCGGCTCGATCCCGGAATGGTCGTATGCGTGGAACCGGCCGCTGCGGCCGATCCCGACCTTCACCTCGTCGCAGACGAGGAGGATGCCGTGCTTGCGGCAGAGCGCCTCCACCGCGCGGAAGAAGCCGTCCGGCGGAACCAGCATGCCGCCATCGGACTGGATCGGCTCGATGAAGAAGGCCGCAACCTCATCCGGCGGCACCTCGGTCGCAAACAGGCGCTCAAGACGGGAGAGGGCGGCGTCCCGTGCGGCCTCGGCGCCACCCGCGGCATAGCTGTTGGGGTAGGGTACGAGCGTCAGGCCCGCCGCGCGCGTCCCTTGCTGCGCCGGATGCCCGGAGACGGCCATCGAGCCGACCGTGCCACCGTGATAGGCGCCGTCGAATGCGAGGATCCGAGGACGGCCTGTTGCGGCCGTGACCATGCGCGCGACCGTCTCATTGGCATCCGAACCGGAATGGCCGAACCAGACCCGGCCTCTGGCACGCTCGGGCACGAGCGACAGCAGCTTTTCCGCAAGCAGCACGCAGGGCTCGTTCGCCGACGAAAGATAGCTGGCCCCGGCCTGGTCCGAGAGCCCGCGATTGACCGCCTCGCGGATCGCCGGATGCGAATGCCCGAGGCTCGCAGAACCCCACGATGCGGAAAAGTCGAGAAGTTGCCGGCCGTCGTCGCCGGTCAGATAGGCACCGCGGCCGCCGACGACCGCCTGCGGGAAGAACCGCAGGTGCGCCATTTTTGAGACCGATTGGCATTCGCGGGCGTAGAGACCGGACATGGCATTTCCTCGCCTATTTGAAGAAGGTCAGGACCTCGTCTAGTTGGACGACATGGCAATAGATCATGTTGATGATCTCGAGCTCGCGCCGGTGCAGCTCGTCTGTCGCCGCCGCACCGCAATCGTCTACGACGACAACGCCGAAGCTCTCGTCTGCCAGGCTGCGCACCGTCGAGGAAACGCACTGGTCAGTGAAGATGCCACAGCAGATGACGTTCTTGATGCCCATGTTGTGCAGGACGAGGCGCAGATTCGTGCCGGTCAGCGCGCTGTCGGTAGTCTTGGTGATGACGATCTCGTCCGCCCGCGGCTCCAGCTCCGGCACGACCTGTCCCTCAGGCAGTTCCTTCGGCAGCAGCAGGTAGTTGAACCCCGGCTTCTTCTGGCTCAGCGACCGGTCGCGTCCGTCCGGCTTCAGGCAGGCGATGCGGGCGAAAATGACTTCCACCTTGCGCCTGCGGCATTCCTCGATCAGCCGCGCAGTATTGGGAATGACGGTCTTGCGCATCCGGTCGTAGAAGGGCTGCCAGCGGGCGGTTTCCTCGGGCGTATCCTTTGGGTCGAGATAGGTGTTCTGGATGTCGATGACCAGCAGCGCGGTCGTTTCCGGGTCTAGGACGATATCCTCCGGCTCCTCGGCATTGGCATAGTAGAAGGATCGGTAGGCGGTCTTCCAGGTCATGCGGAGGTCTCCTTCTTGCGGCGCATGCGGGCGAGGATGTGGCCTATCTCCCGGGTCGGAAAGAGGCCGCCGGGCCTGAGGATCATGAAGGCGATCATCGCGATCGCGAGAACGATCTCGGTCAGGCCGACCACCTGTCCGGCACCGGCCGCGGTTGCATTCAGCGTGCCTTCGAGGCCGCGGAGCCCCTCATAGGCGAACGTCACCAGGATGGCGCCGGCGACGGCCCCGGTGACTGTGTTCGCGCCGCCGATCACCAGCATGGTGATGACGAGGAAGGTTTCCTTCAAATAGAACGACTTCGGCGCAAACGAGGTGATGAAGTGCCCCCACAGCGCCCCGCCGATGCCGGCGATGAAGGCCGCCAGCACGAAGGCCTTCCATCGAAGCTTCGGAATGTCGGCGCCGAGCGCCGCAGCGGCGACCTCGTCCTCGCGGGATGCGCGCAGCAGCTTGCCCGTTCGCGACTCCTTGAAGACGAGCGCGACGACGACGACCAGGGACGCCACGATCGCCGCCATTGGCAGGGTCGTGGTCTTCGGCAAGCCGAAAAGGGTGCGCGGACCGTTGGTGAAGGCGCTCCAGTTGTTCATCACCGTGTAGAGAACGACGAGCAGCGCGAAGGAGGTGATGACGGCCGCGGCATCGGAAAGGCGCATCAGCGGGTAGGAGACGATCGCGGCCACGATTGCGGCAACGATGCCTGCGACCAGCATGGCGAGCAGCGGCGAAACTTCCACCCCCGTCATGAAACCGTAGAGGTCGGGAAGCGCCATGCCCTTCATCTGCGCCGGAATGGTGAGAACGGCAGAGGTGTAGGCGCCGAAGCCCATGAAGCCGATATGGGCGAAGGACAAAAGGCCGGAATTGCCCATGAAGGTCTGCAGCCCGATGACGAGTACCAGCGAAATGAGGAGGTTCGTGACGATACGGTCATAAAGCCGGATGCCGAGCAGTTCCGTGCCGAGAACGAGGGCCACGATGACACCGATCAGCAGGGCGGCAGTGATGTAGGAATGCTTCATTGTTGCGCGCTCCTCAGGTCCGCTGGCCGCTCGCTGGACCCTTGATGAGGCCCGCCGGTCGCCAGAGCAGGATCAGGATGACGAGGGTGAAGGTGAAGGCGTCGCGGAACTTCAGCAGGTCCTGCGGCAGGGTGTAGTTCAAGGTGGTGTCGATGAGCGCGAGCAGGAAGCCGCCGACGACGGCGCCGGGCAGGCTTCTCATTCCGCCGATCACGGTGGCGATGAAGGCGACAAGCAACGGTTCGAGACCGACGCCGGGCACGACGGTTCCGATGCGACCGATCCAGAGGATGCCGACGACGCCGGCGAGGAAGCCCGATAGCGCGAATGCCGAGGAGATGATCAGGTTTGCGGGAACGCCGAGCATGCGCGCCATGGTGAAGTTCGTGGCCGCCGCGCGCATGGCGATGCCGAGCGTGGTCTTGCGCATCAGGTAGGCGACGGCGGCGAGAAGAACGATCGATGCGGCGATCGTGATCAGGTTGCGGACCGGGGTGATCGCGCCTGCGATCTCGACCGTCTGCGAGAAGATCGGCGGCAGCGGCACATTGCGCGGACGCGGCGAGATGAAGAGAAGTGCCGCATTCTGCAAGAGGTTCGAGAAGGCAAACGAGGTGATGAGTACGGCGGTGACCGACTTGGCGCGCACCGGCCGGAAAGCGGCGTAGTCGGTGAAGATGCCGAACACCACGGCCATGGCGACGGCGAGTGTGGCCATGACGATCCACGGCAGGCCGGAACCGCTCGAAAGATACATGGTATAGCCCGCGACCATGATCAATTCGCCGTAGGCGAAGTTAACAAGCCGCAGAATGCCGTAGATGATCACGAGGCCGAGCGCCATCAGCGCATAGGCGCCGCCGAGGCTGAGGACGTCGATGACGAACTGGATGGTAAAGGCCATGGGTCAGCTCCCCAGATAGTGCGCGCTGAGGTCGCTGGTCGAGCGGATCTCGTCCGCCGTGCCCGAGGCGACGATGGAGCCTAGCCGCATCACATAGGCGCGATCTGCGACTGCCAGCGCCTGGTTCACGTTCTGCTCGACGAGCAGGATGGTCAGGCCGGACTTCTTCAGCGTCTCGATCATTTCGAAGATGCGTTCGACGATCGCGGGCGCAAGCCCGAGCGAGGGCTCGTCGAGCAGCAACACGCTCGGACGGGACATCAGCGCGCGGGCGATGACCAGCATCTGCTGCTCGCCGCCCGACAGCGTGCCGGCCGCCTGATTGGATCGTTCGGAAAGGCGCGGGAAGAGCGTATGCATCCGCTCCAGGTTGTCGCGGTTACCGGCCTGGTCCCGCCGGTGGAGATAGGCGCCAAGCATGAGGTTCTCGGCGACGGTCAAATCAGGGAAGACGTCACGCGTCTCGGGCACCGTCGCCAGTCCGGCGCGGACCACCTGTTCAGGGCTGGCTGCGGTGATGTCTTTGCCTTCCAGCCTGATCGCGCCGCCGGACGCCTTGAGCGCGCCGGCGATGCATTTGATGGTCGAGGACTTGCCGGCACCGTTCGCGCCAAGCAGGCTGACCAGTTCTCCCTTGCCGAGCGAGAAACTGATGCCCCGCACTGCGCGAATGGCGCCATAGCTGACGGAAAGGTCGCGCACCTCAAGCATGGACGGTACCCTTTCCGAGGTAGGCCTCGATGACGGCGGGATGTGCGCGAACGTGAGCGGCGCTGCCCTCCGCTATGGTGCGGCCCGAAGCGAGCACATGCAGCCGATGGCACAGGCGCATGATCAGTCCCATGTCGTGGTCGATGATGAGAAGACCGAGCCCCCTCTTTTTAGGCAGTGCGGCAAGGGTGTGCAGCAGGGTTTCGGTCTCCGCGTCGTTCATGCCCGCCGCAGGCTCGTCCAGAAGCAGAAATTTCGGCTCGGCCGCCAGCGCCCTGGCGATCTCGACGCGGCGCTTGTCGCCGTAGCTGAGGCTGTCGCCAAGTTCGTCCGCCTTGGAGGCAAGCCCGAACTCGTCCAGCAGCGCCTCCGCCCGCTTTCGGGCGACGGCACGGGAGGCGCCCTTCGCCAGGGCCGCGGCCTCGACGTTTTCAAGGACGGTCATCGCGTTGAACAGGCGGACGATCTGGAAGGAGCGGCTCACGCCCTGCAAGGCGATCGCCCGCGGAGAGAGGCCGGAGAGGGTGACACCGGCAGCAGTGATCGTTCCGCCGGCAAGCTTGACCTGTCCGGTGATGGCATTGACGAGCGTGGTCTTGCCGGAGCCGTTCGGCCCGATGAGGCCTACGACTTCGCCGGTGTCGACCGACAGCGATACATGATCGAGTGCGCGAAGTCCGCTGAACTCCACCGACACATCGGCCACCGCGAGACGCGTTTCAGACATGGCTTATCCGAAGGTGATGAGACGGTCTTTCCGGGCACCGCGCGTCATCGGCTGGATGAGAGACGCTGCGGCGCCCGGCCCGCGCATGCCCGACCCGGCGAACCGTGTCCGGTTCGGGCGGCATGCGCAGGACCGACCCTATGTGGGCGATCAGGGCTTCGGCAGGGATTCGGGCTTGCGCCATCCCACGAAGCTCGGCTTGCCACCCTTGAGCTCGATGATGGCTGCGGCCTTGTTCGGTACGTGGCCTTCCTCCGCGGTGCCATAGTCGAGGTCGCCGGTCAGGAGCTTGAACTGGCCGTCCTCAAGCGCCTTGGCGACGGCTGCGCCATCGGTGGATCCGGCGGCCTTGATGGCTTCGGCGATCAGCATGACAGTGTCCCAGCCGGTCGAAACGAATGAGGTGTCCGGCGCCTTGCCGTGCATGGCGGTGTAGAGTTCGATGAACTTTGCCATGTCGGGATGCGCTTCCGGCCCCATCCAGGTGTGGGTGACGAAATAGACGTCGTTGCCGAACTTCTCGCCGAGCGCTTCGTGCATTGCCGGGTCGTCATAGGCGTCGCCACCGAGGATCGGCGCATCGTAGCCGACTTCGCGCAGCGCGCGGATGATGACGCCGATATCCGTGCCGTAAGAGGAGACGAAGATCACGTCCGGCTTCTTGCCGAGCGCCTGCAGGCGCGCAAGCTGGGCGGAGAAGTTGTTGTCACCGTTGGTATAGGTGTCTTCGAGGATGACCTCGCCGCCATTCGCCTTGAACTGCTCGACGAAGTACTTCGAGAGCGACTTGGTGTAGGCGATGAACTGGTCGGTGACGACATAGGCCGTCTTCCAGCCCTTCTCCTTGACGGCGAAGTCCGCCGCCGTGGCCCCCATCGTCGTGTTCCACATGGACAGCGTGAACTGCTTGTCGCCGAGTGACCAAGACGAGTAGAGCGGATCGGAAGCGCAGGTCGAGATACCGACGAGGCCGGCGGACTGTGCCTCGCGGCCGGCCGGCGATCCGAAGTCGAAGTCGCAGGGCGCCACGATGACCTCCGCGCCCTTGTCGATCAGTTCGACCGCGACGTTGCCGACGGTGACCGGGTCGGACTTGCCGTCGATGTTGATGAACTCGACCTGTTTGCCGAGCACGCCGCCATTATCGTTGAGGTATTTCACGGCAACGAGGGCGCCGTTGTAGCCGGGGGTATCCAGCGGTGCCTGGATACCGGTCATCGAAAGCGCGCCGCCGATGACGATCTTTTCGTCGGCCGCGAGCACCGACGAGCCAGCGAGCGCAAGGCCTGCTGCCAGAAGTAGTTTGGAGGTCGATTTCATAGCGTGGTTCCCCTTTCTTGCGCCGTTGCGGCGCTAAAGCTGTTGCGCGGACATATCTATTTTCTGCTGGGGTCCGCTTGCGGAGGTCTCCTTGTTCCATCCCATGATGCTTGATGCGCACTTTCTTATTATTGGCCTATTTCCTTCAGAAGCGCATCGGTCGATATCTGGCGGCAATAGCCCTTGATGGCGCGAAGCGACGTCTCATGCCGCTCCTCGGAGTAGGTGCCGCAGGCATCCGGCACCAGCGTCACCAGGTAGCCGAGGTCGCAGGCGTCGCGGATCGCCGATTCCACGCACTGGTCCGTGAGAAGGCCGCAAAGGACAAGCTGCTTTACGCCGAGATTGCGCAGGACATAGTCGATATGCGTGGAGACGAAGACGCTTGACGAGCTCTTGGGGAACACGATCTCGTCTTCGAGCGGCTCCAGTTCGTCGATGACCTTGCCGTCCCATGACCCCTTCGCCACGTTGAAGCCGGTGATCTTGTAGTCCAGGCTGCGGTCGCGGCCGTCTCTCGTCAGGCTCTCGATCGTAGTGTGCAGCACCTCTATGCCCGCCTTGCGAAAGCCGTGAAGCAGGCGCTGCATGTTCGGAATGGCAACCTCGCCGATGCGCTGGAAGTAGTAGCCGTACTTCCCGGCGATGTCGGCGTCGGAGACGTCCTTGAACTCGCCCCCGTCGCGGCGGACCGAGAAGTTCTGGACGTCGATGAAAAGGATCGCGGACGCAGCCGGATCGAGCGCGATTTCGCGGGTGGTCAGGTGTTCAGCAGCCATCGGTCGTTTCCTTCAGCATGTCGGTGGCGCGGCGGAGCGGTCCGGCCAGCCTCTCGGCCCACTCCTGCTGCCCTCGGGCGTCCGTGATGAGATCGTTGCGCACTTCAATGAGAACGTGCGGCAGACCGCGCCTCTCGCCATGGACAGGAATCGTGTAGTCGGACTGGTCGTCGACGACGTAAGGCTCGTTGAGCCGGACGGAGACATCCGGATTGGCCTCGGCAAACGCCTCGGCCAGGCTCCTCGCAAAGCGCCCGTCGCGATTGTAGAGAAGCCCGAGCTCGAATTCCCGCACGGCGCCGGTCGAGCGCATGACCGGCGTGAAGCTGTGCACCGATACGAGCACCGTCGGGCGGCCGGCGGCCTGGCGCTCGTCGAGAGCCGCCGTGATGGCATCGTGCAAGGGCTCGTGAATTTCGGAGTAACGACGAACACGGTCGCTCTCGGCAAGGTCCGCATTTCCGGGCACCCTCGTGCCGTCACTGCGCAGCACGACGCAATCGTCAGCCTCGAAGGGCCGGTTGCAATCGATCACAAGGCGGCTGTAGCGCTGGAGAACGAGGGCTGAGCCCAGGCGCTCCGAAAGCGCATGCGACAGGCCTTCGGCGCCGACGTCATAGGCGATATGCCGGTCCATCTCATCGCTGGCCACGCCAAGGTCGCCCAGCGCCGACGGCACGGCGCGTCCGGCATGCTCGCAGGTCAGGAAAATGGCAGAGTCGCCCGCAAGGTTGACCGTTTCGACAGGCTCGGGATCTCCGGCCAGCAGCAATTTCATCGTGTCGCGTTCCGCGATCCTCGGCATGGAAACCCGATCTGTTCATGCTCCGGCGACATGGTTGCCGGTGCGGGATAGTATGGACGTCATCCAAGGAAATTTATCAATCATAGTCAATCATATATTTCTGTTTGACTATTTTTTTTCATGGCGCAAATATCGATCGCAACTGGGGGAATGCAACCGGTGAACCATGTGATATCATCGACGATCCGAACGAGGATAAGGGATTCCGCGGCGCAGCTGACCGCGAGCGAGCGAAAGATCGCCAATGCGATCCTCGCCGATTATCCGTTCACGGCGCTTGAGAGCATCCAGGAGCTTGCCGCAAAAACCGGCGTAAGCGCGCCCTCCATCACCCGTTTCGTCAGCAAGATCGGTTGCGGCGGCTTTCAGGACCTGCAGCGTCAGCTCATTGCCGAGTTGAAGGAGGGGCAGCGCTCCCCTCTCGATCTCATGTCGAGCCAGAAGCCCGTCGGCCATTCCGAATTTCTGGCAGAATACGTCGCGCGCCTTTCTGCCGTCATGCAGGAGATGACGGAGACCGTCTCGCAGGCGCAGTTCGATATCCTAGCCGCACTCCTGGCGGATCCCTCCCGCAACATCTTCCTGCTGGGTGGCCGGGTCAGCGACAGCATCGCATCCTTTCTGTCGATCCATCTTCGCCAGATCCGCAGCGGCATCTATCACATCGCCGACAATCCCGAGTTCTGGCCCGAGCATGTCCTGCGGATGCGCAAGAAGGACGTCGTCCTCCTGTTCGATTTTCGCCGCTACCAGCCGAGCCTCTGTCGCCTCGCCGAAACGATCGCCGCCAAACGCGGCGCGACCATCGTCGTGGTGACGGACAAATGGATGTCGCCTGCGGCGCGCAGCGCCGATCATATCGTGGCGCTGCCGATCGATGCCGGCACCGCATGGGACACGGTGGCCGCGGCGATGGCCCTCGTCGAGGCGCTGATCGTGCGCGTCTCCGAGGCAGACTGGAGCGCCACGCAGAAGCGCATCAACGATTGGGACGGCATTCGTTTTGCGATGCCGGGTTATGACCAGGACAGCATGAACGGGGAAATGGATGAAACGTGAGGAAATGATGGTCGCGTGCTGCGGCGACCTTTCGGGCAAGGTCCGCGGCAAGGCCTTTCCGCTGGACCAAATGGAGAAGCGCCTGAAGCGGGGTGTCGGCTGGACGCCTACCAATGTGCAGATCACCTGCTTCGATACCATCGCCGACAGCCCCTTCGGCTCGCTCGGTGATCTTGTGCTCATCCCGGATGCCGCCACGCGCGTGAGCATCGAGAGCGAAGACGACGCGCCGAATGAGAATTTCGTTCTTGGAAACATCCGCTACACCGACGGGCGCCCCTGGGAGTTCTGCACCCGCTCCATCCTCGAATCCGCTCTTGAAAGGCTCGAGCGCGTTGGCGGCGTCACCCTGCTCGGTGCCTTCGAGCACGAATTCCAGTTGAAGCACCTCACGTCCGAAGTCGGGGGAGCCTTCACGCTGGGCGGTTTCCAGCAGGAGCGCCACTTCTGCGAAGCCATCGTCGCCGCCATGCGCGACGCCGGTGTCACGCCGGACACGATCCTGAAGGAATTCGGCAGCGGTCAGTTCGAAGTTACCATGGGCCCGCAGAAGGGCGTCACGATCGCCGACCATTCGCTGATAACACGCGAACTGGTCGGCCTCGTCGCCCGGGAACTGGGCTACGATCCGACCTTCACGCCGATCCGCGATCCCGCGGGCGTCGGCAACGGCGTCCATGTGCATCTGAGCATGCTGGACGCCTCCGGCAATCCGGCGACCTACGATCCCAAGGGCAAGCATGACCTGTCCGACCTGGCGGGGAAATTCGTCGCCGGCGTCCTGAAGTACCTGGATTCGATCATCGCCATCACGGCGCCCAGCGTCGTCTCCTATCTCCGGCTGACGCCGCATCGATGGAGTGCCGCCTTCAACAATCTCGGGTTCCGCGACCGCGAGGCTTCGGTGCGAATTTGCCCGGTCTCGGACATGAGCGATATCGCCAAGGCAGCGCAGTTCAACTTCGAGTTCCGCGCGGCCGATGCCGCCGCCAATCCGCACCTTGCGCTTGCCGCGATCGTGCATGCCGGCGTGCAGGGCATCGAGGAAGGGCTTGAAGTGCCGGAAGCCACTCAGGAAGACCTTTCGTTGCTCGGGCCGGAAGAACTCGCCGCCCGTGGCTACGTCCGGCTGCCGCAGTCACTAGAGGCCGCGCTTGCCAGCTTCGAGAACAATGCGACCGTCTGCGGCTGGTTCCCGGAGGGCTTTGCCGAAGTCTACGTCAAGCACAAGCAAGGCGAGATCGCCTACCTTGCAGAAAAGACGCAGGCGGAGATATGTGCAGCTTACGAAGCGGCGTACTGACCGCGGGAGATAAAGACGGCCGCCCGAGCGGGCGGCTGTCAATGCTGCAGATATCCCTGGACATATGGGCGCCTCCCCACGCCTATTCCCGGTCCTGAAAGCGGTTCCAGGCGTGCATCCGGTTTGCCACCTGTGTCGCGATCGGATGGAAGGGCACCGGTTTCATCGCAGTCACGGGGAGGGACATCTGGGCATCCGTCCTTCGTCCCGCAGCCCACCGTCCCAACTCCCGCCCCAGGGACATGGACAGTGCCACCCCCCGCCCGGAGTAGACGCCGCCGAAGACCAGGCCCGGCGCAAGCCGGTAGAGGCGCGGCTGGCGATCTGGCACAACGGCGAACGTGCCGTGCCAGTACTCGCTCATCCGAGGCTCGCCGCCAAAGGCGGCAAAAGCCTTGCCGAGCATGCGCGACACCTTGGCAAGTCCGCGCTCGGCCTCGTTGTGCCAGAACGTATGGGTGCCGCCGCTCACAAGCCGGTTGTCGCAGTCATAGTGGAAATAGCGCAAATCGTTGCGCATGTCGGAGACAGCCGGATTGCCGACGAGGATACCTCCCCGCACGTCCTCGGTGAGGGGATCGGTCGCAGCCTGAAACACCTTGAACGGTACCAGGGTCCGTTTCAGTCCCGGCCATATGTCGCCGGTCAGCGCATTGGTGGCAAGCACGACTTCCCGTGCCGTGACGCTGCCCCTGGCCGTGTGCACGCGCCAGCCTGCCGTAACTTTCTCGATCCCGGTCGCCCTGGAGTTTTCGAAGATCGAAACGCCTTCGCGTGTCAGTGCGTCGGCAAGCCCGATCGTCATCGCGAAAGGATTGATGTGGCCGGAGTTGTGAACGATCCAGCCGCCGAGATAGGGGCTGCCGATGCGCGCCGAAATCTCTTCCCGGTCGAGCCAGGACACGTTGGCACCGAAGGCCTTCCACTCGTCATGAAACTTTCGGGCGCGGGCAAGCGTCGTTTCGGTGTGGGCGGGCTGGATCCAGCCTTCCTGCACTTGGTGGGCATCGATGCCGAAGCGCTGCATCAAGCCGAAGGCAACGCCGGCTGAATCCGCCACCATTCGGTTGAACCGTTCGCCGATCTCGCGGCCGAATGCAGCCTCGAATTCGGAAGGGGACGCCTTGGAATGATGCGAGATGACGAGACCGTTGTTGCGTCCCGATGCCGCCGAGCCGATCTCGTTGCCTTCGAGCAATACCACGTCGACGCCGCTGTCGTGCGCCCCGAGTGCTGCCGCAAGTCCGGTGAAGCCGCCGCCCACGACAAGCACATCGGTACGATGGTCGCCCTGGAGTTCCGGCGACGCAGGACGAACTTTCGCCGTCTTGCGCCACAGGTGTGGCGTCTTCCAGTCCACCTCAAACATGAATGACTTCCTCGGTCGCGCTACCGAGGTAGTGGTCGCTGAGGGCGGAATGCTCGGCGATTTCCTGTGAGGGTCCGTGAACCCTGACCCGCCCTGTGTTCAGCAGGTAGGCGTAGTCGCCGCATTCCAGCGCCAGCTGGACGTTCTGCTCGACGAGCAGGATTGAGATTCCGGTCTGGGAGAGATCCAGAATGATGCGGAAGATCTGGTGGATGATCTTTGGGGCGAGGCCGAGTGACGGCTCGTCGAGCATCAGCAGTTTCGGCTCGGCCATGAGCGCTCGGCCGATCGCCAGCATCTGCTGCTGCCCGCCGGACATGCGGCTCGCCATACCGTTGCGCCGCTCCTTGAGCACCGGGAACAGGTCGAACACTTCAGAGCGGAGCGCTTCGAAGCTCTTGCCGGCCCGGCCGATGTGCGCCGCGACGAGGTTTTCCTCGACCGTCAGGCGCTGGAAGATCTGGCGACCCTCCGGGCAATGCACCAGCCCCATGCGCACGACCTGCTCGGGCCTTGCGCCGGTGATATCCTTGCCGTCGAAGACGATGGTTCCCGTCGTCGCCCGAGCGACGCCGGAGATCGAGTTCAGGAGTGTCGTCTTTCCCGCGCCGTTCGGACCGAGGATGACGACGATTTCCTGGTTGTCGACCTCGAGGTCGATACCTTCAAGAACGCTGACGCGCCCGTATCCCGAGCTTAGCCCGGCGATCTTGAGCAGCGGCGCGGATTTCGTCGATGTCATTGGCTGTCCCCAGATAGGCAAGTTGGACGTCAGGGTTCGCCTGCACCTCGGCGGGCGTGCCCTGGAAGAGAAGTTTGCCGTGATGCATGACCACGATGCGATCGCAGAGCGTCATAACGAGATCCATGTCGTGCTCGACGATGATCATGATTCGATCGGGCGAGCGCAGCTCGGCCAGCTTGGCCGTCAGTTCCGCGGTCTCGTGGTGATTGAGGCCGGCCGCCGGTTCGTCCAGCAACAACACCCGCGGATTCATGACCAGCGCACGCGCAATCTCGAGCATGCGCTGGCGGCCGTAGGGCAGGCTGCCGGCCTCGGCTGTCGCGTAGCCCTGCAAATTGAAGAACCGCAGTATCTCCATGCAGGCTTCGCGTCTGCGCTCGCGCTGGCTCCGGCCGAAGGGCGGCCACAGCACTTCCCGCCACGTCGCACCGACTTCCGTTGGATAGTAGCAGACCTCGAGGTTCTCCAGCGCCGTCATCTGGTCGAACAGGCGGATGTTCTGGTAGGTGCGGGCGATGCCCGCATTGGCAATCTCGTACTTCTTCAGGCGCTGCATCTGCCTGCCGTCGAGAACGATCGCCCCTGACGATACGGTATACGATCCCGCGGTCATGTTGATCAGGGTCGACTTGCCCGCACCGTTCGGCCCGATGATGCCGTGGATCAGACCGGGCACGAACTCTGTCGAGACGTCGTCGATCGCGACGTTGCTGCCATACTGCTTGCGGATATTCTGGAAGATGAGCGTCATTTTCCGAACAGCCCCCGAAAGAGTTTATCCGGTCCGAAGCTTCGCGGCACGATGCCGGCCGGACGAATGATGATGAGAACGATCATGAGCAGGCCGAGGAAAAGAATGCGCCATTCGGCGAATTCGCGCAGCACCTCCGGCAGCAGGATCAGGATCGTGGCGCCGGCCACGATGCCGAGGATGTTGCCGATACCGCCGACGACGATCATCAGAACGATCAGAACCGACTCCTGCAGCGTGAAGCTTTCCGGGCTGACGAAGCGCTGCGAGGCGGCAAAGATGACACCCGCGATGGAGCCGATGCTGGCGGAGGTCGCAAATGCGGCCAGTTTGGCGTTGGTCGTGTTGATGCCGATGCCGCGTGCGGCGTCCTGGTCTTCACGGATTGCGGCCCATGCCTTGCCGAGGATCGACCGCTCCATCCGCCAGACCAGAACGGCGACGGTGAAGACGATCACCAGCAGCAGAAAATAGATCTCGACCGGACGAGCGAACTCTATTCCGAACACCGATGCCTTGTCGAGGCGGGCGATTCCCTGCGGCCCGCCGGTCAGCCAGTCGACGTTGTTCATCACGATGCGGATGATCTCGCCGAAGCCGAGGGTCACGATCGCCAGGTAGTCCCCCCTGAGCTTCAAGACGGGAATGCCGAGCAATATGCCGGTCAGCATGCCGAGGAAGGCTGCAATCAGGAGGATCAGCAGGAAGGGAAGGTGGAGGTCGAACTGCGGGCTTGCGAGCAGCGCGTAGGTATAGGCGCCCACTGCGTAGAAGGCCACGAAGCCGAGATCGAGAAGACCGGCATAGCCGATGACGATATTGAGGCCGATGCCGAGCAGGATGTAGATCAGCAGACCGTTGATGACCCGGATGTGATAGTTGGGCAGGAACGGCGTGGCGACGAGGAGGGCAACCGCAAGCGCAAACACGAGGAGCGGGATGATCCTGCGCGTCCGCGGCGCGGCTGTTGCGGGAGTGTCGACGGCGGACATCAGAATTCCCTCTTGTAGACCATGCTCTCCTCCGAAACCGGTTCGCCGAGGATACCGGCAGGGCGGACGAGCAGAACGAGGATGAGAATGGCGAAGGAGAGCACGTCGCGATATTCGGTGCCCAGGACACCGCCGGAGATAACCGGCAGAAGTGCCGTGCCGCCTACCTCGACGAAAGCGAGGATGTAGGCACCGAGCATGGCGCCGGGGATCGAGCCGATGCCGCCGAGGATTGCCGCTGTGAACGCCTTCAGGCCGATCACGGCGCCCATGGTCGGCGACATGATGCCGTAGTAGCTCGCATACAGGATGCCGCCGGCCGCACCCAGAAGGGGACCGGAGAAGAAGACCATCGAGATCGCCATGTTGACGTTGATGCCGAGCAGCTGGGCGGTTGGCCGGCTCTCCGAAACGGCGCGCACGATGATGCCCATACGGCTGCGATTGACGAGCGTGTAAAGGCCGAACATCAGGATGAACGCGGCGATCAGGATACCGATCTGCACCAGTGTCACGGTACCGCCGAAAACGTCGAACCGGGTCGTCGGGAAGAAGCTCGGAAAGCCTACCGGCTGCGGTCCGGCGAGGATCTGCACGCCGGTGACGAGCGAAAGCGAAACGCCGAGCGAAGACAGCATCGGCGCAAGTCGCGTCGAGTTGCGCAGAGGCCTGTATGCCAGCCTCTCGATGCCGACCCCGACAAAACCGACGGCAACGATGGCGCCGAAGAAGACCAGCGTCAGGGCAATGGCGCCGACGGCGCCGATATCACCGACCACAAGGGTCAGCGCGAGAAAGGCGGCGTAGGCGCCAAGCATGAACATTTCGCCGTGGGCAAAGTTGATCATGCGCAGCACACCATAGACCATGGTGTAGCCGAGGGCGATCAAGGCATAGATCGAGCCGATCGTAAGAGCGTTGACCGTCTGTTGGATAATGGTTCCCAGCATGGGTGTCCTGTCCGAGGTATCCGGCTACCGACGCACGTCGCGGCGCGGGACGAGGATAGGAATGTGCGACCGGCACGCGATTTTTTTTGGCGGCGGTGCCAGTCGCACGACGACAGTACCGGCCGGATTGCTCCGGCCTCTGCACTCTTGACCCGACTTACTTCGAGCCGATCATCATGAAGTCCTTGCCCTCTACCTTGTAGAGGTAGGACGGGGCGACCTTCAGCTCGCCCACGTCGTCGAACTCGAGTTCGCCGACTGCCGTCTTGACCTTTACGGCGTGGAGGGCGTCGTTCATCTCTTCGCGGCTGAAGCCCTTGGTGGTTTTCAGCACTTCCTCAAGGATCTGTGCCTGGACGTAGCCGTAGATCGAGTAGGGGCCCGCTTCCTCGCCGTACTTCTCCTTGTAGAGCTTGCCGAACGCGGCAATGTCCGGGGACGCATCCATCGGCGGAACCTGGATCGCCACGATGGTGCCCTGGACGTTGGCTTCGCCGGCTTGACCGATGAAGTCCGGCGTATAGCCGCCATCCGGCACCAGCAACGTAGCCGTAACACCCTGCTCATGCATCTGCTTGGCGAAAAGTGCCAGTTGGGGCATCACGGCGCCAAGGTAGATAACATCCGGGTTCTTGCTCTTGATCTGGGCCAGGACGGCGGTGAAATCGACGTCGGTCGGGGCAATGGCAAGCGTGTCCAGCAACTCGCCGCCACCGGTGGTGAAGTTCTTGGCGAAGATTTCCGAGATGCCCTGACCGAAGACCTGCTTGTCGTTGACGACGATTGCCTTCTTGGCGCCGAGCTCGCCAAGCGCGTATTCCGCCGGCAGCAATGCCCCTGCCAGGTCGTTGGCAACCGGGCGAACCATGAACTTGTAGCCCTGTTGCGTCAGCGCCGGATTGGAGCCGAAGGTCATGGTCGGCAGGGAGCAATCCTCGTAGATCGGCAGAGTGGACTGGGCGACGCCCGAGTTGAAGTTGACGAGGCCGAGCACGACGTCATCGTTGTCGCAATACTTCTGCGCGACGAGCGTGCCTTCGCGCGGATCAGCCTTGTCGTCCTGCTGGTCGATGGCGATGGTCGTGCCGTTGACGCCGCCTGCGGCATTCAGTTTGTCGACGTAGAGCTTGAAGCCGTTGTGCCAGGTCGAGCCGAAATAGGCCTGCGGGCCGGACAGCGGGCCAGCCAGCCCGATCGTGACTTCATCTGCGAATGCCTGCGTGGCGAGTAGCGATACGCCGAGGCAGAGCGAGGCGGCAAATTTCATGGCGATTCCCCTTTTTTGCAATCCGTTCAAGCCAGGAACCTCAATGCGGTTTCCTTGCCTATCGTCATCGAAGCAGACTATTGGGTCGCCGTCAAGAAAGTGTCGACACTATTGCGTTCAATTTTCGCGCAGGCTAGTTCTTCTTGCTCAGGCCCTTTTGCGGCGCGTCCTCGAGAGTGCGTCGCCTGGGGCGAAAACCTTGAGCAGGGCATCCTTCAGGGCCTGCTGCGTCGCGGAGACCGTCATCTCGATATGATTGCGCAGGAGTTCGACACCGCGTTCGATATCCCGGTTCATCGCGGCCTCGACGATGGCCGAGTGAGAGCTGACCTGCGCCTTGTCGTGCGTGCGGTGTTCGATCTGGATGCGCCGAATGAAACGGATGCGCGCATTGATGGAAGACAGCTGATGAACGAGCTCGGGATTTCCCGAGAGTTCCGCGATCAGCAGGTGGAAGCCCTCGTCCTCCGCAAGGATGACGTCCGGCGGATGGTCCTGATAACCCTCGACGATGGCGGTCCAGTAGGCGCGCAGCCGCTCGATCTGATCGTCCTCGGCGCGCTGGCACATCAGCCGGAAGGCGGCACATTCGATGATGGTGCGCAGTTCGTAGAGATCGAGCAGCCCTTCTGTGCTGAGACTGCGCACGAAAAAGCCCCTGTTCGGCGTGAGGGAAACGAACCCTTCGGAGGCGAGACGGTTCAGAGCCTCGCGAATCGGCGTACGGGATACGCCGAGGCTGCGCGAAAGCTGGACCTCGTTGATGCGTTCCTCGGGTTTCAGCTTGAATTCGACCAGAAGCTTGCGGATCGTATTGTACGCCCGCTCGCTGCTGTCTGCCGATCTGCGCGTCTCGCCCTCCGCTGGCGATTCGCTTACGGCGATGGTTTCGGATCGTTCGTTCATAGAGCCTCCGGCGCGCTTCAGTCTGCGCGTTGTCGACAGTTGGTGATGCACCTTTCCCCCAGTTTCTTGCGGTTGGCAAGCCGCGGCACGTCCTTGAGGAGTTGATGATGATACTTGGTGTCCTCGGCGTCGGGCATCTCGCCGCAACCATGCTCGAGGGTCTGCTGAAGTCGGGGCTGGACCCGGCCAGCGTCCTCCTGTCCCCACGCGGGAAGGGGCGGGAGCTTTCGACCCGGCACGCAATTCCGCTGGCCGCCGACAACAGGGCGCTCGTCGAGCAGGCCGACGTCGTCCTGCTTGCGGTCCGTCCGGCGGACGCTTCCACGGCGGTTGCCGCCCTGCCGTGGAGAGAGGAACAGGTCCTGATATCCGCCTGCGCGGGCGTTGCGCTCGGGAGCCTGCCGGTCGCGCCGGCGCGGGCCGTCCGTGCCATGCCGCTGACGGCCGCGGAGATCAATGCAAGCCCGACGGTTTGCTTTCCCGAGATAGCCGAGGCCAACATGGTTCTGGAGCGCCTGGGGCCCGTGATACCGCTCGCCAGCGAGGCTGACTTCGAGATCGCCACCGTCAACGCCGCCGTCTATGGCTGGGCCCAAGACCTGATCCGGCGAACCGCGGAATGGTCCGCGCAAAAAGGCGCCGACGCGCAGGCGATGCGCCGCCTTGTTGCACTGACATTCGTGGCGGCGGGCCGCCTGATCGATGAAAAGCCCGATCCGATGGGCGCGCTTCTGGCCGATCTGGTGACCCCGGGCGGCATCACCGAACTGGGGCTGGATGTGCTTGCCGCAGGGGGCCAGCCTGCGCTCTGGCGGGCGGCCTGCGAAGCGGTGCATGCCCGCCTCGTCCGGGAAAGCGGGCCGACTTGAAAGGCTTCAGGCCTGATGTCCGGGCGCATCGGGATAGGTGTATCCACCCGCAGCCTGTTCGCTCGGGGTGACCACCAGCTCGGCGACGTCGACATGATCCGGCAGGCGGAGCGCCGAGACGAGGACCGATGCGACATCCTCGGGCCTGAGCGGCCGCTGCCGCGCATACATCCGGTCCCGCAGCAATTCCCGATCGCCGTCGAAGGCCTGCATGTAGAAGTCGGTTTCCACACGCCCCGGAGCAATCTCCGTCAGCCGGACGCCCGTTCCGGCAAGGTCGTAACGCAGGATCCGCCCCGCCTGGGACAAGCCCGCCTTCGCAGCGCCGTAGGTCGTGGTTCCGGGAAAGACCGCGCCGGCCGCCGTGCTCGTGAGGTTGAAGATGTGCCCCCGCGCCCGCTCGATCATGCCCGGCAGGATCAGGCGGATCATCTGCAGCGGGGCTGTCAGGTTCAGCGACACCGCCTCCGCCGTCTCCTCCGCGCTCTGCTCGTGCAGCGGGCGGACGGTCGCAAGCCCGCCGGCGTTGTTGACGAGCACATCAACGGGAACGCCGTCCAGTTGCCGGGTGATGGTCTCATGGTCGCGTACATCGGCGGCCAGAGGCTTCAGGCGCGGGCCGAGCCGCGCGGCCAGACTTTCCAACGCCGACAGGTCGCGCGCCAGTGCATGCACAGTCAGGCCCTCGCTCACCAATGCCGCGGCAATCGCAGCGCCGATCCCCTTGGAGGCACCCGTCACGAGGGCTGTTCGATAGTCCATGATCTTCACCTCGACATTGCTGTTTTCAGAGCGCGCCGCATTCGGCGATCGTTTTCAGGATGCCGACCAGGCCGGCCTCGCGATCGGCTTTCAGTTCCGCCTGGGTGCGCCCTCGAGCCGCCTGCGCGGTCGATTGGGTGACGGTGCGGATCGTCTCGTCGTCCAGCCTGGCATCGAGAAGCGTATCCCAGATCGCCTGGTAGGTCGGGCCGTACTTCCGGAGGAAATCCTCCATGCCGTCCGCATTCAGCTGGTTTGAAATGAACGAGCCCTGCAACGTCCATTTAGGACCCGGACCATATATGAAGGCGCGATCGACATCCTCGACGGACGCCACGCCGTCGCGCACGAGCGCGATCGCCTCGCGCCACATCGCCCCCATGAGGCGCAATGCGAGGTGGCCGGTGATTTCGCGGTTGAGAACGACCGGCTTCTTGCCGATCGCTTCATAGATGGTACGCGCCCGAAGAAGCGCCGTCTCGGTCGTGTCGCGCCCGCCGACGATCTCCACCAGCGGCATGAGATGCACCGGATTGAAGGGATGACCCAGGACGATGCGGCCGGGCACCCGGCAATCCGCCTGCATGTCAGATACGATCAGCGCGGAAGATGATGAGGCTATCACCACCTCGTCGTCGACATGCGGCTCGATCTCGGCCAGCAGCCGCCGCTTCAGCGACAGGTCTTCCGGACCGTTCTCCTGAACGAAACCGACCCCGGCAAGTGCATCCGCCAGCGTCGGGAGAATGTCGATGGGGCCGGGCTCGGCGCTGCGGCCGCAGACCGCATCGAGATCGACCATCAGCCCGGGTTGCGCGGCACGGAACGCCTCTGTTCGGCCATTCACAGGATCGTACACGCGCACGGGATGACCGGCATGGGAAAAAGCCGCCGCCCACCGTTGCCCGATCACCCCAAAACCAACGATGCCGACGGGCAGCTTTTCCATTTCCATTTCCTCAGTCCAATGCTCTGCGGAAGGCCTCGTTGAGGTCGTTCCACGGTATCAGGAGGTCGATCCAGGCACCGATGCGGCCGGCAACTAGGATCGATTCATCGATGAGCGCATCGAAAGGCAGCTCTTCCGCCATCGCCGCTTCCAGACGGAACAGAAGCGCCGGCGTCTCTTCCATGTGGCAGAAGTCGCGGAGGCGCGTCGCCGTCTTGTTCAAGGCCAGAGCCGCCGTCTGCCGCAGGACGGCTTCGTCCCGCTTGCCGCGCTCGGCGCGGACCCACCAGAGGAGTTCATGAAGGACGCGCGCTTCGGCCTCCGCAGCAAAGACCGGCCCGGCCGGGTGCATGATCGCACGCGAGGCGGTGACGCCGCTGATGTCGGCCGGGCAGGCCGCCCAGAGTTTCGCGCGTGCCGACAGAATGTCCGCCGGCAGCAGCGTGGTCGCTTGGGATGCGGCCGATTGCCGGTCGGCCCGCTCGAGCGTGCCGCTCAGTATGCGGCGGCCCTGCTCATGCATCAGCGTCTTGGCCAGTGCCGCGATGCCTTCGATCGGGGCGTCGAGATAACCAAGGACGGTGATCTCCGCGTTTTCTGCCTGCAACGGGGCAAAGGTGATTTCCAGGAACTGCCGGACAGGCCAGTACACAAACGCTCCCGGCGCTGCCGAGAGCACATGAGTGCCGCCTTCGACGTCCTCCACGAACGGCGCGTGCCAGTAGATATGGCTTCCGGCGATCTTGGGTGTGTGGAGTTGCAACGGCAGCGGCAGCGCGTTCAGAAGAGCGCGCTGGGTGCGTTCGGCACTGCCGTTCAGCCGCAATGGCCAGCTCTGGCCTTCGGCCGAAAATATGAGGTCCATGCTTACTTTCCGGGATTGAAGAAGGAGACGGGTTTGAGGATCTGGTTTCGCATGTCGAGCAGGTAATCCGTCTCGATTACCTTGCGACGGTAGGCCTGCCATTCCGGATCGGCCTCCATGCGGTCGCGACGCTCCTCGCGGTCGGCCAGGCTGTCGTATTTCCACAGGTGGACGGTGCGGGAGAGATCGCCGATATGCGTCTGGAAGAAGCCGAAGGGCTCCCCGAGATAGTGGCGCTGCATCGGCAGGCCGACCTCCTCGTAGAGCTTCAGAAAGTGCGGCAACATGTTGGGACGGGCCGTGTAGGTGCGATGATCAAAGATCATTGTCGTACTCCTTCGGAATCGATGGCACTGTGCCGGCCCGCACAGCGGAACGGCGATGACGTATTGCCAGGCGGCGGTCAGCCCGCACTGCGGAGCGTTTCGGCAATGAGGCGCGCGGTGAGTTCGGGCGCTTCCATCTGCGGAACGTGGCCGACACCGTCCAGCAGGTGGACCGCCACCCAGCCCGGCGCGCGCAGGCTGTGCGCATGCGGGATCACCCGGTCGCAGCGACCCCACACGAGGCGCGTCGGTACCGCCGCCCCCCGGAGAGCGGACAGCAGATCAAAGGCCTGTGTGCCGTCCGCAAAGAGCCGTTCGGCAAGGGTTGCCAGCACTGCTTGCTGCCCGGTCCGCTCCATGCTTCTCAGCACGGCACGCGCGTAGCCCTGCGGCAGCACGTTCGGGTCGGCGACCATGACGGCAAGCCAGCGCTCCAGTGCTTCGGCGGTCGTCGAGCGGGTCAAGCCACCGATGAAGCCTCCGTTGATGTCCGGGCCCAGGCCTCCGGGGGCAAGCAATGTCAGCGACCGGACCGCGACACGGCCAAGGGAAGTCAGCGCCAGCGCCGTGGCCCCTCCGAGGGAGTGGCCCACCAGGTGCGCCCGCTCGATGCCCAGCGCTTCGATCCGGTCGGAGACGTCGAGCGCCAGGTCTTCGATCCCCTGCGCGGACCGGCCGGTCTCAGCGCCATGGCCGGGCAGGTCGAGCGTGATCGTCTCGAATTCGGCCGGCAGAAGCGGCAACACCTGCCGCCATGCGGAGCGGTCGGCACCGAACCCGTGCAGAAGGATCACCGGATCCGCCTTGCGAGTAGCGCTTAATGCCGGTGCCAGCGGCATGCGCCCGACCGCGGGCGGTACTTCCGGCGCGGCGGAAGCGACCGGCGAACCGATTGCCGGCTGCGCGCCCCTTGCGGACAACGCTGCCGCCACGTCGCGCTGTTTGATGCGCCCGCGTGGACCGGAACCGGATATGCCGGAAAGATCGAGGCCGGCTTCCCGTGCAAGACGCCGCGCAAGCGGGCTCGCGATGACCCGACCTCCGGCCACCGCGACAGGTGCGCCTGCCTCACGGGAGGCACCTTCGGCCGTGGCCGCGGCCATGACCGGCGCCGGGGCGGCTGGAGGTCGGGGCTTCGGCCCGCCAGCCGAAGCGTCTGCTGGATTCGTATCCGAGATGGTGCCCAGCACCGCGCCGACAGGCGCTTCCTGGCCTTCAACGAAGAAGGTTTCTGCGAGCCAGCCGTCGCGTTCGGCTTCGACCTCGGTTGCAGCCTTGGCCGTTTCAACGGTGACAATCAGCTGGCCGGCCTTCACCGGTTCGCCGGGTTTCACCGCCCAGCCGAGCAGGAGGACGGATTCCATGTACTCGCCGCCGGCGCTTTCGATGCTGATCGGATGGTTCGCCATTCCGCGTCTCCGTTACTTCAGCGTTGCAAGCGCGGCTGCGCGGATCTTTTCCGCATTGGGCAGCATCGCCACTTCAAGCGGTTCGGAATAGGGGATCGGCATGTCGGGCAGCGTCACGCGCGCGACCGGCGCGTCGAGCTCGTCGAATGCGTGATCCATGATCGTCGCCGACAATTCGGCCGCGTAGCCGCAGAAGCGCCAACCCTCGTTGACCACGACGGCATGGTGCGTCTTGGCGATCGAGGTCACGATGGCATTGATGTCGAGCGGGCGCAGCGAGCGCAGGTCGATCACTTCTGCGGAGACACCGTCCGCGGCCAATAGTTCGGCGGCCTTCCTGGCTTCCACGACCATCTTCGAGGTGGCGAAAATCGACACGTCACTGCCGCCGCACACGGTCGCCGCCTTTCCGAGCGGCACGATCACGTCGCCGTCCGGCACTTCGCCACGGATGTTGTAGAGAAGCTTGTGCTCCAGGAAGACGACCGGCTGGTCGTCGCGGATCGCCGCCTTCAGCATGCCCTTCGCATCGGCCGGCGTCGACGGTGCGACCACCTTGATGCCGGGGATATGGGCGAGCATCGAATCCAGCGCCTTTGAATGCTGCGCCCCGGCGCCCGCCCCGCCCCCGCCCTGCGTGCGCAGCACGAACGGCATCTTCACCTGGTCGTTCCAGATGTAGTTGTAGATCGAAGCCTGGTTGACCAGGGCGTCGAGTGTCAGCGGAATGAAGTCCGCGTACATGATCTCCAGCACCGGTCGGGTGCCGGTCATCGCGGCCGTGACCGCCATGGCCGTCAGCGCCTGCTCCGAGATCGGCGTGTCGCGAACTCGGCGCTCGCCAAACTCCTCCATCAGACCTTTCGATACCTTGAAGACGCCGCCATAGCGGCCGATGTCTTCGCCGAAGAGAAAGACGGACGGATCAGCCAGCATTTCCTCGCGAAGCGCGGCGTTGAGGGCTTCGGCATAACGCATAAGGGCCATGTTCAGAGCGCCTCGCTATAGGGATTGCAATTTTCGTCGATGCTGAACTCGGGCATCGGATCGGAAAGCGCGGTTGCAAAGGCCGCATCGATTTCGGCCTTTGCCCCAGCTTCGATTTCGGCAAGCCTGGACTCGCCGACTTCGCCCAGAAGCGCCGTGCGCGAAACGAGCAGCGGGTCGCGCTCCTTCCAGTGGGCAATATCCTCCGGCTTCTGGTAGCCACCCATGTCGGAGGTCGAGAAGCCTTCCAGACGATAGGTCTTGCACTCGACCATGCCGGGACCTTCGCCGCGACGGGCACGATCGACCATCGCGGAAACGGCGCGATAGACTGCGACCGCATCGTTGCCGTCGACGATCTCGGCCGGCATCGCATAGCCTGCCGCGCGGACCGAAAGGTCTTCGACGGGCGACTGGACGTCGGAGGGGACCGTGAGGCCGAACTGATTGTGCTCCAGCACGAAGACGACGGGGAGCTTCCACAGCCCGGCCATGTTCATCGCTTCGTGACAGATGCCGGTCTGGGCAGCACCATCGCCGAATACGCACATGGCGACGTTCTTCTGGCCGAGCACCTGCATGGAAAGCGCCATGCCCGCGGCTGCCGGAATGCCGGCGCCGACTATGGCGTTGCCGCCGATGACGCCCTTGTCCGCATCCGCGACCAGCATGTGACCGGCGCGGCCGGCGCAGGCGCCAGTGGCGCGGCCAAAGATCTCAGCGATAACCGGATAGGGATCCATGCCTTTGCCGATGTAGACGGCATGACCGCGGTGGGTGGTCGCCACCTTGTCGCCAGCTTCAAGCACGGCAGTGGCGGCAACGCCGACAGCCTCCTGCCCATCGCAGCGATGGATCGGGCCGCGCGTGCGCCCTTCCTTGTGAAGGGCGCCAAGGCCCTCTTCGAGATGCCGGACCAGCAGCATCTTCCGGTAGATTTCGAGATGTTCTTCTACTGAAGGTGTGTTCTTCACGGATGCCTCCAAATGCACGCAGGAATTTAATACAAAAGTGTCGACACTTTGCAAGAGGTTCTGCAAGATTGGATGTGGTCAATTGAAAAAGGGGACCGACATGCGATTGAAGGACAGGGCCGCCATCATCACCGGTGCAGGTGCGGGCATAGGAGCAGCCACGGCGGAACTCTTCGCCCGGGAAGGAGCGCGCGTGCTCGTAGTGGACCGGGACGGCGAACGGGCAAGGCAGACAGCCGCGCGAATCGGCGCGCAGAGTCTGGCGGTCGATGTTGCCGACGAAACGCAGGTGGCCAACATGGCGCACTTTGCAAACGATCACTTCGGCGGCATCCACATCCTCGTCAACAATGCCGGCTACGGCTTTCGGGGCACGGTCGTCACCATCGAGGCCAGCGACTGGGACGCCCTGATGGCCGTGAACCTGAAAGGCGTCTTCCTGTGCTCGAAACACGTCATTCCCATCATGGCGTCCTCCGGCGGCGGCGCCATCGTCAATACCGCCTCGAACGTTGCCCAGGTCGGCTTGGCCGATCGGGCGGCCTATGTCGCGTCGAAAGGCGGCGTCGCCGCGCTGACGCGCGCGATGGCCCTCGATCACGCCGGCCAGAACATACGGGTGAACGCAGTAGCGCCCGGAACCACCTGGTCGAGCTACTTCGACGAAATCCTCGAGAACCATCCCGACCCCGACGGCTTCGTCGCGGGCCTGAACGCGCGTTCGCCCATGAACCGCGTCGCCCAGCCGATCGAAATTGCGCAGGCGATCCTCTGGCTTGCCAGCGGCGACTCGTCCTTCGCCACCGGCTCGATCCTTACCGTGGATGGCGGCATGACCGCCTGGTAGACGGTTCTGGCCCTCAGGCTGGCTGAAAGGTCTTTCTGAGGGCTCCGAGCATCTGGTCGAGATCAGTGCAGGGGCTGCACCCGAGCTCGGAGATTTCGCGGGTCACATCGACCGGCAGGCCGGAATTCGAATCCTTCGGCACTTCATTGAGCCGCCCTCCGATCAGCACGGGAAGCCGGATGGATTGCTTCTCCATCGCCGCCTTCACCGACTTGGCATAGGAATAGGCGACGCCGTTGTATGTGCTGATGGCAATGGCATCGGCACCGGCCTCCATGGCGCGCGCGACCAGCACCTCCGGATCGACCGCCACCCCCGCGTCGACGATGCCGATACCCAACCCCTCGAGAGCCTGCTCGACCAGATACTTGCCGTGTTCATGCACGTCCGTCGTGCCGATGCAGACCGAGATCGGCCGGGGCGTGGCGATCGGCCGCTGGCCTGCCACCCACACCTCTGCCTTGTCGTTCAGCTCGCGCGCCCACTCCGCATGGATCAGCGGCCTGCGGCCGCGCGCGGTCTCCGCGCCAGGGCCGAACAGCATCTCCATGCGTTTCGGCCCCATGCGGCGGATGGCCAGCATGAGGGCAGCCGGATCCTTCGTGTCGACGCCCCGTTCCGCAAGGCCGGCAAGGACAGCGGCTGCGAAACGCTCGCCGCCTTCCACCAGCACGTCGGCCATGGCCTGGACCTTCGACCAGTCGTAGACCGGATCGTAGTAAGGGGCATGCAACGTCAGCCTGTGGGCGAAGGTCTGCGCATCGATGATCTCGTCGACATCCGGGATGCGCTGGTTCTCGGTCACCGGGACGGGATTGATCGCATGGCCCGCGGGCCACCGGCCAAGTGCCAGAATGTCGGCCAGGAGATAGCTCGCAAGGCTTGCATAATTGCCGGCCGGGCTCGACTGATAGGCTACCGTATTGCCGAAGATCATCGTGCCGGGCGTATCGTTAACGCGGACGAGCGCGGCATGGAACGCGGTTCGCGACAGCGGATCGCTGAAATGGTGCCCGTAGCAATGCGCCAGCTTTGCGCCGATCAGGTCTTCGACGATGTGCTTTTCGATCAGCACCATGCCCAGCGCGCAGGCCATGTCGATGAAGAGTCCGGCAAAGCCGTCGTCGAGATTGGAATGGACGAGGATTTCGGCGTCCTGCGCGGCGATCAGACCGAGGGCGGTCACGGTCGCCTCTGTGGTGGCCACGTCGTCGTCCCAATAGGGCAGCCGGAAGGTGAAGTACTGCCCGAGATTGCCGACGGCGGTCGCGCCAGCCGCAATCGCAGCCCGGGTGTTTTCGACCGCGCCCGGAAGACCGAGCATGAAGTCGCCGAAGTGGGCCGCGGCAGGGGCGGCATTGGTTATGCGCGCGAAATCCTCCGGCCCCGCCAGAACGATGCCCGTGCCGCGTGATGCCTTGGCGCGCATGGCTTCCGGATAGCCCATCGACCAATCCAGGGTGATGCCGAAGCGATCCACGGTCGCCCCGTTTCGCGCGCAGGTGCCGTGCACTTCGCGGATGGCCTCGATTGTGCGGTTGACGTCGCGAAAGCCGATATGGGCGTGCTGCATGATGCGCTTGTCGGCCATGGCCTTGCGCTTCCAGGCGGCCTCGGAGGGGACACGTTTCTCCGACAGGAACAGGCAGCTTCCAACGCGCCAGTCACGCGCCATCGCGCGGCCGGCGGAGAGGAGATCGGCACCCGGTGTGAGGCGGGGGTCAACAAGGCTAGGCGAAGTGTCAGCTGTCATGGCGGCTGTCCGGTTACAATTTGGCGATGAAGCGGCGAATTTCGGAAGCGAAGCTGTCCGGGTCGGCAAGCGGGTGGAAGTGCGCGCCAGGGACGGTTACGAATTTCGCACCCGGAACAGCTGTCGCTACCGCCCTAGAAAGTTCGGGCGGCGTCAGGATGTCGTCGACGGCGGCGATCACCTGGACCGGGGCTCTGATGCGCGAAAGGTCTGCAAGACGATCATGATCGAGCAGCATCCGCACGCGCGCCGCGGTGACGTCGAGCGGGTCGAGATTTCGAGGAGCGTTCGTCACTGCAGCGTCGAGCTTTGCGGCGTGCGCCGTCAACCAGGCCGAGGTATGCCCGAGGATATGTGTCAGCCGCTGGTAGGTTTCTGCCTGTCCCGCCTCCAAAATCTCTGCTCGGGCCATGAACAGCGTGCGGAACCGCACATCCGATCGCGCCCATGAACTGCTGATCGTGTAGCTCAGGCCCTTGATGTCGTGATCCAGCGCAAGCACCTGCGCAACCGCTCCACCGGTGGAATGACCGACGACATGGAGCGGCTCACCCCAAAGATGGACGATGCCTGCGACATCCGCGGCGATCCGGGGGATCGAATAGTCTCCAGGCGGCCTGTCGCTTCGCCCCGCCCCACGGTGGTCCACCACCAACAGGCGGAACTCGGCCTGAAGACGCTGGACCACGCCGCCCCAGAAACGGCCATCGCCGCCAAGACCCGGGATCAAGAGAACCCCCGGCCCCGCCTCACCAAAGGTCTCATAGTATATTCGGCAGCCATCCGGCGCTGTGTAAGTCGCCATCAGCCGTTTCTCCTGGAGTCCAGCACGGTGTCCAGCGCCGACAGCAGGCTCAGCGCCGTGATCGCGGACGTCTTCGGATTGTCGGGGGAGGGAGCGTTCACAAAGCGCATGAAGGCCGTACCTGCGGAGCTTGCAGCTTCGATCTCGTGCGTATTTCCGTCCGCTTGCGGGTCGGCAACGACGCGAACGGACAGCGAGCGGGGGCGAACGGCCAGGGAAATTGTCAGCGCTGCATTCAAATTCTTCGGAAAGCGGCGCGCGGCCTCTTCAGGCGTGCCCTCGAAGAGCACGACCTCAGTCGACGGGGCCGTCATTCCCCGGCTTTCAAGCTCCGCCGCCCACGCGGCCACCGGCTTGCGCGACGTGTAGCGAATCTCGGCATCCTCCAGCCTCGCGACGGCACCGAGATAGTCGAGCCCTCCCACCGCACCCGCAGGAAGCACAAGCGGCGCGCCCGACGCTTTGCGCGCTGCGTCCAACCTGAGACAGAGCTGCGGATCTGCCAGTGCACCGATCGAGGCCAGAACCAAGGGAATCCCGGCCTCCAGCAGCAGCAGCGCGCAATCCGCCACGGCTTCCTGGGTGGCAACCTCGACGACCGCGCGTGGCCGGGCCGCGACCAGTTCTTCGACACGCGTCACAAGGCGGACGTTTTCTGCGGATGGCGCGAGACGGCGATCGTTCCGCACCAGAACGACCCACTCCGCCTCGCCGGGTCCGAAACCGGCAATGAGGCGGTGCGCCAGCGCGCCGAACCCGATGAGGCCCAACGTGACAGGCGAGGAGCGCCCTTCGTCCGGTGCGGCGAACGAGGGCATGGATCAGTCGCCCTTGACCGGGTTGAACTTGTCGGAAAGGTCTGCGCCGAACACCGTCTGACGTTCGATTTCCAGCACGTTATCCGGACGGGGGAAGTTCGAGGGAACGCGGTCTCCGGGCTTGCGGGGCCTGCCGATCAGCCGGAAGAAATCCTCAAGACCATTGGGCACGATCAGCCAGACCCAACGCAGGCGTGTCTCGCCGTCATTGATGAACATGTGGCGCATGTTCCTCGGCAGAAAGATCGCGCTGTCCGGACCGATCGGATACTCCTTGCCATCGATCACCGCGCGGCCGTGTCCTTCGATGACATAGACGGCCTCCTCATTGTGTTCGTGGGTGTGTTCGCGCACATAGCCGCCGGGCGCCACCGATTGTGTCCCCATGCCGAAGGGGGATTCCATCCCGACGATATGCGGTGCCAGCGCGACGTCGACATGGCCGTTGGCCGGCACGGGCTGCCAGTAGCTTTCACGTGTTTCCGGACCGGAAACGTGGACACCGGGGGGAACTGGCGGAATGCGGGTCTCGTCCATTTTTCACCTGTCGGATAAGGACCGCGATGGGTCTCATGGTACACCGTGACCTGCGAAGGCTATATCGCAAAAAGTGTCGACACAATAGTAGACAGATGAAATGCGGTGCTTTTATAGTGCCGCAACACGGTGAATGGGGAATGGATATGGAAGCTTGGGACGTATTGGTCATCGGCTCCGGCTCGGCGGCGTGCGCATCGGCGCTGCGAGCAGCCAAGGGCGGATTGAAGGTGCTGGTCATCGAAAAGAGCGAATGGCTCGGCGGCACCTCGGCCATGTCGGGCTCGGGCATCTGGATTCCGGCCAATCACATAGCCGCAGCCGCCGGCATTGCCGACAGCCAGGACGAGGCGATCACCTACCTGCGCACGGTCACGCCCGACGGATGGGCTGAAAAAGAGGACGCGCGCTGGGTCTCCTTCGTCCAGTCCGCGCCGGACATGCTCCGTTTTCTGTCCGACAACACCCCGCTGGACCTGCGCGTCGTAGCCGAGCCCGATCCTTATGCCGAGGCGCCGGGCGGCAAGATGGTCGGGCGCATGGTTTCGCCGATGCCGCTCAGCCGCCGCATCCTGGGCGGTTTCGCCCGCCACCTACGTCGTTCGACGCTGCCGCACAGCTTTACCTATCAGGAGGTCGTCGACCTCGATCTCTACCACCACCCCATCCGCGCCGGTCTGCGCATGTGGCCGAAGCTGCTTTGGCGGTGGCTGACCAATTCGGGCGGCCAGGGCACCGCCCTGATGACGGGCATGGTCAAGGGCTGCCTCGACGCCGGCGTTACCTTCTGGCTCGAAACCCGCGCCGTTCGCCTCATCCAGGATTCCGATGATCGCATCGTGGGTGCGGAAGTGGAGCGTGAGGGGCAGCGGCAGACGATTTCCGCCGACCGCGGCGTGGTGATCGCGACCGGAGGGTTCGAGTGGGACCCGCAGATGCGCGAGCGCCATTTTCCCGGACCACTCGACCGTATCGGCAGCCCGCGCAGCAACGAAGGTGATGGACAGAAGCTCGCAGCCTCCGTCGGCGCGGAGCTGGACCGCATGGATCAGGCCAACATCTATCCATGCCTGCCGACCCGCTACCAGGGCAAGCAGCACGGCCTCCCGATGACTTTTCAGGCCGAACCGCATTCCATCGTGGTGAACCGGCATGCGAAACGTTTCGTCAGCGAGAACGACTTCAACATCGGCGAGGTGCTGGACCAGCGGGATGCCGACGGCGCGCCGGTGCACCTGCCATGCTTCCTGGTGGGCGACCACCGGTTCCTCAAGACCTCGATCCCCTTCCGCTGGTATTCTTCCTATGAGCGCGACTGGGTGAAGACGGCGGACACAATTCCGGAACTCGCAACCAAGCTCGGCCTGCCGGCCGACGCGCTGGTCGAGACCATCAACCGCTGGAACGAGTTCTGCAAGACGGGCCATGACACCGATTTCAGGCGTGGCGAGAACGGCTGGGAGGCCTACAAGGCGCATGGCGACGAGAACCGCCTGAAGCCGATCGACAAGGCTCCCTATGTCGGCATGACGATCAACCGGTCCATTCTCGGCACGAAGGGCGGGGCTCGCACCAACGATAAGGGCCAGGTCCTGCGCGCCGACGGCTCGCTGATCCCGGGCCTTTATGCAGCGGGCCTCGCCATGGCCAACCCGTTCGGCACCCGCGCCGTTGGCGCAGGTACGACCATCGGCCCGAACATGACCTGGGGCTACATTGCTGCCGAGACGATCCTCCGCCAGAACCGCTGAAACCGCCGAAGCGCCGCCTGCTCGGCTGATGGGAAAGGAGCGATGTGCGGTGGCGCGACCCACCTCGATTTCAGCGGCACCGATCCGCAGGTGGCGACCGCGACAATAAGAGCCGGACGAAACCGTCTTGGAAAGCACGGGCTTGCTCTCTAGACTTCGACGCCTTGCGGCATGGCCGTGGCGAGGGAGGAGGAGCCCGCGTGTTGGTGAAGGGACGGAACCGTCTTCTGGCGGCGTTTTTCGGACTGCTGCTCGTGGCCGGCGCAGTGGCCGGGCCCGGCGGCGATTTCGTTATGCGGCGCTACATGGAGGAGGCGTCGCTGCAGGCAGGCTCGGCATTGCGGCTGGCGGTTTCAGCCCTTCGTGGTCATCTGAGCCGCTTCGAGCCCCTTTCGGAACTCATTGCCGATCACGACGAGATCGAGCTTCTCGTCAGCGATCCGGACAATGCCACCCTGCGCAGCGCCGCCAATATCTACCTCAAGGAAATCAACGGGCTGCTGGAATCGTCCGACATCTATGTGATGAAGATGGACGGCGAGACGATCGCGGCCAGCAACTATGACGGTCCCACCAGCTTCGTCGGCCAGAACTTCAGCTATCGTCCTTATTTCCAGGATGCTGCGCGCGGCGAACAGTCGCGCTTCTACGCGCTTGGCACGACGTCGCTCAAGCGCGGCTATTACTTCGCATCGCCGATCCGTGTCGGTGATGCCATTCGCGGCGTGATCGTCTTCAAGGTGGACATCGATTCGATCGAGACCTCATGGCAGGGTGGCGAGTACAAGATTTTCGTCACCGATCCCGAAGGCATCATTTTCATGACGGGCAGCCCGGAATGGCTCTATGCGGGGGTGCTGCCGCTGACGCCTGAGCGGCTGGCCAGGACGCAGGCTTCGCGCCGCTATGCCGAGGCTGAACTGAGGCCGCTTTCCATCCGGGAGGACGACAGCAACACGGGCTACCGTCTGACCTCGATCACGGACCGCGGAACCAGCCGCGAGTATCTGACGCTGTCGAGCTACATGCCGGAGGCGGACTGGACCGTAAACGTGCTGATGGACACAGGCTCGGTGCGCACGCAGGCGCGCACCATGCAGGTCGCCGTCCTGCTCTTCTTCGGCCTCGCCGGTCTGGCCGTTGCGATCGTGCTCCAGCGGCGGGCGCGGGTGCAGGAGCGCATGCGCCTGCAGGATGAGGCGCGTGACGAGCTGGAGCATCGGGTCGAAGCGCGCACCGCCGATCTCGCCCGCGTCAACCGGCGCATCGAACAGGAAGTCGCCGAGCGGCGGCTTGCCGAGCAGAAATTGCGGCAGACCCAGGCGGACCTGATCCAGGCGGGCAAACTCGCCGGTCTCGGCCAGATGTCCGCGGCCCTCTCGCACGAGCTGAACCAGCCGCTCGCCGCCGCCAAGACCTATGCCGACAGTGCCGGCATGCTGATCGACCGCGACCGGCTCGACGATGCCCGCGACAACGTGCAGCGCATTTCGGCCCTGATCGACCGCATGGCCTCCATCAGTCGGCACCTTCGTAACTTCGCCCGCAAACCGAACGAAAAGCTCGGACCTGTTTCGCTCGCAGCCGTCATGAGCGACACGATGGAGATCGTCGCTGCACGGCTCAAATCGGCGGACGCCGCACTGCTGGTCGACCTCGGCGAGACGCCGGCGGTGGTTCAGGCCGGTTCGGTCCGGCTGCAGCAGGTTCTCGTCAACATCATCACCAATGCGGCAGACGCCGTGGAAGGACTTGAAGACAGGCGGATCCACGTCCGTGCGTCGCACGAAGGCGACAAGGTGACGCTTTCGGTCCGCGACCACGGCCCGGGCGTGCCGACCGCAATCGCGGAGCGCATTTTCGATCCCTTCTTTACAACAAAGGGGGTAGGTCGCGGCCTCGGACTCGGCCTGTCGATTTCCTACAACATCGTCAAGGATTTCGGCGGCAACCTCACCGTGTCGGCGCCCGAGGATGGTGGCGCCGAATTCAGGATCGTCCTGGATGCAGCGCCGGCCATCAGCGAGGCTGCGGAATGAGCGAAAGCCGTGTTCTCCTGGTCGACGACGAAGAGGAGATGCGCCGTTCCTCCGCTCAGGCGCTTGAGTTGTACGGGCTGGACGTCGTCACATTTTCCAGTGCCGACCGCGTGCTGGAACTCGTCGGCTACGGTTTTGACGGTGTGGTGGTCAGCGATATCCGCATGCCAGGCATGGACGGCATGACCCTGCTACAGCGGATCCGCGAGATGGATGCGGAACTGCCCGTCATCCTGGTCACCGGCCATGCCGACGTGCAACTCGCCGTCAACGCCATGCGCGCAGGCGTCTACGACTTCGTCGAGAAGCCGTTTACCGCGCAACATCTGGCGACGATCATCCGGCGGGCGCAGGACCGGCGCAGCCTCGTGCTGGAAAACCGTCGGCTGCGCGCGGTCGCAGGCAAGCGCGACGACATCGAGGCGCGCCTTCCTGGGCGAACGCAGGTGATGGTCGATCTGCGCTATCGCCTGCGCGCCATCGGGGCGAGCGATGCCGATACGCTGGTCATCGGCGATACCGGAGTCGGCAAGGAGGTGGTCGCCCGAGCCATGCACGACATCAGTGCGCGCGCCGGCAAGCCCTTCATCGCCATCAATTGTGCGGCCTTGCCGGACAACCTGATCGAAAGCGAGCTGTTCGGGCATGAGGCCGGCGCCTTTCCGGGGGCGTTGCGGCCGCGATACGGCAAGTTCGAACACGGGCGCGGCGGCACGATCCTGCTCGATGAGATCGGCTCGATGCCGTTCGACCTGCAGGCGAAGTTTCTGCGGGTACTGCAGGAGCGGGTCATCACCCGGCTCGGCTCGAACGAGCCTGTGCCTCTCGACGTGCGCTTCATAGCAACCAGCAAGGTCGATCTGGAACGGGAGGTCGCGGCTGGCCGGTTCCGCGCCGATCTCCTGTACCGGCTGAACGTCGCAACCCTGCATGTTCCCTCGCTGGCCCAGCGGCAGGCGGACATTCCACTTCTCTTTCTTCAACTCGTCCGCGAAGCCGCGGCGCGGTACGGGCGCAGCGACATGGAAGTGGCGCCTCGGGTCATCACCGAAATTGCCGGTAGAAACTGGCCCGGAAACGTCCGCGAGCTGCGCAATGCCGCCGATCGGCTCGTGCTTGGACTGGATCCTCATCCGGGGGAGGCGCTCGAGGAAAGCCAGCGGCTTGCCGACAAGGTGGCGGCCTACGAGCGCGGCCTTATCGCCGGCGCCCTTGCGGCGCACGGCGGCAGTCTCCGGCCGGTGTATGAAATGCTCGGCATCTCGCGCAAGACGCTCTATGAAAAGATGCAGAAGCACGGACTGGACAAGAGCGTGCGCATCGCCCCAGAAGAGCGCGACATCTGAACCGAGTGGTGTGGCAGTGGGTGGAAATCCACCCATCATGGAAGGCCTATGTCTCCGATCCCACCCATGCTGCGCTGCACGCTCCCCGATTTCGTCGCCGTCACCGCGTCGAACCGTTGTGCAGCAGGTCCGAGGCCTCAAAGTTGGTCCATCCATGACCGGGCGGGGGGAGCCGCACCGGCAGGCATCCATGGGAGGACTACGATGAAAACCTTTAGCGCCGTGCTCGGCATGACCGCCGTTGCGGCCATATCCCTTTGCTCGCTTCCTGCGGGCGCCCAGACCTATCCTGATCGGACGATCACGATGGTCGTCCCCTTCTCCGCCGGCGGCCCGACGGATACGGTGGCGCGGCTCGTCGCCGAATCCATGTCCAAGGACCTGGGCCAGCAGATCGTCGTCGAGAACGTCGGCGGTGCAGGCGGCACGCTCGGTGCCGGACGCGTGGCGCAGGCGGATGCGGACGGCTACACCATTCTGCTGCACCATATCGGCATGGCGACGAGCGCCACGCTCTACCGCAAGCTCGCCTACGACACACTGGGTGCCTTCGAATATGTCGGTCTCGTCACCGACGTGCCGATGACGATCGTGGCCCGCAAGGATTTCGAACCGACCGACCTCAAGGGGCTGGTGGAATACGTAAAGGCAAACAAGGACACGGTTACCGTCGCCAATGCCGGCATCGGCGCGGCCTCGCACCTGTGCGGCATGATGTTCATGAGCGCGATCGAGACGCCGCTGACGACAGTCCCATACAAGGGCACCGGCCCGGCCATGACCGACCTGCTCGGCGGTCAGGTCGATATCATGTGCGACCAGACCACCAACACCACCAAGCAGATCCAGGGCGGCACGATCAAGGCCTATGCCGTGACATCTCCGCAACGGCTGGCGGTCCTGCCGGACGTTCCGACCGCGGTCGAGGGCGGGCTTGACGGCTTCCAGGTGGGCATCTGGCATGGCGTCTATGCGCCGAAGGGAACGCCGACGGAGGTGACTGAGCGCCTTTCGAAGTCTCTGCAGGTGGCGCTGCAGGACCAGAATGTCGTCGCCCGCTTCGCCGAGCTCGGCACCGTTCCGTCGCCGGCGGCCGATGCCACGCCCGCAGCGTTGAAGGCGAAGCTCGAAGGCGAGATCGCCCGCTGGAAGCCCGTTATCGAGGCGGCGGGGCAGTACGCTGACTGATCGCGCGGCCGCCCCGGCCCCACCGCGGGCGGCCACGTACTTGCCTCAGTGAACCGGATGTCCGGGCGCTGGTTGCAGGGTGCTCGTCTTCGATCGCCCCACAATGAACTGCATCGCGGCCTGCCGCCGCACCAGGGGGAAAAATGAAATCACTGGCATTCGACAGCACGAATGCGATCTGCGGCGCTGTCTTCGTCATTCTTGGCGGGTTCTTCACCTATCAGAGCCTGACGCTTGAGCTGGGGACTGCGCTCCGCATGGGCCCCGGCTACTTTCCGCTCCTGCTGGCGCTCATCCTCGTTTTGCTCGGCCTCGTCGTTCTCGTGCAGTCGACGCGGGTCGCGGGCGAGCCGCTGGGGCCGATCGCTCTGCGCGGGATGGCCTTCATCCTTCCGGCGCCGATCTTCTTCGGCCTGACAGTGCGTGGCCTCGGCTTCGTACCTGCCCTGTTCTTCACGGCGCTGATAGCGGCCTTCGCCTCGTCGCGGATGAAGCCCGCGATGGCGCTGATGCTGGCTGCGGCGATCACGCTGTTCTCTGTGGTCGTCTTCAGCTACGCGCTCGGATTGCCCTTCCAGCGCTTCGGCCCATGGGTACGGTTCTAGGAGGCGGCAATGGAACTCTTCAGTAATCTGGCCCTCGGCTTCGCTACGGCCGCCTCACCGGAAAACCTCCTCTTCTGCATGATCGGCGTGCTGCTCGGCACGCTGATCGGCGTGCTGCCCGGTATAGGTGCGACCGCCACGATCGCCATGCTTCTGCCGATCACCTTTCAGCTCGAGCCCGTTTCCTCGCTGATCATGCTGGCCGGCATCTACTACGGCGCACAGTATGGCGGCTCGACGACGGCCATTCTCATCAATATGCCGGGTGAATCCTCCTCCGCGGTGACCGCCATCGACGGCTACCAGATGGCGCGAAAGGGCAGGGCAGGTGCTGCACTCTCCATCGCAGCGCTCGGCTCCTTTTTCGCCGGCACCGTCTCGACCTTTCTGGTCGCCCTGTTTGCGATACCGCTGACCGGAATTGCCCTGAAATTCGGCGCCGCGGAATACTTCTCCCTGATGATCGTCGGGCTCGTTTCTTCCGTGGCGCTGGCACACGGCTCCGTCGTCAAGGCGCTGGCGATGGTGGCGCTCGGGCTCTTGCTCGGGCTCGTCGGCACCGACATCTACACCGGCACGCCGCGTTTCACGCTCGGCATCCGCGAATATGCGGACGGTCTTAACTTCGTCGCCGTCGCCGTCGGCGTCTTCGGCATTGCGGAAATCCTGCGCAATCTGGAAGGGGAAAAGACGCGCAGCGTGCTGGTGCACAAGGTAAGCGGGCTTTGGCCGACGCGCGAAGATTTCAGGCGCATGGCCGCACCGGTGCTGCGCGGCACGGCGATCGGCTCCGCGCTGGGCATCCTTCCCGGCGGCGGCGCCATCCTTGCCGCCTTCGCCTCCTACACCGTTGAAAAGCGTGTCTCCGACAAGCCGGAGGAATTCGGCCACGGGGCGGTCGCCGGCGTAGCGGGGCCGGAATCGGCCAACAATGCCGGGGCGCAGACCTCGTTCATCCCTCTTCTGACGCTCGGCATACCCGCCAATCCGGTCATGGCGCTGATGGTCGGCGCGATGATCATTCAGGGGATCGTCCCGGGTCCGAACGTGGCTTCCGAGCAGCCGGCGCTGTTCTGGGGCATCATCGCCTCGATGTGGATCGGCAATCTGATGCTCGTCGTGCTGAATCTGCCGCTGATCGGCCTGTGGGTGAAGCTCTTGACGATCCCGTACTATGTCCTGTTCCCCATCATCATGGCCTTCTGCTCGATCGGCGTCTACAGCGTGAATTCCAACGTGTACGACCTCTACGCCGTCGCCTTCTTCGGGCTCGCCGGCTACCTTCTGGTCAAGCTACGCTGCGAACCGGCACCCCTGCTGCTCGGCTTCGTGCTCGGCCCGCTGCTGGAGGAAAACCTGCGGCGCGCCATGATCCTGTCGCGCGGCGATCCGACCACGTTCATCACCCGGCCGATCAGCGCCACCCTGCTTCTGATCGCGCTCGCCGTACTGGTGATCGTCTTCCTGCCGTCGGTCAAGGCGAAGCGCGAGGAGGTGTTCCAGGAGGAGGACTGAGCCCGGCAGGGCGCCCTTCGGAGCCAATACCAGACAGATCACCCAAAGGAGGAAACGATATGAGAAGACAGGACCTGACGCGCCGCCATGCGCTTGCTGCCGGCCTTTCGCTGGCAGCGACGCTGGCACTGGGATCGCCCGTGCTTGCCGAAGGCTTTCCGGATCGGCAGATCACCCTTGTGGTGCCGTTCGCCGCGGGCGGCTCCACGGATGTGGTCGCGCGCATCGTCGCCCAGAAGATGTCCGACGACCTCGGCCAGCAGGTGATCGTCCAGAACGTCGCCGGCGCCGGCGGCAACCTCGGCGCCGACAATGTCGCCCGCGCCGAGCCTGACGGCTACACGATCCTCATGGGCACGGTCGCCACCCATGCGCTGAACCCGCTGATCCTCAAGTCGACCCCCTATGACGCGGAAAAGGACTTCGCGCCGATCTCGCTTCTGGTCGTCGTGCCGAATGTGCTGATCGTCAATCCCGAATTGCCGGTGAAGACGGTGGCGGAGCTTGTCGCGCTGCTGAAAGCCGAGCCGGGGAAATACAGCTATGCCTCTTCGGGCAACGGCACGCCGCTGCATCTTTCGGGCGAACTCTTCAAGTCGATGGCGGGGGTGGAGATGGAACACATCCCCTACAAGGGAGCCGGCCCGGCCTTGAATGACGTGATCGGCAATCAGGTTCCGATCATGTTCGACAACCTGCCGTCGTCGTCCGGGCACATCAAGACGGGCACGCTGCGCGGACTTGCGGTGACGACCAAGGAGCGCGCCCCGTCGTTCCCGGATATGCCGACGGTGGGCGAAAGCGTCCCGGGATACGAAACCTACACGTGGAACGCGCTGTTCGCGCCCGCCGGCACGCCTCCAGAAGTGGTCGCGCGCCTGAACGACGCCGCCAACAAGGCTTTGGCCGATCCCGCCGTGGCAGAACGGATGACGGAGTTCAGCGCCACTATCGTCGGCTCGACGCCGGAGGAACTCGCAGCTCATGTGAAGGCTGAGATCGCCAAGTGGACACCGGTGGTGCGGGACGCGAAGATCCAGCTCGACTGACGGCCCAGAGCATTTACAGCCGTAGCGGCGTGGATAATGCGGGAACGCCACTCCCCTGGAGCAATGCCGGTGATACGACTTCGCCAGAATTGCTCCAGTGGTCCAGCCTACAGCTGCTGGCGTTCTGCCCGTGGGAAGAAGATCGCGCGGGATGGATCGAACCCGTAGTCCTTTTCGAAAGACGAAGCGTCGGCGGCAAGCCGGGCGACGGCGTCGAGGATGAACTGCACCTTCGCCTCGCTCAGGAGGACGCTGAAATTGAGCCGGGTGAAGCCGGGCTTCTTGATTTCGTCGCCGGCCAGGATCGCCTGCCGCATCGCCTCGGACTGGCCTTCATCGATCGACAACAGCCGATGGACATAGGGGCCGGCGCAGGCGCAGCCGCCGCGTGCCTGGATCCCGAACCTGTCGCTCAGCATCCGCGTGACGAGTTGCTGGTGGACATAGCCGCCAGTATCTTTCCGAACGCGGAAGGAAAAGATCGGCAGACGCTCGGGTGCTTCCACCCCGAGCAGTTCGAGCTGCGGCACGGCCTTCCATGCCTCGAAGGCTCGGCGGGTCAGCGCACGGTTCCTCTGGGTCATCTCCGCCTGGCCGATCGCGTCCTTTACGATGAACGCCAGGGCGGCGCGAATATCGCCAACGACGTTCGGCGTGCCGGCCTCCTCCCGCGCCTCGAGGCTGTCGCTATAGTCGTGCGATGTCGGCGAGACGAACCGGACGGTGCCGCCGCCCGGCCAGGACGGTTTGCGGCTCGCAACACTGTCGCGACGGACGATCAGGATTCCGGACGCGCCTGGCCCCCCGATGAACTTGTGCGGCGAGGCGACGATGGCGTCGATCTCGGCCCCCGGCTTCGGGGTCATCGCAATCTCGCTATAGGGGCCGGCACCGGCGTAGTCCCAGATCATCTTCGCACCGGCCGCCTTCACCCGCTCGGTGATGCCGGCGACGTCGCTGATGATGCCGGTGACGTTAGACGCTGCCGAAAGGCTGCAGATCGTCATAACTTTCGGCTCGCGCCGCAATGCCGCCTCCAGAAATGCGAGGTCAGGGCCACCCGTCTCGGCCTCCGGGACCTCGACGAGCTCCACCCCGCTTTCCCTCCAGGGCAGGATGTTGGAGTGATGCTCGTACGGTCCGATGATGACGCGTACCGGCTCGCCGTTCGCCAGCGCATCGGGGATACCGAACAGCTTGACCAGACGGTTCAGCCCGGCCGTCGCGCCGGAACCGGCAAAGATGACGGCGTGGGCCGCATCGGCGCCGCAGTATTCCGCGATCAGCGCTCGGGCCTCGCGCCGCATGCGGGTCATCAAGCCTCCGCAAAAGGAAGCTTCCGTATGACTGTTGGCGTAGTAGGGCAAGACCTCTTCCAGAATGAACCGTTCCACCGACAGAAGCGCCCGGCCGGAGGCCACATAGTCGGCATAGACCAGTTCCTTTACGCCATAGGGTCCCTCGATCTTCGCCGCCGCGCCGACAAGGTCGCCCTGCAGGCGGGCTATGACATCGCCCCGATGAAGGTCTTGGCTGAACTGGGCGAGTGACGTGGAAATCGTTACGCGTTGACAGCTTGGAGCAGCGGGCATTGGACATTCTCCGGTCGGGGCATTGACCGCGAGTTTAGTCTGTCGCAGTGTCAAGAAACTCACATTTCTTTTGCCTTTTCTGCCGAATTCCTGGGTCATATGAACGGAAAACTTGAAAGTATCGATAGCTTTGATCTGAAAATTCTCACCTGCCTGCAAAAGGACGCCAGCCTGTCCCAGCGCGAGCTCGCCGAGAGGGTCGGCCTGTCGCAGAACGCGTGCTGGCGGCGTCTTCAGCGGCTGACGGCGATCGGCATGATCCGCGGTTCGCGCAGCGAGATCGATCTTTCGGCGCTCGGTCTCGACCTCACGGTGTTCGTCATGATCCGCACCCGTCACCATTCGCGGGAGTGGATCGAGAGTTTCCGCGAGCATGTTGGGCGCCTGCCCGAAGTCGTCGATTTCTATCGGATCGGCGGGGACTGGGATTATCTCATAAAGGTCGTCACCAGAGGCATGGCAGGATACGACGCCTTCTACCAGAAACTCATCACCAACTTCGAGCTCGCCACGGTGACCGGTTTCTTTGCGATGGAGGCCATCATCGACAATCGCGCCGTCGATCTCGGTCGCCTGAAATGATCGATGGCCAAAAGGATCACCATCCCGCAGAGATCGCAAAAGCAACGGTGCCAGGCATCAGGCACTGTCGCGCGATGCTCTCGTATCCGGCGTTGAGGCCGGAATATCACGACCGATGGTCGGGCCATGCAATGCCGAAGCCGCCCACCTTGCGATGAGCGGCCTCGATTGCGTTTGCGATTGGGCGGCCGGCCAGTTCGCCCGGCCAATGCCCGTTGCCGTTAGAGCAGGAAGTCGTCGGCCTTGAAATCGACCAGGCTGTCGATGTGGATGACGAAGTCGGCCTTGCCGTCGCCGTTGACGTCGCCATAGACGTAGGTGTCGGCCTTCTTCTTGGCATAGCGCAGCTCGCCGGCGGTCTTGGAGAACTTCTCCGTGCCGACGAAGGCGAACGCCTGGTTGCCCGACTTCGTGGTCATCGCATCGATCCCGGTCAGGTCGATCAGGTCCTTCTCTTTCTGGGAGAAGTCGAAGA
>JAEYDD010000014.1 GCA_023404095.1 Pseudomonadota bacterium | reverse complement strand
GAGTTTCATGCTCCCATAGCCGAGTGGTGACGTGGTTGTCGTCGATCTTTGATTTTCGGTGGCCGCCTAGACGGGCATACTCCGCTGCCAACTCCGCTGCGTGTGTCTGTGGCATGTCGATCACCTTTCATAGTCGCTAGACCATAAAGGCGTGAGTATAAACGTTTGTTCCTAGTCGCACCAATCGCGTTGAGAACGGCGCGGGAGAAAGCGATTCCGAACCTGTGCCGCTTCGCGTTACCGGGCAGCATACCCCTTCTACCAGGCACTCGGGCCTTCCTGGTTCACTCTTTGGGCTCTAGCTGCTTGCCGGGCTATCCTCCCGGCTTGGCCGCTGGCGATCGTGCATGCCGATCCGGTTCAATCAGGCGGGCGAAACCCGCCGCGATAAGGCGACGGGCTGAAACTCGTATATGGCCGAGGTCTAGCGTTTCGCTGTAACGTCGCTTTCGTCGCGTGTAAGGAATTGGAGCGTAACCGCACCAATGTTCTCTTCCAGCCACTTCGCCATCGCCAGTTCCTCCTCGAGGATGCGCCGGCACACCGCTACGGTCTCTTGATCTCCCACATATTCAGCAGTCGCGATCAGAATCCGGTAGCTAGCAATTTCCATATGCTCGAAGGTATAGCTGGCGAGGGAACCCTTCACGACCTCATCACTAGCAAAGACACCACCCATACCCTGGGCCATTGCTGTGAGTTTCCCCGCCGCGTCCTTGAGCACGGAATGACCTTCGCCCAAACGATCGAGACATCCCTTGAGCAATGATGCCTGTTGTTTCGTCTCCTGAATGTGCTCGCCGACACGCGCCTTCAATTCGGGATAATGCTCGAGGCGCTCAAACTGCGCGGTGAGCATCGTTTCTGCTTGTTCTTCCATCGCGTGGGCATCGCGAAGCCATGCGATAAGATTGTCGCGCGCACTGGTTGCCATGGTCATCATCTCCTTCAGTTAGAAGGAATTGAACCTCTCGCGCTCCACTTTGTTCCTTCTGAACCATATTGGCCGCAGCCTTATGGCCGAAGCTCCCTCTGGCCCCCACGCCGATAACTTTGGCGATGCGCTTTGGCGCTAATCGCGTGCCCTACGTCAAATGACGTAGACGGCGCAGCGTTGCAGGCGCACACTACCTTATCGGTCCCACATGTATGGCAGGGACGACAGGGAGATGGCTGCTTCCGCCCAAACTGAGGGAGGGAGTCATGTCCAAATCCTTCGAGTACGATGCCGCCGGTTATCCGGTGTTCCCATGCGGGTCCAGCACACGGATGTTCGGACCGGATGACCTGAACCGCCTCCAGGGCATTTTTGAGGACTGCCTCGCCGAGTGCGGGTTGAATGCCGACAGTGAGTTGGCACAATCCCTCGGCGGCGCAATAATCCGCCTCTATTCCCAAGGGCAGCGCGATCCGAACTTTATAAAGGCGACACTGCTACCGCCCTACAAGCGGCGGTCACGTCGACCTCCCGGGTTAGGCAGAACTGATCCAATATTTTAGGGGTAGGCGGAACACAGAGAACGGCTCAGGAACCAGTCAAATTCAAGCAACGAACGGCGCCTATCGATCTAACCTAACTGGGTGGCTTCCCTCACTCGCCGGGCGAAGTGCCGGGCTACCCTCCCGGCTTGGCCGCTGGCGATCGTGCATGCCGATCGGTTTGTGCAGGCGGGGCGCAGCGGCTTCCCCTGATATCTGCTAGGCTGCCTTCGACGCGGATGACGTCTTGTTAATAGACGTCACTGCGAGGTTGGTGAGCTTGTTGTTTGTCGCCTTCTCCTGGTCAAGAATTTCGCTCAGGAGCGTATGCGCCTCTTCGTGGCCGAGTTCCTTCGCCCATTCACGTAGCGAACCATACCGCGCGATCTCGTAGTGTTCGACGGCCTGACATGCTGCGAGAAGACCGGCATCAAGCGCGGTGCCTTCAGCTTCCTGCATAAGGCCGTCGGCTTCCTTGATCAGTCCTTCAATGGCATCGCACTTCTCGCCGGACGCCTTCTTGCCGATCGACTTGAAGACTTGATCCAGCTTTTTGATCTGATCTTTCGTTTCCGCGAGATGTTCTTCCGCGGCCTTCTTCAATTCAGCGCTCTTCGCGGCCTTCGCGACCTTCGGCAGAGCCTTTGTGATCGCGTTTTCCGCGTAGTAGACATCTTGCAGGGTGTGCTCGAAAATCTCAGCCAACGTTTTCATATGGTTCCTCCTTCACAATGAAATGCGATGCAGAAACCTATTTGGGCCGGAATCGTTCCGATCACGATCCAGCCCCGTAGCATGGTCAATGTGGCACACTAGACGGCCGCGCCCGGGCACGCCGGGGTTCGATTACTCGTAGCGATGCAAGAGCAGGGTCGACTTGCGGCCTGGCGTCCGGAGCGCGCCAGGCTGTGACGCAATTTCCGGACGTTACCGTTTGTGTCGCGATATCTGGCTGAATTTCGGACACGAGGCAATCCGGGGTCAGAAGCCGAATTTGGCATTCTTGGTTTAGCCTGTCTGCAATCCGCTGGCAGATAGCGGTTACAGAGCGACGCAGCGTTCTTTCGTTCAGGTCATTTTCTGCAGCGAAGGCGGCGATCTTCATCCCCTTCCGCACCTTTACCCACGACCACGCATAGATCAGCTTGCGGTCGGACTCTATCGGCAGGGCGTTGATCCATCCCCATACCTGCTCCATTCGCCCCAGGGCGCCCGCCGACGCGGTTTCGCGATATCGGGCGCCGACAGAACCGTAAGCATCGCTATGACGCTGTACGGCCTCCGGCATGGACGAACCAAACGCTTGCGGCCCTTTCACAGATGGGGACATGCGCAGGGTGTCCGCCATCTCGAGGATGCGGTCCTCAACCGCCTTTGCCGTCCAGTCCGTGAAATTCATGCTGCTTCTCCTGTCGCTTCGATAGGGCCCTCGGCGGGCTTGAACTTGACCGACAGCAGAACAAGCAACGCATCGCTCGTCGGCACTCCGCATTTCATTGATCGAACCTGGCGGCGCAGACGGCCGAGGTCTATCGCGTTGAAGTCGTCGACCAGAGACGGCCGGCGAACGAGGTCGGGATGATTGGCAAGGAGCCGGGAGACGGCCTTGATCATGTCGGCGTAGAGCTCCCGGGCGTTCTGGCGGGTTCCCGTCATCAGCATGAAGACGAGGCGCAGGTGGCCGGCGCCGTAGCGCAGGCCGATGTCCCGAACCGTGGGCTTGCAGTAGCACTCGAACGGTCGGCGGCTGGCGGGGCTGTGCTCCCGGGCCTCGATAAGCCGAACGCCGCATTCGCGGGCGATCTGGTAGATGTTGACCCGCGGGTGCGTCACGCCGCCCCCATGATCTGCCGGTAGCGCTCATCGAGGTCTTCGCCGGCCGATGCTTCGCACGCGACCTGCCTGCCTTCCTCCGCCAGCTCGTCGGCGCGCTCGTTGCCGGCAATGCCCACGTGGCCCTTGCACCACTTGATTTCGAGACGAAGCGCCGGGTCGACATGGAGAGCGGCATCGATCGCTTTCCAAAGATCGAGGTTCTTGATCTCGCCGTCGGCGCGCTTTGGCGAATTGAGCGGCCGACGGTTCCAGCCGTTGGCTTTCCATTTCGCTAGCCAGTCGTTGCAGCCGTTCACGACATACTGGGAATCGCACCAGATCGTGACGATCTGCCCGTCGTGACCTGAGAAAGCCCCGGCCTTCTCGATCGCCACGAGCATGCCCGTCAATTCCATCGCGTTGTTTGTCGTCTCCGGGTCGCCGCCGCTCCATCCGCCAATCTCCTGGCCGTCGTGATAGGCGGCCACGCCCCAGCCGCCTGCGCCGGGGTTGGGAACCGCGGCACCGTCGCAGAAGACGTGAACACCGGTGGCGAACATATCCGGCGTGAAGTCGGTGCGATGCTTAACCACTCGCGTCACCTTCGCCTTTGTCGGCTTCTTCGACGGCTTCATGATCGGCTTGGCGTCCTTCGGCACCGCCTGCTGGATCTGCAAGAGCGTCGCTATCATGTCTTGCCCCTGAGGCGGGAACTTCACTCGGCTGCCGATGAGCTGCTGCGCCATGAATGCCGCTTGACGGGCGCTGACGAAGCTTTTCACGTCGGCGCCCTGCCCACGCAGATATTCGCGGAGAGGCGCGAGGACCTTTGGGAAGACGTAGGTCATCGTATGCCTCCCGACCTGAGACGGACGACGCGCGCGACGAAGCGCAGGCGGAGCTTGATGATGTCGAGGAGAATCATGCTGCGGCCCCTCTCGGTAGTTGGTACGGAACATTGATGCCGGCCGGGCCGTTGGAGGAACGCGCCATCACGTCCGCGGAGGAGATCACAATGGGCATCGAGAACGCACCCACCAAGCAGGGTAAGGAGTCAGGGCGCAGCCTTCGGAAGGCTGCAGCAGAAGAGGAACGGAAGGTGGAAGCTGAAAAGGGCTCGGACCTGGCCAAGGGCGCGGATCGGTTCGAAGAGCGCTCCCGTAGCTCGGACGGCAAGAGCGCGGGCGAAAAACAGCGCTGAGGTTTGATCGCCGGAAAGGTCATCATGCCCTCCCGAAGATATGTGGAAGGCACCGATGCACTCTGCGGACTGCTTTCGCTTCCTCGCGGGCGGCGAACTTCTCGATCCGGCGGTACATCTCCTTTTCGATCTTCTCGCCGATCTCCACGCCGATGGCGAAGAGCTTGTCCCGCAGCGCGAGCGCTGCCGCCTCAGACTGGCATGCTGCAATAACGTGGGAACGAGGGAGGCGCTCGCCCTCGTCTATCGACCTGGTGGAGCCGTTCGCGACGAACGTCTTCGGCATCACCTTTTGGACCTGCAGGACGAAGAAGATGTCTTCCTTTCGGTCCGTGTCCATCCAGTGCCGGAAGGCGTAGCTCTCCAGAAGCTCCGCCATGGGGCGCAAATAGGGGCCGTAGGGTTGGTGGAAAGCGAGGACCCATTGGCCGGGCTCGATATGGACGAGATTTGTCACGCGACACCTCGCTTGCGGTTGGAAAGAGTGATGGGTTCGGCGCAGTGCTGCTGCGGCTTGGGCCAGAAGCGGCGGTACCAGATACGCAGCGCGATCCGGTCGACGATGTCGATCACCTGCGCGCTGGGCCGGCGCTCCGCCCACGCAAAGAGGTCGAACTGCTCGTGGTTAGCCATTGTTGCCTCCCAGGTTCACCGACAGCATGGCGGGCGTGAGCTCGCCAGCCATCAGCATGCGCCTGAGAGCGATGCGAACGGTCGGGTTCAGATTGCCGAAGTGAGAAAGGATCTCGTTGGCCTCGTTATCGTTGTCAGGGACAGCGAAAGGCACGGTTGGATCAACCTCGATGCCTCCGAGAGAAGCTTCCTTCTCCCCTATAGAGAGGTCTCCTGTTTCATAGAGATAAACTCTACGGATTCCTTCTACGGTATTGGGGCAAGTTTCTTTCACTTTGGGGGGCAAGTTTCTTTCACCAAATGGCTCTTGCGGGGGGCAAGTTTCTTTCACCCCCCTCGCCTTACGCTCCCGCTTCTTCCGGTCAGCCCTGTCCGCAGCAAGAGATGTCCGGGCGATGCGCAGATGATCGTCGATGATCTCCTTTCGCGCATTGACTAGCCGGTACATCATCGAGCCGCCTTCGGTGACGAAGAGCGGCACCAGATAGCCCAGACGAACGAGCATCTTGAGCGCCTTCTTTACTGTCGGACGTGAACTGCCTGTTGCAAGCATCAGATCCGGGATGCTGCAGAACGCCTTCGGATTGGACTTACTCGCAAAATTGAGGAATGCCGCGATGACGCCTAGGCATTCCCCCTTCGCCATTGGGTCCGAATTGACAGTCGCGATGAAATCGAACTTCCACGTTGCGCTGCTGGTGTCTTTGATCGCCTCTGCCATGCGCAGGCCTGCCGAAGGAAGCGCTCGTCGCGGACCTTGATGTCTGCGACGATAAAGCCGACGGCCATCTCGTTGAACTGGTCCCGGGTGAAAGTGTGCCCGTCGTCGCGGTAACGCGGGTTGTCCAGCTTGATCAGGATCTTCCCACCACCGGCGAACTGAGCGCGATAGAGCACCGGCCCCGGGCCCCAGTCGATCAGATAGACGCCCTCGCCGACGTAGGCATCGACAGGAGCGATCACCACATAGTCGCGGCGGCTCTTGAGCTCTGGCTCCATCCCGTCGCCGTCGACGAGGTGGATACGCAGGGAGGGCGACATGACGCTTTCGGCTGGAATGGGGGCTTGAAAGAGTTCCATCTCAAAGCCCCCCGATCTTGCGGCCGACGAAGGTCCGCAGAGCAGTCTCGGTGAGGACGCGCCGCTCCATCGTGTTCCCGACGTCGAAGGCTCGCTCCCCATCAAAGAGATCCGAACGAAGTCGGACCTCATACTTGCATCGCACGCCGGTCACTGAAGGCTCGGCATATTCATAGATCCCGTCGCCTAGGTATTCGCCGGTCCAGCGACGAGAAACGATCGAAATGCCGCGCGTCTCTCCATCCTCGGGATGGACAAGGTTCCACCTCCTGATGTTGGGATCGAGTTCTTCCGCGGCCTTCTGGAACTCCGCCAGATGGTAGGCGAAGCGTTCCTCGGCCGAGGCGGTGACTGCGGCGACGGCGACGACCGCTGTCGGCGGGATGGTGGCGCCGGCGAGAAGGCCGAGCGACTGGCGGCGAGTGAGGCTGGTCATTGGACTGCCTCCTCGAGCGCGGTCTGGATTTGCTTGATGAAATCCTGGGTCTGGTAGATCGAAAACATGATGTCTTCGACCTGATCGCGAGTGAGGTGATAGCAGTCGGGACGTCGATATTGCGCCAAGTCCTTACCGAGGGCACCCTCCAGCAGGCGCGCAAGGATCGAAGCCATCCGGTGGGCGCCGTCGATCGGTTCCTCGAATAGGTCGGCGAGTGTTGCCGGTGGGCCGCCTTGTATGGTATTAACTGCCTTGTTCATTTCCTGCTCTCCGGTTGGGTTGGACACAGGCTCGGCAACCGTTGCAGCGGTGCCGGGCCTTTCGTTTTTCGGAGCAGCCGCGATCATGCGACCCTCGCTATCGCCGGTTTAATCAGGCTGGCGAGTTTCGTGAGGCCCTTGGATGTGATCCGAACCTGCTCGGTCACTTTTTCCGACCCGTCTCCGCGGAGAACCGTCGTCACCTTGTGCTCAAGAAGACCGGCCGTCGTCTTCGACTGATAGCCGAGGTCATGACCGGCGCCGGGGCGGCGATAGATCCACCCGTTCTGGCGAAGCCACTGGAATAGATCCTTCGGCCGAAGCTGAAGGGCCTTTGCCGCCTCTGTGATGCAGAGAGAGCCGTCGGCCGTAGCGATGCGCTCAAGTGCTTCCTGCGCCGGGCGGAGCTCGTTCACCTCAGCTTCGAGCGCGATCACCTTCTCCACGTTCTGCAGAAGGATGGTCCGAAGCACGGTCGGATCGGTCAGGGCCTTGGCCGGGTCTGCAAGGATGCCCTCAAGCTCCCGCAAACGTGCGAGCACCTTCCGGCGAAGCGTCGTGCTGTAGCCGAGGAGGAGGATTTCAGTCAGCTCGCGATCGAGCCGATATTCGGTCTGCTCGCGGTTCATGCTGTCGAAATAGATGTGTCCAAACTTGGACGCATCTTCGCCAAGCTCCACGAGCATCTTTTCGATGTCGCGCTTAACGTGCTGATGCTGCTTCGCCGTCAGTTCCGCGATCTCGCGGCTGGACATGGTGATGGGTGTGAGGGCGAGCGCGCTCATGCTGCGGTCTCCAGGAAGAAGGCGATCAACTTGCCCCGCTCCGCGACCCAGCGGCCGCCGACCTTCTTGGCGGGGAGTTCACCCTTTGAGAGCATGTGGAAGGTTTGTCTCGGCGTCCTACCGATGACTTTTGCAATCTCCTCCACCTCCCAAAGCAGATCGAGGTTTGACGACTGGGTTCTGTTGTCCGTTGTCATTGGGTTTAATCTCCGGTAACCATAACGACACCAAGATAGTGTCGCATCATTGCCGGTGTCAATACGGTGTCGTAATGGTGCAGACGTTTTTTGCTGCAGGGGAATCGAAATGGCTGAAGATCTGGATGAGGTCAGGCTGACGTTGCGTCTTCCGACTTGGGTGCGCGACCGCTTGATAGATAAGGGGAAAGAGAACGGGCGCTCCCTTAACGCTGAAATCGTCAGCAGACTCGAGCGGACAATCTCGGAGGAGGACGAATACGTGAATATTTACGAGTACACGGGAGAACTGGGAAGAAAGATAGAAGATCTCGAATATAAGGTTGGTGTACTCTGGGATTTGTCCCGTGGGCGCGATCCTTACAACGTGGACAAGTGAGCATGTCTGTTCGAAAGCGCGCGTGGACCACACCGAAGGGCGAAGAGAAAACCGCGTGGGTCGTTGACTATACCGACACCAGCGGCAAGCGCCGACTGAAAACCTTCAAGCTGAAGAAGGCAGCCGATGCCTTCGCCGCTACGGCCTCTGTCGAGGTTAGGGAGGGGACGCACGTCGCCGATCGGGAGACGGTGACGGTCGAGGCGGCGAGCAAGCTCTGGATCGCGTCGACGAATGCGGCGGGGCTGGAACGGTCTTCGATCGAGGATTATGAGCGCACGCTGCGCCTGCACATCATTCCGTTTATCGGGACCCAGCGCCTGAACGCGCTGACGACGGCGCGGCTGCGGGCCTTCGAAGATCAGTTGAGGGAGAACGGGCGCTCGGCATCGATGACGAAGCGGGTGCTGACGTCGCTGGGGACGATGCTGGCTGACGCGCAGGAGCGAGGGCTCGTGGTGCGCAATGCCGCCCGGGAGATGCGTGCCCGTCGAGGACGAGGCGCAGACCGGCAGGAGAAGCGCCAGAAGGGCCGATTGAAGGTCGGGGTAGACATTCCCACGCGTGAGGAGGTGAAAGCGCTCCTGGCGGCTGCTGATGGCCGCTGGCGCCCTCTCCTTCTGACGGCAACGTTCTGCGGCCTTCGGGCTTCCGAGTTGCGCGGGCTGAGGTGGAAAGACGTCGATCTGCAGAAGCGCGAGATCAAGGTGCACCAGCGGGCCGATCGCTTCAACGATTTGGGTCAGCCTAAGTCGATCTCAGGGGAACGTACCGTGCCGGCCCCTCCCCTGGTCATCAACACCCTGCGGGAATGGAAGCTGGCTTGCCCGAAGAAGAGCACGGGGAAAATGGATGACGAAGGCAAGCCGGTGATGGTGCACGACCTCGTCTTCCCGAACGGAAGCGGCAAGGTCGAGCAGCTCAACAACATCCTGAGGCGCGGCTTGCATCCGACATGGGTGGCGGCCGGCGTAGCGGTAGAGACGGGGGAGTTCGACAAGAAAGGCAAGCCAGTGCTCGGGTCGAAGTATTCCGGCCTGCATTGCCTGCGCCACTGGTTCGCGTCGTGGTGCATCAATCGTCGGGAGGATGGCGGGCTTGGGCTGCCGCCGAAGGTGGTCCAGGAGCGCATGGGGCACTCGACTATCGCGATGACGATGGACACCTATGGCCATCTCTTCCCGCGGGATGATGACGGCTCGGAGCTTGCTGCAGCATCGGACTTCGTGCTCGCTTGATGCGACATGACTGCAACATGGACCACAGAAACCCTGAATTATCAGGGCTTCGGTCATGATTTGTAATCAGGGGGTCCCGGGTTCGAGTCCTGGTGGGGGCACCATATATTACAGGGGGTATGGTGTACCCTAGCCCCTTTTTCAGGCGCCATCACTTTCCGCATCTTACCCGTGATTTTTAGGGGTTTTCCTGAAACTCCCACGTTCCGTGGCGCATGAAAAAGCCCGCACCTTGTGAGGTAAGCGGGCTCACATCGGAACGGGCGGAACGGCCGGGCAAACCGCCAGCCATCCGACGGTGCATGCCCATTCGTTGTAAGCGGCAACCCCCTGAATGATTGTGCTCAAGGCGACAAGCGCGGCCGTGACCGTCACAATGACAGCAGAAGCCTTCTGCCACCATGACAGGACGAGTAATTTCTGAACCTTGACGGACCGACCATTCCAATAGAACGCGCCTTTTCTGTCGATCCCCAGATTGTTCAACTCCGACATGCCGATTTGGCGAATCCCTTCGGGCCATTTCTCGGGGTCTGGAACGGAAATCGGCACTTCGCGCAACGCTCTGTCTCTGTCCTGCTCGCTGTAGCCCATTCAGTGTCCCTCCGGTTTGCCGGAAACCACAGAACAAGCCAAATATGTGATCACGTCAAGCGGAGCGCACCGGTGCGGTGGTCGGTCGGCGGCATTCACGTCGGTCCTTCTTTCGGGCGCTTCCCGCGTGCCCCATGTCCAGCCCGCGATGGCCAGCGCCACCGTTCTGGGAAATAAACTTCTTCACAAAACCAAGATCTTACGAACCTTTCGCGGCGAAGCTTCCCAATAAAAGGCGATGGCACCATTGTAATATTCCAAATTGAGTTTATATATCCCCTATCGACCATTGCTTGTGACGCCGGTCCAGAGCTTCGCTCCCGTCGGATTTCCTCTCAAACATCGATCTAATCCCGCAAGGTATCGCCGGGAACAACAGCGATTGCTTCGAAAGGAAATCGTTATGAATACTGGTACAGTTAAGTGGTTCAACGCAACCAAGGGCTTCGGCTTTATTGAGCCCGACAACGGCAGCACCGACGTGTTTGTCCACATCTCCGCGGTTGAGCGTGCCGGCCTCGGATCGCTCGTCGACGGACAGAAGGTTCGCTTCGACATCGTTCAAGACCGCAAGTCCGGAAAGAATTCCGCTGACAATCTGCAGGCTGCTTGAACTGTCACTCGGTCGCGCTGACCACGGATGTACTGGCAGCGTAGATGAGTGAAACTGAGAGGTCGGGTTAGCGCCCGGCCTTTTATTTTTAGGCAATGGGAGTTCTCCATGCCAAGACACCAATATCGTCCGGGCGACACCGTTATTTTGAAAGCCCGAGTGCTCGGCAGCACGCAGCCGCAGGGAACGGGACGGATCATATCTCAGCTACCGGAAACGAGCGGCTCACTCCGTTATCGGGTGCAGTTTTCGAGCGAGAATTTTGAGCGCAGCATCGAGCAGGACGATATCGATACGGTCGTATCGGCAGCAACTGTGCATCGGCCCCACCGCGCATCGGACAACGGCGGGATTGGAAGCTGGGTCAAGACCAACGCGATCAGAACCAGGAAATAGCAGCCAGACTGCATCAGGAGATATCTTGCAAGTTATCGTCAGAGACAACAACATCGAACAAGCATTGCGGGTCTTGAAGAAGCGGATGCAGCGCGAAGGCATCTTCCGCGAGATGAAGGCGCGTAGCGCCTACGAAAAGCCGTCCGAAAAGCGCGTGCGCGAAAAGGCCGAGGCCGTGCGGCGTGCCCGCAAGCTCGCTCGCAAGAAGGCCCAGCGCGAAGGTTTGCTGCCAGCCCCCAAGAAGAAGCTCCGCGCAGCAGGCCGCTGACGACAGGGAGGACTGAATGGCTGCCACCAAAGAGGAATTGTTCAAGCGGACCAGATCGTCGGCGGAAGAGAAAGCTGCTCAGACGAACGCGATCGCCCGGGACATCATCGCTGCCGAGGCGGTGAAACGTGCACAAAAGACAGAACGCCTTCGCCTGCTTCGGGAGGCGCAAGCGGGAGAGCCGGCTGAGGAGACGATCGTACCAAAACCGAAATCCCGAACGTCGAGGAAGAAATAAGAGCGAAAATCTACGCGCCTGAGACTGGCTGCGCAACGAAACTGATGGGCCAGGCATTCGTTCTGATGGAACAGAAGTGGGAGAGCGCATGCCGCAATTCTCGTTTGCTACGACGGACAGTGAAGGCGCTTCTGGCCCGGATAAGCTATGCGACCTGCAAGATTATGGATCCGCCGTTGCGCAGGCGAGAAAAGCGCTCGCGGCCATGGCTTTGGATGGCCTTCCTGACGAGGCGCGACCGTATTCGGTGCGAATTTATGATGGTACCGGCGAAATCCTGGCCGAACTCAGTCTAGAGTTTCGCGCCGAATTCTATTCGAGCCGTTTTCCGGATCCGATGCAATAGCCTCCCAGTTCGACGGGCCTTGCGGATTGCAGCAGCCGCTACATGTCCGCAGCCGGCTCACACCGGCAGTCAGGAAGAAGTTCTCCGACGAGGCTGCGTCGTTGGCTCAAATTTCCCCTCCGCACCCGCACTTCGCATCAGACCGCCCTCCCGAGTGCGCCGAAGCGCTGGAAGGCCCGTTCCAGCAGATCGTGTGGCAAGCGATACAAGCGGGCTGGGATCAGGTGGAAGTGTGTACGGCAGTTGCCATACTGGCTTATCCTCTTATCCTTGCAGCCTTTAATAATCAGAATGCCGTCCATTCAGGATGTATCGGCCAAAAGCGGCGATAGCGCGCTGCCGCAGACGGTGGCCAATCGTCGGCCGGGAAAGGCGGCTCCTTCGACTCGCGAAGTTGCCGCCGTTGATCTGTACGCCGAAGATTTGCGAGGAGGTTAAGCGGCCCTGCCCTGCGACCGGTAATGCGCCCTGCGGGCGATACTAGCCGCAAACATCGGAGTCTCCCGGCGATTGTGGTCCCCACCGGCGGCCTGGCGCGCGGCCGCGGCCTGCTCGAACGTTTGGCCATGCTGCTCTATGAAGGTCATAAACGCATCTGTCGGATGTGACGTCACGCGGTTGGTATAGCGCGTGCGCCCACCTTCGATCGGCTCGGCGACAAGCTCCCAGATCACGTTGACCTGCGTGCGTCCGGCAGCGGTGAACACGTCGGAGATAGAGTTCATTCGGCAATAGGTGGGCGACGCTTCTTCCGCGATATAGTGCTGGATAACGAGCCCCGTCCCGATCATCTCGACGTTGATCGACATACGGCGCCCGTCGTCTGTGGCCGTGACGCCGCAGGCAATGTGATCGGGCGCGCAGCACCGCTGGTACTCCGCTTCCGTAAGCGTGAAGAGCCACTCAGCAATGTCGATCTGATCGATCGATACGTCAATCTCGGCGGAGAATGCAGCCTGGGAGAGAATTCTGTCGGTGAGAACTTTCATGTTTTGCCCTTTGCGCCTGCTTTGCGAGCTTTGCGGCGGTGACCCCGCCCGTTTCAACGATGGAAGTCGTTCCATTCGTTCGAGGATCAGACTGCCAGTCGCGCACAAGCTCATCAATTATACGGGGGTTGTGCCGCCACATACATCAGTCTGCATGGCCCAATGACCGCACGTATCCGGAAACGCCGCGGCGGGTGAACTGCGCGCACGCCGCGCGAGCAGAGACCTCTTGAAGGCTCGCAGGTTACCTCTCGGGTGCGGGGCATACCTTGGTGCGCCTCGCCGACACGGCAACGCTGAAGAAGGCACGCATGATTGCCGTCGAAGGGCAGCCCTTCGCCATCGTCGCCACCAAAGGCACAGGCGCGACGCACCAGCCGTTGCCTCGCGGACTGTATTTGCATGCGAAGCGGTAATCCGCCGGCATCCCGATGGCCCCTAGAGTTCGACAGGACGGGCGTGTGAGCGTTGCCGTGCTGCGACCTTCCAGAGCGACTAGTCGATAACCTTCGGTCCGGCACAAAAGTTCTTCCAGTACAGCCCATTGCCGGCAGGTTGCTCTGGTTTTCTCAGCTGGCATAACCGTTTCTTTGAAACTCATGCCATGCGAAATGCAGGATGAAGCGATTGAAAGCACGGCGCCTTATCGCGCCGCCTCCCTGGCACGTAATCCGGCAAGCGCTCGCTGGCGAAGTCTTCGAACTATGCTCGCATGACCCACACCGACCATCCTTCCGGCATTCACAAGGGGTCACATTACAACCGATTTGCGGGTCCCCGCTCCGGAAGACCGCATTCCGTTATACCCCAGCAACGTTGTCACACTCCTGTTAATGTCGGACATCACAATACCTACCGGTCAAAGATCTCGGCATGGCACAGGCCTTCAAATGGCTTGCGCCATGCCATTTCGTGCATAGTTTTGTTCAACAGCTAGGATTACTATTGTGATCGGTGATACAGCACTTGATATATTTAATCGAGCCAAGGCTCTCTTCGAACACGACGATTTCATACTGGCAACGAAAGAAGTTCTTAGACTTAATGATCTTAATTTCTCATACGTTAAAAAATCCGGACATGATGCACTGTCCTCAAAGATCGCGATCGCAGTAGTTGCCCATAAGCCGTTGCTTGCGACCCGATCTCTTATCCAGCGATTGTCGGCGCTCACCGAGGATCCCGACTACCATTTCATTCTGGTATCCAACGCAACCGCCGATCTATTTTCGTATGCCGGCGACATGATACCCGGTCGCTTCCTCTCCCTAATTATGGGCGGAAACTTCGGTGCGTCGCTCGGCAGAAACGCCGCCATCCATCATGCCGACGCGGAGGCAATCGTCTTTATCGATGACGACGGTCTGACTGACTGCGACAGCATCAAGAGGCTTGTCGCGACCTATGAAACCTACGACGCTGCGGCAATTCGCGGGAAGGTCGTGCCACTCACCGGCGACGCAGAGGTACCACCCCACTACGACATGGGAAAGTTCATCACCCAGCGGTTTATGGACATAGAGGGAATGACTCTTTGGAAGATGGCGGCTGTGCGCAAAGAAGGGTTTGATCCTTTATTGTACGGCCATGAAGGGATCGAGCTGACCGGCAGGCTTTACCGTCGCTACGGGCGCGACGGTTTTCTCTACGAGCCCAACGCAGTCTTGCATCATGACTTCGCCACCACAGAAGACGCGGCGAGTGCCAAGCGCATACGTATGGAAAGGAATTCGCGCTATCTGGACTTCAAACAGCCCGGTCTGACCCGCCTCAAATCGGTCTTCTACCGAATGAAGAGTGACACACACGCAAGTACGCTTCTCGGATTTCGACGCACTTTCGTGGCCACGAAATCACAAGGCAACGGTAAAGCGACCTTTATCACGACCTGTTTGAACGGTGGAGAGTTTATCGAAGACTACTACAATTCGTTAGCAGCGCAGACTATCTCGGACTTCAAGGTGATTTTCGTCGATGACGGCTCAGTAGACGGCAGCTTGGATCGGCTGGAGGAACTGACTCGCGGAGACGATAGATTCAAGCTCCTGAAGGCAAATCACGTTGGCCGCGCGGCTGCCTTGAACATTGCAGTGTCCCACGCGGACACCGAAATAGCCCTTATTGCGGACGTCGACGACGTATCGGTGCCCCAGCGCGCGGAGTGGACCTTGCGAGCGCACGCGCTCTGGCCGGACTCGGACGTCATCGGGTTCAACATATTCGATGATGGCTCCGCAGTCCGCGCGACCAGACCGCATATCATCCGCCCTGTTCCGATTGCAGCAAGGCGCTACTTTGGAATGCCCTGCCCCTTCCCGGGTATTAGTTTTCGCCCAACATCAATGAAGGCTGCATTCAACGAGAACCTTGCAGCCGGCATCGACTGCGATTGGCTTCACAGAAATTTCGAACTTCATCAATTGAAGGGTTGGTATCTCCCCCTGAGTGTGACGTATTATAGGACACATTCCGGTCAGATCACGGCCAGCAAGCGCGAATTACAGCGCGAAAAGTCCTTAGAATGCCTTCAGGCCGTCCACAGAAAGATCTTGGGAACACTAGATGAAGACGACATCATCAAACTAGAATTGTTTGCTGGTTGGCGCCCTATGAACTCCGGCATAGATTGGAGCAGAATGAAGTCTTATGCGGACAACCTGATCGCGAAGGCGAATGAGTTCGATCCCAACTACGCCCAAATTCTTTCGGAGGAGATCGCGCGTCACCTTGACGAACGTCACCTAACGTTATCGAAAAATGACTACAGCAAGGCGAAGGATCGCCTAAAGACACTGTCAGATCAATCCAGTAGCGCGAGGAAATCTCTGCGCGATGCTGAAAATGCGCAATATAAACTAAAGCAAAAGATAGAAAAAACTTCGAAAAAACTGGCTTGGAATCGCAGTAAAGTTTCTAAGCTACAGACAGTTGTCGCCGCAACGAAGCAAAAGGTGCGTAGGAGGGAAATTTGGCTTGCGGCAAGTGCCGGGTGCGCTTTTGCAACAAGCGCCTTTGCGATCATTCCAGAATTGTTCTGAAACATAATTTAGCGAGGACGCCGACCGTGAATGTCGTTTCAACACATCTCGTCAGCTTCCTACCGATGAGCAACATTTTGCCCTCTCCAAGAGCACTCCTTCCCGGCAGAGTTATTTCTCTGATAGCCGAGTGCAATCAATGGTCGCTGTGGATCCTGCACGGTCCAGTCCATGGTGATGTCGTTGGAGGTTTTCTCGCATCAGCGCCAGGAATAGCGCGAGACACGTATTCCGGGCACTGTCGGCGCGCCACGAAGGCGCTCATGCGGCCCATGCTGTAGTCGAAATGCAAACGGAGTGCGAATAAAAGTGAAGAACGGCGAGTTTGAGATACACAGCATCACATTTGAGGGCGATGTACGTCTGACCGAGCTTCAACTGATATCGACGGATAGGCTGTTGAGGCATGACCAAGTCACGAAGTTTTCACTTGTTCTCAATGGGGTAGACAATGAGGCGCTTCACGCGAAGCTCTCGGCGTTCTGCAGAAAAAACATCTCGGAATCTCTCCTTCACAAGATTGAGTTCCGCGCAAGCCATGAACTGATTTCCAGCACGGGAAACGGGTGGCGTGATCAGCAAACTTTGAAGCTGGCGTCAATCGCTGCTTCACGCGCCCAATGGGTAATCCTGCTGGACGCAAAAAACCACTTCACGTGCCGAAGCTCCGTGGAGGATTTTTTTATCGACAACAAAGCAAAAACGAACCGCGGGTCTATCCCGCCGGCGTTAATCGGCTACCTCAAGGCATCAATCGAGTATTTTGGACTTGATGCTGTTGAGCTTAGCAAACGCGCCATGCCGACAATCACTCCCTACGCGTTGCGGCCAGATCTGGTACGCCTTTTACTTGGATACATCAGTACGCAATCAAAAACAAAAGCCGAAATAGCGTTCAATAAAAATGTTTCTCTGAGTAAGGCGACCGAGTTTTTCCTGTACTATGCCTTTCTCGCCAAACTGGATGCCATCGATGAGTATTACTGCCATGCCCCCCGGCTATGCGAAACGCTGTTTACCGTCTGGCCTCAGGAACCGCAGACCGCCACCCAGATGCTCGCGGCAGTCAAGGATGGGCGGTTCTCAATGCTCGGCCTGCACCGCAATCGCCTACCCCAACTCACAGGCGAACACAAAACCATAATCCGCAAAATCTGGGAACCATTGATACTCCCAGATCCTGCAGACTACTATATGAGCAACCCAGCGCAGCCTATCGCAGACGCGCAATTCTGACCGAGTAGCAGTATCCCGCATTGGTCTTCGGTCTTGAGGCGCAATCTTCGGGGGCGCGGGGAGCGCGGATCGGATCAAGCTTCTAAGGTTTACTCATTCCTTCGGCCGCATAGGCTACGAGACATCGACCGGACTCCAAGGAAGTGAGGAAACATCGACAAGATGATCGAGGCGCTGATGCGATCCGTCGAACAGGGCCGCCAGACGAACTGATGCAATTTGGGGCCACAGATGCGCCGGACACATCCGGCCCATCTTCATTTCGAGCAAGACACGGCGCGCGCTACGTCAGCCCACCCTCCAGGGTCAGGAAATCAACGATTCGCTCTACGCCCTCGCCGCGCTTCATGTCGGTGAAGACGAAGGGCTTTTGCTCCCGCATGCGGTTAGCGTCCCGTGTCATGACGTCGAGATCGGCGCCGACGTAGGGCGCGAGGTCCTTCTTGTTGATGACGAGCAGGTCGGAACGGGTGATGCCGGGGCCGCCCTTGCGCGGGATCTCCTCGCCCTGGCAGGTGGAGATCACGTAGATGGTGATATCGGCGAGATCAGGCGAGAACGTCGCAGCAAGGTTGTCGCCGCCCGATTCGATGAAGACAACGTCGAGGTCAGGGAAGCGGCGGTTGAGGTCGGCGATGGCCTGCAGGTTGATCGTCGCATCCTCGCGGATCGCCGTATGCGGGCAGCCGCCGGTCTCGACGCCGACGATCCGGTCGGACGACAGCGCCTGCATGCGCACCAGCGCCTCCGCGTCCTCGCGGGTATAGATGTCGTTGGTGACGACGGCGACCGAGAAGCGCTCGCGCATCGCCTTGCAAAGCTTCTCCGTGAGCGCCGTCTTGCCCGAACCCACCGGACCGCCGATGCCGACGCGCAAGGGGCCGTTTGCCGATTTCATAGGATGTCCTTTCGATATGCCTTTGTTCAAGGATAGCGCCGTGGAGCGCTGACGCAATGGTGAAGAGGGCTGTTGTCCGGCGCATAGCAGACGGCTCGCTTTGCTCGCGTTTGCGATTTCCCCTCATCCGCTGCCGCGTCCAGCGACATCAAGACCGGAAAAGCCGCGAATGCTGTGTCTCGTGCCGCAGCGAGGCGATGTCGGCGTGGACCGTGGCGCCGCCAAGATCGTCGAGCGTGCCGGCGGCGGCGCAGGCAGAAACGGCGGCGATCCCCTCCTCCAGCCCCGCCAGGATCGCCACGCCTTCCGCCTGCCCGCAGACGCCGAGCCGGATGCCGGCGGAGACCGACTGCGACAGGGCGGCGTGCAGGTAGGCGGCGAGCGCCTCGGCGACCGGTAGCCCGTGGGCGGCGGCGATGGCGCCGGCGGCGACCGGATAGGGAACGTCCTGCGGCAGGCGCGCCAGCACCTCATGCGGCCAGGCGGAAGCAGCCGTGACGAAGGCGCGGCCGAGAGACAACGTCTCGGCATGACGTTCGCCGGATCCGGCGAGCGCCAGCCCGAGTTCGGCCAGTCCGGCCAGCCCCGCCTCGTCTTCGGCCCGTCGCCAAGCCTCGGCGAACAGGACAGCATCGTTCCAGAGCCCACCATGCGAAAGCAGCGTTGCGAGCCATGCAGAGAGGCCGCCCGCGTCCGTCACCAGCCGATCCGCCACGGCGCGCTCCAGGCCGCCGGACCAGGCGAATCCGCCCACAGGAAAAGCCGGCGACAGCCACGCCATCAGACGCAGCAGCGCGCGGGCGTCGATGCCCTCAGCCATGCCGCTCAGTCGTGATGATGGTGGTCATGGCTGTGATGATGGTGGCCATCGTGGCCGTGCCCGTGATCGTGCCCACCATGGCCATGATAAGCGCCGCGCACCGGCTGGAACGCCGCCTCCACGTCGGTGACCGTCGCGCCCAGCCCCTCCAGCATCGCGCGGATGACGTGGTCGCGCGGCACGAGGATGCGCCCCTCCTCGATCTGCGCCGTCAGGTGGCGGTTGCCGAGGTGCCAAGCGAGTTCGATCAGGTGCAGCGTATCGCGCGCCTTGACCTCGAACAACTTCTCCGGTGCTGCCTGGATCTCGACGGTGTCGCCGTTGTCCAGCACCAGCCGGTCGCCGTGGTGGAACAGTACCGCCTCCTTCAGGTCGAGCATGATCATCTCGCCGTTCGACAGGTGCAGCACCTTTCGCCGCAGGTGCCGCAGGTGGGACGGAAGCGTGACGGTGTCGACGGGCGGATCGGCGACCTCGCCCGCCGGGCGGTAGGAATGGACGTGCTGCATGGGATACTCCAGTCACAGATTCGAATGCGGGCAAGAATAGCGGCTGGCCGCGGGGGTTTCCACTGGGCGAGCCCCTGCCCCATCCGCTCGCCGGCAGGCCTCCTCCCGGATCCGCCTGCTCGCAGGCGCGCGCCGAAGCGGACACGCCGGGGAAACGCGGAAATCAGCCTGCCAGGCCTCAGAACAGGAAGTAGCGCTGCGCCATCGGCAGCACCGTCGCCGGTTCGCAGGTCAGAAGCTCCCCGTCGGCGCGCACCTCATAGGTTTCGGGATCGACCTCGATGTGCGGGGTGAGGCTGTTGTGGATCATCGACGCCTTGGAGATGCCGCCACGGACGTTCCTGACCGCGACCAGTTTCTTGTCGACACCGAGACGCTGCGCCAGCCCGCCGTCGAGCGAGGCCTGGGAGACGAACGTGACGGAAGAGTTGGTGCGCAGCTTGCCGTGGGCGGCAAACATCGGCCGATAGTGCATCGGCTGCGGCGTCGGGATCGAGGCGTTCGGATCGCCCATCGGGGCAGCCGCGATCGAGCCGCCGAGCAGCACCATCTCCGGCTTCACGCCGAAGAAGGCGGGGCTCCACAGGACAAGGTCGGCGCGCTTGCCCACTTCGATCGAACCGATCTCGTGGGAAACGCCGTGGGCGATCGCCGGGTTGATCGTATACTTGGCGATGTAGCGGCGGACGCGGAAATTGTCGTTGTCGCCTGTCTCCTCCTTCAGCTTGCCGCGCTGGCGCTTCATCTTGTCGGCCGTCTGCCAGGTGCGGATCGCCACTTCGCCGACACGGCCCATGGCCTGACTGTCCGATGAGATGATCGAAAACGCGCCGATATCGTGCAGGATGTCTTCGGCCGCGATCGTCTCCTTGCGGATACGGCTTTCGGCAAACGCAATATCCTCCGGGATCGACGGCGAAAGGTGGTGGCAGACCATCAGCATGTCGAGGTGCTCGGCGAGCGTGTTGACCGTGTAGGGCCGCGTCGGGTTGGTCGAGGACGGGATGACGTTCGGATTGCCGCAGACCTTGATGATGTCGGGCGCATGGCCGCCGCCCGCCCCTTCGGTGTGGAAGGCATGAATGGTGCGGCCCTTGATGGCGGCGACGGTGTCCTCTACGAAGCCGCTCTCGTTCAGCGTGTCGGTATGGATCATCACCTGCACGTCGAAGGCGTCGGCGACCGTCAGGCAGTTGTCGATCGCCGCCGGCGTCGTGCCCCAGTCCTCGTGCAGCTTCAGTGAGGAGGCGCCGGCAAGGATCATCTCCTCCAGCGGTGCCGGCAGCGAGGCATTGCCCTTGCCGGCGAGCGCGAGGTTCATCGGGAAGGCGTCGAAGCTCTCGATCATCCGTTCGATGTGCCAGGCACCGGTGCAGGTTGTGGCCAGCGTGCCGTGCGCGGGGCCGGACCCGCCACCGAGCATGCAGGTGACGCCTGACATGAGCGCCTCTTCGATCTGCTGCGGGCAGATGTAGTGGATGTGCGCGTCCATGCCGCCGGCCGTGAGGATCTTGCCCTCGCCGGCAATGGCTTCCGTGGACGGGCCGACGATAATGTTGACGCCCGGCTGCGTGTCCGGATTCCCGGCCTTGCCGATGGCGTGGATGCGACCGTCCTTCAGGCCGACGTCGGCCTTATAGATGCCGGTATGGTCGACGATCAGCGCATTGGTTATGACGGTATCGACAGCACCTTCGCCGCGCGTGGCCTGGCTCTGGCCCATGCCGTCGCGTATGACCTTGCCGCCACCGAACTTCACCTCGTCGCCATAGGTCGTGAAGTCCTTCTCGACCTCGATGAAGAGTTCGGTATCGGCGAGCCGCACCTTGTCGCCCGTTGTCGGGCCGAACATCGAGGCGTAAGCCTTGCGTGACATCTTATAGGACATGGGTCAGGCTCCTTGGGAGGGCGAGAGCGAAGGCGGATAGAGCGAAGACGAAGAGGCGTCCATCAGGCGGAGGCGTCCGTCTGCGGCAAGGGATGCGACAAGCCGGCGCTCTGCGGCAAAGGGATGACCGTCCCAACCCTCGTGGCTGAAACCGGCCAGGATGATCTCCGCGCCGGAGAATTCTGGCTCTGACAGCACCTTGAAGAGCGTGACCAGACCACTGCTCGGCACCACATAGGTGCCGGGCGCATGGGGGCCGAGTGCTGCGTCGGCTGCCTCCTGCACGGAGGCAGGGATGATCCGGTGCCGCTTGCCGTTCTCCGCGGCAAAGCGGGCGAAATCCTCCGTGCGGTCGTCGCAGAAATCATCGAGTTCGGGATGGCTGACGGCGAGTTGCGGGCGAAGGGAGGCGAATTTCTCCGGTTCTCGCACCGACCAGATCTCGCGGGCGGCCCGCACCGGGGCGCTGCCGCGCCACTCCGGGCCGTCGAGCATCTCGTTTGCCGGGCGCCCGGTGTTGCAGACGGCAACGGCATCCGTGCGCCGGCCCGACCGGGCAGCGTTGCGGCTGAGATTGAAACGGATGACGAAATCGGCGGCGTCGATGATCGCGCCCGCTCCTTCCGCCACCGCCCCGTTGCCCACGATCATGATCCGCCGCCCCATCTCGTCCCGACCGTCAGTTCACGAAGCTGTCGGAGAGCTGCCCGAGTTCTTCGGTCCGCTTGCGGGTCAGCCCGGCAAGGCATTCGGAAACGACCATCGGCTGGATCGTCCCGCCCTGCACGGTAAAGCCCAGCACCGCACACTGGCTGTCGCGATAGGCAAGCCAGGCGCGCTGGGCCTTGAGCAGCCGTTCCTCGGCGCCGCGCGGCCGTCCGTCGGCTTCGCTCAGGTCATCCCAGACTTTCGCGGCTTTCTTCGTCGCCAGCCATTGCTCGTTCAGCGCCTTGTCGGCCGCCGCGTAGTCCTCGGCGGCGCAGGCGTTCATGTCGCTCTGCGTCTGCGCAACCTTGCAATCGACGGGCAGTGCCTCGTCGCTCGGGGCGTCCACCAGCAGCACGCAACCGCACAGCATCGTCAGCAGCGCCGTCTTCACCATCTCCGTCTCCCCGCAAGCCGGCTGGTCAAGCCGATGCCCCGTCGTAGGCGTGCGGCGTGAGATCCCGTGGGTTCACGCCGTCAAGGCAATTGACGTTGATCGCGACCATGGAAGAGCCGTCCGGCTTCTCACCATAAGCAAAACTCTGGATGCCGCACGTCTTGCAGAAGAGGTGATGCACCTTCCTGTTGTTGAAGAGATATTCGGAGAGGCTGTCCTCGCCCGATATCAGGTTGAACGCCTCGCGGGCGGTGAAGGCCAGAACCGAGCCGAGGCGCTGGCAGCGCGAGCAGTTGCAGATGATCGTCTGGTCGAGGTCCGCATCCGCCTCGAAGGAAACGGCACCGCACTGGCAGCCGCCACTATAGTGCGCGACCGCCATGTCAAAGCCCTCCCATCACCATTTGGCGGAAGCCGTAGATCTCGCGTTTTCCGGCAAACGGGATCAGCCGCACGGTGCGGGTCTGGCCCGGCTCGAAGCGCACCGCGGTGCCGGCCGGAATGTCGAGGCGCAGACCGCGGGCCTTGTCGCGGTCGAAGGACAGGCCGGCATTGGTCTCGTAGAAATGGTAGTGGCTGCCGACCTGGATCGGCCGGTCGCCGGTGTTGGAGACGTCCAGTTCTATCACCGGCAGGCCGGCGTTCAGTTCGATGTCGCCGCTTGCGGCAATGACTTCACCGGGGATCATCGGGTCTCTCCTCCTAGGCTGCCTTCAGCGGGCCGCAGCCCTCGGCCTTCAGCATGCGTTTCGTCGAGGCGGGATACTTCGCCAGCATGGCGGGCGTGCGCACCGGCCGCCGAACGAGTTCGCCGGCGCAGTTCGGGCAGGCGCCCCCGAGAACCCCGCTCGCGCACGCGGCGCAGAAGGTGCATTCGAACGTGCAGATCAGCGCTTCACGGCTCTCCGGCGGCAGGTCGCGGTCGCAGCACTCGCAGTTGGGGCGAAGTTCCAGCATGGCTTACCGGATCGGTTCGTGGACGGTTACGAGCTTTGTGCCGTCAGGGAAGGTCGCCTCGACCTGGACATCGTGGATCATCTCGGCGATCCCGTCCATCACCTGATCACGCGTGACGACATGGGCGCCGGCCTCCATCAGGTCGGCGACGGAGCGGCCGTCGCGCGCGCCTTCGACCACGAAGTCGGTAATCAGCGCGATCGCCTCGGGATGGTTCAGCTTGACGCCGCGCTCCAGCCGGCGGCGGGCGACGATGGCCGCCATGGCGATCAGGAGCTTGTCTTTTTCGCGGGGGGTCAGGTTCATGAAGGCCGTCCGTTGCAACTGGTGCATGCCGCGACAAATATCTGCGCCGGCGACATGCACGAAAAGAAGGAACTGAAGCGCTGGCGAATCCAGGGGATCGCCACACGCATTAGAGTGTCCAGACTTTCGGCAGGCTTGCGCCGTTACGCAAGTGCGAAATGACCGGGATGAGAATTTTTCGCAAGGTGAAGCCGTCCGGCGCCGTCACGCGGGCGACCAGCTTGTCCTGCCAATGGCTTGCGCCGGCCATGGCATCACCCAGCAGAGCACGGACCGGGGCTAGCAACGCTTCGGCCTGCGGGCCACAATAGAGCAGTGTCGCAAAGGCGCCGTTGCCGGCGAGCACGGCCTGTCGCCCGGCTAGACCGGCGATGTCGCCACCGAACCGTGCCTCCTCGACGTGGACGAGTCGTCCCTGCCGACGGATGCGCCAGCGGTCGCGAAACAGCCCCGCCGCGATTGTCTCCCCCATCGCCTTGCGGCCGAAAAGCACCGCCTCCACTGCAAGGAACTCGGCGTCTCCGGCGAGGTCGACATCGAGGCTGCGCGTCAGCGAAGCTCGGTCGAACAGGATCGTCTCCTGCGGTAGCCAGTCTGCCCGCGCGCCGGGGCCGACGGTGATTGCCGTCGAAACCGTTGCGGTACCGGCGGCTGCCTTGTAGATCTTCTCGCAGGCCTGGGTGGTGAGCGTCAGTCGCGTCCCCCCGGCCGCCTCGAACGACCAGGCGACGGCGTCACCGCCGGTGAGCCCGCCGGAGGTGTTGATCAGCACCGCCTCCATGCCGGCCTCGAAGGTCTCCGGCAGGCGGATCTTGGCGCAGCCCTCCTGGTAGAAGGTATCGAGGCGGGTCCGTCCGGCCCGTGCCTTGGCCTTCAGCCGACCCACACCACGGGCACGCTGGGGACGGCCTTGGGTTTCGGCAGCGATGATTTTCTGCGTGCTCACGTCAGCCTTCCGCTTGGCGCTCTGAATTCTCTGCCCAATCCACAGCATCCTGAGCGACGAAGCAATGGCTTGGCGTGCCGGACGTCGCACCCACTTCAATCATACCGTCAGATGCCGCCGCGCCTCGGGCGTATCCAGCGTTGCGGCCGGGCCTTCGTGCACGATCTCGCCCCGATCCATGATGTAGACGTGATCGGCAAGCTCCCGACAGAAGTCAAGATACTGTTCCACAAGCAGGATCGCCATGCCGGTGGAATCGCGCAGATATCTGATCGCACGGCCGATGTCCTTGATGATCGACGGCTGGATACCCTCGGTCGGCTCGTCCAGCACCAGGATCTTCGGGCGCGTCACCAGAGCGCGGCCGATCGCCAGCTGCTGCTGCTGGCCGCCGGACAGGTCGCCGCCGCGCCGGCCCAGCATCGACTGGAGCACCGGGAACAGGCTGAAGATGTCGTCGGGAATGGAGCGCTCAGCCCGCTTCAGCGGCGCATAGCCACTCTCGAGATTTTCCTTCACCGTCAATAGCGGGAAGATCTCGCGCCCCTGCGGCACGTAGCCGATCCCCTGCTTGGCGCGGCTGTAAGGCGCCATGCCGTTCAGCGCCACACCGTTGAAGCTGACGCTGCCCGACGACAAAGGATGCTGGCCGGTCACTGCGCGCAAGAGGCTCGACTTGCCGACACCGTTGCGGCCAAGGACGCAGGTGATCTTCCCCATCTCGGCCGAAAGCGAGATGCCGCGCAGCGCCTGCGCAGCACCGTAGTGGAGATTGGCTTTTTCGACTGTCAGCATGCCCGATCCTCGATGTCGTCTTGCGACGGGATTCCCCGCCTTTCCTTGCCCGTGCCGGCTCTCTCCCCCATCGTGAGCGAAGGGCCGGAAACTCGCCGCCGTTCACGCAACGCCAGCGGCCTGCTTGATCTGTCCCCTCTCCCGTGTGCTGCGGGAGAGGGCCAGGGTGAAGGAAGTTCGTGTCCCCAGAACCCTCACCGCCCCAGGTAGTTTTCAATCACCTTCTGATCGGCACTGACGAAGTCGATCGAGCCTTCCGCCAGCACCGAACCTTCCGCCAGGCATGTTACCTTGACGCCCAGGTCGCGGATGAAGCCCATGTCATGCTCGACGACGACGACAGAGCGCGTCCTGGCGATCTCCTTCAGGAGCACCGCCGTCTCGACAGTCTCCGCGTCCGTCATGCCGGCGACCGGCTCGTCGACCAGAAGCAGTTCAGGCTCCTGCGCGAGTAGCATGCCGATTTCCAGCCATTGCTTCTGTCCGTGGCTCAGGCTCGCGGCGAGATCGTTTCGGCGGTTCGAAAGCCGCACCGTCGACAGGATCTCCTCGATACGGGCGTTGTCCTCCGCCGTCATGCGGTAGAACAGGGTGGCGAAGACGCCGCGCTTTCGGTTCAGCGCCAGTTCGAGGTTGTCCCAGACGGTGTGGCTCTCGAAGACCGTCGGTTTCTGGAACTTCCGGCCGATGCCGAGCTGGGCGATCTCTGCCTCGTCGCGCTTTGTCAGGTCGATGTCGCCCTTGAAGAACACCTCTCCGGCATCCGGCCGGGTCTTGCCGGTGATGATGTCCATCATCGTCGTCTTGCCGGCACCGTTCGGGCCGATGATGGCCCGCAGTTCGCCGGGTTCGATCACGAAGGACAGCGAATTCAGCGCCTTGAAGCCGTCGAAGGAGACGGAAACGCCGTCGAGGTAGAGCAGGCTGGTCGGTTTCTTCTCGTTCATCGTTCTCACTCCGCAGCTACCGGCTCGACCGCTGCCTGCCCCCTCGCCGCCTCGTCGGCTGCGGCCTTGCGATATTCCCTCCGTTTCGCCCGCCATGCCTGCAGCGTGCCGACGATGCCCTTCGGCAGGAACAGGGTGACGAGGACGAACAGGCCGCCGAGCGCGAACAGCCAGAACTCGGGGAAGGCGGCGGTGAAGATGCTCTTTCCGCCATTGACGAGAACGGCGCCGATGATCGGGCCGATCAGCGTGCCGCGACCGCCGACCGCCGTCCAGATGACCACCTCGATGGAATTGGCCGGGTCGAATTCGCCGGGATTGATGATGCCGACCTGCGGCACGTACAGCGCGCCGGCGACGCCCGCCATCATTGCCGAGATGGTGAAGGCGAACAGCTTGAAGTGCTCGACGCGGTAGCCGAGGAAGCGGGTGCGGCTCTCGGCGTCACGGACGCCGACGAGGATCTTTCCATATTTGGAGCGGACCATGCCCGATGTGAGGATCAGCGAGACCGCAAGCGCCACCGCGGACGCCGCGAACAGGGCAGCGCGGGTACCATCGGCCTGGATGTTGAAACCGAGGATGTCCTTGAAGTCAGTCAGGCCGTTGTTGCCGCCGAAACCCATGTCGTTGCGGAAGAAGGCAAGCAGCAGCGCAAACGTCATCGCCTGGGTGATGATCGAGAGATAGACGCCGTTGACGCGCGAGCGGAAGGCGAACCAGCCGAAGACGAAGGCGAGCAGGCCCGGCACCAGCACCACCATCAGGGCTGCGAACCAGAACATGTCAAATCCGTACCAGAACCAGGGAAGTTCCTGCCAGTTCAGAAAGACCATGAAATCCGGCAGCAGCGGGTTGCCGTACGAGCCGCGCGCGCCGATCTGGCGCATCAGGTACATGCCCATGGCGTAGCCGCCGAGCGCGAAGAAGGCGGCGTGGCCGAGCGAGAGGATGCCGCAGAAGCCCCAGACGAGATCGAGCGCCAGTGCCAGCAGCGCATAGGTGAGGTATTTGCCGAACAGCGAGACAAGGTAGGTCGGCACATGCAGCGGATGATCCGGTGTCGTCAGCAGGTTCAGCGCCGGCACCACCAGCGCCAGCCCCAGAATGATGGCCACGGCGATGACGATCGTGCGGTCCAAGGATTTGAGGAGAAACGAGGTGATCATGCTTCCACCGCCCTGCCCTTGAGTGCGAACAACCCGCGCGGCCGCTTCTGGATGAAGAGGATGATGAGCACCAGCACGAGGATCTTACCGAGGACTGCGCCCGCGTAGGGTTCGAGGAACTTGTTGAGGATACCGAGCGTGAAGGCGCCGACCAACGTACCCCACAGATTGCCGACGCCGCCGAATACCACCACCATGAAGCTGTCGATGATGTAGCCCTGGCCGAGGTTTGGCGAGACGTTGTCGATCTGCGAGAGCGCGACGCCGGCGATGCCGGCGATGCCGGAACCGAGTGCGAAGGTCAGCGCATCGACCCAGGGTGTCCTGATGCCCATGGAGGAGGCCATGCGGCGGTTCTGCGTCACCGCCCGCATCTGCAGGCCCATTGGCGTCTTCTTCAGAAGGAACAGCAGGGCTGCGAAGACGGCGAGCGAGAAGACAATGATCCAGAGACGGTTCCAGGTGATCGTCAGGCCGCCGAGCTCGAAGGCGCCGGACATCCACGACGGATTGCCGACCTCGCGGTTGGTCGGGCCGAAGATGGTGCGGACCGCCTGCTGCAGGATCAGCGAGATGCCCCAGGTGGCAAGCAGCGTCTCCAGCGGCCGGCCATAGAGGAAGCGGATCACGCCGCGCTCGATTGCAAGCCCGACAGCGCCGGTGACGAGGAAGGCGAGCGGCAGGGCGATCGCGAGCGACCAGTCGAACAGGCCCGGGAACGAGGTGCGGATGACCTCCTGAACGACGAAGGTGGTGTAGGCGCCGAGCATCACCATCTCGCCATGCGCCATGTTGATGATGCCCATGACGCCGAAGGTGATGGCAAGCCCGATCGCGGCCAGCAGCAGGACGGAGCCGAGCGACAGGCCGTACCAGACGTTCTGGCCTGCTGCCCACAAGGCCTGTCGGTCCTGGATGTCCGAGATGGCGGCCTCGATGTCGGGCTTCAGCGTGTCGTCGGCAGAGGAAAGAGCCGTGCTCAGCAGCGAGAGCGATTCCTGGCCGCCGGCCTTGGCGATGATCTGGATCGCTGATTTTTTCTCACCGTCCGGCCGGTCCGATACAAGCAGTGCTGCGGCGCGCGCGCGCTCCAGCACCGTCTTCACGCGGGCGTCGGTCTCCCCCGCAAGCGCCGTCTCGACCTGCTCGAGCGCGTCCGCCGAAGGCGTGCGCAGCAGGGTTTGCGCGGCCTGCAGGCGGACGCCGGCATCCGGGCTCATCAGCGTCAGCCCGCCGAGTGCGGCACGGACGGTGCGCCGCAGACTGTTGTTGACCTTGATTTTTGTTAGCGCGCCGGATGCCTCCGTGCCGGCCTCCTCGCCGCTCAGCGGATCGATGAGGACGAGATTGCCGCCGGACGATTTTGTGAGAAAGACCTGCTTGTCGGCCTTGCGCTGATAGAGGTCGCCCGCGGCAAGCGCCTCGAGGGCGGGAACGATCTTCGGGTCGCCGGTCTTCGCCAGCGCCTCCACCTGCTTTGCCGTCTGCGAGAAATTCCCCTCCCCCAGCGCATTGATCATCGCCCGCAAGTCGTCCTCGGCGCGGAGGTCGGTCGCAAATACGGTGATGAAAAGGCAAAACGTCACCAGCAGGCACTGGAGCGATCGATAGGCTAGCCGCGTCAACATGGGTTCATCCTCGCCGGGCCGTTTCAGGCCGTTTCGGCCTTCGGCATGCGCATTCAGATTTCGGAAGCATCCCGCCACCGGAGATGACGGGATGCTTCCGGCCGGCCACGAAGGCGAACCTTCGCAGCCGTCCGATCGATCCCGGCGTATCAGGAACCCTTGCCGCCGCACTTGCCGGTGGCGACGTTGAAGTTGCCGCACGACATCGGGGCGCGCCAGTCGGAGATCAGGTCCTTCGAATCCGGCAGGTAGTCGGACCATTCGTCGCCGACAACGAGCCCGGGGGTCTGCCAGACGGTCTCGAACTGGCCGTCGGCCTGGATCTCGCCGATCAGAACCGGCTTGGTGATGTGGTGGTTCGGCATCATGGCGGAGAAGCCGCCCGACAGGTTCGGCACGGAAACGCCGATCATGGCGTCGAGCACGGCGTCGGTGTCGGTGGTGCCGGCCTTCTCGACTGCCTTCAGCCACATGTTGAAGCCGATATAGTGCGCTTCCATCGGGTCGTTGGTGACGCGCTTGTCGTTCTTGGTGTAGGCCTTCCAGGTCTTGATGAACTCGGCATTGGCCGGGTTGTCGACGGACTGGAAGTAGTTCCAGGCGGCGAGGTGGCCGACAAGCGGTGCTGTGTCGAGACCGGCGAGTTCTTCTTCACCAACCGAGAAGGCGACGACCGGGATGTCCTCGGCCTTGACGCCCTGGTTGCCAAGTTCCTTGTAGAAGGGCACGTTGGCATCGCCGTTGATGGTGGAGACGACGGCCGTCTTCTTGCCGGCCGAGCCGAATTTCTTGATGTCGGAAACGATCGTCTGCCAGTCGGAATGGCCGAACGGCGTGTAGTTGATCATGATGTCCTCGGGCGCGACACCCTTGGAAATCAGATAGGCTTCGAGAATCTTGTTGGTCGTGCGCGGATAGACATAGTCGGTACCGGCCAGCACCCAGCGCTCGACGCCCTCGTTCTCCATCAGGTAGTCCACCGCCGGGATCGCCTGCTGGTTCGGCGCCGCACCGGTGTAGAAGACATTGCGCTGGCTTTCCTCGCCTTCGTACTGGACAGGGTAGAACAGGATCGAGTTCAGTTCCTCGAAGACCGGCAGCACCGACTTGCGCGACACAGAGGTCCAGCAGCCGAACACGGCCGAAACCTTGTCGACGGAGATCAGCTCGCGGGCCTTTTCGGCAAACAGCGGCCAGTCGGAGGCCGGATCGACGACGACGGCTTCCAGCTTCTTGCCAAGCAGGCCGCCCTTCTTGTTCTGCTCGTCGATGAGCATCAGCATGGCGTCCTTCAGCGTCGTTTCCGAGATCGCCATGGTGCCGGACAGCGAGTGCAGAATGCCGACCTTGATTGTGTCATCGGCCGCGAATGCGCCATTGAGCGCGGTGGTCGAGAGAACGGCAGCAAGAAATGCGCCGGTCAGGCGTGCCTTGATATTCATGTCGGTGAACCCCTCTAGTTCGTAAGGGCAACGGGACGGTTTTGTCTCTTAACCGTTGCTTAAACGATCATCGGATGTTCACGTTGCAGTGCACATACGTCATTTGTCGTAGACGGAGGGGAAGAGTGCGCAACGGCCTCGCGAATGCTCCTGCCGCCGCAAACAGAAAGGCCGGCGTCGATGACGCCGGCCTAGATATTCAAGTGGGCTTGGACTGCCTCAGTGGGTGCGCAACTGCGGCGTCGAGGCCAGGTCCTTCCGGTCCACGGAGAAGGCGAGGACGGCAGCCAGCAGCATGAAGCCTCCGACCACGAACATCGGCAACTGGTACAGCCCCGTCATGTCCTTGAGCACGCCGGTGATGTAGGGAGCGGCGAAGCCGGCTACATTGCCGATTGTGTTGATCAGGGCGATGCCGGCGGCCGCGGCCGGGCCGGTGAGGAAGCGCGAGGGGATGGCCCAGAAATTCGGCAGCGCCGAGAAGATCGCGCAGGCGGTGATCGTGATCATCAGGATCGTGGTTTCGGGCGAGCCCATGAAGAGCGCCAGTGGAATGCTGACGGCGCCAATGATGGCGGGGAGCCCGACGTGCCAACCCTTGACGCCCTTCCTGGCGGCAAACTTGCTCCAAAGGTAGATCGAAACGGCCGCAGGCAGATACGGGATGGCTGTGATCAGGCCCTTGTCGAAGACGTCGAACTTGGTGCCGAACTTCTCCTCGAAGCCGGAGATGATGGTGGGAAGGAAGAAAGCGATCGCGTAGAGACCGTAGATCAGCCCGAAATACAGCGCCGACAGCATCCAGACGCGACGATCGGTCAGCGCCAGGCCGGTCATCTTGCCGTGCGCGGCTGCCTTGGCCTTGTCTTCACGGGCCAGTTCGCCCGTCAGCCACGCCTTTTCTTCGGCCGTCAGCCACTTCGCATCTTCCGGCTTGTCGGTGAGATAGAACCAGCTGATGATGCCAACGATGATCGCAGGGAGAGCAACACCGAAGAACATGATCCGCCATCCCTCGAGCCCGAACAGGCCGTGCGCCTGGATCAGCGAGGCCGCCAGCGGCGCGCCCACGACAATGGTGAGCGGCTGGGCCAGGTAGAAGAACGCGAGCACCGTGTTGCGGTGGCGCTGCGGAACCCATGAGCTGAGGAACAGGATGGCACCCGGGAAGAAGCCCGCTTCGGCCACGCCGAGCAGGAAGCGCAGCACGTAGAGCTGCGGGATCGTGCTGACCCATGTGAAGAGGATCGCGACGATACCCCAGGTCACCATGATGCGGGCCAGCCAGCGGCGCGCGCCGTACTTGTGAAGCGCGAGATTGCTCGGCACTTCGAGAATGATGTAGCCGAAGAAGAAGATGCCGGCAGCGAAGCCGAACTGGGCTGCGGTCATGCCCAGATCTTCTGTCATCCCGTTCGGGCCGGCAAACGAGATCGCCGTCCGATCGAGGAAGTTGATGAAGAACATCAGGGCGATGAAAGGCACCAGCCTTACGGTCACCTTGCGAATGGCCGAACGTTCGACCTCGGTAGTCTGCGTATCAGGCGTCATGAAACCTCCTCCTCACGCATCGATGAAACATGACGGCTCGCGGCGCCAGGCGAGCCTTTTGCTCCTCCGAATTGTCTTGCGACGCGTGCCTCCACGGTCGGCTTATGTAAATTTCCAAGGTTTCGGCAATCGATTAAATCTGCTAGTCGCGTGAGAAAACCTCACACGGAAGAACCCAGCATGGCAGCCCTCCCCTCCCTGAATGCCCTGCGTGCCTTTGAGGCGGCCGCCCGCCACCGGTCGATGACGCTCGCAGCCAATGAACTTTTCGTCACGCATGGGGCAGTGAGCCGACAGGTGAAGGCGCTCGAGGAGACGCTCGGCGTCAAGCTTCTCGTCAAGAACGCACGGGCGACGGAACCGACGCCGGAAGGCTCGCGGCTGGCCGAGGGGCTGGCAAGCGCGTTCAAGCTGATTCAGGAAAGCGTGGAGCGCGTTCGCCCCGAACCGCTGACGCTGTCGTGCTCGTCGTCCATCATGATGGGTTGGATTATCCCCAGAATCAGCAATTTCCACGACAAGCACCCCCAGATCGAACTGCAGTTCAACATGAACTACAATCGGGTCGACTTCGCACGCGACAAGATCGGCATGGCGATCCGTTCGAGCATCATCGATCCGCCACAGGACGCCGTCATCCGCCAGCTCGGCGTGGAGAACATCGGCCCGGTCTGCGCACCGGAATATCTGGAGCAGTTGCGGGACGTCTCACCCCAAAAACTGGAAGGCGCCTCTCTCCTGGCGACTCGCACGAGACCGGAGGCATGGCTGGACTGGCAGACCGTTTTCGGCCTGGAGCATCTGTCGCTGCAGCCACGCACGAGCTTCGACCACTTCTATCTGCTGATCCAGGCGGCAGCCTGCGGCCTCGGCATGGCGGTCGTACCGAAAATGCTGGTGATGGAGCAGCTTTCCTCGGGCCGCCTCGTAGCACCGTTCGGCTTCACGCCCGGTCCGCGCAGGATCGTGCTGTGGGTCGCAAAGCACCTTGCGAGCCGCCCGGATGCCGTCGCGCTGGAGCGCTGGCTCACCGACGAAATGTATGCAAGTTCGATCTGACGCGCATTGCCCCTTGCCAAGCGGCACATTCTGGCAAAGATGCCTGCGGATTGTTCAATTGACCAGGGGCGCCATTTTTTAGGCATGACAGCACGCCAGCGCATCATTCCGGTTCGCCGACAGTACAATCGATGGGTCGCCGACCAGACCCTCGAAGACTATGCGCTGCGCTTCACCGCCAAGAGCGCCCGCCGCTTCTCGTCCGAGCGCATATCCCAGACGGCGATCGGCGCCATTTCCTTCCTGGCGCTGGAGGCGATCGGCGGGGCGATCACCATGTCCTACGGGACGACCAACGCCATTGCAGCAATCCTTGTCGCCAGCCTGCTGATCCTGGTGGTGGGCCTGCCAATCAGCCGCTACGCCATTCGCCACGGCGTCGACATCGATCTTCTCACCCGCGGCGCCAGCTTCGGCTATATCGGCTCCACGATCACCTCGCTGATCTATGCGAGCTTCACCTTCATCCTCTTTGCGATCGAGGCGTCCATCATGTCGGGGGCGCTGGAACTGGCGCTCGGCATTCCGCTCTGGATCGGCTACATCATCAGCGCCGTGGCGGTGATCCCGCTCGTCACCTACGGTGTGCGGCTGATTTCGAAATTTCAGCTCGTGACCCAGCCCTTCTGGATCGTGCTGAACATCCTGCCCTTCGTCTTCATCGCCTTCGCCGACTGGGACAGCTTCGGCGAGTGGCTCGCCTATGCGGGCATCCATCACACCTCCGGACCGCCCGGAACGATCGCGCCCTTTCATCTCATCGAGTTCGGAGCGGCCTCGGCCGTCATCTTCGCGCTGATGGCGCAGATCGGCGAGCAGGTCGACTTCCTGCGCTTCCTGCCGCCGGACGGCCAGCGCAAGTTCCGTCACCGGATCGCCGTCTTTCTTGCCGGTTCCGGCTGGGTCGTCGTCGGCGCGCCAAAGCTGATCGCGGGATCGTTCCTGGTCGTGCTGGCCCTCAATGCCGGCGTGCCATCCACGCAGGCCGCCGATCCGGCGCAGATGTACTACACAGCCTTCGGCTACATGATCCCCTCGGAGACGGCGGCGATGCTGCTGATGGTCGCTTTCGTGGTCGTGTCGCAGCTGAAGATCAACGTGATGAACGCCTACGCCGGCTCGCTGGCGTGGTCGAACTTCTTCTCGCGGCTGACGCACAGCCACCCCGGACGGGTCATCTGGCTCGTCTTCAACGTGGCGATCGCACTGCTTCTGATGGAGCTCGGCATCTACCGGTTGCTCGAGGAGACGCTCGGCATCTTCTCGATCGTCGCCATGGCGTGGCTGTGCACGATCTCGGCCGATCTCTTCGTCAACAAGCCGCTCGGCCTGTCGCCGCCCGGCATCGAGTTCAAGCGCGCCCACCTTTACGACATCAATCCGGTCGGGCTCGGCGCCATGGTGTTCTCCGCCACCATCGCGCTTGTCGCCCATTTCGGCGCATTCGGCGATATCGCCGCCTCCCTCGCACCCTATATCGCCGCCCTTGCCGCCTTCGTCGCCTCGCCGCTGATCGCCTGGTGGACGGACGGCAAATACTATCTCGCCCGCAAGCCGCGGCGGAACTGGCACCTCGAAAGCACGATTACCTGCTCGATCTGCGAACATCCGTTCGAACCGGAGGATATGGCCTGGTGTCCCGCCTACGCCGCACCGATCTGCTCGCTCTGTTGTTCGCTCGACAGCCGCTGCCATGACATGTGCAAGCCGAAGGCGCGCTTCCACGCGCAGGCCGCCTTCGTGGCGCGCTCGGTTCTGCCGGAACCCGTCATTGCCAAGCTCACGACGCGGCTCGGCCGCTACGCGATGTCGGCGGTCCTCTCGATTGCCTGCATCGGCGTTATACTTGCCATGATCGCCCATCAGGCCGGCAGCGCTTCGCCGGAGACGGCGACGGTGGTGGAACAAACTGTCGCGATCGTCTTCTTCGTTTTTGCCGTGGTCGCCGGCGTCGCCTGCTGGTTCTACGTGCTCGCCCACGACAGCCGGGTGGTCGCGGAGGAAGAATCCTCGCGCCAGAACACGCTGCTATTGAAGGAGATCGCGGCCCACAAGAAGACCGATGCGGCGCTTCAGGACGCCAAGGAGGCCGCCGAGGCCGCAAACCGCGCCAAGAGCCGCTACGTCGTGGGCCTCAGCCATGAATTGCGCACGCCGCTGAATGCCGTTCTCGGCTATGCGCAGGTGCTGGAACGCGACGACAGTATCCCGGCCCCGCGGCAGTCGGCGATCAAGGTGATCCGGCGCAGCGCCGAGCACCTCTCCGGACTGATCGACGGGCTGCTCGACATTTCGAAGATCGAGGCCGGCAAGCTGCAGGTCTATTCCAACGAGATCAACATCCACGATTTCCTCGACCAGATCGTCGACATGTTCCGGCCGCAGGCGCAGGCGAAGGGCGTCGCGTTCGAGCATGTCCGCAGTCCCTCCCTGCCACAGTTCGTCCGCACCGACGAAAAGCGGCTACGGCAGATCCTCGTCAACCTCGTCTCCAACGCGCTGAAATTCACCGACAGCGGGCATATCCGCCTCGACGTCGCCTATCGCAGCCAGGTCGCGACCTTCACCATCGAGGACACCGGACGTGGCATCGCCGAGAAGGACCTCCCGCGCATCTTCGATCCCTTCCAGCGGGGTGACGCGGAGCATCAGCGCCGCATGCCCGGCCTCGGGCTGGGCCTGACGATCACCCGCCTCCTGACCCAGACGCTGGGCGGCGAAATCTCAGTCACGAGCGCCAGAGACCGGGGAACGACCTTCCGCGTGCGTCTGATGCTTTCCGCGGTCTCCCGCCCGCAGCTGGTCGAGCCGGCACGCAAGATCCTGGGTTACGGCGGACCGCGCCGCAGCGTGCTTGTCGTTGACGACAACGAGGATCACCGCCAGCTGATGCGCGAGGCGCTGGAACCCATCGGTTTCAACCTGCTTTCCGCCCGCGACGGCGGCGAATGCCTCTCGCTCGTGGAAGCGATCAGGCCGGATCTCTTCCTGATCGACATCTCGATGCCGGGCATGAGCGGCTGGGAGCTTGTCGTCAGGCTGCGGGAAGCCGGACAGGCGGCACCGATCGTCATGCTTTCCGCCAATATCGGCGATGGCTCCACCCAGGGGCCGGCGGGCGGTCATGACGATACCCTTGCCAAGCCCTTCGCCCTCGGGCAGCTCTATGACAAGCTGGCGCTGCACCTGAAGCTGGACTGGACCTATTCCGTTGAAAGCGTCCCGACGCCCGCGCCAAGCTCGCTTCAACGGATCATCCGCCCTGCCCCGTCCCATATCGCCGAACTGATCAGGCTCGGCGAGATCGGCTATGTCAGGGGCATTGAGGCCAAGCTTGCGGAGATTGCGAGCGAGCCCGAGCACAGGCCCTTTGCCGACGCCTTGCGCGAATATGTTCGCGCCTTCGATCTTTCGACTTATGACGCCTTCCTGAAGAATACCGGCGAAGAGAGGAGCGGCCCGCGTGACTGAGACACCCACCCCGCGCGACATCGTGCTGCTCGTGGACGATTCGCCCGAGGCACTCGGCTTTCTGACCGAAGCGCTGGAGCAGTCCGGCTTTTCCGTGCTGATCGCAACCTCAGGCGCCTTCGCGCTAGGCATCGTCGACCGCATCACGCCCGACATCATTCTCCTCGATGCCGTCATGCCGGGCATGGATGGTTTCGAGACATGCCAGCGCCTGAAGGCCAGCCCCGCCGTCAGCCAGACGCCGGTCGTCTTCATGACCGGGCTGACGGAGACGGAGCATGTCGTCCGCGCGCTGGAGGCCGGCGGCGTCGACTACCTGACGAAACCGATCAATATCGACGAGCTGCGCGCGCGCATACGGGTTCACCTCACCAACGCACGATCCGCGCAGAGTGCCCGCGTCGCGCTGGATGCGGCCGGCCGCCATCTGCTGGCGGTGCGCGCCGACGGCAAGGTTCGCTGGTCGACCCCGCAGGCCACCCGCCTCGTGAATGCCGCGACGGGCACGGACGACGGGCTGGAGGCCGTTAGCGCCGAAATCGGCCGGTGGATGAAGGAACGTGATGCTATAGCAGGCGACGGCAGCTTCACCATCCACCAGACCGGCCAGTCGAACCTTCAGGTCGCCTATCTCGGCACGATCGGTCCGGACGAGTATCTGTTCCGCCTGAGCACCGAGAGCAGGCTCCGCGACGACGAGATTCTCCGCCAGCACTTTTCATTGACGCAGCGCGAATCCGAAGTGCTGCTGTGGATCGCTAAGGGCAAGGCAAACCGGGACATCGGCGAAATCCTGGGCCTGAGCGCGCGCACCGTGACCAAGCACCTGGAGCAGATCTATGTGAAGCTCGGCGTCGAGAACCGCGCTTCCGCCGCGGTCAAGGCGACGCACGTCCTGCACGCGGTGTAGAAGGCCGGCGCCTCGCCCGAAGAGCGGAACCCGCGCCCGCTTCCCGTCGTTCACCCAGACATGCTATGGTCTGTCGGGGAGGAATACAGGATGGAAAACTTTCTTGCATTGTTTGCCGTCGTTGTGGGATCGGCTGCGCTCGGCCTGGTCCTTGCCTATCTGATGCGGCGACAGCGCGATCATCATCGGCCTCAACATCACGACGAAGTGACGCCGCCGTTCTGAGCCACCTGCCTCGTGCTGGCCGTTCATCGCGACAAAATCCTTGGTGCTGCCGCGGGCTAACGGGCGGGGCACTTGACGATCTCGCGGAGCAGGTGAAACATGCGGCCCTGAGCGCGGGCGGACCCGCGCCTCTCTCATTCGACACGGCTGGCAGGAATTCGACACGGCTGGCAAGAAGCGGTTCGGCGACAACGAGCTGGAATGTGAATGGACAAAGGCGAGCGTCCCGACGACGAGGCGAACATCGACGTGATGTTCAGGAACGGCAACCTGACCGTATTCGGCATCGTGCTCGCCTTCTCCCTCGGCTTCCTCAACACCTGGACCAACAATCCCAACGACTGGCAGATCACGGATCTGCCGACGCTTGCCCTGATCGGCGGCGGCATCGTCTTTCAGGGGTCCGCACTTTGGCGGCTCCTTCAGCTGGATTCCCTGAGGGCGAGCGTCTTTGCCACCGGTAACCGACGCTTCGCGATCGGACTTGGCATGACAAGTATCGGCATGATGCTGGCAATATGCGTCGACATCGGCCACATGCTGCTTTAACGTGTCCCGCACTCGACAGGGTAGCGGTGCTATGCAAGACTGGCGTCATGATCGAGAGTAGCGATATCGAAGTCGAAGACGAGCGCCTGAAACTGCTGGCGGAACTGGCGCATTCGAGGCGGACCACCCCCGGTGAGCTGATCGCAAGTAACGCGTCCGGCAGCAGGGCATTTCACGAGGCGACGCATACCGCCTCGATCGTTCTGGACCTTGTCGACCAGCATCTTCTGCATCATCCCGCCATCGCCGCAAATCCGGAATGGTTCCGTTTTGCCTCGCGCGCCAGCGAAGCGCTGTTCAATCTCTATCAGTCGCTGGGAGAAGCCCAGTTGGACACGCATCACGACGACGGCATCCGCCCCGAAGACCTGAACGCCAGCAACGACGATTGAGCGATCAGCAATCGCGCTTGGACGTGCCTGAAAGGTCGCAGAAAGTCTCGATAATCTGCGCCAAAAACGGGTTCGGTTCTCTCATCACGAGCAAATGGTGGTCGCGCACTGTTCGTGCGCTTCACGTCTTTGATTGCACGTATCTGGATACGCAAGACCGCGGCAGGTTATTGCGCGGGCCTGCCTTAGGCGCGCCGGTTCTCGCCGAGCGCATCCACAACACGCTCGCGCCCGACGCGGATGACGTTCTCCATCGCACGTCGCGCCCCCTCCTCGTCGCGCCGGCGGATTTCCTCGACGATGCGGATATGGGACGCGGCGACGTCGTCGATCTTGCTTCGGTCGCGCGCGGGCGAGCTCAAGCGAAAGACGCCGACAAGCGCCGCTTCGATCAGGCTGCCGATCGTGCGGAAGAAGGGATTGCGCGAGGCCTCGAGCACGCTGAGATGGAATTTCAGATCGGCCATCGCCAGCGTTTCGGCCGTATGCTCCGGGTCGCCCATCGCGACGGCGAGGCGCATCATATGGCTGATGTCGGCATCGGTCGCATAGCGCGCGGCAAGAATGGCCGCATGCGGCTCGAATGCCAGGCGCACCTCGCTGAGGTCGAGTAGGAATGCCTCGTCCACCCCCTTCACGAGCTGCCAGGTGAGGATGTCGGTATCGAACAGGTTCCACTGCGCCCGGGGCGTCACGCGCGTCCCGATGCGGGCCCGGGGAACGACCAGGCCCTTGGCCGCAAGCGTCTTCATGGCTTCACGCAACACCGTGCGCGACACCTTGAACCTGAGGGCCAGTTCCGCGTCGCCCGGCAGCGTCGTGCCCACGGCAAACTCTCCCGCGACGATGGCGCGGCCAAGCTCGTTGACCACCTGTGCGTGGCTGGTGCGCGTGTTGGCGCCGGTGATGACGGTTTCAAGCAGACCCTTGCGCAATCGAAGCTGTCCTATCCTTACCGGGCCCTGCCTGCATTGCATGCCGTCATGGCCAATGATCGGCTCGCGCCGGAAACGTCAACCCGTCAGGCGAAACGCCTCTTGTTCTTGGACAGATAGAGAAAGCCCTTCTGCAACAGGATGAACCCGAACAGCAGCAGGCCGATCAGTATCTTCGTCCACCAACTGGAAAGCGAACCGTCGAACGTTATGTAGGTCTGGATCAGACCCATGATGAGGATGCCGATCAGCGTTCCCCCCACGAAGCCTGACCCGCCGGTCAGAAGGGTACCCCCGATGACCACCGCCGCGATCGCATCGAGTTCCACCCCGACCGCCGACAGCGAGTAGCCGGCTGACGTATAGAGGGAGAAGACGATTCCCGAAAGCCCGGCCAGGAAGCCGGAAAGGGCATAGATCTCGATCGTCGTCCGCGCAACCGGCACCCCCATCAGGCGGGCCGTCTGCACGCCACCGCCGAGCGCGTAGACATTGGCGCCGAAACGGGTGCGATGCGCGATCAGGATGCCGACGACGAAAACCAGCAGCATCAGCCCGCCGATGAGCGTGATCCGCCCCCCGCCCGGCAGACGGTAGTAGAACCCCTTCATCACGGCATAGAACGGGTGCTTGATTGGCACGGAGTCGATCGACAGCACGAAAGCCATGCCGCGGGCCAGGAACATTCCAGCCAGCGTCACGATGAAGGGCGGCATCTCCAGATGGTGGATGATCGCCCCCATCAGACCGCCGAACAGCGTGGCGATCCCGAGCGCAAGGACGAAAACGACGAGCGGATGCAGGCCGGTGTTATCCAGCACGACGGCAATGAAGACGCCGGTGAAGGCGATGACGGAACCAATCGAAAGGTCGATCCCGCCTGACAGGATGACGAACGTCATGCCGACTGCGGCGATGCCGAGGAAGGCGTTGTCGGTGAGCAGATTGCCGATGACGCGCGTCGACAGCATGTTGGGGTACTGCAGGAAGCAAAGCGCATAGGCGGCAAGGAAGATGGCGACCGTTGCGGCCAGCGGAACGTAGCGCGGGTTCATTTCGCCTCCTGCTTGACTGCCGCCTCGCGGGAACCAGACCGACTAAACCATGCGGAGAGGTCGCGAACGCGCGGGGACTGGACGACCAGGATCAGAACGATGATTGCCGCCTTGATGATCAGGTTAAACTCGGGTGGGAAGCCGGACAGCAGGATGCCGGTGTTGATCGCCTGGATGATCATGGCGCCGAGCAGCGAGGCGGCGATGCTGAAGCGGCCGCCGAGCAGCGAATTGCCGCCGACCACGACTGCAAGGATCGCGTCCAGCTCCAGCCAGAGGCCGGCATTGTTGGCGTCGGCCCCCTTGATGTCGGCTGCGGCGATGATGCCGGCGATCGCCGCGCAGAGCCCGCTCAGAACATAGGCGGCAATCAGCAGCACCCCTGTGGAAACGCCGGAGAGCGTGCTGGCGCGGCGATTGATGCCGAGCGCCTCGACCAGCATGCCGAGCGCCGTCCGGCGCACGAGCAGCGTGATGGCGATGCCGAAGACGAGCCAGATCACCACGGGCATCGGCAGGCCGAGGAATGATCCGCTGCCGATGAAGATCAGGCCGGGATGGTTGAATGTCAGGATGGCGCCTTCGGTGATCAACTGGGCAATGCCGCGGCCCGCCACCATCAGCACCAGCGTGGCGATGATCGGCTGGATATCCAGAACGGCGACGAGAATGCCGTTCCACAGACCGCAGATCATGCCGACGGCGAGCGCAAGCGCCAGCGTGTAGACCAATGAATGGCCGGACGTGATCGAAGCGGCGGCCACCGCACCGCAGATCGCCATCACCGCGCCGACCGACAGATCGATGCCGCGTGTGGCGATCACGATCGTCATGCCGATCGCAAGCAACGCCACGGGAGCGCCGCGGTTGAGAACGTCGATGAGACTGCCGTAGATGCGGCCGTTCTGCATCTGCAGCGTCAGGAAATCGGGAAACGCCAGCGAGATCAACAGGACGACCGCGATGAGAACGACGATCTGCGGAGCCAACCGCAGGAGATGCGACTTCAGCGCGTTCATTGCCCGGCCTCGCGCTTGTCGGCGGCCGCGATCGCCTCGACGATATGCGACGTGGTGACTTCCTCGCCGACGAGTTCGGACACATGCGCGCGATCGCGCAACACGATGACGCGCCGGCTGTAGGCGACCAACTCGTCCAGTTCGGATGAAATGACGATCAGCGACATGCCCTGTTCACAAAGGTTTTCGATGAGGCGGATGATCTCGGCGTGCGCACCGACGTCGATGCCGCGCGTCGGTTCGTCGAGGATGAGAAATTCCGGGTTGGTAGCCAGCCAGCGCGCAAGGATCGCCTTCTGCTGGTTGCCGCCGGAGAGCAGCCGGATGGGCTTTTCGCGATCGGAGGTACGGATGTCGAGGGCGGCAATGTAGCGGTCGGCGAGCCGATCCTGCTCGGCCCTCGGTATCGGCCGCGCCCAGCCGCGCCGGGCCTGAAGGGCCAGCGCGATGTTCTCTCGCACCGAGAGGTCACCGATGATGCCGTCGGTCTTGCGGTCCTCCGGGCAGAAGCCGAAACGGTGGCGGATGGCTGTGCGGGGAGACGATATCTCGATCGATTTGCCGTCGACCTCTGCCGTGCCGCTGTCGGCCCTCTGGGCGCCGAAGAGGATCTCCGCGGTCTCCGTACGGCCCGATCCCAGCAGGCCGGCGACGCCGACCACCTCGCCCTTGCGTACCTCCAGATCGAACGGCGCGATGTGTCCCTTGCGACCGTAACCGCGGAACCGGTACCGCACCACCCCTTCGGAGGCCTGTGCGTTCCCCGCCTGCTTGATCTCGTCGCCAAGTTCGCGACCGAGCATCATGGCGATCAGTTCGCGTCGCGGCAGTGCCGCCGCATCGCGCGTGCCGACCAGTTGCCCGTTGCGCAGCACCGTAATGCGGTCGCAGATCGCATAGACCTGCTCGAGGAAATGGGTGATGAAGATGACGCCGAGTCCCTGGCTCTTCAGCCTGCGGACGATCGCAAACAGCATCTCGACCTCATGGGCATCAAGGCTAGCGGTCGGCTCGTCGAGGATCAGCACCTTGCCAGAGAGATCGACGGCGCGAGCGATCGCAACGACCTGCTGCACGGCGACCGAGCAACTGGACAGCTCGGTCCTGACATCGACGTCGAGTTCGTAGCCGGAAAGAAGCGCCCTCGCTCGCCGGTTCATCTCGGCTGAGTCGACCAGACCGAACCGCCTGGGCTGACGTCCGAGAAACAGGTTCTCTGCAACCGTGAGGTTCGGCAGGAGATTGACCTCCTGATAGACCGTGCCGATGCCGAGCCGCTGCGCCTCGAAAGTGTCGCGCGGATCTATGTCGGCTCCGTCCAGGACGAGCTTGCCGCCATCGCGCCGATAGGCGCCGGTGATGCACTTGACCAGTGTGGATTTGCCCGCGCCGTTCTCTCCAAGCAGCGCATGAACCTCGCCGCGCCGAAGCTGGAAATTGACGTTATTGAGGGCCTTCGCGCCGGGAAAGACCTTTTCGATCCCCGTTGCTGACAGAATGATGTCGTCGTTGCCTTGCATTGTCCCTGCCCGAACCAATCGTTGCCCGAGACGCGGCAAAAGCCGCCACGCCGGCCATCAACGAGAATGTCCTGCCGCCACCTTCGCGCGGCGGCAGGAACTGGGAGAGATCAGTAACCGAGGCCCTTCTTCTCCTCGTAGACCTTCATCGGATCGTCCTTCTGGGTGTAAAGCTTCGATTCCGTCTGGATCCACTTGGGCGGCACGGTGCCGTCCTTCTTGTAGGCGGCGAGCGCGTCGAAGGCGGGACCTGCCATGTTCGGCGTCAGTTCCACCGTGGCATTGGCCTCGCCGGCTGCCATGGCCTGGAAGATATCCGGAACGGCGTCGATGGAAACGACGAGGATATCGGTGCCAGGCTTGAGGCCGGCTTCCTTGATCGCCTGGATCGCGCCAACGGCCATGTCGTCATTGTGGGCATAAAGCGCACAAATGTCCTTGCCGCCGTTTTCGGCCTTCAGGAAGCTTTCCATCACTTCCTTGCCCTTGGTGCGGGTGAAATCGCCGGTCTGGCTGCGGACGATCTTCAGGTTGTCATGCCCGCTGAGTGCCTGTTCGAAGCCCTTCTTGCGGTCGATCGCCGGCGAGGAGCCAGTCGTTCCCTGAAGCTCGACGACGTTGCAGGGCTTGCCGGCAACGGTTTCGACCAGCCACTTGCCGGCGACATTGCCCTCATGGACGAGGTCCGATGTCACGGCGGTCAGATAGAGGTCTTCCGGGGCATCGACGGTGCGGTCGAGCAGGATGACGGGGATATCCGCGTCCTTGGCCTCGGTCAGCACGTCGTCCCATCCGGTCGCAACGACGGGGGCGACGAGAATGGCGTCGACGCCCTGCGCAATGAAGGAGCGGATCGCCTTGATCTGGTTTTCCTGCTTCTGCTGTGCGTCTGCGAATTTCAGGTCGATGCCACGGCTTTCAGCCTGCTGTTTCGTCAGCGTGGTTTCCGCCGCGCGCCAGCCGGATTCCGAGCCGATCTGTGAAAATCCGACGGTCATATCGGCGGCGGATGCCGAGCCGAACATGCAGGCAGCCAAGATCGTGGCACTCGCGAGTGCGGTCTTCAAAGTCATGATGTCCTCCCAAACAAAGCTGCTCCTCAGCAGCTGAAACAAGTAAAAATCATATTGTAATACTATTGTAAACTCAATTTTCCGCGCCGAAGCAAAATTCGCATGGCACAATTAAAGCGCGTTCATTTTGCGATGCAGCAAACCCATGCGCGCATACGAAAAGACCCCGGAAGCCAGCGGCCCCGGGGTCTTTTTATCAACGATTGCCGTTCTTTGCGGTGCAGCGGCACCGCTCTGGTACAGCTTACTGCGGCAGCTTGTCGTCGACGCCGGCGATGTAGAAGTTCATGCCGAGCAGAACGCCGTCTTCCGGCTTCTCGCCGTCCTTCAGCCATTCGGACCCGTCCTGCTTCTTGATCGGGCCGGTGAATGGATGCAGTTCGCCGGAGCGAATCTTCGCTTCGGTGTCTTCCGCCATCTTCTTCACGTCGTCGGGCATGTTGGTGTACGGCGCCATGGTCAGGATGCCGTCCTTCAGGCCGTCCCAGACCTGCTCGGATTTCCAGGTGCCGTCGAGCAGTTCCTTGGTGCGCTTGATGTAGTAGGCGCCCCAGGTATCGACGATCGCCGTCAGCTGCGTTTCCGGACCGGCCTTGATCATGTCGGAGGCCTGGCCGAAGGCCTTGATGCCGCGTTCGGCGGCGACCTGCATCGGCGCGGTCGTATCGGTGTGCTGCGTGAGGATGTCGACGCCCTGGTCGATCAGCGCCTTTGCCGCATCGGCTTCCTTGCCGGGGTCGAACCAGGTGTTGGCCCAGATGACCTTCACCTTGAAGTCGGGGTTGACCGACTGGGCGCCGTGAACAAACGCGTTGATGCCCATCACCACTTCCGGAATCGGGAAGGACGCGATGTAGCCGGCAACGCCCTTCTGCGACATCTTCGCGGCGATCTGGCCCTGGATGTAGCGGCCTTCATAGAAGCGTGAGTTGTAGGTTGCGACGTTCGGCGCCGACTTGAAGCCCGTCGCATGCTCGAACTTCACGTCCGGGAACTTTTCGGCGACCTTGATGGTGGCGTCCATGAAGCCGAACGAGGTGGTGAAGACCAGCGCGCAGCCGGAACGGGCCATGCGCTCGATGGCGCGTTCGGCATCCGGGCCTTCCGGGACGTTCTCCAGGAACGGCGTCTCGATCTTGTCGCCGAACTCGGTCTGCAGCGCCTGGCGGCCGATGTCATGCGCCTGCGTCCAGCCACCGTCGGTCTTGGAGCCGACATAGATGAAGCAGATCTTGGTTTTGTCCTGGGCGCTTGCGGAAGCGGCAAAGCCGAGAACCGCGGCCGAGGTGGCGAGTGCGAGTAGCAGTTTTTTCATTTTGACCCCTGTAGGTTGAGACTTGTTTTTCCCGTCGCTTCTTCTTCACCGGTCCGGCACGAAAGGCTTGCCGAGCGATGCTGGCGTGTTGATCAACGTCATTCGCCGATTGTGCGATATCAGAACGAGGACGACAACAGTCGCGACGTAAGGAAGCGCGGACAGGAACTGGGAGGGAATGCCGAGGCCGAGCGCCTGGGCATGCAACTGGCTGATGGAAACCGCGCCGAACAGGTAGCCGCCGGCCAGCACCCGCCACGGGCGCCAGGAGGCGAAGACGACAAGCGCGAGCGCGATCCAGCCGCGACCGGCCGACATGTTTTCCACCCATTGCGGCGTATAGACGAGCGAGAGCTGCGCACCGGCGAGCCCGGCGCAGGCGCCGCCAAACAGCACGGCCAGATAGCGCGTCCGGATGACGCCGATGCCGAGCGCGTGGGCCGAGCCGTGGTTGTCGCCGATCGCGCGGATCTTGAGACCTGCACGGCTCTTGAACAGGAACCAGTTGACGCCGATCACCAGCGCGATCGAGATGTAGAAGATCAGGTCCTGCTTGAAGAGCAATGGCCCGAGATAGGGGATCTCCGAGAGGCCGGGAATGGCGATCGGCGGCAGCTTGGCGCCGGACATGCCGACATAGGCCTCGCCGATCTGCCCGGAAACGCCCAGGCCGAGGATTGTGAGCGCAAGCCCCGTCGCCACCTGGTTTGCCACCAGCGTCAGGGTCAGGAAGCCGAACAGAAGCGAGAAGAGCGCGCCGCCGCCGATGCCAGCGAGAATCCCGACATAGGGCGAGCCGGTCGCTTGCGTCGCTGCAAAGGCCAGCACCGCGCCCATGATCATCATGCCCTCGACGCCGAGATTGAGCACGCCGGCACGCTCGGTGACGAGTTCGCCGATCGCGGCGAGCACCAGCGGCGTGGCGGCTGTGACGACGGTCAGAAGGATCGCTTCGATGATACCCATTTACTCAGCCCCGCCCTGTACTGCGCCCTGGACAGCACCCTGTCCGACCGCCGCCCTCCGTCCCGGAAAGACGAGCCGGATCTTGTAGAGGATCAGCGTGTCGCAGGAGAGCACGAAGAACAGCAGCAGTCCCTGGAAGACGCGGGTCACCTTGTCGGACACCGTCAGCGTCAGCTGCACGGCCTCGCCGCCGACATAGGTCAGCGCCAGGAACAGGCCCGCGGCGATGATGCCGAGAGGATTCAACCGGCCGAGGAAGGCGACGATGATGGCGGTGAAGCCATAACCGGGCGAAATGATCGGCTGCAGCTTGTTGATGTTGCCGCTGACTTCGGAAATGCCGGCAAGACCTGCGAGCGCGCCCGACAGAAGCATAGAAAACCAGATCATCCGGCGCGAGGAGAAGCCGGCAAAACGCCCCGCCCGCTCCGACTGGCCGAGCACGGTGATCTCGAAGCCCTTCAGCGTGTAGCGCATCATGAACCAGATCAGCAGCGCGGCGACGACCGCAAAGACGAAGCCGAGATTGGTGCGGCCCGAATCGAGGATTTCCGGCAGAATGGCTTCCGGCGCGAAATTGCGCGTCACGGGGAAATTGTAGCCTTCGGGGCTGCGCCAGGGGCCACGCACGATCCAGTCGAGGAAGAACTGAGCCACATAAACCAGCATCAGGCTGGACAGGATTTCGTTGGTGTTCAGGTTCGCCTTCAGGAAGGCTGGGATAGCCGCATAGAGCGCACCGCCGATCATGCCGAAGATCAGCATCAGCGGCAGCACGAGCGGCGAATGCCATTCATGGAACATCACCGGGACGATGGAGCCGGCGATCGCGCCCATGATGAACTGGCCCTCGGCGCCGATGTTCCAGTTGTTGGAACGATAGCAGATCGAAAGGCCGACGCCGATCAGGATCAGCGGCGCCGCCTTGATGGCGATCTCGTGCAGCGACCAGACGTCCAGCAGCGGCTCGAGGAAGAAGCTGTAGAGCGCGCTGACGGGATCCTTACCGAGCAGCCAGAACATGATGCCGCCGGCCATCACGGTCAGAAAGAGCGCTATGAAGGGGGAAAGCACGGCATATAAGACCGATGCCTGGGGCCGCTTTTCGAGTTCAATGCGCATGCGCGGCCTCCGTCAGAGCTTCCGGCTGCCCCTGCAGGCCGCCCATCAGCAGGCCGATCTTCTCGCGCGAAAGCGCGCTTGCCGGGTAAATGTCGGACAGCCGGCCATCGCTGATCACGGCGATCTCGGTGGCGACCTCGAAGATTTCGTCGAGATCCTGGCTGATGACGAGCACGGCCGAACCGCTTTTCGCGAGGTCCACCAGCGCTTGGCGAATGCGGCTTGCGGCACCGGCATCGACGCCCCACGTCGGCTGGTTGACGATCAGAACGGCAGGCTGGCGGTCCAGTTCGCGGCCGACGATATATTTCTGCAGGTTACCGCCGGAAAGCGAGCCCGCCGGCGGATCGTCGCCGCTCTTGCGCACGTCCATTGCCTCGGAGATGCGGCGGGAGGCGAGCCGCACGGCAACGTATTTGATAACGCCGAGCACGCCCCCGCCGAGGAAGGCCTTGCGGTCCGACTGGTTGCGCGCGAGCACGAGATTGTCGGAGAGCGACATGCCGGTGACGGCGGCATGCCCATGGCGCTCTTCGGGAACGAAGCCTGCGCCCAGAAGGCGCCGCGCGGTAATGCCCTGCTGTCCGACCGGGCGCTTGCGTATCAGCACCGCGTTCTGGTCGGCGACGGTATATTCCCCTGAAAGCGCATCGAACAGTTCGCTCTGCCCGTTGCCGGCGACGCCGGCGATCGCCAGCACCTCGCCGGCATGCACCTTCAGCGAGACATCCTTCAGCGATACGGCGAACGGTGTGCGCGCCGGCATATCCAGATGGCGCGCCTCGAGCAGCACGTCGCCCTTGGTGTTCGTTCCAGCCGCGCTGACATGCGGCACGTCAGCGCCGACCATCATGCGGGCAAGCGAAGCGGCGGTCTCTTTCTTCGGGTCGCAGGCACCGGTGACCTTGCCGTGACGCAGGACGGTGGCGCGGTCGCAGATGCGCTGGACCTCCTCCAGCCGGTGGCTGATATAGAGGACGGACCGCCCCTCCGCGCGCAGCTTGAACAGCGTCTCGAACAACCGGTCCGCTTCCTGCGGCGTCAGCACGGAGGTGGGCTCGTCGAGGATGATGAGCTGCGGGTTCTGCAGGAGGGCGCGGACGATTTCGATGCGCTGGCGCTCGCCGACGGAGAGATCGGCGACATGCGCCTTCGGATCGAGCGGCAGGCCATAGGCTCGCGACAGTTCCGCCGCGCGCTCGGCCACGCGCGCCAGCGGTATCGTCCCGTCCAGCGAAAGCGCGATGTTTTCGGCGACCGTCAGCGCCTCGAACAGCGAGAAGTGCTGGAAGACCATGCCGATGCCGAGCTTTCGGGCTGCACTCGGGCTTGCAATGGATACCGCCTCGCCGCGCCAGGAGATCTGGCCGCTGGAAGGTGCGAGCACGCCGAACAGCATCTTCACCAGCGTCGATTTACCGGCGCCATTCTCGCCAAGCAGAGCATGAATCTCGCCAGGCTGGATATCGAGGTCGATGCCGCTGCAGGCGGCGAACGTGCCGAACAGCTTCGTCAGGTTGCGGACGGCCAGCAACGGCCTATCCGCGGACGATCCAGCGACTGACACTATGCCCCTCTCTTCTCGCCGCCTCCCCCGTTATGCTCAGGGAATGAGCAGCGTCGCTCCGCTTGTTTTTCTTGCTTCCAGATCCGCGTGGGCGCGCCCCGCCTCCGCCAACGGATAAGTCTGATTTATATTGATACGCACTTTGTTGCTGCGCACAACATCAAAGAGCGAGTTTGCACACGCATCGAGTTCGGCGCGGGTGGCGACGTACTGGAACAGCGTCGGGCGCGTCGCATAGAGCGAGCCCTTCTGCGCGAGAAGGCCGAGGTTGAACGCCTCGACCGGGCCGGACGCGTTGCCGAAACTGACGAACATGCCGCGGCGCTTCAGGCAATCAAGTGATTTCGGGAACGTATCCTTGCCGACGGAATCATAGACGACGTCGCATTTCTTGCCATCTGTCAGTTCCAGCACGCGGGCGGCGAAATCTTCCTTCGTGTAATCGATCACGTGGTCGTAGCCGTGCGCCAGTGCCAGCTCGATCTTCTCCTTCGAGCCGGCGGTGCCGATCACGGTGGCACCCAGCGCCTTGGCCCACTGGCCGGCGATAAGACCGACGCCGCCGGCGGCGGCGTGAATCAGGATCGTCATGCCCGGCTTGACGGGAAACGTCTGCAGCAGCAGGTACTGCGCCGTCATGCCCTTCAGCATCATCGCAGCTGCCGTCTCAAGCGAGATTTCGGCCGGCACCTTGACGAGATGCTTCGTGTCGATGTTGCGCTCCGCCGCATAGGCGCCATCGGCCGTCGCATAGGCGACGCGGTCGCCGACGGCGAAATCGCTGACGCCTTCACCCAGTTCTGTAACCGTGCCCGCACCTTCCTTGCCGGGAACGAACGGCAACTCGCCCTTGTAAAGGCCGGTACGGAAATAGACGTCGATGAAGTTCAGGCCGATCGCGGCCTGCCTGATGCGTACTTCACCCGGTCCCGGCGGCGCCAGTTCGATCTCCTCCAGCTTCAGCACTTCGGGACCGCCAAGCGCGCGCACGATAATTGCCTGTGTCATGAAATTCTCCTGGACTCACTGTTTTCCAAGGCGCGGGAAGAACTGCAGGACCGCGCCGATGAGATAGAGGTAGAGCCCCGTGCCGACCACACCCAGCACCACCCATTGCGGCGTCTCGAAATGCAGCAGCAATGCATAACCGCCGAGTGCGGCCCAGAGGAAGAACACCGCGAGGTTCACAGTCCTCAGCCGCTTGACGCGGACGGGGTGCAGGAAGTTTATCGGCATGAAGGTGAGCAACACCGACACGAACACCACGATCGAGGCCGTCATTTCGCTCGCCTTGATGACAAACAGCGTGAAGACGACCATGTTCCAGACGACCGGAAAGCCGGAAAAGAAGTACTCCTCGGTCTTCATCCCCATGTCGGCATAATAGATGGCGCTCGACACCACGATGGCACCGGCAGCGACGAAGGACCAGGGTTCCCCGATCATGCCGCTCTGATAGAGCGCAAACGCCGGCAGCAGCACGTAGGTCACGTAGTCGATCACGTTGTCGAGCGTGTCGCCCGACCAGTTCGGCAGCACTTCCTTGACCCGCACCTTGCGCGCGATCGGCCCGTCGATGCCGTCGACGGCCAGCGCCAGGCCCAGCCACCAGAACATATCGACGAAACGGTGCTCGGCGGCAGCAACGACGCCGAGGAAAGCCAGGAAGGAACCGGACGCAGTGAGAATATGCACGGAGAAGGCGCGAATTTCGGCATAGGGTACGCGTCTGTAATTGAAGAACTTCATCGCCTGCCTTTATTCGTCCGATGCGCCCCGGCCCTGCGCCATACGGTCTTTATTGCTGACGTCGCGCGCTTCTGCCCCCGTAATATGCACTGATTGGTCGTCGCTGCCAGTGGAAATCCGGCCGCGACCTGGGCGGACCGGACTGCACGACCGCACCGCGACGCTTCAACCCATGGATTTTGCCCGAATCCGGGCGTAGTTTGGCATTCACCCCGCTTCGGCATTTCTGTGGGTAAGCATGTCGTGAAAGAAGAATTGCATATGGAAGCCTTTGATATCGCTATCGTTGGAGCCGGACTGGCCGGCAATCTGGCCGCTCTTGCGCTGGCCGATTCGGGCAGGCGCGTGGCGCTTGTGGCCCCGCCGGCGCGTTCGCAGGACGGGCGGACGACCGCGCTGATGGCGCAATCGATCGATTTCGTGCGCGAACTCGGCCTCTGGGAAGAGATCGCCGGCGTCGCAGCGCCGCTTGAGACCATGCGTATCCTCGACGGCACCACGCGCCTGTTTCGCGCGCCGCCGGTGAGCTTTCGGTCCAGCGAAGTCGATCTGGCGGCTTTCGGCTACAACATTCCCAACGCCCCCTTCCTTGAAGGCCTGGAGCGCCGGATCGCAGCCTGCGAGGCGATCATCCGCTTCCGCAACAAGCTTGATCGCCTCACCGCCGCAGACGATGAGGTCGACCTCTATCTCGACGACGGGCGCACGATCCGGGCCGGGCTCGTGGTGGGTGCGGATGGCCGGCAATCGGAAGTGCGCCGCCAGAGCGGGATTTCGGTGCGCACCTGGACCTATCCGCAGACCGCCCTCGTGCTGAACTTCGGCCACACCCTGCCGCACGCCAACACATCCACCGAGTTCCATACAGAGCACGGCCCCTTCACGCAGGTGCCCCTGCCCGGCCGCCGCTCCAGCCTCGTCTGGGTGCTATCGCCGAAGGAGGCGGAAGCCATGCGCGACCTGCCGCTGGAAGCGCTGAGCCGCGCCATCGAGGAGCGGATGCAGTCGCTGCTGGGCAAGGTCACGGTCGAGGCGCCGCCCCAGTGCTTTCCGCTGTCCGGCATGCAGGCAGAGCGATTCGGCAAAGGTCGCATCGTGCTTCTCGGCGAAGCGGCGCACGCGTTCCCGCCCATCGGCGCACAGGGCCTCAACCTCAGTCTTCGCGACGTCATGGTGCTGCGCGACCTCCTGCGCGACCCCGGGCAGACGGCAGCTGTGATCGGCGACGCGTTCGACCGTCGCCGGCGAACTGATATCCAGAGCCGCACCGTCAGCGTGGATCTCCTCAACCGCTCGTTGCTCTCCGGCTTCCTGCCGGTGCAGATCCTGCGCACCACCGGCCTGCACCTGCTCTCGGCGATCGGGCCCCTGCGCAGCGTCGTCATGCGCGAGGGCTTGGAGCCCGGCGGATCCTGGAAGGCGCTGCGCAGCGGTTTACGGGAACGGGTCGCCCGGAAGAAGGCCTGACATCACCAGATAGAGAAGGCCGGTGACGGTAGCAACGGAGAGGACCGTCGTGATGAGGATCGTCGCGGAGGCACGCTCCTGCCAGACGCCGTATTGCTGGCCGATGACGAAGACGTTGGTTGCGGTCGGCAATGCCGCGAGCAGAACGGCGGCCTGCACCCAGACAGGATCGAAGTTCCCCGCGAGACCGAGCATCAGGTACATGGTGAGCGGTAGAAGGATGAGTTTCGCCGGCACGATGTAGGCGACCTCGACAGGCACGCGCTTCAGCGGCCTGAGCGCAAGCGTCACCCCCATGGCGAAAAGCGCGCAGGGTGCTGCGGCCTGGGCGAGATAGTCGATCAGCCTTTGCAACGGCAGCGGTGGCTGGAAGGAGCAGAATGCGGCGAGGAATCCGACAGCCGTCGCGATGATGAAGGGATGGGTCAGGATCCTGCGCGCCACGTCGGCCGCAATCGCAGCGACAGGCCGCTTCTCCCCGCCGGAAATCGACATCAGCGCCGGCGCGATCATGAAGTGCATCATGTTCTCGAAGCAGAAAACGAGCGCGACCGGCACCGCCGCCCGCTCGCCGAGTGCCAGAATGGCGAGTCCCGGCCCCATATAGCCGATGTTGCCATAAGCGGCGGCAAGGCCCTGCATGGTCGCCTCGGCCACGTTCGCGCGTCGAAGGAAAAGGCCGATCGCGAAGATCAGCCCGAACACCAGATAGGTGGCGCTGACATTGGCGAGAATGAAATCGACGCGCGTCAGCTGCTCAATCGGTGTCCGGGAGACGAGCTTGAAGAACAGCGCCGGCAAGGCGATGTAGATGATGAAGGTGTTGAGCCAGCCCAGCGCCTCTGCCGGCTGGCGCGTCGCCCTCGCAGCCAGATAGCCCAGCAGGATCATGCCGAAGAACGGCAGCACCAGTCCCGTAATTTCCGCCATGCGACCTGTCTATTCCTGCTGCTTAACTGCGCCTGCCCTTCGGCTGTAGCGCAAGTCGCACCGGTACGGAACAGCGCGCGCCAAGATTGTCGACCCAGGTTTGCCCGGCCCACGCTTGTCAGCCCAAAGCTCATCAGGCCCTGTGAGGCCCAATCTCGTCAGCCAGAAATCTCTCAACCCGAAGCCGGTCAGCCGATCTGCGACAGGATCGGAAAAGTCTGCTGGAACCAGATCGCAATCGAGCTGACATAGCCGAACATGAAGGCCAATCCGGTCAGCACGAGGAGGCCCCCCATCAGGCGCTCGACGGTGCCGAGATGCCTGCGAAAACGCATCAGGAAGCGCATGAACGCGCCGGAAAACGCTGCCGCGATCCAGAAGGGAACGGCAAGCCCGAGCGAATAGATCGCAAGAAGGAAGGCACCGTCGCCGACCGTTTCGCGCGACGCGGCGACGCCGAGAATCGCGCCGAGCACAGGACCGATGCAGGGCGTCCAGCCGAAGGCGAAGGCGAGCCCCATGATATAGGCGCCAGATAGCGTCGCAGGCCTTCCCCCGCCCTGAAAGCGGGCCTCACGTGCAAAGAGGCCTATCCGCAGCAGCCCGAGGAAATGCAGGCCCATCAAGATGATGATGACGCCCCCGACCTGCGCCAGTATGTCCAGGTGTCGCCTGAGCACCATGCCGATCGTCGAGGCGCCTGCGCCGAGCGCAACGAAGACGGTGGCAAAGCCCAGCGTGAAGAACAGCGCCGCGAGCAAGACCGCCCGGCGCGCACGACCGTCATCCTTGGCGACAGTGCCGTCCTTGAACTGCTCCACCGAGATGCCGGCCATATAGCAGAGATAGGGCGGCACAAGCGGCAGCACGCACGGCGACAGGAACGACAGCGTTCCCGCCAGAAGCGCGCTCAGCAGGGATATTTCGGCGATCGACAACACGCTCTCCGCGAAACGATGCATCCCGGGGAAACCCCGACCACATTTTCAGGAAATCCGGCCGGCTGGAACCAGCCACCGCTCGATTGCGGCGCCACGGCCGATCGAAATTCCAGCGCTTCCTTAGCCGCACGAGTGCCTGCGCGCCAAGCACGATTTGTTCAACGCGGCGAAATGCAGCAAACCTGCCGCAGACACGGCAATTTTATGGGTTGACCGGAAAAGTTCGCCTGCTATATGTCCGCGCACTTCCGTCGGGCAACGACCCGCTTTCGGGAGCGCGTAGCTCAGCCGGTAGAGCAACTGACTTTTAATCAGTAGGTCCAGGGTTCGAATCCCTGCGCGCTCACCACCTACCACCATATTTTTCAATGATTTAACAAGATGGAACGACCTGACCCTGCGAGGTCTGAACGGGTCAGGGTCAGCATAGGGTCAGCAGGAAAAAATGCTGACATCTCCACAAGAATTGCAGACCACACGAGCGGGATCATCAGGTCTGGCTTTGACCGGGGTCAGATGAGGGTCAGGCCGCCTCGGCCAACCACTCCCGGCACGGATTGCAATGCCTGTTGTCGGCACACTTCCGGAACAAACACGCGTGCATCGGGAGAGATGACAGCTCCGTAAATCTCATTGAGTTCGTCGGCCGTCATTCGATCATCCCCCTCGTCAGTTCCTCAAATGTCCTCGGCGTGAAGGCGACGTCGGGCAGATCGACGCCGACGTCCCTCGACAGCCCGTGCCCGGGGAGCCTTCCGTGGGAGTGTCCCTAGAAATGCACAGCGCCGTGTTGCTGACTCGGCCATACCCTGGCGGCGTAGTGCGACATGTAGACATCGCGGCCGCCATCGCGGGTGCGGAGCGCATGCTCCGGCAGTGCCGCCCAGTAAGCACTTCCTCAACGCGCCGGCGGAGAGCCGGGTCGAATTGGCGCGACTGGACCATCGACTGCGGATCGCGGTGTCCGTCAGACCCAAGCGTTTGCCCCATCCCGACGCTCAAGAGGACATAAGTCGCCAGAATCGTCGCCTCGGACAGGTCGGCGACTACACCGACAGCATGGCTGCCGTAGACCAGCCTCTCCGCTGCCAGGCCTCCAAGGAGGTGCGCCACACGGTCGACATACCATTGATAGTCGCGATGGCCAGCACGCGGCCGCACAGCCGCCGCCCCGGCGACCTCATCTCCGCTTCAGGATCGCGGTCTCGGCTTACGAAGACTTCATGCACCGTCGTCCCAAGTGCGGCCGCGACGACGGCATGACCAATTTCATGTACCGCGATGTGACGGATGTCATCGTCCGAACGGCGTTCTCGGCGCGGAAGTGCGGCGGCGATATGACGAGGCCGCAATCCCTGGCACTCGCGGCGAGCAAGCCGGCGGGCGTCGCGAGCTAAGCGCTCGAGATCAGCGCCCGACATACCCTGAGTCTTCCGGTTGAAGAGACCCAGCGGGAAGTCTTCCCCGACGCCGAGGTGCTGGCGCAAGATCGCCTGTCGGCCGACGGCGTCAGGCATCGGAACGCAGATATGCCGATCAAGTCGTCCTGGGCGGCGGAGTGCCATGTCGATTCCCGACGGATCGTTCGTCGCCCCAACGACAATCACGCCCTCTCGTTCGATTGCGCCGTCCAGGCACTCAAGGAGAGCGTTGACGACGCCGCGCATCCATTCATCCGACCGGGCGTGACCAATCGATCCACGGGCGACGAAATTGTCGATCTCATCAATCAGAATGACCGCTGGCGCATGCTTTCGCGCTTCGTCAAATGCCTTCCGCATGGATTTGATGAGATCGCCTTGGTGTCCATCTCCCGCGGCGATCCAAGCCCAATAGCTGCCGATTACCAAGTGCGCGTCCAGCGTCTTCGCCAAAGCCGCCGCGAACGTGGTCTTTCCGCACCCGGGCGGGCCGGAGAGCAAGACGCCGTTGTCGACGTCGCTCCAGCCGATGGTGCCATTCCGCCAATCTTCGATATCCCGGGCCAGTTCGAGGCCCCACAGCTGCGCGTCACCGTAACCGTGCATATCGGCGAGCGACAGAACATCGGGAACGTTGCGCTGGAACTGTTTCTGACTTGCCTTTTCCTCCTCGGCCTTCCGCTGTTCTTCGGCGGCTACGGCTTCCAGATGCAATCGATGAGTCTCCGAGATCGGACGGGCAGCGGAAATGGCGATGCGGCGGCGGCGCCACGGCATCTCCGAAAGCAGGATTGCTTCGTCAACCGTGATCTGTCGGCCGCATTGAGCCGCTGCAAGGATCACAAGATCGACGTCCAGCTTGGGGCGAATGACCGAGTCAGCAAGCGGCACCGAAGGATGCTCGGCATCCGAACCGTCCGCGATGATGAGAGTGCAAGAGGCATCGTCGATCCCGCTCTCAATGCCCATGTTGTGGCGCATAAGTGCTGTATCGACATCGTAGCCGGTTTCCGCCGGCTCCATCGGCTGGAACGGGAAGTCCATAATTTCGGGGCTTTCAGACGCCTTCGCGCGTCCCTGCCTGAAATTCCGGATGTCCCGGACTGCGAGCGCCGCGGCATCTTGCCAGATGTTCGAAATGGACGTCTCGGGCGCGATGATGACGTGAATGCCAGTTGGCTGGAAGCCGAGACCATCAAGAATGCGGTCAACGTGAAGCTTGGCGACGAGGCGCTCGAAGTCGATACGGGCCATGAGGAACTCTCCTGCGGACATGCGAACAGGTTGATCCCCGGGGTGGGGTTCAGGCAGCTGCTCGGGATATCCGCAGTGTGTTCATGCTCGGCTCCAGTTCGATTGAACGCAACCATGCCGCGTGAAATTTTCTATGTCAACGCGGAATCCGGGAATTCTGGCGCCGCCATTCGCCAACGTGATCGCAGGGTTAATGCGATGCGATCGTCAGAAGTCGATCTCGTCGTCGTCGACCTCGGCGAACGTCTCAGGCGCCGGCGGCAGCGGATCGTCGCCGACGACGACACCGTGATTGCGACTGAGATCGTCGATGTCAATCAAAGAGATCGCAGCTTTGGCAGCCGGTTTCCTGATGCGCTCTGTCGCGATACCGACGTCGGCGATAGCTGCGGGCCGCTTCAGGTTCGATGCGACCATGACACCGAAGTCCTTTCGGTCCAGCCAGTACTCGAACGCGTCGTCAATGCCATTTTCATTAATGATGGCCTGGAACGCAGGTGCTGAGATACCAACGACGTCGGCGGCGTTGTTCAAGACGCCCCAGACGTCGGTACGCCATTTATCGGCAACACCGTAGATCGACGCGCCAACCAAGGTTGCCGCCTGCTGCAGCCGCTTTCGAGCGGGCCAGTACTTGTCGTCGATCCGCAAAGCCCTCTGCGCGTACAGTTTATTCAGCTCCGCTGAAGCCTTGCCGGAAACCCTCTCTCGACGCACTTCCTTGAGGCGCTTCAAGACGTCACCGGCTGCAATGGTGAAGCGCGCGTCGAAGCCTTCCTCGGTCGGGAGGTCGAATTCGATGGCGAACCGCCGGCGCTTACCGGAGATTGCAAGGAGATCGTCACGGACGGTCGCGAGAACGGTTTCAAGGGCCCTCGCCTTCGTTGCAGCGGGCATCCCCACGAGATCACGGAACTGAGCGCGGGAAAGGTTGAGGCCTTGCCGTTTGGCCCAGTGCTGACCAGCCTTGTGGCACAAGCGGATATAGAGCGGGATCGTGTATTTCAATTGGAAGCGCGGCAGCGCGTTGATATCGACGAACGCGTATCCGCGGCTCTGCAAAACAGCCGCTAGGAGAGCGTCGGCCAGACGGAACCTCACAACGTCGCCGTCGATCTCGACTTCCTCGATCATGAACATTGCCTTGCGGCCGTAAAAACCTGGCTGGTTGAGATGGAGCGACATCCTGGTCGATGAAAGCTTTTCCAAAGACCTAACGATCCGCTTTCCATCGGCGACGTCCAGAAACGCTTTCAGCGCAGCCATGGAAATCGAATGGTTTTCGGACGCGATACCGTTCAGTTTGGCATGCGCGAACAGCCTCCAGAAGATGCACAGGTCCTGCGAGGATATCTGTTTTCCGTCGGAACGGCCGTTGTTTTCAACGCGCATCGTCTCGACGACAACAGCTGGAATTTCCACACGAGGCGACGTCCTCTCGTTCGAGTAGACCGCCTCCTTGTCGAAGTCGTGAGCCTGGATGCCTCGACGCTGAAAACCGCGAATGATGTTTTGCCTTCGCAGTTGCCAAGCCCATTGCCCTGGTACGATCTGCCCGGTCTCTTCATCTTTGAAGAAGCCTTCGTACATCGTGCCGAGCTTTCCGTAGCCGGCCTTCCTGGGTTTCCGTTTCTTAGGCTCAACAGGGTGGTTGTCGCCGACCACAGGAATATAGGCGTCGTTGCTCCGCCAGCGCGATGCCGATGTCCCCTTGCGATTGATGGCCTGCAACCCAGTCATTGGTGTCTCCCGTCCTCCATCAATGAGAGCTGTCGGCCGAGCATGTAGCAAGTGGTGAGAACAAAAAAATCCGATCGACGGTCGCCAAGGCCGTTGACCTTGCCCGCAAGCTTTATCCAGTTTTGAGTTCGCTCCAGCGGTTTTGGGTTGCAACACTTGGGGCGGTAGCGGCGAGTTGCGGTGCGGAGCCATTTCGGCTGCGCAGCACCGCATCACGTCGCGGGTTGATGGTCCGAGC
>JAEYDD010000011.1 GCA_023404095.1 Pseudomonadota bacterium | reverse complement strand
GAGCATTCCAGACTGGTTATAATGTCGGCAGCGGAAACGGGCTTGCCGGTGCCCAGTAAGTTGGCAAGCTTAAAAATCCGGGCCTGTCTGGTATTTAATTGCATCGTAAGATTTAGCCTGCTTAAAGGGTTAGTGGTTCAATAGGCTGAAAAATGAAGGTACTGCTCATCTTTCTAATAACCGGGTGATCGCCTAACGCTTCAACCGGATCAATGTGTTCTGTGCCTTCAAAATTTACTGACGACATCTGGCTGCGAGTGCATTTGCAGGACAGGATATACTCATCCTCCAGATAGCCGGTCCGCTTACTGACCCGTTGCGTAAAGCCTGACACAATCACGTTGTCGAAAGGTAGCGTATGTAAAACGATACCGACCAGGCGGAACAAGCAGCCATGGACGTGGCGGGCATAGTTTTCGCGTACGGCTTTTTGCGTCATGGCTTTTTCCGTCAGCTCCGTTCCCCGGGCATTAACGCCGTAAATCTTATCAGGGAAATCTTCAATCTCAGCTAAATCAACGTCCAGCAGGACTGCTGATAGCTCGGGCTTTACTTCAAATGCAACAAGCGTTTCACGCGGCCATTCAGTTTCTGCCAGCACACCCGCCAGGTATGATTCGAAAAACGCGGCGTCTGTCCGGAACTGCTGCCGGGCATCTGCCTGAGCCGTGGCGAGCCGTTTTTCATGTTCTTCAGCTTCAAACTTCCAGTTTGCATACTGTTCGGCCCAGGCCGTCCGTTGTTGCTGGTACCGGTGCTGTCGAAGGGTATTCTCACGCTCCACATCAATCAGCTCCTGCTGCCACCGGCGAAGATTTTCGGCGTGGCGCTCAGCTTTAGCTGATTCCGATTCAAACCATTTACCCAGAAAACTAATGCCTTCGCTCTCGGCAGGCTTTTCCGGCAATGCAAGGTAGTCTGGCTTTTCTGGACGCACCGGTGCCGGAGCCTGAAAAGGCGACGTTCTGTTATGCAGGTATACTGCTTCCAGCTCTGCCCAGCTGATGCCTGTTTTTGGATCCGGCGTCAGCTCGTGAATATTACGGATTGCGGTTACCGCTGACATGAGTTCAGCGGCTTTCTGCTCAAGCGCCTGTCTGAGCCCCGGGTCGGTTGCCGTCCGGTTTTCACCTCTGGAACGCGCGGCCCGGTCAAGCCGGGTACGGTAACTCAGCCCGGTACCGGGCAAGCCCAGATTGGCATAGGTCCCCCGGCTACCAAAAGAAACGGAAGCACCTCTCGGCCCGACACTCAGGCTCGGTGCACCGTTACTCAGGTTGAGGCGAACGCCAGGAATAATGTTGATCGACTTTCTGAACCTGAACCCCATTATGATTTCCTTAATGATGCTGGGTCACGGTAAGTAATCTGATTCCATCAGCGCTTTGCTCGTTCTGTAACCCATAAAAACGAGCCCTGTCCAGAATGCCAGCCGCCCAGCGGCGATGTGTGGCGGGTTCACACATTGCTCCCTGCGACTTAAACACGGCCTGGGTAGAGTTCAGGATCCGCAGAGCGTCAGAATGCTCACCCTGAGTGACCATCAGCGCGTTTTGAATGACCTCTATCTGACCCGGGTGAATGGCCGTTTTCCCAACAAGCCCGTGTGCCATATCAAGAGCCAGCTCTCTGGCCATAACGGCATGATCGTCAATATGCTCACATACGGGCGCGGTCAGGGCAAAATCACGCGGGCCGAAGACTGAAACGAGCATTTTGATGACGTAGCCCATCGGGCTGTCATACAGCGTCAGGTCCCGGGGACGGCGAAGCGACACAACGTTCATAAGATCGTTGCCGCCGATTCGAAGCGCAATAATGCGGTCGTGGCAGGGATGTTCCTCCAGACGGGTAGCCAGCTCGCGCATCTGAACCACGTCAAAGACATCTTCTGTTTCCAGCGTTGGCATCATGCACAGGTGAGTCCCGACCATGATATCCCACCATTCAGCTAACGAACTGAGGGTAAATTTAGGCAGCACAAACCCGTCGACAGAGGAAAGATCATGATGTGCTTTTAACCATCTGCCCATTTCGGCATGCCGGGGGCGAATGAACACCAGAGGCCAGTCATTTTTACCCAGGCTACTCATGCTGTTACTGAGCTCGTGCAGCAGGTGCTCCAGATTTTTGAGGGCGACGGGGATGTCTGCTTCACTGACAGCATCCTCCAGGCAAATCACCAGAGAGCGCAAGCCCGGGATTTTCCCGTGCAGGACGGCATCAGCAATATCTTCCCGTGTTGCAGGCATGTATAGCGTGGCTCCCAGATTCCAGGGAGAAAGACGATTTTTCATCAGAGTACCTTCTTGATAATGGTTACAGCCCGATACTGGCCGAGGGTTCCCCCCATTTCTGTAACAACTATTCCCTTTTCACGAGCAAGCCCTACAAGCAAGGCAACGTCCGGGTCGTCAATAGAACGCACAAATACATGGTCCGGTACCCGACGTAATACAGCCCGGGTTGCTTCAGCAATACCGGGTTTAATACGATTGACGCTGTCCACTTTAAATTCATCGGCCAGGAACGCGATAACGTCGCGACTTGTCTGCCATAAGACCCGGGCTGATTCCGTATTCCAGCTCAGGGGAGCGAGGGATGACGGTGTTAACTTCTTACGGAAATGAGCGACGGTATCGGCAAGCATCCGGCTGCATTCGAATTCACTGAGATGCTCGCAAACCATGCACCCATGTAATCCTTCAGAGGACCATACTGACCGGGAGATCAGGCCTGATACCGGCGCCCCCATGATGCCAAAAGGAATGAGCCAGTCATCATCACTGGCTGCAAGCCAGGAGCAGCCACAGGGATCGGCCAGGACAACCAGTCGCGGCTGCTCAGGATAGCCCGGGCGATCTTTCAGTGCGCGTACAAGCTCTCCGGTAATTGCGCCTTTACCTGTCCATCCGTCAACAAAGACAATACCGCTGGTACCATGCCGCTCTTCAATGACGTCGAGGGCTGCACCGTCAATTCCACGATCCCGGATAATGCTGATACCGTAATGCCATGAGGTTTTCCCCATGTCACGCAGGGCCTGGTGCAGCATAACGCCGAGCGGAACGCCAGCCCTGACAAGACTGGCCAGTACAATGGGCTCATCACCGAAGCGTTCGGCCAGAGCAATAGCGAGCTGTGTGACTTCTTTTGCAAGCCTCTCTGCGCCCCGATCCAGCGCCCGGTGAAACAAATCAAGATGCCATTGTGTAGGCGCTGGCTCCTGGCTGAGCATGTCCGAATAATGTTTCTTCCCGGACTGAATCAGTTCTTCTTTTTTCTCAACCGGCGTCATCTCAATGACAACCGGCTTTAGCAGAAATTCCACGTCACCGGGCTGGTATGAGCCGGTAAATGTTTCATGTGGCTGCATTTTAATTTTCTCCAAAAATTCGCTGTGAAATGGCATCTGCAAACTGACTCTGACGCGGGATGCCAAACCAGCTGCACAGTTTCATAAAACGATGATCGCTCAGGCTGTCGCCCAAACCAATTACGGGGAAAACTCCTCGTTCAGCCCGAAGTTTTTCAAGCAGCCAGCTGACTGCCAGCCCTTTCTCAACCGGGGTGGGAAGCCAGGCCACGTTATTACTGTTGCGGTGGATGTAGAAGCCCTCGGTCGGAAACACCGTTTCTATCTCATCTGCAATGGCATTGAGCTCGTCAAGGCGGGTGCTGTCGCGGTGTTTCATCACCATATAAACCGCCGTTTCACCGTATTCGAAGTTCAGCCTTGCCCAGGCATTGATCCCTTTTGCGTCCATCATTTCAGTGATCAGACGCTGCATCGATGTCAGCTTTTCCTGGTAGGGAGCCAGCTGGCCGAGCATATGGGCCTTCCACTCCTCGTCGGGTTTGCCTTCAGGCGTGAGAATGACGGCCCCGTGCGTTGTGATTGCCCAGGAGTGGAAAGGGATCCGTACGCGGCTGATTTCTTCAGTTCCCCGTGCGGTAACGGGTATGAGTTCAGCCTGCTCCAGGAGCCAGTCCACCAACATGGACTGTTCTTCCGTCATAAAGCTTCGTGGATTCAGGGTGCGATCAACGGCACCGGTACGGAATGGCTCCAGGGCCAGCTCGTCCACCATTTTACGACGGGTCTGAAAGAGCGTGTCGTCAAGGTCGCTCAGAACAACGGGTTTATTCATAGGTAACAATCTCCACGACGGGCGCAACCTCAGCCAGCGCTTTAAGAAGCTGCGTGTCAATACTTTCTGCGGGTGTCTCAGTACACACAAGAATGCGGTCAAACTGCTGGTGGGCGACGTTATAGACAAAATTGGGGATGCCCAGCCCGTAGTTATCCGTAAAGGAAATGGCGGACTCAATGGCATAACCAACGGCGACAGGGGAGCGGGTGGTCGATCCATAAAATGCCTGTGCTCCGGCAGCTTCGAGCCGTTCAGCAAGCAGGAACGGCTCCCAGACGAATTCCCCGGTCCCGAGAACCAGAATACGTTCCCCCTTGTGGACGGAGACCTCATGGCCGAGATCGGCCGCAGGTGCGAGCATCCCCAGTCGGCCCCATGACTGTTTCCCCTGGATGTCCCATTCTCCTCGTGAAGTTACGTTGACTTTCGGCATGTCCGGGACAGGTGCATCAGGTAATGGGGTCCATCCCCACTGACCGCTTACAAGCGAAACCGAAGTGACGGGCAAGGGGGTGCGCTCCGACAGGGCATTGCCACTCCAGTCGGTCAGCGTTACGGCGATAACCTGTTCAATATGTTGAAGCTTGCCGGTATTACGCAGGGCAGAAAGCAGGTTAATAAAGGTATTACCGGTGGTTGCCTCGTCATCAATCAAAACCAGCGTTCGTGCGTTGGTAACACGACGTCTTTTCTCTTCATCATCTGGCAGATAGATCAGATGATCGGTGGCGTGGCTGTGTTCTTCCTTGAACTCGCAAAG
>JAEYDD010000001.1 GCA_023404095.1 Pseudomonadota bacterium | reverse complement strand
CCATGTGGTACATATTATGAACGCCATTGGTTTTTATGAATATACCAATTTTGTTCGGTTAAACATACCCATGGGTGGGGCACTTTTTAAATGTTGTTCCGGGTCCCTTTTCAAGTGTTAGCTACATTCGGTTTTTCGGACTCTTTTTCTTCAGGAAACCAATGCTCTTCAACTGATTGCCAAAAAGGGTTGAGATCATTGGGCGCATCGGAAGTAGGTTTGACTTCTTCGGGTACAGTTTGCGCCTGCTGTTCGTACTTGGACGTATCCACGTGGTGCGGTTCCAGCAGGTCACGGTTCTTTTCGGGATTTTTAAGCAGGTCTTTGAGGACGTCTATCACATGCTCGATGTTCTCCGCCGCCACCCGGTAGAAGCCGAAGCGTTTCGGCTCCTTGCATTGCCGGAAAAAGTTGTCCAGAAAGCTGTCCAGCGGGTTGCTGTTCTTGTCGAACAACAGAAAATCCTTCTGGTTGGCTCCCGAAGCGGCAGTCGTTTTCGGCGTGCCGTCCTTTTTAAGCCCGGCGACGACGCTGATTTCGCCCGTCTTCTCGTCCCGGACAATCAGCACGTCCTTTTGATTCTTTTTTTGTTCCATACTTTATTGCTTTAAATTAAAAATGAAATTGTTTCGCCCACGAAAGTAGCGGCTATCAACCGTCCCGCAATGGGGGAAGAACCGTGTGGCAGCTTGTGGCTTCCGTCTGGAAGTTTGTGGCGTCATGCCTTTTCCCTTTTCGCCATGTTTTTCCCTTCAAACTCTTTGAAATGGGTTTTCAGGAACTCCTGCACGTCCGATTCCTTGTAATACACCTTGTGCCAAAGCATCTGGTATTTCAGTGTCCCCGAACTGCGGTAACGCTGGATGGAGCGTTTGCTCGTGTTGAGCAACTCGCATAAGTCCTGATTGTCGAGCAGCTGTTCCCCGTCGAGGTATTTCACCTCCCTGAGTTCCTTGCTCGTAAGGGAGGCGATAAGCTGTTCGTTCCGGTCGAAGCGTTCCATAATTTGGCGCATCCAATTTTCAAAAGTGGTTGTATCTAGTGGAGTATTCATCGGGAAGTAGATTCGTGAGTAGTTCTATAACTTTCTCTAAACTCATCCAGCGTCTGCGGATTACAGCTGACAATACGTTGTGCAATACATTTTTCCACATCGGAAAAACGATACAGGCATTTACTCCGTATCATACAATAAGGGATGGTTCGTTCTTTCCTCATACGCTGAAGAGTTCTCGTACTAATTTTAAGAAGTTCAGCCAGTTCCTCACTTGTCAGCCATATTTCAGGCTCTGCTGTAGGCACTGCTGCTTTTTTGAATACATAATCGGAAATCCGATTAATTCGAGTCACCAAATCTTGATATACCTGATGATCCAGAGTAATTATTTCCATTCTTTTACGCTTTTTGATTATGGCGCAAAATTGAAAAGATAAAAGAGGGAGAATCCACAGGTAGGTAACTACCTATGTAAGATTTCTCTGGAATTTAAGCTATATCAGAGTTATAATAAAAATCTGTAATGCCAAATCATTAGGTCACATTAATTCTTTGCTTATATTTGCGCTGGATGTGCAAATATACACCCCCGTTCACGAGAGAGGCAATGTACATAAAACCAATAAACGCATTGAAAAGCAATGACTTATCAGATATATATCTATACGTTAGCACTGAAAGATGGTTATTATTATGTAGGAAAGACCATTGATCCTGACAGAAGATTTAATGAACACTTTAGCGATAAAGGAGCTGTATGGACTAAATTACACCCCCCTGTTAGTGTAATTGAAAAAGAATCTTTTCTCGTTTCTTCTCTCGAAGAAGAGGACCGTTGGGAAAACCACCAAACTATAAAAATGATGAAAGCCAAAGGCTGGCAAATGGTCAGAGGTGGCTATTGGTGTAATGTGGGTGAAATCGAAACCATAAAGTACCTACAACATTGCGGATATTTTTTAGATATAGATATTAAGGATATTTCATTTAGTAAAAGAGAGTATTACATATATCTTCTTGAATTGGAAAATAACAAATATTATGTCGGCTACTCCCGTTCCTTGAAATCCGCCCTTAAAAGACAGGAAAAAGGTACTGCTTCAAATTGGACTTACATCAATAAACCCATACGGTTATTGAAATATCAGGAAGCAGTATTTGAAAATGGTATTCCTGATATGAATATGGTTAATGAGTGGGTGCTTCAATGCGGTGCTGAATACGGGTATGAGAATGTCCGTGGAGGGAGTTTTAATTTATTGGAGCCGGAACAGCATTTAGGAGCTATACAATCATTCTTACAGAAAAAAGGGAAAGGTGTGAATGTCACTAACTTTAGTAATTACAGCAAACTCTTAGAAGATTATGAGAAAAATAATCCTGAGATAGATTATGATTTGCCACTTAATGATAACGAGCGCATTATGGTTGTTTATGTGCTGGCATTAGAGGATGGTTATTACCATGTAAGCTACAGTAGTAATTTGACAGCACTTATGCAGAAATATGAGAAAGGTAAATATTGCGAATGGTGCAAACTCCACACTCCTGTTAAGCTATTGGAAATTATTCCCGTAATTTGTCCTAAAGATCATTTGGAGATTATTGAGGAACTTGACCCTATTGTTGAGAAATACTTCAACGAGTACGGAGCAGAGAAGGTTAGAGGTGGTAGATTCTCTATCGTAGATGAGAAACTTCACTTGAAGAAAGTTTTTGAAAGATATAAAATTGACGAATGTAAATACATCAGATATACGCAAAAAGAAATGAATCATCTAAAATATGAACGTAAGAAATCACGAAAGACAAACAACTCAAAAGAATAGTTTTTACAGATAAACATTTCGTATTTTCCAACTGCCATTTCTTATGAATTTACTAAAATACAGGCATACTGATTAACTCCAAACGCCCCATTGGTTAGTGAAAGAAAAAATGTCTTATTGATTGTTTTTGTTTTTTTGATGCTTAGATAGTCTGACAAGAGTTTTAGCTATTCTTTCTACCCTTGTTTCATCTGTCTTGGCGGAATAAATCCACTTGACATAATTGTGTTGTTCGTTTTCGTTCAATGAATGAAAGAATTGTTGTGCATCCTGATCTTCTTGTAGGCATAAAAGCAGTTCCTCAGGAATTTCCAGTGGTTCATTGTCCGGATATAAAATGACATGAACATAATCTCCCGCTTGTTTCTTTATCTTTTTCCGTATTTCCGCTTTCACGGAAAGAAGCAGTTGCCCGTTACCCGACGGCATTAAATGGAACTTCTTGATTTCATAACCGTCAATACTGCCGTTTACGATTACCCAACCAAAATGTGAGTGTTTATCCTGTAAAATTTTAGGGATCAGAGCGTAAGTCCACCCACCCTTTCCCGGGAATTTTTCAAGTAGATATTCCTTATCTACCAACGGTTCTTCCTTTATTTTCATAATATCACTCTTTACTTCCATAACTAAAAATTACAAATAATATTTCATCTATATTCAGCAACTACATTATTTAAAACTCATTTCTCTGCATCGGAAAACATAAAAGCCAAAACAGATTCTCAATCATTTAGCCAAACTGTTTTTCCAAGAAATATCCCGGTCACAGACTTAGCGCCCAAGTCTATCATTCTTCGCTTCAACTGTTTAAAACTCTGTCCGGTGGTTAATATATCATCGAATAATATTACGTGCATCCCATTTATATCTCTCCTTTTGATACTCAGATTAGACACCACATCCTTATGCGAAGTACCTTTCATCTGCTCCCGTTCCTCTTCAATCCAGATGGTCTGGAAGCCATCACGCACATTCAACCACTTCGATAAATGATAGCAGAGAACAGGAAATCTTTTCCGTTGCCGTTCCCTTGTAGAAGCAGGAATAGGAATTAGTATCGTCTTTTCAGGAGAATTATAATAAGAAATATTCTTCATGCAGAGAGATACAATCTTAGCCACCAGCATCCCGCAATGTCCTCCCTCTTTGAATCGGAAAATCAAATTACTGATACGCTTTTGATGTACATCTATTTTTTGGATACGTGTAGGATAATAATCATGCACATAGTGGCAAGTACTCCCGTCAATCTCACAACTTCCGGTGAAAGCTGTATCATAAGGATAAAACTCTGTTTCCACTCCACAATCATAAGAGAAAACCAATATATCCTTATACATACTCAATCTTTCCGAAGATTCCGCCCGCCCGATCCAACCAACCGCCCCTCCGGTATTCATCAGCCCAATGCCTATTTCAAGTTGTGTATTGAACGACTGATGCGAAATGACATACCAGTCATAATCCTTACAAAGTCCCGTAAAGTCGCTAAAGCTATCAGATAAGAAATAGAAAAGACCTCCTTCTTTCAGTACAATTACAAATTCACCCTGTGGTTGTCGGTGCAGATAGAAAAATTCCTCACAACTTCCCAACTCATAGCCCATTGGAACTTTATACCCATCTACTACATAGCCAGAATCATATTCAAAAAGCATATTAAAGTCTTCAACCATAAGCACTATATTCTATTTCAATATTTTATGCAAATATACCATCTTGACATCCGAAGGGAAACATCATTCATTATTCTTTTAGCTTCTTTTACCACAAAGGAGTAAACGCACCGATTATAAACAAAGAAACGGCTTTCTCCCACCTATAAAAGCAGGAAAAGCCGTTCAATTTTATGAAAGTCTATTAGTTTACACTTTGCTTTTTACTTATTTGCAGTACAATAGGGATTTGTTGTTCACTGACCCTTCGTACAAGTTGTTCCGTAATCCATTCCCTGAACATGGCGCAAAACGCACTCTTCATACGGAAAGCAAGCATAATAATCATATTAAGATTATAATAATCCAACCATCCATGCTTACCGGGAGCATATTCTATCGGCATATCTTTTCTCACCGCATACTCATGTAATTCACCTTCAGCAAAAATCTTTTTGATTTGTCGTTCAACAGATGCTCCGCCAACATTGAATATATCGGCGATCTCCCGTATATTCATCCAGATGCTCCCATCCTCCGCAGGTCTGAGAGCAATACGAACACCGCCGGAATCCTTTGCTTCTATAATTACTTTTCCTTCGTCCATACTCTATATTCTATTATCATTATGAGTTTAACGCTATTGATTCGAATTCATCTAATTTTCCAGATAATTGCTGCATATCATTACGTATCTTATCATTCGTGATGCGGGCATAAATCTGTGTCGTTTCTATATTCGTATGTCCTAACATTTTGCTGACTGTTTCAATGGGAACACCTTTAGCAAGCGTGACAGTCGTTGAAAATGTATGTCTTGCGAGGTGAAAAGTAATATTTTTATTAATTCCGCACAAATCAGCAATCTCTTTCAGATAAGAATTTAACTTTTGATTGCTTAATACGGGCAATAATTCACCTTTAGGTAATTGTCCATCATACTTCTTCAGTATAGCCAATGGAATTTTCAGAAGTGGAACATTCACCGGGGTATCTGTTTTTTGGCGATGCCTCATAATCCATAGCTTACCATCAAACGAGGTACAGATTTCACTTGCTTTCAGCGTCTTTATATCAATGTAACTGAGCCCAGTAAAACAAGAAAAAATAAATACATCCCGCACCTGTTCCAAACGTTTCGTTGGGAACTTTTTCTTCAATATTTTCTGTATCTCCTGTTCGGTCAGATAGCCTCTATCCACCCGTTTCAATCGAATCTTATAATTCATGAACGGATCAGTATAAATCCAGCCGTTATTCTTTGCCATAATAACAATCATTCGGAAAGTCTGCATAAATTTCGCGGTTGTATTCTCATTACATAAACTGACGGTACGCAGATACGTTTCAAAATCTGTAATGAACATATGATTGATTTCCTTCAAAGCAATATCCGTGATATTATACTTTGCTTTCATAAATTCTTCTATCCTTCTATAGCATCGGTCATACTTCGCCATAATTGCAGGCGTTTTACTGATACCTACCAGCTTTTGTGCATCCTCATTATGCTTCTTAAATAGTTCCAAAAGAGTCCGTTGCTTGGCAGTAAAACCCAAGAACGCATTTCTCACTTTCTCCGCTGTAACAAACGACTCATGTACTTCAATATCACGATAGTGATTTTTTAGAGAGGTACGTATATCTTCCAACAAATCATTTAATTGACGTGCTTTTACAGAATTGCCAGCCACTTTTCCCAGTCTCACGTCCCATGCCTTTGGATCCACATTCAATTTTGAACTGAATTGTGTGACATCACCACTTACCGTCAGTCTGACCATAATACAGACTGTTCCATCCTTGTTTACTTGATTCTTTCTAATGTAGAAGAGAATCTTAAATGTACTTTTGCTCATATACTTTGTTTTTTATGTCCGTAACAATGGGGTTATAACTTCCCATTGCAAAGGAACGATTAACAATTAGTTTATGAACGGACATCTAAGAGACAACGAGCGACAAATCAGCAACTTAGCATTAAAATCGTTACTATTTTATTTCGCTCAATTTTCAGTAACGATTTAGTAACACTACTTTGTCCAAACGGGGCATTTTCTTGTCCTTTTCTTGTCTGTCGACAAAACGAAAAAAGTCCCGTAAAACCTTGATTTTACGGGACTTGTCTTAGCTTTTCCACCATTTGTCTTTAGTGTTCAGCGGAGAGGGAGGGATTCGAACCCCCGGTACCTCGCAGTACAACGGTTTTCAAGACCGCCGCAATCGACCACTCTGCCACCTCTCCTAAAAACTTCCTTTTCGGGAAGTGCTTTTTTCTTAAAGCGATGCAAAGGTACAAATCATTTTTAATTCTGCAAACTTCCTTTCTCTTTTTTCATGAATTAATAGTACTTTTGCACCATGATATATCCGCAGAACTTTGAACAGAAAATAGGTTTCGACCAAATACGCC
>JAEYDD010000065.1 GCA_023404095.1 Pseudomonadota bacterium | reverse complement strand
TGATGGCGGCAAGAATAAAGGCCGTCCAGACCTGGTCTGCGCACCACTGGATATATTTGTCCTGCAGTATTTGCTGCGCGTTGTACTTCAGCTCATGGCCGTAATAACGGATGGTATAGACAGGCTGGGATTTGAAAATATCGCGCATGGGGGCCAGCGTCTGACACCAATACCAGACCATGCCATTAACAAACGTCTGCCAGGTCAGTTTAATAGACAGAGTCAGAGCAACAATTACGCCGAAGAGAATAACGAGACAGTAAACGATAATATTGGCAATTTGACTGAACATACGGATGCGCATGCTCGCGATCTGACCCCCCTGGGTCATATCCTTAGCATTAAAACTCATATTATCCTCATTGAGGTTTAGAATACGTAGACCCTGTATTCAGGATGAACACTCAGAATGGCAAGTATAAGAAACAGCCCGAACATGCGGGCTTAATTATTAAAGAGGTATTATAAACTCAATTGCAATGACGCCACCCTTTAGGGCTTGACCAGATTATGTTATTCACATTGGTTATATCGTTAACTACAAACCCATCACCACCGTGCCAAACCAACCGCAACTGCAGTTTATTTTTCTCTTTTTTCTCCACGTATGCTTTGTAGTATGCAACCCCAGGATATTGATAAGGTTTTGCCTCGTAATCCTCTCGACATATCAAATCGCCAATACTGACAGCAACTTCAGCATTCATCTCTATATATTTTTTTTGCTTTTCATTTATTTCATTAGCCAAATCAACTTTCTTTTCTATATCAGTCTGTTGCTGGACTCGCTCGCTAATATATCCAAGTCTCTCCGCTGAACTCAACCATTGCTGTTTCGCCTGAGAACTAGGTGGCTCTACTGTAGAAAAAATCCTAGATCCAAGCCCTATTTTAGTTAACGAGGTATCAGGGCTATAATTCACATGAAACAATGGCATTTTATTCACTACACACCATGTTCCTCCCTGTACCATTTCCCCTTGTTTAGCAACACAATATCTATCTATCGACTCTTCAATTGAGGCTACATAGCAACGTAGGTTTTTCCCGCCCAATTGATAGTTTAAGCCATCTGAATTTATGAATTTCCGCCCTTGAGACGAGAAAGTTGTGCCTATACAGTTCGATTTTTCAAAAGTTTCACTTAAATAACTTGCCACATCCGAATATCCTTTCGGATCTATATACTCAACATCCCTGATACTGCTACACCCTGAGAGGGTAAAAAGAGCCAACAACGTTGCTACTTTCATTCCATTTTGTTGAACCATAACAACCTCCATAAAATCAGGTAATGAGTCAATTCTCTAATGGTAATGACTATCTACTCTTATGGAACTCCCATAAGCGTTACCAGAAGAGTCAACAACTCCGCACATCGGTAAACCAGTGGCAGGATTTGAACGCATAGGTTCAGAACAATCAGTATCGGACTGGCCTATGTATGCGCCATCAAAGGTAAATTGTTCCTTAAGTGACTTAGCTCCTACTGTAACGCCACCAATTGTACATACTCTAAAAACCGTAAGACCGATAAAAATCAACATTGAGATCAACGGTGAAAACAGAGCAGGAAAAGAGCACAATAGATATATCAAAGATGAAACATCCCTACTATCACCTTCTTTCCTTCTGGAAAGATGATGATTGATGTAAGTAAAGATTGTCTGCCACAAAAACAATACGACCAGCATAAAGAACGTAGAGGCAGCATCCCAGCCTGAAAACCAGCATGCAATGTATTGGACAGACACCACCCACAGGACACGCATAACTTCTTTCATTTCCACCCCCTATTTATTTCTTCTGATTATTCTCCAACTCTCTTGCTTTTGCCAGAAGTTCTTCTGGGCTGTCCGCTCCTGGAATTGATTTTTGAGCAGACTTCTCATTATTATACATATTATCCTGTTTTTGATCTTGAGACCTGTGATTACTTTCCAGTTCAGAATATTGATTATTAATTACTGTAGATGCATTCTGAATATCACTCTGTTTCCCTGAAATACTATTACGAGTTTGATCCAGCATTCCATCAACATTTCCCTTAACATTGTCTTTTATACCCGACTCGCTGGTCGCTTTCTCAACAGTTGCTTTATGTGTCGCAAAGTCCGACATTACATCCTGCCTACCACCGCCAGCAGAAATATTTGTCATCCCCTGACCCAACGTGCTTTTTGCATCAGAATAGGCATTATCAACCTCTGGTTGTACCTGCTCCTTAACAAATGACCAAGCCATTTCTCGCCGCTGCGCAGCTACTTCGGGTGAACTAGTGTTGGTAAGTATCATATCAGCATCCTGCGGGGAGTTTTTGCGTACATATTGTGCAAACTGCTGGTTAAGATCTTCATTAACTTGACCACTCATAGTTTCTGTTCGTGACGCCATTTCTGCATACTCATGGCTACGAGCTTGACTGGTTGTATACTGGTCGTAACTTTGTTTTGCAGAATTCAGAGCTATGGAAAGTTGGTCAGCTCGGGAAGTTGCATTATTATCAGTGTGGCTACCAGACTCATTGAGTTTACGGCTGGTGAAATAATCACTTGCCTCTTTGAAGTCTTTGGTAGCTCTGGCATCCACATCGTGACGAGCATCTTGGCTGGATCGGGAGCTACTGGATGCCTGATGCGAATCAAGATCTTCACCATCAACACCGACTCTCGCACCAGCTTTAAAGTTGATACCGCCACCGGTTCCGAATGCCTTGATACCAATGCCTCCATTTGCGTTAACGTCACCATAAAGGCCAGTGGAAGCGCGAGTACTACGAGAAGCCAATTCTTGAGTCGCTTGCTCGTTACTAATGTTGTGTCCCTTCGCATAGCTTTCCACCGCGCTACGCATCCGGCTGGCCATCATAGAATCCTGAGCACTCATGGTACTGTCCGCACCATTAGTCATAGAATCACTGCTACCACGGTTTGAGCCAAACTGGCTGAGCGTATTCCATGCACTGCTTAAGCTACTACTATAACCATGCAACGCACTTTCCGATTGAGCCTGCGCTTCACGTGCCATTGCTTGTTGAGCGGACGCGATCTGACGAGAAAAGTTAATATTTAGCGGTGTTTTGCTAGCAGCCTGTGTGGAATCAGTCACCGTACTACCATCACGCATATGTGTTGAGGTTGCCCCATTAGCCAGTTGCTGACTCATCTGGCCAAACATCGTTGAGCTGTTAGTGTTCCAGTTAAAACCACTCACATTTTCTGTCTGCATATTGGCATAAGAATAGTTACCATCAACAGCACCAGAGGCAGCAGTGGCTGCAGGGCTGATAGCGGAAGAGGCCAGATGGCTGTAGAGATTTGAGAACCCCGCTCCCAGTCCCTTCAGCATTCCCCATGCAAGCGGTGGGATTAGCATGGACAGATAGCCTGCCGTGGTAGCGAGGTCTGAGTATTTTATCTGCACCTGTGACAACTCCGAGAGAACCACTGGTGAACCGTTGGCCTTCGCATAGAAGGTCATGCAGCTGTTGAGGATGGCGTAAA
>JAEYDD010000013.1 GCA_023404095.1 Pseudomonadota bacterium | reverse complement strand
TTTGTTGGGGGGGGGCCCGGGCCTTCTGGGGGGCGCGCGACTGGTTTCAAACCGTCCGGAAGGTGCGCAGCCTGAGGGCGTTCGCGAGCACGAAGACGCTCGACATACCCATGGCGGCGGCGGCGAGGACCGGGGACAGCAGGGTGCCGTTGACAGGATAGAGCACGCCCGCGGCGACGGGGATCAGGACCACGTTGTAGGCGAAAGCCCAGAACAGGTTCTGCTTGATGTTCCGGATCGTCGCCTGGCTGAGCGCGATGGCGCGCGGTACCCCGGTCAGCTCGCCTGACATCAGCACGACATCGGCGCTCTCGATTGCGATGTCGGTACCCGTCCCAACAGCCAGGCCCACGTCCGCCTCTGTCAGTGCCGGCGCGTCGTTGATGCCGTCGCCGATGAAGGCCACCTTGCGTCCACCGGAACGGAGCCGCTTCACGGCGTCCACCTTGCCGTTCGGCAGGACTTCGGCGACAACCTCGTCGATGCCCAGCTGTGCCGCAACCGCCCGAGCTGTATGACTGTTGTCGCCCGTGATCATCGCCACCTTCAAGCCGAGGGCGTGGAGGGCGTTGATCGCCTCGGGAGTCGATTCCTTAATCGGGTCGGCGACGGCGATCACGGCGGCCAGCCTGCCGTCGATGGCGGCATAGAGCGGCGAACGGCCAAGGCTGCCGAGTTCCGCGGCACGAGCCGTGAAACCGGAGACGTCGATGCCCGCCGCAGTCATCGCCCGATCGGCACCGATGAGGACCTTGCGGCTGTCCACGGTTCCGCTGACACCGAAGCCCGGCTTGGCTTCGAACCCGGTAACGGCCGACGCACCGATGCCCTGGTCCTTGGCCCCTGCGACGATGGCTTCGGCGATTGGATGTTCTGAATTTGCCTCCACGCTTGCGACGAGGCGGAGGACCTCGGTCTTCTTGAAACCTTCGGCGACTTCGAAGTCGGTCAGCTCCGGCCTGCCTTTGGTCAGGGTGCCCGTCTTGTCCAGTGCCACGACGTCGACGTCACGCAGGCTCTGCAGCGCCTCACCCTTGCGGAACAGGATGCCGAATTCGGCGGCGCGGCCGGTGCCGACCATGATAGAAGTCGGTGTGGCGAGGCCCATGGCGCATGGGCAGGCAATGATCAAGACGGCGACGGCGTTCACGAGCGCATAGGTGAGCGCATGCTCTGGACCGAGGGCAAGCCATGCTGCGAACGTGATCGCTGCGGCGGCGATGACAGCTGGCACGAACCAACCTGTCACCTTGTCGACCAACGCCTGGATTGGCAGCTTCGACCCTTGTGCCGCCTCGACCATCCGGATGATCTGGGCAAGCAGGGTGTCGCCGCCAATCTTGATGGCACGGAAGGTGAAGGAGCCTGTCTTGTTGATCGTGCCGCCGACGACTTCGGAGCCCACTGCCATTTTCACAGGAACGGGTTCGCCCGTGATCATGGACTCGTCGACATATGACTCGCCGTCAATGACGGTTCCGTCGACCGGAACCTTCTCGCCGGGACGGATGCGGACGACATCGTTGCGGCGGACATCGGCGACTTGGACCTCGATGAACTCGCCGCCGCGCTGGACGAAAGCGGTCTTGGGTTGGAGCCCGATGAGATGCTTGATCGCCTGGCTTGTCTTGCCCTTGGCGCGCGCCTCAAGGAAGCGGCCTAGAAGGATCAGCGTGACGATGACGGCGGCCGCTTCGTAGTAGACGTTTTCGGTGCCTTCGGGCAGCAGTTCGGGCAGGAAGGTCGCTATGACCGAATATCCCCAGGCCGCCGAAGTACCGAGCACGACCAGCGAGTTCATGTCCGGTGTCCAGCGCAGAAGGTTCGGCACGCCTTTCCGGAAGAAGCGCAGGCCGGGCCCGAACAACACCAACGAGGCGAGGACGAACTGCAGATAGCGGTTCTCCTCCATTCCGATTGTCTCCATGATCAAGCCATGGATAGCGGGAACTAAATGCGATCCCATTTCGAGAACGAAAAGCGGCAGCGTGAACACCGCTGCGAAGGCGAGCGACAAGCCAAGCGCCTTCAGCTCCTGCACTTTGCGGTCCGGCCCCGGACCGGCCGCCGCCTCGCGCGGATGGATGACCTCGTATCCGGCCTTGCGGACCGCGCCCTCGAGCGCGGAAACGTCGCCGCCTGTGAAACGGATGGTGGCCTTCTCGGTCGCGAGATTGACGTTGGCTTGGAGCACGCCCGGCACCGCCGACAGCGCCTTCTCGACGCGGCGGACGCATGACGCGCAGGTCATGCCCTCGATATGCAGCTCGCGGGTCTCGATCCGGGGCTCATACCCGGCCTTCGATATCGCCTGGATCACCGCGTCGGCCACCGACGGATCGCTGTAGGAAACGGTCGCCCGTTCGGTAGCGAGGTTCACGTTAGCGGCCTGGACCCCCGGCACTGCAGTGATCGCCTTCTCGACCCGGCGCACGCATGAGGCGCAGGTCATTCCGTCGATGCCGAACTCGGCCCAGGAGGTGTCGAAACGTTCTTGTTCAGTCTTCTTGAGCGCAGTCATGGGATGGTACCTTTCACTAACTGCACAAGTAGATAATCCTTCCAAGCTTGGTAAGGTCAAGCGGCATGTGGAAGATTTTTCAGGTCCCCTGTCGAGGTTTCGATGCCCCCTCCCGCGAGCCGACATTTCCCGGTAGAGCGCCTCCGGTGACACCCCGCTCGGCGACGTCTTTCTACGATCCCCTCTTCGGCATACCGACTTCATTCCAGGCGAGCCAGAAGTCGAGCCGTTCGGAGCGACATGAGTTCGGCCCAGCGCATGGCTGCTTGGAGCTCGTGTGACATGCTTGCCACAAAGGCGCAGCAGAAGGGGATGGCGGTGTCAAGGAGCCGACGGATGTCCGAGACGGCAAAGGCTTCGGTGATGGCTTTGGTCAAGGCGACGGCGTCGCAGTGGGATTGCGTTTTGACGGAACTTCTATGGCACCAATCTGTTCTCGAGAAAACAGTGGTTGCCAAAATGTCGCTCTTCCATGCATTCGTGAGACTCTGCTTGTTGATTCTGCTGGTACCCACGGTGGCCGTCTCGCACGCCTCTGGGCCAGCTCCGTTCTTCGACGGTGCGCGCCAATGCGAAGATGTTCCATCGCACCACCCAGAGCGACATGTATCGGGTAACTGTTGCGAACCCACGCTGTGCGCTTGGGTTTTTCCGGTCCTTCCGGTCCTTCCGGTCCTGCCGGACGCTTTCGCCTTTCAGCTTCGACAGCAATCCGTCGGGATTCACCGGCCATTTGTGGTCACAAGGAGTCTCTATCCTCCGCCCAAGCCGGGTCCTGGTTGAGTTGATGCCCCGTTACGAAACATAGGAGATTCAAATGACTTCCTGGACGAAAATGGTTGTTGTCGCCGCCGTTCCCCTGGCCGTCTTGGTCGCTCCCAGCCCCAGCTCCGCGCAGATGGCACTACCCGATAAATGCAAAGGAGACATGGCAGCGGGCCAGGTCATGCAGATGCCGGAAATGCAGATGAGCGACATGACCGAGCATCAAAAGGCGATGATGGAGGGGATGCAAGGAATGAATCCAGCGATGATGCAAGGAATGATGGCCAAAGACCCGGACGTGGCTTTCGTGTGTGGAATGATAGCCCACCACATGGGGGCGATCTCCATGTCCGAGGTCGAGCTGAAATTCGGCGACGATGCGGAGGCGAAAGCGATGGCTGAGAAGATCATCGACGCCCAGAAGAAGGAAATCGAGGAAATGACTGCGTGGGTCAACGAGCATGCCCAATAGCCGCATGGGACAAGAGTACAGCGATGCATCACGCTCGGTCACCCAAGACGAGGGCTTGCATCGACAACTGTCTGTCCTGCTATCGGGAATGCCTATCGACCGCTATGCACCACTGCCTTGAGATTGGCGGCGAGAATACAGCACCCCACCACTTCCAGTTATGATGGCGTGCGCGGAAATTTGTCGTACCTCAGCGCAATTCATGCTTCTGGGGCTTAGCATCACAAGCATATATGCAGAGAATGCGCGGAAATCTGCGTAATTATGTGGCAAATGCCACAAGACGGCTTAGGATGGCGAGGCGTTAGGGCCGAGGAAGATCGATGCCGGACAAGGCCGTATTGGATTCTCCAGACAGGAAGCGCCATGCCGCGGCCGCGCGTACTCGTTTTGAGAATGCTACATTGGAAATAGCCTCGGAACACCGTTTCGGTGGACCCAATGCGGACTCCATAGAGATCGAGATAATGGAAGAAGCCACTCGGCTCGTAAGAGAAGCTCGGAAGGGCAAATAACAACCTGGCGCTTGTGGCATTTGCTACATAGTTCCGGAAATCTGTACGCAATGTGCGGAGGACTGTGAGCGAATTGGCGGCATGCAGGAATGCGTTGACGTCTGCCGACGCTGCGCGAAAAGTTGCGAGGAAATGGCGGCCTAGCCTGGCCAACACCCAACACGCGCCGGCCACGCGGCGCGTGTTCCAATTTTTGGTCTGAATGCCATCATCCGATCCCGCCGACTCCTATTGACCCTGCATAAACGTCTGCATCTCTTCCAGCGTAACCTTGCCGTCCTTGCTTGCATCCACGCTGTCGAAAATGCGCTTGTGGACCGCTGTCACCTCCTCGAAGGACAACGCGCCGTCGCCATCCGTATCAGCTACGGCAAACATGATCTTCATCATGTGGCCGCGCATCGGCCCCATAGGCATTCCGCCCATCATTCCCTGCATTCTGCCGCCCATCGCCATGCCGGGCATCTGGGTCCCTTGGGTTTGAGTTGCACCATCGTCTGACTGGGCGAAAGCTACGGTTGCGGGACTGATGGGAAGAAGAAGGGCAGCAACTGTCATGCACATCAGTTTTCTCGAGGTCATTGGCGTTCTCCTTTTGCTTCCACAGTTTGCTCGGCGTGAACGCAGCAGAAAGTAACGAACCCGCCGACATCATTGAATATTACCACCCGGGTAGAAAGGCTGCTTTGTTTTTGATCAAGGACCCGTGTGGCGCTGGAACTGAATAGCGGCATCCGACGCAATTCGGCCCACGCACCAACGCGCATAGATCGGGCCAAGGAGAGCGCCGATCAGACGTCCCGTCGATGACGGTGGAGTGTTGTAGTCGATGAACACCCTAAGATTGGAGGCTTCCTGCATGGCCTCGATGTCGAAACCCATCCGGTACGATCCAATGACCAAGAGGCGGCGCGCGGCTGACGTTTCCCAGACTTTGCGGGTAGGGGGCTGCCGCTCGACGATCGTTTCTTCGACGGATAGTCTTATACCGAAAATCGCGCCCGTAATGCGTATTCTTCCGCCGATTTCGCGGCCCTCGGTCTGATCGAACTCGTAGGACATCCGACCGCCAAGCATCATCATCGATGGCCGCGACATATGCCCGGCAATCCGGCGATGGTCATCGAGATAATCGAAGAGCGACTCGGCCGACGCCCGGACGGAAACCGTGGATTCGGCCGTGTACTGATAGCTCATTTCTTTTCGTCCGTTCCCCCATGATGGCCATGACCACCATGCCCGTGGAAGAGATGCATGATGGGGCACGCCAACAGTATCAGATAGGGCAAGAGCCCAAGCGCGTGGCCCCAATGCTCCCGGAGGACGAAGAACAAGACGATGGCGGCCAACGATGCGGCCATAAGCGTCCAGGTCCGTTGCGTGGTCATAGCTTGACGCTCCTCAACCTAAGAGAATTGCCGATGACGCTCACCGACGACAACGCCATGGCGGCTGCCGCAATGATGGGGGACAAAAGAAGGCCCAATGCTGGATAGAGAACCCCGGCCGCCACCGGGACACCCAAGGCGTTGTAGATGAAGGCAAAGAACAGGTTCTGGCGAATGTTCGACATTGTCGCGTGGCTGAGTTGCCGTGCTCGCACAATGCCCTGGAGATCGCCTTTTAGGAGCGTTACCCCGGCGCTTTCGATTGCCACATCTGTCCCGGTGCCCATCGCGATACCGACATCGGCGGCAGCAAGGGCGGGCGCGTCGTTGACGCCATCCCCGGCCATGCCGACGATTCGCCCTTCGTTTCGCAACCGCGTGACGATCTTGCTTTTGTCCTCCGGGAGGACTTCCGCCTCGACCTCGGAAATTCCGAGCCTGCGGGCAACCGCGTCAGCCGTTGTCTTATTGTCGCCGGTGAGCATGACGACGCGAATTCCTGCCTCGACCAGCGCCCTAACGGCATCGGGCGTCGTGGCCTTGATCGGGTCGGCAATGGCGAAGAGACCTGCGACCTGACCATCCGCCGCCATGAAGATGACGGTCGCCCCGTCGTTGCGCAGTTCCTCGGCCTTGTCGCTCATCGAGGAGACGTCAATCCGCTCCTCGTCCATGATCCGGTGACTTCCAAGGATGATCGCACGGCCGTCGACCTTGCCGGTGACGCCTTTCCCGACCGGGCTGTCGAACTCCTGAGCGGTTCCAATCGGAATGTCGCGTTCCCTGGCGGCGTTGACGATCGCTAGGGCAAGCGGGTGCTCGCTGGAGTTCTCCAGAGTCGCGGCAAGGCGAAGCAGTTCGGTCTCGGACAATTGGTCGTTCGGGATGATTGCCGTCACCTTGGGCCGCCCTTCGGTGAGTGTTCCGGTCTTGTCGACGACAAGCGTATCGACCTTCTCGAACCGCTCAAGGGCTTCAGCGTTCTTGATCAGTACGCCGAGACGTGCGCCACGTCCCACGCCCACCATGATAGACATCGGTGTCGCCAGTCCCAATGCGCAGGGGCATGCAATGATGAGGACGGCGACGGCGACCACCAGTCCATGCGCGAACCGCGGCTCCGGGCCGAGCAGCATCCAGCTTGCGAAGGAGACGATCGCGATGACGATCACCGCCGGCACGAACCAGCCCGACACTTCATCCGCCAGACGCTGAATGGGCGCTCGGGACCGTTGGGCGTCGGCAACCATTTGTACGATCCGCGAAAGCATCGTGTCTCGGCCGACCTTTCCGGCTTCCATGACGAAAGCGCCGGTCTGGTTCATGGTGCCGCCGATCAGTTTTGAGCCGACGTCCTTGGTCACAGGCATGGATTCCCCGGTGATCATCGACTCGTCGACAGAACTGCGCCCTTCGAGAAGGGTACCGTCCACCGGAACCTTTTCTCCTGGTCGAACACGCAGTCGGTCACCGACCGCCACGACGTCAAGGCCGACATCCTCTTCCGAACCGTCCGTGTTTACCCTTCGAGCGGTCTTGGGGGCCAGATCGAGCAGGGCGCGGATTGCACCCCCCGTCTGTTCGCGTGCCCGCAGTTCCAGCACTTGTCCCAACAGGACGAGAACCGTGATGACGGCTGCTGCCTCGAAGTAGACTGCGACCGAGCCTTCGGCAGAACGGAAGGTGGCGGGAAAGATGTCCGGAAGGACAGTGGCAACGACGCTGTAAATCCAGGCGACCCCTGTACCCATGGCAATCAACGTGAACATGTTGAGGTGTCGAGTCACCAGGGACTGCCAGCCTCTTTGGAAGAATGGCCATCCCGCCCAGAGAACGACCGGGGTCGCCAGTATCATTTGCAGCCAGTTCGATGTCTGCGAACCGAGCAGCATGTGCAGGTTTGTCAGATGGCCTCCCATTTCCAGGGCGAGAACCGGGAGAGAGAGCACAAGACCAATCCAGAAGCGGCGTTGCATATCCCGATATTCTTCACTGGGTCCTGTCTCCGCGGTCGCGACAACCGGCTCCAGGGTCATGCCGCAAATGGGGCAGTTGCCAGGACCGATTTGCCTGATTTGTGGGTGCATTGGGCAGGTATAGACCGTACCCTCGGGCACCGCTTGCGCCGGTTGGATATTGGGGAGCACCGTGCCTGGATGTTGCCCGTGGTGATGGCGGCCGTGATGGCCGTCTTCGGCCTTGACGTGCCCGTGCTTGTGAAGTTCGTGTTCCATGCTCGTCTCCGGCCTAGATTGCGTCGTCGTAGGTGACGAACGACATCATTCCCGTCGCCATGTGGTAGAGGTGATGGCAATGGAAGGGCCAACGACCAGTATTCGACGCGTCGAATTGAATGGCGACTTCCGCCATTGGTGGCACGAGCACAGTGTCACGGACCGCTCCGTTCATCCGCCTACCGTTGATGCGTACGACCTGAAAATGATGGCCGTGCAGGTGCATCGGATGCGCCATCATCGACATGTTTCGCATCACGAGTTCCACGCGGTTGTCGGTCGCCACCTTCATCGGCCCATCCGCACTTCCGATTTCCCAGATATAGGAAACCATGTCTCCGCGCAGTGTCAGGGAATACATCCGGTCTGGGTCGCGTTGGACGAGCGGTTGTGCAGCGCGCAGCATTTCCTCCAATGCAAGGTCCAGCACCGGGCCGGCGTCTGCTGCGATCGTACTGATCTTCGAGATGCTGGAGCCCGCCGTGGCCAGGATGATGCCCGTCTGTTCCTTTGCGCCCTCGCGCAGGGCGAGGATGGGGAATACTCCGGAACCGGACGGGAGTTGCAGGCGAATGTCGAGCCTCTGTCCCATCGAAATCGGAAAGCGCCCGCCCTTTACGGGCACCACGTCATTTCCATCGACTGCGATCAGATCGCCGGAAATGGTGCCCGTGTCGATGGTGAAGGCGGTCGCCGTCGCGCCGTTGATGATGCGCAGTCGAACGCGTCCTCCTTTCTCGACGGTAACGACTTCCGGGTCATCCAGTGTACGGTCGTTTGCGAGGTAGGCGTCGTATTCGATGTCGTTCAGGTCCATGGCTGGCATGCCCGGCATTCCTTGCATTGCCATGCCTGACATGTGCTGCTGATGCATTCCCTCCATGCCTTGCATCCTGGTCCTCATATGGCCGGTAGCTTGGCTATGCCCGGCCATGGCTCCGCCGGAACCATGTCCCTTCAGTTCGGCCAGCAACTCCTCCGGAGTCTTGAAGGAAAAGTCATGGAGCAGGACGACGACTTCCTGTTCGTCACGCGCCTGATCGTCCGCAGTCCGTACGATCAGCGGGGCCGCCAGGAGCGTTTGCTCCTGAAGCGTATGCGCGTGCATCCAGTGCGTCCCACCTTGCCCGACGGGAAAGAGGTAGTGACGGCTTTCGCCGGAGGTCAGCAATTTGGCTGGATTGTCTGGCACCCCATCCATGCGCCATGGAGGCGTCAATCCATGCCAGTGGATCAATGTGTCTTCCTTCGTGTGGTTCAACAGGTTGACGTCAAAATCGCCTCCCGCGTTGAGGACCAATCCCGGCTTTCCATCTGCGGAACCAAGTCCAAACACGGTTGCGGCTTTCCCGTTCACCTCGAGGACGCGCTTGGAGATGGAAAGACCGATTGTTCCGTTGGGTGCTGCCTGGGCGTCGCTTGACCAAGGGTACTTTGTTGCTGGCATGAGGGCCGCTGCGCCAATGGCGAGCGTCTTCAAGAATTGTCGGCGGTACATGTTGATATCTCTCGATCTTGGTCGGGAATCCGACCCACTGAAATATCGGTCCGAAACAAGTCGGACCGGGTTCATCAAAGTGGGATCGATCGAGGCGGCTCGAAGACGGCAGGGGCGTCCTGACCGGTCATTCGGGTGAGCATCACGGGAAAATACGAGGGGCCGGTATAGTCACTCCACGCCACGGAGACGGGAGACGGGATGTTGGCGACACAAACAACACAGGCGTTGGAACAGCAAAGTTTGCCTTTAAAGGCCTTGTCGTGGTGGTCTGGATCGGACGCCAGCGGTCCGTGAGTGGTTGAAACGGAAACTTCCGCGGTATGGCAATCAGATGGCATTGCCTGCGCATGCGCGTTGAGGAGCAGGCTCGCAAAAACTGCAGCCATGATGAACTTCAACAATGTCGCGAACGTATTGCGAACGGTCATCTTCTCAGCTCATTGTCGCCGTTTACAGCAAGATAGTCGCGTCCCTCACGTATGCCTTGATCTTCATCAATATAAACCTCTGACGCATTTCGGGATATGGAGCAGTAAAGTGCGATCGCGAGTCTTCATTCCAGCCTTTGCCGCCATCATGCTTTTCGCATTCCAGTCCACTGGACAGTCGATCGCGGAAGTGGTTGCGCTACGCCAGCAAGACATGAAAGCCATGGCGGCAGCTGCGAAAACCATGGCGGCCATGTTCAAATCTCCGGAAACCTATTCGCCAGGGACCTTCAAGGACGCCGCTGATACAATCAAGAGTCATTCAGGTACGAGCCTCGTTGACGGCTTCGCGACGGTGACAGCCGTGAAGGGTTCCGAGGCAAGCGAACTCATCGCAGCTGAACGGGAACGGTTCACGCAACTATCAAACGACCTCCAAAGATACGCCGAGGCAGTGGCCGATGCAGCCTCCGACAGTCCTGGCTCCATGCCGGGAGAGATGCGAATGCGGGTAGGCGAACAGGTAGGCGGCGGCCCACTCGCAAAACGCGCCCGGAAGGATTCGAACGAAACCACGATGTCGGCCGAACACGCGTTCCACATGATGCTTGAGACGTGCACCTCGTGTCACGCCCGATATAGACTCAGAGATTGACGAGCCAAGGAAGGGGCTGGCAGCGTCCTTGATCAAATCCCTGCTAGTATGACCTCTGACCATCCTACCTGAAACACGCTCCCAACACACACGCGCCGCAGCCCGCGGCGCGTGTTTATGCTACGTATTCAAGCGACGTGACTGCAGCATGATTTCTTGAAGGCAGCCCCATAGCCGGCGTCTTCGATCGCGGCGATGAAGGCTTCAGCTCCGATCGCGGATTCAATGGATGCCGTCTTTACCTCGAGATTGACTGCAATCTTTGCATCGGGATCGACGGACCTTACAGCTTTCTCGACCGCGCCCACGCAGTGGCCACAGGTCATATCCGGAACATTGAGATGAATCATTGGAGGTGTCCTGCTATTGGTTTCATCTCAATCAAAAATGGGGCTTCCAACCATGGGAAGGTCAATGGCGTTGGGCCGCTGGCCGTTCCCGGTATGCCATCGGGTTCCCTGGGAATGGGTGACGATCCCGGCGCGTCGTACGACGTGTTCGCGGTAGACAAAAACGGTGCCGCCGTTGTGTACCACGCGGTCCGTCCAAGGTCGTAAGCGGCGACACTACGCAATGTCTGTCGATGACGGTCCCCATGCCCGTGGACAGCCAGGTTCTGGCCGAGTACTCTGCCATCTCGAGTGGTGGAGTTTGCCGGCAATGTCGGATGACAAGGATGAAGCACCGAAGGCTAGCGAAGCATCGTTCGGGGCGGGGTTAGGTTCGGACTTTAAGCCACTCGGGAAGCGCATTGTGATAGGGCCGCGCCAGAATCAACGAAAGCTGGTTGCGCGTCTTCGCGTCGATCGCCGGAAACCGAAGCCCAGTAAAGCGTAGTCTTTGCGAGCGACACGTCGCTCACGGTCGCGTCCGCAGCGTCGCCTCGCAATCCTGTCGATTCAATCATGCATAGCGCCCCACACGCCCACTTGGCTTAGCCATGCCAACGAGGGTGTCCCTTCTCCCGGCGGCGAGGTAGTGCCTGAGGGTTGAAGTCTTCTTTTCACGGGACCTCAGGCGTACTACAATCTTCAAAATAAATAAGGAATTCGATGTTGATTCGTCAGACGCACGAGTGGAGCAGGGTTGAGGGGGAACGCCGCATCAGCGAGCTTCTCGAACGCGCCAGGGCCGGCAATCCGCAGACGATCCTGGACGCCGATGGCTCGTTCGAAATCCGGTTCGTGGCCCTTTCCAAAAAGGAGCGTGCAGGAGCGTTTCTTGCGCGGGGCGGTCCAGACAACGAATAGCGGTAAGATGTTCAGTCGCAGGGCCGCACTGTTCGCTCCTTTGCAACGGGATAAAGACCTTCAAAGTTCTGAATGCCTCAATTGGCGAAGCCGTGAAATAGGGCTTTAGCTGAATGGGCGATTGTTCATCGCTCAAAGCTGTTCCTTCTGTAGAGTGCAGACGGCAACCTTGCGGTTCACGTACCCAGGGGCGCGTTGGCATCATCAGGTGAAGCTTCGTTTTTTGAAGTCAGCATCGGATGCTGCCATGGCGGCCCGGATGCGTCAGGCGACCATAGTCGGTGTTGGTTCTCTCACCCGTGCAGACATATCGCATCTGGGTATCGCCCACAGCCCATTCGCTGGATTGTAGACGCCCGGTAGCGGAAAGAACCGGTCGATCGTTTCGAAATCTTTCACGTTCAGCGTGGCGATCGGCATATCGTATACGATCGAAGTCGCAGCAATGAAGAGGTCTTGTCCGGGCTTCTTCCTATTGGAATGCTCGTTGACGAACCAAAGGTGCGTTAGCGGCCTGCAGCAAACAAGCTTCGCCAATTGGCGAGCCACCTGAGGCGTTGGCAATGGATATTCGAAATCCATTTCGAGAAGTTCGTCCATCCATGTCCAAAGTTCTTCCGCCTTGTCTGGGTTGCATCGATACTTTTCTGCTATCCCCGTTTCGACTTCCAAAAGAGCCGCGAATGGAATAGCGACCCGAGGCTGCTGCCTAATCCACGCGGAGATCGTGGGGTTGGGCTGAATCTTACTAGAATCACTGATTATGTTGGTGTCGAGCAGAAAGATATCATCAGCCATTCTTGCCAACGTTCGCTAAGGTTTGATGTAAGATCGCCGGTTGTCATTAATTGAGCGTAAATCAGAGTTGTTTTTTGCTGAAACTCGACACGGGGGAGTTGACTCCCGCGATTCCGTTCTCTATATGTTCCTTCCATGACCAAAGCCCTTATGTTCCCAATACGAATACGTTGAGCACAACCGCGCAAAGCGGAGGTTCCCATTCGGTTGTATTGAGGTCATGTATGGCGTCTCTGGAACATCACCAGATGCTTCGCAGTGTTGGCGAAGCTTCTCTGCCCTCCCGCTTCCGTCGTCCAGTCAAAGGACCGGAACGCCCAACATTCCGATCTAAAGTCGTCCGCGACTTAGCCTGCATTCTGGATTTGAATCCCGGCGTCCTGCTGTGGTCATGCGATCCGCCGCCGCTGGCGGTCGGGGAGAAGGCATACGTGCCGGACCTTCGCATGCAGGACACCGATGGCGGCTGGTGGATGCTTGACGCATTCGACCGAAGACTCCCCTTCGATGCAGGCGTCATCGCGGACGCCGCCGCTACGACGGCGCATCGTTATCGCATTGTGGAAAGATCGGAAATCTACGATGGCTTCCGCTTGCGGAATGCCAACGACCTCTTGCGGTACGCGGGCCACAACGTTCCTTTGGGGGACCGGGTACGGCTTCTCGCCATTCTGGACGAGAACGGGCCGCTGTCCTTTGCGGATTGCCTCCGCGTCCTCCGCGAAACTCAGTCCGTTGCGGGCTTGGCTTCCCTCATACTCCAAGGTCTTGTCGAGGTTGAACTCGATGAGGCGCTAATCGGCCCCGAGACGATGGTGAGACGAATACGCGCCTAAGCCCGCTCGTATTCCATCCCATCACTGTCGAGGCTTGTTATGACCTATTTTCCGGAGCGGGTTAAACCCCCGCTGAACCTAGCCACTGCTGTGGCCACAATGCTGGTAAGAAGCACCATCCGACCGTTCTTGTCGGCGTCGAATTTTGTCGTCGCAGTCAAGCTCCCGAACGCCGCCGACGTGGAACTATATGAACTTGCAACCCGTGAACTGCTGGATGCGGATCGTCTAATTGATGACGACGGAAGGTTCGCCCTGCTAGTCGATGAGGCGTCTGACATCACCCAGACCGGTTGGAACCTGGTTTCAAGGTTTCGAGGTGTCCACCGTGCTGTGCTGTTCTACACGGATGAGGGCGAAATCTCGGGTGATCTCGCGCTCATGGTCGATCAACGGTCGGAAATCGCATCACCGAGTGCCATTCACTTCAGGGCTGCCGCTAAGAAGCTCGGAGTGCAAATCACCGAAGAGGATGCCGCCTACCTAGCTACGAGGCCTCTACGGGATGTTCGCCTGGCAATCCGCCCCGGACGGCCAGTTAGCCGTCTTGCACGACAATTGAAGGCGCTGCCAACGGCAGAAGTCGACCTTCCCCCGCGGTCCTACGAGCCTGGCACCGTTCTGCTCGAGTCCATGGAGGGCTATGGGAACGCGAAAAGCTGGGGCCTTCAATTGGCCGACGATATCAAACGTTGGACGCGTGGTGAGATTGAATGGAGGGACGTGGATCGCGGCATTCTTCTCAGCGGTCCGCCGGGGTCCGGCAAGACAACTTATGCCCGAGCGCTGGCGAACACCTGCGGAGTTGCGCTTGTCGCCGAATCCGCAGCGTCGTGGCAATCGAAGGGCCACCTCGGCGACATGCTGAAGGCGATGAGGCGCACTTTCCAAGCGGCTCGCGCTGCCAGCCCAGCTATTCTCTTTCTGGACGAGTTCGACAGCTTCGGGCACCGCGGTGTCTTCAACGATAGCTCGAACCACGACTACAAGGTGCAGGTGATCAATGGCCTCCTCGAGTGCCTTGATCCGGGGGACGGGCGAGAGGGTGTGGTTGTGATCGCCGCTACCAACAACGCAGACGCGATCGATCCGGCTTTCCTACGGCCGGGCCGATTGGAGCGGATCATCAATATCCCTCTGCCGGATGAAGATGCTCGGAAGGCTATTCTGGAGTTTCATCTTCGTGAAGCGTGCCCGGCCGAGCTTGGTCAATTCGGCAGGAGAACGGAAGGTTGGTCTGGTGCGGACATCGAGAAACTTGCTCGCGACGCACGCCGGGCTGCACGGCACGCCGGAAGGCCGGGGAGGGTGACGGAATCCGACCTCATGGACGTCATGCCTCCGATCGTGAGCTTTACCGACGATGAGCGTTTTCGCCTCTCGGTCCACGAGATCGGCCACGCCATCGTGGGGCACGTCCTTCGTCCCACAAGCCTCGGCAAGGTATCGATCAACAGCGGCAGGCCTTCCAGATCAGGCTGGAACCCCATCGGCGCAACGCAGTTCAACGAACCTCTGCCGTCTATGGCAACAGCCAAGCATTTCGAAGACATCATCGCCATCTATCTGGCCGGCATGGCGGCGGAACGCATCCTGTTCGGCGACCATTTTACTGGAGCGGGAGGGGATGCGGCGGCCGATCTATCGGTTGCAACCGATTTTGCGACCATGATGGAGAGGAGTTTTGGTTTCGGTGACGGCTTGCTGACCGACATGGGGTCGGGAAGACGACCGCTGGAAAGCCTGCGCCTAAGCGATCCTCAGCTCCGTAGAGCTGTTCGTCAACGATTGGATGCGCAGTACAGACGCGCGAGTGAAATTCTCATGACCAGGCGGGCCGAGTTAGAAGGCCTCGCAGTCCGTCTGTCCAAAAGCCTGGAGCTCAGTGCGCAAGACGTTGGGGTGGCTTGCGCGGCCGGTTCGGCACGGGTTGCACGGAAAAGCCGCGGTCGAGGACGGAGGTCGGAAACATGAGGGTCTGGGTCATTTCCGATCTGCATCTCGAGTTTGGCGTTCCCTTCGTGCGTCCAGTTTCTCTGGAAGCAGATGTGTTGGTTTGCGCCGGCGACCTGCTGACAAAGGGCGTTGCCCCAAGCATCGAGTGGCTGGCGAATAACATCGGCGCTTCGCTCCCCATCATCTTTGTCACCGGAAATCACGAGTTCTACGGGGGGGCCGTTCAAGAGGGCCTCAGAGACGCCCGGGAGCTGGCCCGCCGTTATCCCAACATTCATCTTCTCGAAAATGACGCGGTGGACATCGAGGACGTTCGATTCATCGGTGGAACCCTTTGGACGGACTTCCGTATGCTCGGAGCCGACCCGCAGCTTGCAATGACTGCTGCCCAGTCCGGCATGAATGACTACCGGAAGATCAAATTCGCGAAGGTTCCGTATCAGAAGTTCAGGCCAATTCACGCCTATCGCAAACATCAGGAGACGAGGGCATTTCTCGCGTCCGAACTGGAGAAGGCGCGAGGGCGGAAAACCGTCGTCGTCACACATCATGCGCCGTCCATCCGCTCCATCCCAACAGAGTTCCAGGACGACCCGCTGTCGCCTTGCTATGCCTCCGATCTCGAGAGCCTCATTATCGAAGAGCAACCGGATTTGTGGGTTCATGGTCACATCCATCACAGGAACGATTACTTCCTCGGGGGAAGCCGGATTGTTTCGAACCCGCGCGGCTATCCGTCTGAGGGGCCGATCTTCGATCCGGCGTTCACCGTAGATATTTAGGGGGCCGATGATATTTGCGGCTTTTCCCGGGTGAGGAAGCCCAGATTGATCCCGCGCGGCACCAGATAAACCGTGGATGGAGTCGGTCAGCTCCTTGATCTGAAGGACTTCAACGCATTTCCTCGCCGCACAGGCGGAACGTTTGGTTTGCGCGAAGGATCGCTTATGCGACCTGCTTGAATGCCATAGCGATCGGGGGGAGTGAATGGACGTGGAAGAGGCCCTGAGAAGGATCAGATTGATCACGCCGATGCTGAGGCAGGACGTCTGGACCGCCGTCGCTTCGCATTCGGTGATGGAAGCCTGCAACCACGTGATCCCGCCGGGCATGAAAGGCATCCATACCGCTTACAACGATACATATGGCATTGTTCAGAATGCTCTTGCCCTGAAACTGGCGATGGATATCGCCCGCATCTTCGATGTTGGTCAAAACCCGAAATTCCCTCCGGAGACCCAAGACAAAGCCTCTGTGCAAGTGTTGGCGGCACTTTTCAGAGCGCCTGGCGTACAGGAGCGGCTAGAAGCTGAGGCGTCGAATTGGCTTCCAGGGATCGAAGACCTCAGCAGCGATGGGGCCGGGCCATCCTCGCCGGAAATTGCGGCGATCATGGAGGAAATCGAAGCCGACCATCGGGCCAGAGACCGTGAGACCTGTCGCAAAACAATAGGAGCCTATCTCGATGTAGCCGCCCGCCTTTCAGCGGTAGGATCAGAGGAGGAGGCCGCGATCATGCGCATTCGCGACTTCCGTAATCGCCGGCTGGCGCACTCGCTGTTCGACAAAGAACCCGACGCCTTACCGATGTACGCCGATCTCAATCTGCTCCTCGATCTCGCGATGGATGCCGCCAGGCATGCTTCCTTGATCGTAGAAGGGTTAAATACGGAGTTCGATGAGCAGGCCGTCCGGAATCGTACGACAGCGGAAGGGTATGCTGCTTGCGTCCTAACAGGTCTTCGATCAGCCGAAGCGACCGACTCCGCTGGGCAATGCTTAAAGTAAAAAGGCCGGCATAGTCAGTTGCAAGCATTGGCATTATACAATCGTTTGCCTATCATTCTGGCATGGCAAAGATCGTTACGCAGAATCAGCTAGTCGGCGAGATCGGTGAAACGGCCGCGAAGCTGCAGTTCCTCAAAATCGGCTTCCAGTTCGACCCGCGTTCCCGGCTAGAGGCAGGTATCGATGCCATCGTGGAAGTCATGGACCACGGTAAGCCCCTGGCGAAGATGATCGCCGTTCAAGTAAAGACCACGGCGGCGGGAAAGTATCCTAGCGAGGACGACCACGGCTTCCACTACCTGCTCAAGAGCGAAGACCTCGCTTACTGGCGCGGCAGCAATCTGCCGATCATCATCGTCCTGCACCGACAGTCGGACAACACCTTCTTCTGGAAGGAAATACCGAGAGGTGAAGAGTTCCAGGATCGTCGTCTAAACTTCAGTATGCGAGACGACGTCCTCGACGAAGGTGCGGTTGACCGTCTTGGGGCGCTGACGGTTCCCAAAGCCGGGTTCGGATACTATGTGCCACCGCTTGGTGGAGGCGAATCAGCACTCGTCAACATCCTGCCGATCAAGCTCCCCACCGAGGTATATGTTTCCACGACGCCATATTCTCGGAAGCAGGCGGCTGCCATCCTGTTCGATGTCGAGGAACCGTCAAGGTTCGACTGGGCGATCAAGGGAGATGCGTTCTGGTCGTTCCACGACCCAAGGTCCTCCGTGTGCAGGCATATTGTCGATCTCGACCAAGTCGAGGCCATCGATGTCGATGTTCTCGCGTTCCACGACGACGTGGACGAGCGCAACAATTTTGCCTTTCTCCTGAGGCAGGCGCTGTCACATCAGGTCCGCCAGGAGCTTTCCTGGGACAAGGAAAAGAAGCTGTTCTACTTCAAGGCCAAGGCCCGGAACACGGCGCGAACCTTCAAATACGAATCCGCGAGGAAGGCCACCGAGGCCGACGTCGTGAATGCGGTGAACAGCAAGAGCGAAAAGGGCAGGGTGGAGTTCGTCAGACATCACGCCTTCGTCCCGCGGTTCGAAAGCTTCTATGACGAATGGTTCCTCGTCATCGAGCCGACGTATCACTTCACAACCGACGGGTTCACGCCGCACACCTATCCCGATGCGCTTTTGGCCGGGAAGAAGCGCTTGGACAAGAGCGCCTCGCTGCGAGGCCAGGTCATCATGTGGCATCGTTTCCTGGCAAGCCTCGAGCCGAAGTCCGACGACCTCTTCGCGGTCACTTCGAGCGACCCATGGCTCGCCTTTGGGCCGCCGCCCTCGCTGGAGCTGCCTATGAGGGTTCCCGAAGATGTCTGGGGATCGCCGAAGAAGGAAGACCAGACCGACGACGAGAAGGACTTGTTGAACTGGGCATGAAGTTTACATCCACCATATTCGAAGAGCCTCAGCTCGAGTTCGGCGACAAGCATCAGGACCCCGATCCCCGGCGGGGCCTCGTTGTCGCCGGTCCTTTGCAGACTGCGAGTGGCGACACCATCAAGATTGCGGTGGTCGGAAGCGCGAAGACGGTCGAGGACACGGAGAAGTTTCTCGCAGCGGCGTCCGTGGGCTTCATCGGAAAGTCCGAGAAGCACCCGAACATGCATCCCGACTTCCCGGGTCTCGGCAATCAGAATCCGTATCGTTGCAAGTTTGAGATCGCGCAGGATGCGACGGCAGCCATCCCACAGGCGAAAATCGAAAAAATCAGGAAAGAGCCTCACCACGGCAAGGCTGTCGAGATGGCAGTCGACGAAGTCATGCAGCTGCTTACCGCTATCGAGGAAGGCAGCAGTCGCCCCGACGTTGCCATCGTCGCGCTTCCCGTCGCCCTGATCGAACGAGTCTGGAACGCCAAAGTGGATTCCGACGGCACGGTCGAAAAAGAGGACGACGGAGGTTCCGATGCGCCCAACTTCCGTGGAATGCTCAAGGCGAGGGCGATGCACCTGAGGTTCCCGATTCAAATCGTGTGGGAAGACGTCCTCGACGAAAGGGCGATCATCCCACGAAAAGTGAAGGAAAGCAGCGCTCGTAAAATCCAAGATGAGGCGGGCCGAAGCTGGAACATCATGACATCCCTCTACTACAAGGGGTCCGGGCGCATTCCGTGGCGGCGCATGCCCCAGGAGGGCGAGTTCTCTGCGTGCTATATCGGCATTAGCTTTTATCGCGAGGTAGGTGGACAGCAGCTATTCACGAGCGCTGCCCAGATGTTCGACGAGCGCGGGCGCGGCTTCATCCTGAAGGGACGACGCGCCCAAACCGAAACAAGGGGTCGGCACCCCTACATGACATCTAAAGACGCCAAGGCGCTGGTTGCCGAAGTCCTGGCTGCCTACAAGAGCCACCACAAGCACTTTCCCGCGCGCGTCATCGTCCTGAAGACATCACGGTTCCGGGACGAGGAAGCCGACGGCATCATGGAGGCCCTCGAAGAGGTCGGTACCGAAATGAAGGACCTCGTGTGGGTGCAGGAAACGTCGTCCATCAAGGTGCTGCGAGACGGCAATTATCCCGTGATGCGCGGGACTTTCGTCGAGTTGGACGGAAAAGGTCTTCTCTACACCAACGGCAGCATCCCCTATTACGGCACATATCCAGGAATGTACGACCCTCGGCCCTTGCTGCTGTGCCCGCACAGGACGAGCGATAGCACTGTTGCTCAGGTCGCCAAGGAGGTCTTGTCGATGACGAAGATCAATTGGAATTCCACCCAGATGAACCAGAAGCTGCCGATCCCGATCCGGGCGGCGCGCAAGGTGGGTGAAGTCCTGAAGTATGTCGGCGATGGAAAGGTCAGTTCTGACTACACGAGGTACATGTGATCATGCCAAGGCTACCCCTCCGAATATGGCGAAGCCTCCGTCTGTTGGACAACGTTTGCCGTTCCCTACTGCTTACAGAGCCCTCAAGATTGGATACAACCAAATCGCGAATCGATGGAAGCTTCTGACTTCGGCAAACGGGGGCGAGCGTGTATCTCTCAAGAATTGAAATAGAGAACTTTAGGAATTTCCGAAGCCTCGATCTACACCTTGCCGGAAACGTGGTGGTGGTCGGCGAGAACCGGGTCGGCAAATCGAATCTACTTTATGCTTTAAGGCTGATTTTCGACCCCTCGTTGTCCGACAACGCCCGAGAACTTACTATCGGCGACTTCTGGGACGGAGTGGGTGACCTGGATGAGGACACCAGGATTCGGGTATCCGTTGAAATCAAAGAGTTCGATGATGACCCGGACGTTTTGGCCGTCCTGACTGATTTCCGGGTTGCGGGCGACCCAGACACCGTCGCACTTACCTATGAATTCAAAGCTAGGCCGGGTTTAGGGCGTCCGCCAACCAGCGACAACGACTTCGAGTTCTCGTGCTACGGCGGCCGAGACGAAAGCAGGAGGTTCGGTCACGACGTTAGACGTCGAATAACAATGGATATGCTGCCTGCGCTCCGTGATGCGGAGTCCGATCTCGCCACCTGGAGACGCTCCCCTCTTCGCCCACTCATCGAGACCGCGTTTGCCTCCATTGACAAGACTGATCTGACGACCGTTGCCGATCAGATTGCCGAAGCGACTTCAGAAATTATGGAATTCGAGGAAGTTTCCGAGCTGGAGGAAAACATCGCGAACTCATTCCTGGCGATGAGCGGACCTAAGCAGGACGTCAAGCCGAGGCTCGGATTCTCGGCGACTGATCCTTCCAAGTTGTATCGGCAGATAAAGCTCCTCATTGACGAGGGAGAGCGCGGTGTTTCCGAGGCAAGCCTCGGTTCGGCGAACCTCATCTTTCTCACGCTCAAAACTCTTGAGCTGCAAAACCTCATCGAAGGCAATAAACGGGATCATTCGCTTCTCGCGATTGAAGAGCCGGAGGCCCATCTTCACCCACACCTGCAAAGGTTAGTTTACAAAAGGCTTTTTGCCGATGCGAGCGCTCCGGATGGTGAAGAAGCGGGGCCGCTGTCGGTCGTTTTGACGACGCACTCGCCGCATATCGCCAGCGTCGCTCCCTTGAAAACTATCCTTCTTCTTCGCGAAGTTGGCAACGAAACGGTCGCGCGGTCTGCCGCGTCCATCGGATTGACCCGTGACGACGAGGACGATCTCCAACGCTATTTGGATGTGACGCGGGCGGAGATGCTGTTTGCCCGGGGTGTGGTCCTCGTTGAAGGTGATGCGGAGCGGTTCCTTTTTCCGAAGTTCGCGGAAGAGCTGGGCATCGATTTTGATGAACTGGGCATTACGATCTGCTCGGTCGCGGGAACCAATTTTGCGCCGTATGCAAAGTTCCTTGAGGTTCTTGGCATTCCGTACGCGATCGTCACCGACTTCGACCCGGATGGAGACAGGGGGCAGACCCGCACGGTGAGGCTCGCCGAGCTGCTGGATGGATTGCGTACTGGGAAGTACGACGACGCCTACTTTGAGGAATTGCTCGAAACTGGTGAATGGGAACGATTTGACGATAGCATTGGTGAATTCGGTGTCTTCACGAACGGCGACACGCTGGAAGTGGACCTTTTTAACAACGGATTTGCTGAGGTGATGATCACTGGCCTACGGGAGGGGAATTTCGGGAAGAAAAGGTCCAAAGCGATCGACGATTGGGAGGAAGATGCTACCAAGGTCGATCGGGATCAGTTGCTCGCAATGATCGACGACATCGGCAAGGGTCGTTTCGCCCAGCGTCTAGCGGACAGGATCGAGGGGATCAAAGTCCCCGACTATATCAGGCTCGCGATCGAGCATGTGGTGGCACGTGTCTAGCAGGGCTCTCTACATCAAGGCCGCCGAGGACCTCAGACCGAATGCCGCCCAATGGCAGGCTTATGAGTCGCTCGGGCATTGTGTCGTTCTTGCTGGGCCGGGAAGCGGCAAGACTAAGACGATGACCGTCAAGCTGGCCCGGATATTGGCCGAAGACGTCGAGGCACCGCGCGGCGTTGCTTGTATTACCTACAACAACGAATGTGCTCGTGAAGTCGAGGATAGACTTGCGGGTCTCGGGGTGGAGGCGGGGAAGCGCACGTTCATCGGAACTGTCCACTCGTTCTCCTTGACCCAGATATTGATGCCATACGCCCAGTCGCTAGGACTTGATCTCCCCGCGCGTTTCGAAATCGCAAGTACGCAACAGCAGACCGTAGCGTTGGCGAGGGCGCATCGCGATGTGATTGGCGGTCCAGGCAACCCGGAGGACCATCGGTTCGGTATGAACCTCCACCGACGGACATATCTCGACAGGGCTGCCCCTCAATGGGCTCAGGCCAATCCGCAGCGTGCTGCGCTCGCGACTGCATACGAAAGACATCTAAGAGCTGCGAACCTGATCGACTTCGAAGACATGCCGCTTCTCGCGTTGCGTGCGTTGGTTCAAAATCCGTGGTTGCCGAAGGCGATAGTCGCAAAGTACCCGGTTCTTGCTGTCGACGAGTATCAAGACCTTGGTTTGGCTTTACATCAGATGGTCCTTGGATTGTGTTTCAGCACCGGTGCCAGATTGTTGGCCGTGGGAGACCCCGACCAGTCTATATATGGATTTGTTGGCGCACAGCCGGAGCTGCTGCAGCGCCTCTCAAGGCGGGCGGGTGTCGAAACCGTTAGGCTCGGACTAAACTATAGAAGTGGTCGCCGGATTGTCGCCGTCTCGGAATATGCTCTTGGAGAGGAGAGGGGGTACCGAGCTGCAGAAGGCGCGGAGGAGGGGACAGTCTTTTTCCATCCTGTCGCCGGCAACTATGACCAACAGGCGGACTATCTCTTTTCGGTTTTGCTGCCTGAAGTTGAAACCCGAAATCCCGATCTGGAGCGTGGCGAAATTGGGATTCTCTATCCCGCCGCGTTTATGGGCGATGCGGTGGCTGAAGCGGCGCGTAACAATGGATGGGCCGTGCTTCGAACTGACGTGAATGCGCTTTATCCTCGATCTAGTAAGCTGATGCGGTGGCTCGAGAAGTGTGCTTCCTGGTGCTGTGGAGGATGGGAGGTAGGAGACCCCCGATGGGAGAGAGTTGCCTCAGGCGGTCAGCGGCTGTTTTCCGAGATGCTAGTTTCCGAGCAAAATCGGGAGGACTTCAAACGAACGCTGCTCTTGTTTCTCTGGTCGTGCCGCGATGGAAACATTCCGTTGGTCGAGTGGTTGGAAAGGTTCAGAGCAGAGATCAGCATACCATATGGCACCGGATGCCGAACCTTGGCTGAAGACTTGATCATCTTGTCGGATTTCGCTCGTCAACTTACTCCGGACGCGCCATTGGAAGGAATGACGCTGGGCCAGTTTTCCGGGCATGGTGAGGGCAACGACCGCCTAAATCTCAGTACGCTCCATAGCTCCAAGGGCCGCGAATTCGATGTCGTGATAATGTTTGGCATTGATGAAGGACGCATTCCGCGAGCCAATCCGTCCGACGATGCAATAAGGGAAGCCAGACGCCTGTTCTATGTTGGGTTCACCCGCGCTCGATCCGAAGTACACATGATGTACTCGGCGAACCGTCCTTCGAGGTTTATCGTCGAAGTTTCCGAACGCCTGGAAGACGAGTAAGGACCGCGCAGGCCAGCCATCCAGACTTGGCAGCTTATGCCGGGATCGTCACCGCAGGCGGCTCCTACGCTTTCCAAGAAAATGTGTTGTGCGATAGGTTTCCTGCATTTGGCGGAAATGGTGACCAGTTCGGGCGGAACAGCGTTCAGTTTGGCGGGACTCCGTTCCCGTTTACACTGGTTCTGCCCAGGCAGGACGGCCGGCGATGTTCCATAATTTACCTTATCTGACATTTGCGTCTAGGGGCACAGTTTGGGATACTGTATCAGCAAATGAGTTCCTGAGGATGTGGAAGCTTCAGAGCACGATAGATGAAACGGCGGCGGACTTCGCAATCGCTCGGGCGATGGGCGCTACCAGTTTTCCCAATCTCTTCCTGAAAAAGAGTGAGCGGCTGGACAAAGTTTCAAACGGATATACTTCAGTCGACCAAATGGAAAAGGTGCTCGCGATCATCGCAGCCTGACCGTCATTGGTCAGGATCACTTTTGTACGTTCGGGAGGGTAACTGTTGTCAATCGCCCTCGACGTCGTCCATTGCGCTATGGTGTAGTTCGTCCGAAGCTCTGGCATCAAGGATCAGAGTCGATACCTTAGTATAGTGTGCTTGGTGCAGGTTTGCGGTAAACTTAACCTGCAAATGGTGAGTACCGCCCATGCGTTCAAGTCATCGGACGCGGGCGCGCTTCCCACCACGCGTGCTGCAAATACTTCGACAAGGTTTATCTGCGGACAATACGGCCAAAATTGGCGGGAAAATGAACTGGGGCGGTCTACAAAGTCATCAGACTATCCGCTGGGCGGTCGCCTACGGCTTGTTTGGTGCGCCTCGCTCAGGAGCGTCGATTGCCTTCGCCTTGGCAGCAATCTCGATGACGGGGAGCCCCGCGAGTGGAGCAACGGCGCTCGCTGCCATGACGACCGCGCAACTTGTCGGAGCTTTGCCAATTGCCCGGTTGGGGCGGGGTGGGAACTCGATCGCATTCTTCAAGGCTTTAATTTTTATTCGGACGGTAGCACTGTTCGCTTGCGCTGCTGCATGTGGAGTGGGTGCGCCGTACGCGGATTTCATCGCTGCGGCAGTGGCCGCTGGGCTCGTGCAAGGTGCCGCCTTCGGCTATCTGCGTGATAGCGCAAACTATCTTGTTGTACAGTCACAGATGACGAGGGCCCTTGCCTTGGCAGCTTTTGCGTCGGACCTCACCTTCCTCGTCACCCCGATTTTGGCAGCCAGTCTTGGATCGGTGTCGGCATCATTCTCGATAGCTGCAATCGCGATGCTCGGAGCGGTGCCCGCAATGCTCTTGCCGTCCGCAAAATGGAATATAGAGCCGGAAGTGTTAGAAACCCGAACCAGATCGCTTACGCCTGAAGTCCTTCTCTGGCTAGGATGCGCCTGTGCCAGTTCCGCCGCGATCAGCGGCATTGAAGTTGGCGCGGTGTCGCTTGCGATGGGCTTCGACCTGCAAGCAGGGTATGGCGCGATATTCACCGGAGCCCTGTGTGCGGCGTCGCTTGTCGGATCCATAGGAAACGGCCTGTTCAATAGAGCCTATTCGAAGCAGCAGGTCGCGGCGATGTTCCTCTCGATCATCAGCGGCATCGCGCTGATACTTCAGAATTCCTTTGGTTTATCGATACTCGGCTGCGTGCTTGTCGGGATATGCGCCCCCTCGCTCGGCATCCACTACTCATTGCAGCTCAACAGGCTGGTGACGCCAGAGATGAGGGCTGAGGTTTTCTCCGTGCTGAAAATTTCGACTTCATTGGGAACTATCCTCGCCTCGGCGACGCTCGGCTGGACTTCTGTCACGTTTGCTCTGACCGCTTCGATATGGATGCTCGCTTGCGCGCTGGCCGCAATTCTCTGGAAAGACTTCCCTGGGCGACGGTTGACCGAGACGCGCCTCAGCGGCGGCGTAGCGACGGCCCCTGCCCTGACCGCGCCGCGACGAAGTGAACGGAACGACCGTTGATGTCAATGTCACTTGACGAGGACGCAATCAAGTACGGGCCCAACGACGGCCTAGCGATCTTGAACAGCCTGCCCGGCCTGGTCTGGACAACAGACGAAACAGGCGTCCTGTGCTATGCGAACTCGCGCTTCACAGACTTCACTGGCCTGATGGTTGATCAGGGTAGCTCGCGGCAGTGGGCGAGCTTTCTGCATCCGGATGATCATCTCCTCGTCGTTCCGGCGCAGAAGGGGGGAGTTCAACTCTTCACCGCCCGTTTGCTGCGGCGGGATGGACAATTCGAATGGTTTAATCTTTCTGCTTCGCCAATGAAAGGGCTCGGATGGGAGGTCTGTTGGCTTGCGACAGAACGCTTTGAGAGGATCAACAACCAGAATGGCAACGCCGATCGTGACTTTCTGAATTTCCTGGATTCCTTGTCCCTCCAAGCGCTTCTACTCACGCCTTCCCTAGAGCTTGAGTTCGCAAATCAGGCAGCATGGCAATGGTACGGCTTGCCACCAAGCGCCGAGGCGCAAGACAGATCAGCCCACTTCAATCTGAGCGAACTGAAAGAAATCGCCTTTCATTTGCAGGCTGGGCAGGACCCAAATGAAACAGCTGTCGTGTCATATCAAGGGCTTTCTGCGGGCGGAACGCTGCGCTGGCTGGAGGCACAGGTGGTACAGATTCGGTCGCAGAACGGAGAGTTGGCGGGCTATTGCGTCCTTCAGACCGACGTTCAGGACAACCGGGATTCCTCCCAACTGCTCGGGCGGGAAATGAAGATACTCGAAATGGTCGCGCGCGGCGAACCGTCGGCAAGTGTTCTTCAACGGCTCTGCGATCTCGTCGAAGATCTGGTTCCGGACCTCGTTTGTGCGTTTCTCGAACTCTCGCTTGACCGCACGCTCTTCCGCATGGGCGCGGCTAACAGCCTGCCCGGCGCGTTCTGGGAGGCCTTTGACGGCAGGAGCGTGATTTCGGACAAGAATCCGTGCTCCACGGCCGCTCTGACAAAAAGGACTATCGAGATCGCAAATCTGGCCGAAAGCGACCAGCGTGACACGTCGATTGGCGAGATCATGTTGGCCAACGGCCTAAATTACTGCCAGGCCATTCCCATTCTGTCCCCGTATGGCAACACCGCAGGGATATATACAATCTTAAGTCATCAGAAAAGAAACCTCGAACCTCGCGAGCAGCAAATAGTCGATCGAGCCAAGCACATCGCAGCTATTTCCATAGACCGGACTCGTCACGAGGAAGCTCTTCTGAAGCGAGAGACGCAGGTCGAGCGGAGCCAGGCGCAACTCGTCGCCGCTCAACGGATTAGTTCAACCGGTAGCTTTACATCTGATATCCAGCGGGATGAAAACATCTGGTCTGAGGAATTCTATCGAATATTCGACCTGGACCCTGCACTCAAGCCAAGCATCGATGCGGTCAGGGAAAGGGTTCATCCAGAAGACCTGGATCTCTTTGACTTCGAGATGAGGAGAGGGTTTGCCGGCGAGGATGCCGATTTCGTCTTCCGGATCATCAGGACAGACGGGGCCCTCAGGTTCATTCGAGGACTTGCGAGGGTCACAAATTATATCGGCGATCACCCTGTGTTCATGGGAACGGTACAGGACATCACCGAGACAAGACGAGCGGAAGATGCACTCCGACGCGGCGAGGAAGCACTTGCAAAAGCGCGAGAAGAACTCGCGTATGTGTCCCGCGTGATGACAATAAGTGCCCTGACGACGTCCATAGCGCACGAGGTGAGCCAACCACTTTCAGGCATTCTCGCGAACGCCAATGCATGTGTCCGTCTGTTGGCGCTTGATCCACCGAACATCGCCTCCGCAACAGACACTGCCCGACGGACGATCCGAGACACCGAGCGTGCGACCGAGGTTATCAAGCGACTTCGGGCTATGTTCAATCGACAGTCTCCAGCCATGGAGCAGATCGATCTCAATGAGATAGCTCGCGAGGTCATTGCATTGTCGGCGCGAGACATGCGTGAGAAGTTTATCGTCCTGGATGCCAGGTTGGCGCCAGAGTTGCCACCCGTCACAGGCGATCGCATTCAGCTTCAACAGGTCATTCTCAATATGGTCTTGAACGGGATTGAAGCCATGGCGGAGACCGAGGAGCGGCCTCGCCGTCTGCTAGTACGAACTGCACTGGTGAGCGAGGATATGCTCACGCTGTCCATCTCGGATGCGGGCATCGGGATCGCCCCTGAAGATACGGAAAAGATGTTCGAACCGTTCTTCACGACCAAGCGCAACGGGATGGGCATAGGCCTCTCCATAAGCCGCTCGATAGTCGAAAATCATGGCGGCCGAATGTGGGCGATGTCGAACGACGGACCAGGCGCGACCTTTGCCTTCTCTCTTCCTAGACTTGGCAAGCAGACGACTGACCGATCGGCGACGTGAAGCGCGCGTCAGATGGCCGATACCTAAGTCTGGTTTGCAATGGCTCGAAGATGGCTATTCTCTGATCATCGCCTCTTCCTCCTCAGGCGATACGCTGATGCAGCGACAGCGCTCCCGCGTCCTCCCCTCCGCCGGAGCGCGCGGATCCTCCCGGTCCGCTGAAGGCCGTCTCCATCCGCCCGGAGGCGGCCTTCCTTCTCAGCGGGCGATACCATTGTGCAATAGGATTCAGGCCTCAGGCGCGGCTAGGTGGTTGCCTAGCAGCGACGAGAGGCAATCCATATGAGCAAGCAAATCGAACTTGGCTTTCCCGCTCCTGGCTTCATGCGGGCGATATTCATAAATCCCCCGATCAACCTCGTCGATCCGGACACCATTCTTGAGCTTTCCGCTCTGATCGAAAAACTGGAAACCGATCCGGAAATCAAGGTCATCGTGTTCGAAAGCGCTGATCCGGACTTCTTCCTCGCCCACTACGATGTGCTCGTAGACAAGGCCAGAACAGCTGCAATGACCAAGGGGCCGACAGGCATGCATCCCTGGCTCGACGTCCTGGTGCGCCTCTCCAGAGCTCCTGTCGTATCGATAGCATCGATCCGCGGCCGGGCTCGTGGCGCGGGTAGCGAGTTCGCCTTGTCGTGCGACATTCGATTTGCAAGCGCTGAGAAGGCAGTCCTCGGACAATTCGAGGTCGGCGTCGGCGCGGTGCCAGGCGGAAACCCGATGGCGAGGCTAGCGGGCCTGATCGGACGCGGTCGCGCAATCGAAGTGGTGCTCGGCGCCGATGACTTTCCGGGGGCGTTGGCCGAACGTTACGGGTACGTGAACCGAGCCATTCCTGATGCGGATCTCGACGCATTCGTCGATCGCTTCGCCCGGAGGATCGCCGGATTCGACAAAGAAGCGCTCACCGACGCTAAGCGCTTCATCGACGAAGCCTCCCTTCCCGGCGACGGCCTCTTTCCACCCGCTCTCGATCAGTTCTTCATCTCGACAAGACGCCCGACAACGAGAGCTCGGATGGCGAAGCTTTTGGAAGCGGGACTGCAGAAGCGCTCAGACATCGAGCTGAATCTCGGCCAGCATGTCGCTTCGACCGGGGTTGACGACCCGCCAAGCTACACTGCCGCACAGGAACAGTGATCGATAACGCCAACTTGCATTGGATCGCGTCGCGGCTGAAGCGCCTGAGTTAGGGAGGCCGAGCAAGGCACTCCCCCCCCCCCCCGGGGGGGGCGGGGCCGGGCGGG
>JAEYDD010000006.1 GCA_023404095.1 Pseudomonadota bacterium | reverse complement strand
TGGGAATCGGACACCACTTATGACATCATCCATTTCCAATGGCCGGAGGAGGTAGTGGGCTGGATATGCGAAGACCACGACGTCATCCGCCGTCTGAAAGAACGCATCGCTTTCTTCCGCTCACGGGGAGCCCATTTCGTATACACACGACATAATATCCGCCCCCACTACGCCAATGAAGTCATCAGCCGAGCCTACGACATCATCGAGTCGGAAAGCGATATCGTGGTACACATGGGACATTACAGCCTGACGGAATTCATTGAAAAACATCCCGGCAGCCGGAATGTTGTCATCCCGCACCACATCTACCAATACACCTACAAAGAAGATATCAGCATAGAGCGCGCACGTCAATATCTGAACCTGCCACAAGAAGCATTCATCGTCACCGCCTTCGGAAAATTCCGCAACCGCGAAGAAATCCGCATGGTAGCCAGTGCTTTCTGCAAATGGAATGAAAAGAACAAGCTACTGTTGGCTCCCCGCCTCTACCCCTTCTCCAGACGCAACGAATACGGATGGAATCTTTTCAAGCGCTGGGCTTCGCGCTTGGGTTACTATCTCGCCATGCCATTGCTCAACCGCCTTCTGAAGTTTCATGCCGGAGCCAATGACGAATTGATAGACAACTGCGACCTGCCCTATTACATCGCTGCTTCAGACGTAATATTCATACAAAGGAAAGATATTCTGAACTCCGGAAATGTCCCCCTAGGTTTCCTCTTCCACAAAGTAGTAGTAGGCCCGACAACAGGAAACATCGGAGAAATACTATCCGCAACCGGAAATCCGACGTTCCATCCGGACGACAGATCCGACATTCTGGAGGCACTTGAAAGAGCACGTCAACTGTCCGCATGGGGACAAGGAGAAAAAAACTATGCATACGCATTGGAAAATATGAACATCCGGAAAATAGGAAAGGAATATGCACAAACCTATAAAGATGTAATCAATGGCTAACAACATCAAACGTCAACTATTTTCGGGCGTATTCTACACGGCACTAGCCAAATACAGCGGCATCATCATCTCCCTCGTAGTAGCCGGAATATTGGCACGCCTGCTTTCCCCGGACGACTTCGGAATCGTAGCTATCGCCACCGTAATCATCGCATTTTTCAACCTGTTCACCGATATGGGAATCTCCCCGGCCATCATACAGCACAAAGCGCTGACAAAAGAAGAACTGTCGGATATTTTTTCATTCACCGTATGGACAGGAATTGCTATCAGCCTGCTTTTCTTCGCCGCCTCATGGCTGATTGCCGACTACTACGACAGCCAGATCTTGCGCATCCTGTGCCAACTTCTGTCCGTCAACCTCTTCTTTGCCTCCGCCACCATCGTGCCCGGAGCCATGTTCTATCGCAACAAAGAATTCAAATACATCGCTGTCCGCAGTTTCACTATCCAGATAGCCGGAGGTGCGGGAGCGGTTACGGCAGCCCTCTGCGGAGCAGGACTCTACGCACTGATTATCACCCCGATCATCTCCAGCATACTGATATTTGTCATTTCCTACCAGCGCTATCCGCAACGATTGCGCTTCACATGGGGATTGACAGCACTCCGCAAGATCTTTTCATATTCGGCCTATCAATTCCTGTTCAACGTCATCAACTATTTCAGTCGTAATCTGGACAAACTGCTGATAGGAAAACACATGAGCATGTCCGACTTGGGATATTATGAAAAATCTTACCGGCTCATGATGCTTCCCTTGCAAAACATCACACAAGTCATCACTCCGGTGATGCACCCCATCTTCAGCGATTTCCAAGATGACAAAGCAAAACTGGCGTCCTCCTATGAACGCATTGTCCGCATACTCTCTTTCATAGGGTTACCCATGAGCGTATTGCTTTTCTTTACAGCACAAGAAGTGACACTGATTATATTCGGCAACCAATGGCTGCCCTCCGTACCCGTATTCCGCATACTCTCCCTCTCGGTAGGCGTGCAAATTATACTCTCCTCTTCCGGCTCCATTTTTCAGGCTGCCGGAGACACCCGGAGCCTGTTCATCTGCGGCGTATTCTCATCCACCCTCAACGTGGCGGGAATGCTGATTGGTATCTTCTATTTCGGCACGCTCACCGCAGTGGCAACCTGTATCGTATTGACATTTACCGTCAACTTCGTGCAATGCTACTGGCAGATGTATCACGTAACGTTCCGGAGAAAGGTATGGACGTTCGTCCGTCAACTCCTTTCCCCGCTGGCAGTCAGCGGGTTAATGACAGCGTGCCTCCTGCCTGTGCAGTATACAACGGAAGGAATGAACATTTTCGTGACAATTATTACCAAAAGTATCATTAGTTTTATTATCTTTGGAGGATATATACAGGCTACACATGAATATGACATCATAGGAAAAGTGAAAAAAATAGCTGGCAAGTATATAAAAAAACAAAATAAGCAATTATAGATTTGAGACAACAACAAAGAATGAAAGCCTTATTTCTTATGTTCCACGGCTTTGATAAAGCGAATGGAATAAGTAAAAAAATACATTATCAGGTAAAAGCCCTCAAAGAGTGCGGATTGGACGTGCGTACCTGTTACTATCAAACCACTCCCAACGGTGAGCGCCGATGGATAATAGACGACGAAGTCATTGCCGATTTCGGAACCGGATTCACTGCAAAGATATGGAAACGTGTCTACTACTCCCCCATCACTGAATATGTACGCCGCGAGAAAATAGAATTTATATATATGCGTTCCTTTCACAACGCAAGCCCGTTCACCCTGCAACTAGTCAGAAAATTGAAACGGATGGGAGCGAAAGTGGTAATGGAAATACCTACCTATCCTTACGATCAGGAATATGTGGCATGGTCGATGAAATTCAATCTCGCCATCGACCGCTGTTTCCGCCACCGGCTAGCCAAAGAGCTGGACGGTATCGTCACCTTCTCCAACGCCGAACATATTTTTGGAGGAAAAACGATACGGATCTCCAACGGAATAGACTTCGAAGCAATCCCTATCAAACGAACGATGAACGACACCTCACGCGAACTTCATCTGATTGGAGTGGCCGAAGTGCACTACTGGCACGGATTCGACCGGTTGATACACGGACTAGCCGAATACTACCGTACAAATCCGGAATACAAAGTTTATTTCCACATCGTAGGTCCCCTGTCCGGCATACGCGAACAGGAAGAAATACTGCCTGCCATCCGCGACAACCATCTGGAACCGTACGTCATCCTGCACGGCCCCCTACACAGTGACAAACTGGACGAACAATTTGAAAAAGCAGATTTTGCCATAGGCAGCCTGGGACGTCACCGGAGCGGAATCACCTACATCAAAACACTAAAAAACCGTGAATATGCCGCACGAGGGCTTTCGTTCACCTACTCGGAAACGGACGAAGATTTCGACCGGATGCCTTATGTATGGAAAGTGCCACCGGATGAATCGCCCATCGACATTTGCGGACTGATAAACTTCCAACGCTCTCAACAAATGTCTCCACCGGAGATACGCGAAACGGTCAGAGCACTGTCATGGACAGCACAAATGAGAAAAGTCATTCATGAAACCGAAATCTGATTTCACATAGATATATCTGAAAAAACAAACAATATCTGATGGATAAAAAGATAAAAATAGCCTACTGTATCCCCTCTCTCTATTACCCCAGCGGTATGGAGCGGGTTCTCACACTAAAGGCGAACTATTTTACGGAGCACTTCGGCTACGAGATACATATCATCCTTACCGACGGAAAAGACAAGGAGCCATATTATAAACTGCACCCATCAATCACCATACACCAACTCGACATCAACTACGACGCATTATACGGACGCCCGTTATTCGCACGGATTCTTGAATACAGCACCAAGCAACGGCTATTCAAGAAAAGGCTGAACGAATGTCTATGTAAAATCCGTCCGGACATCACAATCTCCCTTCTCCGCCGCGACATCAACTTCATCAACCAAATGAAAGACGGCAGTGTCAAGTTGGGAGAGATACATTTTAACAAATCCAACTATCGGGATTTCAACAACAACCGTCTACCGGGATTCCTCAAAAAATTAGGTAAGAAATACTGGCGGCACCAACTCATCCGCCAATTGAAACAACTGCGGAATTTCATTGTGCTTAGCCACGAAGATGCCGCTGAATGGACGGAACTCGATAATGTAAAAGTAATCTATAATCCGCTTCCTTTCTTCCCCGAACGTCAGTCCGACGGATTACGGAAACAAGTAATCGCAGTAGGCAGATATGTGCCGCAGAAAGGATTTGACCGACTTATCCCCGCATGGAGCATCGTCAGCAAGAAACATCCGGACTGGGTATTACGAATCTACGGCGATGGCATGAGAGAGCAACTCCAGCGGCAGATTGACGAACTCGGAATCACCTCCAACTGTATCCTGGAACATAACGTGCAGAATATTGTTGAGAAATATTGTGAAAGTTCCATCTTTGTTCTGTCCTCACGTTTCGAAGGATTCGGCATGGTGATCATCGAAGCAATGGCGTGTGGAGTACCACCCGTATCGTTCACGTGTCCCTGCGGCCCGAAAGACATCATCACCGATGGCAAAGACGGTCTGCTTGTGGAAAATGGAGATATAGAAGGACTGGCAGACAAAATCTGCTACCTGATAGAACATGAAGACGTCCGCCGGAAGATGGGAATACAAGCCCGCACCGACGTAGAGCGTTTTAAAATTGAACATATTGCCCGAGAATGGAAAAAATTATTTGAAACAAATTTAAGTATTAAGTATTAAGTATCAAGTATTAAGCGTGGCTGCTAGTACATTTATCCCACATGGCTAATACTTGATACTTAATACTTAATTTAATCCTTTATAAAGATGATTTGGTATAGTAAGTATTTACAAGTTTATGAAAAACCGTTTGCAGAAGCACCCGCATCTGCCATTGAAGAAGTGCGGCAGAATATTGCAAAGCTGCAAAGTGATGAACCGCTTGTCACCGTTTCAATTATCGGCTACAACGAAGAGAAACATCTGCTTGCCTGCCTGTGGTCTTTGAGCGAGATGGAATGCAAATATCCTGTAGAAATTATCGGGGTAGACAACGAATCGAAAGACAGCACGGCGGAGATATTCCGGCAATGCGGTGTACCTTATTATACAGAAACCCAACATAGTTGCGGATTCGCCCGCCTTTGCGGACTGAACCATGCCCGAGGTAAATATCATATCAATATTGACTCCGACACTATGTACCCTCCGAAATACGTAGAAATGATGGTAAACACCCTCGAACGCCCGGGCATTGTGGCCGTCTGCTCTTTATGGAGCTACATTCCGGATGAGAAACACTCGCGATGGGGACTGAAAATCTACGAAGCTGCCCGCGATTTGCACTTGTGGATGCAATCATTCAAACGTCCCGAACTTAGTGTGCGTGGATTGGTTCTTGCCTATCGCACAGAGTATGCACGGAAAACCGGCATACGCACCGATATCATCCGAGGTGAAGACGGTTATCTTGCTCTGCAACTCAAGCAATTCGGCAAAATAGCCTTTATCCGCAACCGCAAAGCACGCGCCGTAACAGGATATGGAACGGTGGGAGCTGACGGAAGCCTGTTCAACAGCTTTAAAGTGCGCGTTGCCAAAGGTCTGAAAGGACTGGGGGGAATATTTACTAAAAAGAAAGAATATAAAGACGAAGACAGCAATCTGATAAAGAACAAATAAACAAGTATGGGAAAACGAATAGAATATATTGACTTCATCAAAGGTATCTGCATTTTTATTGTAGTCTGGGGACATTCTATCCAAAATATGGGAGACGGCAACGACTTCTGGACCAATCCGGTACATGAATTTATCTGTTCTTTCCACATGCCCATATTCATGTTGGTCAGCGGTTTCTTTTTCAGTAAATCCATCGGAAAGCCACTCATACCGAATGTAACCCGAAGATTCAAACAGTTAATAATTCCTTGTTTCGGCTGGTCATTAGTGTTGGTCGCAATCAACATCGGATATATGCTCTATGAAGGAATGATCCCGTCTCCAACCGGAACGTTGAAATCTCTTTTTATAGAGACATTCACCCGTTTCTGGTTCTTACGCTCCGTTTTCATCTGTTTCACACTTGCCATCGTCAGCATGAAAATATTCAAAAAAGATACAGCCGCTTTCGTCATCTCGCTTCTGTGTTTCCTCGCATTGCCGGACAACGGACGTCTGCACCTCGACAAGTTTATGTATCCATTCTTTTGGATGGGGTATTTTATGCACAAATATATCGATGTAATCATGAAACACCGGGGAAAACTACTGGTCGCTTCACTCCTCGTTTTCGCTGTACTCCTCCCTTTCTATCAGAAAGAAGATTATATCTACATCACCGGAATGAGTATGTACGATTATCTGGGAGGAAAGTTCGTTTGTTATCCGCCATGGGAAAAATTGCCGATCATCTGTTATCGCTATTTGATCGGTTTCGCAGGAAGCCTGTTTATCTTCTTGCTACTGCAACGTATCTATCGTCCGCATTTCCGTGCAATCGAAAAAGTGGGCACATATACACTTGGCATCTATACCATACATATCTTGATTGAAGGCAACGTATTGAGTCGGTTCAACCTGTTGGACACCGGGTTCTTCATGTTCAACTTTATTATAACGCCAGCTATCTCCATTCTATTGATTCTTCTCTGCGTGGGAATAATCAGACTGTTGGAAATGACACGCTTCAGCAGCTTATTGTTTTTAGGAAAAACAAAAACAGTCATCATGCTATTAGCAATCTGCCTTATTAACGTATCCTGTATCAAAAAAATCAATTTATATCAAGGAGACAAAGACGATGAAAAAGAAGATAATTCAGGAAACAACAATTCTCCCCAAAGGAAAGACATCATCGTAGACACAGACTTCTTCTACCCTTTCGGGGATGAAAGCCAAAACTATACTGCGGAAATTACAATCAACACCCGCAACACTTTGCCCGAAGAAAATACCATAAAAACGGTTATTCCCGCACTAAAATACAATAAGTCGTGGCTCCTAATGCTTACCCAAGACGACTGCAAACAAGCCGCCTTCTCATGGACGTGGGCTGCCATCAATGGCAAACCTTTGACTAGCGGTTATTATTATCAACTCGGCCACCTGCAATATGATGACCTTCCACCCGATATTTATTATCTTGGTGAAACATTGGGAAGTACGGACGGAGCCGGAAACGAAGTCAGGTTCTCATTTACCACCACCCTCTCACCGGAATGGGAATGGATGGACGCCAAAACACAAATCTACAAAGGACAGACGCAAGAATATTATCGCTTCTTCATGAAATCAGGGCTGACATGGGGAGATGTCAAAGAGATGCTGAACTATGGAACAGGCATCTCCATACATGATGTGAATATAGATAATGAAGAAATCACTGTCGATAACCTACTTAAACATTACGACATTGCCTTGAATATCATCAAAGAGAAATTGTCTGGCAGAGGATGTAAAATGCTGGCTAAACCAAGCGGAATTGCTGAATATATCACCGCTGGACAAGTCCATTCTTCTATACAGACCATGACTTCCAACGACGGTGAAACACTATGTCCGGCAAAAACGGAAAACGATTTAAAAAAGGTGGTACTAAACAGAGGGTTCTATTCCATTGAGGATCTGAAAAAAGAAATCGACAAACAGCTACAATTATCACCGGAAGAACGAATGGCTATCAATGTCGGTGTTCATGGCACAGATGCTTCTTGGGCGGATCTGTTGCTCTGGATTAACAATAACTATGGAAAAAAGGGAGCGGACAACGTGTGGATACCCAACCAGGAAGAATATTATGAATACAATTTCTATCGTACACACGGCACAGCAGCAGTGACAAAGATAGATGAACATAAACTGAAACTGACCGTTCATCTGCCCAGTGAGGAAGACTTTTATTATCCTTCTCTCACAGTCAACCTATCTGGTATAAAGAAAGAAGATATTACCTCCCTTGAGGCCGGAAGCAGTGTTACAGGACTGTCTTATAGTAACTATGAAAATGGGATTATGCTCAATATCGATTGCAGGAAGTATCTGACAGAACATGCCGAAAACTTCGTGAAACGGTATGAAGCAAATACAGCAGATGCTTCTGTTAAAGCGGATGCCCTCTATTTTGTAAATATGCTAAAAGACTCGGATAAAAAGGAGGAATTAAAAAAGCGAATCAAGTGAACGGTTTATAAAAATCAGACACAGAAAAAGTAATAAATATATATTAACCATGAACGAAACCATTACCCTCTGCCTTGAAATTATTTTCTGGCTTGCCCTATTCATTGTGTTCTACACCTATCTGGGCTACGGAATTGTGCTTTACGTTCTCGTCAAGTTGAAAGAACTTTTCGTGAAACCTGTGAAGCGTTCGTTGCCGGCATCGGACGCTGGTTTGCCGGAAGTGACTCTCTTCATTACAGCATTCAACGAAGAAGATGTTGTAGACGAAAAGATGGAGAACAGTCTTGAACTGGACTACCCTGCGGACAAACTGCATATCGTATGGGTGACAGACGGAAGCGACGACAGTACAAACGAACGACTGCAAACCCGTTGGCAGGGAAAAGCGACCGTACACTTCCAACCCCTACGACAGGGTAAGACAGCCGCAATGACACGTGGAATGACGCTGGTGGACACTCCGCTCGTCGTCTTTACGGATGCCAACACCATGGTAAACCGGGAGGCAATACGGGAAATCGTACTTGCTTTCCAAGACCCGAAAGTGGGCTGCGTGGCCGGCGAAAAACGGATCGCCGTACAGACCAAAGACGGAGCCGCTGCCGGTGGGGAAGGTATTTACTGGAAATACGAATCAACA
>JAEYDD010000030.1 GCA_023404095.1 Pseudomonadota bacterium | reverse complement strand
GGCATAGGCTTCGTCGATCAGGCGCCGGATCTCGTTGTCGATCTTCTGCGCGGTCGATTCCGACACGTTCTTCGACTGGGCGACGGAATGGCCGAGGAAGACTTCCTGCTGGTTCTCGCCGTAAGCGACCTGCCCGAGCTGGTCGGAGAAGCCCCACTGGGTGACCATCGCACGCGCAAGCTTGGTGGCCTGCTCGATGTCGGAGGAAGCGCCCGACGTGATGTTCTCCTTGCCGAAGGTGATCTCTTCTGCAACGCGGCCGCCCATCATGATGGCCAGGCGCGAGACCATCCACTTGTAGCTCATCGAATAGCGGTCGCCTTCGGGAAGCTGCATCACCATGCCGAGCGCGCGGCCGCGTGGGATGATGGTCGCCTTGTGCAGCGGGTCGGCCGCCGGAACGTTCAGCGCCACGATCGCGTGGCCGGATTCGTGATAGGCGGTCAGCTTCTTCTCCGCCTCGGTCATCGCAGACGAGCGGCGCTCCGCGCCCATCATGATCTTGTCCTTGGCGTCCTCGAATTCCTGCATGGTGACGAGACGCTTGTTGCGGCGCGCCGCCATCAGGGCAGCCTCGTTGACGAGGTTCATCAGGTCGGCACCGGAGAAGCCGGGCGTACCGCGGGCAAGCACCTTGAGGTCGACGTTCGGCGCCAGCGGCACGTTGCGCACGTGCACCTTGAGGATGCGCTCGCGGCCGATGATATCGGGGTTCGGCACCACGACCTGGCGGTCGAAACGGCCGGGACGCAAGAGCGCCGGGTCTAGGACGTCCGGACGGTTGGTGGCGGCGATCAGGATGATGCCTTCGTTCGCCTCGAAGCCGTCCATCTCGACCAGGAGCTGGTTCAGCGTCTGCTCGCGCTCGTCGTTACCGCCGCCGAGGCCTGCGCCACGATGACGGCCGACGGCGTCGATTTCGTCGATGAAGATGATGCAGGGCGCATTCTTCTTGGCCTGCTCGAACATGTCGCGGACGCGGCTTGCGCCGACGCCGACGAACATTTCGACGAAGTCCGAACCGGAAATGGTGAAGAACGGCACGTTGGCTTCGCCGGCGACGGAGCGGGCGAGCAGTGTCTTACCGGTGCCTGGAGGACCGACAAGCAGCACGCCGCGTGGAATACGCCCGCCGAGACGCTGGAACTTCTGCGGGTCGCGCAGGAACTCGACGATCTCCTCGAGGTCCTGCTTTGCCTCGTCCACGCCCGCCACGTCGGCGAAGGTGACGCGGCCGTGCGCCTCGGTCAAAAGCTTGGCCTTGGACTTTCCGAAGCCCATTGCCCCGCGCGATCCACCCTGCATCTGGCGCATGAAGAAAAGCCAGACGCCGAGGATCAGCAGCATGGGCAGCAGCGTGCCGATATAGCTGAGGAAGCTGTTGGAACCGTCGGTCTCCGGACGCGCGTTGATGACGACGTTCTTCGACTCCAGCCGCGTCGTCAGCGTATCGTCGATCGCCGGTGCGTAGGTCTGGAAGGTCGTGCCGGTTTCCACATAGCTGCCGACGATCTTGTTGCCCGTGATCACGACTTCCTTCACCCGGCTGCTGTCCACCTCTTTGAGGAACTGCGAGTAGGGAATGTCACGCGAACCGGTCTGGGCCGGGCTCGTCTGGAACATGCTGAAGAGAGCGATCAGCAGGAGCGCTATGATGGCCCACAGGGCGACATTGCGGAAGTTTGGGTTCATCGGGCTTTCCGGGCACTTTCTCGGCTGCAGGGTTGCGCCGTTTCATTTGCACCTAACATAGGGTCGTCGTCACGCCTTGCCAAGGCAAACCGAACGCGGCGCGGGCATTTATCGGGATCATCGTTTACGCTTATGGCGGTTTTGCGGATCGTCTGCACCGCGCCTCGGCAATCACGCCTACACTGCCGCTCAGATGCTCTCGGCCATCATGGCCGGAGGATCGGAAAACCCAGGAAGCGCGAACAATCTTGCAATGGCGTTTGCCAGCGGCAGATCGAACAGCGGCAGATAGCGATCGTAGGGTGACAGCACCGGGACGGCCGAGAACTCCGAGGGTGCCGGCTCGCCGCTGCCGGAACGCAGCCGCGGCCGCGCCCGGGCCGCGCGGGCGAAAACGCCGGCAGGCACGCCTTCCCAGCGATCTGTTGGCGTGCTTCGGTACGCATCGGCGAAGAGCGCCGTCCTGCCATGATTGCAGATGCGCCAGCGGCCATCCCATACAGCCTCGCTGTCTGCGGCGATCTCGAGCGCTTCGATCCCGCGCATCTCCCGATACAGGAACAGCCCCTCGCGGCGGCGGTCGAACGCCACGCGCCCCGCCGTCATCCGCGTCAGTGCGCCCCCGTGCAGGAATACGGCGAGACGATCTGCCGCATCCCTTTCCAGGCGATGCTCGCGTCCGCCGAGCACGGCGACGACGGTCAAAAACGCCTGCCAGTTGGCCTGCCCCTCCAGGGCGGCGATCGAAGCAGACGGAAGCTTTGCAAAGCATGCGTCAAACACCTGCATGTGGCGGGCAAGGTAGGCGGCCCCTTCACGGGCGTCCCGCATGCGCGCTGACGCGGCGGATTGCGCCCTCTCGTCCAGACGGTCGTCCGCCCCCTCTTTCCGGATGCGGACGCGCTCGAAGGCGCGGTTCTCGTTGCTGGGATCCTCCAGCCAGGACTGGCCGAGGCCGTGCAGGTATCCCCGGATCTCCTCGCGCGAAACGCCGAGAAGGGGACGCAGCACCCAGACGGAGCCAAAAAGCAGCGTTGCAGGCGCAATGCCCGCGAGTCCCGCCCCTTCGGTGCTTCGGGCCATCCGCATGGCAACAGTTTCGCGCTGGTCGTCGCGGTTGTGCGCGGTCACGATCGCGTCGGCGCCGATCGTGCGTGCGGCTTCGGCAAGCAGCGTATGGCGCGCCGCCCGCGCCGCCGCCTGAATGCCGCGTGCGGGCTTTTCGCCGCACCAGCGGCGCGTGACATGGGCGATCCCGCGGCGGGCGCACAAGTCCGCGACCCAGCGCGCCTCTTCAGCCGAGGCGTCGCGCAGCGCATGGTCGACGGTGCAGGCTGCGACCGTCAAGCCCGGATGGCGGCCTGACTGCAACGCCGCATCGAGCGCCATCAGCAGGCCGACGGAATCGCCGCCGCCGGACACGCCAACCAGAAGCTTCGCGGGTTTGGAAAAGCTGTTCAGAAAGTGGGCGATCGCATCGCCGATGCCCTGGCCTTGTGGGCGCATCGCGAAATCGCTCCGTGTGCGGCTCAGCAGGCCAGGCGGCTCTGTTCGCTGGAAACCTTGGCTTTCACGGCCTTGGAAGCACTGGGATAGCGCTTGCCGACTTCGCGCAGCGTCGCGCACGCGGTGTCGCGATTGTCGAGTGCTGCAAGCGACATGCCGAGCTTGAGCAGCATTTCCGGCGCCTTCTTCGACTTGCCGTAGGTCTGGTGGGCGTTCAGGAATGTCTTCGCAGCGTCGTTGAAATTGCCCTGCGAATATTGTGCTTCACCGAGCCAGAAGCTGGCATCGGCGGCCTTGTCGCCTTCGGGGAAGATGTCGAGATAATCCCGAAAGCCCTTCTCCGCCTCCTGATAATCACCCTGCAGCACGTGCCCGTAGGCGGCGTTGTAGATGTCGTCCGGCCTGTCGAGCCCGCTTGAGGCCGTACCGGTCGCAGACGGCAGGCCGGCGTTGAGGTCGGGGGCGGCACCACTGCCGATCGAGGCGCTTTCGTTCATGTCGGCGCCGACCGGGTTGCCCTGCTCGTCGAAGCGGATCGAACCGAGCGTCGTCTCCTGCTTGCCGAGATTACCCGCAGCCGCTGTGTCGGAGGTGCCCGCGGCGGATGTATCCGCCGGGAGCTGGTTTGCCGCCGCCTGGCTGTTCTGTCCGTCCTGGCCGAGCGGCTTCTGCAGTGCGCCGCTCTTGCCCGAGCCCTTGCCGCTTTCAAGATCCTGGAAGCGATATTCGTTGTCTTCCTGGGTCTTGCGAAGCTGCTCCTGCATCTGCAGCAGCTGGAAGCTCATTTCCTCGATCCGGCCGTTCAGCGAACGGATCTGCTCCTCGAGCTGGCCGATGCGCATGAGCGAGTCATCAGATTGCGCCAGTACGATGTTCGTGTCCCCCTTTCCGCCGCCAGGCGAAAAATGGTTTGCCAGCGCCGAGAGCGGAGACGCGCGGAGCGCGCTCACCGGCCCTGCGAGGGCTGCCAAGCCGATGAGGCTTGCCGCGAAGATTTTCTTCATCCTTGCTTGTCCTGTTGGTCCAAAATCGCGCATCGGTGCGCCGCCGCAGGTTTTTCCATATGCTTTCAAAAAGCAACGGAGTTCGGCCAAAGTGTGATAAAAAACTGCGCCCGCAAGGGCAATGCCGCATTTCCCCGCAGACCGGCCGGAAAACGCAAAAGGCCCGCCATCTCCGGCGGGCCCTGCGGATCGACAGCGAGGCTGCCGGCCTGATTACATGCCCGCGCCACCGAGGACGGTGACAGCACGGCGGTTCTGCGACCAGCACGAAATGTCGTCGCAGACGGCAACCGGCTTTTCCTTACCGTAGGAGATCGTCTTCATGCGGCTGGCCGGGATGCCACGGCTCGAAAGGTACTGCTTGGTCGAAGCGGCACGGCGCGCGCCGAGCGCGAGGTTGTATTCGCGCGTACCGCGCTCGTCGGCATGGCCTTCGATCGTGATCGCATAGTTCGGGTACTTCTGCAGCCACTGTGCCTGCTTGTCGAGGGTGGCAGCCGCATCGGCGCGGATCGACGTCGAATCGGTGTCGAAGAAGATACGGTCGCCGACGTTGACGGTGAAGTCCTGCGGCGAGCCCGGGGTCGCATTGTTCAGGCCGAGTTCGCCTGCGCTGTTGGGCATATTCTTCTTGTTGGCACAACCTGCGAGCGCCAGGCCCATGAACAGGGCGATGATCGCGGGGTTGCGGGCGAGGGTTTGCATGCGGCCAGCGGCCGGGACTTCAGTGCGGCTCATGAGCCGGTCTCCTTAGCATCAGTTCAACAGGGCTTGGGTTTCAATCAGGGTTGCCAGACTGTAACCGCACGCGGTTAATCGGCATTCAACGATCATGGTTAATGAATGGTTACGCAAATACCCCCTGTCGTCCGCCTCAGAATGACGAACGCCGCCGAATCCCTCGCCTTCCAGCCCTGATTTAACGGACTTTGAGGCGAGAAAGCGGCGGCGACGTCACAATTGGTTGCAGCTGGTTACAATGCAGACCCGGTTACTCGAGCAGCGGAGACCAAGCCGGGTCGGACGCGTAACCGGCAGTCTGGATCTGCTGCTCGTTGTAGCCGGTGAGGTCGATCGAGAAGAGCTGCGGTCCGCCGGCGCCTGCCGGCTGGCGGAAGAACATCAGCACGCGGCCGTTCGGCGCCCAGGTCGGGCCCTCGTTGTGGAAGCCCGTCGTCAGGATGCGCTCGCCCGAACCGTCCGGCTTCATCACGCCGATGGAGAACTTGCCGCCCGACTGCTTGGTAAACGCGATCAGGTCGCCGCGCGGCGACCAGACCGGCGTCGAGTAGGAGCCATCGCCGAACGAGATACGGTTCTGCCCCGAACCGTCGGCGCCCATGACGTAAAGCTGCTGCCGGCCGCCGCGATCGCTTTCGAAGACGATCCGCGCACCATCCGGCGAATAGGACGGGCCAGTGTCGATCGCCGCCGTCGATGTCAGGCGGGTGGTCGTGCGCGAGCGCAGGTCCATCGTGTAGATGTTGGCGTTGCCGTCCTGCTGCAGGCTCATGATGACCCGCTGGCCATCCGGCGAGAAGCGCGGGGCGAACGTCATGCCGGGAAAGTTGCCGACGACCTCGCGCTGGCCCGTCTCAAGCTGCAGCAGGTAGACCCGCGGCTGCTGCCCCTCGAAGGACATGTAGGTGATTTCCTGCCGGCTCGGCGAAAACCGTGGCGTCAGCACGATCTCGTTGGAGTTGGTCAGCGCGCGCGCATTGGCGCCGTCCTGGTCCATGATGGCGAGCTGGCGCTTGCGGGCATTCTTCGGGCCGCTTTCGGCGACATAGACGACGCGGGTGTCGAAATAGCCCTTCTCGCCGGTGATGCGCTCATAGATCGCATCGGCGATGATGTGGGCGACACGACGCCAGTTTTCCGGCTGGGTGTAAAACTGCTGACCGGTCATCTGCTGGCCGGCAAAGGTATCCCACAGGCGGAACTCGGCGCGAAGACGGCCGTCGCCTTCCTGGGAGACGCGGCCGGTGACGAGCGCCTGCGCGTTGATGACCTTCCAGTCCTCGAAGCGCGGCGGCTGGTCGGGATTGCTGATCTTCTCGATGAAGGCCTGCTTGTTGACGGGCGCGAACAGGCCGGAGCGCTTGAGGTCGGCGGCGATCACGTCGGTGATGCGCTGGCCGAGGTCCCCGCCTGCGACGAAATCGGTCACGGCAATCGGCAGCGGCTCGACATTGCCCTTGTTGATGTTGATCTCGACGAGCGCCATGGCCGGCGACACGGTTGCCGCCAGGCCCGTCAGGCCGGCTGCGGAATGAAGAAAAGTGCGTCTCAGCATGCGTTCTAGGCCTTCCTAGTTTATGCCACCTGGCATCACATCATCTCGCTTGGATCGAAGTTCACCACGACTTCGCTCCAGGCGTCGTATTTGTCCTTGGGCAGCTTGTCGAACGGCGCGGACTTCAGGATCGCCCGGCGCGCGCCGCCGGCAAGCGCGCGACGCGCCGCCTCGGAACCGCCTGTGGCGACCACGTCCGGTTCACCGACGATATTGCCGTCCTGGTCGAGCTGCATCGTCACCTTGATCCGCACCTCGGTCGCGTCCGCCATGCCGGGGATGATCGACCAGTTGTTCTGGATCAGGCCGCGCAGCGCATCCATCTCACTCATCGAGAGCTTGGAACCGCCGGTCGTCTTCTCGCCGCCGAGCGAGGCCGTCTCGGTCGAGCGCTTGGCGCCGCCGCCCTTGCTTTCCGTCTTGTTCAGAAGCGCAGCCACCTCGTCGGCGTTGAAGTCGCTTTCCTTGGCGGAAGCCGACTTCTTCTGCTCCTTCTTCTTTTCCTCGTTCTTGCGGTCCTCGGTCTTGGCCGTCTGCGCCTGGGCGGGCTTCGGCTTGACCTCGGGAACGGGTCCCGTCTCCGGCAGGGCCTCGGCCTCGGCCACCTCGGCCGGCGCTTCCTCGGTCGGCGTTTCCTCCGGCTTGGCGTCCGGCTTAACGTCCTGCTTCGGCTCGGCTTCGGCTGCGACCTCGGTCGCCGGCGTCGTCGCGGGCTCGGTCTTCTGCACCTCTTCCACCGGCTCCTCGGCCGGCTCCGGCGTCGGCACCGGCTTGTCGGCCTTCGGCGGCGCGGCGGCCGTCTCCGTGCTTTGCGGCTTCTTGTCCGGCGTCGGCGGCGTCTTCAGGTCGATGTCGTTGTCGCCCGCGTTTTCAGCGTTCTCGACCACGTCCTGGTGCTTGGTCGGAACCGGTGCGGACTTCTCGGCCATCGGGGCTTTCTTGTCGCCCTGCTGGATCTGCGTCAGCTCCTCGATCGGCACGATGTCGACCGGCATCGCCTCGACGTCGGCGACGTCGAAACTTTCCGGGCTGCCGATCGATACCAGTGCCCAGGTGAGCACCAGTACGTGCAAGGCGGCGGATGTGGCGAGGCTGCCCTTCATCGCGGTCTTCAGTTATCCGGTTTCTGCTCTGTGACGAGGCCGATATTGGTGAAGCCCGCCGACTGGATCCGCGACATGACGTCGGCGATCACGCCGTAGGGTGCTGCGCCGTCACCGCGAACGAAGATCCGCTCGGTATAGCCGGTCGTAGCGACCGCCTCGAGCTTGGCTGCGATCTCCTCGACCGGGATTGCCGTTTCCTGCAGGAACACTGCGCCGTCCGCCTTCACCGAAATCGTGATCGGCTGCGTCTCGGAGTTCAGCGCCTTGGCCGAGGTCTTCGGCAGGTCGAGGGGCACGCCGACCGTCATCATCGGCGCGGCCACCATGAATATGATGAGGAGCACGAGCATGACGTCGACGAACGGCGTGACGTTGATCTCGCTCATCACGGCCTTGCGACCGCCGCGCCTGCGGCGTCCGCCGCCGCCCTTAGCTCCACCGACTGACATGCCCATGGATAGATCTCCTGCTGAGGCCGGTTACTGCGCCGCCTGACGCGGCTGCAGCTTCTCGTCGATCTGGCGCGAAAGGATGGCGGAGAATTCGTCGGCAAAGCCTTCCATGCGTGCGGTCAGCTTGCCGGCATCGGCCGTGAATTTATTATAAGCGATAACGGCGGGGATAGCGGCCAGAAGGCCGATGGCCGTCGCCAGCAGCGCTTCGGCGATACCGGGCGCCACGACAGCGAGGTTGGTCGACTTCGAACCGGCGATCGCCTGGAACGAGGTCATGATGCCGACGACGGTGCCGAACAGACCGATGAAGGGACCGGCCGAACCGATCGTGGCGAGCGAACCGAGACGGGCTTCGAGTGCCTCGGATTCGCGGGCAAGCGTCACGTCCATGGCCCGGTCGATACGCATCTGCAGCCCGATCGGCGAACGTGCGCCGCGCTCGAAGCTCTTCTTCCACTCGCGCATGGCCGCAACGAACATGGCGCTCATGCCGGTGGTCTGTCGGTCGGACAGTGTGCGGTAAAGTTCCTCGAGCGACTGCCCGGACCAGAACACCTGCTCGAAGCTGTCAAGCTGCCGGCGCGCCTTGCCGAAAGCGAGCGTCTTGTCGACGACGATCGCCCAGGTCCAGACCGATGCCGCGATCAACCCGATCATGACCAGCTTCACGACGAAGCCTGCCTGCATGAACAGCGACCAGAGACTCACGTCCGTCGATGCTGCTGCCAAACCTACCTGTTCCATAGACTTCCGTCCCCGAATCCAAACACCCGGCACGGGCTTCTGGCCATCGCACCGGGTCTTCATCCCTTTGCCGGACCGGCATCAGGACCCACTTTCGGGTCTGCCGGGGCCGACGTTTCGCAAAGCCTGGGTACCTGCGTCCGCCTTAGTCCGCAGCGGTTTCCCGAGCTCTTCAAGAATGTCCGGTTGATGTTGCCGGCTGCCACGCCGATCCAACGCTTTCAACTGCCTTCTTGCCGTCAATTTTGGTTAAAGGATGACGTGCAGCGCACAAAATCCAGTGCGTTCAGTAAGACATCATTATGGTTAAGGGAGTATTACCGGTTGCACATCTTTGGCAGCCGGCCGCTTCTTTGATCGCCCGTCGCGGAATCTCCAGCCTCCGGAAGACAGCGCGCGGTTCAGCTTGCCGGCTCCGAAGCCCCCTGCAGGAACTGCTGTGCAAGCCCGTCAGGCAGCCGGCGCGGACGCCCTTTGGCATTCACAACGGCAATCACCACCTTGGCGGCGAGGAGGATCTGCTCGCCGCGTCGCACCTCCTGCTGCAGCACCATCTTGGCGCCGCCCGCTTTTTCCGTCCGCGTCAGGATGGTGACGATATCGTCCATCTTCGCTGGCGCCTTGAAGTCGATTTCCATGCGATGGACGACGAACATCAGGCCTTCCGAATCGCCTTCCACCGCAAGCGATCCCTGCTCGACGCCGAGGCAGCGCAGATAGTCGGTGCGGGCCCGCTCCATGAAGTGCAGATAGCGGGCGTGATAGACGAAACCGGAAAAATCGGTGTCCTCATAGTAGACCCGCTGCACCAGCCTGTGGCCGTCCGTGGTCAGTTCGCCCGCAAGCGCATGGTCCAAGGTCGTCATTCAACTATCCGAAGTCTGCCAATTTTCGCCTTCTGTGAAGGAACCGGACGACAAAATCAAGAATTGTACTCCTGTCACATTCGGTCACTATGAGGGGACCGGTCTCAACGCAGAGGGGAAATTCCATGGCGTCAGCGATGAAGATTGCGGTACTGGGCGGGGATGGTTTCGTCGGCTGGCCAACGGCGCTTCATCTGTCGAATTCAGGCCATGAGATCCACATTCTCGACAATCTCTCGCGCCGCTGGATCGATACGGAACTCGGCGTCCAGTCGTTGACGCCGATGGATTCGATCCAGGAACGCACCCGTGTCTGGCACGCCGTCACTGGCCGCCGCATCCACTTCCACCTCATCGATCTGGCCCGCGACTACGAGCTTCTGAAAAGCTGGATGCGCCAGGAGCGGCCCGATGCCATTATCCACTTCGCCGAGCAGCGCGCTGCCCCCTACTCGATGAAGAGCGACCGCCACAAGAACTACACCGTCAACAACAACGTCAACGCGACGCACAACCTGTTGAACGCGCTCGTGGAAACCGGCATCGACGCCCATCTGGTCCACCTGGGCACGATGGGCGTATACGGCTACTCCACCGTGGGCGCCGCCATCCCCGAAGGCTATCTGCCGGTGGGCGTGCAGACGATGGACGGCGAGACCGTCAGCCAGGAAATTCTCTATCCCGCCAATCCCGGCTCCATCTATCACATGACGAAGTGCCTGGATCAGTTGCTGTTCCAGTTCTACGCCAAGAACGATGGCATGCGGATCACCGACCTGCACCAGGGTATCGTGTGGGGAACGCACACGCGCGAGACCCGGCTGCATCCCCAGCTCGTCAACCGGTTCGACTATGACGGCGACTACGGCACGGTGCTGAACCGCTTTCTCATCCAGGCGGCGATCGGCTATCCGCTGACCGTGCACGGCACCGGCGGCCAGACGCGCGCCTTCATCCACATCCAGGATTCGGTGCGCTGCATCGAGATCGCGCTTTCCAATCCTCCCGCCCGCGGCGCGCGCGTCGAAATCTTCAACCAGATGACCGAGACTCATCGCGTACGCGACCTCGCCCAACTCGTGGCCGGGCTGACGGGCAGCGAAATCGCCTGGCTGCCGAACCCGCGCAAGGAAGCGGCGGAGAACGACCTCGTCGTGGAAAACGCGAAGTTCCGCGAACTCGGCCTCGAGCCGATCCGGCTCGCCGATGGGCTGCTGGGCGAAATCGTGGATGTGGCGAAGAAATTCGCCTACCGTGTCGATCGTACGCGCGTGCCGGCGGTTTCGGCTTGGACGCGGGACATCGCCGCCACCGTGAACCACGACCCAGAAGGCCGGAGACTGAAATCGGTATCATGACGCAAGACGAGAGCGCGCAGCAAGGCATCCAGCGCAATGACACCGCAGGAAGCACGCGCGCCTACGTGACGCTGGTCACCAACGAAGATTACGGCAAGGGCGCCGTAGCCCTGATCCGCTCGCTACGCATCACCAAAACGACAGCGGACATTGTCGTGCTGCATACGCCGGCGCTCGGCGAAGCAAGCCGAAAGACGCTTGCGAAGCTGGGCGCGCGGCTCGTCGAGGCGGACCTGTTGCGGCTTTCGGACGCGTTCAACGCGCGCCACGCCCGGCGTGCGCTGCATGGCGCGGCCCCGTTCACCAAAGGCCGCAAGCCCGACTTTCACACCCCGCTCGACAACTTCGTCAAGCTTCGGCTCTGGCAGCTCGTCGAATACGAGCGCTGCATCTTCATCGACGCCGATGCGATCGTTCTGCGCAACATCGACAGGCTGTTCGCCTATCCGGAATTCTCTGCAGCCCCCAATGTCTACGAGAGCCTGCGGGATTTCCATCGCCTGAATTCCGGCGTGTTCGTCGCCCGCCCCTCGCTGGCGACGTTTGCCGCCATGCTCGAACACCTCGACCGGCCCGACGCCTTCTGGCCGCGCACCGACCAAACCTTTTTGCAGGTCTTCTTCCCGGAATGGCACGGCCTGCCGGTCTTCATGAACATGCTCCAGTACGTCTGGTTCACCATGCCGGAACTTTGGAACTGGAAGAGCATTCATGTCCTGCACTACCAATATGAAAAGCCCTGGGAGGCGAATCATCCGAAGACGGAGGCGCTGATGCCGTTGATTGCATTGTGGCATGCTTTCCATGAGGGAGACGCCCTGCCCGATATCGACAGCCTGCCCGATCCGACCGGCCTCTCCAGCCCGCAGCAACCTTGCGGGCAGATCGACGGATGACGCGCGTCCTCGTCTCGGGCGGCACCGGCTATGCCGGCCGCTTCATCGTCGAGCACCTGCTTGCCAACGGCTACAAGGTCACCGTCGGCGGCCGCACGCCGCCGACCGCTGGTTTCTTCAGCCGTGACGTTGCCTTCTCCCCCCTCCACCTCGATCCGGATATCGACCAGATCGACGCATTCGAGAACATCTACTACTTCGTCCACGCCGCCTTGGCGCACGTTCCGGGCAAGTATCGCGGCGGTGAAGGCGACGACGCGCATGGCTTTCGGCGGGCCAACCTGGACGGATCCGTGCGCCTGTTCGAGGCGGCAAAGGACGCCGGCGTCCGCCGCTGCGTGTTTCTCTCCAGCCGCGCCGTCTATGGCCCACAGGCGCCCGGCGTGTCTCTCACCGAGGACATGCAGGCAAGACCGGATACGCTTTACGGCCGGGTGAAGCTCGACGGCGAACGCAGCCTGCAGGCACTCTGTTCGCACAACTTCATCACCGCCAGCCTGCGAGTGACGGGTGTTTATGGGCCGGCAGGCCCGGGCCGGCCGCACAAGTGGCAGGCCCTTTTCGACGACTATCTGGCCGGCCGCCCCGTTCCCGACCGCGTCGGTACGGAAGTTCATGGCGACGACGTTGCGTCTGCAGTCAAGCTGATGCTGGAGGCCGACCCGATGCGCATCAACGGCGAGGTCTTCAACGTTTCGGATGTTCTCGTAGACACCCGCGACATCCTGTCATCGGCGCAAGCGGCGCTGAACTGTCCGCATCCGCTGCCGGCCCTAACAGACCGCGCAGCCTTCAATTCCATGGCGACGGACAGGATCCGTATGCTCGGCTGGCGTCCGGGCGGAATGGAGAGGCTTGCGGCGACGGTCGCGACGTTGGCACACAAAGCCTAAAGGGTATCGCGAGAACGCTACCAACCACTTCAGACCACGATCACACCCTCAGGCAGTGCGTCGCCGATAGACTTCACGCAGAGGCCATCGCCCGTGCCCGTCGAGCACATCGTTTTCCCGCGTGCCGTACACCGAAACCGGTAACCTCATCCCCGGAAAGCAGGCCTCAGTCGTCTTCGGAAAACAGCCGGAACTGCGACGCCTCCAGATCCTTCGGCGGCTGCAGGCCCAGATGCTTCCATGCATTCGCCGTGAGGACGCGGCCGCGCGGCGTGCGCTGGATGAACCCCTGCTGGATCATGTAGGGCTCGATGATGTCTTCGATCGCGTCGCGCGGCTCCGACAGTCCGGCGGCGATCGTCTCGATGCCGACCGGCCCGCCGCCGAAATTATGCGCGATCATGGAAAGATAGCGCCGGTCGAGCTGGTCGAGCCCCATCTTGTCGACCAGAAGCCGCGTCAGCGCCTCGTCGGCGATCTCCCGGGTGACCGCTTCGGCGCGTGCGACCTCGGCGAAGTCGCGCACGCGCCGCAGGAGCCGGCCGGCGATGCGCGGCGTGCCCCGCGCCCGGCGCGCGATCTCGCGGGCGCCCTCGTCGGTCATGCCGAGGCCCATCAGCCGCGCCCCGCGACGCACGATCGATTCCAGCTCCTCCACGGTATAGAAATTGAGCCGCACCGGAATGCCGAACCGATCCCGCAGCGGCGTCGTCAAAAGCCCGAGGCGCGTGGTGGCCGCGACCAGCGTGAACTTCGAAAGGTCGATCTTGACCGAGCGCGCCGCCGGCCCCTCCCCGATGATCAGGTCGAGCTGGAAATCCTCCATGGCCGGATAGAGAATTTCCTCGACGGCCGGGTTGAGCCGGTGGATCTCGTCGATGAACAGAACGTCGCGCTCTTCGAGATTGGTCAGAAGGGCTGCGAGATCGCCGGCCTTGGCGATGACCGGGCCGGAGGTCGAGCGGAAGTTGACGCCCAGTTCCTTCGCCATGATCTGCGCCAGCGTCGTCTTGCCCAGACCGGGCGGGCCGACGAACAGCACATGGTCGAGCGCTTCGCCGCGGTTCTTGGCCGCCTCGATGAAGATCTTCAGGTTGGCGCGTGCTTCCGCCTGACCGGTGAAGTCGTCCAGCGTCTGCGGCCGCAACGCCGCATCCACGTCCTCGCCGCGCTTCTCCGGGTTGATCAGTCGGGCGGCATCGCTCATGAGAGAAGTTCCATTGCAGGTATCCTTCGTGCCGCCTCTCGGTCGAATGTCACCGTTTTCGAGCATCCGGCACGCGCGGCAAGATGAGCGATCACATAGTCGGCAAGATCACCGCCATAAGCCCGCTCGTTCGTGAGTAAGGCGTCGAGGAAGTCTTCGTCCTCAAAAACCAGCTCCTCTGCGACAAGAAGCTCTCGAAAGGTTTCCGCGATCACCGCGTCTTCATATCCGTATCGACTGCGAAGGATACCGCATGCTTCCGCAAAGACGAGGAGCGATACATATGCGGGCTCCTCCAGCGACCTGGAACGGATCAGGCGTTTCGCCAACTCGTACTGGATCGGGTCGTCTGCAAGGATGAACCTAAGAATCACGTTTGTGTCGATGCCAATCATCCTGAATTCTCTGGTCCTCTTCGGCCAAATAGTCTCCGATCGCTTCGTCCATCTCCTCGATGGAAATCGGCTTCCGGGTCGGATCGTAGAGCTTGCCCGCCAGATCGATCGCTTTCTTGTTCTTTACCCGCAGATAGACCCGGTCGCCACTGATGACGTAACGGATCTTGTCGCCCGGCTTGAGGTTCAGCGCCTCCCGGATTTCGACCGGAATTGTCGTCTGGCCCTTGGAGGTCAGGGTACTGTCGTAAACGCCCATGGCCTTCTCCTTACTTTCCTAACTCTAGTAAGGAATCCTGCAATAAACAAGGAATCACCGAGCCAGCTCCTTCAGGCCCAGCCGGATTAGCTTGGCGCTGTCGCCACCCTCGCCGCCATTCTTGAGCGCCGCGGCAACGGCGTTGGCCGCCTGATCGCGCGAGTAGCCCAGATTGGTGAGCGCCGAGACGGCATCGGCCACCGGTGCGGAGGCCACGCCCTCGCCGATCTCCTGCTTCAGCCCGATCGCGCCTGCCGCCTCGCCGGCAAAGGCCGGCGCCTTGTTCTTCAGTTCCGTGACGATCCGAACCGCGACCTTTGGGCCGACGCCCGGCGCCCGCGAGACGGACGTCTTGTCCTGCAGCGCGATCGCGTTGGCCAGTTCGCCCGGCGTCAGTGTCGAGAGCACTGCCAGCGCCACCTTCGAGCCCACCCCCTGCACGCTTTGCAGCAGGCGGAACCACTCGCGCTCCAGTGCCGAAAGGAAGCCGAACAGCTTCAACTGGTCCTCGCGCACGTAGGTTTCGATGAAGAGCACGGCCGCCTCGCCTGCCGAGCCCAGCTTCGACAGCGTCCGCGCCGAGCAGAAGGCGACATAGCCGACCCCGTGCACGTCGAGGACCACGTGATCTTCGCCGATTTCGTCGATGGTGCCCTTGAGCTTGCCGATCATGGCCTGTTCCTCGTCATGGATGGGTCTCCGGGCAAATCAGTTCGACGGTCGGGAAATAGTTGCGGTAGCCTGTGGGATCGCGGGTCAGGATCGTGTGTCCGCGCACCACGGCGTGTGCCCCGATCAGGAAATCCGGCAGCACCTTGTCTCGTCGCCCGCCATTGGCGCGATAGACACAGAAAGCCTGCGCTGCCGCAAAGGCGGCCGACCATGGAAGCCCTTCACGCATGAACTCCGGCTCGGGAAGAAGCGCCTCCACCTCTTCGGGCCTGTCGTAGCGAAAGGAGAATTCCGAATAGATGATCTGGTTTATGACGACGCTACCGCGCCGGCCGGCGGCGAGCAATTGCCCCAGCGACCAGTCATGCCAGAGAGGATCGCGCACGGCGAGATCAACCAGGACGTTGGTATCGACGAGCGTCGCCATCAGTCGCGATCCCGCGTAATCCGGGCGAGCGCCTCGGCGTCCATCGCCTGGTCGCCCGTCCCCTCCAGCCGCCGAAGTGCCGACAAAAAACGATCGAGGCGCGCACGTTCCTCGGCTTCTCGCTCCCCATCCTTCGGGGTGATCGTCAGCTTGCCACCTTCGATCGCGAAGACCACCTCGCTGTTCGGCTCGATCCCGACCAGTTCGCGCATGTCGCGCGGTATCGTCACCTGCCCCTTCGAAGTCACGCGCATGCCAATCTATCTCCTTACAAAGTAAGGAATATTCCGACAACCGAGAACATGTCAAGAACAAACAGCTGCCGCATTATCCGGCGAGTGCTGCGATCCGGCCTGTCAGGCTCTGGCGATTGTGCGCGTGGCAGATGGCGATCGCCAGCGCATCCGCGGCGTCGTTGCCCTTGAATTCCGCCTTCGGCATCAGAACCTTCAGCATCATGTGGATCTGCTGCTTCTCGCCGTGGCCGACGCCGATCACGGCCTTCTTTACCGCGTTCGGCGCATATTCGGCCACGCGCAGGCCGGCGCGCGCCGGCACCAGCATGGCGATGCCGCGCGCCTGACCGAGCTTCAGCGTCGCAGTCGCGTCCTTGTTGACGAAGGTCTGCTCCACTGCCGCCTCATCGGGCTGATAGGAATGGACGACGTCGGCAAGCCCGTCGTGCAACTGGCAGAGCCTGGAAGCAAGGTCCATCTCCCCGTCCGACGTCACAGTACCCGAAGCCACGAAGCGCAGCGCGTTGCCGAGCGTCTCGATGACGCCCCACCCCGTGCGGCGAAGCCCGGGATCGATGCCGATGATGCGAATCGTGCCTTGCATTGCGAAATCCTATTGCCGACGACGCGAACCTGCCAGCGAAATGTGAACAAAAGCAAAACATCCACAATCACCCGACTTCTGTGTCGATCCGTTCTTGGATTTCAAGAAATTGAACCTACATGGAACGACGTTCAGATTCGCTCACGCTGAGGTCCGTCATGGCGCGCTTTTCGATCCTCGATCTTTCCCCCGTCATCGAAGGCGGCACCGTTGCCCAGTCGCTAACCAATTCGCGACGGCTGGCGCAGGAGGCGGAAAAGGAAGGTTACCTGCGCTTCTGGCTTGCCGAGCACCACGGCATGCGCGGCATCGCGAGCGCCGCCACCGCGCTGGTGATCCAGCATGTTGCCGCAGGCACGGAGACGATCCGCGTCGGTTCAGGCGGCATCATGCTGCCCAACCACTCGCCTCTGGTCATCGCAGAACAGTTCGGCACGCTCGAGGCGCTCTTTCCCGGGCGCATCGATCTCGGGCTCGGCCGCGCCCCGGGCACCGACATGAATACCGCCCGCGCCCTGCGCCGCAACCTCGAGACCTCAGCTAACAACTTTCCGCAAGACGTGGTCGATCTGATGGCATTGCTCGGTCCGGTCCAAGCCGGCCAGCAGATCGTCGCCGTGCCCGGTGCGGACAGCAACGTTCCGGTCTGGCTGCTGGGCTCCAGCCACTACTCCGCCCATCTCGCGGGCATGCTCGGGCTCCCGTTTGCGTTCGCATCCCATTTCGCCCCGGACATGCTGCTGTCAGCGCTGGAGATCTACCGCGAACGCTTCACCCCCTCCAAGTATCTCGACAAGCCGCATGTCATGGTCGGCGTCATGGGCGTTGCCGCCGAAACGGATGCCGAGGCGCAGCATCTCTTCACCTCCATGCAGCAGTCCTTCGTGGCCCTGCGGCGCGGCGCGCCGACTGTGTTTCCGCCACCCGTTGAAAGCATGGACGGTTTCTGGAGCGAGACGGAGAAGATCATGGTCGAGCACACGCTGCAATACGCCGTGGTCGGGGGGCCGCAGAGCGTGCACGACCAGATCGCCGGCTTCCTCGAAAACACCAAGGCCGACGAACTCATTATCTCCATGCCCGTCTACGACATGGAGGCGAGGCTGAAGTCTGTCCGGCTTTTTGCAGAATGCCAAAGGACGCTTTCAGAGGCGGCATCGGCCGGAAGCGGCGCCTCGGGTCATGCCGTCCCGTAGACCATAGCCACGCCCGCAAGCAGGATCAGGGCGGCGCCTTCCAGAACTGTGAGAAGGACGATGAAGAAGGCGCGCCCGGCCGACATCCCGAGATCCGCCTTGAACCAACGCGTCTCGACCGCGAGATACCAGGTGACAACGGCCGCAAAGAGCGCAAATCCTGCGATAGCCGTCGCTGCCGTATCGATCCTTCCGATCTGTCCTGCAACACTGATACCAAGCGCAAACGGCGCGGCAACGTAGCACTGGCTGTAGAACGGAGGTCGCAACGTCTCTCGGTCGATGGCAATCTTTCGGCGACGCAGCAAGCGGACCGACATCAGGAGCGGAAAAAGGCTGAAGAGAATTGCCCGAAAGATAAGCAGGTTGGAATCACTCGCCAACATCGCGGGCCTGACCCATGTCGCCTCCCATCTTGCGAGCATGATCTCACTGCCATGGGCTATGAAGAGGCTGAGGAGCAGAAAGAGCGGCGGGCTCAGCGTCTCCGTATATTGCTCCGGCGGGTCGTCGCTGAGTTCGGAGCCTGCATATCGCATCATCGCCTTGGGATGGCGGATCGATCGCCACATCGTCACCGGATAGAACACAAGCCACGAAACAATCTCGTAAAGCAGTTCGTCCAGCGATTTCAGAAACTTCATAAGGTCCACGCAGAACCCCCGCGCGCGATCACCGAACAGCGACCATATTTCGCATTCGCGGCAGGGACAAGCCGCCCGTACCGGCAGACAAGGAAGGGGCCGCCGTCAGGCAGCCCCGTCAAAAGCGCTTCGGCGTCGTCGAGCAATCAAGGCCCGCCGAAACAGACCGATCATCAGGCCGAAAGCTTCGCCATCACCTCGTCGGAGACTTCGAAGTTCGAATAGACGTTCTGCACGTCGTCGTCGTCTTCCAGCGTGTCGATGAGTTTCATCAGCGATTGCGCCTTTTCCTCGTCGACAGGAACCGTGTTCTGGGCCTTCCAGATGGCCTTGACGGTTTCGGCTTCACCGAGCGCGCTTTCCAGGGCCTTGGAGACTTCACCGATGGCTTCGAAGGCGCAGTAGATGGTGTGAACCTCCTCGTCGGTCTCGACGTCGTCGGCACCGGCCTCGATAGCAGCTTCCATCACCTTGTCGGCATCGCCGACGGAAAGCTTGTAGGTGATTTCGCCGACCCGGTCGAACGAGAAGGAAACCGAGCCGGTTTCGCCGAGCGCGCCGCCCGCCTTGGTGAAGGTGGAGCGGACGGACGATGCCGTGCGGTTGCGGTTGTCGGTCAGCGCCTCGACGATGACGGCCACGCCCGCCGGGCCGTAGCCCTCATAGCGGACTTCCTCGTAGTTCTCCGCATCGCCGCCGGATGCCTTCTTGATCGCGCGCTCGATGTTGTCCTTCGGCATCGACTGCGCCTTGGCGTTCTGGATCGCCAGACGCAGGCGCGGATTCATCGCCGGATCCGGCATGCCGGCCTTCGCAGCGACGGTGATTTCGCGTGCGAGCTTGGAGAACATTTTCGAGCGCACTGCATCCTGGCGCCCCTTGCGATGCATGATGTTCTTGAACTGTGAATGGCCTGCCATGGCACCCCTGCACTTGTTTGACGCGCCGGCGACTGCACCCTTGAGCAAGGCGGCCGCGCGCAGTTTTCTGTTCGGGAGCGAACCTATCCGCGTCCAGTCCGGCAGGTAGCTCCGATGTAGGAAATGGCCGCCTTATAGTTTTTATGAAGCGCGCCGTCCAGCAGGGACGACGAATTCCTCTGACGATGGGCCTCACACGCCGCGCAGGACGACGATCGTCGGCCGTTTCGGCAGCGTCCGGATCGAGACGTCGATGCTTGCATCGTCGGCAAAGGAAACGTCGAACCCCTTGTCGAACATCGACAGGAAACGGTCGATCGGCGGGCCGCGCCGGTGCATCGGCAGGATCAGGGCCGATCGCAGCCGCTCCACCACCCCGCTCATGCTCTCCGCGCCCATTGTAAGCCCGCCGTCCACCGGCACCATCAGCACATCGAGACGGCCGATCTCCGCATACTGCTTTTCCGTCAGTTCGTGGTGCAGGTGGCCGAGGTGACCGATGCACAGGCCGGCCACTTCGAAAATGAAGATCGAATTGCCGTTCGCCTCCATAGCGCCTGCAAAACTGCGAATGTCGGTCGGCACGTTGCGGATATAGGCATCGCCCGCCACGACATCATGGTCGGCCGGCCCGCCGTCGTCCCTCCATCCGTGCAGCACGTGCGCGATATCGGGATCGGGTGTCAGCGTGTAGTGGCTCGAATGCGCCTTGTTCATCGTCACGACGGTGGGAAGCGAAGGCGGCTGATACCAGCCATTGTAATCGGTCGCGATGCTGATCCCGCCCGGCGTCTCGAGGAAGAAGGTCGAGTGGCCGATATAGGTGATCCTGACCACGCCGTCGGCCGGTTCATCGGCCATCTTGACGTCCGCCCCGGAGAAGCTGGCGAACGTGACCTGCGGCAAGGCCTGGGCGATCATCTGGCATTGGCTGACGGGACGCGCCGCCTCCTGCGCAATAGAGATGCGCGGTGCCAGCACGGCAGAACCAGAAAGAAGAAGGACAGAAAGAACGACCCGGGCATGCATCATTTGCGGCTCCGACCATCGACCGGGCGAAACTATGCCCGTCGTTTCCCTTCCGGTCGAGCCTCGCCGCGCACGCTCCGTTCACAATACCGTCAGCACCCGGGGTTCGGCGGCCGAAACGGCGGGACACCGGAACAATGCGACAGGGGGCACGTTGTCCTGGCATCAACCGATCCGAGAAAGGAGAGCAATGCGATGGCAAGCCTTGCAGAAGCCCGTGACAATCCGAAAAAGCAGCTGTTCGACGAGATCGACCGTATCCATGCCGGCATGCTGGGGCTGGAGAACGACCGCATGCACATGCAGCCCATGGCCCCTCATCTGGACCGGGACGCGGCGACGATCTGGTTCTACACCAAGACCGACACCGATCTGGTGGAGGCGATCGGGGTCGGCGCCCGGGCTCATTTCTGCGTCGTGGGGAAGGACCACGACTACCACGCCTGCCTCGTTGGTCGGGTGACGGTGGAAAAGAACCCTGCCAAGATCGACGAGTACTGGAACTCCGTCGTCGAAGCCTGGTTCGACCATGGCAAGCAGGACCCGATGCTGACCATGCTGGCGCTCCGGCTGGATGACGCCGCCATATGGGCCTCCACCGGAAGCACGCTCAAGTTTGGCTGGGAGATCGCCAAGGCCAACTTCAATCCGGACGAAGAGCCCGATGTGGGCGTACGCGCCCACGTGGTCTTCGGCGACACGCCCGGAGAGATCCGCCGCCAGTGGCTGAGCTGACGACATGAAAGACGGTGGCGGGACCGGCCCCGCCACCGTCATGCCTGTTCAGCTCCAGAAGGACGGGATCGTCTCCGCAAGCCGCGGTCCCAGCCGGAGCGGGGCGACGTTTTCGGCGAGGCCGGTGCGGTCGGAGATTTCCACCCCGACGCCGCAGATGGTTGCCGGCCCGTTCGCCGCTTCGAACCGGCCCTTCGGCATCTTCGAGATGAAGCGATTCAGCGGCTCCTCCTTGTCCATCCCGAGCGAACTGTCATAGTCGCCACACATCCCCGCGTCCGACATGTACGCGGTGCCGCTGTTGAGGATCTGGCAATCGGCAGTCGGCACATGCGTGTGCGTGCCAACGACGAGACTGGCGCGACCATCGACGAAATGGCCAAAGCACTGCTTCTCGCTCGTCGCCTCGGCATGAAAATCGAAGACGATCGCATCGGCCTGCTCGCCGAGCGGACAGGACGCAAGGATCGCCTCTCCGGTCTTGAAGGGATCGTCCAGTTCCGGGTGCATGAAAACGCGTCCCATGATGTTGGCCACCAGGACGCGTGCGCCGTTGCGGGCGAAGAACAGGTTCGACCCCTTGCCGGGCGTCCCCGCCGGATAGTTGGCCGGCCGGAGGAACTGGTCGTGGCGGCCCGCAAACGTGACGGCCTCCTTCTGGTCCCACACGTGGTTGCCGGTGGTGACCACGTCTGCACCGGCATTGATCGTTTCCTGAAAGATGTCCTCGGTGATGCCGAAGCCGCCGGCCGCATTCTCCCCGTTGACGATCACGAAATCGAGCTTGAGATCCGAGATCAGGCCGGGCAGCCGTTCCCAGACGGCGGTCCGTCCGCTCTTGCCCACCATGTCGCCCAGAAAGAGAAGCCGCATCAGCCCTGTCCACCTTGTTCGTTGAATATGCGAAAGCCGTCTTCTGTCAGAACCGCATCGAGCGCAACGTCATGCGGCTCGAAGGGCACCTCCGCCACCTCCTGGCAGGCAAAGGCGATCCCGATCAATCGCGGCGACAGCCCCTTTGCGCGCAACCGGTCGATGGCGCGGTCGTAATGTCCGGCGCCATAGCCGATCCGGTGACCGTTGCCGTCGAAGGCCGAAAGCGGAATGAGCAGGATATCGGGATCGAGCAATTTGGCTTCCGGACCCGGACCGGTCGTGCCGAATCCCGTCTTGACCATCGGCGCCCCGCGGACGAGCTCGCGAAAGACGATCGTTTCCCGGTCCAGCACCACCGGCAGGCTCAGTCGGGCGCCGCGTTCGGCAAGCCGCGCCATCAGCGGACGGATATCGGCCTCCGAGCGGATCGGCCAGAAGCCGGAAATGACGGCGCCGGGCTCGAAGGCAATCACCTCGCCGGCATGATCCGCCATGGCGAGGCTTCCTTCGATACGGGCCTGCGTCGTCATGGCGTCTCGCAGCGCAAGCTTCTCGTTGCGCAGTTGCGCCTTCTTTTCCTTGGGCGTCACGTTGAGCGTCACGCGGTTCTCCGTGCCTGTTTCCCCTCCCATAGCGCCAAGAACGTGCCGGCCGCAACCATGCCTGAAAGGTGCGGCCGCTGCCTCGACGGCCACCGATGCTGGCGAAATGCACCACGCCCCAATTTGGAACACGTCTTCGCGCAAGCAATGAGAAGGCGCCACAAGCCCCGGAAATCCAGCCGCATCGGTCGGCCGCAGGTTTCGGCCACCCGCCATTTCACTAAGGTTTAATAAAGTATTTCAGCACGTTCAGGTAGTCGAAAGCGCGCGACCGCTTTATCACCGCCGCCCATGTCCACCGCCGATCCCCGATTCGCGCGCCCTCGCACGCTGGCGCCACCTGACCTCTCGCCCATCGAGCTACGCTGCCTTTCGCTTGCCGCTGAAGGAAAGACAGTAGACCAGATCGTGATCGAAACCGACCTGCCGCTTGTGCGCGTGAGCTGTGCGCTGATGCAGGCGATCGAGAAACTCGGCACCCGCAACATCACCGCCGCCATTTCGCGCGCGGCCCTTTTGAGGCTGATCTAGGGTCGTGCAAAGCATGCAGCGGATTTGCGACGACGACATTCGCGACAACAAGGACCTCAGGCCGCCTGCGCCTTCACAAGCTGCAGCATCGCCGCCGCAGCGCCCTCATCGGTAATCAGCGTGTTGCAGCCGACTCGGCGGATGGTGGCACGGATCGCCGGCGCCCGGTGCGAGCCACCGGAGACGAGCACGATGTGGCTGGCCTTCTTCACCGTGTCGAGGTCGATCGACATCACCTGGTCACGAATGGGATGATCGATCGTGCGTCCTTCGGCATCGAGGAAGTTGCACATCGTGTCGCAGACGCAGCCGGCGGCCACCAGTTCCTTCAGGACCGTCGGCGACAGGAAACCGCGCGACAGCGAGGTCGATTGCGGCCCGATATCGCCGCAGCTGACGACCGCGATGTCCATGTTCTCGGCCAGGTCGTAGAGCGGCTTCAATCCGCATTTGTCTATCAGGTTGCGCTTGGTCTCATGGCTGTCGACGATCAGGGGCGCCAGGAAGAGATAGCATTCAGCGCCAAGCTGGCTTGCGATGCGCCAGCTGTATTCGATCGGGTTGATATGGTGCGCCTGGACGATACCGCCCAAGAGCGAGACGACCTTGACCCGTTCGCGCCGGGCGGGGCGGAAGCTCGCAAGGGAGGCGGTCAGCGTGCGTCCCCAGCCGACGCCGATCGTGCAGTCGTCGGGTATCGCTTCCGTCAGGAACTGGCCGAGCGCGAGCCCCACGCCTTTCGCAGTTCCCTCCGCCGTTTCCGCCGACGGCACCACGATCGCCTCATCGAGCCCGTAGGCCTTCTCCAGCCGCGTCGCCAGTTCGACGCAATCCCCGACGCTCTCGTCGATCCAGATCTGGACCTCGCCGCGCTTGAGGGCTTCGTCCAGCATCCGGACGACGGTGGTGCGGCTGACGCCGAGCTTTTCGGCGACATCCTTCTGCGTCATGCGCTGGTTGTAGTAGAGCCAGGCCGCACGAAGGCGCATGGACGCGCTCTCGGAGTAGGCCTTGTGCGTATCCCGCCTCAATTTTACCAAATGCCCTGCCCCTTGTTCTGCTGCAGCGTTCACCGGCCGCCCGTCTCTCTTAGCATGGAACCAAAGCAATGCGACATATGTTTATTGGATTACGCAAAAGTGCTTGACAGCAGCGCCGCCGCACGATGATAGTCGCGCAGCATCCACGGAGCGGCGACGCTCCGGCGGCTGTTGCATGCACGGACACGGCGAAACGGTAAAGGAAGCCCGCGACGCCGTGCCGGCATGCAATTCAACAACAGCCTCTAAGACGCGCCAAACTGAACGCCACGGAACGGGATATCGAACATGACTTCAAAGCTTGAACAATTGCGTGCGATGACGACCGTCGTGGCCGACACGGGCGACATCGAGGCCGTACGCCGCCTGAAGCCCGTCGACTGCACGACGAACCCTACGATCGTGCTGAAGGCGCTCGGCACGCCGATGTTCGCCGACGCCGTGGCCGAGGCCGTCCGCTGGGGCCAGTCGCAAGGCGGAAACCGCGAAGGGGTGATCGCAGCCGTTGCCGATCGGCTGGCGATCTCCGTCGGCGCAGCCCTTTCCGAACTCGTTCCCGGCCGCGTCTCCACCGAAGTCGATGCGGATCTCTCCTTCGACACCGCAGCCTCCATCGAGAAGGCCCATGGCATCATCAAGGCCTATGAGGCGCGCGGCATCGGCCGCGAGCGCATCCTCATCAAGCTCGCCTCCACCTGGGAGGGAATCCGCGCCGCCGAGGTGCTGCAGAAGGAAGGCATCGACTGCAACCTGACGCTGCTCTTCAACAAAGCCCAGGCGATCGCCTGCGCCGATGCCGGCGCCTTCCTGATCTCGCCCTTCGTCGGTCGCATCCTTGACTGGCACGTCAAGGCCAGCGGCAAGACGTTTACGGCGGAAGAAGATCCGGGCGTGCTTTCGGTCCGCGCCATCTATGACTACTACAAGTCGAACGGCATCAACACGATCGTCATGGGCGCCTCCTTCCGCAACACCGGCGAGATCGAGGCCCTGGCCGGGTGCGATCGCCTGACCATCAGCCCGCAACTCCTGGAAGAACTCGACGCGGCCGAAGGCAAGCTGGAGCGCAAGCTGTCGCCGGAGACCGCCGGCCATGTCGCACCGATCAAGGTCGATGAAAAGACCTTCCGCTGGATGCTGAACCAGGACGCAATGGCGACCGAAAAGCTCTCCGAAGGCATCCGCGCCTTCGCCAAGGACCTCGGTGCGCTGCGCGCCATGATCGACAAGGAACTGAAGGCAGCCGCCTGATCTTCCCTTGCCCCGGACAAGACGACGGCCGCCCTCGAGGCGGCCGTTCGCATTTTGCAGATGCCGCCGTTTTCAGCGGAACAGCTGCACGATGTTTTCCGCATTGCCGTTAGCGATCGACAGCGATTGCACGGCCAGCTGTTCCTGTGTCTGCAGCGCTTTCAGCCGCGTCGACGCCTCGTTCATGTCGGCATCGACGAGACGGCCAATGCCGGTAGCGATGGCATCGCGCAGAGCAAGTGCGAATTCCGACTGGAGCTCGACCCGTTTCTGTGCTGCACCCAGCGTGCTCCCGGCATTCGTGAGCTTCTTCAACATGCCTTCGATGCCGTAGAGATATCGATCGATATCAGCGCCGGGCGCACTGATATCGAGGTCCATCAGGTCGAAATCCGGCAAGCTGCCGACATTGTCGACGATTTTCGAGATCGAGAAATGCGATCGCGTCCCGGAGTCCGGATAAATGCTCGGGTCGACGTCGAAATAGACGGTGGAGCCTGCGGCGGAAACATCGAGACCCAATCCGCTCAGGGCGAGGTCAAGCACGGACGCCATGTCTCCCGCAGAGTTGATGAACCCGTCGCTGGTGCCCAGCGCGCTGTCGACCAGCGAACGGTCGACAGTCACCTCGATCGGCAACTCGGTATTAATCTGGAATGTGAAAGTGAATTCCACGCCGTTGTGTACCCGGAACGGACCCGTGAAATTGAAGCTGCCCTGCGCGTAACGGTTGGCGACATCCTGCGTCGGCGCATTCTGAAGACCGAATGCAGCACCGGCTGGAAACGTTGAATTGGTCACCGTCAGGTCCACGCTGGAGCCCGTATTACCCGTTGCGGCATGGGTATTGACGCTGATGTTGCTCCACAATGGCCAGTTGTCGTTGTAGCCGGCGCTGGCCGGGATGCCGTTGTTCGTGAAGATCCAGTTGAGAACGCGTGCCAAGTCGTAGGAATTGTCCACGACGCCCGTCGAGATCCCGAGCGCGGCGTCAACTGCGGCCTTGTCGATGGTGAGGGAGTAGCTGGTACCCGCTGAATATGCGTCGGCGTCGAGTACGAGGTTGATATCAATCGAATCGCCGGGGCCGAAAGTCTGCGTACCCGTGAAGTCGCGCATTTCCCAGCCATCGTAGCTCCCCTGACCCTGGGCGGCGTATCGAAAGCCTCCGATCGTCCCGAGACTACGGATGTCCGTCTGCAGTGCTCCACCGCCGCCGGTGTTCAAAAGACTGATCCCGACGAGATCGACGTCCACTGTCTTCAGCGCCACGGAGCTGTCGGCGGAGCGCACAAAGCCTCCGACGATGCTGGAATTGTAGTAGGAGAGGTTTGCGAGATCGTCGTTGATATCGGTATTCAACCAGTTCACGCCGTTGAACGACGCCGAAACGGCAGTGCTGAGCGCCTGCTTTTTCAAGGCATCGATCTCGTTCTGGATTTTGGCCTTGTCGACCCCCTCCTCCTTCGCTGCGACCAGTCTTGCCTTGATCGCATCCAGGTTGTCGATGACGGATTCGACGCCGGCATAAGCCGTATCCGCTATCGCAGCACCGAGCCCCAACGCATCGGACACAGCAGAGATCGCCTTGTTGTCGGACCGCATTGTGGTCGAGATCGACCAGTAGGCCGCATTGTCGGAGGCTGCGGAAATGCGCAGGCCACTGCTCACCTGGTTCTGGGTTGTCTGCAGCGCACCGCCGAGCACGCGCAAGGTCTGGAGCGCGACCATCGCCCCGACATTCGTATGAATGCTGGTCATATGAAACCTGAAGATGAATGGATTGGTGCTCGTCATGAGCTAATTGATGGCGCCCATGTAAATGCCATCATGGTTAACGCACGGTAAATTCTCCAGCGCCCGCGCGCCCGATGTCAAAAAATGACGATAGAAATCAATAGATTAGAATCTATATATATTCGATAACTGGAATATGGCCGACGTGAACCCGGACACTGAGCCGACGATCAGAACCGTGACTTGATGAATAATGATCACAACTTTCGGTCGACAAAGGCCGTCACGGCAGGTTCGGAGGTCAGGCGACCATCTCCGCTTCGATACGGGCGGCGACCTCGTCCCACGACAGGATGCCGTCGCGCCATGCCGGTTCGTGCGGCGCAGTCGCAGCCTTCCCGACCTTGCCCGCCCAATCCGCCTCGCCCTGTTGCGCATAGCAAACCAGATTGCCGCGCCCGCCTTCCAGAAGGTCCGGGACCAGCACCGGCAACAGGCAGTAGCTGTACTGCTGAAGTTTGAGGCTGGATTCGGCCAGATAGAGTTCGCGCGCAGTCAGACGATAGGGCGCGATGCCGAAGTCGGCGAACTTGATGTAGGGCACGATCTCGCCGAACGGCCGTTCGCCGTAAAGGCGGACATTGCCCGGATATTCGCCGGGGAGGCCGGCGCCGAACACATGAAAGGAGATTTCGGGACGCGAGAGCGCCATCTGTCTGACCGCATCGGCGTCGAACAGCATGTTTCCGACCGACACGCCGTTTTGCGATCCCGCCGGATAGGGCGAGGAGAGCGCTGCATCGAACATGCCCTTGTCGATGCCCTGGGGCACGCAGGACAGCCTTGTCGCTGGCGGCATTTGTTCGGCCATGCGCGGGGACGGCACGATCACGCTGTCGAACTGCGGCCAGATCCGCCGCTCGAGGCCCTGCAGATACTCCGAAGCGCCGACCGAATCGAGCCGGTCGCGCTTGAAATAGAGAAGCCGCGCGGCCGGATTGATGCGCCGCACCGCGTCGAAGAAGGCGATCGCCGTTCCCGACTCGATCGCCACCACATCGGCCGCCCCGATCGCCTCCTTCAGGAAAGGGGGAAGCAGATTGCCGTAGAGCGGGAAGAACAGGCCGGTGACGGCGTTCAGCGCGGCGTTGCGCGAGCTGAACGGATGAAGCGGTGGAAGGTAGCAGGCCGCGCGCCGGCGCAGAGCGGTTTCGACAAAGCGGTTCTTTTGCGGCCCGGCGAGTTGCGCATGGAGGTCGGGCTTTTTGAACTTCGTGAGCGCGCTGAAGCCCACGCTCACCGTATCGACCTCGTGCCCTCGGGCGGCAAGCGCCTCGGTGACGAAATGCACGCTTGCCTTGCGCGTCGTCGGCAGAAACGCATGCGTCGATAGAAAGAGGACTCTCATCTCGTTTCAGCCCGTTGCCCGCAACCGTGCGGCCCCTCGCACCCTCAGCGCCTATGGCGCGTCAGCTCCTGCTTCCACATCCTGCCAAGCGCCTCGTCGAACTCGTCGGGCACGCAGCCCTGGAAACCGCCGCCCGGATAGAGCGTCAGCTCGCCGACATAGATCTGTCCGTCGACCACGTAGAGATCGACCCGCATGAAATCGCTGTCGCCCGCCATCTTCCGCACGACCTCAAGCATCTCTTCGAACTTGTCGGGACGCGGCAGCACGCCCGGATATGGCTCGTAGTAGAAACCCTGATACTCCAGGGGCTGCCATTGCTGAGAAAACCAGCTTTCGTAGCCGACCCCGTCGCGCCTCAGACGCAGTTCGATGTGCGAGACCTCGCCGGAAAAGACGAAGAAGCGATAATCGTCCGGCGCATCGTCACCTTCCACCAGCATCTTCTCGATGATAATCAAAGGCTCGAACTCGCCGTAGGCCCATTCGCGGTTGATGCGATGATGCTTCAGCGCCAGCCATTCGGGTCCGGGATTGCGCGCCAGAATCGCGTCGATATCGCCGCGCTCGCGCAGGAAGACGCCGCAGCCTGAAGCATGCGTCGGCTTGACCACCGTCGGAAGCGGAATGGTCGACCAGTCGACGTCGTTCAGGTCACGCCCGACCCAGTAGGTGGGAACGACATATTGAGGCCCGGCGCGCTCGGCGATCAGCGCCTTGGCGGCATGCTTGTCCACCATGCGCGCGTAGATCGGCTTGCGGTCGTACAGCTTGCGCGCCTGCACCTTTTCCGAAAACAGCCGCGGATCGTCGAGATCGGGAAACCGCCCGGCCATGGAGTAGTATTTCCAGCGCAGATAGGGGCGGTCGGGAAGGAATGCGATGAGACGCCAGAAGAGGTGCTGCAGCTTCAGCTTCAGGCCGCTGTCATGACGCGCGGAAAGGGTGATATCCGGCATTGGCTACACCTGATGATGGAACAGTCGGGTCGGTTTGGCCTAAACTAGTTTTCTTAAGTCCGGGTTAGCAGGCCGCCGAATGCCGCGATCTGCGGCCGGATACCGAATGTTAAGCCGGGTGATCTACGGCTCTAGGGGCTCTTGCGCTACGGTGACCTCCCGTTGGCGCCGCAGGACGAAGACGGTCGCCACATGAAATCCATGCTCGGGTCATCGCTGCTCAACGCCGCCGCAGGCCTTCTGTCGCTCTTTGCCGGCTTCGGCAGCAGCGTCGTCGTCGCGCGCGCGCTGGGCGTCGAAGGTGCGGGAATCGTCGCCTACGCGCTGTGGATCATGACGGTCGCGACCCTTATCTCCGACTTCGGCATGCCGCAGGCGATCCTGCGCTTCGTCGGCCAGAGTGATGGCGCCGACGACGGCGGGCGGCCCGGCCTCGTGCGCACCATGACGCGCCGTTTCGTCGCGACCACAGGCGCCCTTGCCATAACCATGCTCGGCTATGCGGGCTGGCTCGCGCTATCCGGACAGGAAAGCGTCTCGCTGATCTGGGCTGCGACGACCGGCCTCTTCCTCGTCTATGCCTACTCGACCCTGTCGCTGGGTGCCGCCCAGGGGCTTGGCCGCTTCCGCGAAAGCAGCCTGAACACGGCGATCGGCTGCCTGTTGCAGCCCTTCCTCGTCCTGCTCGGCGCTCTGGTGCTGGGACCGGCCGGCGCGATCTTCGGCCACATGTTCCGCCACCTGCCGCAGGCGCTATCGCTGCGGAAATACCTCTCGCCCGCAAGGGCGGGCGTGCAGCCGGTGACGCCGGCCATGACCACGTATGCGCGCAACAGCTGGCTGTCCGGCGGCATTACGGCGCTTCTCGGCTCGCGGGTCGAACTTGCGGTGATCGGGCTTTTCTTCAACCTCACCGCTGTCGGACACTACGCCATCGCCTCGACGATGACCGGCATGGTAATCCAGCTGTCCTATTTCCTGGTGGCCCCGCTGGTGCCGCTCTTCTCCTACCACAACGACCGCGGCGACCATGCCGGCCTGACGGAAGCCTACCAGCGAAGCCTGCTGGGCCTGTCGCTGGTGCTGGCCCCGATCTGCTTCGGCGGCGCCGCCATCTCGCCGGTGCTCATCCCGGCGCTGTTTGGCGAAGACTTCCGCCCAGCGGTGGAACTGTCGGTGGTGCTGCTTGCCTTCGGCTTCGCTGCCGCCATGGTGACGGTGCCCTATCGCATGATGCTGGCGCGGGAGCGAAGCGGGGCCGTCCTGCGCCTGTCGATATGGGAGGGCCTTGCCTGCATCGGCCTGTTGCTCGTCGTCGTGCCGCGCTTTGGCACGATGGGGGCCGCCTGGGTCAAGGGACTGACGGGAACGGCGAGCTTCCTCTTCTGCCTGTGGTATTGCCACCGCCGCCTCGGCGTCGCGTGCAAACCGCTGGCACTCCTCAAGGTCCTTCTTGCGGCACTCTGCTGTGCGGCGGCCGCAAGCGCCTGCCTGTGGTGGATGCCAAACCTGCCCGGCATGCTGCTCGGCATCGTCGCAGGCGCAATCGCCTATCTTCTGGCGCTGACGATCCTCTCCGCCGTGCCGCTGGAGGAGCGCCGCATCGTCGCCCGGTGGGCGGAAGGCAAGCTGCCCGCGCCGCTCGCGGGACTGCTTTCGCGAGCGATGCTCGCCTCACGCAGCTGAGGCGCTGCGAGGCCCCAAAAGAGGTTCCGAAGGAAATCATGACGCCGGAGACCCGAAACTGATCCACGACGGCGCTTTGACGGGACCCGCCAGCCGAAAGTGACAGGCCGGCGACCCTGGCGAAATGGCGGTACTTGCGGAAGCGGATCGATGCGGGCGGCCGCGCATGCGTTGCGTCAAGCCCGACACGCACGCGAGATTGGACGCCAGATCCCAAGGAAATTTAGAGAAGCGCGATCCACGGCGACCGATGGATTTTTACGATCCCGGGTGCCTACAAAGTAGGTGGGTGCCATATGTCCGAACCCACGGGTCCGAACAGGGACAGCTCCCTTGAGATCGTGTATGGCCCCGGGGAATGTTGATACCTGTCGGGAAGCGCAGACCGCAATTCAGATATAGGACGGAACGGGCGACTAATCCAGTGGCTATCGCTTGCTGCGGCAAGAGAATGCGGTCGTCGCGGATGAACCCCAGGCGGTCAGCGGCCATAGCTCACTTTCGCAGACAGGCGCGGTCGCCGGCGTCCTGCATGCCGCGCATCCTCGTCACGTCTGAAATCAGTTCGCGACAGGCTTTCCCACGAGTTTCGCCGTCATGCCCTGGATCTGGTTCGTAAGCTCTCCGAGTGCGGCGGCAAGTTCGGCCTCGTCGCGGGAGGCTTCCGCCATGACGCTCTCGCGGCCGTTGCGCAGTTGCTCCACTTCGGCCTGCAGCGCCTTCAGCCGCCGGCTGGTCTCACTGAGTTCGTCCATGACCATGATGCCGGCCATCACGGTGAGGCGCAGGTCACCGATCTCGCCGAACTGCGACTTCAGGTGGCCGACATAGCGGTCGAAGCCGCCCGCAAGTTCGCTGAGGTGCTCTTCCTGCCCCTCCTCGCAGGCCATCCTGTAGGCCTTGCCGTCGATCAGAACCGTTACTTGCGCCATGGAATCTTCCGTGTCCCCCGAAGCAGGCCGCCGCACGCTTGCGTCAGCGGTCGAGTACTGCCCTGATCGTTTCCATTGCGGTGACCAGCCGGCGGGAAACCTCGCGGTTGACCTCCTCGAGACGGTTGGCCCGGAACTCGGACTGATCCAGTTCCTGAGCAAGGCGGGAGCGATCCGTGTTGACACGGCGCACCTCGTTTTCGATCTCGCTGTGGTCTCGCTCGCGGTCGAAGCGCATGTCGAGCGCGTTGTCGAGGCCGGTCAAAGCCTTGCGCAACTCCTCGATCGCTACCCTGACTGTTTCTCCTGCCGCCATCACGCCTTCACCGGCATTTACGGTCGCGGACGAATCGCCGCGGTTCTCGCCGTCTTCAAGTCATTGACAATATTCAACAGCAATCGCCAGCGTCAACCGCGCGGCCCGGCATCGCCGCGCTCGTCTGTGGATGAGATTGCTGCGCCGCGGGAAAGAGGAGAAACCCGGCGTCGAAAAGACCTGCCGACTTCCGCGCCAAAGCGCCGCAAAACACGGCAAAAACGGCGCAATTCGTTGACTCCCGCAATGCACCTGCTATGTGTCAGCCGCTTCCTAACCGGTGACCCCGACAGGCATCGGCCCTGACACCCCGATTATTTGGAACAGTCATGATCTCTCGCGAAAAACACGACCGGATGGCGAATGCTATTCGCTTTCTTTCCATGGATGCCGTGGAGAAAGCAAACTCCGGCCATCCCGGCCTTCCCATGGGCGCCGCGGACATCGCAACGGTCCTTTTCACCCGCTTCATGACCTTCGACCCGAAGGCTCCGTCCTGGCCGAACCGCGACCGCTTCGTGCTGTCCGCCGGCCACGGCTCGATGCTGCTCTATTCGCTCCTCTACCTGACCGGCTATGAGGACATCACGATCGACGAGATCAAGAACTTTCGCCAGCTCGGCGCCAAGACCGCCGGCCACCCGGAATACGGCCATGCCGCCGGCATCGAGACGACCACCGGTCCGCTCGGCCAGGGCATTGCCAACGCCGTCGGCATGGCGATTGCCGAACGCAAGCTGCGCGAGGAGTTCGGCTCCGACCTGATGGAGCACTACACCTACGTTCTCGCCGGCGACGGCTGCCTGATGGAAGGCATCAGCCAGGAAGCGATCGCGCTGGCCGGTCACCTGAAGCTCAACAAGCTGATCGTCTTCTGGGACGACAACAACATCTCGATCGACGGCCCGATCTCGATTGCCGATTCAACCGACCAGCACGCCCGTTTCCGTGCCTCGCAGTGGAACACGATCGCCGTCGACGGCCATGACCCGGAGGCGATCGCGGCTGCCGTCGAACAGGCCCAGAAGTCCGACAAGCCGACCATGATCGCCTGCAAGACGGTCATCGGCTGGGGCGCTCCGAACAAGGCCGGCACTCACAAGGTCCACGGCTCGCCGCTCGGCGGAGACGAAATCGCCGCGACCCGCAAGGCGCTGAACTGGGACGCCGAAGCGTTCTCGGTGCCTTCCGACGTGCTCGACGCCTGGCGTCTGGCCGGCCTGCGCTCGACCAAGGCGCACAAGGAATGGCAGGAACGCCTGGAAAAGGCCGATCCGGAGAAGAAGGCCCAGTTCGTCCGCCGCTTTGCCGGCGACCTGGAAAGCGGCCTCGATTCCGCGATCTCCGCCTACAAGAGGAAGCTGGCCGAGACCAAGCCGAACCCGGCGACCCGCAAGGCCTCCGAGGACGCGCTCGAAGTCATCAACGGCGTTCTGCATGAAACGATCGGCGGCTCTGCCGACCTGACCGGCTCCAACAACACCAAGACCAGCCAGACCAAGTCGATCACTCCGGACGACTTCTCCGGCCGCTATATCCACTACGGCGTGCGCGAGCACGGCATGGCGGCTGCGATGAACGGCATGGCGCTGCACGGCGGCCTGATCCCCTACTCCGGCGGCTTCCTGATCTTCTCGGACTATTGCCGTCCGTCGATCCGCCTCGCCGCCCTGATGGGCATCCGCGTCATCCACGTCCTGACCCATGATTCGATCGGTCTCGGCGAAGACGGCCCGACGCACCAGCCGGTCGAGCAGATGGCCGCACTCCGCGCCATCCCGAACCTGATGATGTTCCGCCCGGCCGACGCCACCGAGACGGCCGAGTGCTGGCAGCTGGCGCTGGAACACAAGGACCGCCCCTCGGGCATCGCGCTCACCCGCCAGAACCTGATGGCCGTGCGCACCGAGTTCGAGGAGGAGAACCTCTGCGCCAAGGGCGCCTATGACCTGATTTCTTCGGCCGATGCCCAGGTGACGATCTTCGCCACCGGCTCGGAAGTCGAGATCGCGGTAAAGGCCCACGAAGCGTTGACGGCCAAGGGCATTTCCACCCGTGTCGTATCGGTTCCCTGCTTCGAGCTCTTCTACGAGCAGCCGGAAGCCTACCAGAAGGCGATCATCGGCAACTCGCCGGTCAAGATCGCCGTCGAGGCCGGCATCCGCCAGGGCTGGGACCACATCATCGGCTCGGACGGCACCTTCATCGGCATGTCATCGTTCGGCGCGTCCGGTCCCTACAAGGAGCTCTACAAGCACTTCGGCATCACGCCGGAGGCCGTGGTCGCAGCCGCCGAAGCCAAGCTCGGCTGATCCGGGAAGGCGCGCGGGCGACCGCGCGCCACCCGCACGTTTTATTCTGACAGGGAGAGACCCGAAATGACCGTAAAAGTTGCCATCAACGGATTTGGCCGCATCGGCCGCAACGTCCTGCGCGCGATCGTCGAATCCGGCCGCACCGACATCGAGGTCGTGGCGATCAACGACCTTGGTCCGGTCGAGACCAATGCCCACCTGCTGCGCTACGATTCGATCCACGGCAAGTTCCCGGCCGAAGTGAAGGTCGAGGGCGACACGATCATCGTCGGCGGCGGCAAGCCGATCAAGGTCACTGCGATCAAGGACCCGGCGACGCTGCCGCACAAGGAACTCGGCGTCGACATCGCCATGGAGTGCACCGGCATCTTCACCGCCCGCGACAAGGCCGCCGCTCACCTGACGGCCGGTGCCAAGCGCGTCATCGTCTCGGCTCCGGCCGACGGCGCCGACCTGACCGTCGTCTTCGGCGTCAATGACGACAAGCTGACCAAGGAGCACCTGGTCATCTCCAATGCGTCCTGCACCACCAACTGCCTGGTTCCCGTGGTCAAGGTCCTCGACGACGCGGTCGGCATCGACCACGGCTTCATGACCACGATCCACTCCTACACGGGCGACCAGCCGACGCTGGACACGATGCACAAGGATCTCTACCGCGCCCGCGCGGCAGCGCTCTCGATGATCCCGACCTCGACGGGTGCCGCCAAGGCCGTCGGCCTCGTGCTGCCGCACCTGAAGGGCAAGCTCGACGGCACCTCGATCCGCGTGCCGACCCCGAACGTCTCGGTCGTCGACTTCAAGTTCGTTGCCAAGCGCGACACCACGGTCGAAGAAATCAACGAAGCCATCAAGGCCGCCTCCAACGGCGCGCTCAAGGGCATCCTCGGCTACACCGAGGAGCCGCTGGTCTCGCGCGACTTCAACCACGATAGCCATTCGTCGATCTTCGCGATCGACCAGACCAAGGTTCTGGAAGGCAAGTTCGTCCGTATCCTTTCCTGGTACGACAACGAGTGGGGCTTCTCCAACCGCATGGCCGACACGGCCGTCGCTTTTGCCAAGCTGATCTGATCGCAATCTTGGACACCCGGGCAGCAATGGCCGGGTGTCTACGTTTAAGGCCCTCGTGACGGGGCCACCTTGTTCTTCCGTCACCCCGGACTTGATCCGGGGTCCAGCAGTGCCGCGTCGGCGGCGCGATAGCGTCTTATTGCGCTCAAGGACTTGAGCGCGCTGGATGCCGGATCGAGTCCGGCATGACGGCGAAAGGGAGCTTTTGCGTCCGAGGCCCTGAACTGTTCCGCCTTCCAGCCTGAAGGCGGGAAGTGCTAATTTCACATCGCCAGCGCAGAAGGCGCGCCATCCCTGTTCGGCGCGCGGCGCTTCAAGGCAGAACACCAGGAGCGGTGCCCATGACCTTCAAGACCCTAGACGACCTCACCGACATCGCCGGCAAGCGCGTGCTGGTCCGCGTCGACCTCAACGTTCCCGTCAAGGACGGCAACGTTACCGACGCAACCCGCATCGAGCGCGTCGCCCCCACCATCCTTGAACTGTCGAAGAAGGGCGCGAAGGTCATCCTGCTTGCCCATTTCGGCCGCCCCAAGGGCGAGCCGGTCGCCGACCAGTCGCTCGGCCTGATCGTGCCGGCCGTGAAGGACGTGCTCGGCCAACCGGTCACCTTCGCCGAGGACTGCATCGGCGACAAGGCCAAGGCCGCCGTCGATGCGCTGAAGAACGGCGACATCCTGCTTCTCGAAAACACCCGCTTCCACAAGGGCGAGGAGAAGAACGACACCGACTTCGCCAAGGCGCTGGCCGCAAACGGCGACATCTACGTCAACGACGCCTTCTCGGCCGCCCACCGCGCGCACGCCTCCACCGAGGGCCTGGCGCACCTGCTTCCGGCCTATGCCGGCCGCACCATGCAGGCCGAACTTGAGGCGCTTGAGAAGGGCCTCGGCAATCCGAAGCGCCCGGTCGTCGCCATCGTCGGCGGCGCCAAGGTCTCCACAAAGATCGACCTGCTGTCGAACCTGGTAAAGAAAGTCGACGCGCTCGTCATCGGCGGCGGCATGGCGAACACGTTTCTGGCCGCACGCGGCACGAACGTCGGCAAGTCGCTCTGCGAGCACGATCTCGCCGACACCGCCAAGCAGATCATGATCGACGCCGCCGCTGCAGGCTGCGCGATCATCCTGCCCGAGGATGGCGTCGTCGCCCGCGAGTTCAAGGCCGGCGCCGACAATGAGACGGTTTCGATCGACGCAATTCCCGCGGATGCCATGGTTCTCGACGTCGGCCCGAAATCGGTCGAAGCGGTCAACGCCTGGATTTCCCGCGCTTCGACGCTCGTCTGGAACGGCCCGCTCGGGGCCTTCGAGATCGCGCCATTCGATGCGGCGACCGTTGCCGCGGCCAGGCATGCGGCAGGCCGGACCAAGGAAGGTGCACTGATTTCGGTCGCCGGCGGCGGCGACACGGTCGCGGCCTTGAACCATGCCGGCGTCGCAGACGACTTCACTTACGTCTCCACCGCCGGCGGCGCCTTCCTCGAATGGATGGAGGGCAAGCTCCTGCCGGGCGTTGAGGTCCTTCAGCAGAAGTAGGCTTCCGTCTTCAGCGGAACGAACTGATGGCCCTCTCCATTCGATGGAGGGGGCCATTTTCGTTGACGGGACGCATCGCCGGATCGAAAATATGTCCAAGACGGCCACAGGGATCGTCGGGCAGAACATGCAGAGGGACAAGGAAACACGGACCGGTCCAAGGAGGGACGCATGAGCGAACGACTGGAAGACATCGCCGCCCGCATCGTCACCGCAGGCAAGGGCCTGCTCGCCGCCGACGAATCGACCGCCACCATCAAGAAGCGCCTCGACGGCATCGGCGTTGAATCCACTGACGCCTCCCGTCGCGACTACCGCCAGATGCTCTTTTCCGCCGACGAGGCGATGTACAACTACATTTCCGGCGTCATCCTCTATGAGGAAACCTTGTTTCAGAAGACCGATGACGGCCGGCCGCTCGCCGATATCATCACGGCAGCCGGCGCCGTTCCCGGCATCAAGGTCGATACCGGCGCCAAGCCGATGGCACTTTTCCCGGGCGAGACGATCACCGAAGGCCTCGACGGCCTGCGCGACAGGCTCGCCAGATACTACGAAGCCGGCGCACGCTTTGCCAAATGGCGGGCCGTGATCGCGATCTCCGACACGCTTCCGAGCTTTGGCGCGATTAAGGCGAATGCCCAGGCGCTCGCCCGCTATGCCGCGCTTTGCCAGGAAGCCGGCATCGCGCCGATCGTCGAGCCGGAGGTACTAATGGATGGAGAGCCCGGCACCCAGTCGATCGAGCGCTCACAGGAGGTGACCGAGGAGACCCTTCGCATCACCTTCGAAGAACTGGCCGACCAGCGCATCTCTCTGGAGGGCATGATCCTCAAGCCTTCCATGGTTATCGACGGCAAGAAGGCGCGCAAGGCTTCCGTGCAGGAGGTTGCCGAACGGACGCTTCGTGTCCTCAAGCGAACCGTGCCGGCGGCCGTTCCCGGCATCGCCTTCCTCTCCGGCGGCCAGTCGACGGAAGAGGCGACCGCCCATCTTTCCGCCATGAACGCCATGGGCACGCTGCCCTGGAAGCTGACCTTCTCCTATGGCCGCGCGCTGCAGGCAGAAGCGCTGGACGCCTGGGGCGGCAAAGCCGAAAACGTCGCCGCCGGCCAGCGCGCCTTCAACCACCGCGCCAAGATGTGCAGCCTGGCTGCGCGGGGGCAATGGAAGAAGGAGTTGGAGAAGGCGGCATAGGGCTGATCCCGGCTCAACGCTCGACGATGAAGTAGTGCTGATTGGTCTCCGCCCGCGTTTGCCGCGATCGAGTCAATTTGCGCGAACGTCTTTGCGACTACCTCGTCGTTTCGGTAGACCAATAATCCAGTGACAATGACCAGATCGACGGCGCCCGTGTTGACATCTTTATTGTGTCGACCCACACCGAACCTTCCCGCTCGGTTCGGTGACATCGCCTGCGCCGCCTCAGCGAAGTACCGGGAAATTGAAGCTGCGCCTTGCAGATCGCGTCCGAGTTCCTAGATTAGGATCATCGTCAACGTACAGAAAGGAAGGTGATCCAATGTCTAATGAGATTTCGGACCTCGTGACGGCAGTGGGAAATGCGATGGTGAGAGCGAGGCAGCCCTCGTTCTGAACCACACCTTCCTTGAGCCCATAGGCTCAGGCTTGTCATAGAGCCAAACCTCATGGAGGGCCGCCTGGTGCGGCCCTTTTGTTTGTCCGCAAGAGGATCGTGCGAGACAGCGGAAGCGATCGAGCCGCCGTGGCGAGCGGCATCGATCGCCTCGACCCTTATGGCCGGACCAGAACCGTCACCACCATCACCGCGATCGCGCCAACGGCGATCTTCCAGAAATCGCGCCGACGGCGCAGTCCCGGCAAGTCGAGCGGCCGGATGACATGCAGCACCATCGCGACGAGCAGCAGGAGCGGAAGGACTTTCGACATCGGCGTTTCCTTTTTCGCGTTCCTGTCACAACGGCGACATTTTTCCAAGTCGAGGGTTTGCCGTAAGGCATGATTCACCCCTCGGCTGTATTGCAGCTATGGAAATCATGCTCTTGTCGGCATAGTTCATTTCGGTTGCAGAGTGGCAGGATACCCGATGCGAAAAAACCTTGTTTCCGTCTTCGCACTTCTCCTCGGCACCCTTTTTCTTTTCCTCGGCAACGGCCTGCATGGCCTGCTCCTGCCGGTTCGCGGCGCTCATGAGGGCTATCCGACCACGCTGCTCGGCCTGATCGGCACGTCCTGGGCCAGTGGCTTCGTGCTCGGCTGCCTGCTGGCGCCGAAGGTGGTCAAGCGGATCGGCCACGTACGCGCGTTCTCCGGCTTCGCCTCGCTGATCGCCATCATCGCGCTTCTGACCGGCATCCTGGTGGATCCGTTCTGGTGGGTGGCGCTGCGCGCCGTCACCGGCTTCTCCATCGCCGGAACCTCGATGATCATCGAAAGCTGGCTGAACGAGCGGGCGACGAACGAGAGCCGCGGCGTCATCTTCTCGCTCTACATCGCCATCACCCTGTTCGGGGTCGTCGGCGGACAGATGATGGTCACGCTCGGCGACACCGGCACGCCGATCCTGTTCATGGTCGCCGGCATCCTCTACTGCCTCGCCATGCTGCCGACGACGCTGTCGACCGCCGCCTCCCCGCAGCCGCTGAAGCAGGTCAGCCTCGATATCCCCACCCTGTTTCGCACCTCTCCCGTCGCCTGCGTCGGCATCGTTCTCATCGGTATCGCCAACGGCGCATTCGGCACGCTGGGTGCCGTCTTCGGCGCCGAGGCGGGGCTCGCGTCCAGCACGATCGCGATGATGATGAGCGTAACGATTTTCGCCGGCGCCGTCATGCAGTTGCCGGCAGGTCGAGTCTCAGACCGCGTCGACCGCCGCTACGTGCTCGCTGCGCTTGCAGGCGTGGCGGCGCTGGCCGGCCTGGCGATGTTCCTCCTGCAGCCGAGTTCCGTCATTGCACTCCTGGTCGTCATCGCCGTTTACGGCGCGGCGGCAAACGCCCTCTATCCGATCGCCGTTTCCCATGCCAACGACTTCGCCAACCCGGAAGATTTCGTGAAGGTGTCCGGTGGGCTGCTTCTTCTCTACGGTATCGGAACCATCATCGGCCCGACGCTGGGCGGCCCGGTGATGACGTCGGTCGGCCCTTACGCCCTGTTCCTTGTCACCTTCGGGGCGCATCTCCTGATCACCGCCTATTCGATCTTCCGCAGCCGTCGCCGCGCCGCCCTTCCCGCCAGCGCCCGCGAGAGCTATACCACTATCAATCCCGGCACGCTGACGACGCCGGAGAGCTTGCGCATGTCGCCGCGGGCCAGCCAGCAGGGAACCGCCGACGTGCCCTCCCAGACGATGACGGAGGATGAACGATGAGTATGTCGGACGACGACCGCCCGGTACGCAAGGTTGCACACGAGATCGGCTGCGACCTCTCGCTGCTTTCGGCGGACGAGCTTGCAAGCCGGATTGCGCTGCTGAAAGAAGAAATCTCGCGCCTGGAAGAAGAAGTCGCCCGGAAGGACAAAAGCCGCTCGGCTGCCGAAAAACTCTTCCGCTGAATCGCCGGTTGACTACAGGCGGACCTGTGCGGTTTCGCGACCAAGGTATGTTTGAGTTAACCGTCCGTTAAGCATCATCGGCTATTAATCGCATGTCCGGACCAGTCCGGACTCAGACATTTTCGCCGCTTGGGGAATGGGTCTGATTTTCTCCCTGTTTTACCTTGAGAGCCGCTTTCCCGCGGCTCTTTTTTTTGGCCTTTCCCCAGATTGTCCAATATTGTAAAGAATTGTGGAGATTAACCCTTTGTTAAGATCACGCTTGCGCGAAATCAGCTAAGGCATCATTCTGCCCGCATGAAACGACCGGCGGAACACACGTTCGGTCCGCGGGTTACCTGAATTGTGATGCGTTAAACAGGAATGGGGCCATGTCTGAAAGAGGATTGAACACCGTCAGCTTCGCTGGCCACGCCGCCACCTCATCGCAGTTCAAGAATCTCTACGCCGAAGGCATGGGCCTCGTGGAAGAGACCGCAACTTACCTCGATGGTCCGGGCCGGCAGGCCGCAAAGGTGCTGCCCCGCATGGCATCCGTTCTCTACGCGGCCGAATCGATGCGGCTGACCACGCGCCTGATGCAGATGGCCTCGTGGCTGCTGCTGCAGCGCGCCGTCAACAACGGCGAAATGACGCGCGACCAGGTGATTTCCGAAAAAAGCAAGGTTCGCCTCGACGGCTTCAACGTCGATCGTGCCGCTCCCGGCTGGAACGAACTGCCGGAAGCCTTCCGCGACCTGATCGAGCGCTCGCTCCGGCTGCAGAACCGCGTTGCCCTGCTCGACCGGGAGGTCTATCGGCCGCAGGAGACGCAGAACTTCGTCAACGACAACCAGAACAGCGTCCAGGCCCAGTTGAGCCTGCTGCACACCGCCTTCGGCAACAACTGATCCGCACACAACCCTTGATCGACATCCGACCCGGCCCCAGGCCGGGTTTTTTGTGTCTCCTGGGATGCCGGCCCCGTATCGAAGACGGCATGCGAGGAAATCCCGGCAACAAAAAAAGCCCGGGTAAACCCGGGCTTCGCAAGCGCGTCTCGAAAGAGGCTTAGAGGCCAAGACCCTCGAAGCGCTTCTTGAACTTGGAAACGCGGCCACCGCGGTCCATGAGCTGCTGGTTGCCGCCCGTCCAGGCCGGATGGGACTTGGGGTCGATTTCGAGGTTCATCACTGCGCCTTCGGTACCCCAGGTCGAACGGGTTTCGTACTCGGTACCGTCGGTCATGACGACCTTGATGGTGTGGTAGTCGGGATGGATATCAGCCTTCATGACAATCTTCCTGCGTTCCGGGGACCTTTTGTCGCAAGCAGTTGCGGCAGCCGGGTCAAAGACGTAAATGAAGCCGCGACCGACCAGGCCAGCGGCTTCCCAATTCGATGGCGAGCCTATACATGAAGGCCGGCCGGATAACAAGAGCCCAAAAAGCAATCGCGATGCAGCGCCCGGCTTGAAGAGGTGAACGTGAGCAAGGAAATGCAAGCCGGCGCCGAACGCAAGAGCGAACGCAAGTCTCTGCGCCCGCTCGCAGCATTGGTTCCCTATCTCGCCCGCTACCGGGGCCTCGTCGCCGGCGCCCTCGCAGCTCTGGTAACTGCGGCGGTTACGACGCTCGCCTTGCCCCTGGCCGTGCGCCGCATGATCGACCACGGCTTCTCCGAATCCGACGCCGGCTTTATCGACACCTATTTCATGATGCTGTTCGCGCTGGCGATCCTGCTCGCGCTCGCCAGCGCCTTTCGCTACTTCTTCGTCATCACGCTCGGCGAGCGCGTCGTGTCCGACCTGCGCCGCGCCGTTTTTGCACGCGTCACGGAACTGGCGCCCGATTTCTTCGATCGCAACCAGTCCGGCGAGATCGTCTCGCGCCTGACGGCCGACACGACCCAGATCAAGTCCGCCGTGGGCGCCACCGCTTCGGTCGCCCTGCGCAACCTGATCCTTTGTCTCGGCGCGATCGCGATGATGATCTATACGAGCCCGAAGCTTTCCAGTCTGGTGCTTGCCGCCATTCCCGTCATCGTCTTCCCGCTCGTCGCCTTCGGCAGGTCGGTCCGCCGACGCTCCCGCCAGGCGCAGGATACGCTTGCAAATGCTTCCGCCTATGCGGGCGAGGTGATTTCGGCGGCCCGCACGGTGCAGGCGTTCAATGCGGAGCCGGCGGCGCGCGAACGCTTCGGCACAGCGGTCGAGGCGGCCTTCGGGGCGGCCCGCTCGGCCATCCTCGCCCGCTCGCTGCTCACCGCGTTTGCGATTGCGATGATATTCGGCAGCGTCGTCGGCGTGCTCTGGTTCGGGGCACAGGACGTGCTCTCGGGCAATCTCTCGGCCGGTACGCTCGGCCAGTTCCTGCTCTACTCGGTCTTCGCCGCCGGCAGCCTGGGCTCCCTGTCCGAGGTATGGGGCGAGCTGTCTCAGGCCTCGGGTGCGGCCGAAAGGCTGACGGAGCTTCTGGACGAAAAGCCCTCGATCACAGCGCCGCCGTCTCCCGTCGCTCTGCCCGTACCGGCCCGCGGCGCGGTGGAATTTTCCGACGTCCATTTCGCCTATCCCTCCCGCCCCGGCTACCGCAGCCTTAACGGGCTTTCCTTCGCGATCCGTCCGGGCGAGACGATCGCCATCGTCGGCCCCTCCGGCGCCGGCAAGAGCACCATCCTTTCGCTGCTTTTGCGCTTCTACGATCCGGTAAGCGGCAGCGTGAAGCTGGACGGTATCGACCTGCGCACCGCCGATCCGCATGAGGTCCGCGCCCGCATCGCGGTCGTCCCGCAGGACGTGACGATCTTCGCCGCGTCGATCGCCGACAACATCGCTTTTGGCATGCCCGGCGTCTCGCGCGAACAGATCGTTGCAGCGGCCCGCGCCGCCCAGGCCGAGGAGTTCATCAGCCGGCTCGACGATGGCTTCGACACCACGGTCGGCGAGCGCGGTGTCACCCTTTCCGGCGGCCAGCGCCAGCGGCTTGCCATCGCCCGCGCCATCCTCAGGGACGCGCCACTGCTTCTGCTCGACGAAGCGACCTCGGCGCTGGATGCGCAAAGCGAGAAACTCGTGCAGAAGGCGCTGGACGGCCTTATGGGGCAGCGCACCACGATCGTCATCGCTCACCGGCTGGCGACCGTCCTCAAGGCGGATCGCATCCTCGTCATGGAACACGGCCGCATCGTCGAGGAGGGCACGCATCAGTCGCTGGTCCGCAGTGGCGGCCTCTACGCCAGGCTGGCCTGCCTGCAGTTCAACGACGGTCAGGGCGAGGCCGGCGCGGAAGAGCAGACGACCGCGGCGCAGTAGCAGAAGGTGCGCGCGGTTTTTGCGGTCGCCGGCCGCCGGCTGACCGGCACGACGGCAGCGCAATAAACCGCATCGGCCGCAGGCCGCGCGCGGGCCCTTACGCGCAAACGTTCCGGCCGACGATCCGCCCGGAAAAGAGGCAGCCGCCGAGGAACGTCCCTTCCAGCGCATTGTAGCCGTGCACCCCTCCTCCGCCGAAGCCGGCCGCCTCGCCGGCAGCGTAGAGCCCGGGCACCGGCTTGCCCGAAAGTTCGAGCACGCGGCCGTTCAGGTCCGTCTGCAGCCCACCCAGCGTCTTGCGGGTGAGGAGGTTCAGCCGCACGGCGATCAGCGGCCCGGCCTTGGCGTCCAGCATCCGGTGGGGCCGCGCCGTGCGCATCAGCCGGTCGCCGAGATAGCTGCGCGCACCCCGGATCGCGACCGTCTGCGCATCCTTGGAAAACGCGTTGTCGATTTCCCGATCGCGGGCCTCGACCTGCGCGCGGACATGCGCCGCATCGAGCCTGCCCTCGCCCGTCAGCGCGTTCATCGCGGCGACGAGATCCTCCAGCCGGTCGCGGACGACGAAATCCTCGCCCTTGTCCATGAAGGCCTGCACCGACCCCGGCGGGTTCCTGCCGAGCCGCTTCAGGAGCAGGCGGATATCCTTGCCGGTGAGGTCCGGGTTCTGCTCCGATCCGGAAAGGGCGAACTCCTTCTTGATGATCGCCTTGGTGAGAACGAACCAGCTGTAGTCATGCCCCGATGCGGTGATCGCCTTCAGCGTTCCGAGCGTATCGAAGCCGGGCATGGCCGGTGCGGAAAAGCGGTTTCCGTCGGCATCGAGCCAGAGCGACGACGCCCCCGGCAGGATGCGGATGCCGTGGTTGGGCCAGATCGGGTCCCAGTTCCGCACGCCCTCCGTATAGTGCCACATCCGGTCCCCATTGATGACGCTGCCGCCGGCTTCCTGGGTGATCGCCAGCATCCGCCCGTCGACATGGTGTGGAACGCCGCTGATCATGCGGGCAGGCGCCGGCCCGAGCCGCTCGACGGGCCAGTTGCGCCGCACCAGCTCATGATTGCCGCCGATCCCGCCCGATGCGACGACGACCGCATCCGCCGACAGCGAAAACGCCCCGACGGCATCGCGCGAACTCCGCGCGCCGCGGGCCACGGGATCGGTAGCCAGAACCGCGCCCTCCGCACCGACGACGGCGCCTTTGTCGACAAGCAGGCGGTCGACACGATGGCGGAAGCGGAAGGACAGCCGCCCCTTTGCTTCCGCCTCCCGTACGCGGCGAAGAAAAGGTGCCAGTACGCCCGGCTCCCCACGTGACGTGAAAGCGCGGCACGGAATTGCCGTGGCCGGTGGCAAGCCCGCCGCCGCGCTCGGCCCAGCCGACGATCGGAAACCAGCGCATGCCCTGCGCGTGCAGCCAGGCGCGCTTCTCGCCTCCGGCGAAATCGAGGTAGGCCTCCGCCCACAAGCGGGGCCAGTGGTCCTCCGGCCGGTCGAACTGCGCCGAACCGAACCAGTCCTGCCGGGCGAGCGCGCGGCTGTCGCGTATGCGCATGCGCCTCTGTTCGGGACTGTCTACGAAAAAGAGGCCGCCCAGCGACCAGAAGGCCTGGCCGCCCAGGTTCTGCTCCCCCTCCTGGTCCAGCACGGTGACCCGCAAGCCACGATCCACCGCCTCGCTCGCCGCCACAAGGCCCGCCAGCCCCGCGCCGATCACCAGCACATCGCAATCCATCCACGCCCTCCCAAGCACATCCCCGCGCGGAAGTTACGCGCACGTCAGAGTAAGGGCAATGCGGAAACGGTGCCTACTTCTCGGTGAGCTTCAGCTCGATGCGCCGGTTGGTCGCCCGCGCCTCGTTGCTTTCCCCCGGTGCCAGCGGCTGGAATTCGCCAAAGCCTGCCGCCACCAACCGGTCTGCCGGAACGCCGTTGGCGATCAGGAACTTCACCACCGATGTCGCGCGCGCCGAGGAGAGTTCCCAGTTGTCCGCATAGCGACCCGTTCCCGACAGCGGCACATTGTCGGTGTGCCCGTCGACGCGCAGCACCCAGTTGATCTCCGGCGGGATTTCCTTGGCGAGATCGAGGAGCGCTGCAGCAAGCTTGCGCATCTCGGCCTGCCCCTCGGGATTCAGTTCGCTGCCACCGGAGGGAAACAGCACTTCGGACTGGAAGACGAAGCGGTCGCCGACGATACGGATGTTCTCGCGATCGGACAGGATTTCGCGCAGACGGCCAAAGAAGTCCGAGCGATAGCGGTTCAGTTCCTGCACGCGCTGGGCCAGCGCCACGTTGAGCCGGCGGCCGAGGTCGGCGATCTTTGCCTGCGCGGTGACGTCCTTCGCCTCCGAGGCCTGCAACGCACCCTCCACGGCCGCGATCTGGCTGCGCAGGGCGGCAATCTGCTGGTTCAGCAGCTCGATCTGGCTCATCGCACGCGCGCTGACCTGCTTTTCCGCATCGAGCGTCTCGTTGAGCGTGGAAATGCGGGCATCGGCGGCATCGGAGGCGCCCGCGCCCTGGTTCAGCATCTGCTGCAGGCGGGAGCGCTCGCCTTCCGATTCGGCAAGCGACGCCTGCAGGTTGGCCAGCGAATCCTCCAGATCCTGCTTACCGCTCTTTTCCAGCGCCAAAAGTTGCGTCAGTTCGTTCACCTGACTGGTCAGCCGGTCGAGCACCTCGTCCTTGCCGCTGATCTCGCGGCTGAGGAAGAACTGCGCGAGCACGAAGACACACAGCAGAAACATGATCGCCAGCAGCAGCGTCGACAGCGCATCGACGAAGCCGGGCCAGTAGTCGACGCCTCTGCTTGAGCGGCGGTTGCGGGCAAGCGCCATCGCTTACTCGCTCCCCGCCTGATCCCGAAGGCGCTCGGCGGCGCGTTCGCCGTTGAGCTCGCTGGCGCGCGCCGCCAGCCGGTCGAGGGTGCGGCGCAGCGCCTTCGCCTCGTCCTGCTGCGCCTCGATCCAGTCGCGCAGCATCTGCTGCTCGTTGCGCATGTTCTTCACCAGTCCCTGGATGCCTTCGGCAAGACTCGCCATGGCCGCCGTCGAGCGGCTGTGGCCGCCTTCGTGCGAAAGTTTCAGAATCTGCTCTGCGAGCGCCTTGATGTCCGCCTGTTCGCTGCCGGTGGAGATGGCAGCAGGAGACAGTTCTGAGGAAACGTCGGTCACCGACGACAACCAGTTTTCAAGCTCCATGTAGAAGCGGTTCTGCGCCCGGCCGGCCTGCAGGTCGAGGAAGCCGAGGATCAGCGAACCGGAAAGACCGAAGAGCGATGTGGAGAACGCAGTCCCCATGCCCGACAGCGGCGCGGACAGGCCTTCCTTCAAGGCGCTCAGCACGTCGTTCGCCGTGCCCGCGCCTGCGTCGAGCGACTGGATGACGGTGTTGATCGAACCGATGGTACCGAGCAGGCCCCAGAAGGTGCCGAGTAGGCCAAGAAAGACGAGGAGGCCGATCAGGTAGCGCGAAGTGTCGCGCGATTCGTCCAGCCGCGTCGCAATCGAATCGAGAATGGAACGCAAGGCGTTGGCCGACAGCGCGATGGAGTGATGCCGTCCGATCAGCGCACGCATCGGCGCGAGCAGAACCGGATCGCGCCCGACCTTTTCCGCGCTGCCCGCCGCGCGGAAGGAATTGAACCAGCGCACCTCCGGCCGCAGCGACAGCACATGGCTGAACACCAGCAGGATGCCGATGAGCAACACGCCGAGAATCAGCCCGTTGAGGCCCGGATTGCTGACGAAGGCCGCATGCGCCTGGCGAAACAGGATCGCGCCGACGAAACCGACGATGATCAGGAAGATGACCATCGTCCAGAAAAACGGCATGGGGCTAGACAGCTTGTGGGGATAGTCTTCCCCGGTCTCGGCCGGCCCCTCCCAACCCGACAGCGCCAGCTTTGCCATGGGACTCGCTTCTCCTGCTCTTACTTCGCGTGGAGCCTAGAGGAAGATTGCGCCGAATTGAAGGGCCGAATTTCGGTGCGCGTCCATTGACTTGCGCCAGAAGGACGATGCCGCGCGGCGTCGAATTGCAGGCAAATCCCGCAGCGGACGGCTGCGGGAGGGGTCGCGTCCCTTAGCGGGTCGGCACAGGCCTATGCACGACTTCGGACAGTGCCTTGTGGATATATTCGTTGCCCGCGACCAGCGTGCCGGTCTGCAGCATCGCGTTGCCGCCCTCGAGATCGCTGACAAAGCCGCCGGCCTCGCGGATGAGCAGGATGCCCGCCGCGATGTCCCATTCGGCAAGGCCGCGCTCCCACATGCCGTCGAAACGGCCCGCCGCGACATAGGCGAGATCGAGCGAGGCCGCACCCATCCGACGGATGCCCGCAACTTCGCCCATCACGTGGCGAAGTTCGATAAGGAACTTGCCGTGGTTGCCACGGCCAAGATGCGGGACGCCGCAGCTGATGACACTGTCGGACAGTTCCTTGCGGGCGGCGACACGCAGACGGCGATCGTTGAGGAAGGCCCCGCCGCCCTTCTCGGCCGTGTAGAGTTCGTCCGTCGCCGGATTGAGAACCACGGCCGCGACGATCTCGCCATTGCGCTCCAGCGCGATCGAGGAGGCGAAGCAGGGAATGCCGTGCAGGAAATTGGTCGTGCCGTCCAGCGGATCGACAATCCAGCGATGGGCGCCGTCGGTGCCCTTGATCTCCTCGCCCTCCTCGCCGAGAAAGCCATAGGTCGGCCGCGCCTTCATCAATTCCTCGCGGATCAGCTTCTCCGCCTTGCGGTCGGCCTGCGAGACGTAATCGCCCGGCCCCTTGAGGGAAACCTGCAGGTTTTGCACTTCGCCGAAATCGCGCGAGAGCGATTTGCCGGCCTTGAAGGCGGCCTGGACCATCACGTTGAGTAGAGCTGAGCGAGCCATCGGGGCTTGTCCTTGTCAGTTTGTCGGCGGGCAAACGCGGTCGGTGCCACGGCCGGCGGAATTTTTCGTGTCAGTCGGCGCGGCGAAGATAGGTGATTTCGTTGGTATCAACGAGAATGCGCTCACCCGCCTCGATGAAGGGCGGCACAAGCACGCGCACGCCGTTCTCCAGGATCGCCGGTTTGTAGGAAGAGGCCGCCGTCTGCCCCTTGATCACCGGGTCGGCTTCCGCGACGGAAAGCACCACCTGATCGGGCAGCGAAACGCCGATCGGCTTTTCGTCATAGAGCTGGACCGTGACCATCATGCCATCCTGCAGGAATGCGGCGCGATCGCCAACGAATTCCTTCTGCAGTTCGAGCTGGTCGTAGGAGTCGACATCCATGAACACCAGCCCATCGCCCTGCTCGAACAGGAACTGGAAATCCTTCTTCTCCAGTTCGACGCGCTCGACCGTCTCCGAAGAGCGAAAACGCTCGTTGAGCTTGGTGCCGTCCATCAGGTTCTTCAGCTCCACCTGGTTGAACGCCCCGCCCTTGCCTGGCTTGACCGTGTTGCACTTCACCGCCGCCCACAGGCCGCCGTTGTGCTCGATAAGATTGCCCGGCTTGATTTCGCTGCCGCTGATTTTCATGAGAATTCCGTAGAGGTTTTGGCGGTTCCGCGCGGCCGGAGCGGCCGGGAACCAAGTTTGTGGCCTCAAGACCACAATTCCCTTCAAAGTTCAAGTCTCAGCCGCAGGAACGCAGCCATTCGCCGAACGCAGGGCTAAACCGCCCAAGGCCGTCGTCAGCGCACGCGGAACTTGTTGGCCGCCGAGATCGCGGCCTTCTGCTGCTCGTCGGTCAGGCCGAGATAGAAATCCTCCAGCCCGGCATCGTTGAGGCCGGCGCGGCGCGAGAGCACGAACCACTTGGCCGCCTCGACCGGATCGGGTCGGGTTCCCAGCGCGTTGATGTAGAGATAGGCGAGGCGGTTCTGGGCGACGACGTTGCCACCATCGGCCGCGCGTTTCAGCCACCTGAAGCCTGCCTCGTAGTCCCTGTCGCCGGCCACGCCGTTGACGAGCCAGATGCCGAGATCGAGCTGGGCGGTGTCATAGCCGGCGCGAGCGGCCCGCAACAGCCATTCGCGCGCCCGGGACGTCTTCTCCGGCGGCAGGCCCTGCAGGTTGCTGTAAAGCTGCGAAAGCGCGTATTGCGCATCCGCGATGCCCTGTTCGGCCGACTTCTCATAATAAGGCAAAGCCGCGCGCAGCCCCTTTTCGCCGGGCGTGTCGGCGACAAGCATCTGGCCGTAGTTGAACTGGGCGGAAGGGTTTCCGGCATCCGCCGCCTTCTTCATGTATTCGTCGGCCTTTTTGCGGTCGCGCTCGACCTGACGGCCATCCATCAAAAGCAGGGCGTACTTGAACATGCCCGCGGGATCGCCGCCCTCGGCCGACTGCTTGTACCAGAAGGCGGCCTGCTTGCGGTCGCGCTTGACGCCGAGCCCCTGCTCGAAGAGTTCGGCGACGAGCGTCTGCGCCGCCGCATCCCCGGCTTGCGCACGTGGAAGCGCCAGCTCCATCGCCGTCAGGTAGAAGCCGCGCTGGAACGCGCCATAGGCATCGTCCACCTTTCCGGTGAAGGCCTTTTCAGCCGGCAGATCGGGAAGCGGCGCTCCCATGCGGTCGAGCACGCCCAGCCCCGACGACGGCGTCGGCAACTCCTTCTGCTGGCCGCCTGCAGCGGCTGCGCCGGAAGGCGCGATCTTGCCGAGCGAATCTCCGGCGTCGGCCGGATCGAGCAGTCTTGAGGTGCGCTCGGCCTCGGCCGGCCCGTCGAGCCCGGCATTGTGGTCGTCGGCTTCCGCTGGCTTCTGCGCCTGGCTGCCTTCACCTGGTGTCGGACTGGGCTGTCCGGCAACGCCGGGCAGTGGTGCAGCTCCGCCCGTTGTGCCCTGGCCGGTGCCCTCTGCTTCGGGGACGGTCGTTTCAGGGACAGTCGTTTCAGGGACGGTGGCATTCGGCTGGACGGCGGGCTCCTGCGTCCCCTGGGCGCGCGCAAGCGGCATCGCTGCGCAAAGCGCGCAAAACAATGCCGTGGTCAGTCGCAGCGACCTGTATTCGAAAGCCCTAGTCATGCGCACGCCTTTAATCTTCGAACCGTGGCGCTTTTTCGTCAAGCAACGCGTTGACGGATGCGACCACCTGCGCGGCATTGGCCGGTTCGTCGAAGACCGCACGGCGAAGCGCCACGAATTCCGCGCCGGTTTCGGCAACGGCGAGTGCGGACTGCGGATCCGCCCCACCCATGACGATGCAGGGCACCTCGATCATCGAGGCCCACCATTCGGCGAGCGCAAGGTTCTTCGGATGCGCTTCCGGCTTGATATCGCCGTCGAACTTGCCGAAGAAGATGTAGTCGGGGGCGAGATCGCCGATTTCGAGAGCCGCATGCCGCTCCTTGGCGCCGCCTGCCCCGACGATCAGCTTGGGTGAGAATTTCTCGATCGCTTCGCCGATCGCCTCAAGCCCCCCTGCGACATGGATGCCATCAGCCTTGGCGCGGCCCGCGACCCGCGTATCGCCCGCGATCAAAGCTGCAGCACCCGCCTGCTGGATGACCGGTACGATCGCCTCGGCATGCTTCTGGAACTGGCCATCCTCCAGGCCGTACTGCGGCAGGATCACGGACGCGACGTCGCCGCCGCGCAGCGCATCTTCCACCATGGCCTTGCGGGCGTCGATGTCCTCTCCCTCGGGCACGATCAGCACGAGGCGGCAGCGGTTGTCGGTTCCAGTCATCGCAATTCCATTTCTTCCCGTTCCGTCGCGATCGGCAGACTGCCCCTCGCAATATTCAGACAAAGCCGATAGACGGGTTGCATAAAAGGATCAATCGCCCTCCATGCCCATCGACCCCAGCATCTACCTCGCCGCGATCCCCGCCGTCATGCTGGTCGGACTGACCAAGGGGGGCATGGGCGAGGCCCTGGCGCTGATGGGCGTACCCATCCTTGCCATGGTGGTCCCGCCCGTGCAAGCCGCCGCCATCCTGCTGCCGATCCTCGTCGTCAGCGACATCGTATCGCTGTGGATATGGCGCCATCATAACGACCGCAGAACGCTGCTCTATCTCCTTCCGGGAGGCCTCTTCGGGGTCGCCCTGGGGTGGGCCACCTCCGCCTATGTCCCGCGCGATGCGCTCCGCCTGATCATCGGCGCCATCACCGTGTTTTTCGCGCTTCGCTTCTTCTACAACCAGTGGCGCATCCGTCGCGGCCTTGTCATTCCGGCCAAACCGCAGCGGGTCGGGGCGGCCGCGTTCTTCGGCACCCTCTCCGGCTATGGCAGCTTCGTTGCGCACGCCGGCGGTGCGCCCTACCAGGTCTATGCGCTACCGCTGAAGCTGTCGCCGCGCGACTATACCGGTGCTGCCGTGCGCTACTTCGCCACGCTGAATGCGGTCAAGCTCGTACCATATTTCGCCCTCGGCCAGCTCGATACGAAGAACCTGACGGTTTCTGCCACCCTCATGCCGCTCGCCATGGCGATGACCGCGCTTGGGGGCTTCCTCGTCAAGCGCATGAAGCCCGACGTCTTCTACCCCTTCATGTACGGAATGGCATTGGTGGCCGGGCTCAAGCTCGTCTACGACGGCATCGCCGCCTTTCTTTAGCAACGCAAGATCTGTCGGATCGTCAGCGTTTGCCCCCGCGCGCCAGCCAGCGGACATGACTTTTCTGGGCCTTCGGCAGCGCACAAAACACTTGCCGATCTTGCTGCGATGCCATAGCTTTTTCGCATGGTGACGCCGGATCCCTTTGCCGCAATTGCCGACCCGAACCGCCGGTTTCTGCTGGAGGAACTCCGGCGCGCGCCGAAGACGGTCAACGAGCTGTCGCAGGGGCTTCCCATCAGCCGGCCGGCCGTCTCGCAGCACCTCAAAGCTCTGCTGGACTGCAATCTGGTGAGCGTTACGGCCAAGGGTACGCACCGCATCTATGCCATCAATTCCGCGGGCTTCAACAGGCTGAACTTCTGGCTTGACCAGTTCTGGAGCTGATCGTGCGCAATTTCCCCGGCTGACCGGCGACGTAAACAAAAAGCCCCGGCCGATCGAGCAGCCGGGGCAAAGTTCTTGCCTTTCAAGCACTTCGACTTGCGTCGCCACTTGTGCTTCGTGGCGGGGAGCAATCTCCCCAAGTCAATTCCTCGTGGAAATACCTGTCCGATCAATTCACGGACGATCGAATCCTCTCGATCTCATCCTTGATGCGCAGCTTCCGCCGCTTGATCTCCGCAATGTTCTCGTCCTCGTAGGATGGGCGGGTCATTGCTTCGTGAAGCTCTTCCTCGAGAGCGAAGTGCTTCTTTTCAAGCGTGGCAAGATGAGCCTCAATCGACATGCGACAGTTCCTTCCCTTTTGTTGACCCCCGAACGCTGCCGCGTGCGGCGGCCAAGGTTGCAACATTCAAAGTCTGCCACGCTATTTTTCATTTGTCGAAGGCGAAATCGTGGCCGAGGATAACTTCCCGAGCGCTGGCCTTTTATGATAGGAGCAGCCTTGCTGAACACGAATGGCAGGCATGGACCGCCATCGGCAAGGGACGGGGAATTGAAGAGAATGGCAGACCAGGAACAGGCGGAATTGCGATTGGCGATCGCCAGGCTTCGGCAGGAACACGAAGACTATGATGCCGCCATCAATGCCATGATCCAGGTCGGCTGCGATGCCCTGCGGGTGCAACGGATGAAGAAGAAGAAGCTCGTGATCAAGGACAAGATCTCCAAGATCGAAGACCAGATCATTCCCGACATCATCGCCTGAAACGGAAAGCGAAGTTGAAGACACCTCAGACGCCACCCGTCGCCATCGTCATGGGCAGTCAATCCGACTGGGAGACGATGAAGAACGCTGCCGACACCCTCGACGCGCTCGAGGTGGACTATGAGGCACGCATCGTCTCCGCCCATCGCACCCCCGACAGGCTCTACGAGTTTGCCAAGACCGCCCGCTCCGAAGGCTTCGAGATCATCATCGCCGGAGCCGGCGGCGCCGCACACCTGCCCGGCATGATCGCAGCACTGACCTCGCTCCCCGTGTTTGGCGTGCCGGTGCAGTCGAAGGCGCTTTCGGGACAGGACAGCCTGCTTTCCATCGTCCAGATGCCAGCCGGCATACCCGTCGGCACGCTGGCGATCGGCAAGGCCGGCGCGGTGAACGCCGCCCTGCTCGCTGCCGCCGTTCTTGCGCTGTCCGATCCGGAACTTGCGCTGCGGCTTGACGAATGGCGCGAGAACCAGAGCGCCTCGGTGGCCGACTATCCGGTGGACGGCCCGCTATGAGCGTTTCCACGATCGGCATCGTCGGCGGCGGCCAGCTCGGCCGGATGCTCGCAATGGCGGCCGCACGCCTCGGCATCCGCACCGTCATTCTCGAACCGCAGGACGACTGCCCGGCCGCCCAGGTCGCCAACGGTCAGATTGTCGCTGCCTATGACGACCCCGAGGCGCTGGCCGAACTGGCGAAACGCTGCGACGTCGTCACCTACGAGTTCGAAAACGTGCCCGTAGCCGCGGCCGCGCAGCTTGCGCAGTCCGTTGCCGTGTTTCCGCCTCCCAAGGCGCTCGAAGTCTCTCAGGATCGCCTCGTCGAAAAGCGGTTCATCAACGAATGCGGCATTGCTACGGCACCCTTCGCAGCCATCGACAGCCAGGCGGACCTCGATGCCGCCCTCGAGGCGTTCGGCGGGATAGGCGTCCTGAAGACGCGGCGCCTCGGCTATGACGGCAAGGGTCAGCGCGTGTTTCGCTCCCCCGCGGAAAGCCGCGCCGGCGCGTTCGAGGCATTGGGCGCAGTGCCACAGATCCTCGAGGGACTGATCGCGTTCGAGCGCGAGATCTCCATCATCGCGGCCCGGGCCGCCGACGGCACGATCGCCTGCTACGACCCGGCCGAGAACGTCCATCGCAACGGCATTCTCCACACCTCGACCGTCCCGGCGGCGATCAGCGAGGCGACGGCCGACCAGGCGCGGCGTGCGGCACGCGCCATCCTCGACAAGCTGGGCTATGTCGGCGTCATCGGCGTCGAGTTCTTCGCCCTCGCCGACGGCCAGTTGCTTGCCAACGAAATGGCGCCGCGCGTTCACAATTCCGGTCACTGGACGGAGGCGGCCTGCGTTATCTCGCAGTTCGAGCAGCACATCCGCGCTGTCGCCGGCCTGACGCTGGGCGATCCGCGCCGTCATTCCGACTGCCTGATGCAGAACCTGATCGGCGACGATATCGCCGACGTGCCCGCATGGCTCAACACGCCCGACGTGCTTGTGCATCTCTATGGCAAGACCGACGCGCGGCCGGGCCGCAAGATGGGCCACGTCACGGAATTGCGCTGACCGGTGCGTGCGCGGTGCGGTGGAAATCACGCTTCGCGCACCGCAAAACTCAGCCAAACGGTTGACAGCAACCGGATGAACGGATACACGAACGCCAACCTGAGAGCGCGCCCGAAACGGCGCGTTTTTAATTGACAAGATTTTAGGGCGGATTAGTTCCTCCCCAGCATCGCGGATCAGAAACATGAAGATCAAGAATTCGCTCAAGTCTCTCAAGACCCGCCACCGCGAAAACCGTCTGGTTCGCCGCAAGGGCCGCGTCTACATCATCAACAAGCAGAACCCGCGCTTCAAAGCCCGCCAGGGCTGAGCGCATCGCTTTCGTACTGCGAAAGTTAACGGTTTGCATTCGAGCGCATGCGGAGTAGCATATCCGCATGCGCTCGAATTTTGTTTATGCCGCCCTCATTGCCCTTGTTGCCCTGCCCGGCCCCGCACTTGCGCAAGGCGCCAATTCCCCGCCTGTGACGGAGAATGCAGTCGGCAACCCGGCCCAGGATACCAGTCCCTCCGAGCGCCTGAACACGCTTTTCACTCAGCTGAAGCATGAAGGCGATGCCGACAAGGCAAAGGTGATCTCCGAGACGATTCGCCTGCAATGGCGCGATTCGGGCAGTCCCACCGTCAATCTCCTCATGCTGCAGGCCGACAAGGCAGTGGCCGACAACAAGGATATGGTCGCGTTCGACTATCTCGACGAGGTCATCCAGCTCGATCCGCAATATGTCGAGGGATGGAACCAGCGGGCGACGCTGAACTTCAAGCTCGGCAATTTCAAGAAGTCGATGTCTGACATCAATCGCGTGCTTGCGCTTGAACCGCGGCACTTCGGCGCCATCGCCGGCATGGCGACGATACTCAGCAACTACGGGCGTGACGAACTCGCCATGGAAGCATGGCAGCGCTTCCTGGACATCTACCCGGCAGAGCGGCGTGCCCAGAAGGCGCTCGGCGATATCGCCGACAAGCTCGCGGGCAGCCGCACCTGATCCATCGCACGGCCGCGCCTCGTCGTCATCCCCATTGATCGCAGGCAGCGTCGTGCGACGACGGCACCTCCCAGAACGCAAGAAGGCGGGCCGAAGCCCGCCTTGCGAAATCGCCGGAACCGTCGCTGACGCGCACGCTCAAATGCCGCTGGCGCCGTCCGAACCGATGTAGGCGATGCGCAGCATGTTGGTCGCACCGGGCGTGCCAAGCGGCACGCCGGCCGAAATGATGACCCGGTCACCCGGTTTGCCGAAGCCTTCGCTGACGGTGATACGGCAGGCGCGATTGACCATATCGTCGAGATCTTCCGCGTCACCGGTGACGACGCAGTGCAGGCCCCAGACGACCGACAGGCGGCGCGCCGTCTCGATGATCGGCGAGAGCGCCAGGACCGGCACGGACGGCCGCTCGCGCGCAGCGCGCAGGCCTGTGGTGCCGGAGGAGGTGTAGCAGACGATCGCCGACAGGTTCAGCGTTTCGGCGATCTGCCGCGCCGCCAGCGAGATGGCATCGGCGCCGGTCGCTTCCGGCGGCGTGCGCTGCGCATTGATGATGCCCGGATAGTTCGGATCGCGCTCGACCTGGCTCGCGATCTTCCCCATGGTGGCGACGGCCTCGACGGGATAGTCGCCGGACGCCGACTCGGCCGAGAGCATGATCGCATCGGCGCCTTCGAAGACGGCGGTCGCGACGTCGGACACTTCGGCGCGCGTCGGAACCGGCGCCGTGATCATCGATTCCAGCATCTGCGTCGCAACGACCACCGGCTTGCCGGCGCGACGGCAGGCGCGGATCAGTTGCTTCTGCAGCCCGGGCACCGTCTCGAGCGGCATCTCGACGCCCAAGTCGCCGCGGGCGACCATCAGCGCGTCGGAAAGCTCGATGATCTCGTCGATGCGCTCGATCGCCTGAGGCTTCTCGATCTTCGACATCAGGCCGACGCGGCCGCGCGCGACCTTGCGGACTTCCGCCAGGTCTTCCGGACGCTGGATGAAGGAAAGGGCGACCCAGTCGACGCTGCCGGTGGCCAGCACGGCGTCGAGGTCGGCACGGTCTTTCTCGGTCAGCGCGCCGACGCCCAGAAGCGTATCGGGCAGGCTGACGCCCTTGCGGTCGGAAATCTTCGTTCCGGCGACGACCTTGCAGACGATCTTCTTGCCGTCGCACTTCTCCGCAAGCAGGTGCAGCTTGCCGTCGTCGATCAGCAGGCGGTGGCCGGGCTTGACGGCTTCGAGGATTTCGGGATGCGGCAGGAACACGCGCGTGGCGTCGCCCGGCTCGTCATTGTTGTCGAGCGTGAAAGTCTGGCCCGGAGAAAGGTCGGCCTTGCCGTCCTTGAACTTTCCGACGCGGAGCTTCGGTCCCTGCAGGTCGGCGAGAATGCCGATCGGCCGGCCACAGCGCGCCTCCACCGAACGGATCCTGCTGATCAGCGTGCGCATCACGTCATGGCTGGCATGGCTCATGTTGATACGGAAGAGATCGGCCCCCGCCTCGTGCAACTTCTGGATCATCTCTTCCTCGGCGGAAGCCGGGCCGAGGGTTGCAAGGATCTTTACTCTTCTGTTCCGCTTCATCAGTTCTGGCTTTCCTGCGTACCGGGAGTATCGGACAGCTGGACCATCCAGCTGCCCTGACGGCCGGTGTCATATTCCTTGAAACCCATGCGCTGGAACCCGCGGGCGAAGCAGTCCTGCACACCTTCGATCTTGAACTCGTTTTCCGCCACGCACATGTTGACGTCGCCGGTCCATCGGCCGCCGCGCGCGGCGTCTTCCGCGTACAGGTAGTAGTAGCGCGACTGCAGCTCGCCTTCGATCAGCGTGGCGCAGGTGGTCGCCGGGATCTGCCACCAGCCTTCCGTCATCCACCCCTCGGTGGCGCGGTAGCCGATGGCAACGCCGACCAGGTTCTGCGTGCCGTTGCAGACACGGAAATCGGCGCGGGCCGAGCCTGGGGACGTCAGGGTGAAAAAGGCAGCGGCGGCGCACAATCCCAGGAAGGAAAGGCCGGACGCCGGACGGAACGGGCGGGAGCGTGAAGGAATTGACACGGTTTCCAATGGAACTCCGTTGATTTGGTCACGCGCTTTCTTGCGACGGCAGACGTCGAATGTCAACGCAACTCTAATCGATTACAGGACGAACTGCCGCGCGGATACACCGAGAAAGCGAAGACACGATGGCGGCTTGCGGTCGCCGCCGCGTCGTGCGATCTAGCGGCAGATCGAGCAGCAAGAGTTGGCATGCAAACCGACGTCATCGACGACAGCCCCTTCGAGATCATCGACGGCGATGCGAGCATCGGGCTCGTGCTGCTGGCCGATCACGCCACCAACCGCGTTCCCGCCAGATATGACCGCCTCGGCCTGCCCGAGAGCGCCTTCGAGCGACATATCGCCTACGACATCGGCATCGAGGGATTGACGCGGGCCTTGGCGGCACGTCTCGGCGTACCCGCCGTCATGAGCCGTTTCTCCCGCCTGCTGATCGACCCCAACAGGGGCGAGGACGACCCGACGCTGGTCATGCGCATTTCCGACGGAGCGATCGTCCCCGGCAATCACCCGATCAGCGCCGAGGAGTGGCAGCATCGGCTGCTCACCTACCATCGCCCCTATCACGACGCCGTCTCAGAAACCATCGGCAGGATCGCCGAGACAGGCGGCCGTGCGCCGCTGGTCATTTCGCTTCATTCCTTTACGCCATACTGGAAGGGCGTGCCGCGTCCCTGGCACATCACCGTGCTCTGGGACAGCGACCACCGCGCCGTCCATCCACTGCTTTCGGCGCTGGGCGCCCTGCCCGGCGTCACAACCGCCAGCAACGAGCCCTATGACGGGGCGCTGCGCGGCGACACGATGTTCCGCCACTGCATGACGGCCGGTATCCCGCACGCACTCATCGAGGTGCGGCAGGACGAGATCGGCAACGCCAGCGGCATCGAGCATTGGGCAGACAGGCTTGCCCCGATCCTCAGAGACTTGAACGCCATCGATGGCCTTCACACCTATCAGACATTCGCCTCGCGCACCGGGCCTTACTGAGCGACGGCACGGACAATCGGGCAGTCGGGACACCCCCGCCCTCGCCCCCCCGCCCTCGACGGAGAAACGAAGATGGACCACCTGACCGACGAACAGCGCACCGCGTTTGAGGCCGCAGCCTTCCGGCGGCTGGTCTCACACCTGCGCGAACGCAGCGACGTGCAGAACATCGACATGATGAACCTCGCCGGCTTTTGCCGGAACTGCCTGTCGAACTGGTATCGGGAAGCCGCCAACGAAGCGGGTGTCGCGCTCGACAAGGAGCAGTCGCGCGAGATCGTCTACGGCATGCCTTATGAGACATGGCGCGATCTGCACCAGAAGGAGGCGTCGGCCGAGCAGAGGGCCGCCTTCGAGACCAGCCGCCCGCACGAGTGACCCGGCCCGACACGCTATCCCGGCGCCATCGGGATCGTCCGAATGGTCACACGGCCATTCGCGGGCAGCGGGCGCAATGGGCACAGGAAGGCGAAAAACATAGCCTCACGCCGGATAGGCCTTGATCTCGTCCAAACTTCACGGCAGACCACGGCATCACATTTCCTACATTTCCCCAAACGAGGAGAAGACCATGTCCGATGCTCACGGCGTCGCCCGCGATCAGCTTCGTGCTTTCATCGAGCGGATCGAACGCCTGGAAGAAGAAAAGAAGACCATCGCCGACGACATCAAGGACGTCTATGGCGAGGCCAAGGGCGTCGGATTCGACACCAAGATCCTGCGCAAGGTCATCCAGATCCGCAAGCAGGATAAGGACGAACGCATGGAGCAGGAAGCGATCCTCGACACCTATCTCCAGGCGCTCGGCATGATCGAACTGCCGCCGGATGCCGAATAGGCACCACCGATTTGAAAGATTGCCGTTTTCCTTACTGCCCTTGCGGCAGCCCGGAGAACGGCATCCTGAACTGCGTGGCAAAAGTGTGCTGCTGTTTGCGACAACAACATACACAGAAACAAAGAAGCGCCACCGATCGACCTCGATAGCAGTTCGGACGCGCCTTTTGGCCGGGGCGACAGTCATGCCGCATCCGGCCTCATGATCCTCCGGACAACGCCCGATAGAATGGCAGAATATGGTCTGCGGTCAGTGAGGCCATCTCCACCGGCCCGGGGTCGAACGGCGAGATCCATCTCACCTCCTCGATTTCGCCCGATGGCCGGAAGTCCGTGCGCTGCGTCCTCACAACGAAGACATGCGCATGAACCCGGCGGCCGGGCTCGTTCAACGCATCCGCGGTGAACTCCCCAAGGGCCTCGCAGAATCCGTGTTCGGGATCAAACCCGATCTCTTCCTGCAATTCGCGCAACAAGGCAGAGTGCGGCGTCTCGCCGGCATCGATCTTCCCGCCCGGCTGCATGAAGGCGCGAACACCCCGCTTGCGCACCAGAAGCGTCCGCCCGTCCGGTCGCAGCAGAAGTGCTGCAGCTATGTGAATAGTGTTGGACATTTCCAATCCCGCCTTCCCAGAACGGACCGGCCACAGCGCGACGATAGCGGCAAGCGCCCTGTGGGCCAACGTGGCTCTACCTTCTTTCATGGAGGAGCGGATACGCCCACGCCTCCTGCTGGCCCCAAACGACCGATAGGTGCCTGCGACAAGTCGTTTCTATGTATCGAATGTCAGTTGGTGTCGGAGAACTTCCGCACTTCCATGAAGTTCACGGCGTTGCCGCTGAAGCGGGCGGGATCGACACCGGCCGTCTCCGGCTGGAATCCGACCTTGTAGACCGTGGTCGGCGCCTCGCGCATCGAACGGCTGACGAAACGCGGCGCCTTGACCGGCTTGTTCATCGTTTCGACGCGACCCTGCGTCAGGGCCCACTGCGAAATGATCTTCTGGTTCAGCTTCGGCTCGGTCCGGATCGCGCCGCGTGCGGCCGCATCCGCATCCTGCTTCTTCGGCCGGCTACCCTTCAGCGGGATCTCGCTCGGAGCGACGTCGAAGGCGGTCAAAGCCTCACGCGAAGCGCTGGTCGGGCGCGGCACGAGCGCTGCCAGTTGCACCGGCTCGTCGCTGGCAAAGTCGTCGCTCGGTGCAGCAAGCGCCACGCGGGTAGCCGCTTCGGCCGACAGTCCATCTTCTCGCTCGGCTTCGGCGACCGCCGCGACCTTCGCCTTACCGTTCTGGTCGGGGATGCCGACGTCGGCTTCGGCAACAGCCAGAAGGGCGGCGTCGTCACCCGGGCGCGAGCCGGGAATCGGAACCAGACCAGGATTTTCACCGACGGAGGCCGTCATCAGGCCTTCCTGCGCTTCGCCCGCCAGCGGACGCTTGCCGAGCAATTCCGGCACGGGCACCTTGTAGCCGGCGAGATCGGCGAAGTCGCCCTGCGGCACTGCCGGAACCGGCGTCGTCGGCAAGGCCGCATTGAGAGCGGCAGCGGCATTGTTCGTCGAAGGCGAGACAAGCGCCAACTCGGAGGCGGCCGGCGCGTTGTCCGCCTCGCGGAAGGCCGGGCGCACCAGCGGCACCGGCGCGTTCAGCTCGGCCACCTCGGTCTCAGTCACGACCGGCTTGGCATCAGGCGTGGTGGCGGTTTGCGTTTGCGGAGCGCCGACGCCAGGAAGCGCCTCGCGCTCGGCGGGAACTGCGGGCGCGGCAGCAGTCGGCCTCGTCTCTTCCAACGGTTCCGCGCTGGCAATTGCAGTGGGTTCTTCGTCTTCGTCCCCGCCGGCACCGAAGAGGGCTGCGAAGAAGTTCTTGCGCTTTGCCCCCCCGCCCTTCTGATCTGCAGAACCGCCACCGGCGACCTGCACGGCATTGGCACCCATGCGACGCTTGTAGTCCGCCACCGCCTGCTCGAAGCCGGGCAGAGGCTTGCCGTCGGACGGCAGGTGCATGGTCTTGCCGTTGGGGAAGAGCGAGACCAGTTCCTGGCGGCTCATGCGCGGCCAGGCGCGAACGCTGCCGACGTCCATGTGAACGAACGGCGAGCCGGAGGTCGGATAATAGCCGACGCCGCCCACCTCGAATTTCATCCCGATCTCGCGAAGCTTCTTCAGCTTCACGTCCGGTATATAGAAGTCCATCGCCTTGCCGAGCATGTGCTGGCTCTTCTTGGCCACACCCTTGGAGCGCGAACGCAGCATCGAGTTGGTGGCCGGCGAACGATAGGCGGAAACGACGTGGATATAGCCGCGCGAACCGCTCTTCTGGTAGACTTCCCAGACGAGGTCGAACAGACGCGGGTCCATCTTCGTCGGCTCGTTGCGGCGCCAGTCGCGCAGGAAACGGTTGAGCTGCTGAAGGCCCTTCTGGTCGTAGCGGCCGTTGCGCTTGAAGACGATCTCGGCCTTCTCGTTGGTATGGACGTAGTAAAGCTTGAGCGAGCGTGTGCCGGAAGCGGCGATGGTCGCCGAGGGAACCAGGGCCGGAACGACGAGCGAAACGGCCATGGCTGCGATGGTCAGAACCTTGGGCGCCTTTTCGAGCGCTGCTTTGCATAAAGCAAGCGCGCTGGCTCCCCGGAGCGTCATCGATCCAATAATATTTGCCAACTCTATCCCCGTCCTACGGACAAAAGGTGTCCCTGATCAGTTCAGATGACGACCAATTGCGGTAACAGCATGGCAAATCCGCCACAGTCGCCAATACAATCCCCTTATAGTGAACGATCCACTAACAAGCGGTGAACGGCAACCGGAAAATCACGGGAGGCCTGAAAAATCAACTGAAATCAGGCGACTTCCTTCTGCGGATTGTCTGGATCGATGCCATAATCCTTCAATTTCCTGTAGAGGGTCGAGCGCCCGATGCCCAATTTTCTGGCAACCTGGCTCATCTGGCCATGATAGAATTTCAGGGCAAAACGGATCAATTCCTCCTCCACATCCGCAAGGCGACGCACCTGGCCGCCCCGGTCGAGGCTGGAAATGGCGTTGTCGGGCTGGCCGGCCTCGGCTGATTCGCCCGCCTCATGCCTGCGGAAATTGGGATAGACGGCAGGCAGTCCCGTCTCGGACGATGGCGACGGCACCGCCGGTGCGCTGTTCACGTCCCAGGAAACCCGCCCCTCCGGCGAGATGGCGTGCCCGGGCACCTGTGTCGCGATCTGCGGGAAGTCGGAGGTATGCAGTTCCGATCCCTGCGCGAGCACGACCGCCCGGAAGATCGCGTTTTCGAGCTGGCGGATGTTGCCCGGCCAGTCGAAGGCGGTCAGAAGCGCCATCGCCGCGGAAGACACCGACAGCGGCGTCGCCAGTTTCTGTTCGCCGGCAAAGCGCTCGACGAACGAGCGCACCAGGACGGGAATGTCTTCCTTGCGCCTGCGCAGCGCCGGGATGGTGATCGGGAAGACGTTGAGGCGATAGTAGAGGTCCTCGCGGAACCGACCTTCCTTGACCTCGGTGATCAGATCCTTGTTGGTCGCCGAGATCAGCCGGACATTGACCTTCTGCGGCGAACGCGCGCCGACCGTCTCGATCTCCCCCTGCTGGACGGCGCGCAGCAGCTTCACCTGTACCTCCAGTGGGAGGTCGCCGATCTCGTCGAGGAAGATCGTGCCGCCGTCGGCCTCGGCGAACTTGCCGGTATGGCGTTCGGTCGCCCCGGTAAACGCGCCCTTTTCGTGACCGAACAGGATGCTTTCGACGAGGTTGTGCGGGATCGCGCCGCAGTTGACGGTCACGAACGGCTTGTTCCCCCGGTCGCTGGCAGACTGGATGGCGCGGGCGATCATCTCCTTGCCGACGCCGGACTCGCCTTCGATCACGACGGGAATGTTGGATTGCGCCGCCCGGCGCCCGAGCTCGATCACCCGCAGCATTTCCGGGCTCGCCGAAACGATGTCGTCGAACTGGACGGATTCGCCGCGGCCGCGACGCGTGCTGCGACCGCGATGGTCGCGCTGCTCGAGCTTCAGCGCATTGTCGATCGCGACACCGAGGCGCTCCGGCGAGACCGGCTTGACGACGAAATCGAACGCGCCTGCGCGCATGGCGTTGACGACCGTTTCCAGGCCGCCCTGCCCGGTCTGGACGACGACGGGGATGGTGATCTCACGCTCCGACAGCGCATCGAGAAAGGCGGTGCCGTTCATTTCCGGCATCATCAAGTCGAGCAGGATGACGCTGATGAGCCCCCCCTTGCGGTCGAGCACCTCAAGGCCTTGACGGCCGTTTTCGGCCATGTGCGCGACATGGCCGTTGCGTTCGATCATGTTCTTCAGAAGCCTGCGCTGGACAGGATCGTCATCGATGACAAGAATGTGGGCCGTCATTGGTACATCTCCTTGCCCTCCACGCATCATGCGCGGAGTTGGCACAACAATACCGTTCGACCTTGGCACGAAGGGTTGAACATGCCGTTTTGAGAAAGGCTTGCATTTTAACCAATGACGTCGCAAGCAAAGCCGCCCTACAGCATCACGCACGAGGTTAGCCGATGTCGCCTTTCAGAACTTCGCCCGCCATCCACCATGCGACGGCTGCAGCCGGCGCAATCACCGGCGATCTCGGCGACCTGCCGCAATGGAACCTTGCCGATCTCTACTCCTCCCCGTCCGCGCCGGAGTTCGCAGCCGACCTCAAGCGCGGTAGCGACGATGCGCTGGCGTTCGAGGCGAAGTGGAAGGGCAAGCTCGACGCCGCCGCCGGCAAGACCGGCGCCGAAGGGATCGGCGCCGCCCTCAAGGAATTCGAGGCGCTGGACGACCTTCTCGGCCGCATCTCCTCCTTCGCCGGCCTGACCTATTTCTCCAACACGACCGACCCCGCCAACGGCAAGCTCTACGGCGACGTGCAGGCCAAGATCACTGACATCTCTTCGCATCTTCTGTTTTTTCCCTTGGAATTGAACAGGATAGATGACGCGCGCCTGGCCGGCTGCCTGGAGAACGATACGCTCGCTGCCCACTACCGCCCATGGATCGAGGACCTGCGCAAGGAAAAGCCGCACCAGCTCGACGACCGCACAGAACAGCTGTTCCTCGAAAAATCGATGACCGGTGCCGCCGCCTGGAACCGGCTTTTCGACGAGACGATGGCCTCGCTGCGCTACACGATCGACGGCGAGGAAGTGCCGCTGGAAGTCGCGCTGAACCTGCTGCAGGACGCCGATGGCGAAACCCGCCACAAGGCGGCCATGGCGCTCGCCAAGACCTTCGGCGACAACATCCGTACCTTCACCCTCATTACCAACACGCTGGCCAAGGACAAGGAAATCTCCGACCGCTGGCGCGGCTTCGATGACATCGCCGACAGCCGGCATCTGGCGAACCGGGTTGAACGGGAGGTGGTCGACGCGCTCGCTGCCGCCGTGCGCGAAGCCTATCCGCGCCTGTCACACCGCTACTATGCGATGAAGGCCAGATGGCTCGGAATGGAACAGCTGGAATTCTGGGACCGCAACGCGCCGCTGCCGGAGACCCCGAACACGCTGATCCCCTGGAGCGACGCGAAGGAGACGGTGCTTTCGGCCTACGGCGCCTTTGCCCCGGAAATGGCCGCGATCGCCGGCCGCTTCTTCGACGAGCAATGGATCGATGCGCCCGTTCGCCCAGGCAAGGCACCCGGCGCCTTCGCCCATCCGACCGTGCCGTCGGCCCATCCCTATGTGCTGGTCAACTACATGGGCAAGCCGCGCGACGTGATGACGCTCGCCCATGAACTGGGCCATGGCGTGCATCAGGTGCTTGCCGGCAGCCAGGGGGCGCTGATGGCCGCAACGCCGCTGACGCTGGCGGAGACCGCGTCCGTCTTCGGCGAGATGCTGACCTTCCGCTCGCTCCTCGACCAGACCAAGGACAAGCGTGAGCGCAAGGCGATGCTCGCCCAGAAGGTCGAGGACATGATCAACACGGTCGTGCGGCAGATCGCCTTCTACGAATTCGAGCGCAAGGTGCACACCGCCCGCAAGGAGGGCGAACTGACCGCCGAGCAGATCGGCCAACTGTGGCTTTCCGTCCAGGCCGACAGCCTTGGCCCGGCGATCCGGATTTCCGGAGGCTACGAGACCTTCTGGGCCTACATCCCCCACTTCATCCATTCGCCGTTCTACGTCTACGCCTATGCCTTCGGCGACTGCCTGGTGAACTCCCTCTATGCCGTCTACCAGCAGGCGGGAAGCGGCTTCCAGGAGAAGTATTTCGAGATGCTGAAAGCAGGCGGGACGAAGCACCACTCCGAGCTGCTGCGCCCGTTCGGCCTCGACGCCGCCGATCCGTCGTTCTGGAGCAAGGGGCTGTCGATGATCGAAGGGCTCATCGACGAGCTGGAGGCGCTTGATAAGGGCGCCTGAAACACTGCTTCGAAAGCCAGAGACATGACCGATCCACAGCGCTACGTGCTTCTGCGGGACGACCGCGAGGACCGGACCACGGTCTTCGCCGATCCTCAGGACATGGTGACTGTGCGCAAGCGGGCGGACTTCGAAGAGGCCTTCCGCACGCTGCAGGCCGCCCGCGATGACGGCAAATGGATCGCCGGCTTCATGAGCTACGAGGCCGGGCATCTTTTCGAACCCAAGCTCGCCCCGTTCGCGGAGGACGATCGCCCGACGCCGCTGATGAGCTTCGGCATCTTCGACGCGCCGGCAGCAGATCACCCGCTTGCAACCCCGCGGCAGCGCGTCGAGAACGCGCCCTTCCTCACCGAAGCTGCAGCCGGATGGGACCTCGAGGCCTACCGCCGGCGGTTCGACCGGCTTCACCGCCACCTGCGGGAGGGCGATTGCTATCAGGCCAATCTGACGATGCCGATCCGGGCCCGCTGGAACGGCGATCCCGTTGCCGCCTTCTGGTCGCTGATCGAGCGCCAGCCGGTCAAGTATGGCGCGCTGGTATCGCTCGACGGGCCGATCCTCCTGTCCCGTTCGCCGGAGCTTTTCTTCCGTGTCGACGCGGACGGCTGGATCGAGACCCATCCGATGAAAGGCACGGCCCCGCGTGGCGCGAATGCGGCCGAGGACGCCGAAATCATCGCTGCCATGCTGGCCGATCCGAAGTCGCAGGCGGAAAACCGCATGATCGTCGACCTGCTGCGCAACGACATCTCACGCGTGACCGAGGTGGGCACGCTGGAGGTGCCGAAGCTCTTTGCGATCGAGACCTATCCGACCGTCCACCAGATGGTCAGCCACGTCCGGGCGAAGCTCGTCCCTGGCACGGCGCTTCGCGATATCTTCGCCGCCCTCTTCCCGTGCGGGTCCGTCACCGGAGCCCCTAAGATGCGGGCGATGGAGATCCTGCACGATCTCGAATCCGGCCCGCGCGATGCCTACTGCGGCGCGATCGGCGCCATAGCACCGGATGGCACGATGCAGTTCAACGTGGCGATCCGCACGGTGTCGCTGTTTGCCGATGGCAAGGCCGTCTTCAATGTCGGCGGCGGCATCGTCTTCGATTCGACCGCAGAGGCAGAATACGAGGAATGCCTGCTGAAGGCGCGCTTTGCGGTGGGGGACCAATGGATATCTCGCTGATCGAGACGCTACGCTTTGAACCCGAATCCGGCTTCGTCCGGCTGGAGCGGCATCTGGGAAGGCTTGCAGCCTCGGCGCAAGCACTGGGCCTCGCAAACGCCGACCGCGCCGCGCAAGCACTCGCGGATGCCGTCTCCCCTAAGCCAGAAACGCCGTTGCGCGTCCGGCTCGAACTGTTTGCCGACGGACGCATCGAGGTGAAGACCGCCCCGTTCGCACCGCTTCCGGAGGGCGCGTCGTGGACGGTGAAGATCGGCCGTACCAGGCTCGCCTCCGCCGACCCGCTGCTTCGGCACAAGACGTCGCGCCGCGCCGCCTACGAGGCTGCGCGGGCCGAATTTGCCGCAGGCGAGGCCGACGAGGTCATTCTTCTGAACGAGCATGGCGAGATCTGCGAGGGCACTATCACCTCGATCTTTCTGGACGACGGCTCCGGAATCCTGCAGACGCCTCCGTTGTCCTGCGGCCTGCTGGCCGGCGTCCTCCGCGCCGAACTGCTTGAGACCGGTCGCGCACGCGAGGCGCGCCTGCGTCCGCAAGACATGCAAGGTCACGCCTTCTTCCTGGGCAATTCGCTCCGCGGGCTGATACCGGCGAGACTGGCATGACCCGACCCGCCTATACGCCCTATGACGGCTCCGCCCGGCTCTTTACCATCGGGCTGAGCCAGCTCGATCCGGATCGCTGGATCGAGCCGGACGATGAACTCGATCGCTATCTCGCCGAGAAGGATCGCGTGCTTGCCGCCCATCGTGACCACGTCTTCGTCGAGGAGAAGGATACGCGGGCGGCGCAGGCGGAGGTGCTGCGGCTGGTCTGCGAATTCGTCACCCGCAGGCACCCCGAACGTTACCGCAGGCAGGGCAATGCCATGGAGATGGCGACCCGACGGATTGCGCTCTGGGATGCCGGCACGGCGCCGCTGCTGACGGCCGGGTCGCTGGTGCAGGACGATCTCGTCATCATGCGCCGGCGCGAAAGCGGCTGGCACCTCGTGGCCGGCTACGTCTCCTTCCCTTCATCCTGGTCGCTGCCTGAGAAGTTCGGCCGGAGGATGGAGGATATCCACACCCCGGTTCCGGGCTTCGGCGAAGGAAGCCGCAATGCCGCGCTGATCAACCGCATGTTCGACAGCCTGCAGCCCGATCGCCCCGTCCTGCGCTTCAACTGGTCGATCAATCCGGACGCCGATCTTTATTATCCGGCGTCCAAGGCGCATGGGGCGCTGCCCGACGGCCATCAGTTGTCCCTTGATACGACCTTCGCCCGCGTGGAGCGGCAGACCGTGCGGCGGCTGCCGGTGTCGGGCGACATTCTCTTCACGATCCGCATCTACAACGATCCGCTCGCCGCCGTCCGCAGCCTTCCGGATGCGGGGGAGGTCGCCGTGACCTTCGCGGCCCAACTGGACGAGCTGACGGACCCGCAGGCTGCCTACAAGGGGCTGGTCGACAAGCGCGCCGAACTCGCCCGGCAATTGCGGGCGATCGCCGCCGGTTGACAATTTCGGCGCGGCGCTTTTTGCCCACTTTATTGTGACGGCATTCTATGCTCTAGGCTTTTGCCGACTAACGAAGGGCCGATTGGCCCTCTTTTTGCGAAACCGGGACGCTTTCCCGTAAGGAGTACGAGAGAATGGCAGAGACGAACTACCCGGTTTACGGCGAAATCACAGGCCCGGTCATCATGATCGGCTTCGGTTCGATCGGCCGCGGCACCCTGCCGCTCATCGAGCGTCACTTCAAGTACGACAAGAACCGCCTGATCGTCATCGAGCCGCGCAAGGACGGCGCCGACGACGAGATCTTCGCCCGCCACGGCGTTCGCCATGTCACCGAGTTCGTCACCAAGGAAAACTACAAGGACATCCTCAAGCCGCTGCTGAAGGAAGGCGGCGGGCAGCCCTTCGTCGTCAACCTCTCGGTCGACACGTCCTCGCTCGACCTGATCAAGTTCTGCCGCAAGCACGAAGCACTCTACATCGACACCGTCGTCGAGCCGTGGCTTGGCTTCTACTTCGACAAGAGCATGAAGAACGAGGAGCGCACGAACTATGCATTGCGCGAGACCGTTCGCAAGGAGAAGGCGAAGAACCCCGGTGGCACCACCGCCGTTTCCACCTGCGGAGCAAACCCCGGCATGGTCTCCTGGTTCGTCAAGGAAGCCTTGGTCAACCTGGCAAACGACCTCGGCATCAAGCATGACGTTCCCGACCAGCATGACCGCGAAGGCTGGGCGAAACTGATGAAGAAGGTGGGCGTGAAGGGCGTTCACATCGCCGAGCGCGACACGCAGCGCACCAAGAACCCGAAGCCGTTTGACACCTTCTGGAACACCTGGTCCGTCGAGGGCTTCATCTCCGAGGGGCTGCAGCCGGCCGAACTCGGCTGGGGCACCCACGAGAACTGGATGCCGAAGAACGCCAAGAAGCACAAGAAGGGCTGCAAGGCGGCGATCTATCTCGAGCAGCCCGGCGCCAACACGCGCGTGCGCACCTGGTGCCCGACGCCCGGCCCGCAATACGGCTTCCTCGTCACCCACAACGAATCGATCTCCATCGCCGACTTCTTCACCGTCCGCGACAAGGATGGCGAAGTCACCTACCGTCCGACCTGCCACTATGCCTACCATCCGGCTAACGATGCGGTGCTGTCGCTGCACGAGATGTTCGGTAACGGCGGCAACCAGCAGCCCGTCCTGCACGTTCTCGACGAGAACGAGCTGGTCGACGGCGTGGACGAACTGGGCGTGCTGCTCTACGGCCACGACAAGAACGCCTACTGGTACGGCTCGCGCCTCTCGCTCGACGAGACCCGCCGCCTCGCCCCCTATCAGAACGCGACCGGGCTGCAGGTGACGTCCGCCGTTCTGGCCGGAATGGTCTGGGCACTGGAAAACCCGAACGCCGGCATCGTCGAGGCCGACGAGATGGACTACCGCCGCTGCCTCGAAGTGCAGCGCCCGTATCTCGGTCCCGTCGAAGGCCACTATACCGACTGGACCCCGCTCGAAGGCCGCCCGGGCCTCTTCCCGGAGGACCTGGACACGAAGGACCCGTGGCAGTTCCGGAACATCCTGGTCCGCTGAGCCGGACCCGTATCAGCAGATATCGACGAGCGCCCGCCCTTTGGCGGGCGTTTCGCTTTGCGACGGATAACCGTGGGCAAGCCTTGCTTTCGCCGTGCGTTCGCGGCATGGTCGAACCACATTTTTAGCCCGTATCGTTCGGCAAGGTTACGGAGAACCATATGAAACCCTTGATGTTTGCTACCCTGCTGGCCGCCGCGGCGACACTTGCCGCCTGCCAGACGTCTGAACGCGCGAACACCTATGCACCGGTCGCGCAGCAGGCCCCGCAGGGTGTCGAAGGGTCATGGATCGACGCCAACGGTCTCGTCTCCACATTCTCCGCCGGCAAGTTCGCGACGCGAACCACCGACACGAACACGACGATGGCGACCGGCACCTACCTGACCCAGCCAGGCGGCCTGATCGAGATCAGCCTGTTCTCCAACATCTCCAAGTCGGCCTCCAAGGCGAACTGCTCGCTCGTGACGACGCGCCAGCTGAACTGCACCTCCAGCTCCGGTGCCCAGTTCACGCTCAACCGCCAGGGCTGAGGCAGGCGGGCGTATGCCCGTCGTCACCCGGCGCCGGCCGACGCAAGGAAAACCACCGATGAACATCCTGCGCATTGCAGCCTTCTCCGAAGGCGACAGCGGCGGCAATCCGGCTGGCGTCTCGATCACGGATGCGCTGCCGGCGCCCGACGAGATGCAGCGGCTCGCCGCCGAGATAGGCCTTTCGGAGACCGCCTTTGCCGCTCCCCTCGGCGCGGGCTGGCGGGTGCGCTACTTTGCGCCCAGCATCGAGGTGCCTTTCTGCGGACACGCCACGATCGCGCTCGGCGCAGCGCTTGCTATGAAGTTCGGCGACGGCGTCTTTCCGCTGACGCTTAACGATACCGAAATTACGGTCGAGGCGACGCATTCCAACGGCATCGTCACGGCTGCGCTGCAGTCACCGCCAACCCGTAGCAGACCGGCCCCGCCGGAGCTCGCCGCAGAGGTCATGGCGCATTTCGGCTATTGCGACGAAGATCTCGATCCGTCGATCCCGCCCGCCCTCATTCATGGCGGTGCGGACCATCTCGTGCTGGCGCTCAGGTCGCGCAAGAGCCTTGCGAACATGAAGTATGACTTCGACGCGACTCGTGCGGTCATGCTGCGGGAAGGCTGGGCAACGATCCTGCTCGTCCATGCGAAGACGCCGCAGCTGTTCGATACCCGCAATCCCTTCGCCTCAGGTGGCGTCTACGAGGATCCCGCGACGGGCGCTGCGACAGCGGCGTTTGCCGGCTACCTTCGCGATCTCGGCTGGCCGCATGGCGGCGCGATCGACATCGTCCAGGGCAAGGACATGGGAATGCGCTCGCGCCTGCATGCCGACATCCGGGACGAGCCCGGAAGCTCCATCCGCGTCAGCGGCACCGCACGGCTGATGGCCTGACACCGCACGCGAAGGCTGCGCATTTTAACCCTCTTGAGCGACGCCGCTAAGACCGGGCCGGTTTTCCTCTTGATGTTGGCTGCGGGGAATGGAAGCATCGCGCCTGCCTTGGAACGGGCCGCCGGCGGCAGTTGCCTGAGCGGCCGTATCGCATGGAACAGGAGAGCTTGCCCATGACGTCCATCCGTATCGGCCTTCTGGCCGCCTCCTTTCTCGCTTTGACCGGCGGCTCCGCGTTTGCGGATTACGAACTGGATATTCTCCACATCAACGACCTGCATTCGCGCATCGAGCCGATCAACAAGTACGATTCAACCTGCTCGGCCGAAGAGGAAGGCAAGAATGAATGCTTCGGCGGCGTGGCGCGGCTGAAGACGGCGATCGACCAGCAGCGCCAGGCGCTGTCTGGAAAGAACGTGCTGCTGCTCAATGCCGGCGACAACTTCCAGGGATCGCTCTTCTACACCACCTATAAAGGCGCCGCGGAAGCCGAATTTCTGAACCTGATGAAGTTCGACGCCATGACCGTCGGTAATCACGAATTTGATGACAGCGAGGACGGGCTCGCCACCTTCCTCGACAAGGTCCAGTTCCCCGTCGTCACCGCAAACGTCGCTGCCGGCGCCAGCTCCAAGCTCGGCGACCGTATCAAGCCCTATATCGTCCTCGACGTCGGCGGCCAGAAGGTCGGCATCGTCGGCGCGGTCGCCAACGATACCGATGAGATCTCCTCGCCGGGGCCGAACGTTCTGATCGGCGACGATGTGGCCGACATCACCCATGCGGTCGCGGAGGTGAAGAACCAGGGCGTGGACAAGATCATTGCGCTGACCCATGTCGGCTATCCGCGCGACCTTGCGGCGATCGCCAAGATTCCCGACGTGGACGTGGTCGTCGGCGGCCACTCCCACAGCCTTCTGTCAAACACCGACGAAAAGGCTGAAGGGCCCTATCCGACCATGGTCGACAATCCCGGCGGCTACAAGGTGCCAGTGGTCCAGGCCGGCGCCTACACCAAATACCTTGGCAGCCTGAAAGTGATCTTCGACGACAACGGCGTCGTCAAGGAAGCCAAGGGCGACCCGATCCTGCTCGATGCCAATTTCAAGCCGGACGAGGCGGTTGTTGCCCGGATCAAGGAACTGGCCGGGCCGATCGAGGAACTGAAAGCGAAGATCGTCGCCGACGCCGCAGGCCCGATCGACGGATCGCGCGAGACATGCCGCGCCGGCGAGTGCCAGATGGGCAACCTTGTCGCCGACGCCCTGCTGGACCGCACCAAGGGCCAGGGGGTGACGGCCGCGATCACTAATGGCGGCGGCCTGCGCGCCTCGATCGACGGCGGCCCCGTCTCGATGGGCGAAGTCGTCACTGTGCTGCCGTTCCAGAATACCGTCTCGACCTTCCAGCTGAAGGGCGCCGATCTCCAAGCCGCGCTGGAAAACGGCCTCGGCCAGATCGAGGAGGGTGCCGGGCGCTTCCCGCAGGTCTCGGGCATGAAGTTCTCCTTCGACAAGTCGAAGCCTCCCGGCAGCCGCGTCGTCTCCGTCGAGATGAAGGAGGGCGACGCCTATGCGCCGCTGGACCCGGCTAAGGTCTATACGCTGGCGTCGAACAACTACATGCGCGCCGGCGGCGACGGCTACAAGATCTTCGCGACGGCGGCGACCAACGCCTACGACTACGGCCCGACCCTCGATCAGGTCGTGGCCGACTATCTGTCCGCAAACCGCCCCTACAAGCCCTTTACCGACGGACGGATTACCGCGGTGGCGGCAACGGGGACGGCTGCGGCACCGGCGGCGGCCGGCACCACGGGCGGGTCGACCGCTCCTGCCGAAACCGCCGCTGTCCCGGCCACAGGGCCGGCGGCCACCACAAGGCACGTCATCGTGCGCGGCGACACGCTCTGGGACATCGCCAGGGCGGCCTATGGCGAGGGACATCTGTGGCGCAGGATCTCCGAGGCGAACGGCAACCCGGAGCCCCGTGCACTGGTCATCGGATCGGAGCTCGACGTTCCCGCCAAGTGAATCGAGACAATTTGTCTCCGGATTCACGCCGGTCCGGGCTTCCCCGGACTGGCGTTTCTTTTTAGAACGCTTTTAGAGTTGCGCAGCCGTCAAGGCCATCGCGAAGAGACAGACAGGGATGCCCATGCAAGCCGATGCGAAGCCGAAAAATCATCCGACCGTCAAGCACGGCAAGGTGGGCGTGCTGCTCGTAAACCTCGGCACGCCCGATGGCACCGACTACACCTCGATGCGGCGCTACCTGAGGGAGTTCCTCACGGACAAGCGCGTCATCGAATGGCCGAAGATCGCCTGGTACCCGATCCTGTTTGGCATCGTGTTGAACACGCGCCCCGGCAAGGTCGGCAAGGCCTACGAGCTGATCTGGAACAAGGACAAGAACGAAAGCTATCTTCGCACCTATACACGCAACCAGGCGGAACTGATGGCGGATTCCTTCGCCGACAGGCCAGAGGTCATCGTCGACTGGGCAATGCGCTACGGCCAGCCTTCGATCGGCTCGCGCATGGAATACCTGCAGAAAGAGGGCTGCGAACGCATCCTCGTCTTCCCGCTCTACCCGCAATATGCCGCCGCCACGACCGCGACCGTCAACGACAAGGCCTTCGAGGCGCTCTTGAAGATGCGCTGGCAGCCGGCGCTGCGCACCGTTCCGCCCTATCACGACGACCCCGCCTATATCGATGCGCTGGCCACTTCGGTCACCAGCCATCTCGCCGGCCTCGACTGGGAACCGGAAGTCGTGCTCGCATCTTTCCACGGGATACCGAAATCCTACTTCGACAAGGGTGACCCCTACTACTGCCAGTGCCAGAAGACGGCGCGCCTGCTGCGCGAAAGGCTCGGCTGGACGGCGCAGAAGCTGCAGGTGACCTTCCAGTCCCGCTTTGGTCCCGAGGAATGGCTCCAGCCCTACACCGACAAGACGGTGGAGAAGCTGGCACAGGAAGGCGTCAAGCGCATCGCGGTCCTGAACCCCGGCTTCGTTTCCGATTGCCTGGAAACACTGGAGGAGATCGCGGGCCAGGCAGCCGAAAGCTTCCACCACAATGGCGGCGAGAAGTTTGCGCACATCCCCTGTTTGAACGACACCCCGCAAGGCATGGCGGTTCTGGAGAAGGTCGTCCGCCGCGAGCTCGCAGGCTGGATCTGACCTCCGCGAACTTCCGCTCATCGCCGGACGAGTGCCGCCACAGCCTGCCTGAAAAATCAGGCTGGCCTTGCCGCGCGTATCGCGTAGAGTGACGCGAAAGCAAGCGGAAGGGCATGTCATGTCGTTGGATGGATTGGATATTTTTGTCGTCGCTCTGGTCGTTCTGGTCCTGTGGCTTCTGTTTGCCGGGATCAAGACAGTGCCGCAGGGCTATCAATATACGGTAGAGCGTTTCGGCCGCTACACGCGCACCCTTCAGCCGGGTCTCAATCTCATCATCCCCTTCTTCGACCGTATCGGCGCGCGGATGAACGTGATGGAGCAGGTGCTCGACGTCCCGACGCAGGAAGTGATCACCCGAGACAATGCCAGCGTCGCAGCCGACGCCGTCGCCTTCTATCAGGTGCTGAACGCCGCCCAGGCTGCCTATCAGGTCGCCAACCTCGAAAATGCCATCCTCAACATGACTATGACGAACATCCGCTCGGTCATGGGTTCGATGGATCTGGACGAGTTGCTTTCCAACCGCGATGCCATCAATGACCGCCTGCTGCACGTGGTCGACGAGGCCGCCAAGCCGTGGGGCGTGAAGATCACCCGCGTCGAGATCAAGGACATCGCGCCGCCGAAGGACCTGGTCGACGCCATGGCCCGCCAGATGAAGGCCGAGCGCGAGAAGCGGGCGCAGGTGCTGGAAGCCGAGGGTGCACGTAACGCCCAGATCCTGCGTGCCGAGGGCGCCAAGCAGTCTGCGATCCTGCAGGCCGAGGGCCAGCGCGAAGCCGCCTTCCGCGATGCCGAGGCCCGCGAACGGCTTGCCGAGGCCGAAGCCAAGGCGACGAAGATGGTCTCCGAGGCGATCGCCGCCGGCGACATGCAGGCGATCAACTACTTCGTCGCGCAGAAATACACCGAGGCGATCGCAAGCCTCGGCACGTCCCCCAATTCGAAGGTGGTGCTAATGCCGATGGAAGCCTCCTCGCTGATCGGCTCGCTCGGCGGCATCGGCGCCATCGCGCGGGACGTCTTCGGCGACGGCCCGCCGCCCTCCGGCCCCCGTTCGCGCGCATCCACGCCGGCAACCGGGGCCGCGCCGCGCAATCCGTTCGACACGACGCAAAGGGAAGGCTGAACCATGGTCGCCCGTATCGCCGCCGAACTCGGCCCATGGGCATGGTGGGTGCTCGGGGCCGTGCTGCTGATCCTCGAAGTGCTGATGCCCGGCGTCTTCCTCGTCTGGATCGGTATCGCCGCCATCGTCACCGGTGCGCTGTCGCTGCTTCTGTGGGAAAGCGCATGGTGGGCGTGGCAGCTACAATGGCTGGTCTTCGCGGCCCTCTCGATCGTCGCCGTCCTCGTCGGCCGCCGGCTGGTTGCGAAAAATGCGCAGAAGACCGACGAGCCGTTCCTGAACCTGCGCGGCCAGAGTCTCGTCGGCCGGACCGCCACGCTGCAGGAACCGATCAGAGAGGGGCGCGGCCGGATCCGCCTGGACGACACATTCTGGACGGTCCAGGGGCCGGATCTTCCGGTCGGGGCGCGCGTGCGCGTCGTATCCAGCACCGGCCGCGACCTGCAGGTCGAGCAGGTCTGAACGCAGAAACAAAAATCCCGCCGCAGCTTTCGCAGACGGCGGGATCGAGTTTGCCCCGGAGGCAGGACGCGGTCAGGCGACCCCGATCCGCAGCAGATCGTGGAAATGGACGATGCCGACGGGCGTGGACGTCTCGTCGGTCACGATCAGGGCCGAAATGTTGTGCTGGTTCAGGAGACCGAGCGCGGACGTCGCAAGCGTTGTCGGACGAACCGTCTTTGGCGCACGCGTCATGATGTCATCGACATTCAGTTCGGCAAGATTGCGCGACAGGTTGCGGGCGATGTCACCATCGGTGACGATACCGACCAGCTTGCCGCTATCGTTGACGACGCCGACGCAGCCGTAGTGCTTTTGCGAAAGGAGCAGCACGGCCGCCGGCATGGACGTGCCGAGCGGGACGAGCGGCATGTTCTCGCCGCTATGCATGATGTCGCCGACATGGGTCAGGCTCGCACCCAGCTTGCCGCCCGGATGGAACGTTTTGAAGTCGGTGGCAGTGAAGCCGCGCGCCTCGAGCAGGGCCACAGCCAGCGCATCGCCGATGGCAAGCTGCATGAGGGTCGAGGTGGTGGGCGCCAGCCCGTGCGGGCAGGCCTCCTGCTCCTTCGGCAGCAGCAGGACGATGTCCGATTCGCGGCCGAGCGCCGAGCGCTCGCCGGAGGTGATCGCGATCAACGGGATGGAGAACCGCCGGGAATAGGAGACGATCCCCTGCAGTTCCGAGCTTTCGCCGCTCCAGGACATGGCAAGGATCACGTCGTCCGAGGCGATCATGCCGAGGTCGCCGTGGTTGGCCTCCACCGGATGGACGAAGAAGGCCGGCGTGCCCGTCGAGGCGAATGTCGCCGCGATCTTGGAGCCGATGTGGCCCGACTTGCCGATGCCGGTGACGATCACCCGTCCCCGGGCCTCGGCTATGGTCCGCACCGCCTCGCAAAACGCATCGTACAGCGAGCCAGAAAGTGCGCGCGAAAGCGCGTCGAGGCCGGCACGCTCGGTTTCAACGGTTCGGATGGCAGAAGCGATCGCGCCGCTGCTTTCCACGAGAGCTTGTCTTTTGATCATGGCTGCCTGTTAGCGCTTTTGCCTTCCCGTGTCCATTCACGGACGACCGACAGCAGTCACACAGTGTGTGCGCCCGGAAACCGAACGTTAACCAGATCGGTTTACCTTCGATTAGGAATTCAAAATCATTGCGATCGCCATGGCATACCAGCACGACAGGAAATTGAGGGTGCGACCAGACGCGCCGCCGCGCAGAGCGGTCGGCGCGTTTCTCGCTGCAACCCTGCTTGTCGCCTCGCAGGCGCTCGCGCAGGAAGCCGCGCCCGGCGAGCCCGGCGCGGAGGCGATGCCGAGCGACGCAAGCCTGCAGGCGCTGGATGTCGCCGCCGGGGCCACACCGCAGGCCACCTCGGACGGCCTGCCTGCGCCGCCGTCCGCCCCCGTGGCACCAGAGGCAGGCATCCCTTCCAGCGAGGCGATCGCCGATGCCGGCCGCCAGAACCTCCCGAATTCATCGGTCGATGGTTTCCGCAACGGATCCCTGCCTTATTCGGAGGAACCGTCCGGGATCATGCTTGGCACGTTCCTGTTGCGGCCTGCGATCGAACAGGGCATCGGTTACGAACGCACCAAGAGCGGAGACGAGACCGATACGCGCAGCTTTTCCACAACGACGCTCAGGGGATCGCTGACGTCGGACTGGTCGCGCCACCAACTGACCATCGACGGCGCGGGAACCTATGAACGCAACTTCTCCGGCAACGACAACACCGAGCCGGAAGTCAACGTCGGCGCCGACCTGCGGCTGGACCTCTCCGGCGAGACGACCGCCAACCTGACCGCCGGCTACAGCCTCGAACGCGAGGACATGGCCGATCCGAACGCCGTCTCCGGCGCGCAGGTGCAATCGGCCGTGCAAAACTACGCCGCCGGCGCGCGCATCCAGCGTAATTTCGGCCTTATCCGCGGCACGCTCGGCGCAACGGTGGACCGGGAAACCTATGGCGACGTCAAGCTCTCGGACGGATCGGAACTGTCGCAGAGCGACCGCAACACCTGGACCGGCATCCTGACGGCGAGGATCGGCTACGAACTCTCGCCGGCTCTCATCCCCTTCGTGGAGGGCTCCGGGGGACGCGTCCGCTACGACGACGAACGTGATTCGTCCGGCTATGCGCGCTCCGGCGATCTCTATGGCGGACGCACCGGGCTTGAATTCGATCTCGGCGAGAAGCTGAGGGGCGAAATCGGGATCGGCTTCGACCGCCAGACCTTCGACGACGAACGGTTGAAGGCGATCAACGCCTTTGCCGCCGATGGCGCGGTCGACTGGTCGCCGCAGCGCGGTACCAACGTCAATCTCGGCCTGCGCACTGCGATCGAGCCTTCCACCACGCCTGGCGAGAGCGGCTATATCTCCTATCTCGCCAGCACGGAAATTACCCAGGAAGTGCGCAGCAATCTCGTGGCCCGCCTGACGGGTTCCTACGAATGGCGCGACTTCCCGACGTCCTCGTCGTCGAATCAGAACGTCTACATCGTCGGAACCGGACTGGCGTGGAACTTCAATCGCTATCTGGCACTCAGCGGCGACGTTTCCTACGAACTGACGACGCAGAAGAATACGGCGGACACGGGCGTGACCCGCGCCGGCCTGGGACTGGTGTTGCGCCGCTGACGCCGTCGCAGCGCGACGAGTGCCGGCGAAGGTCCCGCGCCCCGGCGAGCGCGGAACCGTTTCTTGGCTCAGCCGAGGTTTTTCAGCATCGCCTGCATCGGGCCATCCACCAGCGGGCGAATATCGGCACGCGCCAGCGCGAAGGCGACGTTGGCGAGGATGAAGCCGTCCTTGGCACCACAGTCGTAGGTCTCGCCCTTGAACTGATAGGCGGCGAACGGCTGATCCTTCAGAAGCTTCACCATCGCGTCGGTCAGCTGGATCTCGTTGCCGGCGCCACGCACCTGCGTCGCGAGGATCTTGAAGATCTCAGGCTGCAGGATGTAGCGGCCGTTGATGAAGAAGTTCGACGGCGCAGTGCCGGGAGCAGGCTTTTCGACCATCTGCGTGATCCGGTGACCGTCGCCGACCTTTTCGCCGACGCCGACGATGCCGTACTTGTGGGCCTGGTCCGGCGCGCACTCTTCTACAGCGATGACGTTGCCGCCGTCGTGCTCATAGAGCTCCACCATGCCCGAAAGGCAGCCCTTCGGCGCCTTCATGATCATGTCCGGGAGAAGCAGCGCGAAGGGCTCGTTGCCGACGAGATCGCGTGCACACCAGACGGCGTGGCCAAGCCCCAGGGGCTCCTGCTGGCGGGTAAAGCTGGTGGAGCCGGCGACCGGAAGAATGCTCTCCAGAAGCGTCAGCTCGGCAGTCTTGTTGCGCTGGCGCAGCGTCTGCTCCAGCTCGACCTGGATGTCGAAGTAGTCCTCGATGACAGCCTTGCTGCGGCCGGTCACGAAGATCAGGTGCTCGATGCCGGCCTCGAGTGCCTCATCGACGACGTACTGGATGACAGGTCGGTCGACGACGGTCAGCATTTCCTTCGGAACCGCCTTGGTGGCGGGCAGGAAACGGGTCCCAAGTCCCGCAACCGGGAACACTGCTTTTCTAACCTTGCGTTTTTCGGCCATCATAAACCTCGTTGTGAGCCCGCATTCATCGCGGGCATGTCATGTCCTGCATTAGTTTCAATTTGCTATCAATTTGCAAAGAGAGACGCGCAGAGAATTCCATGGTAAAGAATTTGTTGACTTCATGTCTGTAAGCTTGGCTTTCCACCGGAAGCTTCCCGCTCCGCCCTGTCGAAAATTCGAAAGACGGAACCAACGACCGATGTTTCAGCTTAGCAAGTCCAGGCTCCTCCGCTCCGCTCTCGCCCTCTTTGTCTCCGCAACGCTGCTCGCTCCGACGGCCGCGCGTGCTGACGCCGGCTTTCAGCAGTGGATAGCCAATTTTTATGCGACGGCAGCAAAGAGCGGCATTTCGAAATCGACCTATCAACAGGCCTTCAAGGGCGTCAAGACTCCTGACCGCGAGGTACTGGAAAAAGCAGCCTACCAGCCGGAATTCAAGCACAAGATCTGGGATTACCTCGATTCGCGCGTGAACCCCTACACCGTCCGCATCGGCCAGGACATGGCTCGTAAATACGGTCGCACGCTTGCCGCCGTCGAGAAGCGCTATGGCGTCGACCGCAACATCCTGCTCGCCATCTGGTCGATGGAATCGAACTATGGCGCCGTGCTTGCCAAGGAAGACAGGCTACACTACGTGCCCCGCGCGCTGGCGACGCTTGCCTACGGCGACCCGAAACGGGCCAAGTTCGCCCGCACCCAGTTGATCGCCGCGCTGAAGATCATCCAGAATGGCGATATCTCGGCCTCCGAGATGACCGGTTCCTGGGCGGGCGCCATGGGCCATACCCAGTTCATACCCTCCAGCTACCTGCTCTATGCCGTCGATGCCGACGGCAACGGCCACCGCGACATCTGGAATTCGGTGCCGGACGCACTGGCGACCGCGGCGAACCTCTTGAGCAAGAACGGCTGGCAGCCGGGAAAGACGTGGGGCTACGAGGTCGTGGTCCCGTCAGGCGGCAGCGCCTACGAGGGCCAGACCAAGACGCTCGCCCAGTGGCAGAAGCTCGGCTTCAAGCGCCCGAGCGGCAGCGGATTCAAGGCGGGCGGCGAACGCGCCGAACTGCTGATGCCGGCCGGCGCCAGCGGCCCAGCCTTCCTGATGACCCGCAACTTCTTCGTCATCAAGCGCTACAACGCCTCCAATTCCTACGCCATGGGCGTTGGCATGCTGGCCGATCAGCTCGCCGGCTATGGCGGGGTCAAGCAGCGCTGGCCGCGCCCGGAGGGTACGCTCGACATCACGGAGAAATTCGAGCTGCAGTCGCGCCTCAAGGAGCTCGGCTATTATGACGGCGAGGTCGACGGCAACCTGGGCTCCGGCTCCAAGGCCGCCATCCAGGCCGTTCAAAGCCGCCTTGGCCTGGCAGCGGACGGGCAACCGAGCACCCAGTTGCTGCAGGCATTGCGGAAGTAATCCGCCAGAAACAGACAATGCGGACCGCGGGCGCCAAACGGCGCCCGTCGTTTTGAGCGACGGCGCTTTCCTGATCGGGCGCAATTTGCCATGATCGCGCCATGACAACGTCGGATCGTGCCCCGACCGCCAGAGGAGCCCCATCGCGCATGGGACGTGTTCGCCACCTGCTGCTGCTTCTGACCTGCCTGGCCATGGCCGTGCCGCCGGCGGCCGTCTATTCGGACGCGGTGGCGCAGGAACGCGTTCAGCGGCGCTCCGTTCTCGACTTCCTCTTCGGCGGCTTCCGCCGCAGGCCGCAGGCCCAGCAGCAGCCGCAATTGCAGCAGCGCCCGCAGCCGAGGCGTTCCCAGGCCAGGAGCGAAAAGCAGAAGCCGAAAGCCAAGGCCCCCCAGGTGGCAGCGCCCGTGGCCCCCCTTGCCGTGGAAAAGCTCGCCGACGCCCGCAAGGTTCTCGTCGTCGGCGATTTCGTCGCGAGCGGCATCGGCGACGGCCTGACCGAGGCTTTCGCACAGATGCCGGGCGTGACGATCGACGCACGTACCAACGGGTCGTCAGGTCTTGTCCGGCAGGACTACTTCAACTGGGAGCAGGAGCTGCCGGCCATGATCGACGAGGTGAAGCCGGCCGTCGTCGTCTTCAGCGTCGGGGCGAACGACCGCCAGATGATGACCATTGGCGGCGTGAAGGAAAAGTTCCGCAGTGATGCCTGGACGGAAGAGTACGAAAGGCGTGTCTCGAAGCTTGCAGCCGACGTCTACGCGAAGAACGTGCCGCTCCTGTGGGTCGGCATGCCCGCCTTCCAGACGGCCTCGATGACGGCCGACATGTCGGCCTTCAACACGGTCTATCGCGCCTCGGTAGAAAAGGCCGGCGGCACGTTCGTCGATATCTGGGACGGCTTCGTCGACGAGGGCGGCAAGTACGTCGTGACCGGTTCCGACATCAACGGTCAGCAGGTCCGCCTGCGCGGTTCCGACGGTGTCTCGATGACCAAGGCCGGCAAGCGCAAGCTCGCCTTCTATGTCGAGAAGGACATCCGCCGGATCCTCGGCGACGCGATGACGATCGACGGACAGCCACAGGGCGGCGAAGCGGTCTCCGACCAGTTGGTGACCGCCCCCGCAGACCCGGCCGATATCCTGAAGACCCAGCCGATCAGTCTGACCGACCCCACGCTCGACGGCGGCCTCGTCCTGCTCGGCGGCACGCCCCCCGACAAGGCAAGCGGCCGCAGCCCCCGCGACCGCATGGTCGAAAAGGGCGAATTCGCCGAGGCACCGGCCGGGCGGGTGGACGATTTCAGGATGAACAAGCTGCGCCCGGCGATCGCGCCACCATCGGCTTCCGCAAGACAGGACTGACAAATGGCAGATGACAATGCGGCCTCCGCTCGCTCGGCTTTCCTTGCCGTCGAACCGCAACTCTATGTCAGCAACATCGAGGCGGCCTGCGATTATTATGGCGAAAGGCTCGGCTTCACCGTCGCCTTCGTCTATGGCGACCCGCCTTACTATGCGCAGGTCTACCGCGACGGGGTGCAGCTGAACCTTCGGCATGTGGAGCGCCTGCCGTTTGATTCCGAATTCCGCGCCCGCGAGGAGGACGCGCTGAGCGCCACGATCATCGTCGAGGACGCCCAACAGCTTGCCGCGGAGTTCGAGGCCTCAGGCGCCCTGTTCCACCAGCCATTGCGCACCGAGGAATGGGGAACGAAGACGATCATCATCGCCGATCCGGACGGCAATCTCGTTGCGTTTGCCAGCTGAACGCTGCCCCCACCCTCTCCGTCATGCCGGACCTGATCCGGCATCCAGCCGCGCAAGTCCTTGCGCGATAAAGCACTGTCCGCTCCGCAGACGCGACGCTGCTGGATCCCGGATCAGGTCCGGGATGACGGATGACACGTTTACGGCCTCAAAAACATGACCCCGCAGGCCGGGGCGCTGCGGGGTCGAACCTTTCGGGACCTTGCCTGTCCGCTCGCTCAGCGCGGCAGCGTGGTCGAGCCCATCAGTTCTTCGTCGATCGCACGCGCTGCCTGGCGGCCTTCGCGGATCGCCCAGACGACCAGTGACTGTCCGCGGCGGATGTCGCCTGCCGTCCACAGCTTGTCGACCGAGGTCTTGTAGTCGCGCTCGTTGGCGACGACGTTGGAGGAGCCGCGCTTGTCGGTATGGATCGTCAGCCGGTCGCCAAGGTCCTTCAGGACGCTGTCGGTGAAGGGACCGCGGAAGCCGATGGCGATGAAGGCGAGGTCGGCCTTGATGATGAACTCCGTGCCGGCGATCGGCTTGCGGCGATCGTCCACCTGGCAGCACTTCACGCCCGTCAGAACGCCGTCCTCGTCGCTGACGAATTCGAGCGTGCCGACCTGGAATTCGCGCACGGCCCCCTCGGCCTGCGAGGACGAGGTGCGCATCTTCGTCGCCCAGAAGGGCCAGACGGCGAGCTTGTCTTCCTTCTCCGGCGGCTGGGGTCGGATGTCGAGCTGGGTGACCTTCACGGCCCCCTGGCGGAAAGCGGTGCCGACGCAGTCCGACGCCGTGTCGCCGCCGCCGACCACGACGACATGCTTGCCGCCGGCAAGAATCGGGTCCGAAGGCCAGCCGACGCTGTCGACGTTCTCGCGGCCGACGCGGCGGTTCTGCTGGACGAGGTAGGGCATCGCATCGTGAACGCCTGCGAATTCCACGCCCGGAATACCCGCGTCGCGCGGCGTCTCCGAACCGCCGCAATAGAGCACGGCGTCGAACTCGCTCAGAAGCTCGTCCATCTTCTTGTCCACCCCGACATTGACGCCGCAATGGAAGGTGACGCCTTCGCCACGCATCTGCTCGACGCGGCGGTCGATGAAGTTCTTCTCCATCTTGAAGTCGGGAATGCCATAGCGCAGCAGGCCGCCGGGCTTGGATTCACGTTCGAACACGTGCACCTCGTGGCCGGCACGCGCCAGCTGCTGTGCGGCCGCCATGCCGGCAGGCCCCGAGCCGATGACGGCAACCTTCTTGCCGGTCTTCACCGTCGCCGGCTGCGGCACGATGTAGCCCATCTCATAGGCCTTGTCGGCGATCGCCTGCTCGACGGTCTTGATGGCGACCGGCGTGTCCTCCAGGTTCAGCGTGCAGGCCTCCTCGCAAGGTGCGGGGCAGACGCGGCCGGTAAACTCCGGGAAGTTGTTGGTCGAATGCAGGTTGCGGATCGCCAGTTCCCAGTTGCCGCTGTAGACGAGGTCGTTCCAGTCCGGGATCTGGTTGTGCACCGGACATCCCGTCGGGCCATGGCAGTAGGGAATGCCGCAATCCATGCAGCGCGCCGCCTGCTTCTGGACTTCCTGGTCCGACATGGGGATCGTGAATTCGCGGAAGTGGCGAATGCGATCCGACGCCGGCTGGTACTTTGCGACCTGCCGATCGATTTCCATAAACCCTGTAACCTTACCCACGCGCTTAATCCTCACTTCATAGCGGGGGGACCGAGGGTCCCCAGTACCAGGTGGCAAATCCGATTGCCGCGCCCAGTACGATGAATTCCAAACCGATTTCGCCGTTCACCCAGAGGACGGCCGCCGGGATGGCGGCCGCGATGCCGACTGAAACCACCCGATGAATGATGGCCGCCCGGCCATTCATTCCGCCGCTTCGGCCATGTTCATGCGCTCCATCTCTTCGAGCGCGCGCCGGTATTCGACCGGCATGACCTTGCGGAACTTCGGACGGTAGTCCGCCCAGTTGTCCAGAATGTCCTTGGCGCGTTTCGAGCCGGTGTAGTGCAGGTGGTTCGAAATGAGCTGGTACAGGCGCTCCTCGTCGTGCCGCGTCATGTCGCCGGAGACGTCGACGCGACCCTTGTGCATCAGGTCGCCGCCGTGATGGTGCAGCTTCTCCAGCATGTCGTCCTCTTCGGGGACAGGCTGCAGCTCGACCATCGCCATGTTGCAGCGGCGGGCGAAATCGCCTTCCTCGTCCAGCACGTAGGCGACGCCGCCCGACATGCCGGCCGCGAAGTTGCGGCCCGTCTGGCCGATGACGACGACGACGCCGCCGGTCATGTATTCGCAGCCGTGATCACCCACGCCCTCGACGACCGCCACCGCACCGGAGTTGCGTACGGCGAAGCGCTCGCCGGCCACGCCGTTGAAGTAGCATTCACCCGAGATCGCGCCGTAGAGCACGGTGTTGCCGACGATGATGGACTCTGCCGCAACCGTCTTGGAGGTTTCCGGCGGACGGACGACGATCCTGCCGCCCGAGAGGCCCTTGGCGACATAGTCGTTGCCAGCGCCCACGAGGTCGAAGGTGATGCCGCGCGCCAGGAAGGCGGCGAACGACTGTCCGGCCGTGCCGTTGAGGCGCACCGTGATCGTGTCGTCCTTGAGGCCCTTGTGGCCGTATCGCTTGGCGACCTCGCCGGACAGCATCGCGCCGACCGAACGATCGACGTTCCTGATGTCCACCTCGAAGGCGGTCGGCGTCTTGCTTTCAAGCGCCGGCATCGCCTTTTCGATCAGCGTGCGGTCGAGAATGTCGTGGATCGGATGGTTCTGACGTTCCGTCCAGTAGGTCGCTTCCTTCGGTGCATCGACCTTGTGGAAGATGCGGCTGAAGTCGAGACCCTGCGACTTCCAGTGCGTGATCAGCCGTTCCTTCTCCAGAAGCTCGGACTGGCCGATGATTTCGTCGAGCTTGCGCACGCCGAGCGAGGCGAGGATCTCGCGCACTTCCTCGGCGACGAAGAAGAAGTAGTTGACCACGTGCTCCGGCGTGCCCTTGAAGCGCTTGCGCAGCACCGGATCCTGCGTGGCGACGCCGACGGGACAGGTGTTGAGGTGGCACTTGCGCATCATGATGCAGCCGGCCGCGATCAGCGGCGCAGTCGCAAAGCCGAATTCGTCGGCGCCCAGCAGCGCACCGACGATCACGTCGCGGCCGGTCTTCAGGCCGCCGTCGACCTGCAGGGCGACGCGCGAACGCAGGCCGTTCAGCACCAGCGTCTGGTGGGTCTCGGCAAGACCGATTTCCCAGGGCGAACCCGCATGTTTCAGCGAGGTCAGCGGCGAGGCGCCGGTGCCGCCGTCGAAGCCGGATACGGTGATGTGGTCGGCGCGCGCCTTGGCGACGCCTGCGGCAACCGTACCGACACCCACTTCCGAGACGAGCTTGACCGAGACGTCGGCTTCCGGGTTGACGTTCTTCAGGTCGTAGATCAGCTGCGCCAGGTCTTCGATCGAATAGATGTCATGGTGCGGCGGCGGGGAGATCAGGCCGACGCCGGGCGTCGAGTGCCGGGTCTTGGCGATCGTCGCGTCGACCTTGTGGCCGGGCAGCTGGCCGCCCTCGCCGGGCTTGGCGCCCTGCGCCACCTTGATCTGCAGCACGTCGGCATTCACTAGGTATTCGGTGGTGACGCCGAAGCGACCGGAAGCAACCTGCTTGATCGCCGAACGCTCCGGATTGGCAGAACCGTCGGCAAGCGGGGTGTAACGGTCGGCCTCCTCACCGCCTTCGCCGGTGTTCGACTTGCCGCCGATCCGGTTCATGGCAATCGCAAGCGTCGTGTGCGCCTCCCTCGAAATCGAGCCGAAGGACATCGCACCCGTGGAGAAGCGCTTGACGATGTCGGCTGCGGATTCGACCTCCTCGACCGGGATCGGCTTGCGACCCCAGGCGGCTGCGTCCTTGAGCGAGAACAGACCGCGGATGGTGTTCATGCGCAGGGCCGAGGCGTTCACCATTTCGGCGAATTCCCTGTAGCGATCCTGTGCGTTGCCGCGCACCGCATGCTGCAGCGAGGCGACGACGTCGGGGGTCCAGGCATGGTCCTCGCCGCGCATGCGGAAGGCATATTCGCCGCCGATCTCGAGCGTGTTGGCAAGGATCGGATCGCGACCGAAGGCCGCCTTGTGGCGGGCGACCGTCTCCTTGGCGATCTCTTCAAGGCCGATGCCTTCAATGGTCGTTGCTGTCCCGAAGAAGTACTTGTCGACCAGCTCCGACGACAGGCCGATCGCGTCGAAGATCTGCGCACCGCAATAGGACTGGTAGGTCGAGATGCCCATCTTGGACATGACCTTCAGGATGCCCTTTCCAACCGCCTTGATATAGCGATAAACGACTTCGCCCTCATCGACCTCCTTCGGGAACTCGCCCTTCTTGTGCATGTCGGTGAGCGTGTCGAAGGCGAGATAGGGGTTGATCGCTTCCGCGCCGTAGCCGGCGAGCAGGCAGAAATGGTGCACCTCGCGCGGCTCGCCCGATTCCACCACGAGACCGACCGAGGTGCGCAGCCCCTTGCGGATCAGGTGATGGTGTACGGCAGCCGTTGCCAGCAGCGCCGGGATCGCGACCCGGTCTGGGCCGATCTGGCGGTCGGAGAGCACGATGATGTTGTAGCCGCCCTTGACAGCCGCCTCGGCACGCTCGCACAGCCGGTCGAGCATCTCCGGCATGGCTTCCGCCCCGCGCGAGATGTCGTAGGTGAAGTCGAGCGTCTTGGTGTCGAAGCGATCCTCCGTATGACCGATCGAGCGGATCTTCTCCAGATCCCCGTTGGTCAGGATCGGCTGGCGCACTTCCATGCGCTTGGCATGGGCCGCACCCTCATGGTCGAGAATGTTCGGCCGCGGTCCGATGAAGGAGACGAGGCTCATCACCAGCTCCTCGCGAATCGGGTCGATCGGCGGGTTGGTGACCTGGGCGAAGTTCTGCTTGAAATAGGTGTAGAGCAGCTTCGTCTTGTCCGACATCGCCGAGATCGGCGTATCGGTTCCCATCGAGCCGATCGCCTCCTGCCCGGTCGTCGCCATCGGCGACATCAAGAGCTTGGTGTCCTCGAGCGTGTAGCCGAAGGCCTGCTGGCGGTCGAGCAGCGACACGTCGCGGCGCAGCGCCCGCGGTTCGACCGGCCGCAGCTCCTCAAGGATCAGCTGGGTGTTGGCCAGCCATTCGCGGTAGGGATGCTTGGCGGCCAGCTCGTGCTTCACTTCCTCGTCGGAAATGATGCGCCCCTTCTCCATGTCGATCAGCAGCATCTTGCCCGGCTGCAGGCGCCACTTGCGGACGATGTTCTCTTCCTTGACCGGCAGCGTGCCTGCCTCGGAGGCAAGAATGACGCGGTCGTCGTCGGTGACGATGTAGCGGGCCGGACGCAGGCCGTTGCGGTCGAGCGTCGCGCCGATCTGCTTGCCGTCGGTAAACGCCACGGCGGCAGGGCCGTCCCACGGCTCCATCAGCGCCGCATGGTACTCGTAGAACGCCTTGCGCTCGGACGACATCAGCTGGTTGCCGGCCCAGGCTTCCGGGATCAGCATCATCACCGCATGCGCCATGGAATAGCCGCCGCGGATCAGGAACTCGAGCGCGTTATCGAAACAGGCCGTGTCCGATTGCCCCTCGTAGGAGATCGGCCAGAGCTTGGTGATGTCGTCGCCGAACAGGGGCGAGGAGACCGAAGCCTGGCGGGCAGCCATCCAGTTGACGTTGCCGCGCAGGGTGTTGATCTCGCCGTTGTGGGCGACCATGCGGTAGGGATGGGCCAGCTTCCACGAGGGGAAGGTGTTGGTCGAAAAGCGCTGGTGAACCAGGGCGACGGCGCTTTCGAAGCGCGGGTCGGCCAGGTCCTTGTAATAGGCGCCGACCTGGTAGGCCAGGAACATGCCCTTGTACACGATCGTCGAAGACGACAGCGACACCGGATAGAAGCCGCTCTCCTCGCCCTCGTACTCGTCATAGATGCGGTTGGAGATCACCTTGCGCAGCGTAAAGAGGCGGCGTTCGAACTCGGCCGTCGTCGCGGCGTCGCGGCCGGCACCGACGAAGATCTGCACATGGCGCGGCTCGGTGGCGGCAATGTCCGGCGCCTTGGACAGGGATGAGTTGTCGACCGGCACGTCGCGGTAGCCGAGTAGGACCTGGCCTTCCTCAGCGACGACATCGGCGATCACCTTCTTGAAATGGGCGATTAGCGTCTCGTCCTGCGGCATGAAGATGTGCCCGACCGCGTATTCGCCGGCCTTCGGCAGGGTGATCCCCTGCTTGGCCATTTCCTCGCGGAAGAAGCGATCCGGAATCTGGACGAGAATGCCCGCACCGTCGCCCATCAACGGATCAGCGCCGACCGCGCCGCGATGGGTGAGGTTCTCGAGCATGAAGAGGCCGTCGCGGACGATCTGATGCGACTTCTGTCCCTTGAGATGGGCCACGAAGCCCACGCCGCAGGCGTCATGCTCGTTGCGCGGATCATAGAGACCCTGCCTCTTGGGAAGACCGGCTCGTCGCGCCGTCGCTTTGGCGTCCGTCGCAGCCTTTTGCGCGCGGTCAGGACCAAAACTCTTCGATGCGAAATCCGACATCGTCTTCCCTCCTGTGGCCCGGATACTGCGGGCAGGCTTTTGCCCGCGTGCCGACCGGCTGCTTCCTTGCAATCCGGCCCCGCGGGCATGTTCGTTGCATGAACCCTATCAGCGGCAAATGACGTCCGGCCGACAGGGCTTCGACATCAGTGACCGTCCCGTCCGCCCTGCCGCCGATCGAAATCCGATCCGCACCGCAGGCACATTCGCCGGCATCGCGTTTGCGCGATATACCGGCTTTCGTCGGCCCCTGACCGAAATAGGACAGCAAGACTGTCCTATTTCATTGGTTCTATGCCAGAAAGACGGAACTGTCGCAAGTGCGTCCGGACAAATAAATAGCATTGCGGGACGAAAGATTGCCAGCCTTTCAGAGCTTTTGAAATTTTATTGCGCATCAAGTGGCTTGCTGGTCATTTAATTTCAAATTCGTCCCCGGCGCCCTCCATCCCGCCAAACCGGTTGAACACGTGTGGCGCTGGGATATGGTCCCCTGACATTGACAAGAAGCGGAGCCGGCGCGACCGGGATCTTTCACATGCATTTTGCCTCAGACAACTGGGCCGGCGCCCATCCAAACATCGTGCGCGGCCTTGCCGAAGCCGCCGAGGGCCACGCACCGGCCTATGGCGCAAGCGAGCTCGACAAGAAGGTGGAGCAACGCTTCAGCGAAATCTTCGAACGCGATGTCGCAGTCTTCTTCGTCGGCACCGGCACCGCTGCCAACGCGCTTGCGCTTGCAAGCTATAGCCGCCCCGGCGGCCAGATCTTCTGTCATGCCGAAGCCCATGTGAACATGGACGAGTGCAACGCCCCCGAATTTTTCACAGGCGGCGCGAAGCTTGTGCCCGTGACCGGCCCGCAGGGCAGGATCACGCCAGAGACCCTGGCGACGGCAATCGCCCGCTTTCCCCCGGGCGTCGTCCATGGGGGCCAGCCCGTCGCGGTCACGATCACCCAGGCTACGGAAGCAGGAACCGTCTATTCGCTTGACCAGATCGGTGCCATCGGCGAGGTCGCGCGCAAGGCGGGCCTGCCGCTGCATATGGATGGCGCCCGTTTTGCAAATGCGCTCGTCACGCTCGGCGCCACACCAGCCGAAATGACCTGGAAACGCGGCGTCGACATCCTGTCGTTCGGCGGCACCAAGAACGGCTGCTGGTGCGCCGAGGCACTGGTGCTGTTCGATCCTGGCCGCGCCCGCGAGATGCACTACCTGCGCAAGCGTTCCGCGCAGCTGTTTTCGAAATCGCGCTTCATCGCCGCCCAGTTCGATGCCTATCTGCGCGACGGGCTGTGGCTGGAGCTTGCCCGGCACGCCAATGCCATGGCGTCGAAGCTGGCAGCGGGGCTCGCCACGACGCGCAACGCCCGGCTAGCCTGGCCGACAGGCTCCAACGAAATCTTCGCGATCCTCAAGAACGCAAAGCTTCAAGCGTTGCGGGATCAGGGCGCCGTCTTCTACGACTGGCCGGCCACCGCTACGATCAAGGACGAGCTCGCGCCGGACGAGACGATGATCCGGCTTGTTACGAGCTATGCGACGACAGACGGCGAGGTGGATGCCTTCCTCTCGATCTGCACGGCGGAATGACGCTTACTGATGGGCAGACGGTGCGATGCGGGCAACGATCAGCCGCGAAAGGGCCGTCGTCAGCGCAGCATCAGCGTTGCGACTCGGCACAAGCACGAACTCCACGTCGTCGAGCCGCGGCAACCGTCCGGCGGTGAATTCCTTCAACCCCGGCGGCGCCATGCTGCGCGGCTGGACCAGGATTCCCATGCCCGCGCGCGCGGCAGCCGTCAGCCCGCTCAGGCTGCCGCATGTGCAAACGATCCGCCAGGGGACCTTTCCGCGATCCAACGCCTCCTGTGCGGCCCTGCGGGTAATGCTGGGGGCGGGAAACGTCAGGAGCGGCACCGCGCCGCCCCGTGACAGGACCAGCTCCGGATCGCGCGCCAGCCAGACGAGCGGCTCGCGATAGAGCAACTGGCCACGGCTTTCGCCGAGATGCCGCTTGGCCAGCACCAGATCGAGTTCGCCCACGTCCTGCATCTGATAGAGCACAGCACTGAGCGCCACCGTCAGCTCCAGATCGACAAGCGGATGCAGGCGGGCGAAATCCTCCAGAATGGCCGTCAGTCGGTTGGCCACCAGATCTTCGGAAACCCCGAGCCGCAGCCGCCCGCGAAGCCGCCCTTCACCGAAAAGTGCCGTAACCTTGCCGTCCAGCTCCAGCATCCCCTGCGCATAGCCAAGAAGTGCCTCCCCTTCGCCGGTCAGCCGCACCTGGTGCGTGTCACGCAGGACGAGCTGGCAACCCAGAGACTTCTCCAGCCGCTGGATGTGCTGCGTCACCGTCGACTGGCCCACACCGAGGCGGGCGGCCGCTGCCGTGAAGCTTCCGGTCTGGCGCAGCATGACGAAGCTGTTCAGGTGGGTCAGGTTCAGCATGGTTATCCAAATTCGTGATAACTGTTAGTGTTTGCATTCTGTTTCATGATGGGCGAGGAGTAAACCCGCGATTTTCCAAGGATCCCGACCATGAAGCGATTTCTGCCCGACCAGTTCACGATCATGCTGGTCTGCACCGTCATCCTGGCAACGTTGCTGCCGGTACACGGCGTCGCCGCCGACTATTTCGGCATCGCCACCAACGCAGCGATCGCCCTGCTGTTCTTCCTGCATGGTGCGCGCCTGTCGCGCGGCGTGGTGGTGGCCGGCATCCTGCACTGGCGCCTCCATCTGGTGATCCTGCTGACCACATTCGCGGTCTTCCCGCTGCTCGGGCTTGCGATCGGCTACATCCCCGACAGCTACCTGCCCCAGCCGCTCTACCTCGGCATCCTGTTTCTGTGTGTGCTGCCCTCGACCGTGCAGTCCTCCATCGCCTTCACGTCCATGGCAGGCGGCAACGTGCCGGCGGCGATCTGCTCGGCGTCCGCGTCCAACATCTTCGGCATGTTCCTGACGCCGCTGCTGGTCGGCCTGCTCCTGTCGGTCGGCGGCCATGGCGGCTTCTCCTGGGCAGCGCTGCAGCAGATCCTCTTGCAGCTGCTGGCGCCCTTCCTGCTCGGCCAGCTTCTGGAACCCTGGATCGGCAACTGGATACGCTCGAAGAAGAAGCTGCTTTCGCCGGTCGATCGCGGCTCGATCCTGATGGTCGTCTACCTGGCCTTCTCCGAGGCTGTTGTGGAAGGGATCTGGCAGGCCTTTTCGGCGACGGACATCGCAACGGTCGTCGTTGTCGACATCGCCCTTCTCGTCACGGTGCTGCTGATCACGTACTTCGGCAGCCGGTTGCTCGGCTTCTCCAAGGAGGATGAGATCGCCATCGTCTTCTGCGGCTCGAAAAAGTCGCTCGCCAGCGGCGTGCCTATGGCCAACGCCATCTTTGCGGGCCAGTCAATCGGCGCGATCGTGCTTCCACTCATGCTGTTCCACCAGATCCAGCTGATGGCCTGCGCCGTGATCGCCCAGAAATACGCTGAACGTCGGCGGCAGAAGGAAGCGCTGGCAGCCGCGGTTGCCACGGCCTGAAGGCTGGACCGAAAGTCAAAAACAAAACGGCGCCCTTTCGGGCGCCGTCGCAATTTCAGTCATCCGCTACCGAAGGTCAGGCGGCAGGTCAGGCTGTCTGCGCCTCGGTCTGCGCCTCGATCTGCTTCGTCTCGCGGGCGACGGGCGTGATCTCGATCTTGCGCGGCTTGGCGGCTTCCGGGATCTCGCGGACGAAATCAATGTGGAGCAGGCCGTTCTTCAACTGCGCGCCACGGATCTCGACATGATCGGCAAGCTGGAAACGACGCTCGAACGCGCGCTTTGCGATGCCGCGGTAGAGATACTGGGCCTGGTCTGCGGCCTCATCGGCCTTTTCGCCCTTGACCGTAAGCACGTGCTCGCGCGCCTCGATGGAAAGCTCGCTTTCGTCGAAGCCGGCAACGGCCATGGTGATGCGGTAGGCGTTATCGCCGGTCCGCTCGATGTTGTAGGGCGGATAGCTCTGGCCCTGGTCCGGCTGGCCGAGGCTGTCGAGCATCGTAAACAGGCGGTCGAAGCCGACCGTGGAACGATAAAGGGGGGAGAAATCAAAATGACGCATGGTGTCCTCCTGTGAGCGACGAGTTGCTGTCCAATGAGCCGCAACCGATTTCAAAAGGCGGCGGCCTGATTGCTGGAGGCAGCACCCCGTTTGGCTGTGCTGGCCTCTTGCGGACCCTTCCGGCGCCCGCATTATCCAGATGGTGACGCAATTTTGCAGCTTCAAGCCCCCGCGGAAACATTTGCCTTTCGGCTGAATGCGCCATGAACGCGCCCTTCCGTTTGCGTTCAGGCGGCCCGGTTTAGAACAGGATCATCGAAAGTGAACCTTTCGTGGCCGGGGTGAAACGTCCCTTCCACCCCAGCCAAATTCGCCGGCATGCGCAGACGTTCCCCGCGTCCCGCGCAGCCGGCTTTTTTCTTTGACGGCGCAAACCCGAGCCCCTACCCTTTGCCGACGATCGTTTGCCGAACCAGGCCGGACATGGACGAACTACTCTACGCCACTCCCGACAATCCCGTTCCCGACAACCACTTCTCCGGCTTTTTCGAAGGCAAGGGCGGCGTGAAGATCCGCTATGCGGTATTCCGCTCGGCCGCGCGCGAGGCCAAGGGCACGATTGTCCTTCTGCAGGGACGCAGCGAAACCATCGAGAAGTATTTCGAGACGATCCGGGACTTCACCGCCCGTGGCCTTTGGGTGGCCACCTTCGACTGGCGCGGCCAGGGCGGGTCCGGCCGCATGCTCAACGACCAGAGAAGCGGACATGTGGCCCGGTTCTCCGACTATGAAGCCGACCTCAAGCTGTTTCTCGAGCAGGTTGTCCTTCCCGATACCCGCCTGCCCTTCTATATCGTGGCCCATTCGATGGGGGCGCTCGTGGCGCTGTCGCAGGCGCCGGAGCTGGAAAGCCGCATCGACCGCATGGCGCTTGCGGCGCCGTTCGTGGCGCTGGCCGGGCAGATCATGAGCCAGCGCTCAATCACCCTGATCGCCAATACTGCAAGCTTCTTCCTGCTCGGCGGGCGCACCTTCCGCAAGCACCCGTCAGCCCAACCCTTCGAAGGCAACGTGCTGACCGCCGACCGCCGCCGCTACGAGCGGAACCAGGCAATCTGCGACGCCTTTCCCGATCTCTCGCTCGGCCAGCCGACGGCACGCTGGCTGAAGGAAACGCTGGGCGCCATCGCGCGGGTAACCCGTCAGGAGCACCTGACGCGGATCCGCATCCCGACGCTGCTCCTGTGCCCGACCGCCGATCCGATCGTGCCGCGCGCTGCAATCAATGATCTGGCCCGTAAATTTCGCGCCGGCCGCCTGATCGAGATCGACGGCGCCCGCCACGAGCTCTTCAGTGAGGCCGACAGGTATCGCGCGCAGGCAATGGCCGCCATCGAAGCCTTCATCCCTGGAAGCCTGGCCGAACATGGAGCACTCGAAGCCTGAGCCGGCATCAGCCGCGCAGCAGCGCCATCGCTTCGTCATACACTGCCCGGCTGCCCGCGGCGATGACGCGTCCCCCCATTTCGGCACGGCCACCGTCCCAGTCGGTGATGATGCCGCCTGCCTGTTCGATGACCGGGATCAGCCCACCGACATCGTAGGCCTTCAGTGCGGATTCGACCACCAGGTCGACATGACCGGCCGCCAGAAGCGCGTAGGCGTAGCAATCCACGCCATAACGGAACAGGCGGACCTTGTCCTGCACCGCATCATAGCGCGGGCGGTCGGCAGCATCGAAGATGTGCGGCGAGGTCGTGAACATGATGGCGTCAGAGAGGCGTTCGCAGGCCCGGGTCGACAGCACCCGCCTGCCCTCCGGCCCGCTGTAGAGGGATTGCGTACCGTCGGCGAAGTAGCGCTCGCCCGTAAACGGCTGGTCGATCAGCCCCATCACCGCCCGGCCATTGCGGTAGAGCCCGATCAGTGTGCCCCAGACGGGAACGCCGGAGATGAAGGCACGCGTACCGTCGATGGGATCGATGACCCAGACATATTCGCGGTCGAGCCCGACAGACCCGTGTTCCTCCCCCAGGATACCGTGCTCCGGAAATTGCTTCTCAATCAGCGCACGGATCGCAGCCTCGGCCGCGCGGTCGCCCTCGGTGACCGGGTCGAAGCCCTTCGCCTCCTTGTTCACCACGTCGGCGCCGACGCGAAACCGCGGCAGCGTCTCGGCCTTGGCGGCATCGGCAAGTAGATCGAAGAAGGCGCGATCGGGAAGCATGGCACTCTCGTTGTTCGGGTGGACGTCGGCACGTCCATAGAGCATGGCGCGGCAAAACGGAACCGCGGGTCGTTTCACTCGGCATGCGGATTGCAGCCCGCTGCACTTCTAAATCAGAGCCCGTCCGGCGAATTGCCTATTTTATGGCACGCGATCGGAAGTGCTTGACATTTGTGCAGCGCAATATTAACGTCCAGCTACAGTCACTTGTGACTGTAATACCCTCCTTGGGTGTTTCCTCCCTAGACTTAACCGCGCGTCGAGCGCGGTTTTTTTTGACCGCAGTAGAACGGTCGCAGCATCCGGTTCCCAGACCCAGGTTTGAGGAAATTCACTCTGCAGCGAGCGCGCTGTCGGAGGCGTATTTCTCGACGTAGCCTGCAAACTGCGAAAGCGCCCAGCTTATGCCCGCCTGCACCGCGTCGAATTCCGGCTTCTTCTGAAGCGTCGTCTCGTCCACGTAGAGTGCGCGATTGACCTCGATCTGCAGGGCATGCAGCCCCTTGGCGGGCCGGCCATAGTGCTCGGTGATGAAGCCGCCGGCATAGGGCTTGTTGCGCGCCACGACGAAACCCATGTCCTCGAACAGGCGCACCACCGCGCGCGACAGGTCGCCGGCAGCACTCGTGCCGTAGCGGTCGCCGATGATGAAATCCGGCCGCTGCCCGCCTGCGATGCGGATGTTGCCGGGCATCGAATGGCAATCGACGAGCACGGCGAAGCCAAACCGGAGATGCGTGCGCACGATCAGGCTGCGCAGGCAGGCATGATACGGCTTGTAGATGGTCTCGATCCGGTCGAGCGCCTCGCTGACCGGCATGCGGCGCTGGTAGATCTCCATGTTTTCCGCAACCACCCGCGGCACCGTGCCGAGACCGCCGGCCACCCGCATCGAGCTGACGTTGGCATAGGGCGGCAGCGTTCCTTCGAACATGCGCGGATCGAGTTCGTAGGGTTCGCGGTTGACGTCGAGAAAAGCGCGCGGGAAGTGCGCCAGCAGCATCGGCGCGCCGAGCGCCGGCGCCGCCTGGAACAGTTCATCGACGAAATGATCCTCCGAGCGGCGGATGGAAAGCGCGTCCAGCCGCGAGTCGCGGACAAATCCCTGTGGATAGGCACGGCCGCTATGCGGGGAGTTGAATACCAGCGGAAGGGTCTGCGAAGCCGGCTCCAGAACCTCGAAGAGGCCTTTCTCGCTGAATTCCGGGGCCATTTCGGTCCTTTACCATGTGACAAAATCGCGACGTGCTGTATGTTGCCAGCGGCGCGCGCCCGTGTCCATAGTCGCGACGACGCAGCGATTCAGGTGTCATCCCGTTCACCGGATTTTTACCCGAATCGTTTTTCGTGACAGAACCGCCGAAAAGGCACGACAACCAGCAGTAACGGCCCCCACCAAATGAGTTCCAAGATCCTCCTCGCCGAAGACGACAACGACATGCGCCGCTTCCTCGTGAAGGCGCTCGAGCGCGCCGGCTATAAGGTCACCTCCTACGACAATGGTGCGAGCGCTTACGACCGGCTGCGCGAGGAGCCGTTCTCCCTGCTTCTGACGGACATCGTCATGCCGGAGATGGACGGCATCGAGCTGGCGCGCCGCGCGACCGAGCTCGACCCGGACCTGAAGGTGATGTTCATCACCGGCTTCGCCGCCGTGGCGCTGAACCCGGATTCGAAGGCGCCCAAGGACGCCAAGGTCCTTTCCAAGCCCTTCCACCTGCGCGACCTCGTCGACGAGGTCAACAAGATGCTGGCCGCCTGAGGCGGTCCGCCTTCCGAACTGACTTGCCTGCTTGAACCCGGCCGCGCCGACCGCGCGGCTACTGGCGCAAAAGCAGCAGCACGACGTAGCTCAGGACGGTCATCAGAAGCCCGCGGAAGGCGAAGCGGACCATCCGGTACTTGTCCAGAGCGATCTGGGCCAGCACGTCGGCATTGTCGAGATATTCCTTGAAAAGATAGGCCATGTCGGCCGCGTCGCTGGCCTCCACCAGCCGCTTGCGCTGCTCCTTCCACGCGCCCCAGAACAGCGACGTGCCACGCTCGGCCCTGCGGGGCAGGACGACGAGAATGGCGCTGACGATCGTGAACACGATCGACGCGGCGAGCACTGCCGACACAATCCCCCCGAGAAGGTTGCTCTCCGTATAGCGGGCCCAGCGAAAGACACCCTGCCCCTCGGCCGACCACATCAGGAATGCAAGCATGAATGTGAAGATGTAGGCGGCCTTCTGGTCTGCGGATTTGACCTGGTCGTAGAAGACGTCGTTGATTTTCTTTACATGATTGAAGTGCTCGATCGAGCACGAGTTCTCCGGATTACTCATGGCCAAATACTGACTGCCCCCGCCAACATGTGTTTCCGTGTTAATACAGCCGCGGACAAAAGCAAGCAGCCCTCGTCGCGACAGCTTGACAATTTCGCCGCGCCTGTCAGTTCTTGGCGCATGAAGATGGGGAGTGGCTGGAGGACAATTGCGGCATTGCCGTTTCTTGTCGCCCTGGGGCATACGGCCGCCCTCGGCGATCCGATTCCGCGCGCCACCCCTGCCGCAGGCTCGGTCATCGCACGCAAGACGGGCGAGGAGGTCCGCTTCTTCGACGTCAGCAACTGGCGCCACGTCGACCTCAATCAGGACCTCCTGATCGGCGACGAATTGCGCACCAACGCGGTCGGCCAGCTCGCCGTCCTGTTTGCCGACAGCACCCAGATCCGGCTCGGCCGCAATTCATCGCTGCTGGTGCGGCAGATGGGGGCTGCGGGCGATACCGTGCTCGACCTGCAGAGCGGCACCATCTGGGCGCGCGCACAGCGCGGCGGCCAGGGGCTGAAGATCGACACGCCGGCTGCGGCCGCCGCCATCCGCGGCACCGACTGGTCGCTCACAGTCGACGGCGACAAGACCTCGCTGGTGGTGATGGAAGGCACGGTGGAACTGGTCAACGACCAGGGCAGCGTGCAGGTCCGCCAGGGCGAGGCCGCCGTCGCCAGGATCGGCCAGGCGCCGCAGAAGATCATCGTCGTCAACTCCGACGACCGCGAGCAGATGCTGTTCTACCTGCCGCTGCGCGACGCATTCGTCTACATGCAGCCCTCTCCGCTGACGTCGCAGGAAATGCGTCGGACGATCGACGGCCTTGAACAAACGCCGGAAGAAAGCCGCAGCGCCGAAGACTGGCTGACGCTTGCCGAGGCACAGTTCACGCTGGAGGGCCGGCAGAAGGCGATGGCCTCGCTGGACCGGGCGCGCGCCATGACGCTTTCCGCCACCCAGCGCGCCCGCCTCGACCTGATCGACGCCATGGTCGCGGGCGCCGAACGCCGCTTCGACGATGCCGCGCGCCTGTTCGCCCGCGCCCGGCCCGGCCTCGATCCGAAACGCGGCAGCGTCGCCGACTTCGGCGGCTACTTCGCCCGCGCGCTGGCGGACCCTGACCGGATCGAGAAGCAGCCTCGGCGGGTGACGGGCCCCAACGGGGCGTTTGCCGAGGCCTATGCGGCGGGCTTCCTGGAAAACATCCGCGCGAGCCTCGATATTCTGAAGGAGGCCGAACAGCGGTATCCGGACGACCCGTCGCTGCCGGCCTACCGCTCCGCCTTCGCCTTCATCATCAACGATCGCGAACAGGTGAAGGAAGCGATTGGTCGCGCGCTGGCGCTCGATCCGAACCAGCCGATCGCGCTGTGGAGCCTTTCACGCTATCAGAGCGGCATCGAAGGCGACCCCAAGGCCGCCATCGCAACCCTCGAGACGGCACTGAAGGTGGCGCCCGGCTGGGGCACGCTGTGGAATGACCTGGGCCTCGCCCAGGATGCACGCGGCGACTGGCAGTCGGCGCAAAAAGCGCTCAAGCGCGCGATCGAGCTGGACCCTGTAGATCCTTTGCCGCGCGTCAATCTGGCGATCACTTATCTCGATCAGGACCGGGTGCTACTGGCGAAGGACCAAATCGACCGTGCGATGGCGGCCGATCCGGGATTCGATCTCGCCCTGATCGCGCGCGGCCGCTACCATCTCCAAACAGGCGAACTGGAGAAGGCGACCGAGGACTTGCTGGCGGGCACGGTGGCAAATCCCGCGGTAGCGCAGGGGCAGCTTGCGTTGGCCATTGCCCAGCAGGAGCAGGGCAATGGCGTCGCCGCGCAGCAGGCGCTCGACAACGCCGACCGGCTCGACCCGAATGACCCGGTCGTTCCGTCTCTGCGGGCAAGCATCGCGATGGACGAGTACGATTCCGACGGCGCCATTGCCGCAGCCCTGGAATACATGCGCCGGCTGCGCGCGATCGGATCGGACCACGCCGCGATCAGCTTCAACCACGACGCAGGCTCGACCCTCAACAATGCCTTCCGCCTGCAGGGCCTGAACGCCTGGGGCCAGTATTACGGCGACATCACCTTCGACCCCTTTTCCGGCATGTCGTATGTCGACCAGACGCTGCGCGGCAGCGTCAACCCGTTCCTGAACAACTACCTTTACGGCAGCGATGGCATCGAGCCGACGCAGAACAGGAACACCTTCTCAAGCTTCATGCAGGGCCTGTTGTACGACCCGCAAATGCTGGCAGGGCCGTCCGCCCGGCCGTACTACATCCGTTACCCCTTCGCGGAAGTCGAACTTGGCTACGGCATCTCGACCTATAACGGCCACTCCCGGCCGATCTATGAGGGCCGCTGGAGCAGCTTTGCCAACAGGCCGTTCCCAATCAGCAGCTACGTCAATCTTGAATGGATAAAGACACCGCTCACGGGTGATATAGCTTATCCGCAGTCGCACTACGACGGCACGGCCGAAGTGATAAACGGCGTCGGCTATCTCACGGCGACCCCGACCCCGGACACCAGGGTCGTCGCCTATGCCCAACGCGCAGACAACAGCCTCGATCTGCCCTATTACTTCGGAAGTCCGCCGGATACGTTTGAAAGAGACAACAATTACAAGACAACCGAACTCGGTGTCGGCCTCAGTCATACGATCAGCTTTGAAAACGTCATCAACACTGCATTCTTCTACAGCGATACAGACCAGAAGTACGATTTCACATTTGCTCAAGCCGGCATTGATGCCTTCAGCCAGAAAACAGCGCAGACGAGCTATATTGGAGCGCTCAACCACACCATCGCTACCGGCAACCTGACGTGGCGCTATGGCATCGAAGGCGGCGTGATCGATTTGGACTATGCCGAGGATCTGAATGGCGAGCCCACGGTGGATTCCGTGTCGACACGGGTCGACTATGGTCGTGCATACGTCGATGTACTGCACGACATAAACAGCCAGCTGAAGGCCGAGTACGGGTTGTTCGGAACGTATGCCAACGGCGATATCGCCGATACCAAAAGATTTGAGCCGCGCGTCGGGGTGGCTTATTCTCCGACTGACGGGCAATGGCTGCGCGCAGCTGTCCTTCGCCAGAGCTACGATTATGATATCAATACCCTGGCGCCAGTCAGCATTCTCGGCATACAACCCAATCAATTCGGTCTGGCCACCGATGGTTACGCCGATACGCTCGCCTTGAAATGGGACGCAGAATGGACCGACTGGTTCTTTACGGCGGTCGACTACCAACATCAGGACATGAACGGCCTTGCCCTCGGCTATCCTGCGCTCTGGCCGTCCCCGCTCTTTGTCGATTCCTTCGCCCTCTCGGAGGGGCGCGTTGACCGCACGAGCCTGACTTCCAACATTCACATCGGCAGCGGCTTTGGCGTCTCCGGAACCGTCGCTTACACAAACTCGAAGAACGACGACCCCACGAGCCTCGACTACGGCAAAACCCTGCCTTTCATACCGACATGGGCTGGACAGGTTGCCTTGACCTGGGTCAACGAAGCAAACATCAAGGCGACGGTCGCCGGCAACTATATAGGAACCCGTGCCGGAAGCCTTTCATCGCTGGATGGACAATTGCCTATTGGCCGGACTGAACTCGACGCCTTCTGGACGCTCGACGCCAGCGTGACGTGGGAGCCGTTCGACAAGCGCTTCGAGCTCAGCCTAGCCGCCTTCAACCTGCTGGACGAGGATTTCGACGTCGCAACGGGCATTCCCGGCTGGGGGCGGAGCTTCAAGGGCACCGTCAAAGTTCGCTTCTGATGAGCGGCAGCGCCCCAAAGCACGGCGTGACGGGGGTGAACGGAACGCGGCGGATCGGCCGTACCCTGCGGCTCGTCCTCCTGACCGTCATGACCATCGCCGTGGTCTCGGCGCTCACGCGCTTCCCGTTCTGGTCGCTGCAGGAGCTCAGAAGCTTCGACTATCTTTCCACCTTAGACGATCCCTCCCCGCCCCCAGACAGCCCGATCGTCGTTGCGATCGACGAGCCGTCGCTGGCCGAGATCAACGTGCAATGGCCCTGGCCGCGCGACATCCATGCACGCCTGATCGAGGCGCTGCGGGCGGCGGGTGCAAGGGCGATCGGGCTCGACATCATCTTTGCCGAACCGTCCGTGCCCGCGCGCGACGCGGCGCTGGCTGCCGCACTCGGTCCCGACGTGGTTCTCGCCGGCGACGAAAGCCTGATCGTCACCCCGCAGGCCGAACAGCTGGTGCGCACCACCCCGCTTCCCGCCTTTTCCGATGCGGGTGCGGTCACCGGCCTCGCCTCGATCTCGCTTGGTGGCGATGGCACCTTCCGCGAGCTGCCGCGCTACGAGGACGGCTTCGCCCGCGAACTCGCCCGTATCGCCGGCCGCCCTCATGACCTGCCCCAAGGCGACTGGCTGGTGCAGTCGTTCGGCCCCGCCCGCAGCTATCCCACGGTCTCCTATTATCAGGCGCTCGACCCGGACAATTTCCTGCCGAAGGACTTCTTCCGCGACCGCGTCGTCATCGTCGGCCTCAGCCTGCAGAACGCCCCCGAGATCAACCACGGCGGCGCGGACGCCTTTGCGACGTCCTATACGGTGCACACCGGGCGGCTGGTCGCAGGCGTGGAGATCCAGGCGACGATCTTCGACAACATCGTGGGCGCCCGCGCCATCTTGAAGGCGGGCACGCCGGTCGTGCTTGCAGGCATCGCGCTTGCCGCCGTCCTTTCCGCCCTCACCGTCTGGCGCTCGACGCGCTGGCAGACGGCGGCCGTGACGCTCGGTGCAGTGCTCGCCCTTGCGGCGGCAAGCTTCCTGCTGATCCGCTACGCTCAGCTCTTCGTCTCGCCGCTCGGTCCGGCGCTCGCCTTTGTCAGCGTCGCGATCGGTCAGGCCGCGTTCGACTATGCCGACGAACGCCGCAACCGCAAGCAGATCACCCGCGCCTTCTCGCAGTACCTCTCGCCCGCCCTCGTCGAACGGCTCGCCCGCGACCCCTCGCAACTGCGCCTTGGAGGCGAACGGCGCACGCTCTCCATCCTCTTCTGTGACGTGCGCGGCTTCACCACCATCGCGGAGACGATGAAGGACGACCCGGAACAGCTGACCACCCTGATCAACCGACTGCTGACGCCGCTGTCCGACATCGTGCTCGGCCATGGCGGGACGATCGACAAATATATCGGCGACTGCCTGATGGCGTTCTGGAACGCGCCACTGGACGACGAGGACCACGCGAACCACGCGGTTGCAGCGGCCATCGACATGCTGGCGCGGATGGAAAGCCTCAACGATGAGTTGAAACGCGAGGCGACCGAGCGCCGCACCGTCCACCATCAGCTCCGGATCGGCATCGGCATCAACACCGGCGAATGCGTGGTCGGCAACATGGGATCTTCGCAACGGTTCGACTACTCGGTGCTGGGCGATGCGGTAAACCTCGCCTCCCGCCTCGAGGGCGCCTCGAAGAACTATGGCGTGCCGCTTCTGATCGGCGAGGGCACCGCCCTTCTCGCCGACCGTTTCCGTGCGCTCGAACTCGACCGCATCACCGTGAAGGGACGCACCACGGCCTCTCCCGTCTTCACCGCAGTTGCCGACGTGGCCGATGATGTCGCGGAGAAGCATCGCCGCCTCGTCACCGCCCGCTACGCCGGCACGCTCACGCCTGACGATCCGCTCTTCGACGAGATGCTCGCAGCCCTGCCGGCCCTCGCCCCCTACTACCGGATCGTGCGCGAGGAGTGCGCCGAAAACATTCGCTAGACCCGCGTCGAATTCCTTGCTGCAGCCGCGATGAAACACGCGGGCTGGACCGTTCTACTGAGGGGACAGTTCTGCCCGGGGTTTCGACCGTGCCGGGAAACTTTGCGACCTTCGGTTGACATCCGCCGCTCGGCTATCAAGAGTGGCCGGCGCTGGGACCGATGGCATTTGGAGGACATGGGGTTATGCGTTCTTTCTTCGGCGTCTCCGCCTTTCTCTTCACGCTTGCGACAGCCGCCCTCTCCGGCGCCGTGCCGGGCCACGCCGCCGAAGCCAAACGAACAATCGTCACCACCGAGAACGCCGACTACTTCGGGTTCGACCTGCGCACGGTGCAGAATGTCACGCTGGACCAGTGCAAGAGCCAGTGCATCGGCGACCATTCCTGCCGTGCCTTCACCTACAATCCGAAGGTGAAATGGTGCTTCCTCAAGTCCGACTTCAATCAGCTCAACGGATTCAACGGCACGATCGCCGGCAAGATCACGCTGACGGACGGCGAGGCGGACATCGGCGCGGCACCCGCGCTCGGCTTCCTTTCGGACGGCATGCAGCAGGAGGCGCGCGCGCTCAAGTCCAGCCTCACGCTGCTCAGCAATCAGGAAGGACAGGGCGTGGAAAGCCTCGCGGCCCTCGGCCGGATCGAGGCCGAGTCCGGCCGGATCTCCGAGGCGCTGGACGCCTTCAAGGGCGCACTGTCGCTGGCGCCCGATGATCGCTTCCTCTGGATCGAAATGGCGCAGACCGCCGCCCGCTCGACCGACAACTCCTATCTCGCCGGCCAGGGCCCGCTTGCCGCCCTGAACGCCTATTGGCTGACGCGGTCGACCACCGCCCGCGCCGATGCCCTTGCCGTTCTCGCCGACACGCTCGACAAGTCCGGCAACTATCGCGCCGGCATCAATGCCTACAAGGAAAGCCTCGCGGTGGTGGCAGACCCCGCGATCCGCGCCGCCTATCTCGACCTCAAGGCACGCCAGGGCTTCCGCGTCGTCCAGCACACCATCGACAACGACAGCGTCAGCCCGCGTGCCTGCGTGCAGTTCTCCGAGCCGCTGGTGAAATTTGGCGCCGACTACGCAAGCTTCGTCACGCTCGACGGCGCAGCCCCGAAGGGCGTCGAGGCGAAGGACAGCCAGATCTGCGTCGAGGGCCTTAATCATGGCCAGCGCTACAAGCTGGCCCTCCGCCCCGGCCTGCCCTCCTCGGTCGACGAGAGCCTGGAGCAGGCCGTCGAGCTCGACATCTACGTCCAGGACCGCAGCGCCAGCGTGCGCTTCACCGGCGACAGCTTCGTGCTGCCGAGCACCGCACGGCGCGGCATCCCGCTCGTCTCCGTCAACACCGACAGCGCCGACCTCAAGCTCTACCGCGTCGGCGACCGCAGCATCGCAGCCCTTCTGACCGGCTCGCAGTTCCTCACCCAGCTCGACGGCTACGGCGCCGGCCGCATCGAGAGCGAACTCGGAAAACTCGTCTGGCAGGGCCAGATCGAGATGCAGCGCGATCTCAACAAGGACGTCGTCACCTCCTTCCCCGTCGACGAAGCCCTGCCGAAGCGCGAACCCGGCATCTACGTTTTGACCGCCGAGGCCTCGAACGGGCCGAAGCGCGACTGGGACGCCAAGGCGACGCAGTGGTTCCTCGTCTCCGATATCGGCCTTTCGACCTTCGCCGGCACCGACGGGCTGCACGTCTTCGCCCGCTCGCTCGGCAGCGCGAAGCCGCTGGCCGGCGTCGAACTGCAACTGCTGGCCAAGAACAACGAGATCCTCGGCACCGCCAAGACCGACGCAGATGGCCGCGCCACCTTTACCGCCGGGCTGATCCGCGGCACCGCGGCGATGATGCCGGCCGTGCTGACGGCGCGCAACGGCGAGGCCGACTACGTCTTCCTCGACATGACCCGCGCCGGCTTCGACCTCTCCGACCGCGGCGTCACCGGTCGCCCGGCGCCGGGCGCAATCGACATCTTCGCCTGGACGGAGCGCGGCATCTACCGCGCCGGCGAGACGGTGCATGCCGCAGCCCTTGCCCGCGACATCGAGGCAAATGCGGTGGAAGGCCTGCCGCTGACCTTCGTCTTCAGCCGCCCCGATGGCGTCGAGGACCGGCGTCTCGTCAGCAACGACAGCCGCCTCGGCGGCCACACGATCGACTTCCCCGTCCAGCCGAATGCCATGCGCGGCACCTGGATGATGCAGATCTTCGCCGATCCCAAGGCGCCGGCGATCGGCGAGAAGACCTTCCTCGTCGACGACTTTGTGCCCGACCGCACCGAATTCAACCTGACCAGCGTAGCGAAGGACATCGTCGGCGGCACCCCGGTCGCGATCGACGTCGACGGCCGCTACCTCTATGGCGCCCCTGCCGCCGGCCTGGAGATCGAGGGCGACGTGGCCCTGAAGCCGTCGCGTACGAGCGAGACCTTCAAGGGCTATGTCTTTGGCCTTGCCGACGAGGAGGGCATGGAGGAGAACCGCCTGCCGATCGAGGGACTTTCGCCGCTCGACGACGAGGGCAAGGCTCGCTTCGAGGTCGAGGTCGCCGAACGCCCGGCGACCACGCAACTGCTGAACGCCGAGATCACCGTGCGCATGAGCGAGGCCGGCGGTCGTGCCGTCGAGCGCTCGCTGACCCTGCCGGTGCGCCCCGACGGACCTATGATCGGTATCCGCCCGGCAGCCAGCGGCGACGTTCCGGAAAATTCGACGGCGCGTTTCCACGTAATCGTGGCCGGTCCCGAGGGCGGCAGGCAGGCGATGAAGGGCCTGCCATGGAAGCTTCTGAGCGTCGAACGCGACTATCAATGGTATCGCGACGGCTCTTCCTGGCGCTACGAGCCGATCCTTTCGACGAAGCAGGTCGATGCCGGCGTGATCGACGTTACCGAGGATGGTGCGGAGATCGCCGTTCCGGTCGGCTGGGGCCGTTACCGGCTGGAGGTCGAGACGGCCGCCGCCGACGGCCCCGTCACCAGCATCGAATTCGACGCCGGGTGGTATGTCGAGGCCACCTCGACAGAAACGCCGGACGCGCTCGAGATCGCGCTTGACAAGGAGAGCTACAAGGTCGGCGAGACCGCGAAGCTCAAGGTCACCTCGCGCTATGCCGGCCAGCTTCTCGTCACCAACGGCACGGAGAACCTGATCTCGGTCGCGACAGCCGAGGCCAGCGAAACAGGCGGCGAAATCGAAATCCCGGTCACTGCCGACTGGGGCGCTGGCGCCTATGTCACCGCTACGCTCTATCGTCCCGGCGATGCGCAGGAAAGCCGCATGCCGATGCGCGCCATCGGCGTCAAATGGCTGAAGGTCGATCCGGCCGAACGCAAGCTGGCGATCACGCTTGGTGCGCCGGAAAAGACGCTGCCACGCCAGCCGCTGGACATTTCGCTTGCCGTTGCCGGAGCCGGCGCGAACGAGGACGCCTACGTCACCGTCGCCGCCGTCGATGTCGGCATCCTCAACCTCACCCGCTACGAGGCGCCCGATCCGGACGGGTGGTACTTCGGCCAGCGCCGGCTGGGGCTGGAGATCCGCGACCTCTATGGTCGCCTGATCGACGGCTCGCTCGGCGCGACCGGGCGGCTGCGTACCGGCGGCGACGGCGGCCAGGTGGCCCTCGAAGGCAACCCGCCCACGCAAAAGCTCGTCGCCTTCTTCTCCGGCCCGGTCAAGCTCGATGCCGAAGGAAAGGCGAAGGTCTCCTTCGACATTCCGCAGTTCAACGGCACCGCCCGCGTGATGGCCGTCGCCTGGTCGAAGGCCGGCATCGGTCACATAAGCCGCGACGTCATCATCCGCGACCCGGTCGTCGTCACCGCCAGCCTGCCGAAGTTCCTGGCGCCCGACGACCGCTCAAGCCTGCGCCTCGACATCGCCAACACCGACGCGCCGGCCGGCGACTACCAACTGTCGATCACCCACAACCCCTCCGTCATGGTCGAGCAGACCGGAGCGTCGCAGACCGTGCGGCTGGAGGCGGGCGGCAAGACGAACCTGACCCTGCCGCTGATCGGCGGCGAAGTCGGCAGCGGCGTGATCACCGTAGCCCTGTCTGACGGTGCGGGCCAGACCTTCGAACAGTCGCTCGACATTCCCGTCCGCCCCGCCACCCTGCCGATCACCACCCGGCGGGTGCTGGAGCTTGCAGCCGGCGGCAGCGTCACGATCGACGACCAGTTGCTCGCCGACAGCCTGCTGGGCAGCGCCTCGGTCGCGCTCAACGTTTCCCGCTCCTCGGCCTTCGACATTCCAGCCCTGCTGATGACGCTCGACCGTTATCCCTATGGCTGTGCCGAGCAGACCACCAGTCGCGCCCTGCCGCTGCTCTACCTCAGCGAGCTTTCGCAAGGGAGCGGCCTGGCCGAAGACACCGAAACGGCCAAGCGGGTGCAGGATGCGATCTATCGCGTGCTCTCCTACCAGTCGTCTTCCGGCAGTTTCGGCCTCTGGGGTCCGGGATACGGCGACCTCTGGCTTGACGCCTACGTCACCGATTTCCTGACCCGCGCCCGCGAACAAAAATTCGACGTGCCGGAACCGGCGATGGTGCAGGCACTCGACAACCTCCAGAACGCGCTATCCTACGACAACAACGTGCAGGAGCGCGGCAACGAGATCGCCTATGCGCTGTACGTTCTGGCCCGCAACCGAAAGGCCGCGATCAGCGACCTGCGCTACTACGCCGACACGCGGCTTGCCGAATTCCCGACGCCGCTTGCCAAGGCGCATGTCGCAGCAGCGCTTGGCCTTTACGGCGACACGCAACGCTCGGAGCGGATCTTCCGGGACTCGCTTCGCATGACGACGGACGTCAGCAATGTCAGCCTTGCCCGCTCCGACTACGGCTCCGCACTGCGCGACGGCGCCGCCGTGCTGGCCCTTGCGGCAGAAGCCCGTCCCGTGCCGGCGATCATCCCGGAGCTTTCGCGTATCGTTGCGAACGAATGGCAGCACAAGGCCTATACCAGCACCCAGGAACAGACTTGGATGCTGCTCGCCGCCCGCGCCATCCAGGACGAAGACGACACGCTCCGACTGGAGGTGAACGGGGCGGACCACAGCGGTCGCTACGCCGCCCGCATGAGCGGCGAGGATCTACTGAAAAGGCCCGTCACCATTGCCAACCGCGGCAATGACAACGTATCTGCGGTGCTCACCACGGTTGCAGCCCCCGTGCAGCCACTGCCGGCCGGCGGCGACGGCTTTGCCATCGAGCGCAGCTACTACACGCTCGACGGCGAACCGGCGACGATTTCCGAAGCCCGCCAGAACGAACGCTACGTGGTGGTGCTGAAGGTCACGCAGGACAACGCCTGGCCCTCGCGCGTGCTCGTCACCGATCTTCTGCCTGCGGGCCTGGAAATCGACAATCCCAGCCTCGTCAACAGCGCCAGCATTGAGAATTTCGACTGGATCGGCGACGTCGAGGCTGCGCACACCGAGTTCCGCAGCGACCGCTTCGTCGCTGCCTTCGACCGTTCCGGTACGAGCGGCAGCGACATCACGCTCGCCTATGTGGTGCGCGCCGTGACGCCCGGGACCTATGATCATCCGGCGGCGAGCGTCGAGGACATGTACCGTCCGCAATTCTCGGCCCGCACGGCAACCGGCCGCATGCAGGTGCTGGCGGAATAGGAGGCGACCGTGCGGGTCTTGCGCGTCGGCCTGCTGGTCCTACTGGTGAATGCGGTGGTCTTCACCGCGTTGCTGCACGGGCTGCTGCGCGCCGACGCGGCCTTTCCCCCGCCGATAGAGAAGGCGCGGGAAGTCTCGCGCGAAGTGGTTGATGCCGACGGGCGCCTGCTCAGGGCCTTCGCGACCTCCGAAGGCCTCTGGCGGCTGCGGACGACGTCCGAGGACGTCGATCCGCAGTTCGTCCGGATGCTGCTCGCCTACGAGGACCAGCGCTTCTACCAACACAGGGGCATCGATCCGCTGGCGCTTCTGCGCGCCGCCGGCCAGCTCGCCGGCCACGCCCGCATCGTCTCCGGAGCCTCGACGCTGTCGATGCAGGTGGCCCGGCTGATCGAACCGCGCGAGGGCCGGTCCTTGTTGGCGAAGGTCAGGCAGATCGCCCGCGCCATCCAGATCGAGCGGCGGCTGGGCAAGGCCGAAATCCTCGATCTCTACCTGACCCGCGCGCCCTATGGCGGCAATCTGGAGGGCGTGCGCGCCGCAAGCCTTTCCTATTTCGGCAAGGAGCCGAAGCGGCTGTCGGTCGCCGAGGCAGCCCTTCTCGTCGCCCTGCCGCAATTGCCCGAACGGCGCCGGCCGGACCGCTTCCCGAAGATGGCAGAAGCTGCACGCGAGCGCGTGCTCACCCGCATGGCCGTCTCGACCGTGATCGGCGAAGGCGAGGCCGAGCGGGCGGGCGGGGAGCCCGTCCCCGACCGCCGCATGCAACTGCCGGCCCTTGCTCCCCATCTTTCCGAACTCGCGCTGCGCAGGGGCCCGACCCGCCAGCGCCACGAGACGACGATCCGCCGCGACGTGCAGCAGGCGCTGGAAGCGGTCGCCCGCAACGCCGCCGATCGGCTCGGCCCGAAGCTTTCGGTGGCGATGGTCATGGCCGACGCCCGGACCGGTGCAATTGTCGGCGAGGTCGGCTCGGCAAACTATTTCGACGCCTCCCGCTCCGGCTGGATCGACATGACGCGCCAGGTCCGCTCGCCCGGCTCGACGCTGAAGCCGTTCATCTATGGCCTCGCCTTCGAGGAGGGGCTGGTGGCGCAGGAGACGATCGTCGAGGACCGGCCGGCCGACTTCTTTGGCTATCGGCCGCGCAACTTCGACATGAGCTACCAGGGCGACGTCAGCATCCGCCAGGCGCTGCAGCTTTCGCTCAACGTCCCCGCAGTGCGCCTGCTTGATGCCGTCGGCCCGACGCGGCTGACGGTGCGGCTGCGCCGCGCCGACGTTAGGCTGGCCTTGCCCGCCGGCGAGGCGCCGGGCCTTGCGATCGGCCTCGGCGGTGCCGGGATCACGCTGCGCGACCTCGTCCAGCTGTATTCGGCGCTCGCCAACCAGGGAGACATTGTCCGCCTCGGCGACGGCGTCGAGCGGTCGCCGGAAGTCGTGGTGGGCGATCCGCTGATCGAGCCGGCCGCCGTCTGGAACGTTACCGACGCGCTTGCCGCGGTGCTGCCGCCGCGCGGCAGCCGCAGGCTCGGCCTCGCCTACAAGACCGGCACGAGCTACGGCTACCGCGATGCCTGGTCGGTCGGCTATGACGGCCGCCACGTGCTCGGCGTCTGGGTCGGTCGCGCCGACAACGCCGCCATTCCGGGTCTCACCGGCTACGAAAGCGCCGCCCCCATCCTGTTCGAGGCCTTCTCGAAGTCGGGCATCGCGATCACACCGATGCCGAAGGCGCCGCCGGGTGCCGTCCGCATCGCGCAGTCCGAACTTCCCGTCGGCCTGCGCCGCTTCGCCCGCACCGCCTCCGGCCTTGTCGCCGCCACCACCCGCGAACCGGCACCGCAGATCATCTATCCGCCGGAAGGCGCCCATGTGGAACTCGGTGCCCGAGGCGGCCGCGCGATTTCGCCGCTGGCGCTCAAGCTGCAGGGCGGCCGCGCCCCCTTCCGCTGGCTCGCAAACGGCCGGATGCTGCCCGACACGTCCCGCCGCCGGACCACCCAGTGGGTGCCGGACGGCGCCGGCTATTCGACGCTGACCGTCATCGATGCCGCAGGGCGGGCGGCCAGCGTACGCGTGTTCGTGGAATAGCGTTGCGGCGCCCCTCTCCCCGCAAGCGCGCAGAGGTGGCGTGAACGACGGCGGCATCCGTCCTTCCCCTCGACGGGGAGAAGAGTGGACACCAAAGCCCTACTCCGGCTCTTCCGCCACCAGCCGTAGTAGCAGTGCTCCTTCGGTGACCTGGTCGCCGGCGGCGACCGTGACAGCCTCCACCACGCCGTCGCGCGGCGCCGGCAGCACCAGTTCCATCTTCATTGCTTCCATCGTGACCAGCGGCTCGCCCTTCGAGACCGAAGCGCCTTCCGCCACCTGCACCATCCGCACCAGTCCGGGCATCGGCGCTGCCACGACGTCGCCGCCAGCCTCTTCGTCGCCGTGCAGGCCAGCCATCTCCTCGCCATGGAACACGTGGATCTCGCCATCGGCAAACAGGGTCGTCTGCAACCCGTCGCGAACGACGGTCGCCGCCATGCTGTCGTCGCCGAAGTCCGCAAGCACCGCGCCGTCGCTCCCGGTCCCGCGCAAGACGATCGACATCCGCACATCGCCGATCGCTACATCGAAGCGGCCGCCCTCGCCTGCGGCGACCCGGACCTCCAGCGGCTTTCCGCCCTGTTCGACGAAGACCGACTGCCACGACGGCCCCCACAGCCGGAAACCGCGCAGCCGCTCCCAGGGATCGCCGCCCTCACCCGGGTCGATCAGCCCGAGTGCTGCGATCGCCGCCAGCGCCTGCACCTTCGGCCCCGCCGGCGGATCCGGCAGTAATGTCTCCGCGTGCCGTCCGATCAAGCCGGTGTCGACGTCACCAGCGGCGAAATGCGGTTCGCGGCAGAGGCGCCCGAGAAAGCCGGCATTGGTCGTCACACCGGCAATCCTGCATCGCGCCAGCGCCCCGGCAAGCCTGCCGAGCGCCTCGGTGCGGTCGGCACCGTGGGCGATCACCTTGGCGATCATCGGGTCGTAGAACGCGGTAATCTCGTCGCCAGCGCGCACGCCGGAATCGACCCGTACACCATCCGGCAGGTCGAAAAGCGACAGCCGACCCGTGGAGGGCAGGAAATCGCGCGCCGGGTTCTCCGCATAGAGCCGCGCCTCGAAGGCCCAGCCGTCGATCGAAAGCTCGGCCTGCCGCTTCGGCAGCCGCTCGCCCGCAGCCACGCGCAACTGCCATTCCACGAGATCGAGCCCGGTGATCGCCTCGGTGACGGGATGCTCGACCTGCAGGCGGGTGTTCATTTCCATAAAGAAGAAGCGGTCGGCCCGAAGCCCGTCGGACACGTCGGCGATGAACTCCACCGTACCGGCCCCGCTATAGGAGATCGCCTGCGCTGCGCGCACCGCCGCTGTTCCCATCGCCTCGCGCATCTCCGCGGTCATGCCCGGCGCAGGCGCCTCCTCGATGACCTTCTGGTGGCGACGCTGGGCCGAGCAGTCGCGCTCGAAGAGATGGACGACGTTGCCGTGCCGGTCGCCGAAAACCTGCACTTCGATATGCCGCGGCTTGGACATGTATTTCTCGACCAGAACCCCTCCGTCGCCGAACGAGGCCTCGGCCTCGCGCCGGGCGCTGGCGAGGGCTGCCGCGAACGCGGCCGGCTGGTCCACCCGGCGCATGCCCTTGCCACCGCCGCCGGCCCGCGCCTTGATCAGCACAGGATAGCCGATCAGTTCCGCTTGCGCGGCGAGGAAATCCGGCTCCTGGTTGTCGCCGTGATAGCCTGGCACGACAGGCACGCCCGCCTGCTCCATCAGCACCTTGGCGGCATCCTTCAGCCCCATCGACCGGATCGCACGCGCGGAAGGGCCGATGAACACGAGGCCGGCCGCCTCGGCCGCCTCGACGAAGTCCGGGTTCTCGGACAGGAACCCGTAGCCAGGATGTACGGCCTCCGCCCCGCTCTTCTGGCAGGCGTCGATGATCGCAGTGCCGTCGAGATAGCTGCGCACCGCCTCCGGCGGACCGATCCGGATCGCCTCGTCCGCCATCGCCACGTGCAGCGCCGTCCGGTCGGCGTCCGAGTAGACCGCAACGGTGGCGATGCCGAGCTTGCGGGCCGTGCGGATGATCCGGCAGGCGATCTCGCCGCGATTGGCAATCAGGATCTTCTTGAACATCGTTTCTCCCGGTCATGACCGGTTGCTGGTGCGGGGTGAAACCGGGCCTTGGGCAAGGCCGGGCCGGAGGCCGGCCCTTCCCATCGGCTGCCCTACTGTGCCGCCACCGCCTCGACCTCCAGCAGCCAGCGCTCGTCGAAGATCCCGCAGATCACCACCGTCATCGCAGGTGCCACGGCGCCGAGATACTCGCTGCGCAGTTCCCGGTTGGCCGTCGCATACTGACGGTCGGCGAGATAGGTCGTCACCTTGACGAGGTTGGTCTTGTCCATGCCCGCCGCCTTGAGTTGTGCGTCGACGTTGCGCCAGACCTGCCGCGCCTGCGCCTCAAAACCATCAGGCACCTTGTCATCCCTGTCCGCCGGGATCTGACCGCTGACAAGCAGCAGCCTTTCGTAAGCCTCAAGCTTCACGGCCTGCGAATACCCCCCGTGCGGGTCCGGTGCGTTCTTCGCATTGATGTTCTCCCGTTTCATGATTGCCCTCCTGACGTTGGATCTACATGCGGAACAGGCCGAAGCGCGTCGGTTCGATCGGGCCGTTGAGCGCGGCAGACAGGGACAGACCGAGCACGTCGCGCGCCTTGCGCGGGTCGACGATGCCGTCGTCCCAGAGCCGTGCCGAGGCGTAGAGCGGGTGGCTCTGGCGCTCGAACATCTCGATTGTCGGCCGCTTGAACTCGGCCTCCTCCTCTGCCGACCATGCGGCACCCGAGCGCTCGATCCCCTCCCGCCGCACCGTTGCGAGCACGCCTGCGGCCTGCTCGCCGCCCATCACCGCGATGCGACTGTTTGGCCAGGTCCAGAGAAAGCGCGGCGAATAGGCCCTGCCGCACATGCCGTAATTGCCGGCGCCGTAGGAGCCTCCGATCAGCATGGTGATCTTCGGCACGCCGACGGTTGCAACCGCCGTCACCAGCTTGGCGCCGTGCTTGGCGATGCCGTCGGCCTCGTATTTCCGGCCGACCATGAAACCGGTGATGTTCTGCAGGAACACCAGCGGGATGGAGCGCTGGCCACAGAGTTCGATGAAATGCGCCCCCTTCAGCGCCGCTTCCGAAAAGAGCACGCCGTTGTTTGCGACGACCCCGACCGGTATTCCGTGGACGGCGGCAAAGCCGCAAACCAGCGTGGTGCCGAAACGCGCCTTGAACTCGTCGAAGCGCGAACCGTCGACGACGCGGGCGATGACCTCGCGCACGTCATAGGGCACCTTGCTGTCGGCGGGCACGATGCCGAGAATCTCCTCCGGATCGTACAGCGGCGGATCGCCCCCGCCCTTTTGGGGCAGGGGCTGCTTGCGGCCGTTGAGATTGGCAGCGATCCGCCGTGCCAGCGCCAGCGCATGCCGGTCGTCGCGCGCGAGGTGATCGGCGACACCCGAAAGCCGCGTGTGCACGTCGCCGCCTCCGAGGTCCTCTGCCGTGACGACCTCGCCGGTCGCAGCCCTGACCAACGGCGGGCCGGCGAGAAAGATCGTCCCCTGATTCTGCACGATCACGGTCTCGTCGCTCATCGCCGGCACATAGGCACCGCCCGCCGTGCAACTGCCCATCACCACGGCGACCTGGCCGATTCCCTTCGAAGACATCTGCGCCTGATTGTAGAAGATGCGGCCGAAATGGTCGCGGTCGGGAAACACCTCGTCCTGGTTGGGCAGATTGGCGCCGCCCGAATCGACGAGATAGATGCAGGGCAGCCGGTTCTGCTCGGCGATCTCCTGGGCGCGCAAGTGCTTCTTCACCGTAATAGGGTAGTAGGTTCCGCCCTTCACCGTCGCATCGTTGCAAACGATCATGCACTCGAGCCCCGACACCCGGCCGATCCCGGCGATCAGCCCGCCGCCGGGCGAGGCGCCGTCATAGAGCCCGTGTCCTGCCGTCAGCCCGATCTCGAGAAAGGGCGAGCCCGGGTCGATCAGTTGTGCCACGCGGTCACGCGGCAGCAGCTTGCCCCGCCCGAGATGACGTTCGCGCGCCTTGGGGCCGCCACCTTCGAAAGCGAGTTGGGCAGCGGCTTCTGCCGTTGCGATCGCCGACAACATCGCCTGCCGGTTGGCGGTAAACGCCTCGCTGCGCGGGGAGATGCCTGATTTCAGTACCGCCATCACGCGGTCTCCTGGAAGATTTCGCGACCGATCAGCATGCGGCGGATCTCGGATGTCCCTGCGCCGATCTCATAGAGCTTGGCGTCGCGCAGCAACCGGCCCGTCGGATAGTCGTTGATGTAGCCATTGCCGCCCAGCGCCTGGATTGCCTGCAACGCCTGCTGCGTCGCCTGTTCGGCGGCATAGAGGATGCAGCCGGCGGCGTCCTTTCGCGCCGTCTCGCCGCGGTCGCAGGCCGCGGCCACCGCGTAGACATAGGCGCGGGCGGAGTTCAGCGCGACGTACATGTCCGCCACCTTGCCCTGCAGGAACTGGAACTCGCCGATCGGCCGCTCGAACTGGCGGCGCTCGTGCACATAGGGCACCACCACGTCGAGACAGGCGGCCATGATGCCGAGCGGTCCGCCGGACAGCACCACGCGTTCGTAGTCGAGGCCCGACATCAGCACGTTCACGCCACGCCCCTCGCCGCCCATCACGTTCTCCGCCGGCACCTCGCAGTCGGAAAACACCAGTTCGCAGGTGTTGGAGCCACGCATGCCGAGCTTGTCGAGCTTCTGCGCGGTGGAGAAGCCCGCAAATCCCTTCTCGACGAGGAAGGCGGTGATGCCGCGCGGCCCGGCAGCGGGATCGGTCTTGGCATAGACGACGAGCACGTCGGCATCGGGACCGTTGGTGATCCACATCTTGTTGCCGTTCAGGACGTAGCGGTCGCAGCGCTTCTCCGCCCGCAGCTTCATCGAGACGACGTCCGAACCCGCCCCCGGCTCCGACATGGCCAGCGCGCCCACATGTTCGCCCGAGATCAGTCTTGGCAGGTACTTCTCACGCTGCGCGTCCGTGCCGTTGCGCATGATCTGGTTGACGCAGAGGTTGGAATGAGCGCCATAGGACAGCGCGACCGAGGCGGAGGCGCGGCTGATTTCCTCCATCGCCACGCAATGGGCGACATAGCCCATGCCGGCACCGCCATAGTCTTCCGAGGCCGTGATGCCGAGAAGGCCGAGTTCGCCGAGCGCCTGCCAGAGCGAAGCAGGAAAGGCATTGTCCCGATCGATATCGGCAGCGATGGGGGCGATCCGCTCGCGCGCGAAACGCCGCACACTCTCACGCAGCGCCTCGACCTCCTCGCCAAGCCCGAAATGCATTCCGGCTGTGTACATGGTCACGTCCTCCCACGGCGATCGTTCCAGCAGAGGCAAGGCATGCAGACGGTACGAGACCGCCCAAAAGTATCGCCGGCAACTCGGCCGAAGCGATGCATCCCATAAACCCGCAGCCCTCCTCCCAAAGCGCCGACAGGAAGATAGGGTGCCATTTTCTCGTTTGGAGTGCGATCCCCTTTTTATCCACGGGCCTGACAGCACCCGAAAACCCGGAAAATCAGGGGCGCTCACGACGGCGAAAAGAAGCGAAAAAAAAGCTTCACAAAGCCTATTGACGCCGCGCCGGCTTTTATGGTCTATGCGCCCACATCGGATGGGCGTGTAGCTCAGCGGGAGAGCACTACGTTGACATCGTAGGGGTCACAGGTTCAATCCCTGTCACGCCCACCATTCGAATTTCAAGGGCTTAGCGGAAAACCGCTAAGCCCTTTTCGTATTTCTCCGCGACTTCGACCGGGTCTTCTGGACCGCCTGTCCGCCCCGTAGTAACACAACCCGAGACGCGATTTACCACCCCGGCGCGCAGCGCTTCGCTCGAGGGAGCAACCGACGCATGACGACGATCGAGACACCGGGCTTCCTGACCTTTACGATTGCCATAGTGGTGTTCTTCGTCGGATCCGGGCTCAACCGGATCGTCGGACCGCTGAAACGCTGGAACATACCTGAGGCCGTGACCGGAGGCCTCGTCGCCGCGCTCGTCACGCTGATCGCCTACCGCGTCTTCGACACCGCCATCGTGTTCGATCTCGATGCCCGCGACATGCTGCTGCTCTACTTTTTCACCGGCATCGGGCTCAACGCCCGGCTGGACGATCTCAAGGCCGGCGGCAAGCCGCTCGTCGTTCTCCTGGTCCTGACGCTGTCCTTCCTGATCCTGCAAAATATCGTCGCCGCCGGAAGTGCCGCCCTTCTGGGGCTGCCGGACGGGATCGGACCACTTCTGGGGTCGGTATCGCTGATCGGCGGGCACGGCACCACGATCGCCTGGGCACCGCTGATCGCCAACCGCTTCGAACTGCCGAACGCGCTGGAAATCGGCATCGCTTCGGCGACGCTCGGGCTGGTGATCGCAAGCCTTGTCGGCGGCCCCGTAGCGCGCATTCTCATCGGCCGTTACAAGCTGAGCGGCGAGGCAACCGAGCCGCCGAGCATCGGCCTGCCCGACGCATCGGCGACGGTGAGGGAAAGCAGCATCAACCACGTCAACCTGCTGCGCACCGTCCTCATCCTCAACATCGCGATCCTGATCGGCTTTGCGCTGGACCAGGTGGTCGCCGAAACGGGCATCAAGCTGCCGCTCTTCGTCGTCTGCCTGCTCGTCGCAATCGTGATGACCAACACCATTCCCCGCCTCTTGCCGAACATGTTCTGGCCGTCCCGGTCGCGCTCGCTGGCCCTCATCTCCGACCTTTCGCTGAACATCTTCCTCGCCATGTCGCTGATGTCGATGCAGCTCTGGACCCTCGGCGGCCTGGGACCGGCGCTGATCATCGTGCTCGGGCTGCAGACCGTCGCCGCAGTGCTCTACATGATCTTCGTCGTCTTCCCGGCGATGGGCCGCGACTATCAGGCGGCGGTCATCTCGGCCGGCTTCAGCGGGATAAGCCTGGGCGCGACCCCGACCGCGATCGCCAACATGACGGCGGTGACCAAAGCTCATGGGCCAGCGCCGACGGCCTTCATCATCCTGCCGCTGGTGTCTGCCTTCTTCATCGACCTCGCAAACGCGCTTGCGATCGGCTTCATGGTGCGATAGGCCCGCAGGACGACGCTTTGCTCCACGGTCGCTTCGACAGGAAAGCCGCGGACGCGGCGGCACAAGAGCTGGCGCACGCCCTTCGACAGGGTCTCCACGCAGAGATGGATCGCACGAAGAGCGTCAGCCGTCGCCAGATCACAAGCACCCGCCGCCGATGCCGTGGGGCAATGGAAGACCACTGGTGGGATGCGCGCAGACCCGCGCTGCGGTATTCACCGCTTTACCCGGCAGGCGTTCCGGGCTAAGTGCGCAAAACCTCGTTCCGATGGCAGGCGCAAGGCAACAGCGCAGGCTGAACCCGAAGGGAAGCATCGTGAAAATTGGCCCCGCCGGTACCCATGCCCGTGAGCGTTTCCACAAGCAGATGCTGGCGCTTTACGACGTCTGTTCCTCGCTCGGGTTCCGGCCGGTGCTCTTCCGGCGTTACGTCATCCTGAACGGCGGCGTCGCAGCAGCAAAGGAACTCGTCTTCAAGCCGGGCACAACTGGCCTCGAACGGCTGATCGACCTCGGCAAGACCGAACACTCGATGGAAGCGACCATGCTTCTGCCGGAATTCCAGCCGCTCTTTTCCGCCGAGGAACTGAAGGAAGCGCGCGAGCGGCTTGCAAACGCCAATCGGTCGCGCTCACGCGGTCGTCTGACGCCCAACGCAACCGAAAGAACGGGCGGTCCGCTCAAGCCCTCCAGCTGACGGCGCTGATACGAAGACCGCGGCGGCGCCGTTCCGCGCGGATGACGAAAAATGCTCGCGCCAAGCCCGTGCGCTATGCAGGAACCCGGCCTGACCGAATGCGCAAGGCGGCACGCCTGCCGCAGGGCACAACCCTGTCATGGGATGAAAGCGCCTGATCGCAGTGCAGGTCAGGCGTGGAGGCGGCTGCGCCCGGCCATCTGGCCCTGCAGGCCAAGCAGGGCGTCGTCGTAGCCCTGAGAGCGAGCCTCGGCGGCAATGACGGCAATCGTCTCCGTGATGATACGGCAGCAGTCCGGCGACATCGCCGGAAGCATGAATCGTGGATCGCTGGCCTGCATCTTCGCTAGGGTACTGCCAAGCAGCGCCCCCCATTCCTCCGGCGTTCGAGCCATGGAATTCCCCTTTGAAGCGTAACGATTTTGGCTGATCTTTTCTTATGTCGGCATATAAGCACAACATCACACACAATTCCACAAAAATGTGGGAAGTTGCTGGGAATAAATCACAGGCTTTGAACGTATGCCCAATCAGACGCGACATTCGCCGCGGCACGCGCTGCCGCGCTTTTCGTCTTTTGTCAAAATTCCTGGCTTCCGGCGCACGCCCGCGAGAACGTCATACTAAAAATATACTTAAAATTCAGAATATTACCGCCTCATGATCCGCTCGTCCGCTGCCGCGGACCCGCATTGAGGCGGCTTGCGCCGTCACACGATCCCGGAAGAGAGACTGTGCGGATTTTGCCGCATCGATGACCAGTTATGTGTGTTTTTGAAGCAGGACTGCGCAGCCCTACTACCTTTTTTGCGTCCCCGGCTGCTTTTCGGACTCGTCGAACATCGGCACCTCGTCCACGCTGCCACCCAGCCGCTCCTGCGCGGGCGTCATCGTCAGCAGGTCCACCGGCGTTGCGACCGTCGTCGCCGCGATGCGGCCGATTCCCCCTGCCGTGCCCGCGACGATTGCGGTGATGCCCTCGCCGAGCGAAACATCGGAGTCCGTCAGCGTCTGACCGTTAACCAGGCGCTCGCCGATCAGCTGCACGATCTGCGGGCTCTCGGCAAACTTTCCGTGGTTCAGCCGATCGCCGGTCTGCACCTTGGTCAGGTCTACGACCGTGATTCCGGCCTTTTCGAACTGGGCGCGATAGGGCTCGTCCGATGGATTGATCTGCCCGAGGCGCTGAACGTCGCCGGAAATGAACCGCGAAAGCGCCAGCGCCCTGTCGTCCTGCGAGACGAAGATGGTGAAATTCGGCTTTCGTTCGCCCATGTCCGACCACTGCCGTGCAAAGACGTCGATATCGATGTCGGGCGAGGCCAGCACCACATTCTGGATCTTCGGCCCGAGCTTGCCGCCGTCGCGGATCGCCATCTGGCGTAGCGACTCCATGGCGAGCCAGGTGCCCATCGAGTGGGCGAGGATGGTGATGTCGGTCACACCCTTTTCAGCCTCGATGGCGCGCAGAAGCCGCTCGAGACCCGTCCGGGAATAATTGGTGCTTTCCTTGTCGTAGTTATAGTCGAACACGCGCGCGCGCGACGGCCAGGTGAACAGGATCGGCGTGACCTGCGCATCCGAGTCGTGAACGATCTGCGCGAACCGGAAGACCGCGTCCTCGTAGCGGTTGTTGAAGCCGTGCACGAAGACCATCACGTGGCCATTCTTGTTGTGCGCGCTGAACCAGGCCTCGCCACTTTCCACCGAAGGCAGTTGCTCGACACGCGTCACCGCAAAGTCGGTCGCAGGATTGGGCGGCAGCTTCTTCGGCCACTGCACGCTGCCGGCCTTGCGGTTCTTGTCCGGCGGAATGGAGACGGCGATATCGGTCAGGAAAGGCCGCGCGCTGCGCTCACCGGAGAAGAGGGTGTTCGGATCGCCGGATGGCACGCGGGTGGTTGCGACGAGCATGTCCACCGTCGAGGTTCCAGGCACCGTCGCGGTCTCGGCGACGGGAGCCATGAAGCCCTTCTTTCCTCCGCACGCGGCAACGGCCACCGAAAGCGACAAAACAAGCGCAATGCGCCACCCACTCCGCATTCGGATACACCTTCTTACCGCGCCGCCGACAAAGCGGCCTCCCCCGACAACGGCCGAGCGCCTAAGGCCGACCGCATGTCTTAAGAGATGTTTAATGGGCAATGCCCAGGCAGGCAATCGGATATCATCCGCACCGGTGTTTGTGACATCCAGGTTGCGGGCACCTGCGGCGCTGCGGCCACATCCCGCAGGCGGCATGGCGCAAGGCGTTCCGCGACCTGCCAAGCCTCAAGCCGCGCCAAGCTGGACAGGCCCTTTCCTGATCTCATGAACCGCTGGCGAAAGAAGAAAACCGCTCCGTTTCGGCGCTGGCGGCGGCAAGGCCCCGCGATGCGCCGTTGAGCGCAAGGTCGCGAACGGCAAGGTCCAGCGTCCGGTTGGACGCTGCGCGTGCGGCCTCCGGATCACGCAGGCGCAGCGCCTCGACCAGTTCCCGATGAACCAGCAGCGCCTCCTCCCGGTCTTCCACCGCCTCGTTGGAGCGATGAAGCGCATAGATGAGCGCCGCATGAATGATGGAGGAGAGCTGGCGGAAGACCTGGTTGTGGCTCGCCTTCAGCAGGATCTCGTGAAACTGCACGTCGGCGCGCGTGAAGGCTTCGATGTCGGCGCCGGCATCGCGCATGCGCCTCCAGGCACTGTCGAGGTCTGCGATTTCCTGGACGGTCGCGCGCTCCGCTGCAAACGCCGCCGCGACCGGCTCCACCGTGCGACGTGTCTCGAGAATGCAGCCAAAAAGATTGAGATCGTGAATGCGCGGCCCCATCCATTCCAGGATCTGCGCGTCAAGCAGGTTCCAATCCGCCTTTTCGCAGACAACCGTGCCGACGCGCGGCCGGCTGTGGACCAGCCCCTTGGTCGAAAGGATCTTCAGGGACTCCCGCACCACCGTCCGGCTGACGCCGTACATCTCGCAAAGATCGCTTTCCCGCGGAAGAACACTTCCCACCGCATAGCGGTCGGAGCAGATGTCGAGCCCGATCGCAGCGGTCACGTTTTTCTGTACCCGCGGCCTTCGGGCCTGCACATCCGTCTTGCCGTCCTGCGGCTCCCTCGTCACGTCCACCTCCATCCCCCCGGCGCACCCGCGCCTTGCATCAGCTTCCGCCGCGCCAAGCCGCGCTGTCAATACCGCTTTGTCCGACTATTTCATCGATAAGTATGATTATTCAGTCCGATGCGTGCGCCGCGATGGAAGGCGAATCCGCGACACGAAGTCAACCTTAGCAGAGTGCGAAACTGCCACAATTGACTTTTGCCGACATTGTGCATAATTCGCCCGTACCCTGTTGCAGGAGTTCTGCCATGCTTGCCGAAATGCCCGCCGTCCTGGTTCTCAACCCGAAAGACAATGTCGGCGTCGTACCGGCCAATCTCGATGCGGGACGCGCCCTCGTGAATGGCGTCGTTGCCGCCGAACGCATTCCGCGCGGCCACAAGGTCGCGATCTTGCCGATCGCCGAGGGCGCGCCTATCCTGAAATACGGCCAGATCATCGGCTATGCGACGCGGGCGATCATGCCGGGCGAGCACGTGCACCTGCAGAACCTCGCCATCCTCGACGTTGCGTTGAAGCACGAATTCTGCGTCGACAACGCACCGCCCGTAATGGTGCCGGACGCCGACCGCCGCACCTTCGACGGCTTCGATCGCGGCAACGGCCGCATCGGCACGCGAAACTACATCGGCATTCTCTCCACCGTGAACTGTTCCGCCACCGTCTCGCGCTACGTCGCCGAGCACTACGCTCGAAAATTCCGCGAGGCCGGCCATGACAACATCGACGGCGTGGTGGCGCTGACCTATGGCGGCGGCTGCGCACTGAACTTGAAGTCCGAGGGCGGACGCATCCTCACCCGCACCTTCAAGGGCTATGCCCGCAACCCGAATTTCGGCGGCATCCTGATGATCGGGCTCGGCTGCGAGACCTTCCAGTACGGCCCCATGGTGGAAGAGGCTGGCCTCGAAGAAGGCAAGACCTTCCGCACCATGATGATCCAGAACCAGGGCGGCACGCGCAAGACGATCGAAGCCGCCTGCGAGATGATCGACGACATGCTGCCGGACGTTGGCCGCATCCGCCGCACACCGCAGCCGCTGTCGGGAATCAAGCTGGCGCTCGAATGCGGCGGCTCGGACGGCTATTCCGGCATCTCTGCCAATCCCGCGCTCGGCATCGCCTCGGACATGTTGGTGAAGGAAGGCGCCACGACCGTGCTGTCGGAGACGCCCGAGATCTATGGTGCCGAGCATCTGCTCACCCGCCGCGCCGCCCGCCCGGAGGTGGCCGAAAAGCTGCTCGCGCGCATCGACTGGTGGCGCGAATATACGGCGAAGAACGATGCCGAGCTGAACAACAACCCTTCGCACGGCAACAAGGCCGGCGGGCTGACGACGATCCTCGAAAAGTCGCTCGGCGCCGTCGCGAAGGGCGGCTCGATGCCGCTCAACGCCGTCTACGAATATGCCGAGGAAGTGAAGGAGACCGGTTTCGTCTTCATGGACACGCCCGGTTATGACCCGGCCGCCGTCACCGGCCAGATCGCCGGCGGCTGCAACCTCGTGGCCTTTACCACCGGCCGCGGCTCCGTCTCCGGCTACAAGCCGGCGCCCTGCATCAAGATCGCCACCAACACACCGATGTACGAGCACATCAAGGACGACATGGACATCAACTGCGGCACCATCGTCGATGGCACCGAGACGATCGAGGACGCCGGCCGCCGCATCTTCGAATTCGTCATCGAAACGGCCTCGGGAAGGAAGACGGCAAGCGAGGCCTTCGACTACGGCGACAATGAATTCGTGCCCTGGCAGGTGGGCGCGATTACCTGAGGGGCCGGAAGGGAACACGTCACGTATCGCTCGTCCGAGCGCCAGCTTCTGAGTTTGCAGGCGAGGCATGCCCATGACTGCACATATGGTGGCCATCGCAGTGGACGATGACGGCTGCGATTGCGCCTCACGGTGTCGACCGTCAGGCACCGTCAAATCGAAAGACCAGCTAAGAATTGCTTGACAGGCCAGAGGACTGGGCGGTCCGTGCTCCGACGTGGAGGATCCCGGCACGCCTCGCCTGATGTCGGACCTCCACGGCACAAGAGGGAGGATGCAATGCCGACCATTGTTGCCCACCATAACATCACAAAGGGCGCGGACCATTGGCTCAACTCACCGAAGCGCAAGGAGTTGTTCGGTCCGCTCGGCGTGACCGACATTCGAACATTCGTTGATCCACAGGACCCGACTCGTGTGGCCGTTCTTATGGACGTTCCGGATATGGACGCCATGAGGAAGGCCATGCAAAGCAAAGCAGCAGCCGATGCGATGGCCTTTGACGGGGTGGTGCCGGAGTCTTTGGTAATCCTGGTTGAAACCTGAGGTTAGGGGCGGCATTTTTGCCGCCGCCTTTCCTGAGTGTCCCCGACATCGCCCACATGTCCCGGCACCTCCGGCCGATGCGTCGCCCGGAATTCATCGCCGCGCTCCTCCTTCGGCATGAAGTCAAACAGGGACGGCGCGAGCCGTTGGTTCAGGCATGACGCAAAAACACCTTGAGGTGCTCGGCGATAGAGGGCCCGTCCTTCGGCATCACGTGAGAGACGCCCATGATGTGCTTGCTGACGTTGAGCATGAAGTGGGCGCGACGCGGCGCGATCAGGATCTCGCGGTTGAAAGCAAACGCCTGCCTGAGCGCCACCGGCTCAGGGCCACGCGGATGTCGTGCAGGTCGCGCATGCGCCCCTCGTCGAGCGCCACGACGGTCCAGCGCATTGTTCGTCCTTCTCCACGCTACCCGACTGGCGGTAGAGGCCGATCTATATCATGTCCTGCTGACGGTCACCTGTTCCGGTGGAAATGGTCAGGAAGCGTATACGCCGCACGTACAGCCCCCTCAGCCTGAATTCCCCGCGGTGAACACCGCCAGCTGCGCCGCGAAGGCGCGTTTGCAGGCGGGACGCGCCTGCCCGCGGGCGACATAGGCAGAGAGGTTGGGATATTCGTCCAGGATAGCCGATCCCTCCAGCCTGCGCAGAACCGTCACCATCAGGAGATCACCGGCGCTGAAGGCGCCGTCGAGCCACTCGGCATCGCCAAGGTGCGTGGCGAGTTCGCCGAGCCGCTTGCGGATGCGTTCATCAATGAGAGGCAGGCGCTCCTCGTACCATATCCTGTCGCCCTCCAGGTACCGGGCGACTTCGCGATCGATCGTCGGCGGCTCAACCGTGTTGAGGGCCGCAAACATCCATGTGATCGCCCGCGCCCGGGCATGCGCGTCGTCCGGCAGCAGGCCCGCATGGCGCTCGGCGATATGAAGCAGGATGGCGCCGGTCTCGAACAGGACGAGGCCATCTTCCTCATAGGTCGGGATCTGGCCGAAAGGTTGGAGCGCGAGATGAGCGGGCTCCTTCATCGCCTTGAACGAAACGAAGCGAACCTCATAGGGCTGGCCGACTTCCTCGAGCGCCCAGCGAACACGCATGTCACGCGCATGCCCCCTGCCACGGTCCGGCGACCGTTCGAAAGCGGTAATGGTAATCGTCATCGCGATTCTCCTGGCTTGTCCGTCTTGAAGACGAACGGCCGAAGCAGTGTCCGACACCTTGCGATCAAATCTCCGGACTGGGTGGAGCGCCACGCCGAGCCTGCCTCTAGACGAGCGGCGTGGCGCCCCGACCGTCTCTTATCCCGCCGCCATCACATACCCCGGCACGTCCGCCCCATGCGTCGCCCGGAATTCCGCCACCCGCCGGATCACCTTCGGCAGAGAGATGGCGATGTGGTGCCTGAGCGCCTCCGCCGCAGCTTCGACATCCCCCGCCTCCAGTGCCGCAAACACCTGCAAGTGCTCGGCGATGAAGGGCTCGTCCTTCGGCATCACGTGCGAGACGCCCATGATATGCTTTGAGACGTTGAGCATGAACCTTGCCCGGCGCAGCGCGATCAGGATCTCGCGGTTGGGGCAGTGGCCGAGAAGAGTGATGTGCAGGTCGGTCTCCATGCCGTCCATCTCCTCGAGCGAGAGATCGGGATAGCCGGCCAGCGCGCGCTCGAGCCGCGCCGTCATCGCCGCGCGCTCCTCCCGGGGCATCACGGGAAAGGCCTGCCTCAGCGCCACCGGTTCCAGCGCCACGCGGATGTCGTGCAGATCGCGCATGCGCCCCTCGCCAAGCGGCACGACCGTCCAGCGCATCCGCTCGTCCTTCTCCACGATGCCGAGGCTTTCCAGCCGGGTCAGCGCGTCGCGGGCGACCTGGCGGCCGACGCCTTTCGCGCGCGCCAGTTCCACCTCGTTGATGCGGTGGCGGCCGAAGACCGAGAGATGCACCATCTCCCGCTCGAGCGCCTCGTAGATCGTTTCCCAGGCGGGTGCCTTGCGCAGCGGCTGCGCCTCCTCGCCATCGCCGAACATGTCCGCAGTCAGGGCGATGCGCTGCGGCGCGCCCCTGCCGCGGCCGACGACGAAGCCGCGGCCGTCGAACCGGCGGATCGCGCCTTCTGCCTCCAGTAGGGCGAAGGCCTGCCGCACCGGCGTGCGCGTGGAAGAAAAGATACCGGCCACGTGGCCTTCCAAAAGCAGCGCGTCCTTCGGCAGCCGCCCTGCCGCGATCGCCCCGGCAAGCTGGTCGCGGATGCGCAGGTAGAGCGGGCGCGCCTCCCCCGTCTCGACCACGTCCGCCCGTTCCTTCGCCATCGTCCTGTCATCCGTCATCGCGCCGCGACACTCTCACAAACGGCCTCTGTCGGCAATGGTCGTCCTTGCGCCTGACCACGACAGGAAATTCCACGCCGACCGGTAAAAAATTGCATTCCTTTCGTGACGCGGCGGGGGTTTTGCGCTAGGGAACGCCTGACAAGGGCTGGCGGAACGGCTTTTTCGCCACCACATGCCATGCCCGACCGGATTTGAGGAACACGTCGATGCCAGCCTATCGCTCCCGAACCACCACCCACGGCCGCAACATGGCCGGTGCCCGCGGCCTCTGGCGCGCGACCGGCATGAAGGATGCGGATTTCGGAAAGCCGATCATCGCGGTGGTCAACTCGTTCACCCAGTTCGTGCCCGGCCATGTCCACCTGAAGGACCTCGGCCAGCTGGTCGCCCGCGAGATAGAGGCAGCCGGCGGCGTCGCCAAGGAATTCAACACGATCGCCGTCGACGACGGCATCGCCATGGGCCATGACGGCATGCTCTATTCGCTGCCGAGCCGCGAGATCATCGCCGATTCGGTCGAGTACATGGTCAACGCCCACTGCGCCGACGCCATGGTCTGCATCTCCAACTGCGACAAGATCACGCCCGGCATGCTGAATGCCGCGATGCGGCTGAACATCCCCGCCGTCTTCGTCTCCGGCGGCCCGATGGAGGCAGGCAAGGTCGTCCTTCACGGCAAGACGCACGCGCTCGACCTGGTCGACGCCATGGTGGCCGCCGCCGATGACAAGGTCTCCGACGAGGACGTCAAGGTCATCGAGCGCTCCGCATGCCCCACCTGCGGCTCCTGCTCGGGCATGTTCACCGCCAATTCGATGAACTGTCTGACTGAAGCCCTCGGCCTGTCTCTGCCCGGAAACGGCTCCACGCTCGCCACCCACGCCGATCGCAAGCGCCTGTTCGTCGAGGCAGGCCACCTGATCGTCGACCTCGCCCGCCGTTACTACGAGCAGGAGGACGACAGCATCCTTCCGCGCAACGTCGCCAACAAGAAGGCGTTCGAGAATGCGATGTCGCTCGACATCGCCATGGGCGGATCGACCAACACGGTGCTTCACATCCTGGCGGCCGCCTATGAGGGCGGGATCGACTTCAACCTCGACGACATCGACCGGCTCTCCCGAAAGGTTCCCTGCCTTTCCAAGGTGGCCCCCGCCAAGAGCGACGTTCACATGGAGGACGTCCATCGCGCCGGCGGCATCATGCGCATCCTTGGCGAACTCGAACGCGGCGGCCTGATCCACCGCGACAGCCCGACCGTGCATGCCGCAACCCTTGGCGACGCCATAGACCGCTGGGACATCACCCGCACCAGCAGCGAGACCGTGCGCACCTTCTTCCGCGCCGCCCCCGGCGGCATCCCGACCCAGGTCGCCTTCTCCCAGGAGGCGCGCTGGGACGAACTGGATACCGACGGTGAGAAGGGCGTCATCCGCTCGGTCGAAAACCCCTTCTCAAAGGACGGCGGGCTTGCGGTGCTGAAGGGCAATATCGCGCTCGACGGCTGCATCGTGAAGACTGCCGGCGTCGATGAATCGATCCTGAAGTTCACCGGCCCCGCCGTCGTGTTCGAAAGCCAGGACGCCGCCGTGAAGGGCATCCTCGGCAACGAGGTGAAGGCCGGCGACGTCGTCGTCATCCGCTACGAAGGCCCGAAGGGCGGCCCCGGCATGCAGGAGATGCTCTATCCGACGAGCTACCTGAAGTCGAAGGGACTGGGCAAGGCCTGCGCGCTGATCACCGACGGGCGCTTCTCCGGCGGCACCTCGGGTCTGTCGATCGGCCATGCCTCGCCGGAAGCGGCAAACGGCGGCGCGATCGGCCTGGTCCGCCAGGGCGACACGATCGAGATCGACATCCCGAACCGCACGATCAACCTTGCCGTTTCGGACGCCGAACTTGCCGCCCGCCGTGCCGAACAGGACAAGCTCGGCTGGAAGCCGGCGCAGCCGCGCAGGCGCAACGTCACGACCGCCCTGAAGGCCTATGCCGCCTTCGCAAGCTCCGCCGACCTGGGTGCGGTGCGCATCCTGCCTGAGTAAGCCAGGACCTTAGGTCCTTGCATCGAAAGGAAAAACAGCGCGTCGGCAGAAGCCGGCGCGCATCTTTATTGTATCCCTGCCTCGATCGTCGGGCTCGACTGTACCCCCGCCACCGTGTCACCGCCCGTCAGAGCGGCCGGCTGATGTTCTTGTAGGCCTCGTCCAGCTGCTGCATGCGCTTGTCGTAGGCTGCCTTGATGCAGGCTACGTCCGCCCCGCAGGCCTGGCGTTCCTTCAGCCATAGCGACTGCTGATCCTGCATTTCCCCTCGCGCACCCATCGCCACCAGACCAGTCAGGATGTCGAAGGTCGTGACCATCCGCACGTCGGCGTCGTTCAGCACCCGGTTGTCGCAGATTGCCTTCTCGTCGGCCGCAAGGTCGGCACGGTCGCAGTCGAAACTTGCGGCCGCCGCCGGCAGGGCCGCCGAAAGGATGACAAGGCAAAGCGCGGGCAGGCTGAAGACGGGTTTGTTTTTCATGGCGTCCAACTCCTCGTGAGCGGCGTTAGATATGGCCGGCGCTTTTTTTGACAAGGGAATGTCGGAATGCCGGGCTATGCTGCGTCCTTGACGTACACGCAGCCACCGGCCGGCAACTTTGACATGCACAGCAAACGTTGATATCAACATAAATAGTCGAAATGTTCCGTGAAAGAGGAGTTACGAGCATGAGACAGCAGCACGAGGTCGTTTCGCGCGAGGATTGGGTCAAGGCGCGCCAGGCGTTGTTGGCCATGGAGAAGGAAGAGACGCGTCTGCGCGACAAGGTGCGCGCCGAGCGGCTGGCGCTGCCCTGGGTGCGGGTGGACAAAGCCTATGCCTTCGATACGCCAGCCGGCAGGAAAACGCTTGCCGACCTTTTCGAGGGGCGGAGCCAGCTGATGGTGTATCACTTCATGTTCGGACCGGACTGGGAAGCCGGCTGCCCCGGCTGCTCGTTCATGGCCGATCACATCGACGGCATGCTGCCGCATCTCAACCACCACGACGTGACTTTCGTCTGCATTGCCCGCGCGCCGCTGGAAAAGATCGAGGCCTACAAGAAACGCATGGGCTGGAAGTTCCCGTGGTACTCTTCGTTCGGCAGCGACTTCAACTTCGACTATCACGTCTCCTTCACCAAGGAAGAGCTCGGGCGCGGCAAGGTCTACTACAACTTTCGCGAGACGCCTTCCGAGGATGCCCATGACGAACTGCCTGGCATGAGCGCATTCTTCCGGGATGAGGACGGGACCGTGTACCATACCTATTCGGAATATTCCCGCGGCGGCGAGGAACTGCTGAGCACGCTGATGACGCTCGACCGCGCACCGAAGGGCCGCAACGAGACCGGCACGCTGAGCTTCGTCAAGCGCAAGGACGAATACGACGACGCGCCGAAAGCCCAATCCTGCTGCAGCTAGCAGCTTCGGACACCGGGCCTGCGCGCCGTCGGCTTCCGCACGAAACCTTCGAACAATCCAGGAGAAAATCATGTCCGATACCCAAGGCAAGTTCGTCTGGTACGAATTGATGACCAGCGACATCGGCGCGGCCGAGAAGTTCTACAAGACCGTTGTCGGCTGGAATGCCAAGGACGCCGGCATGCCGGATATGAACTACACGGTGTTTTCGGCAAACGATCAGATGATCGCCGGCCTTATGACCACGCCGAAGGAGGCCGAAGGCATGCCGCCGGCCTGGATCGGCTACATCGGCGTCGACAGCGTCGATGCGACCGCCAAGGAGATCACGGCCAAGGGCGGCAAGGTCTACCGGGAGCCGGAGGACATTCCCGGCATCGGTCGCTTTGCCGTGGTCGGCGATCCGCACGGCGCCGCCTTTTGCCTGTTCAGTTCCACCGACGAGCCCCCGCCGGCCGGAGATCAGATGGCTCCCGGCCACGTGGGCTGGCACGAGCTGATGGCGGGCGATCTCGATGGCGCCTGGCCGTTCTACGCTACCCTGTTCGGCTGGGAGAAGGACGAGGCGCTGGATATGGGCGAGATGGGCACCTATCAGCTCTTCAAGTCGCATGGCCAGACGATCGGCGGCATGATGACCAAGCCGAAGGACCTGCCGGCACCGCCGCACTGGGGCTTCTACTTCGTCGTCGATGCGATCGACGCGGCCATCGACCGTGTCAATACCGCCGGCGGCCAGGTCGTGATGGGACCGATGGAGGTGCCCGGCGGCGCATGGATCATCCAGGGAATCGATCCGCAGGGGGCGCATTTCGCGCTGGTCGGTTCGAGGCACTGAGGCCCCCGGGCGCCACGGCCCTTGCAATCTCGCTTTGCATTGCACAAACTTCCCCTCGATGGCGGCAAAGACCGTCACGAGGGGAAAAGCGAGCTGATGTCGATCAAGGCCAGTATCTACCATCTGACCCACTATAAATATGACAATCCGGTCCGCCTGGGACCACAGATCATCCGTCTGAAGCCGGCTGCACACTCGAAAACGAAGGTGATCGGCCATTCGCTGAAGGTCTCGCCGGCGAATCACTTCGTCAACCTGCAGCAGGATCCCTACGGCAACTACCTCGCCCGATACGTCTTTCCCGAGCCCGTGACCGAGCTGAAGATCGAGGTCGATCTCGTCGCCGACATGACGGTCTACAATCCCTTCGACTTCTTCGTCGAGGAGGAGGCAGAGCACTGGCCGTTCGACTACCCGGCCGATCTGCGCGAAGATTTGCACATCTACCGCGAGCCGGAACCGCTGACGCCGGCGCTTTCGGCCTTCCTCGACACCGTGGACCGCTCTCGCCAGCGCACCGTCGACATGGTCGTCGGCCTCAACGCGAAGCTGCAGCAAAGGATCGGCTACGTCATCCGCATGGAACCCGGCGTCCAGACGCCCGAGGAAACGCTGAACCTCGGGCTCGGCTCCTGCCGCGACTCCAGCTGGCTGCTGGTACAGATTCTGCGCAATCTTGGTTTCGCCGCGCGCTTCGTCTCCGGTTACCTGATCCAGCTCACGCCGGACCTCAAGGCGCTGGACGGCCCATCCGGCACCGACCACGACTTTACCGACCTGCATGCATGGTGCGAGGTCTATCTCCCGGGCGCCGGGTGGATCGGCCTCGACCCGACGTCCGGTCTCCTGACCGGGGAAAGCCATATCCCGCTGGCTGCCACCCCGCACTATCGTAACGCGGCACCGATCACCGGCGGCTATTTCGGTGAAGCGAATACCAGCTTCGACTTTGCCATGAAGATCGACCGCGTCGCCGAACACCCGCGGATCACCAAGCCCTTCTCCGACGAATCCTGGGAGGCGCTGAACGCGCTGGGCAAGGACGTCGACCAGGTGCTCGCAAACAACGACGTGCGCCTGACCATGGGCGGCGAGCCGACCTTCGTCTCCATCGACGATTTCGAGTCCGAGGAATGGAACACCGGCGCGGTCGGGCCGACGAAGCGGGAAAAGGCCGACGCGCTGATCCGCCGCCTGCGCGAGCGCTTCGCCCCCGGCGGCTTCCTGCATTACGGCCAGGGCAAGTGGTATCCCGGTGAAAGCCTGCCCCGCTGGACCTTCTCACTCTACTGGCGCCGCGACGGCAAGCCGATCTGGTCCGATCCTGAACTTATCGCCGAGGAACATGCCGACCATCCGGTGTCAAACGGCGACGCAGAACGTCTCCTGACCACGATCGCCGGCGTGCTTGGCATCGAGGCCGAGATGGTGCTTCCGGCGTATGAAGACCCCGGCGAGTGGCTCCTGAAGGAAGCGAACCTTCCCGACAACGTCGACCCGTCGAACTCCAAGCTGGAGGATCCGGAAGCACGAAGCCGCATCGCCCGCGTCTTCGAGCGCGGACTGACCAAACCGAGCGGCTACGTGCTGCCCGTGCAGGCCTGGAATGCCCGCGCCGCCGGCCAGCGATGGATCAGCGAGAAATGGCAGACCCGGCGCGGCCGCCTCTTTCTCGTCCCCGGCGACAGCCCGGTCGGCTACCGCCTGCCGCTGGGCTCGCTGCCCTGGATCCCGCCCTCCGCCTATCCCTACATCAACCCCGTCGATCCCACGGTCGAACGCGGCGACCTGCCGGATTTTGCTGACCCTCACCGCCAGATCGCGATGGATTTCCACGCAACCGAAGGCCAGCAGGAACAGGTCGAACAGGTCGTCTCAGATATCGTCGGCAAGGTCCGCACCGCCATCAGCGTAGAGCCTCGCGACGGCAGGCTCTGCGTGTTCATGCCGCCAACGGAAGGCGTCGAGGAATATCTCGAGCTCATCGCCGCGGCCGAACGCGCCGCAAGCGCACTCGGCCTGCCGGTTCACATCGAGGGCTACGCGCCCCCGCAAGACGAGCGACTGAACGTCATCCGCGTCGCGCCAGATCCCGGCGTCATCGAGGTGAACATCCACCCGGCCTACGACTGGCAGGACTGCGTCGACATCACCACTGCCGTCTACGAGGAGGCTCGCCAGACCCGGCTGGGCGCTGACAAATTCATGATCGACGGCCGCCATACCGGCACCGGCGGCGGCAACCACGTCGTCGTCGGCGGAAAGAGCCCGAACGACAGCCCTTTCCTGCGCCGGCCGGATCTTCTGAAGAGCCTCGTGCTGCACTGGCAGCGCCATCCCTCCCTCTCCTATCTCTTTTCCGGCCTGTTCATCGGCCCGACCAGCCAGGCGCCGCGCATCGACGAGGCCCGCCACGACGGCCTTTATGAGCTGGAGATCGCGCTTTCGCAGGTGCCTGCCCCCGGGGAGGGTACGCCGCCGCTTCCCTGGCTGGTCGACCGGCTGTTCCGCAACCTTCTCGTCGACGTCACCGGCAACACGCATCGCTCCGAAATCTGCATCGACAAGCTGTTCTCGCCCGACGGCCCGACCGGCCGCCTGGGCCTGGTGGAATTCCGCGGCTTCGAGATGCCGCCGAACGCGCGCATGAGCCTGGCGCAGCAGCTCCTGATCCGGGCACTGATCGCCCGCTTCTGGCTGAAGCCGGCCACGGGTTCCTTCGTGCGCTGGGGCACGACGTTGCACGACCGGTTCATGCTGCCGCATCACGTGTGGCAGGATTTCCTCGAGGTGCTCGCCGATCTCAGGCAGAACGGTTTCGAAATCCGCCCGGAATGGTTTGCCGCCCAGCTGGAGTTCCGTTTCCCCTTCTGCGGCGAGGTCGAGTACGAGGGCGCGAGGCTGGAACTGCGACAGGCGCTTGAGCCCTGGCATGTGATGGGCGAGCAGGGCGCCATCGGCGGCACGGTGCGTTATGTCGATTCGTCCGTCGAGCGGCTGCAGGTGAAGCTGGAGACCGCGAACCCGCAACGCTATGTGGTCACCTGCAACCGCAGGCGGGTGCCGCTCGCGCCCACCGCGGAAAGCGGCGTTGCCGTTGCCGGCGTCCGTTACAAGGCTTGGCAGCCTGCCTCCGGCCTGCACCCCGCGCTGCCCGTTAATACGCCACTCACCTTCGACATTTATGATACATGGTCTCACAGAGCGGTGGGCGGCTGCATTTACCACGTTGCCCATCCGGGCGGGCGAAACTATGACACCTTCCCTGTGAACGGAAACGAGGCGGAAGCCAGACGACTGGCCCGCTTCGAGCCCTGGGGACACACCCCGGGCGGCTACGGGGTTTACGAAGAAGCCATCTCGCGGGAGTTCCCGCTGACACTCGATCTTCGTCGTCCCCCAGGAGTGTAGGACTTGACATCAACGGCTGCCGAGGCGGAGCGTATCGACGGGAACCCGGTATTGGAGGGGCTCATGAAATATGCGCCCTTGCCGGGCATCGCCGACGAGATGGTCGCCCCCGACGGCACCGTCCGACCGGTCTGGCAGCCGCTCCTCTCCGCTCTCCGCCGGATGGACGAGGCGGAACTGGCAAGCCGCTTCGCCCGCGCCGACCGCTATCTGCGCGATGCCGGCGTATTCTATCGCGCCTATGGCAAGGATGCCGGCGGCGAGCGCGCATGGCCATTGTCGCACATACCGGTGCTGATCGATCAGTCCGAATGGGAGACGCTGTCGCGCGGGCTGGTCCAGCGGGCCGAACTGCTGGAAATGATCGCGGCGGACATCTACGGCCCTGCCCGGCTGGTGTCGGAGGGCCTCTTGCCCGCTTCGCTCATCGGCACCAATTCCGAATATCTGCGCCCTTTGGTGGGACTGACGCCCGCCGGCGGCCACTTCCTGCACTTCTGTTCCTTCGAGGTCGGGCGCGGCCCCGACGGCAACTGGTGGGTGCTGTCAGACAGGACCGAGGCGCCGTCCGGTGCCGGTTTCGCGCTGGAGAACCGCGTCGCCACCGCCCGCGCCTTCTCCGACGTCTATGCCGAAGCGCACGTGCACAGGCTTGCAGGCTTCTTCGGCGCCTTTCGCGACGCGCTGCTGGCCGGCCGCCAGTTCGAGGACGACCGTATCGCCGTACTCTCGCCGGGTCCGGCCAACGAGACCTATTTCGAACACGCCTACATCGCCCGCTACCTCGGCTTCACGCTCCTGGAAGGCGAGGACCTGACGGTTGTTCGCGGCCGGGTGATGGTGCGTACGGTGGCGGGCCTGAAGCCCGTCAGCGTCTTGTGGCGGCGCCTCGACGCCAGCTTCGCCGACCCCCTGGAGTTGAACCACCAGTCGCAGCTCGGCACGCCTGGCATCGTCGAGGCCCTGCGCGCAGGTTCGGTGCGCATCGTCAACGCGCTTGGCACCGGCATCCTGGAGACCCGCGCGCTGCTCGCCTTCATGCCGACCATCTGTCGGCACCTGACCGGCGAAGATCTACAGCTACCGAGCATCGCCACCTGGTGGTGCGGGCAGCAGCTGGAGCGCGAGCAGGTCGCCGCCAACATCGAAAAGATGGTCATCGGACCGGCCTTCTCGACGCGTCCCTTCTTCGACGACAACGGCCGGTCCGTGCTGGGCTCCACCTTGCGTGAAAACGCCAAGCTTTCGATCACGGACTGGCTCGCCAGCGACGGGGCTGGTCTCGTTGGTCAGGAGGCCGTCACGCTTTCCACGACGCCGGCCTATATCGACGGCAAGCTGGTGCCGCGGCCGATGAGCCTGCGCGTCTTCGCCGCCCGCACCCGCGACGGCTGGCAGATCATGCCAGGCGGCTTCGCCCGCATCAGCTCCGGCAACGACGTTTCGGCGATTACCATGCAGGACGGCGGGTCGGCCGCCGACGTCTGGATCGTCAGCGACAAGCCGGTCGATCGGACGACACTGCTGCCCGCCGACGAAAATTTCACCCGCAACATGCCCGGCAGCCTGCCCAGCCGGGCCGCCGACAATCTCTTCTGGCTCGGCCGCTACATCGAGCGCGCGGAAGGCGCACTGCGGATCCTGCGCGCCTGGCACGGCCGCTTCGCGGAATATGCCGATCCCGACCAGCCGCTTCTGAAGGATGTCAGCGATTATCTGAAGGAACTGGACATCGACACGGCCGAGCCCGTGCCGTCGAGCCTGGTGATCAACATCGACAGCGCCGTTTTCAGCGCCAGCAACATTCGCGACCGCTTCTCCCCGGATGGCTGGCTGGCCCTTGCCGACCTCGCAAAGACCGCGCGCCGCTTCAATTCGTCCGTCCAGCCCGGCGACGATGCGACGCGCGCGATGACCGTCCTGCTACGCAAGCTCGCGGGCTTTGCCGGCCTCGTGCACGAAAACATGTACCGTTTCACCGGCTGGCGCTTCCTTTCGATCGGCCGCTATCTCGAGCGCGGGCTGCACATGACGCGCCTCCTGCGACACCTCGCCGGCGAGGATGCCCCCGACGGCGCGCTCGACATGCTTCTGGAGATAGGTGACAGCGTGATGACCCACCGCCGCCGCTACAACGTGGCCACGGCGCGGCTGACCGTGACCGATCTTCTGGCGCTCGATTCGCTGAACCCGCGCTCCGTGCTCTACCAGCTGAACGAGATCAAGACGGAGATCGAGCAACTGCCCTTCGCCTACTCGAACGGGCAGATGTCTCCCTTCTACCGCGAGGCGATGCGCCTGCATGCCGGTCTCGCCGTCATGACGCCGGAAGGCATGACGCCCGAGGCCTATCGCCGCTTCGAAGGCGAGCTTGAAAAGCTGTCCGATATCCTCGGCCAGACCTACCTGAGCTGAGATCGCCGCGCCATGCTGTACGACATCAACCTGCGCATCGAGTACGACTACGAGGTTGCGGTCTCAGGCGGCCGGCACATGGTCCGCATCCTGCCGCGCTCGATTCCCGGCCGGCAGCGGCTGATCGCCGGCGCGATCGACATCGTCCCCCAGCCGGTGGAGCGCAACGGCCTCGTCGATTTCTTCGAGAACTCGGCGACCTCGATCCTCTTCCGCAATGCCCACGACCGGCTGGAGGTGGACATGCAGGCACGGGTGCAGGTGGATATCCACGAGGATCTTCCGGATTTTTCGCCACGCCCGGCCGAGCTGTCCAGGGAGATCGCCGCCTATTGGTCTCTCGACCCGGCATCGCCCCACCACTTCACCGGTCACAGCCCCCGCCTGCCCCATTGCCCGGTGATTGCCGACTATGCGCGCTCGATCGCCCGCGACGGCATGACGGTGCAGGAGATCGGCACGGCGATCTGCGAGCGGATACACGCAGACTTCATCTATGACGCCGAGGCGACGTCGGTGGAGACGACCCCCATCGAGGCATTCCGTCTCAAGCGTGGCGTCTGCCAGGATTTCACCCATGTGATGATCGTGGCGCTGCGCAGCCTCGGCATTCCCGCAGGCTATGTCAGCGGCTTCCTGCGGACCATCCCGCCTGCGGGCAAGGAAAGGCTGGAGGGTGCGGATGCCATGCACGCCTGGGTGCGCCTGTGGTGCGGGCGCGTGACCGGCTGGATCGAGCTGGATCCGACCAACAATATCCCCGCCGGCAGCGACCACATCGTCGTCGGCTATGGCCGCGACTACGCCGACGTGGCCCCCGTCATCGGCATCGTCAAGAGCTACGGCCAGCAGACCACCTCTCAGGCGGTCGACGTCATTCCTGTGAACCCGCAGGGTTAAGCAATGGCAAATCGGACAGCCTGTCCGATTTTAGCACATACAGCTCGCCTCCTGCCTGCGAGTCCCGATTGGAGACACCGGGCGGCGCCCGCAACCCACTGCTTTCCGGGCTCTTTTCTGGATATGCCTCGAATTTTAGCTATTGCCGAAACCGCCGGATAATTTTTCCGCGCTATCGTCGCTGCAACATTATGACGATGGGGTGGCTTCCAAAATGAAACTGGCAACGGAAAAACAGGGTGTCCTTTCCCGCCTGATAAAGGACCGTCGCGGTAACTTTGGCATGATGACGGCTTTGCTGCTCCCGGTGCTGCTGGGCGCCGGCGGCATCTCTATCGACCTGACGCAGATCATGATGACGAAGTCGCGGCTGCAGGATGCGGCCGACTCGGCGGCCCTTGCCGCCGCCTCGGCGCTGGCAAACGACAAGTACGCGATCTCGGATGCCAAACTTCTGGCCATGCAGTTCCTCAAGACGCAGATGCAGGAGGGCAGCGATCTCGACGACGAGGCGGCCAAGGCGAAATTGGAGCTGCTGTCGAACTCCGAAATCGACATCCAGCAGATTGCGACGGTCGGCACCGGAAAACAGTTCGTGGTGCAGATCAATGCCCAGTATGGCGTGGACCTCAATCCGCTCACCCGCCTGCTGGTCAAGGACGTCTCCACCGTGAACGCTTCGACGTCGGCCAAGAGCGCCACCGAATCGAAGAACGCACTTTCGATGTTCCTCGTACTCGACCGCTCCGGCTCGATGTCGTTCATCACCAACGAAGTCGCCAGCACCACGCAGAAGTGCAAGAACTGGACGGAGAGCAACTGGGGCAAGGACATCTCCGAGACGAAGCCGTGCTACACCCGCAAGATCGCCGCGCTGAAGCTGGCGGTCGCCAATCTCGTGACGCAGCTGAATACCGCAGACCCGAACAAGGAACTCGTGCGCACCGCAGCCGTGTCCTACAACGACAAGATGCAGACTGAAACGACGTTTACCTGGGGCACGGACACCGCCCTGAACTACGTCAACGCGCTGCCGACCCAGCCGGAGGGCGGCACCGATTCGCATGCCGCTTTCGGCAAGGCCTACGAGAAGCTGACGGTTTCGGACTCGACGAAGAACGAGGAATACTACCACAAGCAGAAGAACGGTCAGGTTCCGACCAAATACATCGTCTTCATGACCGACGGCCAAAACACCGCCTACAACGGCACCTCGAACGACTCCAATTCGAAGAAGTCCGACAAGGAAACGAAGGAATATTGCGATCTTGCCCGCACAGCAAAGATCGAGGTCTACACCGTCGCCTTCATGGCGCCGACGCGCGGTCAGGAGCTTCTGAAGTACTGCTCGACCACGACCTCGCACTACTACGAGGCGAAGGACATGGCCCAGCTGGTCGCAGCCTTCAAGACAATCGGCGAACGGGCGGCCGGCGCCTATGCCCGCCTGACGCATTAGACTTTCGCAAACCCCGCGCATTCACAAGGCCCGCCGTCCGGATCGGACAGCGGGCCTCTGTCTATTTCCTGGCCATCCGCCGTGCACCCACCGCATGGCTCCTTTCTTCCCGCGCTGTATTGCAAGCGCTTCGGATAGATGCAAAATTGCGTCAAATCGCCACGTTTTGTGTTTGCCGATCAGCAGAGAAGGGCTTCGTTACCACCCATGATGAACAGGGTCTCCGCCAACGAAATCCCCGCTCCCGCACCACGTTCCACAGAGCCGTCGCAGCTTGCGACCGAGCTGGTGGAACGCCTGAAATACCGCATCGGCAAGGATCCGAAGGTCGCCAAGCCGCATGACTGGCTCACGGCGGCGATCCTGGTCGTGCGCGACCGCATCACCGACAAGTGGATGGATTCGACTCGCCGCACCTACGCCACCGGCGCCAAGCGCGTCTACTATCTCTCGCTCGAATTCCTGATCGGCCGGCTGATGCGCGACGCGATGACGAATATCGGCCTGATGGACGAGATGCGCGAGGCGCTCGCCTCGCTCGGCGTCGACATCGACGTCATCGCCGAGCTCGAACCGGACGCGGCCCTCGGCAATGGCGGTCTCGGCCGGCTTGCCGCCTGCTTCATCGAATCCATGGCGACGACCGACGTGCCGGCCTATGGCTACGGCATCCGCTACGTTCACGGCCTCTTCCGCCAGCAGATCGCCGACGGCTGGCAGGTGGAACTGCCGGAGACCTGGCTGGCGCACGGCAATCCCTGGGAATTCGAGCGCCGCGAAAGCTCCTACGAAATCGGTTTCGGCGGTGCAGTGGAGACGCTTGATCTCGGCGACGGCAAGCAGCGCTTTGTCTGGAAGCCCGCCGAGCGCGTGATCGCAACCGCATACGACACGCCGGCCGTCGGCTGGCGCGCCAAGCGCGTCAACACGCTCCGCCTCTGGGCGGCCAACCCGATCGACCCGATCCTGCTTGATGCCTTCAACGCCGGCGACCACATCGGCGCGCTGCGCGAGAGCAACAAGGCCGAGAGCCTGACGCGGGTTCTCTATCCTGCCGACGCCACGCCCGCCGGTCAGGAACTGCGCCTGCGCCAGGAGTTCTTCTTCTCGTCCGCCTCGCTGCAGGATATCCTGCGCCGCCACCTGCAGCAGTATCCGGATTTCAGCTCGCTGCCGGATGCCGTCGCGATCCAGCTGAACGACACGCATCCGGCCGTATCGGTGGCCGAACTCGTCCGCCTCCTGACGGACATGCACGGTCTTGATTTCGATACCGCCTGGGACATCACCCGCCGCACCTTCGGCTACACCAACCACACGCTTCTGCCCGAAGCGCTGGAAAGCTGGCCGGTTCCTCTTTTCGAGCGGCTGCTGCCGCGGCATATGCAGATCGTCTACGCGATCAATGCGAAGATCCTGATCGAGGCCCGCAAGGAACAAGGCGCCGACGATCAGAGCGTCCGCAACATCTCGCTGATCGAGGAAGGCGGCGAGCGCCGCGTGCGGATGGGCAACCTCGCCTTCGTCGGCTCGCATTCCGTCAACGGCGTCTCCGCGCTGCACACGGAACTGATGAAGGAAACGGTGTTCGCCGACCTTCACCGCCTCTACCCCGACCGCATCAACAACAAGACCAACGGCATCACGCCGCGACGCTGGCTGATGCAGTGCAACCCCGGCCTGTTCAACCTCATCCGCGAATCGATCGGCGACGCCTTCGAGGACGATGCCGAACAGTTGAAGGCGCTCGACCGCTTCGCCGGCGATTCTGCCTTCCGCGAGCGTTTCGCCGCGATCAAGCGCGAGAACAAGGTGCGGCTGGCCAATCTAGTGCAGGCGAGGATCGGCGTCCGCCTCGATCCGGGCGCCATGTTCGACATCCAGATCAAGCGCATCCACGAATACAAGCGCCAGTTGCTCAACATCGTCGAGGCCGTGGCGCTTTATGACCAGATCCGCTCGCGGCCGGAACTCGACTGGGTCCCCCGCGTCAAGCTTTTCGCCGGCAAAGCGGCGCCGAGCTACCACAATGCCAAGCTGATCATCAAACTGGCGAACGACGTCGCCCGCGTCATCAACAACGACCCGGCCGTGCGTGGCCTGCTCAAGGTCGTGTTCGTGCCGAACTACAATGTCTCGCTTGCAGAGGTCATGGTTCCGGCCGCCGACCTTTCCGAGCAGATCTCGACGGCAGGCATGGAAGCGTCGGGCACCGGAAACATGAAGTTCGCGCTGAACGGCGCGCTGACGATCGGGACGCTGGACGGCGCCAATGTCGAGATGCGCGACCACGTGGGTGCGGAAAACATCGTCATCTTCGGCATGACCGCCGACGAAGTCGCCCGGGTTCGCGCCGAGGGCCATAACCCCCGGGCCATCATCGAGGGTTCTCCGGAGCTGTCGCAGGCGCTGTCGGCCATCTCCTCGGGCGTGTTTTCCCCCGACGACCGTGGCCGCTTCGCCGGCCTGATCGACGGCCTCTACAACCACGACTGGTTCATGGTCGCGGCCGACTTCGATGCCTACGCCAAGGCCCAGCGCGACGTCGATGCGCTGTGGACGGATGGAGCCGCCTGGAACTCCAAGGCGGTCCTGAACACGGCGCGGATGGGCTGGTTCTCCTCAGACAGGACCATCCGTCAGTACGCGACCGAGATCTGGGGCGCTTGATGGCGAAAAAGGACCCGGTGGCAAAGCAATCGACGGGTCTGGCGAAGGCCGAAATCGAGGCAGTTCTGAACGGCCGTCATTCGGATCCCTTTGCGGTGCTCGGCATCCAGCAGGTGGACGACAAGTTCGTCGCGCGCTGCTTCATCCCGAACGCGGAGACCGTGTCTGCCGAAACGCTGGCCGGCAAGACGATCGGCCAGCTCGAACGCCTCGATGCGGCCGGATTCTTCGCCGGTCCCGTCTCCATCCGCAAGCTGCAGCCCATCCGCTACCGCGCGCGCAATGAAGGCGGGGAATGGATCATCGTCGACCCCTATTCCTTCGGCCCCGTGCTCGGCCCGATGGACGATTACTATATGCGGGAGGGATCGCACCTGCGGCTGTTCGACCGGATGGGTGCCCATCCGCTCACGCTCGAGGGGGTAGACGGCTTTCATTTCGCCGTCTGGGCGCCGAACGCGCAACGCGTCTCCGTCGTCGGCGATTTCAATGAATGGGACGGCCGCCGCCATGTCATGCGCCGGCGCGTCGACACCGGCATATGGGAAATCTTCCTGCCCGGCGTGACCGTCGGCAGCGCCTACAAATACGAGATCGTCGGCAAGAACGGGGATCTTTTGCCGCTGAAGGCCGATCCCTTCGCACGGCGCTCCGAACTGCGCCCGCGCACCGCGTCGATGACCACGGGTGAGGTCGAGCAAAAGTGGGAGGACGAGGCCCACCGCGCCTTCTGGGCCAGCGCCGATGCGCGCCGCCAGCCCATCTCCATCTACGAAGTGCACGCGGCCTCCTGGCAGCGGCGCGAGAACGGCGAGATGCTATCCTGGGACGAACTGGCGGACCGGCTGATCCCCTATTGCGTCGACATGGGCTTCACCCACATCGAATTCCTGCCGATCTCCGAGTATCCCTACGATCCGTCCTGGGGCTACCAGACCACCGGGCTCTATGCGCCGACGGCGCGCTTCGGCGAACCGGAAGGTTTTGCCCGCTTCGTCAACGGCGCCCACAAGGTGGGCCTCGGCGTCATCCTCGACTGGGTGCCGGCCCATTTCCCCACCGACGAGCACGGCCTGCGCTGGTTCGACGGCACCGCGCTCTACGAACACGAAGACCCCCGCCAGGGTTTTCATCCCGACTGGAACACGGCGATCTACAATTTCGGCCGTCAGGAGGTGCTGGCCTTCCTGATCAACAACGCCCTCTACTGGGCGGAGAAGTTCCATATCGACGGCTTGCGCGTCGATGCGGTCGCCTCCATGCTCTACCTCGACTACTCGCGCAAGCACGGCGAGTGGGTGCCGAACGAATATGGCGGCAACGAGAACCTGGAGGCCGTGCGCTTCCTGCAGTCGATGAACTCCCGTGTCTACGGCACCCAGCCGGGCGTGATGACGATCGCCGAGGAATCGACATCCTGGCCGAAGGTGTCCCATCCCGTCCACGAAGGTGGGCTCGGCTTCGGCTTCAAGTGGAACATGGGCTTCATGCACGACACGCTGCAGTTCATGTCGCGCGAGCCGGTGCACCGCAAGTTCCACCACAACGACATGACCTTCGGCCTGCTCTACGCCTTCACGGAGAACTTCGTGCTGCCGCTGAGCCATGACGAAGTAGTCCATGGCAAGGGCTCGCTGATCGCCAAGATGGCCGGCGACGACTGGCAGAAGTTCGCCAATCTGCGCGCCTACTACGCCTTCATGTGGGGATACCCCGGCAAGAAGCTGCTGTTCATGGGACAGGAATTCGCCCAGTGGCGCGAATGGAGCGAGGATCGCGCGCTCGACTGGAACCTGCTCGAATACCGCATGCACGAGGGCATGCGCCGTCTGGTACGCGACCTCAACGGCACCTACAGACACCGGGTCGCCCTGCACGCGCGCGATTGCGAGGGTGAAGGGTTCGAGTGGCTGCTGGCCGACGATCGCGACAATTCGATCTTCGCCTGGCTGCGCAAGGCGCCCGGCGAAAAGACGATCGCGGTGGTCACCAACTTCACGCCGGTCTACCGCGAAGCCTACCGCATACCCTTGCCGGGCGAGGGCCGCTGGAAGGAGATTCTCAACACCGATGCCGACATCTATGGCGGCTCGGGCAAGGGGAATGGCGGTGCAGTGCAGGCGACAAGAGACAAAAACGGGAACGTTTCAGCCATGATAACATTGCCGCCGCTGGCGACTTTGATGCTGGAACAGGATGCATGAAGGACTGGTCGGGAGGACAACAATGGAGCAAAAGCGCAATCAGCCCCTGGCGCGCGACGCCATGGCCTATGTACTGGCGGGCGGTCGCGGCAGTCGCCTGAAGGAACTGACCGACCGCCGGGCCAAGCCCGCCGTCTACTTCGGCGGCAAGGCGCGCATCATCGACTTCGCCCTGTCCAACGCACTGAATTCCGGCATCCGGCGCATCGGCGTGGCGACGCAATACAAGGCCCATTCGCTGATCCGTCACCTGCAGCGCGGCTGGAACTTCTTCCGCCCCGAGCGTAACGAGAGCTTCGACATCCTGCCGGCCAGCCAGCGCGTGTCCGAGACCCAGTGGTACGAAGGCACCGCCGACGCAGTCTACCAGAACATCGACATCATCGAGGACTACGGCGTCGAATACATGGTCATCCTCGCCGGCGACCATGTCTACAAGATGGACTACGAGCTGATGCTGCAGCAGCACGTCGATTCCGGCGCGCAGGTGACGATCGGCTGCCTCGAGGTGCCGCGCATCGAAGCATCGGGCTTCGGCGTCATGCACGTCAACGACAAGGACGAGATCATCGACTTCGTCGAGAAACCTTCCGATCCGCCGGGCATCCCCGGCAATCCGGAAATGGCGCTCGCCTCGATGGGCATCTACGTGTTCCACACGCGCTTCCTGATGGACCTGCTGCGCCGCGACGCCGAGGACCCGAATTCTTCGCGCGACTTCGGCAAGGACATCATTCCCTACATCGTCGAAAACGGCAAAGCCGTCGCCCACCGCTTCACCGCATCCTGTGTCCGCTCCGACTTCGAGCGCGAAGCCTACTGGCGCGACGTCGGAACGGTGGACGCCTATTGGCAGGCCAACATCGACCTGACCGACATCACCCCCGAGCTCGACATCTACGACAGCACCTGGCCGATATGGACCTTCGCCGAGATCAAGCCGCCGGCGAAGTTCGTCCATGACGACGAGGACCGGCGCGGCTCGGCAATCTCCTCGCTCGTCTCCGGCGACTGCATCATCTCGGGGTCGTCGCTCCACCGCAGCCTGCTCTTCACCGGCGTGCGCGCAAATTCCTACTCGCGGCTCGAGGGCGCGGTGGTCCTGCCGGACGTGAAGATCGGCCGGCACGCCCAGCTTCGCAATGTCGTCATCGATCGCGGCGTAATCATACCCGAAGGCCTGGTGGTCGGCGAGGATCCCGAGCTCGACGGGCGGCGCTTCCGCCGCTCCGAGAACGGCATCTGCCTCATCACCCAGGCGATGATCGACAAGCTGGACCTGTAGGGTCAAAACTCTAGGATCAGTCGCCCATGAATGTGCTTTCGGTGGCATCCGAGGTCTTCCCGCTGATCAAGACAGGCGGGCTCGCCGACGTGGCGGGCGCCCTGCCGCTGGCGCTTGCGGGAAACGGGATTCGGATGCGAACGCTACTGCCCGGCTATCCCGCGGTGATGCAGCAGTTGGCCAGGCCGCGCAAGGTCGCCACCCTGACCAGCGTGTTCGGCGACGAGATGCGCATCCTGTCTGCCACCCACGCCGGCCTGGAGCTGCTGATCCTGGATGCCCCCGCCTATTTCGATCGCACCGGCGGGCCCTATGTGGACGTGACCGGCAGGGACTACACCGACAACTGGAAGCGCTTCGCCGCCCTGTGCCACGCAGGTGCAGAAATCGCCCGCGGTCTTATGCCGGACTGGACGCCGCAAGTCGTGCATGCCCACGACTGGCAGGCCGCGATGACGCCGGTCTACATGCGCTATACCGGGCTCGAGCGCGTGCCGAACGTCATCACCGTGCACAACCTTGCCTTCCAGGGCCAGTTCGGGCCTGAAATCTTCCCTGAGCTCGGCCTGCCGCAGGATGCCTTCAGCGTCGAGGGGCTGGAATATTACGGCGACGTCTGCTTCCTCAAGGGCGGCCTGCGCACCGCCTGGGAGGTGACGACCGTCAGTCCGACCTACGCGCAGGAGATCACCACCCCGCAATACGGCATGGGCCTGGAAGGCCTGATCAATGCCCGCACGAACGAGCTCATGGGCATCGTCAACGGCATCGACACGTCCGTCTGGGACCCGGCGACCGATCCGCACATCGTGGCCAACTACGGCCCCTCATCGCTGCGAATGCGTGCCAAGAACCGCAAGGCGCTGGCGGATCGGTTCGGCCTGACCGATGACCCCGGTCCGCTGTTTTGCGTGGTGTCGCGCCTGACCTGGCAGAAGGGCATCGACCTGATTGCCGAGCTTTCCGACTGGCTCGTGGCTGAGGGTGGCAAGCTTGCAGTGCTCGGCTCGGGCGACCAGGGACTGGAAGGAGCCCTGCTGGCCGCCGCCTCCCGCCACCGCGGCCGCGTCGGCATCGTCATCGGCTACGACGAGCCGCTGTCGCACCTGATGCAGGCCGGCGCCGACGCGATCCTCATCCCCTCGCGCTTCGAACCCTGTGGGCTGACGCAGCTCTACGGGCTGCGATATGGCTGTGTTCCGATCGTCGGCCGCACCGGCGGCCTTGCCGATACCGTCATCGACGCCAACGAGGCGGCGCTCGCTGCGCGCGTGGCGACAGGCTTCCAGTTTGCACCCGTTGACGTTGAAGGGCTTCGACAGGCGCTTCGCCGTGCTTTCACCGCATTTAAAGAACCTAAGGTCTGGGCCCGGTTGCAAAATCAGGGCATGAAGTGCGACGTTTCCTGGGAACGTAGCGCCGAACGCTACGCCAAACTTTATTCCAGCCTCCTTGCGAGAGTCTAAGTTATGATCAAGACCGTATCCACAACGCCTTACAGCGACCAGAAGCCCGGCACCTCGGGGCTTCGCAAGAAGGTGCCCGTCTTCCAGCAGGAAAACTATGCGGAGAACTTCATTCAGTCGATCTTCGATTCGCTGGAAGGTTTTGCCGGCCAGACGCTGGTGATCGGCGGCGACGGCCGTTACTACAACCGCGAGGTCATCCAGATCGCGATCAAGATGGCGGCTGCGAACGGCTTCGGCCAGGTCCTCGTCGGCCGTGGCGGTATCCTGTCCACCCCTGCCGCTTCCAACGTCATCCGCAAGCACAAGGCCTTCGGCGGCATCATCCTGTCGGCCAGCCACAACCCGGGCGGCCCGACGGAAGACTTCGGCATCAAGTACAACATCGGCAATGGCGGCCCTGCGCCGGAGAAGATCACCGATGCGATCTTTGCCCGTTCCCAGGTGATCGACACCTACAAGATCGCGGACGCCGCCGACATCAACATCGATATCGAAGGCACACACACCATCGAAGGCACCACCGTCACCGTGATCGACCCGGTGGCGGACTATGCCGAACTGATGGAGGAACTTTTCGACTTCGCTGCGATCCGTGCGATGTTCGCCGGCGGCTTCCGCGTCGTCTTCGACGCGATGAGCGCGGTGACCGGTCCATACGCCAAGGAAATCCTCGAAAACCGGCTCGGCGCGCCGAAGGGATCGGTGCTGAATTTCATGCCGCTGCCCGATTTCGGCAGCCATCATCCCGATCCGAACCTCGTCCATGCCCGCGCGCTCTACGAGGCGATGATGGCTGAAGATGCGCCCGATTTCGGCGCCGCCTCCGATGGCGACGGCGACCGCAACCTCATCATCGGCCGCGGCATCTTCGTCACCCCCTCCGACAGCCTTGCGATGCTGGCCGCCAATGCGCATCTCGCCCCCGGCTACAGCAAGGGCCTGTCCGGAATCGCCCGTTCCATGCCCACAAGCGGCGCTGCCGACCGCGTGGCGGAAAAGCTCGGCATCGGCATGTACGAGACGCCGACCGGCTGGAAGTTCTTCGGCAACCTGCTCGACGCCGACAAGGTAACGATCTGCGGCGAGGAAAGCGCCGGCACCGGTTCCAACCACGTGCGCGAGAAGGATGGCCTGTGGGCCGTGCTCCTCTGGCTCAACGTGCTTGCCGTGCGCAAGGAAAGCGTGCTCGACATCGTCCACGAGCACTGGGCGACCTACGGCCGCAACTACTATTCCCGCCACGACTACGAGGAAGTGGATTCTGCCGCAGCGAACGGGCTGATCGCGGATTTGCGCGCCAGGCTTGCTGACCTGCCGGGCAAGACCTTCGGCGGCCTTACAGTCGAGAAGGCCGACGACTTCGCCTATCACGACCCGATCGATAGATCGGTCAGCGAGCACCAGGGCATCCGCATCCTGTTTGCGGGCGGCTCGCGCATTGTCTTCCGCCTGTCAGGGACGGGCACGTCGGGGGCGACCCTGCGCGTGTACATCGAACGCTTCGAGCCCGACGCTGCCCGTCATGACATCGAGACGCAGACGGCGCTCGCCGACCTCATCGCGATCGCAGACGAAATCGCCGACATCAAGGGGCGGACAGGCCGCGACGCACCAAGCGTGATTACGTGAGGCTGCGGCACCCGCCCTTGTCAAAGGACGGGTGCCAGACACTGGAGGGCGGACAGAACGGCCGTTCTGTCGCTGCTCTGCTCTCCATCAGGGGAAATCGCCCTTTCCAGAGCCTTCCAGCGGAGACGTTTCGACAGGATGCCAGAAACGATCGTGACCACACTGGGAGCATCGATAGACGAGGACGGGGCAGCCTTCACCGTCCGCTCGCGCGATGCCAGCCGCATTGACCTCTGCCTGTTCGACGAGGAGGGGCATCGGGAAATCCGGCGTGTTCCGATGCGGCGTGAGGGCGATCTGCACCATGCCTTCGTCCCGGGGCTGGCCGCCGGCGCCCGCTACGGCCTGCGCGCCGAGGGCGTCTACGCGCCCGACCATGGCCTCTGGTTCGATCCGAGCAAGCTTCTCGTCGATCCCTATGCCCGGGAGCTCGATCGCCCCTTCGTTCACGACGCCCGCCTGACCCGGTTCGGCGACGATACCGCCGACCTCGTGCCGAAGGCTGTTCTGACGGTGGACCGGCCCGTCGAAGTCAAGCCGCCGCTCCTCGCTCCGGGCGCTGTGATCTACGAAGTCGCCGTGCGGGCTTTCAGCATGCTGCATCCGGAAGTGCCGCCGGAGATCCGGGGCACGATCGCCGCTCTGGCTCATCCCGGCGTCATCGCTCATCTGAAGCGCATCGGTGTCGATGCGGTCGAGCTTATGCCGATCGTCGCCTGGATCGACGAGCGTCATCTCCCCCCGCTTGGCCTTCACAACAGCTGGGGCTACAACCCCGTAGCGCTGATGGCATTGGATCCGCGCCTGGCACCAGGCGGCGTGAAAGAGCTCGCCTCGACTGTGGCAGCCCTCCATGCCGAAGGGATCGGCGTCGTCTTGGACCTCGTGTTCAACCACTCCGGCGAGAGCGACCGGCAGGGTGCCACACTTTCCATGCGCGGCCTCGACAACCTGACCTACTATCGCCACGTCGCCGACCGCCCGGGAGAACTCGTCAACGACACCGGCTGCGGCAACACGATGGCCTGCGACCATCCCGTCGTCCGCCGCCTCATCCTCGACAGCATGCGTCATTTCGTAGCCCATGCCGGCGTCGATGGCTTCCGCTTCGATCTCGCCTCGATCCTCGGCCGCGGCGCGCACGGCTTCGACCCTAAGGCCGCCCTGTTCGAGGACATCCACGCCGACCCCGTCCTGTCCGACCGGGTGCTGATCGCCGAACCCTGGGACATCGGCCCCGGCGGCTATCAGCTCGGCAATTTCCCTAAAGATTTCCTCGAATGGAACGACCGCTTCCGCGATGATGTCAGGCTGTTCTGGCGCGGGGATCCGGGGCGTCTCGGCGCCTTCGCCACCGCCCTTTGCGGCTCGTCGAACGTCTTCCAGCGCGACGGGGCTACGCGCACCCGCAGTGTCAATTTCGTCGCCGCCCATGACGGCTTCACCCTGATGGACCTCGTCTCCTATGGCCGCAAACACAACGAGGCCAATGGCGAGAACAACCGCGACGGCCACAACGACAATCATTCATGGAACAACGGCGTAGAAGGCGAGACGGGCGACCCCGTGGTCCGCGCCGCCCGTCAGCGCGACGCGATGGCGCTCCTTTCAACGCTCTTCGTCTCAAAGGGCGCGGTTATGCTGACGGCAGGCGACGAAGGCGGCCGCAGCCAGCACGGCAACAACAACGCCTATTGCCAGGACAATGCCATCACCTGGCTCGACTGGTCGTTACTCGATGCGGAACTTGTCGAGCACACCGCAGCGCTCGCCGCAATCCGCCGACGCTTCGACGCTTTTACCGATACCGCGTTTCTCACCGGCCGGGGCGACGTCGAGTGGTTACACCCGGACGGCCTGCCGATGCAGACAGGCGACTGGGACAATCCGCTCGCCTCCTCGTTCGTGATGCTCCTCGCATCGCGTGACACGCTCGACGACAGCAAGGTTCGCCTCGCGGTTTGCGTCAACAGGGGAAGGGAAGCCGTCCCCCTGGCACTCCCCTCACCGGGCTCCGGCAACTGGCACAGCCTGCTATCCCGCAACGGCGGCCCCGCAGGCGAAATCGCTCCACGCAGCATCGACATCCTCATCGAGCACCCGTGACCGGCAGGTCAAAATCGCTTGTACGAACAGAATGCTTCCCTTTCCCCATCCGTCGCTCTAAACATCGCCATAGCTTTGCACCCTGGGCTTGTGAAAGGACCGTTGATGCCTCGCGAAATCCATCTCACCGACGTAAGGGGCCTTGTCGGCGAGGAGATTGGCGTGTCGAAGTGGTTCACGGTGGACCAGACGATGATCGACCGTTTTGCCCAGGCGACGGAAGATCACCAGTTCATCCACACCGATCCCGTCCGCGCCGCGGCGGAAACGCCATTCGGCGGCACGATAGCGCACGGCTTCCTGTCGCTGTCGCTTCTGTCTGCGATGAATTTCGACTGCGTGCCGCGCGTCCTCGAACAGACGATGGGCATCAACTACGGCTTCGAGAAGGTGCGCTTCATGACGCCGGTCAGATGCGGCGCGCGCGTGCGTGGCCGCTTCAAGATGGCGGACGCCCGCTTTCGCGGGGCTGGCATGCTGATGGTCACCTACGACGTCACGGTGGAAATCGAGAACGAGCGAAAGCCTGCGCTGACCGCGAACTGGATGACCATCATCCAGTTCGACCCCAAGGACCGGCCGGAAGACGCGTGAGCCGAAGCAAGCGAGTTTGCACAACGCCGCACGCGCACCTCACGTAAAAAAAGGGCTGCAACCTGTGCCGTCGCAGCCCTTTATGATCGCTTGAACTGAGGGCTGTCAAAGCCCTGCGTCTTCCGCCCCTTCCGCCAGCAGGCCGAAGGCGTAGGGTGCGAACGAACGCCAGCATTCGACGCGGTAATCCTGCTCGCCCGTGCGGAAGATCACCACTTCGATCTTGCCGAGTACGGTGCGTGCGCAGGCGCCGACCGGGAAGACAGCCGGCGAAAGGTCGAGCGGGCTGGCGCTGGCGATCGCCACCGCGGCTCCCGTTCCGGAAACCAGCACCGCCGTGTTGCGATGGGAGACGTCGACTGCCGAGTGAAGCACGTCGGCCTTGCCCGCCAGGGCGGCCAGGTCCGCACCGTTCTCGTCGATCAGAAGCCACTCGTCCGGACCGAGCCATAGAGCGTGACGGCCGTTCGACGAAGCCGATGTCTTGGGCTTCGTCGGCAGATCGAGGCCGAGCGCCTTCGACAGGGCGGCCACGGCATCCGCGCCCGCGCGCAACGACAGGCGCGAGGCCTGACCGGCGGCGGTGACGTGAGCTGCGGCGGAGCCGCCATGGAAGCCGCCGAGCGGCGCCTTGCGGAGTGCTTGTTCAGCCATTGAGGCGAGCTCCTTCCTTGTCGATGAACACCATGTCCGTCACCTCGACCGCGACCGTGCGGTCTGGCATCGGCACGTAGAGCGTCTGTCCCGTACGGGAATGACCGCCCTCCACCAGCGCAAATGCGATCGAATGCCCGCAATTCTCCGACCAATAGGCCGACGTGACGTGGCCGAGCATCTTCATCGGCACCGGCTGGTTCGGATCGGCGACGATCTGCGCCCCCTCCTCGAGCACCAGCTTCGGATCCTTGGTCCTGAGGCCGACGAGCTGCTTGCGGCCCTCCTTGACGAGATCCGGACGCTTCAGGCCGCGAATGCCGACAAAGTCGGTCTTCTTCTTCGAAACCGCCCAGGCAAGACCGGCGTCGAAAGGCGTCACCGTGCCGTCGGTGTCCTGGCCGACGATGATGTAGCCCTTCTCAGCGCGCAGCACGTGCATGGTCTCCGTGCCGTAGGCGCAGGCGCCGAGCGCCTCCGCCCTGGCCCAGATCGCTTCCCATACCGCCTGGCCGTAGTCGGCGGGAACGTTGACTTCATAGCCCGCCTCGCCGGTGAACGACATGCGGAACAGCCGCGTCGGCACGCCGCAGATCTTGCCCTCACGCACGCTCATGTGCGGGAACGCTTCGTTGGAGATGTCGATGCCTTCGACGAGCGGCGCGATGATCTCGCGCGCCTTCGGCCCCTGCACGGCGATGACCGCCCACTGTTCGGTAGTGGAGGTCAGCCACACCTTCAGGTGCGGGAACTCGGTCTGGAGGTAGTCTTCCATGTGGTTCATCACCCGCGGCGCGCCGCCGGTGGTGGTGGTGACGTGGAATCGGTCCTCGGCGATGCGGCCGACGACGCCGTCGTCATAGACGAAGCCGTCCTCGCGCAGCATGATGCCGTAGCGGCAGCGGCCGGGCTTCAGCGTATCCCAGGCGTTGGTATACATGAGATTGAGGAATTCTGCCGCGTCCGGGCCGACAACCTCGATCTTGCCGAGCGTGGAGGCATCGAACAGGCCTGCGACCTGGCGCACCGTCCGGCACTCGCGGTCGACCGCCTCCTGCATGGTCTCGCCGGCGCGCGGGTAGTACCAGGCGCGCTTCCAGTTGCCGACGTCCTCAAAGATGGCCCCGTGAGCCTCTTCCCAGGCATGCATCGGCGTCTTGCGGGCCGGATCGAACAGGTCGCCGCGCGAATGGTTGATGATCGTTCCGAACGTCACCGGCGTGTAAGGCGCACGGAAGGTTGTCAGGCCCACCTTCGGGATCTCGCGGCCGAGCGTCTCGGCTGCAATCGCAAGCCCGTGCAGGTTGGAAAGCTTGCCCTGGTCGGTCGCCATGCCGTTTGTCGTGAAGCGCTTGATGTGCTCGATCGAGTGCATGCCCTCGCGCACGGCAAGGCGGATGTCCTTGGCGCAGACGTCGTTCTGGAAGTCTATGAACGCCTTGACGTTCGTATCCGCTCCCGCGCCTTCCGCCGCACCCGCCATGCCGCCGGTCCATTCAAACGCGTTCTCGCCGCGCAGTTCGACCTTCTCGCCGCCCTGGTTGCCGGTGGCACGCGCCATCAGCTCGCCGGCTGCCAGCGCCTCCTCGATCGTGGCCTGCAGACCGTTCGTGCCGTTGCAGGCGCCGACCGACAGGCAGTCCTGCGCATAGGTGCCCGGCAGGAACTGCCCGGTCTCGGCATTGTAGGCGACCTTGCCGCGCGACTGCGAGAACAGGTGTACGGACGGCGTCCATCCGGCCGAGGTCAAGAGAGCATCGACCGCGATCGTGCGCTTGCCGCTGCCGCCGTTGCGCACGACGGTGATGGCGGAGACGCGACGATGGCCCTTGGTGTCGATCACCGAATGGCCTGTCAGAACCTCGATGCCGTGGCTGCGAGCCTCGTTGAGGACCGCATCGCCCGGCTTGCTGCGGCTGTCGATGACGGCCGCGATCTGCACGCCGGCGCGCTTCAGGTCGAACGCGGCCTCGTAGGCCGAATCGTTGGCCGTATAGATCGCCACCTTCTTGCCGACAGCAACGCCGAAATGGTTGAGATAGGTGCGCGCGGCCGATGCCAGCATGATGCCGGGCCGATCGTTGTTGCCGAACACCATGTGCCGTTCGATCGCGCCGGTGGCGAGGATGACGCGCTTGGCGCGCACCTGCCACAGCCGTTCGCGCGGCGCCCTGCGATCGGGGCGGGCGACATGGTCGGTCACGCGTTCGACGAGACCGACGAAATTGTGATTGTAGTACCCGAACGCCGTGGTGCGGGAGAGCACGGTGACGTTCTCCATCGCCGCGAGCCTTGCGGCCGCCTCCTGCGCCCAGACGAAGCCTTCCTTGCCATCGACGGTGACCGAACGGTCGTAGTGCAGGGCACCACCGACCTCTGGCTGCTCGTCGCAGAGTATGACGCGGGCACCGGTCGCAGCTGCCGACAGCGCCGCCGAGAGACCCGCCACCCCTGCGCCGACGACAAGCACGTCGCAGGTGGCGTAGCGGTTTGCATAGTGGTCTGGGTCTTCTTCCGTGGGCGCCGTGCCGAGGCCAGCGGCCCGACGGATGACGGGCTCGTAAACCTTTTCCCAAGCAGCCTTTGGCCACATGAAGGTCTTGTAGTAGAAGCCGGCGGCGAAGAACGGCGACATCAGGTTGTTCAGCCCGCCCACGTCGAAGGTGAGCGAGGGCCAGCGGTTCTGCGAGGTCACCTTCATGCCGTCGAAGACTTCCTGCACCGTGGCGCGCACGTTCGGCTGGCGGCGCGCGGTATCACGGGCCACGTCGATCAGCGCATTCGGCTCTTCGGGACCGGCGGACACGATTCCGCGCGGCCGGTGATACTTGAACGAGCGGCCGACGAGGTGAACTCCGTTGGCAAGCAGCGCCGAGGCGACCGTATCGCCCTCCAGCGCCTCATAGCTCTTTCCGTCAAAGGTAAATCGCGCAGTCCTGGCTGGCGTCAGGCGGCCCTGACCGGCAATGCGATTGGCGCCGCTCATTTCGCAGTCCCTTCCGTAGCTTCATAGGTCTCGACCGTCTTCTCCGTGGCCGGATGGACGGCTGATAGATCGGGCTTAGGCTCGCCAGCCTTGTAGCTGGCGTAGAACTTGTCGCTGACGGTATCGCGCGCGGCATTGAAGAAGCGGCCGCAACCATGGATGTGGCGCCAGCGCTCGAAGATGAGGCCCTTGGGGTTGTCGCGCAGGAAGAAGAACTCCTCGAACTCCTCGTCGCTGATGTCGGCGATGTTGGTTGGACGCGCGATATGCGCATCGCCGCCGTGGCGGAACTCGAGTTCGGAGCGCTCTTCCTCGCAATAGGGGCAATAGATCATTAGCATGCGGTCTCTCCTGTCCCGCACCGGCAGCAGCGATGGGCTGCCGGGCGCGCGGGGAAAAATGGGTTCAATGCGCCACCGCGGCGGCCGCGGCCTCGTCGATCAGGCGCCCCGTCCGGAAGCGGTCGAGCGTCAGACCGGAGGCGAGCTTGTGCGGCTCGCCCTTGGCGATCAGATGGGCGAACAGGTGCGCCGAGCCCGGCGTCGCCTTGAAGCCGCCCGTACCCCAGCCGCAGTTGACGAAGAGGTTCGGAACGGGCGTGACACCCTGGATCGCCGAGCGGTCCGGCGTGTTGTCGGTGATGCCGCCCCACTGGCGCATCATCTTGACGCGGCGGAACATCGGGAAGAGCTCGCAAATGGCATCGAGCGTATGCGTGATGATCTGCAGGCCACCGGTCTGTGAATAGGAGTTGTACTGGTCGGTGCCCGCACCGATGACGAGCTCGCCCTTGTCCGACTGCGAAATATAGGCGTGAACCGTGTTCGACATGACGACGCAGGGGAAGATCGGCTTCATCGGCTCGGAAACGAGCGCCTGCAGCGGTACCGAATGCAGCGGCAAGCGTACGTCGGCCATCGACATGATCACCGAGTTGTGGCCGGAGGCCGAAACCGCGATCTTCTTGGCGCCGATGAAGCCGCGCGAGGTCTCCACGCCCGTGACCTCGCCGCCCGGCCCGCGCCGGATGCCCTTGACCTCGCAGTTCTGGATGATGTGCACGCCGCGGTCGGACGCCGCGCGCGCATAGCCCCAGGCGACCGCGTCGTGGCGGGCGGTACCGCCGCGGCGCTGCAGGGCCGCCCCGTTGATGGGGTAGCGGGCGGTGGCGGAGATGTCGAGCGGCGGACAGAAATCCTTTGCCTGCTCCGGCGTCAGCCATTCGTTGTCGATACCGTGCAGCCGGTTGGCGTGAATATGACGCTTGAAGGACTGCCTGTCGTGAATGTTGTGCGACAGCATCATCACGCCGCGCGGCGAGTACATGACGTTGTAGTTGAGCTCCTGGCTCAGCCCTTCCCAGAGCTTGAGCGAGTGCTCGTAGATGTCCATGCTCTCGTCATAGAGATAGTTGGAGCGGATGATGGTGGTGTTACGGCCGGTATTGCCGCCGCCGAGCCAGCCCTTCTCGATCACCGCGACATTGGTGATGCCGTGCTCCTTGGCGAGATAGTAGGCGGCACCCAGGCCATGACCGCCGCCGCCGACGATGATGACGTCGTATTCCTTGCGCGGCTCGGGAGAAACCCACTGGGGCTCCCAGCCCTTGTGGCCGCGCAGCGCCTCGCGTGCGACGGCGAAGACCGAATATTTGCGCATCCGCCTTACTCCGTATGTCCGGGTCATTTCCGTGTCGTGGATAGAAAGCAAATCTGGCAAAGTTACAACGTTTTCTTTGCGACGCATTGCGGCGCGCTTGTGCAGCATGCGACATCCGGCGGAGCGCCCGAGGCAGCCGCTCGGCGAACAGTTAATTTTGCACGGCTTTGCGCCGAACCGTCTGGACTTCCGCCTGCCGATCTGGTATCCGACCTCCCAATCGCACGTCCTCCGGGCTGCGAAGCGAATTATGTATTGCCTCGTTGACCTGATGCCCCGAGGCTTCCAACACAAACCAAAGGAACGGGATACTCGTGCAGGTACTAGTCCGCGATAACAACGTCGATCAGGCGCTCCGCGCTCTCAAGAAGAAGATGCAGCGCGAAGGCATCTTCCGCGAAATGAAGATGCGTGACTACTACGAGAAACCGTCGCAGAAGCGCGCACGCGAAAAGGCCGAAGCCGTTCGCCGCGTTCGCAAGCTCGCGCGCAAGCGCGCTCAGCGCGAAGGTCTGGTCAGCGGCGGCCGTACGGCTCGTTGATCCGTCGTTTTTTCGACGTTTTCAGATGCAAGGTCTGGCGGGGGCGAAGCTATCGCCGCCGCCTTTTTTGATGCGTTCGGGGCAACCCGGAGGTAGACGCATCGCCCGGCAGCCGCAAAGCGGTAAAGGCCGGTGGCGTCGGACAAGCCTTGGCGCCAGGCCAATGCGCGCAGGAGCCGGATAATTCGGCCCCGCATTGCCGGATGGCAAATCGCCTGCTGGCGGACGCATGCGGCCAAAATCGATGCAGGATCTGGCGCGGACGCGCCTTGTTGAGGGACGATATCTTGAAAATGGCAGCACTCACGGGGCAATCGACTTCCAACCTGAAACGTCTTGCTCCCGCATCGGACCTTCGCCGGCCCGTTTCCGCAGCGCTCTTCACGGTCATTGCCGCGATTTCGCTGTCTGCATGCCAGAGCGCCAGCACGTCCACCGACGTCATCCGCGTCGAACGCGCCCAGGGCTCCACGGAGAACATCTCCTCTCTTTCCAGCGTAATCGCCGCCAACCCGCAGGATCCTGAAGGCTACAACGTGCGCGGGTCGGCCTACGGCCGCGCGGGCGAATCCCGCAAGGCTGTCGACGATTTCAATCGCGCCATCGAGCTCAATCCGCGCTTCTACCAGGCCTATGCCAACCGCGCGCTGGTGCTGCGCAGCATGGGCAAGCAGTCCGAGGCCGCCTCCGACTACAACATGGCGTTGCAGATCAATCCGAACTACGACGTCGCCTATATCGGCCGCGGCAACCTCTATCGGCAGGCCGGCCGGATTGACGAGGCCTTCAACGACTTCAACAAGGCGATCTCCCTCGACACCACCGACCCGCGCGCTTACCACAACCGCGGCCTGATCTATCAGCGGCGCGGCCAGCACGGCCCGGCGATCGAGGATTTCTCCAAGGCCATCTCGCTGTCTCCGAGCTCGGCAGAGCCCTATAACGGCCGCGGCCTGTCTTATGCGGCGCAGGGCGACGACGACAACGCGTTTGCCGACTTCAACACCGCGATCGGTCTCGACGGCAACAATGCCGAATCCTGGACGAACCAGGCGCTGATCTACGAACGCCGCGGCGAGACGGCAAAAGCCGCGAAGTCCTATTCGCATGCCGTACGCCTCGATCCGAACTACCAGCCGGCCAAGGACGGCGTCGCGCGCACCCGCGGCGGCGCGGCTTGAGGGCCCAACAGCGGGGCACCGCACGCCTGCATCGACTGCCTTTATGATAAGGCCCGGAGAGCGCCTCGTTCTCCGGGCTTTTTCATGCCTATCGAAGGGAGTTCCAGCGCCGCATCATCGGCATGTCATCTCAAGCATGCCCCGCCCTCTCGCCCATTCTCGCTGTCGGCAACGAAAATGCCCGCCGGATGGGGGCGGGCATTTGTCAAAGGAAGGGCGTCACGCTTCGCCTTAGTGGTTCATCGCCTTGACGATGTCCTCGGTCATCTTCTTGGCGTCGCCGAGCAGCATCATCGTGCCGTCCTTGTAGAATAGCGTGTTGTCGATGCCGGCATAGCCGGAACCCAGCGAGCGCTTGACGAACAGGCAGGTCTTGGCCTTGTCCACGTCGAGGATCGGCATGCCGTAGATCGGCGAGGACTTGTCGTCGCGGGCGGCCGGATTGGTCACGTCGTTGGCGCCGATCACGTAGGCGACGTCAGCCTGCGCGAACTCGGAGTTGATGTCCTCCAGCTCGAACACCTCGTCGTAGGGTACGTTTGCTTCGGCAAGCAGCACGTTCATATGGCCGGGCATGCGGCCTGCGACGGGATGGATCGCGTACTTCACCTCCACGCCGTTCGCCTTCAGCTTGTCGGCCAGCTCGCGTAGCGCATGCTGCGCCTGTGCCACCGCCATGCCGTAGCCCGGTACGATGATGACCTTCGAGGCGTTCGCCATCAGGAAGGCCGCGTCGTCGGCCGAGCCCTGCTTGACGGTGCGCTGGATGCCGTCGTCGGCCGCAGCCGCCGTCTCGCCGCCGAAACCGCCAAGAATGACCGAGATGAACGAACGGTTCATGCCCTTGCACATGATGTAGGACAGGATCGCGCCCGAGGAACCGACCAGCGCGCCCGTGATGATCAGCGCGAGGTTGCCGAGCGTGAAGCCGATACCGGCGGCCGCCCAGCCCGAATAGGAGTTCAGCATCGAGACGACGACCGGCATGTCCGCTCCGCCGATCGGCACGATGATCAGCACGCCAAGCACCAGCGACAGCGCCACGATCGCCCAGAAGGCGAAATGGCTCTCGCTCGTTGCCAGCACGGCGATGAAGGCAACGATAAGGGCCAGCAGCACCGCATTGATCACGTGGCGGCTGGGAAGCAGGATCGGCTTGCCCGACATGCGTCCGTCGAGTTTCAAAAAGGCGATGATCGAGCCGGTAAACGTGATCGCGCCGATCGCAACGCCGAGCGCCATCTCGACCAGCGCCTGGCCGTGGATCGAGCCGACCTCGCCGATGCCGAAGGCCGACGGCGAATAGAGTGCTGCCGCCGCGACGAGGACGGCGGCAAGGCCGACCAGCGAGTGGAATCCAGCCACCAGCTGCGGCATCGACGTCATCGGGATCGACCGGGCGATATAGGCCCCCGCCCCGCCGCCGATCGCGAGGCCGAGGACGATGAGCGCAAGCCCGCCCAGGGACGGCGTCGCCAGCAGCAGGGTCGTGAGGATGGCGATCGCCATGCCGGTCATGCCCAGCATGTTGCCGCGCCGGCTCGTGGTCGGATGCGACAGCCCGCGCAGCGCCATGATGAACAGGACGCCCGAGACGAGATAGAGGAAGGCTGCAATATTCGGGGACATCAGCGCAGCCTCACTTCTCTTTTTTCTTGTACATCGCCAGCATGCGCTGGGTGACGAGGAAGCCGCCGAAGATGTTGACGGAGGCGAGGACAAGGGCGACGAAGCCGAAGCCGGTCGCAACGCCGGAAAGCGAGATGCCGACGGCAAGCAGCGCGCCGACGACGATGACCGACGAGATCGCGTTCGTCACCGCCATCAGCGGCGTGTGCAGTGCGGGGGTGACCGACCAGACGACATAGTAGCCGACGAAGATCGACAGCACGAAGATCGCAAGCCGGAAGACGAACGGATCGATTGCTCCGCCGGAGACGCCGTGGGCGGCGGCACCCGCCGCCTCCGGTACGTATTCGGCCGCCGTGCGCACGGCCTCCACCGCACGCTCGAGATCGGAGATTGCCTTGTCCAGGAGTTCGTTGGCCATCATGCTTCTCCCTTCATCTGGGCGGCGGCGAAGTTCGGATGAACGACGGCGCCATCGCGCGTCAGCATGGTCGCCTTCACCAGTTCGTCGTCGGGATCGACGGCAAGCGTCCTGGTTTCCTTGCTGACGAGCGTCTCGAGGAAGGTGACAAGGTTCTTGGCATAGAGCAGCGACGCGGACGCCGCGATGCGGCCTGGCACGTTCAGATAGCCGATGACCTTGACGCCCTCGACCTCGGCCACCCTGCCGGCTTCGACGCCCTCGACGTTGCCGCCGCGCTCGACGGCAAGATCGACGGCGATGGAGCCGGCCTTCATGCTCTTCAGCATGTCGCGGGTGACGAGCCGCGGCGCGGGGCGGCCGGGGATCAGCGCGGTCGTGATGACGATGTCCTGCTTGGCAATGTGCTCTGCCACCAATGCGGCCTGTTTTGCCTGGTACTCCTTCGACATTTCCTTGGCATAGCCGCCGGCGGTCTCGGCTGCCTTGAACTCCTCGTCCTCGACAGCGATGAACTTGGCGCCGAGAGAGGCAACCTGTTCCTTGGCAGCGGGGCGAACGTCGGTGGCGGATACCGCAGCTCCCAAACGGCGCGCGGTCGCTATCGCCTGCAGGCCGGCCACGCCAGCCCCCATGACGAAGACCTTGGCCGCAGGCACGGTGCCGGCCGCCGTCATCATCATCGGCATGGCGCGGTCATATTCGCTGGCCGCGTCGATCACCGCCTGATAGCCGGCGAGGTTTGCCTGCGAGGAAAGCACGTCCATCGACTGGGCACGCGTGATGCGCGGCATCAGTTCCATGGCAAACGTCACAAGCCCCGCCTTGGCCATTGCGGCCAGCGCCTTGTCATTGCCGTAGGGATCCATGATCGCAATCACGATCGCGCCGGGCTTGTATCCTTTGATTTCCTTGTCGGCCGGCCGCCGCACCTTGAGCACGACGTCGGCGTTCGTGGCGTCAGCGGCGACGCCGATCCTGGCACCTGCCGCCTCGTATTCGCCATCGGCGATGCGCGATGCAAGGCCTGCTCCCGCCTCGACGATAACGTCGAAGCCGAGAGACTTCATCTTCTTCACGGTTTCGGTAGATGCCGCGACGCGGTTTTCTGCGGGATCAATCTCCCGCGAGACAAACACGATCTCTGCCAATGCCAATCCTCCCCCAAGTTTGGCCAAGCCTCCTCATTCGGGCGTCCGGAATGGACGCCGCGTTCGGCGTAAAACGCCGGACGCTCAGCGCAGGAGGACGAAGCCGAGAACGTTGAGGACGATCAGGAGAACGAGCGCGGAAAAGAAGCCGGCGCCGGTAAAGAAGCCGGCGGCCATTGCGATCAGCAGCGTCACGCAGAACATCGTCCCGTACTTGCTCGCATTGACGAACAGGTTGTAGGTCTTCTCGTGCTCCGCATAGTCCATCGGAGCGCCCGTTTCGACCGGCCCGGTGTGATGTTCAGCCATGCTATCGTCTCCTGTCTGCATACGCCCGGGCCTGAACGGCCGGGAACGCCCCCTCGCAGCGAAATGCGAGGCCGTGGTCCGGCACATGAATTCGCACAAAATGCACGGTCTCAGGCCTTACACAAAGGCTTGCAAAAGCGCAACGCGCCGGGCACCGATTCCGACATTTTTTGGGCGATCCGCGGCGCGACCCATGGCCGCGGCACGGTGCGGGTCGCGCATTACCGCGCCAGGCTCTCGGCGCCGATCTGAATGCGGCTCGTTCCGAAATGCGCCAGCCGCGCGGTGGGACGCACCGTCAGCGGGCTCATGTCCGCGCTCCGGTCGAACATCATCCGCCGCTCGAAAGCCTCGGACTTGAAGAACGGGAAGCGGACGTAGAGCTTCGGCAGCACTTCCTTCACCCGCGTTGCCATCAGCATCAGGTCGATGATGAACTTGCCCTGGTTGCTCTTCGGCGAGGCGACGAAGTCGGCGTCGAAAACCCGCTTGTAGAAAGCGGCATGGGCCGGCTTGACCATCTGCAGGCAGCGATCTGCCTGGAAATAGTCGGTCGCCATCGTGGCCAGGCGAAGCGTGAGATAGGGAATGGCGGGCATCTCGCTCCAGATCTCGGGATCGGCGGCCAGACGAACCGGATCGATCAGCGTCATCCCCGCATCCAGGAAGGCGTTGAGTTCGTCGGGGAACACCTTGCCCGACGAATTCACGCGGTGATCGGGCGTGACATGATGAAGGCGGACCGTGGAGATCAGCCGCTCGTCATAATAGATGCCGAAGACATAGGCGTGGCTGTCGAAGTCCACCTCGTCGATCAGAAGCGGCGATTCTTCACCAAGATGCATCACCGCCCCGGCCTTGTAGGCCTTGTAGCGGATGCGGGCGACATCCTCCATGTCTTCACCGGTCTCGACCCTGCGATACTCGACTCGGTCAAGCAGTTCCATGAGCTTGTCTGAAAATCGATTGGTGGCCGATTGTGAGGTCGCCATAAAACACAAATCCCCGGTTGAGTGACTGCGGCCCCTTCACCGCGCCGCTACACTCAATCATTTCGAGCAATTTGTGTAAATTACCATTTATTAACCTTAACAGCAATTAACGACATTTATAAGAATCAATACATTAGACGTTCCTTTGGTATCGGGAAATCGTGGCGTGCCGTAGCCATGCCTGCCGCCAAGCCACCACTCGATCAGTCGGCCGTTTCAGCCAACCCGAAGGGCCGGCGCCCGGATCATGGGGGATCGGCCGGGCCGCACCTCGGGTACGCCCTTTGCCAATTGCCTCTGCCCGGACGAAAATCTGATCCGGCAGAATGGCTCAAGATAGACGGGACAAGCTTTAGGCGACGTGGCGCCCGGTCTTCGCGCCGGCACCACCCGCCTTGCGGGCGAGCGCCTGCGTCAGGTCCTGGATGGCACTCGTCGACATCGGCGCGGCGAAGACGTAGCCCTGGATCAGATCGGCACAATTGTACTTGTTGATCAGCGCCAGTTGTTCGCGCGTCTCCACCCCCTCGACAACGATGCGCAGGCCCAGTTCGCGCGAGAGGTTGACTGTGCCGCGCAGCAGCTTGAAACGCCGCGCGTCCTCGCTGATGTTGCGGACGAAGGAGCGGTCGATCTTGATCACGTCGAGCGGGAGCGCGTCGAGATAGCTGAGGCTCGAATAGCCGGTGCCGAAATCGTCGATGGCAATGGTAATGCCGCGCGCACGAAGCTCCTGCAGTACCGCCTGAACCTTCACCGGTTCCTCCATCAGGCAGCTTTCGGTGACCTCCAGATGCAGCCGCGACGGTTTCAGCCCGGATTTCAGCAGCGCGTCCATGACGACGCTGACGATATCCGAATTGCGCAGGTCCTGGACCGACAGGTTGACAGAAACGCCCATATGCTCGGCCCAGGTGGCGCAGTCGGCGCAGGCGCGGTCGATGATCCGGCGCGTGATGTCGGAGACGATCCCCATTTCCTCGGCGATCTGGATGAACACCGTGGGCGGAACCGGGCCGCGCTCCGGATGCGTCCAGCGTGCAAGCGCCTCGCAGCATTCGATGCGAAGGCCGTCCGGCTGAAACATCGGCTGATAGGCCACCGAGAGTTCGTTGTTTGCTACCGCCTCGCGCAGGTCGGTCTTGAGCTTCTGCCGCTCGACGTAGCGAGCATCCATCTCCTCCTCGAAGGTGGTGAAGCCGCCTTTGGCCCTTGATTTGGTCTCGAACAGGGCGAGGTCCGCCTTGATCTGCATGTCCTCCATGCGGAACTGATCGCTCTCGCACAGCACGCCGCCAGCGCTCAGCGACACGCGGAAGGTTGATCCGGCAATCTCGTAATTGCCCTGCACCTGCTGGTGCAGCCGCCGCATGCGCTCTTCCAGATCCTTCCGGTTGTTTTCGTTGGCGAAGAACAGGATGAATTCGTCGCCCATCAGATGGCCGACAAGTGCCCGGTCGCCGGCCACCTTGCGGATGCGCTCGGCCACCATGCAGAGCACGCGGTCGCCCATCACGTGCCCCTTCATGTCGTTGACATGCTTGAAGTCGTCCACATCGAGGACGACGAAGCCGACGGTACCGGGCCGCTTGCGCTCTGACAGGGCCTGCTGCACGAGGTCCGCGAAATAGGCGCGGTTCGGCAAGCCGGTGAGGCTGTTGTAGCGGATCATGTGGAGGATCTTGTTCTCCGCCCGCATGCGCGCCGTCACGTCCTCGAAAATCAGGACCGCACCGCCGTTTTCCCGCTGGCTGGCAGTGAATTCCAGATAGAAATCGTCGGTGACCTGGACGAGCGCCCGCGAGCGCTCTCCTTTCAGAAGCTCGTCCAGCTTCTGCAGCAGCGTCTTGCTCTGCTCGGCATTGAGAAACGTGCTTCGCACCCCGTAGCGCAGCACGACATCGAGATGGCAATCCTTCAGCCGCTCCTTGTCGCCAAGTTGCAGAAGCTCGCAGGCCCGTCGGTTCGCGACCAGGATGCGATGGTCGGCGTCCAGCATGAGCAAACCGTGCGCCATGTTGTTGAGCGCCGCATCGAAACGGTCGGCGATCGTCTTCATATCGCGCGTGGCAAGGGCCGCCTGCTCCAGGAAGCGGCGCACTCCGTTTGCCATCATCCTCGTCGTGAGGCTGAAGGGCAGGATCAGCAGCGCCAGCACCGCGTGATAGAAATCCTGCAATCCGAGGAAGCCCACCACCATCGGGAAACAGGCGCAAAACGTCATGTAGTCGACGGCCCGGCGCGACCCGCAGTTGCGCCCGACGACCGAGACCATCGTTGCAAGCGTCACGGATATGCAGGCAAGCTCGGCAAAGCTGTCGCGGCTGATCAGCAGGCTATATCCGCTCGCCGTGCCGAGAATGAGCGTCGTTCCCACCGCGCCCGTATTGTACCAGTTCTCCCAGTATCGGATGCCGACATTGTCGAGCTTGGACTGGTCGACGCGGTCGAAGCGGCGCATGCCATAGGCGCGCGTGGACCAGACGAGGACGATTGCGAAGGCGCAGGCGAGGAAGAAGGGATCAGCCGTCTTCGCATAGACGAACGCGAAGGTGACGACATGCGAGATCATGCCGACGAACAGGGTTTGGCGGTTTCCGTAAAGCGAGCTGACGAACGACAGATACACGTCGGTCGGCAGCGTGCTTTGACCTCGATCCTTCATGGACTCGGCGCTCCCATTGACGGGCGAGGGTTACCGGCGAAATTTTAATGAATGATTTCGAGAAATTATCCGATTGCGCGCAGGAATGCACTTAATATCTACTACCTTTCCGCTGGTTTCATAAATATTCTCAACCCTGTATTGCGCTCGCCCGCTCCCGACCGATTTTGCACAACCTGGCGTAGACGAGCGATGCAAAATGAAGGACGGGAGCAACCTGTGATCCGCTTCCGCCGCATCACAACCATTTCATGATTGGGGCAGAAATACCCCGCAACACGGTTACCAGCTGACTAATGGCGCATGGCAAGAACTGGCCTGGACCGGGAGGCTCTGCTCACAAGGCGGCGGTGAGTCGCCACACCATACGCAAATCGAACAGGGGCGGCAGCTTGGCAATTGACTGACTGGCCGATTCCCGGCAAATCCTACCGTTGGACGATGCCGGCGCACGAGAAGCTTCGCAACTTCGTCCGAAAAGGGCGTCGGGCAGCTCCTGCGACCGGTGCCGGTTCATCTCGATCGGAGGTCATGATGCCGAAACCAGTCGTCGCCATTCCCGCGGACATCCGTGAAATCGAAGGCAATGTCTGGCAGGCCACGCCCAACCAGTACGTTCGCGCCGCCGTCAAGGGAGCGGACGTCATCCCCTTCCTCGTGCCGGCGCTCGAGAGCGGGCATGATTTCGACGAAATCCTCGACCGGGTCGACGGTCTTCTGGTGAGCGGGTCGCGCACCAACGTCCACCCGTCCCATTTCGGCCGAGAAGCCACCGAGGCGGACGGCCCATTCGATCTGGCCCGCGACGCGACGTCGTTGCCGCTCATCAAGCGGGCGCTGGAGCGTGGCGTTCCGGTTCTGGCCATTTGCCGTGGACTGCAGGAGTTGAACGTGGCGCTGGGCGGCACGCTTGCCAACGAGATCCAGGACATCCCCGGCAACTGGGATCACCGCAAGCCCGACACGGCCGATCTCGACGTCGCCTACGGCATCCGCCAAGAGGTGCACGTGAAGGAAGGCAGCTGCCTCGCCTCGGTGATCGGGGCCGGCACCGTGCGCGTGAATTCGCTGCATCGACAGGCGATCTCGGCAGCGGCGCCGCGTCTTGCCGTCGAGGCCGTCGCCGACGACGGCACCATCGAGGCGGTTTCGGTGATCGGCTCGAAGGCCTTTGCCGTCGGCGTTCAGTGGCACCCGGAATACTGGGTCGGGTCCGACGACCCCTCAAACCGCCTGTTCAAGGCGTTTGGCGAAGCGGTCCGCGCCTATGCCGCCGCCAAGCTCGCGCCCGCTATGCGCCAGGCGGCCGGCTGAACCCTTAGCGCACAACGCGGTTCGTGTTGTTTTCAGGTACGCCCTCGACGCCTTGGGCCTTTGGCTTTGCGCATGCCTCGCACGACCGCGGTGCACTTTGCACGCGCTGGATCAGTGCGCCACCTGCATGGTGATGACCGCGTTGGAAGGATCGATGACCTCGTAGAGGCCGTCGGTCTCCGCAAGCGTGAGAATCGCGTCCCCCGTCGCGCCGGAGACCACGACGGTGCCGTCACCGGTCTCCGTCCAGTTCGCGGCATGCGAAAGGCCGGGCCAGACGTCCTCGCACTGTCCCTCGGTCGTCAGGCGCATGCTGCGATGGGTCAGTTTCTCGCCACGCGAGAGGGAGCATTGCGCCTTCGTCTCGATGTTGGAGACCGCAAAGCCCACGCCGTTCTCCGCCCGGCCGGGCTTCGGGATCGAGCCGGAGACGACCGGATCGACATCGGGGGCGGAACCGGCATCGAGCGACCACAACCCCGCGACGAGAGCCAACGCACCGATGGACGGGATGATCACTTTCCGCATGGGCTGCCTCCGAATTTCGCGATTCGAATACAGCATGCGCCTGCAAGCTTGCCGCAAGGTTAACGGCCGGTTACTGCCGCGCGCTTTTCGCATTCACGGTGCGGTTTGAACTTGCGGCCTTGCGCTCAGTTTCCGTTGTCGTGACCACTGTGCCGAAGCGGGCCCGTCGACTGGCGAATGCGCATCTCCGGCTTGATCAGGTGGATGCCGTCCGGCTCGTGGCTTCCCGAAAGCTTGTCGAGAAGCGCACGCGCCGCGCTCCGCCCGACCTCCGACTGTCCGTTCCAGACCGTCGTCAGCGACGGCGTGGCGATCGACGCCTCTTCCAGGTCGTCATAGCCCGTCACCGACACGTCGCGCCCCGGTATCAGGCCCGCGCGCGCGATTCCGTTCATCAGCCCGATCGCGACGAGATCGTTCCAGCAGACGGCAGCCGTCGGCTTCTGCGGCAAGGACAGGAAATTGACGGCCGCTTCGAACCCGCCCTGCTTGGAGCGCGGGCCGGGAATCCGCAGCGCCGGATCGACCTCGATGTTGGCCTTGCGCAGCGCATTGACATAGCCCTGGTAGCGGTCGCGACCGGTCGACGTCTGGTCGGTGCCGCCGACCATGGCGATGACGCGGTGGCCAAGCCCGATAAGGTGATTTGTTGCAAGCGAGATGCCGTAGCTGTCGTCACCACGGAAAATCGGCACGTCCAGCCCCTCGATAGAACGAGCGATCAGGATCGCCGGCATGCCGTTGTCCTCGGCCAGCAGGATATCCTCCGGCGGCGTGCCGATGGCAGGCGACATGATCACGCCGTCGCCGCCAAGCTGCAGCAGCGTTTCGACGAAGTTGCGCTGCTTTTCGACCGAATCGTAATGGTTGGAAAGGATGAAGGTCTGGCGGTCGCGGTCGAGCTCGCTTTCGATCGCCTTGAGGATCTCGCCGTAGAAGGGGTTCATGATGTCATGCACGACGACGCCGATGATGCCGGACCGCGACGTACGCAGGCTCGCCGCCCTGCGATTGTAGATATAGCCCAGCGCCCGCGCCTGCTCCTTGATCCGGTCGCGCGTCGAAAGCGCCACCAGGGGGCTGTCCCGCAATGCCAGAGATACCGTCGCCGTGGACACGCCCAGCGTTTCGGCGATCGTGGACAGTTTGACCTTCTGCGCCATGCCCCTCCCCATAAGTCCGCAGCACAATTTAAATCGTTTATTTAAACTATTTAAATTTCGTCCGCAACTGGCTTGTCACCGCTCTGGACTTCGATCCCGCGGAGGTTCCCGTCGACGGTGCGCAGCAGCTTCAGGAGCGTGCGGACATCCTTCTCGCTCAGCCCGTCAAGCGCCTGGCGCTCGCTGAGATCGCAGGCCTGCGCGATCAGCCCGAGCGTTTCCCGCCCGGCCTTGGTAAGGTCGACGACGGTGAGGCGGCCGTCATTGTTGTCGGGCCGGCGCTCCACGAACCCTTGCGCCTCCAGCCGGCCGATCGTGCGCGTCATCGTCGGCGCCTTGACGCCGAGGCGGGCCGCAAGCGCGCCGGCGGTCATCCCCTCGCCCTCTGCGAGCGCCAGCATCACGCCGTCCTGGCCGGCATAGAGACCGCTGGAGAGAAGATTGCGGGAAAGCACGGTCCGGATCGAGCGCGCGGCCTGAATGATCGCGCCGGACACGTCCGTCGCCCCTACCGGAGCATGGTGCTTTTTCTTGCCCTTCTCCTTCTTCTCGTCCTTCTTTTTCTTGCCCATGCATCCTCGCCGATCTTGTTTCGCCGCCGACACCCTGTATGACAGAGGCGACCCGTTGGCGACAAGACCACCGAAGGAAGAGGCCCATGCACGTCCGACCTGCGCGACGGTGGCAGGACAATGATCCCTCGCTGGAACCGCAGGCGCGCATGGCCTGGATCGCAGTGCTCCCGCTCGGCGCCCATGAGGGCCACGGTCCGCACCTTCCCCTGGAGACCGACTGGCTGATTGCCGACGCCCTGGTCGAGCGCCTGATCACCGAGGTGCCCGCCGGCCTGCCGGTGACGTTCCTGCCGACGGAAAAGACCGGCTATTCGCCGGAGCATCTCGACGTCCCCGGCACGAAGTCGCTGTCCTACGAAGAAGCCATCGGACGTTGGTTCTCCATTGCCGAGGATCTGTCGCGCTTGGGCATCCAAAAATTCGTCATGCTCAATGCGCACGGCGGAAACTCCCCGCTGATGACGATCGTCGCCACCGAGGTGCGGGTTCGGCTCGGCATGCTAGCGGTGGCGACGAGCTGGACCCGGTTCGGCCAGCCGGAAGGCTGGATCGCCCCGCAGGACAAGGCCATCGACATTCACGGCGGCGACATCGAGACCTCGGTCATGCTCGCGATCCATCCCAAGCGGGTCGACATGGGCAGGGCGCAGCGCTTTGCCTCGCGACAGACCGAATTCGCAGAACGCTTCCGGCACTTGCGCGCCTACGGCCCGCATGCCTTCGGCTGGAAGATGTCCGATCTCAATCCGCAAGGCGTGGCCGGCGACGCCTCGGCGGCGAGCGCGGAAAAAGGCGAGATACTGCTCGCCCACGCCGTGCGCGGAATCGTCGAACTGCTGGAAGACGTGGATGCCTTCGACGTCACGCAGCTGCGCTGATCGAGGCCGTGCGAGCCTGAGCGCCGATCCGAACCGTGCGCGGATAGCGCACCCCGAGGAGCTGCCGGCAGCGAATTGCGAATCGGAATTTGCGCTGGCTGTTGCGATCTCCTATATCAGTCGCCAACCGGATGCCCGAGGCATCCCCGCCATTCGTCCGAGGTTCCCATGATCGAAACTGCTTCCTCCAAGCCCATCCCCGTCACCGTGCTCACCGGCTATCTCGGCGCCGGCAAGACGACGCTCCTGAACCGCATCCTCACCGACAACCACGGCAAGAAATATGCGGTCATCGTCAACGAGTTCGGCGAGATCGGCATCGACAACGACCTGATCGTCGAGTCGGACGAAGAAATCTACGAAATGAACAACGGCTGCATCTGCTGCACCGTCCGCGGCGACCTGATTCGCGTCGTCGAGGGCCTGATGCGCCGCCCCGGCCGCTTCGATGCCATCATCGTCGAGACGACCGGCCTTGCCGATCCCGTTCCCGTCGCCCAGACCTTCTTCATGGACGACGACGTACGCTCCAAGACCGAACTCGACGCGGTCGTCGCCCTCGTAGACGCCAAACACCTGCCGCTTCGGCTGAAGGACAGCCGCGAGGCCGAGGACCAGATCGCGTTTGCCGACGTCGTGCTGGTCAACAAGACCGATCTCGTCACCCCGGAAGAGCTCGCTACCGTCGAGGCGACCGTGCGCGCCATTAACCCCTCGGCGCGCATCTACCGCACCAGCCGGTCGGACATCGACCTGAGCAAGGTGCTGGACCAGGGCGCGTTCAACCTCGAGCGCGCGCTGGAGAACGATCCGCACTTCCTCGATCACGATCATCCCGACCACGTCTGCGGTCCCGATTGCGGCCATGATCATTCGCACGATCACCACGGCCACCATCATCACGACCATGATCACCACCATGATCACGACCATCACCATCACGACCACGGCCCCTCGCCCATCCACGATGTGACGGTCCAGTCGATCTCGCTGCGCGGCGGCGAGATGAACCCGGACCGCTTCTTCCCCTGGATCCAGAAGATCACCCAGACGGACGGTCCGAACATTCTCCGCCTGAAGGGCATCATCGCCTTTGCCGGCGACGAGGAGCGCTATGTCGTCCAAGGCGTGCACATGATCGTCGAGGGCGACCATCAGCGCGCCTGGAAGGACGGCGAGAAGCGCGAAAGCCGCCTCGTCTTCATCGGCCGCGACCTCGACCGCGAGAAGATCGAACGCACCTTCAAGGCCTGCGAGGCAGCCCAGGCATGACGCCGAAGAGTGCGCAGAGCTTTCGCGACGACCTCTTGCCGAAGAGAGACAAGAACTGATGCCGACCGTCGCCCCCCTCGATCTTGACGGCCATGTCGTCGCCACCGCTTTCCTCGGCGATGTGCCGTTCTTTGCGACAGCGATCGGCGAGATCCACCGGCTCGACCATGGCCACAGGGTGAGTCAGGCTAATGACGGCCTGCTCGCCTGCGTGCGCGACGAGGCGAGCGACACGCTCGTCACCGGCGGCGAGGACGGCAAGGTCTTCCGCGTCGCCGCCGACGGGACCGCCACCCTTCTGGCAGAAGTGCCGCGCAAGTGGATCTCGGTCGTTGCCGCAGGCCCCCAGGGTGCCGTGGCCTTTGCCGAGGGCCGCACCACGCGCGTCCGTCTCGCAGACGGCACGCTTAAGGAATTCGCCGAACAGCGCACGGTCGAAGGCGTCGCCTTCGCGCCCAAGGGCCTGCGCATCGCGGTCGCCCGCTACAATGGCGCGACCCTGCATTGGGTGGCAACGGCCGGGCAGCCCGTCGATCTTGAATGGAAGGGCGCCCATACGGGCGTCACCTTCTCCCCCGACGGCCGGTTCCTCGTCACCAGCATGCAGGAGAACGCCCTGCACGGCTGGAAGCTCGACACCAAGCCGGGTGCGGACACCCGCCACATGCGGATGACCGGCTATCCGGCCAAGGTCAAGTCGATGTCCTGGTCCGCCAAGGGCAAGTGGCTCGCCTCGTCAGGCGCGCCCGCCGCGATTGTCTGGCCTTTCGCCTCCAAGGACGGCCCAATGGGCAAGGCTCCGCTGGAGCTCGGCACCCGCGGCGACGTGATGGTGACCGCCGTCGCCTGCCATCCGGTGGAGGAGGTCGTCGCGATCGGCTACTCCGACGGCATGGTCATGGCCGCCCGCTTCTCCGACAGCCGCGAGGTCCTGCTGCGTCGGCCGGGCAAGGGCGCCGTCTCCTCGCTCGCCTGGAGCAAAAACGGCAAGCAGCTTGCCTTTGCCAGCGAGGCGGGAGACTGTGGCGTGATTGACATCTCCGGCTGAGATCCGAACGCTTTGAGAGGGGCGCGGCCGCATCCCCTCCCCGACATATCGAACGCAGGAACGAGTGACATGGGCGGGAATGCGCCGAACACGGCAGAACGACCGGCGGACCGGGCTTTGCAGGTCCGGTCGTCACAGGCAAGGCCGTCTCCCGATAGAGCGGAAGGTGCGGTGTGGCAGGTCATCAGGGCCGAGGCCGAAGGCGTGGCCAGCCGCGAACCCATGCTGCGTTCGCTCCTGCAACCGGTCCTCGTCGCCGCCTCGGGCGCGGACATACTCGTGCGCGTCCTTTCTTCCCGTCTTGCCGCAAGCGATGACGAACGGGACATGCTGCAGGCGCTGTTGGGAGACGTCGTCGACGGCCAAACGCTGGCAGCAGCGGAGGCCGATATCGCCGCCGTCGTCGATCGCGATCCGGCATGCCCCGGCCCCGCGCACGTGCTGCTGAACCTGAAGGGCTTCCAGGCTCTTCAGGCACACCGCCTTGCCCATCGCCTCTGGAACGCCGGCAGGCAGGTATCGGCACGGCAAATCGCCAGCCAGGCAGCACTCGCCTTCGACGTCGACATTCATCCCGCCGCGCGCATCGGCTCCGGCGTCATGCTGGACCATGGTTCCGGCATCGTCATCGGCGAGACTGCGATCGTCGAGGACGATGTCTCCATGCTGCAGGGCGTGACGCTCGGTGGAACGGGCCGCGAGACGTCAGACCGTCATCCCAAGATCCGGCGTGGCGTCATGATCGGCGCCGGCGCGGAAATCCTGGGTAACGTCGAAGTGGGCACGTGCAGCAAGGTCGCAGCCGGCAGCGTGGTGCTTGCCGACGTGGCGGCACACACGACGGTTGCCGGCGTTCCGGCAAGGACCGTCCGCATCCATGACCGGAAGGAAGTTCCGGCGGAGGAGATGACGCAGGACGTTCTCTGAGGCCCTCCCTCGGCGCGAAGGTCCTGCCGGCAGAAGAGCAAGGAGCGCGCGATGGTGGCATCGGTGAAGCCTTCCCTGATGTTCCAGGGAAAAGCGGAGGAGGCGATGACCTTCTACGCCTCCCTCTTCCTCAACTGCGAGATCGACGAAATCGTTCGCTACGGGCCGAACGAATCCGGCGCCGAGGGCAGCGTCGCCACCGCCCGCTTCCACATCGGCGACCAGTCCCTTCTGTGCATAGACAGCCCGGTCGACCACCCGTTCTCCTTCACGCCGGCGTTCTCGCTCTTCCTCGAATGCGAATCCGAGGCGCAGATCCGCGAGATCTACGCCGCCCTCTCGGAGGGCGGCGAGGAACTGATGCCGCTCGGAAACTACGGCTTCAGCCGTGAATTCGCTTGGGTCAACGACCGCTTCGGCGTCTCCTGGCAGCTGAACCTGAGATAAGGTCTGGACCGGTCGGCTACCATTCCAGTTCGAGATGCGGCCTGCCGTTGGAGGTCTTCGCCGACGTCCGCCCCGTTTCATCCACCGTGCAGTTGACGCGCCGGCGAAAGGCGGAAAAGCTTTCGAACGTCACCACGTCCACCGGCTCGTCGAAATGCAGCGTCAGGCGAAATTTTCCGGGCTGCCCGGTCATGGCCTGCACGCCCAGCACCTTCGCATCGAAGGGTTGGCCGAGGTAGTGGCCGCGAACGCGCGAGCCGAGCTGCCAGGGATCGAATGGCGGCCGGTTGCCGAGTGCTGCGTGCAGCGTATTCCAGTCGCGGTATCCGTATTGCGCGGCGATCAGTTCCAGCGCACGGGAATGGCTAATGGCCTGCCCTTCGGCGGCAAAGCGCTCGCGCAGGCGCCTGGCCTGGCCCTTAAGGCCGTCGAGGGAGGGAAGCGGCGTCGATAGACGCATGGAGATGCTCCAGGTTCCGCATGCTTTTTCGATCGGAGGGGTCCGCATTGCCGCCGGTTCGCATGCCTTGAAAGCTGGAAAACCGTTCAGGATCGCGAGAGACTTCACCAAAGCTTGCGCTTGCGGACGGCAGGGGCTCTCACCCTTGGCACCTTCACTACTCCGGCACGCCGCCTGCTGTCAAATGCGAGCTGGGCTATGGAAGGACGGCGGCCCAGCCTGAAGGCATCGGCCGAAACGCTACCCCTGCGCCGTTCCGATGATGTCGGCGAGAAGTGCGTGCAGCTCGTCGCGGTAGCCGCTGCGCGCCGATGGCGCATTCTCCTGCGACGTCATCACCACGGTCAGCCCGAGGTCCGGCACGATATAGAGCATCTGTCCGCCATAGCCCCAGGCGAAATGCACCGTCCGCCCGCCGATCTCGCGCTCGAACCAGCCGTAGCCGTAGCCGTCGTTGGAAAACCGGGAATTGGTCCGCGATTGCCATGACTGGCGCACCCATTCCTCCGGAACGAGCTGCCGGCCCTGCGGCGTGCGCCCGCCATTGCGGTAAAGCTCGCCGAATGCCAGCAGAGAGCGAGCGCTCATCGCCATCTGGTTCCCGCCGAGATAGATGCCCTGCGGATCCCGCTCCCATGCTCCGATGCGGAAATCCTCGAGCGGCGCGAACCACTCCCGGGCCAGCATCAGCGTCGGCTTTTTGCCGACCTTCGTCAGGATCGCCGACAGAAGATGCGTCGAGGCCGTCGAATAGAGCATCGCCCCGCCCGGCTCGTCGACAAATGGGGCAGCCAGCGCCGCCCTCACCCAGTTGCCGCTTGCGACCCAGCGCCCGTAGTTGGGACCCGACATGCGTTCCAGCCCCGCTTGCATGGAAAGGAGGTGCCCAACCGTCACCCGCGCAAGCCGCGGATCGGGACTGGCAGGCAGGTCCGATTGCAGGAGCGGCGCGATCGGCTGGTCGACGCCTTGCAGCAGCCCGCGGTCGATCGCGATGCCGACGAGTGCGGAGACGATCGATTTCGACGCCGACTTGATATTGGTGCTCTCGCGGGTCGTATGCCCGCGATAGCCGCGTTCGACGACGATACTGCCGTTTCGCGAAACGATGACGGTCTTCAGCGCAGCAAGCGCGCTTGCCTCGGCCAGCGCCCGCGAAAGCGCAGCCTCGTCAATCTCCGGCAAAGCCGGACGTGTCGGAGGCGGCGCCTCCACCGCCCCTGCAAACGGGGCGGCAACGACGGAAAACGACAGGGCGGCGACGAGCGATCTTCTTTTCATCTCCCCGACGTAGTGCGCCCGCCGGCGAATTTCCCGAACTGCAGCCGGTGATCACGCGCAATTTACAAGCACGCGATCGCTTTTTTGACGGCCGCCCGCCCGCGATCTCCCCGATGCGGGCAGACGGCGCGGCCTTCCCCTGGACTTGCCTAGAAGCGATAGGTGATACCGGTACCGATCAGCCAGGGATCGAGCTTCGCCTTGCCCGACAGCGGCGCGCCGTCCAGCTTGACCTTCCATTCCGGCTCCAGGAACAGCTTCTTGACGTCGAAGTTCACGCCCCAATGCTGGTCGATCATGTAGTCGAAGCCGACCTGGAGGGCCGCACCGAACTCGTTCTTGACGTCGAGGTCCGAGAACGCGCCCTTGCCGGACTGGTTGTAGAACAGGGTGTAGTTCACGCCCGCGCCCACATAGGGCTTGAACGCGCCGAAGTCGGTAAAGTGATATTGCAGCGTCAATGTCGGCGGCAGTAGCCAGGTCTTGCCGACCTTGCCGAGCGCGTCGATCGAGCCGGCCGCGTCGATATTGGCATAGGTCGTGCCGAGGATCAGTTCGGCCGCGATGTTGTTGGTAAAGTAGTAGGTGATGTCGAGTTCCGGGACGATCGTGTCGCTGTAGGACAGATCCGAGCCACTGATGCCATTGACGTGACCGGAATTGTTGGTGATCACGCCGAGCGCGCGCAGGCGGATCTGCCAGGGGCCGAGCGCTTCGACGTCTGCCGCGACCGCTTCTGCGGCCGGCGCCGGCGTCAGGTCGGCCGCCGTCGCCGCCTGCCCGATCGCCGCGAGCGCCACAGCTGCAAAAAGGCTCAGGGGACGGGTCAGGGTATTGGGCATCTCTTCTCTCCTTGATCGATGAACGGCAGCGGAATACGCCGCTGCTGCGCCGCCACTATCGTCAGCCGGAGTATGGAGGAGTTGAGATAGATCAATAGTTTAGCGAGTGCGCGCGGAATTTCCACGCACACTCGCGGCCGTTGCAACTATGTCACGGCACCGGGCGAGCCGACCTGTCTCAGGCTGCCTTGCGCAGTTCGTGGCCGAGACGCCGGCCGGAGGCGACGAGCATGCCCACTGCCCCTTCCAGCCAGCCGTCCTTCAGCTCCAGCGCCAGGAAGCGATGCCGCTCGAACGGGCCGGGCATGACGAGATGGGCGGTCTTGCCGGAAAAGAAGCCGAAGCGCTCGTAATAGGGCGCGTCCCCGACAAGCAGCACCGCGCCGTGGCCGCGGCTTGCAGCCTCGGTGATCGCAGCGCGCATCAGCGCCCCGCCGAGGCCCTTGCCCTCGTGGTCTGGATCGACGGCGAGCGGCCCGAGGAGAAGCGCAGGCACGGGATTGCCGGAAGCATCCACGCCCGCTTCGACGTTCCACAGCCGCACCGTGCCGATGACATGGCCGTCGCCGTCACGCGCGACGAGCGCCAGCCCCTCGGCGGGAAGCCGGCCCCGGCGCAGCTTTTCTGAGGACTTGCGGAAACGCCCTTCGCCCATGGCGCGGTCGAGCAGGCGCTCGCGCGCCACAACGTCTCCGGCGTTCTCGCGGTCGATTGCGAATGCGGACTGCGCGAAGAACGCGCGAACAGAACCAAGAACAGTGGCCATCCCGGCCTCCCGAACTTCAATTGCCGCCACCAGCGGTCATCGGATCTCAAAAAGTGAGTAGCGCTCCCGCCCACCGCGGGAGTCGCCTCGATCGGTTCAGATCACGTAGGCCTTCAGCGGCTCGAAACCGTTGAAGGCAACGGCCGAGTAGGTCGTCGTATAGGCACCGGTTCCCTCGATCAGCACCTCGTCGCCGATCGAAAGGGTGATCGGCAGCGGGTACATGTTCTTCTCGTAGAGCACGTCGGCCGAATCGCAGGTCGGGCCGGCAAGCACGCAGGGCTGCATCTCGTCGCCGTCGCGCGCGGTGCGGATCGGGTAGCGGATCGCCTCGTCCATCGTCTCGGCGAGTCCGCCGAACTTGCCGATGTCGAGGAACACCCAGCGATGGGCGTCGTTGTCCGACTTCTTCGAAACCAGCACGACTTCCGCCTTGATCACGCCGGCATTGCCGACCATGCCGCGGCCCGGCTCGATGATCGTCTCCGGGATGTGGTTGCCGAAGTGTTTCTTCAGCGCGCCGAAGATCGCCTGGCCGTAAGCCTCCGCAGACGGCACGTCACGCAGGTACTTCGTCGGGAAGCCACCGCCCATGTTGACCATCTTCAGCTCGATGCCCTGCTTGGCCAGTTGCACGAACACGCGCTTGGCATCGGAGAGTGCCGCATCCCAGGCGTCCAGCTTCGTCATCTGCGAACCGACATGGAACGAGACGCCGTAGGAGACCAGGCCCAACTGGTGGGCATAGACGAGCACGTCGACGGCCATCTGCGGGACGCAGCCGAACTTGCGCGACAGCGGCCATTCCGCCCCCTCGCCGTCCGTCAGAACGCGGCAGAAGACGCGCGCGCCGGGAGCCGCACGGGAAATCTTCTCGACTTCCTCGTGGCAATCGACGGCGAAGAGGGAGACCCCCAGCGCATGGGCGCGGGCAATGTCGCGCTCCTTCTTGATCGTGTTGCCGAACGAGATGCGGGCAGGCGTCGCGCCGGCATCGAGCGCCATTTCGATTTCGGCGACGGACGCGCAATCGAAATTGGAGCCCATGCTGGCGAGAAGGCGCAGGATTTCCGGCGCCGGATTGGCCTTGACGGCGTAGTAGATGGCGCTGTCGGGCATCGCGTGGCGGAACGCCTTGAAGTTGTCACGCACGACGTCGAGGTCGACCACGAGGCACGGGCCGTCGGGACGTCGGGTGTTCAGGAAGTCGATGATGCGTGCAGTCGCCATGTCAGTATTCCCCATGATCCAGCGCTCCGGAAAATCCGGAGGACAAAGGGCATACGCGAACACGCTATGGTACCAGCCGGTGGAGACCCCGGAACCAAGCATGCGCGATATGCGCGAACGGTGAACCTGAGCCCGCCTAGGCTCGGATTCGGCTTTGTCTGCCATGGATTGGAGGGGGTGATCCCAACCGCACTTCCGGCAATGAAGGTGTGCCTCTTCAGTAACCCCGGCTGATGGAAAGCCGGCAGACACCAGAAAGGCCCGCACCGTCGTTGCTTCAAGATGTCCTCGCATTTCCCGGTTGGCCGGAATAGCGACTGGAGCGGTTAGTTCCAGGTACCTTACCGATGACCTCACCTTAGGGATTGCTCCCAGTTCGAGGGTCGGCGGACACCCACAGGCACGTGCGACTTTGGGCAAGGGGGAGATAAGAAGATTCCCTGTCGCAATCAAGAGTTTTTTGAAGCCGCTATTGAAAATTTTGGGCTATCCCACGACATTCCGAAGGCTGCGCAAGCTAGAACAGGATTTGCATGGATACGTTGACCCGCATTCGCGCCTATATCGACGTCGTCGATGCAGAAGGCTTCTCCGCCGCCTCCCGCAAGGTCGGGAAATCCAAGGCGCTCCTGTCCAAGTATGTACGCGAGCTGGAAGACGAGCTCGGCGCGCTGCTTCTGAACCGCACCACGCGGCAGTTCTCGATGACGGAGGCGGGTCATACCTACTACCGCACCGCCTCGGAGATCCTCAAGGAGATCGACAACCTCGCGGATCTCGTGCGCGAGAAGAACACCGACCTGAAGGGCAAGCTGAAGATCTCCGCACCGCGCACCTTCGTCGATGCCGAGATCGGCCAGTCACTGATCGACTTCGGCCGCGAGCACCCGGAACTGTCGCTGGAGATCGTCTCCGACGATCGCTTCGTCGATCTGGTCGAGGAGGGCTTCGACGTCGCTATCCGCATCACCCGACTGGAGGATTCCACCCTCATCGCCCGCAAGCTCGGCGACTTCTACCTGAAGATCTGTGCCTCGCCTCAGTTCCTGGAAAAGACCGGGCCGATCGCGCATCCGTCCGAACTCTCCCGTTTCCCCTGCATCATCGACACGAATGGCAAATCGCACAACAATTGGCGCTTCATCGATGCCAAGGGCACGAATTTCAGCGTTCCGGTCGGCGGTCACATTGAAGTGAACAGCCCGACTTCGGCGGTGCGTGCGGCGGAAAGCGGTCTCGGCATCGCGCAGGTGCCCGAGTTCGTAGCGCGAAACGGAATCGATTCCGGCAGGCTGGTCCCCATTCTCGACGATTTTCTGCCCGCGGACCGCGGGATTTACGCGATCTATCCCCATCGGCGCTATCTTCCGGCAAAGGTCCGCACCTTCGTCGACTTCCTGTACAACTGGTTCAAGAAGTATGGTGACGCCGCGGAAGCGCGCAGCTGAACTGCTCGCGCAACGGGTCGCCGGCCGCGAAGTCCAAATTCCGGCCCATTTACGCTACATTCGATGGCGAATCGAAAAAGCTGCCCTCGACAGGAAGCGTTTGCCCATGAAACCCGTCCCCCTCCTGCTTGCTGGCGCCGCATGGCTCCTGCCTGCTGCGGCCTTTGCCCACCCCCATATCTTCGCTGAGGCCAGGCTGGAGGTCGTCGCCGGCGAGGACGGTACGATTTCGGAGATGCGCAACGTCTGGCGGTTCGACGAGATGTTCTCGTCCAGCGTCGTGCTCGACTTCGACAAGAACGGCAACCTGCAGCTCGATCCCGACGAGCTGGCCGAAGTGGGCCAGACCGTGCTGGAATCGCTTGAGGAGTACAGCTACTACACGACCATCTCGGAGGACGGGAAGGACGTGAAAGTCACCAAGCCGAGCGCAATCAACGTGGACTTCAAGGACGGCCAGCTCCTGATGTTCTTCTCGCTGAAGCCGGTGCAGGCCATGCCGCTGAAAGGAAAGCTCACCTTCGGCGTCTACGACCCCACGATGTATGCCTCGATGGATTTCCCGACCGACGAAAGCATGGTCGTGATCGGCGAGAAGTTCGCAGCCTGCAAGCATCAGGTAGTTCGCCCCGATCCGGACGAGGTGCTGGCGCAGAACGAGGGAACCCTGACGGACGCCTTCTGGAACGACCCGACCGGGACCGACATGTCCAAGCTCTTCGCAACACGGCTGGAGGTGACATGCTGAAGAACCGGAACACCCAGCGAATCGTGGTCGCCGTAGCCCTGCTCGTCGTCGCGGGTCTTGGCGTCGCGCACGCCCAGTCGCCGCTCGGTATCGGCAGCGCAGAGCCGTCCTTCCAGACGACCGGCCTGTTCGGCGGCTTCTTCGCTTGGATCAACGCGGAACAGCAGGCCTTCTACCGGCTGCTGACCGGCGCATTGAAGAACATGCGCGAAAATCCCTGGGCCGCCTCCACGCTCGTCGGCCTATCCTTCGCCTACGGCGTCTTCCATGCCGCCGGGCCCGGCCACGGCAAGGCGGTGATCTCCTCCTACATGCTCGCCAACGAAATCGAGCTGAAGCGCGGCGTTCTCCTGTCGTTCCTCTCGTCCCTGCTGCAGGGCGTCGTTGCGATCCTGCTTGTCGGCGCTGCCTACCTGCTACTGCGCGGCACCGCGATCTCGATGACCCAGGCGACCCAGACGCTGGAAACGATAAGCTACGCGCTGATCGCCGCGTTTGGCGCCTGGCTGCTGTACCGCAAGCTCTGGCGGCGCGGGCCTGCCGCGATGCCGGCAGGGGCGCCGGCTGCCGCCGGTCACGCCTCTGCACACGCGCATGCAGATCACGGGCATCATCACCTTGACCATGTGCATCACGGGCATTCGCACGGGCCGGGAGACGTCTGCTCCACCTGTGGCCATGCCCACGCACCGGATCCGGAACTTCTGAAAGGCGATCGCTTCGCGCTGCGCGAAGCCTGGTCGGCGATCGTCGCGGTCGGCCTGCGCCCCTGCTCCGGCGCGCTGATCGTGCTGTCGTTCGCCCTGCTGAACGGCCTTTATCTCGGCGGCGTGCTCTCGGTCTTCGCCATGTCGATCGGCACGGCGATCACCGTATCGATCCTTGCGACGCTCGCCGTCACGGCCAAGGGGGCGGCGATGCGAATTGCCGGCAGCGAGAACGCAGCCCTGCGGGTTGGCAGCGCGATCGAAATTCTCGGCGCCGTTCTGGTGCTTGCGCTCGGGCTGATCCTGCTCGGCGCCTCGCTGCAGGCCTGATCAGGCCTGTTGTCGACAGAGGGAGCCGGTTATTCGCGTCCGCGCTGATAGCGGGCGCGCAACCAGAATAGCATGAAGAAGGCAAGCACCAGCAGTGCAGCCAGCACGGCCGACAGCCAGGGTGAAATGCTGGCGAGCGAAATCATCACGCTCGGCAGGATGAAGAAGACGACACCCGTCACAAGCAGGATGACGGCGGCAGCGATGGCGGCGGACCGTCCGCTCTTGTCATTCGATCCGCTCACGATGCTTCCTTCCCGCTGAATTCGGAGCGGAAGTCTTCCAGACGCCGCTTCTGCCTGCCCTGCGCGTCGAAATTGTCCGGCGATAGCCACGCCTCGAACGCGCGGGCGACGACCGGCCACTCGCTGTCGATGATGGAAAACCATGCGGTATCGCGGTTCTGTCCCTTGGACAGCATGTGCTGGCGAAAGACGCCCTCGAAGGTGAAGCCCAGCCTTTGCGCCGTGCGCTTACTGGCTTCGTTCAGGTTGTGGCACTTCCACTCGTAGCGGCGATAGCCCAGATCCTCGAAGACGTGCCTGGCCAGAAGATACTGCCCCTCGGTCGACAATGGCGAACGCGCCATCGCGGGGCCATGGGCGATCCCGCCGATCTCGACCACGCCATTGGCCGGATCGGGGCGCATGTAGTTTGCCATGCCGACGACCTTGCCGCTTTTCTTGTCGCGGAATATCTCGGTGACCCAGCCGCCCTTCTGGACGGCTGCGAGCCACGCGTCGAAATCCTCGATGCCGGCAAAGTCGTTCTGCGCGAAATAGGTCAGGAGCGGATTGATCGCCATGCCGCCGAACGCGTCCCAGAGGGCTTGAAGGTGCGCTGCCCGGTCATAGGGCTCGATCCTGACGAAGCGCCCTTCCAGCACGACGGGCGCCGGTGCCGGGCAGCCCTTCCAGTCCTTCAGGTCGCGCATTCGATCCTCCCGTCGCCGTAGCCATGCCCCGGCCGTTGCGCGACCGAGGACAGGAGAGCCATAGGACAGAGGGCGTCCGCAGACAAATGCAAAGTGGTGATGGATCCGATCAGGCCCAGGGGCCGGCGGGGGCCTTCGCCGAGGACACCGTCGCCTCGATGTGGTCGACGAGCGCGTCCGGCAGGGCCAGCCGGCCGGCGAGCAGGTCGAGATAGCCACGCTCGGCCCGGCTGTTGGGCTCGATCGTCAGCCGCGACGCAGTATAGAGCTCGACGCGCTGCTCTTCGGTCTTGGCTGCTGCGACGATGCTGTCGAGATCGACGGGGTTGGCGAGTTCCTGCTCGAGGAAGGAAGCGGCATCGCCGCCGATGCCCGACACCTTGAGCTTGTCGACGATATGCGCGCGTTCGGCGTCGTCGATGTGGCCGTCAGCTCGCGAGGCGGCAATCATCGCCCGCACCAGCGTCAGGGCGAAATCATCGCTGACGGTCTCGGTCGCAAAGCCAGAATTCGAGGGTGGCGGCAAGAGTTCGGGTTCCTTCGGCGCAGCCTGGGCGGGATCGGCCGGAGACTGGCCGGCCTTGTAGTTCTTGTAGGCCTGATACCCCAGGCCCGCGATTGCGGCGAGCCCACCGAGCTTCAGCGCGCTGCCTGCGACCTGCCGGCCGCCGCTCGTGCCGAGCAGGATGCCGGCAATGGCGCCCGCCGCCAGCGGATTGTCCTTGGCCATCTGGCCTACCTGGCCCGCCCGGTCGCGCACGGTGCCGCCGGCACCGGGAATCTGCGATCCGAGAAACTGATCCAGCAACTTCTTCGCATCAAACATCGCATTCTCTCCCTTGCCGTAATGATAACGGATTGAGACATAGGAATGCGACCGCGGGAATACAAACGCTGCTTGCAGGAAAAGAAATCGCCGCCCGGCGGAACCGGACGGCGATGGTGTTCTTGGCAGCCTCGGTAGGCGTCGGGCTTTCAGCCCTTCAGCCCCGCGGCTTCCGCTGCAAGCTTGGTGATGCCCGCCCAGTCGCCCCTGGCGACGAGTTCCTTCGGCGCGACCCAGGAGCCGCCGACGCAGATGACGTTCGGCAGCGACAGATAGTCCCTGGCGTTTGCGAGCGAGATGCCGCCGGTCGGGCAGAACAGCGTGCCGGCAAGCGGGGACGACAGCGCCTTGAGGTAGCTGGCGCCGCCTGCCTGTTCGGCCGGGAAGAATTTCAGCACCTCGTAGCCTTCCTCGCGCAAGGCCATCACCTCGCTGGCCGTGGCCGCGCCGGGCAGGAGCGGCACGGCAGACGCAGACGCAGCATCCAGCAGTTCCTGCGTTGTGCCGGGGCTGACGATGAACTGCGAGCCTGCCTCGACGGCCTGATCGAACTGGGCAGCGTTAAGGATCGTACCGGCGCCGGCAACCGCCCCTTCCACCTCGTTGGCGACCCGACGGATCGCTTCCAGCGCAGCGGGGGTGCGAAGCGTGATCTCGATGGCCTTGAGGCCGCCGGCGACGAGCGCCCGCGCAAGCGGCACCGCGGTGGCGGCATCGTCGATGATCAGCACCGGAACCACCGGCTGGAGTTTCAGCACGGACAGAAGCTTTTCGGTCTTGTCGGCCATCGGCGCACCCTTAAAACGATTGAATGTGGCGCTGAAATACTCCCTCCGGCCGCGCATGTCGAGCAGAAAGCCCTCGTTTCCAGGTCGCGCTCTTTCGTACGGAGCGGCTGACATGGCTGTCAACAGGGCGTGACAGCCTGTGGCCTTTCTTGCCTTGCCACGGTCCGTCGATGGTGTAGTGTTGCTCAAACCGACTATCCACAATGCGAAAGCGGGTGGCATGGCCAAGGAGATCGAAAGAAAATTTCTGGTATCCGGCAAGCGGTGGCGGCTTCTGGCCGACGCAGGTGAATCCATCAAGCAAGGCTATCTGGCAACGATGGACGACCGTTCGCTGAGGGTGAGGCTCTATGGGGACGGCCGCGCCTCCCTGACCCTGAAGATCGGACAGTCTGCGCTGGAGCGAGACGAATACGAGTTCGACATAAGCCCCGAGGTCGCGGCCGAAATGCTGGACCAGGCCGTGGGCACGGTCCTGGAAAAGGTGCGCTATCGGGTCGAGCACAAAGGCTTTGTCTGGGAGATCGACGTCTATGGCGGACGCTATAGCGGGCTCGTCGTCGCCGAGGTGGAATTGGAAAGTGCTGCCGACCGGCCCGAGCTTCCCGATTGGGTTGGACGCGAAGTGACAGGCGACTTCCGCTATTCCAACCAAGCCATGGCCTTGTCCGAGGGAGCGATCGCGTCGTTTCATGAGCCTCATACTCAAAGCGGATAAGCCGCTCGAAGACGAGATCCATCGCGTCGCCTCAAGCTATCTCAAAAAGGCGCGGTGCGCGCTTGACAAACAGCCGGACGGGCCGCACGAGGCCATTCACGCTGCGCGCAAGAAATTCAAGCGCATCAGAAGCCTCTACAGGCTCGTGGCAAGCGCGGACAAACAATTCCAGAAGCGCGAGAACGAACGCATCGGCACGCTCGGCCGCGGCCTCGCTTCGACCCGGGATGCGACCTCGCTTGTCGAGACGGCCCGCAGGCTGACGGGCGCGGCCTCGACCGTCGAGGAGCGCATGGCGCTGGAGCGGATCCACGCCAAGCTGGAGGCGCGCCGCGATGCCATCACCAAAGATCAGGCAACGGATGAATTGCTCGAGCGGGCCGTCGTCGTTTGCGACGACGCGCTTGCGGCGGTGCGCGATTTCAAGCTGTCCTGCAGTCACAAACGCGCGGCGGAGATTCTGGGCGAGGGCTGGCGCAGGACCGGCCACAAGGCAGCAATTGCGCTCGTCCAAGCACGGGAGGCCGGCAATCCGGAAAGCTTTCATACTCTTCGCAAGCGCACGCAGGACCGCTGGGTGCACTGCCGGTTCCTTGCCGAGGCTTGGCCGGCCGCACTCCACACCACCCGCCAGCAGGCCCGGCGGCTCGTCACCTTGCTGGGCGAAAACCAGGATATCGCGCTTCTGACGGCGTTCGCCGACATCCATCACGGCGAAATCGGCTCTCCCAAGGATCTCGCGCACCTGATTGCCGTCATGATTGCGGAAGGCGACCGGCTTCGCTCGGAAGCGCTGCCGCTTGCCGCACGGCTGTTTCCCGAAAACGCGCGTGCGGACGCCGAGCGCATCGAACTCTTATGGCGGCACGCGGCCTGACGGGCGGCCCGGGGGGAGCACCCCCTGCAGGCGGTCACTGGAAGCGGCCACAGGGCGCGACTTGACGGTTTGCCGCAGACGAGCCCGCATCAGCATGCGCGCAATTGCGCGCCAACGCGCAAAGCTGTATTCCAGCCCGCATGAGCGAACACCTGACCGAACAGCCGCGGCCTGCCGGGGATCCCTTCCTCGTTGCGGCCCTCTATCATTTCGTTTCCGTGCCGCGCTTTGCCGAACTGCGCGTGCCGCTGCAGGCGCTTTGCGAGGAAAACGGCGTGCGCGGCACGCTGCTGCTCGCCCATGAGGGCATCAACGGCACCATCGCCGGACCGGCAGGCGGCATCCGGACGGTGCTCGCCTACCTGCGTGCGCAACCGGAGTTCGTGGGCCTGGAGCACAAGGAAAGCCACGCCTCCGACATGCCGTTCCTGCGCATGAAGGTTCGGCTGAAGAAGGAAATCGTCACCATGGGGGTCGAGAACATCGACCCGAACCGGGTCGTCGGCACCTATGTCGAGCCGAAGGACTGGAACGCGCTGATCTCCGACCCCGGCACGATCCTCATCGACACCCGCAACGACTACGAGACCGCGATCGGCATCTTCAAGGGCGCGGTCGACCCGCAGACCAAGACCTTTCGCGAGTTTCCAGACTGGGTGCGCAACAATACCGGCCTGCACAACAAGCCGAAGATCGCCATGTACTGCACCGGCGGCATCCGCTGCGAGAAGGCGACGGCCTTCATGAAGGAGCAGGGCTTCGACGAGGTCTATCACCTCAAGGGTGGCATCCTGAAATATCTGGAGGAGGTGCCGGCGGAAGAAAGCCTCTGGGAAGGCGCCTGCTTCGTCTTCGACGAGCGCGTCTCGGTCACCCATGGCCTGCAGGAAGGCGAGCACACGCTTTGCCGGGCCTGCCGCCACCCGCTGACCGCCGAGGACGTCACCGCCGCCACTTTCGAGGCCGGCGTCTCCTGCCCGCACTGCTTCGAAACGCGCAGCGACGAGGACCGGGATCGCTTCCGCCAGCGCCAGAAGCAAATGGACCTCGCGAGAAAGCGCGGCGAAAAGCATCTCGGGGGCTGAGCCGACGACAGGGTTGACCGGCTGCACAGCGAGCATTGCGCCTGCGCGCTGAGCGGGTCAGTCACAGTTATCGCCAGCGAAGCTGGATCCGCGTGCCCTCCGCCCTCGCCTCACCGCATCTCACGACGTCTGGTGGTTGCCCCTCGGAAAATGCTCTGCGAGCGCCTGGTACCAGTGGCCGCTCTTCTTGATCGTCCGGACTTGCGTGTCGTAGTCGACATGGACGATGCCGAAGCGCATGCGGTAGCCCTCCGCCCACTCGAAGTTGTCCATCAGGCTCCAGGCGAAATAACCGCGCATCGGGTAGCCTTCGCCAATCAGGCTGGCGGTGACGTCGAGATGCCCGGCGATGTAGTCGAGCCGCGGCTGGTCGTCGACTTCCCCGTCCTCGACATCCATGTTGTAGCAGGCGCCGTTCTCGGTGATGTAGCACTCGGGAAGCCGGTAGGCGGCATTCAGCCGGCGGATCAGATCGCCGAGCGCCGGGGCGTGGACCTCCCAGCCGATATCGGTCTTGACCTGCGCAACGGCCGGTGCCGGCAGCGTCGCCGGAAATTCCGCACCCGTTGCCGGATCGGCGACCACCCGCATCGGGGTATAGTAATTCAGTCCCCACCAGTCGAGCGGCTGGTGGATCGTCGCCATGTCGTCCGGCTCGATCTGCGGCATGCGATGACCGAGCGCGCGCATGAAGCTTTCGGGATAGGCTCCGGCGAAGACCGGGCCGAAGAAGACGCCGTTGTGAAAATCGAAGGCGCGCTTTTCCGCCGCCACGTCCTCGGCGCTGTCGGAACCCGCATAGGTCTGGTGCGCGTTGAGCACGAGCCCTACCGGCAGTTCCGGGCGCTCGGAACGGACCGCTGCAACACCCAGGCCATGCGCGAGATTGGTAAAGTGGAGCGCGTGGAGAGCCGCATCCATGTTGCGTTCGCCCGGCGCGTGAATGCCATAGAGGTGGCTGAGCCAGACCGAACACCAAGGCTCGTTGAACGTGGCGACAGCATCGAGGCGGTCGCCGAGGCGGGCGGCGATCGTCGAGGCATAGCGCTGGAAGGCATGCGAAGTCTTTCGCGTGGTCCAGCCGCCATCGCCCATCAGCGCCAGAGGCAAGTCCCAGTGGTAGAGCGTGGCAAACGCCTTGATGCCCCGCGCCTTCAGCCCATCGACCAGACGGTCATAGAAATCCAGCCCCTTCTCGTTGATCGGGCCGGTGCCCTCCGGGATGATGCGCGGCCAGGCGATCGAGAAGCGGTACGCCTGCACCCCGAGCGACTGGATCAGATCGAGATCCTCGTCCAGTCGGTTGTAGTGGTCGCAGGCAATATCGCCATTGTGCCTTTCGAAGACGCGGCCAGGCATATTGGAGAAGGCATCCCAGATCGACGGCTTGCGCCCGTCCGCCTTCGACGCTCCCTCGATCTGGAATGCGGCCGTGGCCACGCCGAAAACGAAATCGCCCGGGAAGCGGTCGGAGAGGGTCCTGGAGTCGGTCATTCGGCAAGTCCGTCAGTTGGGGCGATCATACTGCATGCGGCTTACTGCAACGTTGTAGTAGCGTATGTGCAGTAACGGGCTGCGGCGATTTGTCAACCGGCCGGATGCGGAGCGGGCGACATGCGCGGCCAGCGCCAACCGGGCGCGTCCGGAGCGAAACTAGGAGCAGAAAGCTCCGCCGTCTCCAGAGGAGGGCCTTTCTGCGACCCCCTGTTGCAGGGACATGCGTCCCTTCCCTGCAGCAGGCGCCGGTTCCGCCTCGCCGCAACGCCTCGCGGTGTATCCTAGAGCGGAACACATGGATCATAGCCGGGATATAAAGGCTTAGGAATGAACCACATGCGGGCTGTATGCGTCGCTGAAGATTTCTACATTTAAATCAGAACCTTGGCTGAGACGTCAGGTGGGCCAAAGCGTTGTTCCCGCTTTTGCGCCGTCGCGGCGTCGGACGCGAAACGCATTGACGCATGGGAGATACAGGTTCGTGCCGAACCCCGACTTGCAAGAGGCCGATCAATGCGGCGCCGGCTGCAGATGCTGGATCGGCCTGCCGTCCACCGCCATGGCCCGCGCGTTTTGCAACGTCTGGACATCCGCCTCGGACAGGGTCGGCCGGTCGATCTTAAGCGTCAGCCTGTTTAGCGTCGCGGTCAATGTGAACGGTGGCTGGTAATCGTCGTCGTTGACGCCGGTCAGCGTATCGGAGCCGATGTCGAAGCTCTCGTCCCACTGCAGGATCATCGGCAGCGTATGAGCCAGGCGCTCGGTATCGACGACCTTGCCGTCGACCTTGAGCGTGCCGACACCCGGCTGGCCCAGGCCGCTCATATTGTTGTAGGCGAGCGTCCCGACGCCCAGGCCCTCATATTGGAAGTCGAACTCGATGGTGTGCTTGCCGGGCGCAAGCGCGTCCTGCCCTTCCCATTTGACGCGCTTGAGGTCGACGAGGTTCCACAAAAAGACAGGCCGGCCCTTGAGCAGGTAGAAGCCGTAGCCGGCGAAGCGCCCGCCAGAAGTGAGGATCATCCCCTCTGCGCCGCCGTCCGGAACGTCGATCTCGGCAGTGATGGAATAGGACGTGTTGAGGATGGATGGCGAATCGCCCTGTGGCAGTCCGACCATCGGCTGCGTGTAGACGAACTCCGTCCGGCCTGCGGTGATGTTAGGGCGCGGCGCGACGATGCGGGCCGCCACCGACGCATCCATGGGGAATACCTGATACTTCCGCGCCTCCTCGATGAACAGCCTTTTAAGCTGCGCGACCTTGTCCGGGTTCTGTTCGGCGATGTTGCTGGACTGGCTGAAATCCTCCTGCAGGTTGTAGAGTTCCAGCGTCTGGTTGTTGAGCGGGTCCGGATTGGCAGGCCCGAAAGCTTCCCACGGCGCACGGTTGACCTGGGTGCTCAGCAGCCAGCCATCGCTGTAAAGCGCCCACTGCCCGAGCATTTCGAAATACTGCGTCTCATGGCGCGACGGGGCCTTGGCATTGCTCTGGTCGAAGGTGTAGGCGAAGCTCGTACCTTCGATCCGCGACTGCGGTATGCCGTCGACGGTCTCGGGCGCGGGAATGCCCGTCACTTCGAGGATGGTCGGCACGACGTCGATGAAATGCGTGAACTGCTCCCTAAGCCCGCCCTTGTCCTTGATGCGTGCTGGCCAGGAGATGGCCATGTTCTGCCCTATGCCGCCGAGTTTCGAAGCATTCTGCTTGAACCAGCTGAACGGGGTATTGAAAGCCCAGGACCAGCCGGCCGACATGTGGTTGTAGGTCTGCTCCGTACCCCAGACATCGTACCACTTCATCTGCGCCGCAACCGGCATGTCGTTGATGCCGTTGAAGAACGCGACCTCGTTCGGGGTACCGAGCGGGCCGCCCTCGGCACTCGTGCCGTTGTCGCCGTTGATGTAGATGATGAGCGTATCGTCCAGCTTGCCCATATCGTCGATCGCCTGGACGACACGGCCGATCTCGTGGTCGTTGTAGGCGGCATAGGCGGCAAAGATCTCCGCCTGCCGGATGAACAGCTTCTTCTCGTCCGCCGTCAGGTCATCCCAGTTCTTCAGCACGCTGGCCGGCCACGGCGCAAGCCGGGTGTTCTCCGGTATGACGCCGAGCTTCTTCTGGTTTTCGAAGATGCGGTCACGAAGCTTGTTCCAGCCGTCGTCGAAGAGATGCATAGCCGCGATCTTGTCGACCCATTCCTTCGTCGGGTGATGCGGGGCGTGGGTGGCGCCGGGCGCATATTTGACGAGGAACGGCTTGTCCGGCAGCGTCTGGTTCAGGCGATTGAGATAGTCGATCGCATCATCCGCCATGCCGGTGACGAGGTTCCATCCGGGCTTGCCCTCGAAGGGATAGATCTGGGTGGTGTTGCGAAAGAGATTGGGCTGCCACTGGTTGGCGTCGCCGCCCACGAAACCGTAGAAATATTCGAACCCCATGCCGACCGGCCACTGGTCGAAGGGACCTGCCTGGCTGGCCTCGAAGGCGGGCGTATTGTGATTCTTTCCGAACCAGGCGGTGGAATAGCCGTTGTCGCGCAGAATGCGGCCGATGGTGGCCTTGTCCTTGCCGATGATGCTGTTGTAGCCCGGAAAGCCGGTGGATTGCTCCGAAACCACGCCGAAGCCGCTGGAGTGGTGGTTACGCCCGGTGATCAGTGCCGCACGCGAGGGCGAACACAGGGCCGTCGAGTGAACATTGTTGAAGCGCAGCCCTTCGTTGGCGATACGGTCCATGGTCGGCGTCGGAATGACCCCGCCAAAGGTGCTGGGCACGCCGAATCCGGCATCGTCGGTGATGATTAGCAAGATGTTGGGCGCGTCCTTCGGCGGCACGATGCGCGGCGCCCACCAGGGCTGCGAACTGAGGGCATCGTCCTTGATGACGCCGCCGAAGGCCGGATCGGGGGGAGGCAGCTGCCTGCCGTCTATCGTGGTCGTCGCAGCCGGCGAGCCGACCGGGCCGGTGACCTGGGCGTCGGCGGTTTTGCCGGCAGCGGGGAACGCCAGCGTCGCCGCGATCCCCAGAGCGCAGGCGACAAATCCAGACGTCTTGAAGCACATACGCAATCCCCCATCGAACGCAGCCTTCGATGGCTGCACAGGAATGATTGACTGCTACCGAAACATGCAACGCGTCGAGGTCGGCTCGCCACCGTCCAGCATGCAGCAATCCCATTGGCCGCATTTGCAGAAAATCAGAGCTTTCAAACTTGGTGCTACCGAAATGTCCCGCGAGGAAAATACCACCGGCAGAAATATTAGGGAACAACGAAATACATTATGGCGTGTGACACCGCCGGCGTCACATGTCATGCGGCAGGCTGACTGGAGGCGCGGGAAAACCACGCCTCCGTTTCGAAGTGCCATGCGCTCTGGCGCACGCGGCCGGCCAAGGGTAGATCAGACCTTCACCCACGCCCCGTTCTTCTTCGAGGACTGGACGCAGGCGTCGACGAAGACCATGCCTTTCAGCCCGTCATCGACCGTCGGGTACAGAACCGCCGGATCGACCTTTTCGCCGTTGCGCCTTGCGAAGATCGCGCGCGCGGCCTCGGTGTAGATGTTGGCAAATCCTTCGAGATAGCCCTCCGGATGACCGGAGGGGACGCGGCTGACGCGCGCGGCGGCAGCACCCGCACCGGCACCGCTGCGGGTGATGAGACGCTTCGGCTCGCCGAAGGGCGTGTACCAGAGATAGTTCGGATCCGCCTGCACCCATTCGATGCCGCCCTTCGTCCCGTAGACCCGCACCTTCAGGCCGTTCTCGTGGCCGGGCGCCACCTGGCTGCACCAGAGCATGCCCTTTGCGCGCGCGCCGTCCTTCTCCTTGAAGCGCATCATCACGTGAGCGTTGTCGTCGAGCTTGCGGCCCGGCACGAAGCTGTCGAGATCGGCGGACAGCTCCTCCAGCTCCAGCCCGGAGACGAAGCAGCCGAGATTGTAGGCGTGCGTACCGATGTCGCCGGTGGAGCCGCCGGCGCCGGAGCGGGCCGGGTCGGTGCGCCATTCGGCCTGCTTGGACCCCGTCTGCTCGACGGCCTCCGTCAGCCAGTCCTGCGGATACTCCATCTGCACCAGCCGGATCGTGCCGAGCTCGCCATTGGCGACCATTTCGCGCGCCTGGCGGACCATCGGATAGCCGGTATAGTTGTGCGTCAGCACGAACAGCGCCTCACTCTCTTCGGCGAGCTTCTTCAGCTTCCTCGCGTCGGAAAGCGTCGAGGTCAGCGGCTTGTCGCAGATGACGTGGATACCGCGCTTGAGGAATTCCCTGGCGGCCTCGAAGTGCACGTGGTTCGGCGTGACGATGGCGACGGCTTCGATGCCGTTCTTCAGCTTCGCCTCGCGGATCGCCATTTCTTTGAAGCTGCCGTAGCACCGCGATGGATCGAGCCCCAGCTCGCGCCCCGATGCGACCGATTTCTCAGGCGTCGACGACAGGGCACCGGCGACGAGCTCGAAATGATCATCGAGGCGGGCGGCGATGCGGTGCACCGCGCCGATGAAGGCGCCGGCCCCGCCACCCACCATGCCGAGCCGGATCCGCGGTTGACGGGCCTCGGTGCTGCTTCCTTCGATTGCCATGTGGTTCTCCTGAAGTAGATTTAATAACTTTGTCCCCTCATCCGCCTGTCGCCAACTTCTCCCCGCAGGCGGGAAGAAGGAGTACCATCGCGACGCTCGCCACAGACGTAACGCCCGAGCAGGCCGCGTCCCCACTTCCCCGCCTGAGGGAGAGGGCTAGGGTGAGAGGCCAGGGTGAGAGGTGCTACGTTGCTTGCCGGGCCTCAAATCCCCAGCATGCGCCGGTTGGCCGCATCGTCGGTGCCGGCACCGGCGAAATCGTCGAAGGCCTTTTCGGTGACGCGGATGATGTGGTGCTTGACGAACTCCGCGCCCTCGCGCGCACCGTCCTCGGGGTGCTTCAGCGCGCACTCCCATTCGACGACGGCCCAGCCGGCAAAGTCGTTTGCCGCCATCTTGGAGAAGACGGCGCCGAAATCCACCTGGCCGTCGCCGAGCGAGCGGAAGCGCCCGGCGCGGTCCACCCAGCTCTGGTAGCCGCCATAGACGCCCTGCCGCCCGGTCGGGTTGAACTCCGCGTCCTTGACGTGGAACATTCGGATCCGGTCCTTGTAGATGTCGATGTTGTCGAGGTAGTCGAGGCACTGCAGCACGTAGTGCGAGGGATCGTAGAGCATGCAGGCGCGGGCGTGGTTGCCCGTGCGCTCCAGGAACATCTCGTAGGTGATCCCGTCGTGCAGGTCCTCGCCAGGATGGATCTCGTAGCAGACGTCGACGCCGCAATCATCGGCATGGTCGAGGATCGGCTTCCACCGGCGCGCGAGTTCGTCGAAGGCGGTCTCGACGAGGCCGGCCGGACGCTGAGGCCAGGGATAGACGAACGGCCACGCGAGCGCGCCGGAGAAGCTCGCCATCGCATTCAGCCCGAGATTCTTCGAGGCCGTCAGCGCCATCTTGACCTGTTCGACCGCCCATTCCTGCCTCGCCTTCGGGTTGCCACGCGCTTCTGGCGCCGCAAAGCCGTCGAAGGCCTCGTCATAGGCGGGATGCACCGCGACGAGCTGGCCTTGCAGATGGGTGGAAAGTTCGGTGATCTCCACGCCGTTGTCGCGCGCCTTGCCGGCGAAATCATCGCAATAGGCCTTCGATTCGGCCGCCTTCTTCAGGTCGATCAGGCGGCCGTCCCAGCTTGGCACCTGCACGCCCTTGTAGCCGATGTCAGCCGCCCATTTGGTGATCGAATCCCAGGAATTGAACGGGGCCGCATCGCCGGCGAACTGTGCCAGGAACAGGGCCGGGCCCTTGATCGTCTTCATAGAGTCTTCCTCCCAACTCATGCGCAGCTCTGCGGCCGCGCTCCTCGAAAATGCCGCCCCGCACGAAACCGCGCACCGAGCCCGGACCTGCAACGTTGCAGCTGTCCGGACGCTAGCGGGAATTGTACCGCGGGGCAATCGTCGCCCGGTCAGGCAAGACTGAAAATTCCGGCATGCCAAAACCGCCGGACCAGGAACTGGCCCGGCGGGAACTGACGTTCCGATCAGAACGGCGAATCCGGGAAGTGGTAGTTCTTCGCGTTCTCAGGCGTGATCAGCGTGGCGTCCAGCGTGTAGGTGCCATGGACGGGAACGCTGTCGTAGATCGCAGCCGCCGTCAGTTCCATCGCGGTGCCGACCATCGACGGCGGATAGAGCACGTTGACCGGGATCATCTTGTCGCCGTCCATGACCTTCTTGATCATGTCCTTGGAGCCCGCGCCGCCGATGACATACTTGATGTCGGTGCGGCCGGCCTGCTCGATCGCCTGGAGCACGCCGACGGCCATGTCGTCGTCCTGGCACCAGACCACGTCGATCTTCGGATACTTGGTCAGGTAGTCCTGCATGACCTTGAAGGCGTCGTCGCGATTCCAGTTGCCGAACTGGCGGTCGAGAACCTTGACGTTCGAGCCGGCGATACCCTTGTCGAAGCCGTCCTGACGCTGCTGGTCGATCGGGATCGGCAGGCCACGGATGACGACGACTTCGGCGTCAGGCGTGTTTTCGGCGATGTACTTGCCGGCGACTTCGCCGAGCGCCGGGTTGTTGCCGGCCACGTACAGGTCGCGCACGGTGTTGTCGTTGACCGACGGCGCGCGGTCGACGATCGAGACGAACGTGCCCTTGCCCTTGACTTCCTTGATCGCGTTGACGAGCGGATCCGGATCCGTCGGCAGGATCACGAGCGCGTCGATGCCCTGGATCTCGAGGTCCTGGATGGCGTTGGCCTGCGTTGCCGGATCGGGCGAGGTCTTGACGATGACGTTCAGGCCCGGATGCTCCTTCATCAGAAGCTCGGCGACGCGGTTGGCGTGGTAGACGACGCCGGCTGTCCAGCCGTGGTCGGCAGCCGGAATCGAGACGCCGATCGTCTTCGTTTCCTGGGCATGGGCCGCACCGAACACCATCGTCGCGGCAACGGCGAGCCCCATCAGTCTCTTCTGCATGCTTTCTCCTCCCAAGGTGCGGGGGTCTGTCGGTCAAGGGACGGGCTGCCCCCAGGAGCCCGGCCGGTTCACGATTTGCGCGTCAGCGAGCGCTGGACGAGCATCGCAACGATGATGATCGAGCCCTGGATGGCGCCGATCAGGTATTCGCTGATGAAGTTGGACAGCAGCATGATGTTGCCGACCAGTTCCAGGATGAAGGCGCCGCAGATCGTGCCCCAGACGCGCCCGGCACCACCCTTCAGCGCCGTGCCGCCGACCACGACGGCCGTGATCGCCTGCAGCTCCCAGAGGATGCCGGTCGTGGCCGAGGTCGAGCCGAGACGCGGCACGTAGAGCAGGACGGCTACGGCGACGCACAGGCCCTGGATGACGAAGGCGATCGTGCGCACCCGGTCCACGGCGACGCCGGAATAGCGGGCCACCTCGCGGCTGGAGCCGACGGCGACCACATGGCGGCCGTAGCGCGTGCGGTACAGCACGAAGGCCGCAATCGCCGTGACCAGCAGGATGACGAGGATCGGCACCGGCACGCCGAGGACCGTGCCGAAATAGGCCGGCCGGTACATTGCCTGCAGTTCGGGCGAGTTCAGCGTGATCGCGCCGCCCTGTGAGAGCCAGGTGGTCAGGCCGCGGTAGATGCCCATGGTGCCGAGCGTGGCGATGAAGGGCTCGATCCGCCCGACGGTGGTGATCAGGCCGTTTGCGAGGCCGCAGGCGCTGCCGATGACGACGGCCAGGACCATGGCCGCAACCAGCATCAGTGACGGATCGGCGATGGCGCCCGAATTCATGAACAGGATCATCAGGCTCGCGACGAAGGCGACCATGGAGCCGACCGACAGGTCGAGATCCCCCGACGAGATCACGAAGGTCGCGCCGACGGCGATGATAGCGATGAAGGCGCTGCGGGTGGCGACATTGGCGAGGTTCGTAAGCCCGATGAAGTTCGGATTGACGAGCGCGCCGATGATGAGCAGCAGGACGAGCGCCGCAAAGGGGGCAACGGCCCTCAGGTCGACATCCCGCCAGGTGCGCCGCCGCGGCACGCGCTCCTCGATTTCGCTGTTGGTGCTCACTTCCACTTGAACCCTCCCGATGGGACCTTTGCGGCCCTTCCATCCCTGAATGCCGTTTGCGCGCCTGCGTGTTCTCAGACCGCCGTCTGTCGCCGCAGCCCGGCGGCGTAGCGCATGATCATCTGCTCGGAGATCTCCTCGCCCTCGAGCATGCCGACCAGATGCCCCTCCCGCATCACCGCGACCCGCGTGCACAAGCCGATCACCTCCGGCAGTTCGGAGGAGACGACGATGATGGAGCGGCCTTCGCGGGCAAGCGCTGCGATGAAGTGATAGATCTGCTGCTTGGTGCCGACGTCGATGCCGCGCGTCGGCTCGTCGATGATGATGATCTGCGGCTCGGTCTCCATGATCTTGGCGAGAAGCAGCTTCTGCTGATTGCCGCCGGACATGCGCCCGACGCGGACGCGATCGTCGCGCACGCGGATATCGAAGCGGCGCTTGGCGCGCGCCATCGCCTTGGCCTCGCTCGACGGGTCGAGATAGCCATGCCGGACGTGCTGGCCGATCGACTGGAGGGTGAGGTTCGACGTCATGCCCTCATCGAGCAAGAGTCCGCGCCCCTTGCGGTCCTTGGTCATGTAGGCGAGCCCGCGCGAAGTCGCCGCGCGGAAATCATGGACCGGCAGCGCCTTGCCCCGGATTTCGACGTCGCCGGCTGTGCGCGAACGCAGCCCCGCAATCGCCTCCATCAGTTCCGTCCGCCCCGAACCGATCAGCCCGGAGAAGCCGAGCACCTCGCCCTTGCGCAGATCGAAGCTGACGTCGCGCACGTAGCCCGTGGAAAGGCCGCGTACCGAAAGCACGATCTCTTCGTCGACGTTCGGCTCGTGCTTGGAGGGGTAGAGGCTCGACAGCTCTCGCCCGACCATCAGCTGGGCGATCGCCTCGCCGTCGAGCAGCGCGGTCGGGGCCGTCTTGATCCATTGACCGTCGCGCAGCACGGTGACCCGGTCGCTGATATCCATCACCTCATCCAGCTTGTGCGACACGAAGACGAAGCTCGTCCCCTTCGCCTTCAGCTTGCGCACCTGCTCGAAAAGGACATCCGTTTCCTCGCGCGACAGCACCGCGGTCGGCTCGTCCATGAAGATGACGCGCGCGTCGCGGCTGATAGCCTTGGCGATCTCCACCATCTGCTTGTCGGCGACCGCGAGCGAACTGATCAGCGCGTTCTCGTCGACGTGGGATCCCAGCATGTCGAGCACGCGGCGCGTCTCCGCCCGCATCGCCCTGCGGTCCAGAACCCCGAACCGGCAGATCTCGCGGCCGAGAAACAGGCTTTCGGTGACCGTGAGGTGTTCTGCAAGGTTGAATTCCTGGTGGATCATGACGATGCCGAGCGCCTCGGCAGCACTATTTGCGGGCAGCGACACCGGCTCGCCGTCGAGCAGGATGCGTCCCGAGGTCGGAACCTCGAATCCGGACAGGATCTTGATGAAGGTGGACTTGCCGGCACCGTTCTCGCCGACGAGCGCATGAACCTCACCAGGCAGGACGTCGAGCTCAACGCTGAACAGCACCTGCACCTCGCCGAACGTCTTCGAGATGCGCTCGGCCTTGAGCACCGGCACGCGCGCTCCGTCCTCTGGTTTGACCATGATTTCCTCCCCGTGGCTCCCACCACTTGCCGCACTGTGTAAACCTTTACACGACTGATGTAAAGGTTTACATTATTGTACATCTGGGATTTTGGGGATGCCGCCCGCTTTCGCAGGGGCAAGTTTGCCTTTAGGGTGCGGCCGATTCCCCTCCAATGGCAATCGGTAACCGTGTCGACCCAAGCGCCAGCCACGATCGAAGATGTTGCCCGACTTGCGGAAGTGTCGATCGCGACCGTGAGCCGCGCAATTCACAATCCCGAGAAGGTCGCCAAGTCTACCCGCCAGCGCGTCAATCAGGCGATCGCTATCACCGGCTACACGACCAACGCCATGGCGCGCTCGCTGCGCATGGGTCGCTCCAACATGATCCTGGTGCTGGCCCCCGATATCGGCGACCCGAACTTCTCCTCGATCCTGATCGGGCTGGAGAACGAGGCGCGCGCGCATGGCTACGGCGTGCTGATCGGCCACACGCAGAACGACCCCGAGCGCGGCCTCGAATATCTGAAGTTCCTGAACTCCAACCAGGCCGACGGGCTGCTGCTGTTCACCGGCCACGAGCCCTTTGGTCACCAGGAGATGACGCAGCGCCTGCCGCCGACGGTGGCCGTGTTCGAACCCGTCTTCGGCAGCAGGATTCCCTATGTCGGCGTCGACGACACGGCCGGCGCCCGCAAGTCCGCCGAATACCTGCTGGCATCGGGTCATCGCTCGATCGCCTTCATCGGCGACAGCAAGACGCGGCTTGGCCATCTGCGCCGCCGCAAGGGATACGACCTCGCCCTCGACGCCGCCCGCATCGCGCCGGCCCAGCGGCTGGTGGTCGATGGCGAGGGCACGATCGAAAGCGGACGGCTTGCGGTGGAGCAACTGTTCATGCGCGACACGCTGCCGACCGCCTTCATGTGCGTCAACGACGCCACCGCCATCGGGGTGATGAACGGCCTTGCCGCGCGCGGCTACGATCTTCCGCGCGATTTCTCGGTGATTGGCTTCGACGACGTGCCGCAGGCCACCTACATGACGCCGGCGCTCACCACCGTCCGCCAGCCCCGCTCGGCGATCGGCAGGCAGGCGATGGCGCTGTTGCTGGAAAGCCTGACGCAGCCGCTGACCGAGCAGCGCGAGGTGCTGATCATGCCCGATCTCGTGGTGCGCGGCTCGGTCACCATGCCGGGGAAGCGCTAGAGCATTTGCGCCAGCGCTCCGGCATCGGACAATCCGTCAGCCGCAATACCCTATCGCCTGATCGCCCGGGCGACGGCGATGAGGATGCAGGCGCCGATAAAGCCGGCGATCAGGTACCCGAGCCAGCCGCCAAGGGATACGCCGAGAAGGCTGAGAATGAGATTGGCGACGAAGGCGCCGACGATCCCCAGGACGATGTTCATGAGCACGCCCATCTCGGACTTCATGAATCTCTCGGCGAGCCAGCCGGCGATCCCCCCGATGATGATGGCCGCGATCCAGCCGATACCCGCGTTTTCCATAGCGCCCTCCTGATTTGCACTGCACTCAAGAGAGTAGGGCGGCGGGCGCGCCCTTCAACTCTGGGCGGCACAGATATCGGAAGACGGTGGCGCGACGCCGGTTCGCTGCCAGAAAGCGACGAATGCGGCGGACGTGTCGCCGCGGCGCTTGCACGCCGCGGCCGTTCATGTCCGTTGAAAAGCGCCTCAGACGTAGCGGTTGACCACGTTCTCCAGATATTCCTGGCGACCGGACTTGGGCTCCGGATTGACGTTCTCGCGCTCCACCCGTGCTGCGATCTCTTCCAGCGAATAGCCGCCGGAAAGCATCTTCTTCGCCTCCGCACCGTTCCAGCCGGCATAGCGGTCTCCCAGCGGCTTCGACAGGGCCTTGTCCTCCAGCATCTTCGCCGCGGCCTTCAGGCCGCGGGCGCAGCAGTCCATGCCCCCGATGTGGCCGATCAACAGGTCTTCCGGATCGATCGACTGGCGGCGCAGCTTGGCGTCGAAATTGGTGCCGCCGGTCGTGAAGCCGCCGCCGGCCAGCACCTGGTAGAAGGCCAGCGCCATCTCCGGCACGTTGTTGGGGAACTGGTCGGTATCCCAGCCCGACTGGTAGTCGTTCCGGTTCATGTCGATCGAGCCGAAGATGCCGAGCGCGTTCGCCAGTGCCAGTTCATGCTCGAAGGAATGGTTGGCGAGGATCGCATGGCCCTGTTCGATGTTGACCTTGACCTCGTTCTCCAGCCCGTACTTCTTCAGGAAGCCGTAGACGGTGGCAACGTCGAAATCGTACTGGTGCTTGGTCGGCTCCTGCGGCTTCGGCTCGATCAGGATTGCGCCCTTGAAGCCGATCTTGTGCTTGTATTCAACGACGAGGTTGACGAAACGGCCGAGCTGGTCGAGCTCGCGACCGATATCGGTGTTGAGCAGCGTCTCGTAGCCTTCGCGCCCGCCCCATAGCACGTAGTTCTGTCCGCCGAGGCGCTGGGTCGCGTCGATGCAGGTCTTCACCGTCGCAGCACCAAAGGCAAAGACATCCGGATCGGGGTTGGTGGCAGCGCCGCCCATGTAGCGGCGGTTCGAGAACAGGTTGGCCGTGCCCCACAGCAGGTTGACGCCGGTCTCGGCCTGCTTCTTTTCGAAGTAGTCGACGATCTCGTTGAGGTTCTTCGTGTTCTCGGCGAACGTCTTGCCCTCGGGGCGGACGTCGGCGTCGTGGAAGCAGTAGAACGGCACGTCGAGAAGCTGGAAGAACTCGAACGCGACGTCGGCCTTCAGCTTCGCTGCCTTCATCGAATCGTCGAACCACGGGCGCAGGAAGGTCTGCCCGCCGAAGGGGTCACCGCCCGGCCAGACGAAGGTGTGCCAGTAGGCGACGGCAAAGCGCAGATGGTCCTCCATCCGCTTGCCGAGCACCACCTCGTCCTTGTTGTAGTGACGGAAGGCTAGCGGATTGGTGCTGTCGGGGCCTTCGTACTTGATCTTGCCGATATCGCCGAAAAATCCGGTGCTCATGGGTATTTCCTCCTGGTTTGAAATCTCTTGCATAGCGCCCCCTCATCCGCCTGCCGGCAGAGGGTCAGGGTGAGGGGCAGTCGTCAGTTCACGGCATCGCGGATCGCCGGATAAAGCCGGCGATAGCGGCCATAGGCCTCATCATAGGCAGTGGTCAGCGCGGAAACCGGCTCGATCGTCTCCGCCGTCACGGGCGCCGTGCAGACGGAAACGGGGTCGGCCCCTGTCGCCGCGATCAGGCCGAGCCGTGCGGCGCCGAAGGCCGCGCCGAAATCACCGTCGGCCGGGACATCCACCGGCAGCGACAGAGCGGTTGCGATCGACTGCAGCCAGTAGCGCGAACGCGAGCCGCCGCCGATCGCGGTGACGCGGGTCAGCGTCGTGCCGGCAAGGCGGAGGGCTTCCAAACTGTCGCGGATCGCAAAGGAGACGCCTTCGAGAACGGCCTGCGTCAGCACCGCGCGGTCGCTCTCGTGGCCGAGGCCGACGAAGGCGCCGCGGATCGAGGCGTCGTTGTGCGGCGTGCGCTCGCCGGAGAGGTAGGGAAGGAAGGTGACGCCCGTCGGCGCCTTCAGCGATCCACCGAGTGCCGCCGTCAGCTCGGCGGCGCTGACGCCCGTGATGCGCGAATGCCAATTCAGCGCATCTGTCGCCGACAGGATCACGCCCATCTGGTGCCAGGTGTCCGGCAGAGCGTGGCAGAAGGCGTGAACGGCGCTTTCCGGGTTCGGCAGGTAGCTGCCGTTCGCAGCAAAAAGCACGCCCGAAGTGCCGAGCGACACGAAGGCGGCACCGTCGCTGACCGTGCCCATGCCGCAGGCGGACGCCGCATTGTCCCCTGCCCCGCCGGCAACGACGACGCCGTCGCTGAGGCCCCAGCGGGAAGCGAGTTCCGCGCGCAGCGTTCCGGCAGCCTCCGTCCCCTCGACGAGGCGGGGCATCTGCCGCTCCTCAAGTTCGGTCGCCGCCAGAAGTTCGGCAGACCAGGTCCGCGCACCGGTATCGAGCCAGGAGGTGCCGGCCGAATCCGACATTTCCGACATGTGTTCGCCGGTCAGCCAGAGGCGCAGATAATCCTTCGGCAGCAGCACCCAGCGGACTTTCGCAAAGATGTCAGGCTCGTTGTTCTTAACCCAGGCGAGCTTCGGCGCGGTGAAGCCGGGGAAGACGATGTTGCCGGTGATCGCGCGGAAGCGCGGATCGGCGTCCAGTGCGGCGGCCTCGCCGTGGCTGCGGGTATCGTTCCACAGGATGCAGGGGCGCAACACGCTGTCGGAAGCGTCGAGCAGGGTCGCGCCGTGCATCTGCCCCGAAAGACCAATGCCGCGTACGGCGGCGAGTTCGGCCGGATGCGATGCCCTGAGAGCGTCGAGCGCTTCGGTGGTCGCGGCAATCCAGTCGGCGGGGTCCTGCTCCGACCAGCCGGGGTGCGGACGGGAAACCTCCAACGCGCCGCTCGCAGAGCCGACGATCCGCTGGTCGGCGTCCATCAGCATCGCCTTGACGCCCGATGTGCCGAGATCGATTCCGAGATACATGGGCTCCTCCTAGCCTTCGACTGCCAGCGCCGTGCCCGTCTCCGGATCCGGCGGCGGCAGGTTCTCCTTGATGAAGATGTCGATCCTGATGCGCTCCTGCGCGGCGACGGGCTTCATCCCGTCGGCCTTGGCGCGCAGCACGCGTATGGCGCTGCGCACCTCGTGACCGGCGTCCTGATGCAGCACGGCGTCGACGATGCCGCTCTCGAGCCCCGCCCGCGTCGGTGGTGTCAATTCGTGCGCGACCACGCAAAGTCCGGGGCGTCCGGCCGCCTCCAAGGCTGCGACAAGGCCGGCATTGCCGGCGCCAAGGCTGTAGATACCGGCAAGCCCCGGATGATCCGCGAGGCAGCGGGCGACGAGCGCGCGCGCGCGCGCCGGGTCGTCCTGCCCCTCCAGCACGTCGAGAACATGCCGGCCGCGACCCGCATCGGTCATTACCGCGCGGAAGCCGGAAAGGCGCTCGCTGTGGTCGCGCACCAGCATCGAGCCCGCGAGAACGGCGACCGGCCCCTCCCTCTCGCCCAGGAAACGGGCCATCAGCGAACCGGCCGTGCGGCCGGCTGCAACGTTGTCGACCCCGCAGAAATGGTCGCGCTTTGAAGATTCAAGGTCGGACACCAGCGTCACGAAGGCGACGCCTTGCTCATGCGCACGGTCGATCGCGTCAACGACTTCGGGTGCATCGACGGCGACGGCGGCAATGCCCGCCACGTCGCCCGCGACGGCCGCATCGATCGCCGCCGCCAGCGCGTTGGCGTCGAAGGGCGGCACGTTGACGACGGAGATGCTGGTGCGATCGAAGGTCACGCGGTCCATAGCCTGCCGGACCTCGGCCTCAAGCCCGCGCATGAACGGGTTTTCGCCCTCGGGAATGATGAAGACCAGCGGATAGATCCGCCCCTTGGCAAGGTTGGCGGCCGCCACGTCGCGGACGTAGCCGAGTCGCTCGATCGCAGCCTCGACCTTGGCACGCGTGACCGCGCGCACGCCGGGCCGGGCGTTGAGCACCCGGTCAACGGTCGCAAGGCTGACGCCCGCGCTGGCGGCGATGTCGTGAACCGTCGGTCGCATGATTTCCTCCGCGGCGACCTTTATCGGCTTTTTTGATGTACGTAAATCAAAAAGTGGCCGGAGGTGTTCGGCAACGGTCGTGCCACCTGATTCAACCGCTCAACGGCTTGCTGAAGGCATGGGTGAAGACCACCTCGCCGCGGTCGCCGTAGGCCCTTCCCAGCACTACCTCGAACAGGTGATCCCGCACGCGAGCCACCGCGAAGCCCCCCATGTAGGAGGCGACCGGCTTGACGAGGTCGAGCCCTTCGGCGCGGTAGATCATCGGTGTCGGATGTTCGTGGCCGTGGAAGATGGCGACGACATTGTATCCCGCGATGGTCGCAAGCAGCGCCTTCCGGTCATCCTCGCTCCACCAGTGGGCCGCCCCCGCACCGTGATCGTCGAAGGTGTGGGCTTCGGGATCCCATTTTTCGAGCGAGAACGGATCCCATCCGTAGTGCTGAAACAGCACGATCGGGCGGCCGTCAGCGGCATAGGTCGCAAGGTCGTCCTTCAGCCAGGCAAGCCCGCTGATTGCATTTTTCGTCTGGTCGCCGCCGAAGCGCTGCAGCTGCACCAGATGCAGACCGCCCCAGTCCCAGGAGTAGTTGTCGGAGGCGACGTGGAAGTTCGTCACCGGCACCGGCGGCTTGTAGAATACCGAGGTACGATGGTTCATTTCGACGTAGTCGCGCATCTCCCGGCGATAGAAATCGGCATGCGGCGGCACGCCGTCCTGGTCGAGATCGTGGTTTCCAAGGCCGGCATAGACCGGAAAGCGGAGTTGTCCCGGGGCGGAGCCCTGACGGTAGCGGTTGGCGAACTGCTGCAACTGCCAGCCCTCGCCCGGCAACTTCAGCTGACCGCCGCCGTCATCGGTCATGTCGCCGCCCATCACCACGCCGAGCGGTCGGCCGATCGGCCTGCCGGCGCTGTCCAGGCCGGTCGGCACGCCGTCGATGGCCTTCGGCCAGTCCTTCTCCTCCAGCGCGTTGAGCGCGCGCACGTGGCGTAGGAGGTTTGCATCGGTCTTGCCCTCCGCCTCGCAATTGGGGCTCAGCGCGTCTGCGGTGACAAGGCAGGCATGCACATCGGCAGCGAAGATGAAGGTCGCGTCGACCTTCGGTCTTGCGGGTTGGGCGTCGGCCTGCGTCCGGCTTTGCGCCTGGGCCTGGCCGGGCACGCCGCGCAAAAGGCCGCCCGCGCCGAGACCGGCGGCCGTGCCGAGGAGGGTACGGCGCAAGAGAAGAGGTCGTCGAAAAGATGCCATGCCTTCACCGGATCGTCATGCTCACGGCAGGCATCCTACCCGAAGCCACACGCAGGTACAGTCCCGCGCGCCGGCAAGCATCAATGACCGCCGCCGCCACCGGCCTTTGCCTGCGGTTTCTTGATCAGCACCACGCAGAAAAGCATACCGGCAAACAGCACCGTCAGGAACATGAACACATCGCTGAAGGCCATGATCATCGCCTCGCGCTGCACCAGTCCGACCAGCTGCTTGATCGCCGCGGCGGCGCCGTCCAGTCCGTGCGCCGTATAGTTGGCCGCCATGTCGCTCAGCCGCTCAACGGCTTCGGGACTGCCCCAGTTGACGTGCTCGCGCAGGCGCATGTAGTGCACATCCTGGCGCGTCGTCAAAAGCAGGTTGATGATCGCAAGGCCGACGGCACCGCCGAGGTTGCGGGTCAGGTTGTAGAGACCCGATGCGTTGCGCACGCGGGCCGGCGGCAGGGTGCCGAGGGCGATATTGTTGATCGGCACCATGCAGAGCATCAGGCCGACACCGCGCAGGATCTGCGGGATGAGAAGTTCGTAGAAATCCCAGTCCGCGGTAAGCCCGGTCATGATGTAGGTGCCGGCGCCGAAGGAGAGGAAGCCGATCGACATCATCACGCGCGGATCGAGCTTGGTGGACAGTATGCCGGCGACGGGCGCGGTGAAGAACATCGCCAGACCGGAAACGAACATCGTCTCGCCGATCATCAGCGAATCATAGCCGCGAATGCGACCGAGATAGACGGGGTAAAGGTAGGTCAGCCCGTAGAGACCGATGCCCATGATGAAGGAGAACATCGAGCCGAATGCGAAGTTTCGGTCGGCGAACGCCCTGAGATCGACCACCGGGAATTCCACCCTGAAGGCCCGGAAGAAAAACACCGCCGCCCCGATCGCGCAGGCGACGGCGCCCATGACGATGTGGTCGTCGTTGAACCAGTCGTTGGCGTTGCCCTCCTCCAGCACGTATTCCAGCGACCCCAGGAACACGGCCATCGCCGCCAGGCCCAGCCAGTCGAACTTCTTCAAGAGCGACATCTCGGGCTTGTCGAAATCGATGAAGTTCCATGCGACCACGGTGACGATGATGCCGGGAATGACGTTGATCAGAAACAGCCAGTGCCAGGAGAAGGCATGGCTGAGATAGCCGCCGACGGTCGGGCCGATGGTGGGGGCAAGCGTCGCGATGAGGCCGATGATCGGGTTGACCACGCTGCGCTTGGAGGGCGGGAAGATCGTGAACGCCGCGGCGAACACCGACGGGATCATACCGCCGCCGATAAAGCCCTGCAGGGCGCGGTAGACGATCATCTGCTCGATGTTCGTCGCGGTGGCGCACAATATGCTGGCAAGCGTGAACCCGGCAGCGGAAAAGGCGAAGAGGTATCGCGTCGAGACGATCCGGGCGAGCGTCCCCGACAGCGGGATCATGATCACTTCCGCGATCAGGTAGGCCGTCTGAACCCAGGCGATCTCGTCCGAGCCGGCGCTGAGGCCAGCCTGGATTTCGGCAAGCGACGCAGACACCACCTGGATGTCCAGGATCGCCATGAACATGCCGAGCACCATGGCGATGAAGGCGATCATCCGCCGCGGATCCATGGTGTCGGCTGCCGGGGCCGCAGGCGCTATGCTCTTGCCCGGTAATGTGGTGGTGGCAGACATGCCCTGCTCCGCTGGCACAGCATCGCCGCAGCACCCAGAAGGATGCCGAAAGGGCGGATGCGCCGTTTCAAGACTTCAGTTTCGACCTGCGCGACCCAGGGGGCGGCGCGGCCGATGGGAGAATGCTGCACGCCCGAGCGGGCGCGCAGCATTCACTTTGCCGCAACGGTGCCTGCCTCGGGAGCCGTGCGGGTATCGACGTCGACGACGACGCTCAGGCCGGCGCGAAGGCGGCCGCTGTCGAGCGCGTCCTGCGGGAGCGCGATGCGCACCGGCACGCGCTGGATGATCTTGGTGAAGTTGCCGGTCGCATTCTCGGGCGGCAACAGCGAGAACACCGAGCCTGAGGCCGGCGCGATCGACTCCACGGTCGCCTGGATCGGCTGATCGTCATAGGCGTCCACATGGACGTTGACCTTCGAGCCGGGAACCAGATGCGCGATCTGCGTCTCCTTGAAGTTGGCGTCGATGTAAAGCTCGCGCGTCGGCACCAGCGCCATCAGCCGCTGGCCGGGCGAAACGAGATCGCCGACCTGGACGGACCGGTTGCCGACGACCCCGTCGTAGGGCGCCTTCAGAACGGTGAAGCCGAGGTCGCGCGCGGCCTTGTCGCGCTGAAGTTCGAGCGTACGGATCGTACCCTCGGTCTCCTTGTGCTGGGCTTCGAGCAGCGCGATGTTCGCCTTGGCGGAAATGATGGTCGCCTCGCCGCCCGCCAGATTGGCTTTCGCCTGGTCGAGCGCGACGTTGGCGCTGTCGAGTTCGGCGGTCGTTCCGACCGACTTCGACTGCAGCGTGCTGGCGCGGCCCTGGTTGATCTCGGCGCCGCGAACAGACGCCTCAAGCGCGGCCTTCTGCGCCTCGGCCTGGGTGAGCGCGGCCCTGGCCCCGTCGATCTGCGCATCGATGCGCCCGAGCGAAAGCCTGGCGGTCGCGATCTGCGCGTTGGCCTGGTCGAGCGCGTTGCGATAATCGCCGTCGTCCAGCGTCACCAGCACGTCGCCCGCCTTGACCTGCTGGTTGGCCGAGACATTGACCTTGGCTACGTAGCCCGTCACCTTCGGCGAGATCGTCGCAATGTCTCCCTGGACATAGGCGTCGTCGGTCGAGACCATGAAGCGGCCGTTCGTCCACCATTCGTACCCATAGGCGGCACCGCCGGCCAGCAGCGCAAGTAACAGCACCGGCAGGACGAAACGCTTGCCGCCGGACTTGGCGGGCGGGGAAGCTTCGGGCGCCGCAGGTCCCTGCGGTGCGGGCTCCGCCTTTGCCGGTGTGGCGGGCTGGGGCGCTTCCGCTGCCGGCTGAACGTCTGCCGCCTCGGGGACGAAATCATCGTCGACGGGGCGGACCTTGGCTTTGCTGGAACTCTTCGAGACCGACATCGGAATACCCGGCAGCTTTAAGGGAAAGAAACAATATCAAACTGAACTGAACCGTTCGGTTCGATTTGACATAGTCCTATTTCTGCTTCATATCAAGATCAAATCGAACCGAGCGGTTCGAAAAGTGCAGCTAGGAGGCTTCATAGATAACGCGATGGAAACGGGCACAACGAAAGTTTGTCACGGGGATTGCGCTACGCCGCCTGCCGGACGTCGCGTCGCCGGGGAGGACCCGGTCAAGCGTGAGCAAATTCTCGACGGCGCCAAACGCGTTTTCATGGAACAGGGCTTCGACGCGGCGAGCATGAACGACATCACCCGTGCCGCCGGCGTCTCGAAGGGCACAATCTATGTCTACTTCGAGAACAAGGAAGACCTCTTCGCCGAACTGATCCAGCGCGAGCGCTACCGGATCACCGAGTCCGCCCGCCATGCGCTGGATGGGGACATATCCGTCCGGGAAGCGCTGCGCAGCTTCGGCATCCTCTTTGCCACGCATCTGACCTCGGAATACACGATCAAGGCGATGCGGATGGTCATATCCGTCAATCAGCGCATGCCCAACCTTGCCTGCACCTTCCTGTCCGCAACGCCGATGAACCCGGTTTCGGTCCTCAAGGGCTATCTCGAACGCCAGGTTGCCAAGGGGACGCTCGTGATCGATGACCCGGAACTGGCGGCCCGGCAGTTTCTCGAGCTCGCGACGGTCGGCTTCTTCAAATACCGTCTCTTCGGCACGATGGACGCGCCACCGCCGCCATTCGAGATCGAGCGCATCGTCGACGGCGGCATCCGGGTCTTTCTCGCCGCCTACGATGCGGCGCAAAACTGAACTCCCCTCGGCACGCCGCCCGGCATAGACTTCGACGGCCGAACGTCGGCCATCGCACTTGACCCGTTCCGGAAAACTGCAAAACAGATCGCCCGCGCGGCGGCCGTTTGCGCGCAAATCTGCGTTCGTGCGCCGCGACGTCTTGCAACCCTCCGGGTTCTCCATACATATCAACGTCATTCGACGCCCGAACCCCGAGAGGAAGATACCGGATGGATAGCATCCTGGCCCTGATGCAGAGCCCAGAAGCGTGGATCGCCCTTGTGACGCTGATCGTCATGGAAGTGGTCCTTGGCATTGACAACCTGATCTTCATCTCCATCCTCACCAACAAGCTTCCCCCCGATCAGCGCGAAACCGCACGCCGCGTCGGCATCGGCCTGGCACTCGTGATGCGCCTGGCGCTGCTCGGAACCATCGCCTGGATCGTCAAGCTGACGACGCCGGTATTCGAGCTCTTCGGGCACGGCTTCTCCTGGAAGGACATGATCCTGATCGCCGGCGGCCTCTTCCTGGTGTGGAAGGCGACGAAGGAAATCCATCACAACGTCGATCCGGTCGACCACGAGGAGGACTTCATCGCCTCGACGGCAAACGCCTCCTTCGGCGCTGCGATCGGCCAGATCCTGCTGCTGGACCTCGTGTTCTCGGTCGACAGCATCATCACCGCCGTCGGCATGACACCGCACCTGCCGATCATGGTCGTGGCCGTGGTGGTGGCGGTCACCGTCATGCTGGTCGCAGCCACGCCGCTTGCGAACTTCATCGAGAAGAACCCGACCATCGTCATGCTGGCGCTGGCATTCCTGTTGATGATCGGCACCACGCTGATTGCCGAGGGCATGGGCTTCCACGTTCCCAAGGGCTACATCTATGCGGCGATGGCCTTCTCCGCGTTGGTGGAAGTCCTGAATACGCTTTCACGCAATGCGAGGCTGAAAGCGAAGGCGGAAAAGCGCGCGATGCATTGACGGGCCGCAAGCCGGCCCGCAGCGAAAGTCACACGGAAAAATGGCCGGCGAGACGATGCTCGCCGGCCTTTCAGTCTACGGGAAGCAGAAGGCGCAGGCCGAACGGGTAAGAAGCTCGACTGCCGTTGCGTTGGCCACAGGAAGAAACCGGAAAAATTCCTGCGTTCTCCATCCCCGTCATGTCCGGTTGACACGGCCACGCCTCCTGCCACCAGAATGAGCAGGCCCGGAAATGGTTCCGGAACCATTTCTCGACGAGCGAATTCCTGCCGCGCCGACGCACAGCGCGCCGGCAGACCCGGGGGCCATAATGTCGACACCACAAATCCTGTCGTTCGCGATCATTCTTGCGATGATGGCAGCATTCGTCTGGGGCAAACTGCGCTATGACGTCGTGGCTTGCCTTGCGCTGCTGATCGCGATCGCCGCCGGCATCGTCCCCTTCGACAAGGCGTTTTCCGGCTTCAGTGACGATATCGTCATCATCGTCGGCAGCGCTCTGGTGGTCAGCGCGGCCGTGGCGCGGTCGGGCATCATCAACCGGGCGGTCCAGCGCTTCTTCCCGAACATGTCCGCCTTCATGCCGCAGATGGTGCTGCTGCTGGTCGCCGTCGCCGTCATGTCCGCCTTCATCAAGAACATCGGCGCGCTCGCCATCATGATGCCGATGGCCTTCCAGTTCTCGAGGCGCTCCGGAGTACCGGTGTCGCGCTATCTGATGCCCATGGCCTTCGCCGCCCTGCTCGGCGGACTAATGACGCAGATCGGCACCTCGCCCAACATCGTCGTCTCCCGCATGCGGCAGGAGATGACGGGCGAGAGCTTTACCATGTTCGACTTCACCCCGGTCGGCGGCATCCTGACGGTGGCCGGGATCCTTTTCCTGCTGGCCCTTCACAAGCTGGTGCCCGTGCGCGCCAATCAGAACCCGTCACTGGACGAGGCGCTGGAACTCGGCACCTACTCGTCCGATGCAACAGTGACGAACGAATCCGGCGCAGTCGGCAAGTCATTGAACGCGGTGCTCAAGCCCGGCCATGGTGATATCGCCGCGACCGCGATCATTCGCGACGGCCGCCGCATGGCGCCTTTGCCGGACGTCACGGTCAAGGCCGGCGACACGCTTCTTCTGGAGGGAACGCCGACGGCACTCGACCAGGTGACGGAGGCCGCCGGCCTCAAGCTGTCCGGCAAGCCTATGCAGCAGGCGCCCGCCGCAGGCGAGGACATCGCCGCCGTCGAGGTGGTGGTCTCGACGGATTCCCGTCTGGCCGGTCTTTCCGCCCGCAGGCTTGCCCTGTTCCACAGCTACGGCATCAACCTGCTGGCCGTGAACCGGCAGGGAAAGCGCCTTTCCGAGCGGCTGAGCGAGGTGACGCTCGCGCCCGGGGACATGCTGATGGTGCAGGGCGGCATGAACACGCTGCCGTCGACCCTGCAGGAACTGGGCCTGCTGCCATTGGCGCAAAGGCAGATCCTGCTCGGCACCAAGCGGCGCGCCTATGTTCCGCTGCTCGTACTGGCCGCAGCAATGATCGCAAGCGCGACCGGCGCGATCCCGGTCGCCACAGCCTTCTTCGCCGCTGCAGTCGCCATGCTCCTGCTGCGCGTCATCCCGCTCGCGGACGCCTATCGCGCCGTCGACGGACCGATCCTCGTCATGCTGGCAGCGCTGATTCCCGTCGCCGACACGTTGCGTTCGACGGGCGGAAGCGAACTGATCGCCGGCTGGCTCGGCAACGCCGCCGCGGGTCTGCCCGCGTACGGCGCGCTGGCCATGATCCTGCTGACGGCGATGGCCGTCACGCCCTTCCTCAACAATGCCGCGACGGTTCTGGTCATGGCGCCGATCGCCGTCAGCTTCGCCTCCGCCCTCGACTACCGGCCGGAAGCATTTCTGATGGCGGTTGCGATCGGCGCCGGCTGCGACTTTCTCACCCCCATCGGGCACCAGTGCAACACGCTCGTGATGGGCCCGGGCGGCTACCGGTTCAGCGACTATCCGCGCCTGGGCCTGCCACTGTCGCTGATGATCGTCCTCGTCAGCGTCCCGGCGCTTCTGTACGTCTGGCCGGTGAACTGAAGCGGCTCGCGGCAGCGGACGTCTGGAACAGAGGCGAAGCGAGCGCGCCCCTTGACGCGCCGGGGCGAATGTGGTCTCACCCCAGCCCAAACGGAAAGCTTCAATCCGGCCGCAAATTCGGCGGCAAACCGGGCTTTCCCTCCCTAAAAGCATGAGCCGATCACGCGGAAATCCCTCCGTGGGACGGCATCACAGCATTTCGACCGGGCCGAAAACATGAGCACTTCCACGACGAACGCCCCCGTACGCGTCCGCATCGCACCCTCCCCCACCGGCGAACCCCATGTCGGCACCGCCTATATCGCGCTGTTCAACTATCTCTTCGCCAAGAAGCACAACGGCACCTTCATCCTGCGCATCGAGGATACCGATGCGACGCGCTCGACCCCGGAATTCGAGACCAAGGTGCTGGACGCGCTGAAATGGTGCGGGCTGGAATGGTCGGAAGGTCCGGATATCGGCGGTCCCTATGGTCCGTATCGCCAGTCCGACCGCAAGGACATGTACCAGCCCTATGCGCAGCAACTGCTGGACAAGGGACACGCGTTCCGCTGCTTCTGCACGCCCGAGCGGCTGGAGCAGATGCGCAATACCCAGCGTGCCGAGGGCAAGCAGCCGAAGTATGACGGACTTTGCCTCCACCTGTCGGCCGAGGAAGTGACTGCCAAGATGGCCGCCGGCGAAAGCTCGGTCGTCCGCATGAAGATCCCGACCGAGGGCTCCTGCGACTTCACCGACGGCGTCTATGGCGACGTCTCGATCCCGTGGGATTCGGTCGACATGCAGGTGCTCATCAAGGGCGACGGCATGCCTACCTACCACATGGCGAACGTCATCGACGACCATCTGATGAAGATCACCCATGTGGCGCGCGGCGAGGAATGGCTGGCGTCGGTGCCGAAGCACATCCTGCTCTACCGCTATTTCGGCTGGGACGAGCCGGTGTTCATGCATCTTTCCCTGATGCGCAACGCCGACAAGTCGAAGCTGTCGAAACGCAAGAACCCGACCTCGATCTCCTACTACTCCGCGCTCGGCTACATGCCCGAAGCGCTGATGAACTTCCTCGGCCTGTTCTTCATCCAGATCGCAGAAGGCGAAGAACTGATGACGATGCAGGAGCTGTCGGAAAAGTTCGATCCCGACAACCTGTCGAAGTCGGGCGCCATCTTCGATATCCAGAAGCTCGACTGGCTGAACGGCCGCTGGCTCCGCGAGAAGCTTTCGGAAGAGGAGTTCGCAGCACGCGTGCTCGCCTGGGCGATGGAAAACGATCGCCTGAAGGAGGGCCTGAGGCTGTCGCAGTCGCGCATCACCAAGCTTGGCGAACTGCCCGACCTTGCGGGCTTCTTGCTGAAGTCCGACCTCGGACTGGAACCGTCGGCCTTCGCCAAGGTGAAGTCGACGCCGGAAGAGATCCTGGAGATCCTCGACACGGTCCAGCCGGATCTTGAGAAGATCTTCGAATGGAACGTCGAAAGCATCGAGACGGAACTGCGCGCGATCGCCGACCGCATGGGCAAGAAGCTCAAGGTGGTGCTGGCGCCGCTGTTCGTCGCCGTGTCCGGCTCGTCGCGCTCGCTGCCGTTGTTCGATTCGATGGCGATCCTCGGCCGTTCCGTCGTCCGCCAGCGCCTGAAGGTCGCCGCCAAGGTGGTGGCCTCCATGGCCGGAAGCGGGAAGTAAATCGGGGGAAGGCCCCTCATCCGCCTGCCGGCACCTTGTCCCCGTGCTGACGGGAAGAAGGACGAAAGCCGTGAACGCCCGGTCCGTTCCCGCGATTTGCAGGGAGAGGCCAGGGTGAAAGGCAAACCGCAGACACGCGAACCTGCGATAGGATTTTGAACGACATGACCGATACGAAGACCGAAACCGCCCTCTCCTCAGACGCCGCCGAGGTGCGCCGCCAGAAGCTCGACCTGCTGCGCGAGCAGATCGGTGACGTCTATCCGGCCCATTTCCATCGCACGATCACCAATGCGGATCTGGCGACGAAATACGAGAACCTGGAGCCGGACACCGAAACCCAGGATGTCGTCACCGTTGCCGGGCGCGTCTATTCCTCGCGCAATTCCGGCATGTTCATGGACATCCACGACGCCTCGGGCAAGATCCAGATCTTCAGCCACAAGGACGTGACGCCGGAGGAAGCCCGCAACATGCTGTCGATGATCGACATCGGCGATATCATCGGCGTGACCGGCACGGTGCGCCGCACCAAGCGCGGCGAGCTGTCGATCAATGCCCGCGAAATCACGATGCTGACCAAGTCGCTGCTGCCGATGCCGGAAAAGTGGCATGGCGTCTCCGACATCGAGATCCGCTACCGCAAGCGCCATCTCGATATCATGACGAACGAGGAGTCCAAGCTGCGCTTCCAGCAGCGCTCGAAGATCATCTCCGGAATCCGACGCTTCATGGAGAACGACGGCTTCATGGAAGTCGAGACGCCGATGCTGCACTCCGTCTATGGCGGTGCCACCGCCGAGCCGTTCAAGACGCACCACAACACGCTGAAGCTCGACATGTTCCTGCGCATCGCGCCGGAGCTGTATTTGAAGCGCACGCTGGTGTCAGGCCTTTCCGACAAGGTGTTCGAGATCAACCGCAACTTCCGCAATGAGGGCGTGTCGACCCGGCACAATCCCGAATTCACAATGATGGAATGCTATTGGGCCTATGCCGACTACGAAGACGTCATGGACCTCGTGGAGCGCCTCTTCGCCGAGCTGGCAGTGAAGATCCACGGCACAACCGAGGTCACCTACGGCGACAAGCAGCTCTCCTTCAAGGGCCCGTTCAAGCGCGTGCCGATGCCCGACGCCGTCAGGGAAGTGACCGGCATCGACTTCCTCGGCATCAAGACTGACGAGGAGGCTCGCGCTGCCGCCAAGGCCGCCGGCTTTGCGGTAGAGAAGGACTGGACCTGGGGCGAATGCCTCGCCTTCATCTTCGAGGAGAAGGTCGAGCCGACGCTGATCCAGCCGAGCCACGTCACCCATTTCCCGAAGGACATCTCGCCCTTCGCCAAGGAAGTGCCGGGCGAGCCGCGTCTGGTGGAACGCTTCGAGACCTACTGCAACACCTGGGAGCTCGGCAACGCGTTCTCCGAGCTGAACGATCCGGTCGAACAGCGCGCCCGCATGGTCGAGCAGCTCGAACAGGCGCATGCGCGCGGGGAGAAGGAAAAGCAGCTGGACGACGAGTTCCTCGACGCCATCGATCAGGGCATGCCGCCGGCCGGCGGTCTCGGAATCGGCGTCGATCGCCTGATCATGCTTCTGACCAACGCGCCGTCGATCCGCGACGTCATCCTCTTCCCCGCCCGCCGTGCGAAAGCGGACTGACCGAGCGTCACGGACGAGAAATTCTCTTGAAGCCCCGCCTCGCGCGGGGCTTTTCGTTCGTGCGTCGTGGGGGCTCTGCTTCAATGCCGAGCGCGGGAGCGTACGTGCGGCGAGCTGCACTTGGACGGCGGAAATTCTGCTGAAAGCAAAAAAGTGTCAGTGGCCGGCTGCGGACGCGTGTTCCTGCGGCGCGGCTTCGCTCTCGGCAGGCGCTGCGGCTGGGGCGTGGTCGCCACCCTCGCCATTTTCTGCGACAGCCGCTCCGTCGGGATCGTTCGGATCGAGACAGTCTGCCTTGTCGGTCATCGCCGTGACGATGGTCTTGATTTCCGCGAGGCTCAAGGCCTTGCGCTCACCGTAAAACTCGCCGTTTTCGGCGGCCGCTCCATCGATGACGCTTGCCTGGAATGGCGCCGTCATGCCGGAAATCTTGCCGGGATCGCGGCTGAACAGCACTTCCGCGCCGATCGCCCGGCCGCGTATGTCGGCGCGCAGCTCGGGACCGGCCTCATCCAGAAGCACCACCTGATACAGGTCCGCCTCTTCCTTGTTGGAGAGCGCGGCCGCCACGCGAAGCGCGGTCTTGATGCGCACGTCGCCGTCCTCGGCCGCCGAGCGGATATAGTGGCGGATCCATTCCTGCCCGTCGCGCTTCTGCCGCAGGGTCATCACCGTGGTGCAGGCGACGCCGGAAACACGCTCCTCCGACGGCCCCAGGATCGCGTCGCGCCCGACGAAAACCGCCACAGCACCCGATGCACCGGTCAGAACGACGACGCCCGCGACAAGGACGAGCACCTTCTTCGGCAATTGCAGCTTGGAAAGAAATTTCACCGGGACGCACTACTCTTGGACGTGAAAGTTGCCGCCCCGAACGCAGGTGCGGGAACTGCCGTCACCGTATTTCTCCGGCCGTTTCCGAAAACTTAAGAGACGTCAGAACGCGCGGGCCGAACACGATTCCCTCTGCCGATGGTTAATAGAGTCCCTCCGCACGGATAGGTGAGGCGGCAAATTTGCGAATGATTTGCAATTGCATTGACACTTCAGTTTTGCCGCCTATATTTTATTGCAACTCATTTGCAAAAACGTATGGTCTCAATCAATGATCTCAGGAATTTTGAAATCCGCCCTCCTCGCAGCATTTGTCATGCTCGGCGGGGCGTCGTTTGCAGCGGCCCAGGAAAAGCCCAAGGTCATCACCACCTTCACCGTCATCGCCGACATTGCCCGCAATGTCGCCGGCGATGCTGCTGTCGTGGACTCGATTACCAAGCCAGGAGCCGAGATCCACAACTACCAGCCGACACCGCGCGACATCCTCAAGGCGCAGGATGCTTCGCTGGTGCTCTGGAACGGGCTCAACCTCGAGCGCTGGTTCGAGAAGTTCCTCGCCAATCTCAACGACGTGCCCAGCGCCGTGGTTTCCGATGGCGTCGAGCCGATGGGGATTAGCGAAGGCCCCTACAGCGGCAAGCCCAATCCGCATGCCTGGATGTCGCCCGACAACGCGCTGATCTATGTCGAGAACATCCGAAAGGCGTTGACCCAGATCGATCCGCAAAACGCCGCCGTCTACGAGGCGAACGCCAAGGCCTATGGCGAGAAGATCAAGGCCCTGTCGGCGGAGATCAAGGCCGAACTCGGAAAGCTGCCGGAAGAAAAGCGCTGGCTCGTCACCAGCGAGGGCGCCTTTTCCTACCTCGCCCGAGATTTCGGGCTGAAGGAGCTGTTCCTCTGGCCGATCAACGCCGACCAGCAGGGCACGCCAAAGCAGGTCAAGGCGGTGATCGATGCTGTGCGCGAGCACGACATACATGTCGTCTTCTCCGAAAGCACCGTTTCCGACAAGCCTGCCAGACAGGTTGCCGCCGAGACCGGGGCTGCCTATGGCGGCATCCTCTACGTCGACAGCCTCAGCGAGGCCGACGGGCCGGTCCCGACCTACCTCGACCTGCTGCGCGTCACGTCCGAGAGCATCGTGAAGGGACTTTCGCAATGATGATGGGGGGCCGCGGCAAGCCCGTCGACGGGATCGTGGCGGAAGACGTCACCGTCACCTATCGGACTGGGGTGACCGCGCTGAAGCATGCCAGTTTTTCGGTGCCACGCGGCACTATCACCGCGCTCGTCGGCGTCAACGGCAGCGGCAAGTCTACCCTTTTCAAGGCGATCATGGGTTTCGTGCCGCTGGCCGGTGGCAAAGTCACCATCCTCGGCATGCCGGTGCGCGAGGCGCTGAAGAAAAACCTCGTCGCGTACGTGCCTCAGGCCGAAGAGGTGGACTGGACCTTCCCCGTCCTCGTCGAGGACGTGGTAATGATGGGACGCTACGGCCACATGAACTGGCTGCGCGTCCCTTCCCGGCACGACCACGAGATGGTCGCCGAGGCGCTGGCCCGCGTCAACATGAGCGATTTCCGCAAGCGCCAGATCGGTGAGCTCTCCGGCGGCCAGCGCAAGCGCGTTTTCCTCGCGAGGGCGCTGGCGCAGGAAGGCCAGGTGATCCTGCTCGACGAGCCCTTCACCGGCGTCGACGTCACCACCGAAGAGCAGATCGTCGAGCTGCTCGGGACGCTGCGCGACGAAGGCCGGGTGATGCTGGTCTCGACGCACAATCTCGGCAGCGTACCGGATTTCTGCGACCGCACCGTCTTCGTCAAGGGCACCGTGATCGCGTCCGGCCCGACCGCCGAGACGTTCAACGAGGCGAACCTGGAGCGCGCCTTCGGCGGCGTGCTACGCCATTTCATCCTGTCCGGCCAGGATCTGCACGAGGATGCCGATCCGCGCCAGGTCAAGGTCATCAGCGACGACGAGCGACCCTTCGTCATCTACGGCGCCAAGGGCAACCCCGCTGTGGAACCGGAGAAGGCGGACCAGTGAGCACGCTCCTCGAACCCTTCGGCTACGACTACATGGTCAACGCCATGTGGGTCAGCGCGCTCGTCGGCTGCGTCTGCGGCTTTCTTTCCGCCTACCTCATGCTCAAGGGCTGGTCGCTGATCGGCGATGCGCTTTCCCACGCGATCGTTCCGGGCGTGGCCGGCGCCTACATGCTGGGCCTGCCGTTTGCCGCCGGCGCCTTCCTGTCCGGCGGCCTTGCCGCCGGCGCCATGCTTTTCCTCAATCACCGCACCAAGCTGAAGGAAGATGCGATCATCGGCATGATCTTCACCTCCTTCTTCGGCGTCGGCCTGTTCATGGTGTCGCTTTCGCCCACATCGGTGAACATCCAGACGATCGTGCTCGGCAACATCCTGGCGATCACACCGGCCGACACGCTGCAGCTCGCCATCATCGGCGGCGTGACGCTCGTCGTCCTGCTGTTGAAATGGAAGGACCTCATGGTCACCTTCTTCGACGAGAACCACGCCCGATCGATCGGGCTGAAACCGCTGGCGCTGAAGCTTCTGTTCTTCACCCTGCTTGCCGCGTCCACGGTCGCAGCACTGCAGACCGTCGGCGCCTTCCTGGTCATCGCCATGGTCGTCACACCCGGCGCCACCGCCTATCTCCTCACGGACCGCTTCCAGCGCCTGATCCTGATCGCAGCCCTGCTCGGCGCCGTTACCAGCTTTGTCGGTGCGTATGTCTCCTATTTTCTCGACGGCGCCACCGGCGGCATCATCGTCGTCCTGCAGACGCTGATCTTCCTGATCGCCTTCGTCTTCGCGCCCAAGCACGGGATGATCGCCATTCGCCGCAAGGGTCGCCTCGCGCTGGAACAGAAAGGCGGTGCGGCATGAGCGAATTTTTCGAACTCGCGCTCATGCCCTTCCGGCTGGGCTTCATGCAGTACGCCTTTGCCGTCACGCTGATGATCGCCGTGCCGATGGCGCTACTGTCCTGCTATCTGGTGCTCAAGGGCTGGTCGCTGATGGGCGATGCGGTTTCCCATGCGGTGCTGCCGGGCGTCGTCATCGCCTATGTGGTCGGCCTTCCCTTTGCAATCGGCGCCTTCGTCGCCGGACTGTTCTGCGCGCTGGCCGCCGGCTACGTCCGCAACAACAGCCGCGTGAAGGAGGACACGGTGCTCGGCATCGTCTTTTCCGGCATGTTCGGCCTCGGCATCGTCCTCTACGTCGCCGTCGAATCCGACGTCCACCTCGATCACATCCTGTTTGGCGACATGCTCGGCATCACGCTTTCGGATCTCCTGGAGACGGGCCTGATCGCGCTCGCCTGCACCGGCTTCATCCTGTTCTTCCGCAAGGATCTTCTCGTCCAGGCGTTCGATCGGCAGCATGCCGCGGCAATCGGCCTGCCCGTGCGCCTGCTGCACTACGGCCTGCTCGCGGTGATCTCGCTGGTGGTCGTCGGCGCGCTCAAGGCGGTCGGGATCATCCTGTCGGTGTCGCTGATGGTCGCACCGGGCGCGATTGCCGCCCTACTGACGCGGCGGTTCGGATCGATGCTGGTCGCTGCGGTGGCAATTGCCGTCGGCGCATCGCTCGTCGGCATCTATGTCAGCTTCTTCCTCGACAGCGCCCCGGCACCGACGATCGTCGTGACGTTGACCATCCTCTTCGTCGCGGCCTTCCTCCGCCAGACGGTCGCAAGCCGCTCTGCCGCCACCATGTCTGCCCGCCCGCCCGCGGGCCGCTGACACCGGTCACAGCCGGCGCCCCGACCGAGCTCCCGGCATCCGCCGCGCGTTGTCCCCGGCGCGTGCCTGCACGCGGTCGACAGCATTTTCTTTTCCGTCTATCGTCCGCCGCGGTCAGAAGGGCCGCTTCGCGTCGGACCACGCATTTACCGAGCAGGACAGGCATGGCACATATCGGCATCGTCGGCGGCGGCATCATCGGCTGCGCCACAGCGCTCCATCTCCTCGACCGAGGCCATCAGGTGACGATCATCGAGCGCGATGCGGGCGGCCTGCCGGCTTCGGTCGGCAATGCGGGCATCCTCGCCATTCCCGAGATCGACCCGATCGCAAGCCCCGGCATGCTGCTGTCCGTTCCGCGCTGGCTGCTCGATCCCCTCGGCCCGCTGGCGCTGCGCTGGGGAGATCTGCCCGCGATGCTGCCCTGGCTGATGAAGCTTCTGCGCTCCTCCAGCCCGGCGACGGTCGAGCGCTCCCGGGCCGCGCTGGCTTTCCTGATGAAGACCGCCGCCGCCGACCATACCGCCATGGCGCAAATGGCCGGCATCAGCGGTCATCTGCGCAAGACCGGCGCGCTGACCGTTTTCGACACGGAAGCGGCCCGCGACAAGGCCTTCGCGCATGCGACTGATAACGCCCGTCTTCTCGGTGGCTTCGGCATCGACAAGCTCGATGCGACCGAGGCGCGGCGGCGGGTGCCGGCATTGTCCGGCAATTTCGCCGGTGCCATCTACAGCGACGGCTACCAGACCTTCGAGTATCCGCTGACGTTTCTGCGCCGTCTGCAGGCGGCCCTGCGGGAGCGGGCCACCTTCATCGACGCGGCCGCCTCCATGCTGACCTGGGGCGAACAGGGTATCACGGTGCGAACCGAGGCGCAGAATAACCACCTTTTCGACAAGGCGGTGGTCGCAGCCGGCATATGGTCCAGGCCGCTGGTGGAGCGGATGGGTCTCCACGTCCTGCTCGAAACCGAGCGCGGCTACAACACCACCTTCGTCAATCCTTCCGTAACGCTGGAAATGCCGGTGTTCTTCTCCGAGCACGGCTTTGTCGCAACTCCCTTCGAAAACATGCTGCGCGTCGGCGGCGCCGTCGAACTGGCGCGTCCGGAAACGGCTGCCAACTATGCACGCGCCGCCGCCATGCGCCGGAAGATGCGCCGCTACGTGCCCGATCTGCCCGAAGAGGGCGGCACCGAATGGATGGGCCGCCGCCCTTCGACGCCAGATTCGATCCCCGTGATCGGCCTGCACCCCGGCGACGCCCGCATCGCGTTTGCCTTCGGCCACGGCCATCTCGGCCTGACGCTCGCCGCCACCACCGGGCGGCATGTCGCCGACCTTTTCGCAGGCGCGGCAAGGGCCGAACTCGAACCCTTTTCCATCCGGCGCTTCCAGTAACACCGAAAGTCCCATTCCATGCACAAGGTCATATTCGACACCGATCCCGGCATCGACGATGCGATGGCGCTTCTGTTCCTGCATCACCATCCCGATATCGACCTGATCGGCATCACCACCGTCTTCGGCAATGCTTCCGTCGAGACGACGACGCGCAACGCGCTGTTTCTCAAGCGGGAATGGGAGATCGCAGCCCCGGTCGCCAGGGGCGACGGCAAGGCGTTCAATCCGATGCGCAATCCGGTCGACTGGCCCGTCATGATCCACGGCCACGACGGCCTCGGCAACATCGACGTTCCCGAGACGATCGACCTGCCGGTCGATCCGCTGCCCGCACACCGCTTCATCATCGACACCGTCAGGAAGAACCCCGGAGAGGTGACGCTGATCGCGGTCGGGCGCATGTCGAACCTTGCCTTCGCGCTCAAGGAGGACCCGGAGATTGCCACGCTCGCCAAGCAGGTCATCATCATGGGCGGCGCCTTCGACGTTCCCGGCAACATCACGCCCGCAGCCGAGGCCAACATCCATGGTGATCCGGAAGCCGCCGACGTGGTGATGACCGCGCCGTGGAAGGTGACCGTCGTCGGCCTCGACGTGACCATGAAGACGGTGATGACGCGCACGCTTTTGAACGAGATCGTCGCAAAGGGCGGCGCGCGTGCGCAACTCATCTCCGACATCTCGCAGCTCTATATCGATTTCTACGGTCGCCACGTGGAGGACGGCATGGTCGTCCACGACAGCTGCGCCTGCGTCTATCTCGTGGCGCCCGAGCTCTTCACCACCAGATCCGGCCCGATCCGTGTCGTCTCAGGCGGCATTGCCGACGGGCAGACGATCCAGAAGCCCGACGGCCGCGCCTTCCCGCCCGGCAATTGGGACGACTTCCCGAGCCAGCATGCCTGCACCGGCATCGATGCGGATGCCGTTCTGGATCTGATCGCAAGGACGCTTGCCCGGGCCGCATGAGGCCGGACGACAGCGGATTGTGGGAGCTGGCGGTCCTATTCCACCCGTTCCGGCAGTTGCCAGTCGATCGGGGTCCGGCCGCGGCCTTCGAGGAAGGCATTCGCCTTGGAAAAATGCCGGCAGCCGAGGAAGCCGGTATGCGCGGACAATGGCGAGGGATGCGGCGCGCGCAGCACCAGATGCTTCGTCTGGTCCACGAAGGCCGCCTTCTTCTGCGCGTAGGAGCCCCAGAGCATGAAGACGACCGGCTGGTCGTTTTCGTTGACCGCCCGGATCACCGCATCGGTGAAGCGCTCCCAGCCCTGCCCCTGATGCGAGGCCGCGCGCCCCATTTCCACCGTCAGCACGCTGTTGAGCAACAGGACGCCCTGCCGCGCCCAGTGCTCGAGAAAGCCGTGGCGCGCCGGCGGGATGCCGAGGTCGGCTGAGATTTCCTTGTAGATGTTGACGAGCGAAGGCGGGATGCGCACGCCCGGTCGCACGCTGAAGCAGAGCCCGTGTGCCTGCCCCTCGCCGTGATAGGGATCCTGGCCGAGGATCACCACCTTCACGTCTTCGAGTGGCGTGAGGTCCAGCGCGCGGAAGTATTCCGCCCCCTTGGGGAAGATGCGCTTTCCCTGCTCCTTCTCGCGGACCAGAAAGCTTCTCAGCGCCGCCATGTACGGGCTTTCGAACTCCGCTGTGAGCGGTCCCTTCCAGCTTTCCCCGATCCGGGCGTCCGCAGCCGTCATCTTCGCTTCTCCTGCCGTTTGCCGTGCCTCTGGATAGCGCACCGGCCGGAAAAGCAAAATGCCAAGATTGCGCCGAACCGCAACATGGCGGAAGGCGACCAAGGCGACCGCCCTCCCTCTCGTGCGCAGGCCGAGCGAACGGCGCAGGAACCTGCGATGGTCCTGCTGCGCCCTATTCGCCAACGCCCATCACCGCCAACAGGCTCTTCATCCGCGCGGCGGCCAGCTCCGGCTTGTCCAGCACATCGGCGCGGTCGGCAAGCCGGAAGACGTCGGCATAGTGCAGCATCCCGCGCGCGGACTGCATGCCGGCCGGCATGGTGAAATGCGACTGGTGCCCGTTCAGCCAAGCGAGAAAGACGACGCCGGCCTTGTAATACTGCGTCGGCGCCTCGAAGATCTTCCTTGACAGCGGCACGGTCGGCTCGATCACGGAGCGGAACGTCGCGACATCGCCCGCCGCAAGGCAGGCGAGCGCCTTCGACGCCTGGGGTGCCACCGCGTCGAAGATGCCGAGCAGCGCATGGCTGTACTTGCGGCCATCGCCCTCGATCAGCTCGGCATAATTGAAATCGTCGCCGGTAAAGCAGAGCGCGCCGTCGGGCAGCCGGTCCCGCAGCGCCACCTCCTTGGCATTGTCGAGCAGCGAGATCTTGATGCCTTCCACCTTCTCCCTGTTTTCCTCGATGATGGAGATGACAGTCGAAAGCGCGCCCTCGAAGTCGTCGCTGCCCCAGTAGCCCTTCAGCTGCGGATCGAACATGTCGCCCAGCCAGTGCAGCACGACCTTGTCCTTCGCCTGCCCGATAATGCGGCGGTAGACCTTGCGGTAGTCGTCGGGCGAGCGCGCGACGCGCGCAAGCGCCCGGCTCGCCATCATGATGGCGCGGCCGCCATGCTTTTCGACGAAGCCGACCTGCTCCTCATAGGCGGCGATCACGTCGTCCAGCGAGCGCGTGTCGGCCGGCGAGAGGTGGTCCGTACCCGCACCGCAGGCAAGGTCGGCGCCGGGCAGCGTCCGGGCTTCCGCAAGCGAGCGGCGGATCAGCTCCTGCGCGCCGGCCCAGTCGAGCCCCATGCCGCGCTGGGCCGTGTCCATCGCCTCGGCGATGCGAAAGCCGAGCGACCACAGGTGATGCCGGAACCCCAGCGTCGCCTCCCAGTCGATCGCAGGCGCCTCCCAGGGACGGGCGTCGCGCAATGGATCGGAGACCACGTGGGCGGCCGCATAGGCGATGCGGCTGAAGGCCGGCGGTGCCTTCGGCCTCTCGGTCGGCGTTCCGGTCAGCGTATACGGTGCGATGCTGCCATCCGCGCCCGGCAGATTGACTGTCGGCATGGGAAACCTCCTCCTCGGTTTGGGGGACGACATAATTTAGATCGTTCCAAATTGCAAGAGGTGAGATGAGAAGACCGAGTTGCGAAGATGCGCGACAAGTCGACTGCATTGCGCCGCTCCACCGACGCACGGCCGCAGGCAGTGGACCCGGCAGCAAGGCAAAGGCATCCCCTCAGCGCCATAGCGGCCGCCTCCTCCACGTCATCCTTAGGCTCACCGAAGGATCGGGGTCATTTGAAAATTCGCACGACTTATCATTATGATAGCGTGAGAACGATTGCGGCGAACCGGATGCTCTGGGCAAGCCCGAGCATGATCCAGAGACGGCAAAAAACGGACAGGTACGGAGGATTGAGCCGTCGGCCATGGCCGGTTCGATGCCCAATCGACCACCAAGCCACGCGGCGAAGAACAGCAGCCAATCGGCCCGGCTCCCTTTTCCAACGCACGCACAAAATGCCCTTGACTAATTTAGAACGATCCAATAGTTCTGCCACCGAAAGCGGACGAGGAGGTCCGCAAGGGAGCATTTGCCGTGACGAAAAGCCGGGTGACCGTTGTCGATATTGCGCGCGCCGCCGGCGTGTCGAAGTCGACCGTCTCGCTCGTGCTGCAGGCAAGCCCGCTGGTCAACGAACAAACCCGCGCCAGGGTGAATGCCGCCATCCGCGATCTCGGCTATGTCTACAATCGCGGCGCTGCGAACCTGCGCCAGACGGCCTCTTCGAAGATCGTCGGCATCGTCGTCAACGACCTCACCAACTCCTTCTTCGCCGAACTCGCCGTCGGCATGGACATGGTCATGCAGTCGGCAGGCTTCGTGCAGTTTCTCGCCAATACCGGCGAAAGCCTGGACCGGCAGCGCGAGGTGATCGCCTCGATGCGCGAGCACGGCATTTCCGGCCTGATCATCTCGCCGGCCCGCGGCACGGATGCGAACGATTTCAAGCCGCTGATCGCGGCCGGCGTGCCGGTCGTGATCGTTGTCCGCAATATTGCAGGCGCCAGGGTTTCGTCCCTGCTTTCGGACAACTATGCCGGCGCGCACGCGGCGACCGAGCACCTGATCGCGCTCGGCCATCGCCGCATCGCCTTTCTCGGCGGCTTTTCCGACACCGCCGTTTCCGCCGACCGCATCGACGGCTACCGCGATGCCCTCGTGGCAGCCGGGCTGAGCGCCGACGCAGCGCTTGTCATCAACTCCGCGCCCTCGCGCGCCGGTGGCGTGGCTGCGATCGAACGCGCCATGCTGATTGCAGACCGGCCGACGGCGGCGATATGCTTCAACGACGCGGTCGCCTTCGGCGTGTGCGACGGCCTGCGCGCCCGCAGCCTGGAGCCGGGCCGCGATTTCGGCGTCGTCGGCTTCGACGACGTGATTGAGGCGCAGACGGCCGTGCCCGCGTTGACGACGGTTTCCGTCGATCCGCAGGGCATGGGCCGGCGCGCCGCGCAAATGCTTCTGAAACAGATCAATTCCGGCCGGGTGGAGGCCGAGGCGCAGGTTGCCTCGGTTCGGCTGGTGGTGCGCCAGAGCTGCGGCACTGGCGCGGGACAATGGGGTGGAGGAGCCTCGCATGACACAGTCGCAAAAGACACGATGGGGACTGATCGGCGCCAGCACGATCGCGCATGAGTGGGTCATCGGCGCGATCCGCGCCACCGGCGGCGAGATCGTCTCCGTGATGAGCACGAACGCCGAGCGCGGCCGCGCCTATGCCGCCGATCACGGCATCGCGAAAGCCGTCACGCGCCTGGAGGATCTCGTCGGCGATCCTGAGATCGACGCCGTCTACATTTCCACGACCAACGAACTGCACCGCGACCAGGCGATCGCAGCCGCCCGCGCCGGCAAGCATATCCTGTGCGAGAAACCGCTGGCGACCTCGCTCGAAGATGCGCGCGCCATGGTGAAGGCTGCGAAGAATGCGGGCGTCGTCATGGCGACGAACCATCACCTGCGCAATGCCGCGAGCCATCGGGCCATGCGCGATGCGATCGCCTCCGGCCGGATCGGCACGCCGCTTTCGGCGCGCGTCTTCCATGCCGTCTACCTCCCGCCACATTTGCAGGGCTGGCGGCTGGCGCGGCCGGAAGCAGGCGGCGGCGTCATCCTCGACATCACCGTCCACGACGCCGACACGCTGCGCTTCGTGCTCGGCGACGACCCGGTGGAAGCCATCGCCTTCAGCCAAGAGGGCGGGATGGCCAAGGCGGGGCTGGAGGACGCTGTGATGGGCGTGCTGCGTTTCCGCTCCGGCGTGATCGCCCAGTTCCACGACGGCTTCACCACGAAGTACGCCGAGACGGGCCTGGAGGTGCATGGCAGCGAGGGCTCGCTGATCGGGCGCAACGTCATGAGCCAGCGCGCGGTTGGCACTGTGACGCTGCGCGATGCCGACGGCGAGCGCGATCTGCCGCTCGAGCATGCCAACCTCTATGAGACCGCGCTTGCCGCCTTCCACGCAGCCATCGCCGGAAAGGGGGCGCCGTCGGCGACCGGCGAGGATGGCATCTGGTCGCTGGCGACGGGACTGGCCGTCGTCGAGGCCGCCCGCAGTGGTGCGGCCGTCAAGATCGAACCGCAACTGTGAGGGGCTGGTGATCTGATGCAAACGCTCTCTGCAATTGACGCCCCAACGCAAGCGGCCCTGTCTCCAAATCGCCGGGAAGAGCCGAGCGCATGCGAGGCGATGATGCGACTTGCCCCGCAATCGAACCGGCAAAGAGAGCATCGGCCGGCCGTCGGGCACCTCCTTTCCGGCGGCGAGAAGGCACAGCAGGCATCGACTTCACCGCGTCAATTCCAACTTCGGGCCGCATCATGACCAAGCACATTTCTCCCGCTGAAGCAGCCAGCCTGATCCCTGACGGCGCCGTCGTCTCGGTGTCGTCTTCCTCCGGCCTCGGCTGCCCCGACCTGATGCTAAAGGCGATCGGGGAGCGCTTCGAGGCGACCGGGCATCCGCAAAACATCACCACCCTGCATCCGATCGCAGCCGGCGACATGAGCGGCATCAAGGGCGTCGACCACATCGCGAGGAAAGGACTGCTGGCCAGGATCATCGGCGGCTCCTACCCTTCCGGCCCGTCCTCTTCCGAGCCGCCGCTGATCTGGCAGATGGTGACCGGCAACGAGATCCCCGCCTACAACATCCCCTCCGGCATCCTCTTCGACATGCACCGCGAAGCGGCCGCAAAGCGCCCGGGCGTGCTGACCAAGGTCGGTCTCGACACCTTCGTCGACCCGTCCCGCCAGGGCTGCGCGATGAACGACAAGGCTGCGGCCGAGCCGGTCGTGAAGAAGGTGGCGTTCGAGGGTGAAGACTGGCTCTACTTCCCGGCGATCGTGCCGCAGGTAGCGATCATCCGCGCCACCACCGCCGACGAGCGCGGCAATCTTACCTACGAGCACGAGGGCGCCTATCTCGGCGGCCTCGACCAGGCGCTGGCAGCCCGCAACAACGGCGGCATCGTCATTGCCCAGGTCAAGCGCATCACCAAGGACGGCTCGCTGCGGCCGCACGACGTGCGCGTGCCGGGCATGCTGGTGGACTATATCGTGGTCGATCCCGACCAGAAGCAGACGACGCAGACGCTCTACGATCCCGCGATCTCCGGCGAGATCATGCGCCCGCTCGATACGTTCCGCGTGCCGGAATTCAACATCCAGAAGGTGATCGCCCGCCGCGTCGCGCAGGAGCTTCAGGCCGGCAGTTGCGTCAATCTCGGCTTTGGTATCTCCGCCAACGTGCCGCGCATCCTGCTGGAGGAAGGTCTTCACGGCGACGTCACCTGGGTGATCGAGCAGGGAGCCGTCGGCGGGGTGCCGCTGCTCGACTTCGCCTTCGGCTGCGCCTCGAACGCCGACGCCTACATGCCCTCGCCCTACCAGTTCACCTATTTCCAGGGTGGCGGCTTCGACGCTTCACTGCTGTCATTCCTCGAGATCGGCCGCGACGGCTCGGTCAACGTCTCCAAGCTCTCCTTCCGGCCGCATGTGACGGCCGGCGCCGGCGGCTTCGTCGACATCACGGCGCGTGCCAGGAAGATCGTCTTCTCCGGCATGTTCAACGCCGGGGCGAAACTCGGTGTCGAAGATGGCAGGCTTGTCATCGAGAAGGAAGGCAAGTTGAAGAAGCTGGTTACCGCGGTCGAGCACGTCACCTTCTCCGGCAGCCGCGCGATCGAGCAGGGGCAGGACATCACCTATGTCACCGAACGTTGTGTGATGAAGCTGACGCCGAGGGGGGTGATGCTGACCGAGATCGCGCCCGGCGTCGACCTCAAGGCGCATATTCTCGACCAGTCGGAATTTCCGCTGCTCGTAGCCGACGACCTGAAGGTGATGGATCAGGCCCTCTTCGCCGACGCGCCGCTCGGACTGGTGCTGCCGCGCAAGCCGCAACGAACCCTTGAGGGGGTGAGCCATGTCTGAGCCGCGCATCCGGGTGACCGTCGACGGTCCCATCGCCACCCTTACGATCGCGCGGCCGGAAAAGCTGAACGCCTTCGACATCGAGATGCTTAAGGAACTTGCCGCCGCCTGCGAGGTGATCGAGGCAGACGCGACCGTGCGGGTCGCGATCCTGACTGGCGAAGGCAAGGCCTTTTCGGCCGGCGGCGACATCAAGGCCTGGGGCGGCATGGAGCCCAACGAGTTCGGCCACGCCTGGGTGCGCTTCGGCCACCGGGTATTCGAAAGGCTCGCGACGCTGCGCATGCCGCTGATCGCTGCCGTCAACGGCCACGCGCTGGGAGGCGGGCTGGAACTGGCCGCCGCAGCCGACATCCGCATCGCCGAGCGCCAGGTCAAGATCGGCCTGCCGGAAGCAGGCCTCGGCATGGTGCCCGGCTGGTCGGGCACACAGCGGCTGGTAAAACGCTTCGGCGCGCAGGCAGTGCGCCGCATGCTGCTCGGCGGCGAGGTGCTGACGGCAGAAGCGGCCGAAACGCTGGGCATTGTCGACCATGTGGTGGATAGCGGCGTTTCGGTGCAGGCCGCACAGGACTATGCTGCGCGCATCGCCGCGCGCGGGCCGGCCGCGACCGAGATTTCGAAACTGATGATCGCCGTCGCCAACGGCGAGGACAACGGCAGCGCGGTGGAAGCCCTCGGCTCCATCCTCGTCGCCAAGACGGGCGACCTGAAGGAAGGCGTCGCCGCCTTCAGCGAAAAGCGCCCCGCAATCTTCAAGGGAGAATGGTGATGACGGTCACAGTGCAGCCGAAGGCACTTCAAAATCACAAGGCACGCGATTTCCGCATGCTGATCGACGGCGCATGGGTCGCCTCCGATAGCGGCGCGTCTCTCGAGCGTGTCGCCCCCGGCCATGGCGTTACCGTCAGCCGCTATCAGGCCGGCACGGCGAAGGATGCCGAGCGGGCGATCGCCGCCGCCCGCCGCGCCTTCGACGAAGGCCACTGGCCGAGGATGACGGCCGCGGAACGCTCCAACATCCTGCTCAAGGCGGCCGACCTGATCGCGGCGCGCGCCGACGAGCTTGCGTTTCTCGACGCGATCGAGAGCGGTAAGCCTATCAGCCAGGCGAAGGGCGAACTCGGCGGCGCCGTCGACATCTGGCGCTATGCCGCAGCGCTTGCCCGCGACCTGCACGGCGAGAGCTACAACACGCTTGGCGACGGCACGCTCGGCGTGGTGCTCCGCGAGGCGATCGGGGTCGTCTCGATCATCACGCCGTGGAACTTCCCCTTCCTGATCGTCAGCCAGAAGCTGCCCTTTGCGCTGGCCGCCGGCTGCACCACAGTCGTCAAGCCGTCGGAGCTCACCTCGGGCTCGACGCTGGTGCTGGGCGAGATCCTGATCGAGGCCGGCGTACCCACAGGCGTCGTCAACATCGTCACCGGCACGGGGCCTGCGGTAGGCGCGCCGATAACGACACATCCGGACGTCGACATGGTCTCCTTCACAGGTTCGACCGGCGTCGGCCGGCTGACGATGGCGAATGCGGCCCAGACGCTGAAGAAGGTGTCCCTCGAACTCGGCGGCAAGAACCCGCAGATCGTCTTCCCGGACGCCGACCTCGACGCTTTCATCGATGCCGCCGTCTTCGGCGCCTATTTCAACGCCGGCGAATGCTGCAATGCCGGCTCGCGGCTGATCCTGCACCGCGACGTCGCCGACGAGGTGACGGCCCGTATCGCGGAACTTTCGAAGAAGGTGCGCGTCGGCGATCCGCTCGACCCATCGACCCAGGTTGGCGCGATCATCACGCCGCAGCACCTAGAGAAGATCGCGGGCTACGTCGCAGGCGCCCAGGACGCGGGCGCCGACGTCGCCCTCGGCGGCAACCCGCTCGACCTCGGGCTTGGCCAGTTCATGGCGCCGACCATCCTCTCCGGGGTGAAGCCGGAGATGGCGGTCGCCCGCGAAGAGGTGTTCGGCCCGGTTCTCTCCGTACTGACGTTCGAGACGACGGAGGAGGCGATCCGCATCGCCAACGCCATCGACTACGGCCTGTCGGCCGGCGTCTGGAGCCGCGATTTCGACACCTGCCTGACGATCGGCCGTCGCGTGCGCGCCGGCACGGTCTGGATGAACACATTCATGGACGGCGCCTCGGAACTGCCCTTCGGCGGCTATCGCCAGTCGGGGCTCGGACGCGAACTCGGCCGCCATGCGGTCGAGGACTATACCGAGACCAAGACGCTCAACATGCACATCGGCGCACGCACCAACTGGTGGATGCCGCGATGAACGCAGCCGCTCCGACCCCGATCGCAGGAGGCGCCTGCGCCCCTTCAGGGCGCCGGAAACCCCAGTTGCGGCGCCTGAAGCATGTGCAGGTCGCCGACGTTCTCGCCGGCGACGCGCCTCAACAGCAGCGTTCCCATCGCCTCGCCGGCCGCCGTCAGGTCCTCGTAAATCGTCTCGACCTTGGGCTGGATCTGGGTGAGAAGATGCGAGGTCTGCTTGGCGACGATGTCGTATTCGGCGCCGAGCGTCATGCCCCGGTCGCTCATGCCGGTGATGGTTGCAAGCGCCGAGACCTCGCCCGGACAAACGAGACCGTCCGGCGCACCCGCATCCGCCCCGCGGCGGCGCACGTGGTCGCGGATCTGATCGGCCGGACAGTCGAGGTCGATCGCCTCCGGCACCTCGAAGGCGATGCCGGCCTCGCGCACAGCGGTCATGAAGCCGTGCAGCATGTGCTGGCAGAAGGTCAGCCGCTTCGGTGGCGGAATGATCGTCACCTTCCGCCGTCCCTTGGCGATGAGCCGGCGCACGGCTTCGTGGGCGAAGGCGAAATTGTCGAAGTCGACATAGGCGTGCGGCGTCGTGAACTCCGTCCGCCCATGCGTCACGAAGGGAAAATCACGCTCGAGCAGCAGCCGCACCCGCGGGTCGAAAGGTTCGGTGCGCGACAGCACCAGACCATCGGCCATTCCGTTGCGGATGATGTAGTTGACAGCCTCGACGCTGCTGTCCTCGACGAAGTTGGGCGTGACGATCAGGTGATAGGGCGTGGCCTTCAGGGCGCGCGCCAGCCCGTGGATGACGGAGGTTCCAAAGCCCAGGATCTCCTCATGCGGATCAAGCAGCACCGAGATGACGTTCGTGCGTCCCGTCTTGAGGCGCTGGGCCGCACGGTCCGGCAGGTAGCCGATCTCGCTTGCGACTTCGTGGACGCGCTTGCGGGTCGCCTCGGAGATCTGCGGCGCGTTGCCGAGCGCCCGCGACACGGTGGTGACCGCAAGGCCGGTCAGGTCGGCGATCGTCTTCAGCGTCGGCTTGCCGGTGCGCTGGGCCGTTCTGGTAGTGTCGATTTCGGAAAGCTTCTGTCGGCTGGGCACGGCAACGGTCTTTGGCTCAAGTTGATATTTCGGCGGCACCTTACAAAGACGACCCGCCCGGTGCAATCGTGCAATGCAAACGTTTTAAACTCGCATACGTTGCGGTGCACGCAAAATTTTCGCGGAAAGATTCGGATTCCCCGCCGGAAACTAGCGATTTCGGAGGAAAAGCGGTGTGGTCGGCCATACGCTTGACTCGTCGAATTTATAACGTTTTAAATTGAGCAGCGGCACGCGCCGCAGCTCCAGAATTGTCGCCCGGGGTTGGGGGACGATGAGGAACGGCGGGAGGAGGATCTCGCCTTTGAAACTTGCAAACGGGAGGAAATCGATGCGCAAGTTTGTAACGACGACCGCGATCGCCGCGGTGATGATGAGCCTTGGCGGCGGCGTATCCGCGCGCGCTGCGGAGAACGTGGAAGTGCTGCACTGGTGGACGTCCGGCGGCGAGGCTGCCGCGCTTGACGTCTTGAAGAAGGATCTCGAATCCAAGGGCATCACCTGGACCGACATGCCGGTCGCAGGCGGCGGCGGCACGGAGGCGATGACCGTGCTTCGCGCCCGCGTCACCGCCGGCAACGCACCGACTGCGGTGCAGATGCTGGGCTTCGACATTCTCGACTGGGCCAAGGAAGGCGCGCTCGGCAATCTCGACGACGTCGCCGCCAAGGAAGGCTGGGACAAGGTCGTCCCCGGCGCCCTGCAGCAGTTCTCCAAGTATGACGGCCACTGGATCGCAGCCCCTGTGAATGTCCACTCCACCAACTGGGTGTGGATCAACAAGGCGGCCCTCGACAAGGCCGGCGGCAAGGAGCCGCAGAACTGGGACGAACTGATCGCGCTGCTCGACAACTTCAAGGCGCAGGGCATCACACCCGTCGCCCATGGCGGCCAGCCCTGGCAGGATGCAACGATCTTCGACGCCGTCGTGCTCTCGCTCGGAAACGATTTTTACAAGAAGGCCTTCATCGATCTCGATCCGGAAACGCTGGGCAGCGACCAGATGAAGGAGGCCTTCGACCGCATGACGAAGCTGCGCTCCTACGTGGACGACAACTTCTCCGGCCGCGACTGGAACCTCGCCTCGGCCATGGTCATCGAGGACAAGGCCGGCCTGCAGTTCATGGGCGACTGGGCCAAGGGTGAATTCCTGAAGGCCGGCAAGAAGCCGGGCACGGATTTCGTCTGCATGCGCTTCCCCGGCACCCAGGGCTCGGTCACCTTCAACTCCGACCAGTTCGCCATGTTCAAGGTCGCAGCCGACAAGGTTCCCGCCCAGCTCGCCATGGCCTCTGCCATCGAAAGCCCGACCTTCCAGTCGGCCTTCAACGTGGTCAAGGGTTCGGTCCCGGCCCGCACCGACGTGCCGGACACCGACTTCGACGATTGCGGCAAGAAGGGCATCAAGGACCTGGCCGAGGCCAATGCCAGCGGCACGCTCTACGGTTCCATGGCGCACGGCCATGCCAATCCGGCCGCCGTCAAGAACGCGATCTACGACGTGGTGACTCGCCAGTTCAACGGCGAGCTTTCCTCCGAGGAAGCCACCAAGGAACTGGTCGCTGCCGTCGAAGGCGCGAAGTAGGCGCGTGAGGAGGGGCTGCTGGTCCCTCAACCCTGCCCCTCTCCCCGCTTGCGGGGAGAGGGAATGGAGACGCCGCGGCATCGGCCTTCTCCCCGCCCGCGGGGAGAGGGTGCCGGCAGGCAGCTGAGGGGCATTCTTCATCGACGACGAGGCACTTGCCCCTTGAACCAGAAGACCGCACAACAACGGTGGTAACGATCATGGATAGCCGCTCGCGGCTGCAGGAGCTTCTTCCCAAGCTCGTGCTGGCCCCCAGCTTCCTCATAGTCCTGGTATTCGTCTATGGCTTCATCGCCTATACGGGGCTCCTGTCGCTGACGGACAGCAAGATGCTGCCGTCCTACAACTTCGTCGGCCTGCAGAACTATGTACGGCTGTGGTCGCTGCCGCACTGGTGGCGGGCGATCACGAACCTGGCGATCTTCGCCTCGCTGTATATCGTCATCTGCAGCGTGCTAGGCCTCGGGCTCGCGATCCTGCTCGACCAGCGCATCCGCATCGAGGGCCTGCTGCGGCCGATCTACCTCTACCCGATGGCGCTGTCCTTCATCGTGACAGGCACGGCCTGGAAATGGTTCCTCGACCCCGGTATCGGCCTTGCGAACACCATGCATCTCTGGGGCTGGGAGAGCTTCTCCTTCAACTGGATCAAGGACCGCAACTACGCGATCTACTGCGTCGTGATCGCCGCCGTCTGGCAGTCGTCCGGCTTCGTCATGGCAATGTTCCTCGCCGGCCTGCGCGGGGTCGACAACGAGATCATCAAGGCCGCCCAGATCGACGGGGCCTCCACGATGACGGTCTATCGCCGCATCATCATCCCGCTGATGCGGCCCATTTTCCTCTCCGCTTTCGTCGTCCTCGCCCATCTTGCAATCAAGGCCTACGACTTGGTCATCGCTTTGACCGGCGGCGGGCCCGGCCAGGCGACCGAACTGCCGGCAACCTTCATGTATTCCTACACCTTCACCCGCAACCAGATGGGCATCGGTGCATCCTCGGCGATCATCATGCTGATCATGATCTTCTCGATCATCGTTCCCTATCTCTATTCCGAAATCCGTGGAGGCAAGGGCCGATGAGCGCTGCAAGCCCCGAAAACGTCATCAGTCACGGCCGCCTGACGCGCGTGCTGATCTATACGGCACTGATCATCTTCGCCGTCTATTACCTGCTGCCGCTCTACGTGATGGTGGTCAACTCGCTGAAACCGCTGGACGAGATCCGTCAGGGCGGCATGCTGAACCTGCCGCAGGTGTGGACCATCGAGCCCTGGCTGTCGGCTTGGTCGACGGCGCAGATCGGCGTGCAGCCGACCGGCCTTCGCCCCTTCTTCATCAATTCGATCCTGATGGTGGTGCCGGCCGTGGCGATCTCCACCATCATCGGCGCGCTTAACGGTTATGTCCTGACGAAATGGCCGTTCCGCGGTTCGAACATCTTCTTCGGGCTGCTGCTGCTGTCCTGCTTCATCCCCTTCCAGATCGTCCTGATCCCGATGGCGCGCATGCTCGGTATCTTCGGCATCGCCGGCACCATCTGGGGGCTGATCCTTGTGCACGTGATCTACGGCATCGGCTTCACGACGCTTTATTTCCGCAACTACTACGAAAACTTCCCGACCGAGCTGGTGCGGGCAGCGCAGATCGACGGCGCAAGCTTCTTCCAGATCTTCCGCCGCATCCTCCTGCCGTCGTCGGGGCCGATCATCGTCGTCTCGGTCATCTGGCAGTTCACCAACATCTGGAACGACTTCCTGTTCGGCGCGTCCTTCTCCGGCCCCTATTCCACGCCGATGACGGTGGCGCTGAACAACCTCGTCTCCTCGTCGACGGGCGTGAAGGAATACAACGTCCACTTCGCGGGCGCGATCCTCGCAGCCCTCCCCACCCTCATCGTCTACATCGTCTCCGGCCGCTACTTCGTCCGCGGCCTGATGTCCGGCGCCGTGAAAGGATGACCGCCATGTCGTTTCTCAAGATCAGCAATCTTCGCAAGTCCTACGGCGCGCTGGAAATCCTGAAGGACATCAACCTGGAGATCGAGCAGGGCGGCTTCCTCGTCCTCGTCGGCCCCTCCGGCTGCGGCAAGTCCACGCTGCTCAACACCATCGCCGGTCTGGAGCCGATCACCTCCGGCGACATCGCCATTGACGGCCGCTCCGTCGCCGGTCTGCACCCCTCCAAGCGCGACATCGCCATGGTGTTCCAGTCCTATGCGCTCTACCCGAATATGACGGTTGCCGGAAACATCGCCTTCGGCATGGAAATCCGCGGCGTGCCGAAGGGCGAGCGCGACAAGGCGATCAAGCAGGTTGCCGAGATGCTGCAGATCGGCCATCTGCTCGACCGCAAGCCCGGCCAGCTTTCCGGCGGCCAGCGCCAGCGCGTCGCCATGGGTCGGGCGCTCGTGCGCGATCCCAAGCTGTTCCTCTTCGACGAGCCGCTCTCCAACCTCGACGCCAAGCTGCGCGTCGACATGCGCACCGAGATCAAGCGCCTGCACCAACGCATGAAGACGACCATCGTCTACGTCACCCACGACCAGATCGAGGCCATGACGCTGGCGACCAAGATCGCCGTACTGAAGGACGGTGTGCTGCAGCAGTTCGGAACCCCTGCCGAGATCTACAACAATCCCGCCAACATCTTCGTCGCCGACTTCATGGGCTCGCCGGCGATGAACCTTTTGAAAGCGAAGGTCGAGGGCGACGGCGGCGCGCTTGCCGTATCGCTCGCCCGTCCCGAGGCCGATCCGCTGAAGCTCGTCGTCGACAATGCACCGCAGGGTCTCGGCGCCTATCGCGGCAAGGAAGTGATCTTCGGCATCCGCCCCGAGGCACTGACCGATCCGGAGGGCGCCGACCATAATGCCCGCGCAATCGCGGAGGGCGATTGCCTGATCGAGGTGGTGGAGCCCGCCGGTGCCGACACTTTCGCCGTGACACATCTCGGCGGCAAGGAGATCGTCGCCCGGCTGCGCGCCGACGCGCGCATCTCCGCCGGACAAAAAGCGCGGCTTGCCTTCAATCTCGACAAGGCCGTGTTCTTCGACCCCGACAGCCAGCGTCGCATCGCCTGAGACGAGACGATGAGCGAGCAGCCAGACATCGTCATCATCGGCTCCGGCATCGGCGGAGCAACCGTCGCCGCCGGCCTTGCGCCGAGCGGCGCCCGCATCCTGATCCTCGAGGCCGGAGAGCGGATCGCGGACCGGCCGGAGAACCGCGACCAGCGGGCCATCTTCCAGCGCGGCCACTTCCGCCCGAAGGAGACCTGGTACGAGGCCGACGGCGCCGGCTTCAACCCCGGCAACTACTATAATGTCGGCGGCAATTCCAAGTTCTTCGGCGCAGTCCTCGTGCGCTATCGCCGCGAGGACTTTCTGGAAATGCGCCACCGCGAGGGCGTCTCGCCCGCATGGCCGTTCCCCTATGAGGAACTGGAGCCATGGTATTCGGCTGCGGAAAAGCTCTACCAGGTTCGCGGAACGCTGGACGAGGATCCGACCGAGCCGCCGCATTCGACCGCCTATCCCTTTCCGCCGGTCCGGGACGAACCGGCGATCGCGCTGGTGCGCAAGCGGCTGAAGGCAGCCGGCATACACCCCTATTCGCTGCCGCTGGGCATCGACATCGAACGTTGGCTGAAGAAGGCGAAGACACCGTGGGACGCCCATCCGAACGCCGACGACGGCAAGATGGACGGTGAGACGGCAGCACTTGCGCAGGCCTTGCGACACCAGAACGTGACGCTGCAGACCGGCAGCCGCGTCACACGGCTCGTGACCGACCCGGACGGACGCTCGATCTCCGAGATCCGCTATGTCAGGGACGGGGTGGAGGCGAGCCTTTCGCCTAAGCTCGTCATCCTGTCCGCCGGCGCCGTCCAGTCCGCAGCGCTGTTGCTGCGCTCAGCGAGCGAGAGCCATCCCCGCGGGCTCGCCAACACGTCCGACCAGGTCGGGCGCAACTTCATGAACCACAATTCCAGCGCGGTCATTGCGCTCTCTCCGTCTTATCGGAACAATTCGATCTACCAGAAGACGTTCGGTTTCAACGATTTCTACCTGTCCAATGGGGCTGGCGGGCCACCGCTCGGCAATGTCCAGCTTCTTGGCCGCGTCTCGGGCAAGATCCTCAAGGCCAACATGCCCAAGGTCCCGGAATGGCTGCTGGAGCGGATCTCACGGCATGCGGTCGATTTCTATGCCATGAGCGAAGACCTGCCCCACCCCGAAAGCCGGATCACCGTCGACGGCGACCGGATCGTGCTGAAATGGACCCGCACCAACTGGGACGCCCACCTCGAGCTGGTGGCGAAGCTGAAGGCAGTCCTGAAGAAGGCGGGCTTTCCAATCGTGCTGTCGCGCGCCTTCGACAAGCGCACGCCCTCGCACCAGTGCGGCACCGTGCGCCTGGGCAATGACCCGGCAAGTGCGCCGCTCGACGTCTACTGCCGCTCGTTCGACCATCCGAACCTCTTTGTCGTCGATGCGTCCTTCCTGCCGACCTCGGCGGCGGTCAATCCGGCGCTGACGGTCGCAGCCCAGGCGCTGCGCGTCGCCGACCACATCCGCTCGAGGGAGCTTGTTTCTTGATGACATCCTTTCGCTCGCTCCGTCATCGGAAAGCTCGCCCGCTCGCCATCGTCACCGGCGGTCGTCGCGGCATCGGGCTGGGCATTGCCCGGGCCCTTGCTGCGGACGGCTTCGATATCGCAATCACCGGCATCGGCGCCTCCGACGAAAGCACCGACACTGTGCTCGCAATGCTCGGCGAAGCCGGCGCGAAGGCGGCCTATTTCCAAGCCGACCTTGCCGCAGTCGAGAGGCATGCAGAGACAGTCGAGGCAATTGTCGACGCTTTCGGCCACATCGATTGCCTGGTCAACAACGCCGGCATCGCCTCGGTGGTGCGTGGCGACTTTCTCGACCTCCAGCCTGAGAATTTCGACACGATAGTCGCCACCAACCTGCGCGGCACGGTCTTCTTCACGCAGGCCGTCCTGCGCGCGATGCTCGCGGCGCCCGCCACCCGTCCGCGGTCGATCGTCAACGTCACATCCGTCTCGGCCTCTTTGTCTTCGCCCGAGCGGCTCGACTATTGCATGACGAAGGCCGGGCTTGCAGCCTTCAGCCAGGGGCTGGCACTGCGGCTGGCCGAAACCGGTATCGCCGTCTTCGAGATCCGCCCCGGCATCATCCGCTCGGAAATGACCGCAGGCGTATCGGCCAAGTACGACGCGCTGATCGCGGGCGGGCTGGTGCCGATGAAGCGCTGGGGGGAACCGGAGGATATCGGCGCGGCCGTCGCTGCCCTTGCCACAGGCCGCTTCGCCTTTGCCACGGGCTCGGTGATCGATCTGGACGGAGGGCTCTCGATAGGGCGGCTGTAAGGATCGGCAGCGGCCGCAGCTGCCGAGGCACCCGCAGTCCCGTCTTGTGATGAGTTCGCCCTCACCCTGCCCCTCTCGCACAAGCGGGCAGAGGGTGGCGGCAGCCGGATAAGGACCAGCCGGGGTGCTCGGCGGATGAGCGGGCGCCAGGCAGCATCGCCGGCACATAAAGAATTGAACACGCGAACAGCTTGAATCCTCGAGGAAACGTGCATGGCTTACGACTACATCATCACCGGCGCCGGCCCCGCAGGCTGCGTGCTGGCCAACCGCCTCTCGCAAGATCCGACGGTGCGCGTCCTGCTGCTGGAGGCCGGCGGCGGCGACTGGAACCCGCTGTTCCACATGCCGGCAGGCTTTGCCAAGATGACCAAGGGTGTCGCCAGCTGGGGCTGGGAGACGGTGCCGCAGAAGCACATGAAGGGCCGCGTGCTGCGCTATACGCAGGCGAAGGTGATCGGCGGCGGCTCGTCGATCAACGCGCAGCTCTATACCCGCGGCAACGCCGCCGACTACGACCTCTGGGCAACGGAAGACGGCTGCGAGGGCTGGGACTACCGCTCGGTTCTGCCCTATTTCAAGCGTGCGGAGGACAACCAGCGCTTCGCCGACGACTATCATGCCTATGGCGGCCCGCTCGGCGTCTCGATGCCGGTTTCCGGCCTGCCGATCTGCGACGCCTACATCCGCGCCGGCCAGGAGCTCGGCATTCCGTATAACCACGACTTCAACGGCCGCCAGCAGGCCGGCATCGGCTTCTACCAGCTGACGCAGCGCAACCGCCGCCGTTCCTCGGCCTCGCTGGCCTATCTGTCTCCGATCAAGGATCGGAAGGACCTCACCATCCGCACCGGCGCTCGCGTCACCCGCATCCTCATCGAAGGCAGCCGCGCCGTCGGCGTCGAGATCGCAACCTCGCGCGGGCTGGAGACGTTGCGGGCGGAGCGCGAGGTGCTGGTCTCCTCCGGCGCCATCGGCTCGCCGAAGCTCCTGCTGCAGTCGGGTATCGGCCCGGCCGACCATCTCAAATCGGCCGGCGTGCCGGTGAAGCACGACCTGCCCGGCGTCGGCTCCAACCTGCAGGATCATCTCGACCTGTTCGTCATCTGCGAATGCACCGGCGACCACACCTATGACAATGTGGCGAAGCTCCACCGCACGCTCTGGGCGGGCTTGCAATACGTGCTGTTCCGTTCCGGCCCCGTCGCCTCCTCGCTCTTCGAGACGGGCGGTTTCTGGTATGCCGATCCGGACGCCCGCTCGCCCGACATCCAGTTCCACCTCGGCTTGGGTTCGGGCATCGAGGCGGGCGTGGAGCGGCTGAAGAACGCCGGCGTGACGCTGAACTCCGCCTATCTGCACCCGCGTTCGCGCGGCACGGTCCGGCTCGCCTCCGCCGATCCGGCAGCCGCCCCCCTGATCGATCCGAACTACTGGGAGGATCCCCACGACCGCAAGATGTCGATCGAGGGGCTGAAGATCGCCCGCGAGATCATGCAGCAGCCGGCGCTGAAGCCGTTCGTCCTTGCCGAGCGGCTGCCCGGCCCCAAATATCTCACCGATGAGGATCTGTTCGACTACGGCTGCGCCAATGCCAAGACAGACCACCATCCCGTCGGCACGTGCAAGATGGGCACGGGCGCAGATGCCGTCGTCGGGCTCGATCTCAGGGTGCACGGACTGGAAGGATTGCGCGTCTGCGATTCGTCCGTGATGCCGCGCGTGCCCTCGTGCAACACCAACGCGCCGACGATCATGGTGGGCGAGAAGGGCGCAGACATCATCCGCGACCTGCAACCGCTGCCGCGGCAGATCTTCGCCCACGAGCGCAACGACAGCCGGGCACGCGCCCGCACCGACATTCGATAGGAGCACCGCATGATCCGCCACTGCGTCTTCATCCGCTTCAAGCCGACGATTTCAGCGGCCGCCAAGAACGAGATCTTCGAAGAGATCACTGCGCTGAAGGACCGCATTGCCGGCATGCTGGCTGTCCATGTCGGGATCAATGTCAGCCCGGAAGCGGGAATGGACAAGGGTTTTTCCGACGGCTTCATCGTCGATTTCGACGACAGCTTCGCACGCGACACCTATCTCGCCGACGAGGAACACAGGAAGACGGGGGCGAAGATCGTCGCCGCCGCCCTCGACGGTGTCGCCGGGGTACTTGTGTACGACCTCGAAACGAGTGATTGATAGGGCATGATCGAAAATCCGCGCGCCTTTCTCGCCTTGCTGTTCCATGAAGCCGTCAAGGCGGCCGATCCGCTGGCCGCCATCCTGACCCACCTGCCGAAGCGGCCGAAAGGACGCACGATCGTCGTCGGCGCGGGCAAGGCGGCAAGCCAGATGGCCGCAGCGCTCGAAAGCCTCTGGGAGGGGCCGCTCGAAGGCACAGTCGTCGCCCAGCACGGGCCGGTCGCGGCCTGCCGGCGGATCGAAGTGCTGCAGGCTGCCCATCCCGTCCCCGACGCGGCCGGCCTTTTCGCCGCCAAGCGATTGCTCGGACTGGTCAACGGCCTCACCGAAGACGATCTCGTCATCGCATTGATTTCCGGCGGCGGATCGTCGCTGTTGCCTGCCCCCGCTGGCGATCTGTCGCTCGAAGACGAGATCGCCGTCAATCGGGCGCTCCTGGCCTCCGGCGCGCCTATCTCCGCCATGAACGTGGTGCGCAAGCACGTCTCGTCCATCAAGGGCGGCCGGCTTGCCTATGCCGCTTATCCGGCGAGGGTGGTGAGCCTGATCGTTTCCGACATTCCCGGCGACAATCCCGCACATGTCGCCTCCGGCCCCACCGTCCCGGACGCCTCGACACCGTCGGACGCAATCGAGATCGTCCGCCAGTACCGCATGCAACTGCCTCAACGCGTGATGGCGCATCTCGCCTCAGACGCTGCCGCAGCACCAGGCCCGGACCATCCGGCCTTCGCCAATCAGCAGCATCACGTGATCGCTTCGGCGCGTGTCTCGCTGGAGGCGGCCGCATCCAGGGCGCGCGCGGCCGGCATCCACACCTTCATCCTCTCCGACGCGATCGAGGGAGAAGCGCGCGATATCGGTCTGATGCATGCGGCCATCGCGCGGGAGGTGCGCACGCGCAACCGCCCCTTCCCTGCCCCCGCCCTGATCCTCTCGGGCGGCGAAACGACCGTCTCGATCCGGGGCGAAAGCTTCGGCAAGGGCGGCCGCAACAGCGAATTTCTGCTTTCCTTCGCGATTGCCATCGACGGCCTCGCCGGCATCCACGCGCTTGCCGCCGACACCGACGGCCGCGACGGATCGGAGCACAATGCCGGCGCCTTTGCCGACGGCGCATCCATCGCCCGCATGCGCGCCGCGGGACAGGATCCACGCGCCCGCCTTCTCGGCCACGACGCCTACACTGCCTTCCAGGCTGCCGGCGATATCTTCGAGACGGGCCCGACCGGCACCAATGTCAACGACTTCCGCGCGATCCTGATCGAATAGGCGGCATGCCTTCATCGGCTGAGCTGCAGGCGTGACTGCCTCAGACCCTGCCTCAACGCCGCTTTCGCCGCGCCGCGGTGCTGGCGGATTTCGCTCCCGCCGCATCCAGCCCCGCGCCCCGCTGCAGGGATCGGACCTCGGCGTCGGTGAGCAAACGGGTCGCGCCCTTGGCGAGGTCGCCAAGGGTGATGTCGCCGATGGCGACGCGAACGAGCCGCAAGCACTCCAGTCCCATGGCCTCCAGCATGCGACGGATCTGGCGGTTCTTGCCCTCGGTGAGCTCCACTTCCAGCCAGGCGTTCTTTTCCCCCGCGCGCAGCGGCCGAACCGCCGCCGCCGTCAGCGTCTGGCCGTCGACTTCCATGCCTGTCGTCATGAGCGCGATCTCAGCCTCGCCCGGCTGGCCGGAGACCTGCACGTGATAGATCTTGCGGACGTCCTTGTCCGGATCGAGCAGCCTCTGTGCCAGTTGCGTGTCGTTGGTGAAGAGCAGAAGCCCCTCGCTTGCCTTGTCCAGACGGCCGACCGGCGCGACGAAGGGGAGGTTCAGCCCCTCGAGGCAATCGAATACGGTGTTGCGCCCCTCGGGATCGTCCCGCGTCGTCACCAGGCCGCGCGGTTTGTTCAGCGCCAGATAGACCTTGGCATGTGCCTTCAGCGGCTGGCCGTCGAGCTCGATCCGGTCGGACGCCATGTCCACCCAGGCCTCGACGTCGTTGACGACCCGTTTGTTGACCCGCACCCGCCCGTCGACGATCAGCGCTTCGGCCTGCTTGCGCGAACAGATGCCGAGCTTGGAAAAGGCCCGCGGCAGCGTGACCCTGTTGGCTTGGTTCTGCAGGGGCTTTCTGGGCAAGGGAACGCTCCGATGGCGATGGGTGCGCCGGCCATGCCGAACGTGCAATGCCGCAAGAACCCGCAGGCGCGTCTCCGTCAGATACCATCCTGCCCTGTTTTCGCAAGAGCGGGGCGAGAGGGCCCGATGGCGGCAAGACGCGGCTTGCCTTGACTTCCCCGGCCGTACGGCTAGATAGGCGCCATGCTGTCTTTGCTCTCTCAAACGGGTCAGGAGTTGTCGCGCTTTGGCGCGCGATTGTAGCCCGACCGTCACATTCGCGCTGTACACGGTCGGGGTGACCCGCATGCCGGCACGCGAACGCCAAGAGAGACAGAAACGCCGCTGCCGGTGCCTTGTGCGAATGGCAGGCTCTTCCGGATTGAAGATGACAGTTCCCTGATCTGAAGACCGCGATGCCCGCGCGCATCAACTAGACATGGGACTACCCGGGTGGGCGCCGGCTCCGAGCGCTCACATAAAGCTGCAATATCGGCTCCACGAAAGACCAGAATTGATGATCCAGACGCCCTACTACCTGATCGACAAGTCGAAGTTGCTTCAGAACATGGAAAAGATCGCCAGGCTCCGCGAGCTTTCCGGCGCGAAGGCCCTGTTGGCGTTGAAATGCTTCGCCACCTGGGGCGTGTTCGATTTCATGCGCGACTACATGGACGGCACGACGTCCTCGTCGCTGAACGAAGTGCGTCTCGGCCACGAGCGCTTCGGCAAGGAGACGCATGCCTATTCGGTCGCCTATGCCGACTACGAGATCGACGAAGTGGTTAGCCACGCCGACAAGATCATCTTCAACTCGATCGGCCAGTTGCAGCGCTTCGACAGGCAGTCCTCGGGCATCGTTCGCGGCCTCCGCCTCAACCCCGGCGTCTCCTCGTCGAGCTTCGATCTCGCCGATCCCGCCCGCCCCTTCTCCAGGCTCGGCGAGTGGGACGTGAAGAAGGTTGAGCCGGTGATGGACATGATCTCCGGCTTCATGATCCACAACAACTGCGAGAACGGCGACTTCGACCTTTTCGACCGCATGCTCGGCGCGATCGAGGAGAAGTTCGCACCACTCTTGCGCAGGGCGGAATGGGTCAGCCTCGGCGGCGGCATCCATTTCACCGGCGAGAACTACCCGTTGGAGAAATTCGCCGAGCGTCTGAAGCGCTTCTCCGGCGAATACGGCGTGCAGGTCTATCTGGAGCCGGGCGAGGCCTCGATCACCAAGTCCACGACGCTGGAGGTGACGGTGCTCGACACGCTTTTCAACGGCAAGAATCTCGCGATCGTCGATTCATCGATCGAAGCCCACATGCTCGATCTTCTGATCTACCGAGAGAGCGCCAAGCTCGTCCCGAACAGGGGTCCGCACCGCTGGATGATCTGCGGCAAGTCATGCCTGGCCGGCGACATCTTCGGCGAATTCGACTTCGAAAACGAGATCAGGGTCGGCGACCGCATCTCGATCCAGGACGCCGCCGGCTATACAATGGTCAAGAAGAACTGGTTCAACGGCGTCAAGATGCCGGCCATCGCCATCCGCGAACTGGATGGCTCGATCAGGACGGTCCGCGACTTCACCTATGCGGACTACGAACAGAGCCTCTCCTGAGGCCAAAATTCACAGCTACGACAGCTAAGGGTACAAGGAGATTTACCCCGAAATGAAAAAGAACGTTCTCATCATCGGCGCGGGTGGCGTTGCCCAGGTGGTGGCGCACAAGTGCGCTCAGAACAATGACGTCCTCGGCGACATTCACATCGCTTCGCGCACGAAGTCGAAGTGCGATGCGATCATCGCCTCCGTCCATGAAAAGAAGGCGATGAAACAGCCGGGCGTTCTCGAAGCCCATGCCTTGGATGCCCTCGATATCGAGGCCACGAAGGCGCTGATCAAGAAGACGGGCTGCGAGATCGTCATCAATGTTGGCACCGCCTTCCTCAACATGTCGGTGCTGCGCGCCTGCATGGATACCGGCGTCGCCTACATCGACACGGCCATCCACGAAGAGCCGAACAAGATCTGCGAGACCCCTCCTTGGTACGGAAACTACGAGTGGAAGCGCGCCGACGAATGCCGGGAGAAGGGCATCACCGCCATCCTCGGCGCCGGCTTCGACCCGGGCGTCGTCAACGCATACGCCAGGCTCGCCAAGGACGAGTACCTCGACAAGGTGACGGACGTCGACATCGTCGACATCAACGCCGGCAGCCATGGCAAGTACTTCGCCACCAACTTCGACCCGGAAATCAACTTCCGCGAATTCACCGGCGTCGTCTATTCGTGGCAGAACGGCGAATGGAACGTCAACAAGATGTTCGAGATCGGCAAGGATTACGACCTGCCGGTCGTCGGCACCCGCCGCGCCTATCTCTGCGGCCATGACGAAGTGCATTCGCTGGCCAAGAACATGGACGGCGCCGACGTGCGCTTCTGGATGGGCTTCGGCGACCACTACATCAACGTCTTCACCGTCCTGAAGTCGATCGGCCTTCTCTCCGAGCAGCCAGTCAAGCTCGCCGACGGTTCGGAAGTCGTGCCGCTGAAGGTCGTCAAGGCCTGCCTGCCCGACCCGGCGTCGCTCGCACCGGAATATACCGGCAAGACCTGCATCGGCGACTTCGTCAAGGGCATCAAGGACGGCAAGGAACGCGAGGTCTTCATCTACAACGTGGCGGACCACAAGGAAGCCTACGAAGAGGTCGGCTCCCAGGGTATCTCCTACACCGCCGGCGTTCCCCCGGTCGCCGCGGCCATGCTGGTCGCGACCGGCGAGTGGGACGTCAGGCATATGGCGAACGTCGAGGAACTGGCGCCCAAGCCCTTCCTCTCCGTGCTCGCCAAAATCGGCCTGTCGACCTGGATCCGCGAGAACGGCCAGGAGCGCCCGTTGTTCGAATAAGCAACGTCACCGAAAAGAACGATCGGACCCGCGGCATGCCGCGGGTTTTTTTTGCGGCATGGCCGGAACGCTACGCCAGCGATCCACCGAATGGACGAACCCCGGCTCCTGCAGCCGCCATTGGCTTAGCCGACACGGCAATCTAGGATGGAAAACGCTGTCCCTGACGCTGAGCCTTCCGATGTATTTCGTTGCTGTCACCGCACTGATGTTCGTCCTTCCGGTCCTGTCCATCCTTTCGGAATGGGCGGCGGGCTCGGACGCCGGCCTGCTGTTTCTGGTCGGCAAGTGGTTCGTGTTCTGGGCCGCCGGCATCAGGCTGCTGCTGGCCGGCTTCAAGCAGGTGCTTCAGCCGTCCTTCACCGCCAAGACCATATTCGGGATCGATGATCCGGACGCCGAGAAGCTGGTCACCGAGATCGGCTGCGGCAACCTGGCGATGGGGCTCGTCGCAACTTTGAGCCTGCTGATGCCCGGTTGGGTGGCCCCGGCGGGGCTGGTCGGCGGCCTCTACCTAGCGCTGGCAGGGGCAAAGCACGCCATGAACCGGGCCCGGAGCGCAAAGGAAAACTTCGCCATGGTGACGGATTTCGCCGGGGCTGCGATCCTCGCGGTTGGCGTGACAGCCCGGCTTGCATGATCCGCCCCATCCCCCCATCCGCATGTATGATGCCGGGCAAACCCCCGTATAATTTCGAAGAAGCACCCGCCGTAGTAATCTCGTTTCAGCCTCAAGAGAGGCGGTAGCGCACTCCCCTCCCCGCTACCGAGCTTTGGATCTCCCCCTCGTCCGAAGCCCGCGGACCCTGACTCCGCCAGACCGCCCGGCTCCGCCGCCGGGCGGTCTTTCGCGTCGGCATACCGTGCAAAAACAGCTTCCGTGCCATCGGCGCAAGCAGGAGGAGAGCACGTGCCTCTCCTCCTGCAGCCGGCGTCAGAGTGCGGAAGCGCCCAGCCGGCGGCCGTAGCTTGAGATGTCTTCCCCGATGGGCATGCGCAACGCAGCATAACGCCGCAAGGCTTCGTCGACCGATTGCGAACGGGAAAGGCTGTCACGAAGCGCCATTGCGTCACCCGCAGCCTTCGAGGCGCCCATCGCCGTGTGGGGCCGCACGACGAAGGCCGCGTCCCCCACAAGGGCGACGGCGTTGCCTGCCATCCTGTCGGCGCGATAGTCGAAGATGCCCTGTATCGACGGCTCGTCTTCCGCCGCAACGGCCAGTGCGAACTGCGGTGGCAGCAGCCGTGCCGCATCCGCCCGCAACGCCTCGAGGCGGTCTTCCGACAGTTCTCCGCGTGGAAGCGAGAAGCGGTTCGTCCTTCCATCCCTGCCGGTGAACAGGCTTCCGAGCTCGCCGGCAGCAACCTTCCGGTACCACACCCAGTTGTAGCGACGCTCGCCCGGCTTCATCTCGCCATGCGGGCCGGGAACGAGATAGCCGAGCACATGGATGCCGGTCGTCACGAAGAACGCAAAGCGGTCCTTCAGGATCGAGCTGCCGGAGGGGAGCTTTGCTTCCGGAATGAGCCCGCGCCACGCGACGTAGCCGGCATAGTCGTTCTGCGTCAGCGTGGTGACGGCAGCGCGCGTGACCGAGCCAAGCCCGTCTGCACCGACGACGAGATCCGCGGTTTCGGTCGTGCCGTCCGCAAACATCATCGACGCCTCGCGTTCGCCATCGACCACGCGCCTCACCTTGCGCCCGAGGACATAGCTGCCCGGCGCCAGCATCGAGGAGACGCCCTCATAGAGAACGTCCCACGAGATCTGCGTCTGCGGTGCGCGGATTCGTCCCGAGACCCGCCCGTCGACATCGAGATAGATGCGCTCGAAGGCTTCCACTCCCACCTGGGCGAGTTCGCGCAATCCGATGCGCCCGAGCACGTCATACAGGTCGTGCTGCCCGACCAGGCCGGCGCCCCGGCCGCCGAGCCCGGCGGTGGAGCGCTCGTAGACAATGACGTCGTGGCCGTCGCGCTGGAGCAGGATGGCGGCAAAGAGCCCGCCGAGGGAGCCGCCGACGACCCGCACGCGTAGTCTTTTCATCGCTCGCTCCTCAACGCGTCTTTCCGACGGTGGCGGAACGGTTGTGCGCCACCAACTTGATGCCGATCGCAACCAGCGCGAACACCACGCCCAGCGCGCTGACGGCCGCCCATGCGCCATAGCCCCAGGCAGCCGTGGCCGAGGCGGAACCGAATGCGCCGCCCAGGAACATCCCCGTCATGAAGATCGTATTGAGGCGGCTGCGGGCCTCGGGATCGATCGCGTAGATGATGTGCTGGTTGGCGACCAGAGCGCTCTGGATGCCGAAGTCGAGAATGATCACGCCGATGACGAGGGCTGCCAGCGACGACCAGAGGCCGAAGACGATCCAGGCGACGGCGGCCAGCACCGCGCCCATCCAGACGACGAAGCCGGGGCCACGGCGATCGGCGACCTTGCCGGCCAGAGGTGCCGCAAAGATGCCGACGGCGCCGACGATCCCGAAAAGACCCGCGACGTCCGCGCCGAGATCGAAGCTCGGCCCCTGCAGATAGAGCGCCAGGATCGTCCAGAACGCCGTGAACGAGGCGAACAGCGCCGCCTGGACGAGCGTTGCCGTTCTCAAGGACGGCTGGTGCTTCCACAACTGAACGAGCGATCGCATCGCCATGTGATAGCGCATGCGCGATGCCGGGCGATGATGGGGCAGCGTCAGGAACATCATTGCCGCTGCGACAAGCGCCATTGGCACGCCGATCCAGAACATCTCGCGCCATCCGGCATGCTGACCGACGAAACCGGACAGCGTCCGGCTGAACAGGATGCCGGACAGAACGCCCGCCATCACGGTGCCGATCGTGGCGCCGCGCTTTTCAGGAACGGCAAGCGAAGCGGCAAAGGGGACGATCTGCTGTGCGACGGTAGAGGCTGAACCGACGAGAAACGATGCGGCGACGAGAAGCCAGGCGGTTGGCGCCAGCGCCGCAAGCAGAAGCGTCGCCGCCAGCAGGACGAACTGGCCGATGATCAGCGGGCGGCGGTGAACGAGATCTCCCAGCGGCAGCAGCAGGAAGAGACCCAGCGCGTAGCCGAGCTGCGTCGCTGTGGGAATAAGCCCCGTAATCGTCTGATGCTGGAACTCCGCCTCGATAAGGCCAAGCATGGGCTGGTTGTAGTAGATGTTCGCCACCGCGATACCGCCGGCCGTGGCCATGGCAAGAAGGGCAAGCCGCCCGACGCCACCATGCGAGGCGTCCGCATCCGCGGTCGAGATTTTCATATCCATTTTCATGCCTTTCTGGCTGAAGAAAGCGATGCGCGAGATCTAGAACTTTATCGAAATGGGATGTACTGCTCTTGTATGTTCGGCCTGTATAACGGATTTTGATAGTGAACCTCGACGATGTCCGCGTCTTCTGCGTTGCCGTTTCGGCTGGCAGCCTCGCGGCTGCCGCACGTCGGCTTGGGATCACGGCCATGATGGCGAGCCGGCGACTTGCCGCGCTCGAGGCTTCACTTGGCGTCAGGCTGCTGCATCGGACCACGCGCGCCCTCTCTTTGACGCCGGAGGGAGAAACCTTCCTGCCTTTCGCCCGGGCGATGGTCGAGAACGGCGACGAGGCGCTCGCCAGGATGCGCTCCGACAGCCGCGGCGCCGCCGGCCTGCTGCGCGTCTCCGTGCCCGTCGCCTTCGGCCTGCGATTCGTCGCACCTGTCGTGCCCGGCCTGCTTGCCCGCCATCCCGAGCTGCGCATCGCACTTGACCTTACCGATGCCTTGCCCGATCTCGTCGCCACCGGCACGGATCTTGCGATCCGCATTGCCAGACTTCGCGACAGCAGCCTCGTTGCGCAGAAGCTTGCCGACAACCCGCGCCTCCTTGTCGCAAGCCCCGGCTATCTGGCGGCACGGGGAACGCCTGCTTCGCTCGACGCGCTTTCGGCACACGACTGCCTGCCGCTGGACGGCGTCACGCACTGGACGTTCGCAAGCGCAAAGAGCGACAGGCATGTCCGCGTCAATGCGCGCTTCTCCTCCAGCAGCATCGCCGCCTGCCTGTCCGTGTGCCTTGCCGGCGGCGGCATCGCGCTGCTGTCCCGCTGGAACGTCAGTGACGACCTCGCGTCCGGCAGGCTGGTTCAAATCGAGCTGGCCGACGCGCAACCCGAAACATTGAACATCTGGGCCGTTTATCCGACCGCCCGCCTTGTCCTGCCCAAGGTGCGTGTTTTCATCTCAGCCCTGCGCCAGGCGCTGGCCGAGGCGGGCGTCTCGCCCCTCAAAGGGTGACGATTGCCTTGCGCACAACCTCCGGCGTGATCGGCATGTCGCGGAAGCGAACGCCCGTTGCGTCGGCGAGGGCATTGGCGAGCGCGGCGGATGCCGGCCCCTGACCGCATTCGGCCACTCCGAGGAAGGGCTGACCCGGCCGTTCCACGGCAATGACGTCAATACCCTTCGGAACGTCGCCGAAGCGGAAGATGGGATATGCGCTCCAATCGAAGCTCGTTCTCAGCGTCTCGTCATTGGTGGCCTCCTCGCGCGTGCACCAACTCAAGGACTGGATGATGGCGCCCTCGATCTGGTTTCGCACCCCGTCGGGGCTGGCGATCTCCCCGCAGTCAGCCGCAGCCTGCACGCGCTCCACCGTGATCAGGCCGGTGTTCTGGTCCACCACGATTTCCATGCAAACCGCACAGTACGCACCCAGGTTCTTGTAGCGGGCGAAGGCCATCCCGAACCCATGGAACGGACCGCGTTTGGCGCGCGCACGCCATCCGAACGCTTCGCTCGCCGCCAGCATGACGGTGCGCGCCCGTTCATCGGCCATATGGTTGAGGCGCAGGTCCAGCGGGTCGACGCCGCCTGCAAGGGCCAGCTCGTCGAACATGCTTTCGATCGAGAACACGTTCAGATGCGCTCCAAGCGAGCGGAGCGCCGAAACCCGGATCGGCATGTCCTCGATGAAATGATAGTTCACGCTCATGTTCGGCAGGGCGTAAAGCGGGTTGGAATTGCGACTGCCGTCACCCTCGGGCATGGGGATCGGCTTTCCCTGCGGCTTTGCAAAGGGCGTGCTGATCTCGTTGCCGATAAGCACGCCGCCTGCGCCGACCGGCCGGTTGTTGTGCGGATTGCTCCAGACGTCGTGCTTCCAGCTGACGATGCGGTTGCCGGCATCGAGGGCGGCTTCCAGCTCCGTCACCATGCCGGGGCCAAGCGGTTCCCAGCCGAACTCCTGTTCGCGCATCCACTGGAGTCTGACCGGGCGGCCGGGAACGGCCATCGCCAGGAAGGCCGCTTCCGCCGCGACGTCGTCCGCACCGTTCTGACCGTAGCAGCCCGCACCTTCGACATGGATTGCCCGGATTTTCTCAATCGGGCGATCCAGCAATTGCGCCGCGACACGCCGCACGTCGAACGTGCCCTGGCTGTGGGTCCAGATCGTGAGCATGTCGTCCTTCAGCCAGGCGACCGCGCAGGACGGGCCGATCGACCCGTGGCTGATCCAGTGGCGCGTATACCGACCAGCCGCACGGCGGACCGGCGCCTGCGCCGGGCTGGCGACATCGAGAATGACGATGTCGCTCGACGGCAGGCTCTTCAGCGTATCGACGACGCTTCCTGTCGGGAAGGCGGGTCCGACGCGCTCATAGGGGGACGCCTGCAGGGCCCGCATCGTTTTGACCGCGTCCCATTCACGCTCGGACAGCACTGCAGCGAAATCCCCGTCGCGAACGAAACGGAACACGCCCGGCATTGCCTCGACCTCGGTCCGCGACGGCAGCGTCAGCCGCGTGCGCTCGCTTGGTCCCCGAATGACACGGGCATGCAGCATGCCCGGAAGGCGCATGTCCTGGATGAAGGCAGCGCCGCCGGTTGTCTTCGCCGGAATGTCGACCCGCGGATAGTCCTTCCCCATGGTACGGAATTCCGACTTCGTGCGGAGGGGTGCATTTGCGACCGCCTCGACATGAAGCGAAAGGCGGGCCGCCACCTCACCATAGCCGAGCGATCGCCCGCCGGGGGCACGAACGGTTCCGTCGCCACCCGTCGTGAGCTGCTCGGCGGGCACTGCAAGCAAGGCTGCTGCATGCCGAAGCAGCAGCATCCGCACATTCGCGGCGGCGTTGCGGATTGCCGTTCCGCTGTCCTGCATGGAATGGCTGCCGGCGGTCAGGCCTTCATCCGGCGTAAGCGCGGTATCGACGGTGACGAGATCGACATGAGCCGGCGGCAGATCCAGCTCCTCGGCGGCGACCTGAAGCAGAGCGGTGCGGATGCCCTGACCGAGCTCGGCCTTTCCCGTGAAGACGGTAGCAAACCCCCGCCCATCGAGCTGGATCCAGGAATCGAGGTAAGGCCAGGACTTCAAGCTGCCGGGGAGCTCCGGAGCCAGCACAGCCGGGCCTGCGCCGCCCTCACCGCCGCCGGCAAGCTGAGCCAGCGCTGGCGAAACCATCGAGAACGCAACTGCAACTCCGCTCGACCGCAGAAACGATCGGCGCGACAAGAAAAGCTTCGCCGGCACGTTCATTTCGGGCCTCCCCCGGAAGCCAGCAGGCGATCGCTGGCAAGGCGAACCGCACGCAGTATGCGCGCATGCGTGCCGCAACGACACAGGTTCGGTTGCATGCCGGCCCGGATCTCTTCGTCACTCGGCGCGGGATTACGATCGAGCAGGGCCTGCGCGCGCATGATCATTCCGGCAATGCAATAGCCGCATTGGGCTGCCTGCTCGCCCTGAAACGCCTTCTGGACGATGCCGGGATTTTCGATCGTGCCCAGATCTTCGATGGTCCGGACATGGCGGCCGGCAAGCGCCCCAACCGGCGTGAGACACGAAAAGACCGGCTTGCCGTCCACATGCACGGTGCATGCGCCGCACTGACCCAGCCCGCAACCGTACTTCGCGCCATTCAATTCCAGCTCGTCGCGCAGCACGTAGAGAAGCGGCGTCCCCGGCTCGGCATCCACCGTGTGCGTGCGTCCGTTGACATCAAGGGACAGGCTCATTGCGCATTCTCCTTCCGGATACCCGCCACCTGCCGCTCGAGGCTTGACCAGGCCGGTTTGTCGGTAAAGCGCGACCGCGCATAGGCAAGCAGCTCCGCCACCTGCCGGTCTGTCAGATTGTCGTTGAAGGGTGGCATGTAGGGTCCCTCCCCCGTCTTCGGCGGGATGCCCTGCAACACCGCCTGGATGGCATTGCGGGGATCGTCGGCAAGGAGACCGGAGACCGTATCGAGACCCGGCCGGCCGCGCTCCATCATCGGAGCGCCGCCGCCGTGACAGCCCGCACAGGCGCCCTCGAAAAGTCCGGCGACGCCAGGAATTGGCACTTCGTTCGCTTGACGGCCGGCATGATCGCCCGGTTCGCCGCCGGCAAGCTGATCGCCTTTCGGCTGTGTTTCATGGCCCATGCGCCATGCGATGTAGCTCGATATCGCCTTGACGTCGGCATCGTTGACGCGGGAAAGCCCTTCCGTCACCGGTCCCATGGGCCCCGCAGCTGCGCTGTGGACGCCATCGACGCCTGTCGTGAGATATGTGAACAACGCCCCCTCGCTCCAGCCTGCGGCGGATGGGTTCGTTGCATCCAGCGGTGGCGCATTCCAGCCTTCGGCGATACCGCCGGCCAGGTCCTTCCCACCTTCCTCGCCCCCGAGGAAGTTGCGCGGTGTATGGCAGCCGCCGCAGTGGCCGAGCCCCTCGACGAGATACTTGCCGCGGTTCCACTCGGCCGACTGCTCCTCGTCACTCCGAAAAGGTTCGTCGTGCAGGAACAGGAGCTTCCACCCGGCGAGCAGCGGCCGGAAGCCGAGCCCCGGCAACAGGCGGTTCTCGGGGGCGACCTGCCGCACCGGCTGGCGCGTCATCAAGAACGCATAGATCGCCGAAAGGTCGTCGTCGCTCACATGCGTGAAGTGCTCGTATGGCAGGGCCGGATAGAGATGGCTGCCGTCGCGACCGACGCCCTCCTTCATCGCTCGGCGGAAAGCCTCCTCCGACCAGTTGCCGATGCCGGTCTCCGCGTCCGGCGTGATGTTGTTGGAATAGAGGGTGCCGAACGGCGTCGGCAACGCACGGGCGCCGGCAAAAGGAGTGCCGTTCTCGGCAGTGTGGCAGACGATGCAGTCGCCGATGCTCGCCAATTGTTCGCCTCGCGCCACCTTTGCCCGGTCGAAGCGGGACGCCGGCGGCACATCGATCCTCGCAATTTCCGGCTCATGGGCGAACCAGAGCGCCAGGCCCGCCGCTCCCAGTGCGCCAACGACCACGGCCCCGGCACTGATTGCAAGATGACGTTTCGTGATCTTCATGTCGGCCGCTTTGACTTGTCTATCCTGCAGCTACTTGTCGCCGCCTGCTCGCCTGCCGTCTTGCTCGATCCCATCGACTTTGTACGGTTTCGCTGTCGCGTCGAGGGCGGGAGAAGGGCGCGGCCGATGGCGGCGATACGCCGGCCGCTCATCCGACAGCACGGCGCATCCTTTCGCCTCGCGGGTCGAAAGGATGCACCGCGTAAAGGCGGCAGTGCGCGGTCAGACGGCGGAAACGTGCTCGAACAGGTGCTTGAACTGTCGGGGCTGGCAGCGAAGATACTGGTCGGCAGCCCTCACCGTCTCGCCGAAATGCGCCGCCGCATGCCAGGGCCAACGGGGATCGTAGAGGATCGCGCGGGCGATGGCGATCATGTCCGCATCGCCGGTGACGAGGATCGCTTCGGCCTGCTCGAATTCGGTGATGAGTCCGACGGCGATGACGGGAAGGCTGGTCGCCGCCTTGATCGCGCGGGCGAAAGGCACCTGGTAGTTCGGCCCGAGCGCAATCTTCTGGTGTTCGGAGAGCCCTCCGCTCGACACGTGGACCGCGCTGCAGCCCCGGCGCTCGAGTTCCTGAGCGAAAGCGATGGACTGCTCGACGTCCCAGCCCCCCGCAACCCAGTCGGTAGCCGAAAGCCGCATCGTGACGGGCCGATCAGACGGAAACGCGTCGCGCACGGCCTCGAACACCTCCAGCGGAAAACGCATCCGGTTCTCGAGCGAACCGCCATAGGCGTCAGTCCGCGTGTTCGACAGCGGCGACAGAAACTGGTGCAGCAGATATCCGTGTGCACCGTGGATCTGCACCGCATCGATTCCCAGTTTCGCCGCGCGCCGGGCGGCGTCGGCGAACGCCTTGCGTATGCGGTTCATACCGCTGCCGTCGAGCGCGGCCGGCGGGTCGTAGATTGCCCGGAAGGGAACCCCCGCGGGCGCGACCGTCTTCCATCCGTTGGTCGACGACGGCGCGATCTGCCCGCCGCCAAGCCATGGCACCTCGCTCGAGGCTTTGCGCCCGGCATGGCCAAGCTGGATGGCGATCGGCATGTTCGACCACCGGCGGACGCCGGCAAGGACGCGCTCCATCGCCGCTTCGCATGCGTCGGAGTAGAGCCCGACGTCGCCATAGGAGATTCGGCCTTCAGGAGAGACCGCCGTCGCCTCGATCGTAAGGACGCCGGCCCCGGAATTCGCCAGCATGCCGAGATGCATCAGGTGCCAGTCGGTCATTCTGCCGTCTTCGGCCGAATACTGGCACATGGGAGCGATGACGATGCGGTTGTCGAGCCGCAGGTTGCCCATCTGGATGGGCGAAAAAAGCTTCGTTCCGGTCATTCCTTCCCTCCTTGCCCTGATCAGGCTTGCGACGCCAGGTCGCGCTCGATGGCGGATGGCTGGCAGGATAACGGCCGCGGGCTGACTTTGCAGCCGTTTCGCTTCGGGTGAGCTTCGATCGGCAAGCTTGCAAGCCTCGGCAATTACTGGTCGCCGAGCGATGCGGCCGCGACAACAGGGCGGGCGCTGTACCGGCGCCAGGCGCTGGGCGTCATGCCGGTCACCTTGCGAAAGACGCGGGAGAGGTGTGCCTGGTCCGACAGGCCGCAATCGAGCGCGATTTCGCAGAGCGGCGCCTCGCTGCTGGTCATCAGGTGCTTGGCGAAGGCGACCCGCTGATGCACGATATAGGCGTGCGGCGGCATGCCGAAGGTCGCCTTGAAGGCGGCGGAGAAATAGCTCGTGCTCAGCTTTGCGACGCTGGCAAGCTCCGGAAGCGAAATCGAATGGGAGATGCGCTCGGCAATGTAGGCCCTGGTGCGCTTTGCCTGCCAGGGTGCGAGCCCCCCCACGACGATGCCCTGATCGGCTGCCGGCGACGTCTTGGCGCCGCTCGGCCGCAAAAGGCTGGACGCCTTCTTCATCAGGTCAATGGCGACGACCTCGTCCCGTTCGACGAGGCTGATCGCCCGCAACAGCAGATCCGAGACCTCGTTCGAGGTCCTGTTGCTCAGGTCGCGAATATCGTTTCGGCGTTCAGAGCGCTCGAGGACAGCATCGGCATTGACAGACATCTTCGATCTCCTTGAAAAGATTGCAGTGCGATTTTGTGCCCCCATAATGAAATCGGTCCGCGTGATCCGAAATCGTACTGTGATCGACTTCGGCTACACATGAGTGTTAGCGGATCATACCCGGGTATAATTGCCCTCGCGCGGGCGCGTGTTTAGGTGTTCTTGGCGTCCGCCTTGCGAATGCGCAGGAACTAGGAACTGCAATCTGGAAGAAGCGCCTGCCATGTCGGAAAGCCCTCTTGTCCTGGTCGTTGACGACGAACCGCTCGTTCGCCAGTCGCTGGACACCCTCCTTCGGTCCGTCGGATACAGCGTCAAGACGTTTGCAACGGCGCAGGAACTCTACGACGATCCCCGCCTGACGGATGCGAACTGCCTGATCCTCGACGTACGCCTGCCCTTCACCAGCGGGCTCGACTTTCACCAGAAGCTTGCCGAGCGGGGCGTGAACACGCCCGTGATATTCGTGACCGGCCATGGCGACATTCCGATGACAGTGAGGGCGATGAAGGCAGGCGCTGCCGACTTTCTCGCCAAACCGTTCCGCGATCAGGACATCCTGGACGCCGTTGCAGCCGCAGTGGAAAAAGACAGGCTCGTTCGCGGCTCAGACAGAACGGAGGTCGAACTCCGCACCCGCTACCAGACGCTTTCCCCGCGCGAACAGCAGATCATGGCCATGGCGACAGCCGGCCTGATGAACAAGCAGATCGCCGGGGAGCTCGGCCTGAGCGAGATCACTGTGAAGATTCACCGCGGCAAGATCAGCCGCAAGATGATGGCCAAGACGTTTGCCGACCTGGTGCGCATGGCGGAAGTGCTGGGACTGTCCAGATCGACGGCGTGATGCCGCCGACCGACCGGGCTCAAACAGCGATGGGCAGTTGCAACGATCTTCCCAGTATTCGCACCGGGACTTGTATTTTTCGACTTTGGCGGCATCAAAACCGGCCGATTCTGTCGAGATGTCTACCGAATAAACCCCTGTATAATTCAAAAGGCCACGGTTCGGGGCCATAATGCCACCAATGAAAGAAACCGGCTCCGGCCGGAGATTGGTATAATTCCCGGTGGAAACTCCCCACATCGTTTCGGTGATAGACGACGAAGAAGCCGTTCGTCGGGCGACCAGCAGCCTTCTCAGATCGCTTGGGTTTTCGGTAAGGGCCTTTGTTTCGGCTGAGGACTTCCTGGGCTCCGAATGCGTGTCTACCTCCTCCTGCATCGTCTCCGATGTTCAGATGGACGGCATGAGCGGCATCGACCTGTTCACCATGCTGCGCGAGCGGCAAAGCACGACCCCGTTCGTCTTCATTACCGCATCGTCGGGAAAGGCGGTGCGCGCGCAGGTCGGACCGGAAGTTTGCGTCCTGCAGAAGCCCTTCCAGGCCGAGGCGCTCGCCACCTGCGTCGAAAACGCAATCGCAAGCAAATGACGGAGCAGGCCATGGCCAATTGTTCGCATATCAGGCTGGTCCGGCGCGTCCAGCCGAAGACGCTCGGATGTGAGGAATGCCTGGCAGAAGGGCTCGAGTGGTTTCATCTGAGGCTCTGCCGCATCTGCGGGCATGTCGGATGCTGCGACCAGTCGATCGGCCGGCACGCGACCGCGCATTTCCGCGAAACCGGCCATCAGATCATCGAGGGCTACGATCCGCCGGAAGGCTGGGGCTGGTGTTACGTCGACGAGGCGTTAGTCGACCTGCCTGACCAGACGCCGCGGAACGGTCCGATTCCCCGGTACTACTGACAGCGTCGGCTACCAGCCGAAAACCTGCGGTTGTTCCGTCCAAACGCCCGCCGGATCTGTCTATCCGGAACGCTTTTCCCAAGGCACCATCTGTCCCGTACAGGTTCCCCGCCCCACAAGGAGAAGCATCATGGCCGAAACCGTTGCCGATCAATTCGCAGCCACCCTTGCCGCAGCCGGCGTGAAGAGAATCTACGGGGTCGTCGGCGACAGCCTCAACGGCATAACCGATGCCATCCGACGCCAGGGCAAGATCGAGTGGATCCATGTCCGCCACGAGGAAGCGGGAGCCTTCGCCGCAAGCGCGGAGGCGCATCTCACCGGTTCGCTTGCGGTTTGTGCAGGCAGTTGCGGGCCTGGCAACCTCCACCTGATCAACGGTCTGTTCGATGCACATCGCTCGCGCGTGCCGGTGCTGGCGATTGCCGCCCACATCCCCTCCCAGGAAATCGGCAGCGGCTACTTTCAGGAAACCCGTCCGCAGGAACTGTTCCGCGAATGCTCGGCCTATTGCGAGCTGGTCTCCGGCGCCAACCAGATGCCGCGCACGCTCGAGATCGCGATCCGCGAGGCTGTCGGCCAGCGGGGCGTTTCCGTCGTCGTCATCCCCGGGGACGTCGCGCTGCAGCAGGCCGCGGTGCCGACAGATCCGAAGCCCGCCGCCCTCCTTCCGCGCGCGCCAAGCGTGACCCCGCCGGCGGACGACCTGAAATCGCTGGCGGACATGCTCAATGGCGGCGGCAAGGTGACGATCCTGTGCGGGTCGGGCTGCGCTGGTGCCCACGACGAGATCGTGTCCCTCGCCGAAAAACTGAAGGCCCCCGTCGTCCACGCGCTCAAGGGCAAGGAGCACGTCGAATATGACAACCCCTTCGACGTGGGCATGACCGGCCTGATCGGCTTCTCCTCGGGCTACTACGCCATGCTCGACTGCGACACGCTCCTGATGCTCGGCACCGACTTCCCCTATCGCCAGTTCTATCCGCAGGGCCGCGGCGTGCGGATCGCGCAGGTCGACCTTCGCCCGGGGCAGATCGGCAAGCGGGCCAAGGTCGATCTCGGCCTCGTCGGCGACGTACGCACGACGGTCGGAGCGCTCCTGCCGCTGCTCGGCACGCGCGATGACGATGCGCACCTGACCCAGGCGCTGGAACACTATCGCCGCACGCGGAAGGAGCTGGACGGCCTGGCAGAAGCGCACCACGGCACGGTGATCCATCCCCAGCAGGTGGCAAAAGCCCTCAGCGATCTTGCCGCTGACGACGCCATATTCACCTGTGACGTCGGATTGCCGACGGTCTGGGCGGCCCGCTATCTCGCCATGAACGGCGTGCGCCGGCTCGTGGGCTCGTTCTGGCACGGCTCGATGGCCAACGCGATGGCCCAGTCGATCGGCGCGCAGGCGACCTATCCGGGCCGGCAGGTGATTTCGCTTTCCGGCGACGGCGGCTTTGCGATGCTGATGGGTGATTTCCTGAGCCTTGCCCAGCTGAAGCTGCCGGCGAAGATCATCGTCTTCAACAACGGCACGCTCGGCTTCGTCGAGGTGGAGCAGAAGTCGACCGGGTTCCTGCCCATGGGCACCGACCTCGCCAATCCCAACTTCGCCGCGATGGCTCAGGCGCTGGGCATCAAGGGCATCCGCCTCGAAAAGCCTGAAGACGTCGAGGCCGGCATTCGCGAAGCGCTTGCCCACGACGGTCCGGTTCTGGTCGACGCCGTCGTCGCCCGGACGGAACTGCCGATCCCTCCGGCGATCACCGCCGAGATGGCCAAGGGTTTCACGCTCTATTCGCTGAAGGCAGTGTTCTCGGGGCGGGGCGACGAACTGCTGGACCTCGCCCGCGTCAACCTCTGGCACTAGGAGCCGGCCATGGACGTCAGCGCCCTGCTCCTGTCGCGAATCCAGTTCGCATTCACCGTATCCTTTCACATCATCTTTCCGGCCTTCACGGTTGGACTGGCCGCGTGGCTGACGTTTCTGGAAGCTCTGCGGCTTGCGACCGGAAGGCCGCTCTATCGCCGGCTGTTCGACTTCTGGCTGCACATCTTCGCCATCGCCTTCGGGCTCGGCGTCGTCACCGGCATCGTGATGGCCTTCCAGTTCGGCACCAACTGGAGCGAGCTCTCGCTGCGCACCGGGCCGATCCAGGGGCCCCTGCTGGGGTATGAGAGCTTCACCGCCTTTGCGCTCGAAGCGAGCTTCTTCGGCGTGATGATGTTCGGCCGCAAGCGCGTGCCGCCGTGGTTCTACCTGTTCGCCTGTGCGATGGTGACACTCGGCACCAGCCTTTCGTCCTTCTGGATCATGGTGAACAACTCCTGGATGCAGTGGCCGGTGGGCTACGAAATGGATGCGAACGGCATCTTCGTTCCGACCGACTGGTTCGCCATCATCTTCAGCCCTGTCGTCTGGGTCCGTTTCCCGCACATGGTGCTTGCCGCCTACGTCACCACGGCTTTCTGCGTGGCAGCGACTGGCGCCTGGTACCTGATCGAAAAGCGCCTTCATGCCGAAGGCGTCGAAATGATCCGGATGGGCCTTGGTCTGGCCGCCGTTCTCGTCCCGCTGCAGATCCTGTTCGGCCACCTGACCGGCGACTATGTGCACGACAGGCAGCCGGCGAAATTCGCAGCGATCGAGGGCCGCTGGGAAAACGAGAAGCCGGCCGCCGAGGTGCTTTTCGCGATCCCCGACCAGGCGGCCGAGACGAACCGCTATGCCGTTTCCATCCCCTATCTGGGCAGTATCATCGGTTCGATGAGCCTGACCTCGGAGGAGGTGGGCCTGAAGAGCTTTCCGCCCGACCAGCGACCGCCGGTCGCGATCCCCTTCTTCGCCTTCCGCATCATGGTCGGCTGCGGCCTCGTGATGCTGGCGCTCGCCTGGTACGGCACGTGGGCGACGCACCGGCGCCTCCTGCCGCAGCGGCCCTGGCTGATCTGGTGCGTCTTCCTCAGCTTCCCGCTCGGCTTCATCGCCACCCTTACCGGCTGGTTCACTGCCGAAGTCGGCCGCCAGCCATGGGCCGTCTATGGCGTGCTCAGAACGGCAGAGGCGGCAACACCGTCGCTGACGGTGCGCGAGGTCGGCATCAGCCTTGCAATCTTTTCGGTGATCTACGGGACGATCGCAGTCGCCGGGATCATCTATGTCCACCGCCTTCTCCACCGCGGTCCCGAACAGGAGCCGCAGACGATGGATCCGCAACTCAATCCGAAACGCCCGCTCGGCATGGCCGCGAGCGATCCGCCCCCAGCAAGCAACCCAGCGGAGTAACGCCCATGATCGCCTTCTGGACTGCCGCTCTTTCCCTGACGCTCGCCCTCTACGTCATTCTCGACGGTTTTGATCTGGGCGTCGGCATCCTTTTCGGGCTCGACCGCAACGAGATGGACAGGCAGCAGATGCTGCATTCCATCTCCCCGGTGTGGGATGGCAACGAAACCTGGCTCGTGCTGACGGGGACGATCCTCTTCGGCGCCTTTCCCCTCGTCTACTCTCTGCTGCTCAGCGCGTTCTACATTCCGATCGTGTTGATGCTTTCGGCGCTGATCTTTCGCGGCGTGGCCTTCGAGTTCCGGGAAAAGAGCCTCTCCCGGAAATGGTTCTGGGATGCGGGCTTCTCGCTCGGCTCGCTCGCGGCGACGTTCGTCCAGGGTGCAGCGGTCGGCGCGATGGTCGGCGGCGTGCCGAACGAGGCGGGCCGTTTCACCGGTACGCCATTCGGCTGGCTGACCCCGTTCTCCGTCCTCTGCGGCGTGGGGCTGTGTCTCGGCTACAGCCTGCTCGGCGCGGGCTGGCTGGTGCGCAAGACCGAAGGCGAGCTGCGCGACCGCGCCTATCGCCAGCTGCCCCGCCTGCTGGCAGGGGTGCTCGTCTTTCTCGCGGCAGCCTTCGTCGCCTCCCTGGCGATGAACCTGCCCGTCATGGAGCGCTGGCTGCAGCGTCCCTTCCTGCTGCTCTTCCCGCTTGTCGGCGTCCTAGGATGTGCGCTGGTATGGACCGGTTGCCGGCACCGCGACGACCGCCTTCCCTTCGCCGGCGCCGTCATTCTCTTCCTCTCCGCGTTCGGCACGCTCGCCGCGTCCTTCCTGCCCTACATGGTTCCGTTCTCGGTCACGATCACCGAAGCCGCGGCGCCCATGTCCAGCCTGTCCTTCATGCTGTGGGCGGGCCTTTTCGTGCTGCCGCTCAACCTCACCTACACCGTGGTCGTCTATCGCCTGTTCAAGGGCAAGGTCGGGCTCACGGAGGGCTACCGCTAGTTTCTAGCGGCGACATGCATGCCCCGGGGTTTTGACAAACCCATTCCGAGAAGGCTTAATGCGGAGGTCTCCCAAGCCCGACCCGCCGCTCAGAACGGAATTTCCCCGCACGATGTCCAATGCTTTGGATCCGCGCCCAGCCCAAAAGACCGACAGCTTCGGCTGCTCCGTGCAGAAACTCGACTGCGACCAGCGCATCCAGGGCGCCAGCATCGACTTCTTCCGCAAGCATTCACGCGCCGGTGCGCCCGGTCACGTCACGATGCCGGAAACCGGTCGCGGCTTTCTCGTAGGCGTGTCGGCAGCGGGCGGGCACAAGCGGCGCATTTTCAAGGGCCGCGGTTCCTCGGTACACGATTTCGCGGAGAACACCGTCTATGTCCGCGACCTGTCCGATCCCTACGCCGCCAATCTCGAAGGCAGCTTCGACTTCATCCTCCTGGAGATTTCCAAGACGGCGCTCAACCAGCTGGCAGACGGCTCCGACACCGCGGCCGTGACCCGGCTTTGCGAGACGGCCGGCCAGCACGATCCCGTGCTCGCGGGACTTTCGAAGGCGCTGTTTTCCTGGCTGGCCCCGGACCACGAGCCGAGCGCGCTCTTCGTCGATCAGATGTCTGTCGCAATCGGCGTCCACCTGATCCGCCAGTATGGCGATGGCCGGCTAACCGGTTCGGACAGGAGGCGAACCCTGTCGCGCAGGGCCGAGAGCCGCGCCAAGGAACTTCTCCGCAGCCGCCCGCAAGCCGACATCTCGATCGCCGACATCGCAGCACAGTGCAACATGTCCCCGAGCGCGTTCCTGCGCGCCTTTCGCGAGACGGCGGGGGTGACCCCGCACCAGTGGCTGATGCAGCAGCGCCTCGATCATGCGCGGACGCTGCTTTTGAACTCGGCTCTATCGATAGCGGAGATCTCGGCAGCCTGCGGCTTTGCCGACCAGGCTTATTTCACGCGGGTCTTCTCCGCCTCCATGGGCACGCCGCCGGCCGCCTGGCGCAGGATGATGCGAAGCTGAGGCGACACGTCATTTCAACGGGCGATACGCTGCAAGGTACCGATGAACCGCAGCGACGACGACAGCACCTTCCCCCACCGCCGAAGCGACGCGCTTGACCGACTGCGATCGGACATCGCCGACCGCAAAGATGCCGGCGCGGCTCGTTGCATGGGGACTCGTCTCTTCCATGGGCGAAAAACCGGATCCGGTCTGCACGAAGCCGTTGCGGTCCAGCGCGACGCAGCCCTTCAGCCACCCTGTGTTCGGCGACGCGCCGATCATGACGAAGAGATGGGACGCAGGGGTCAGATATTGCACGCCCGCCTTCCGGTCGATCCAGCCGATGCGCTCAAGTCGGTTTTCGCCTTGAAGTGCCGTCACCTCGCTGTGTTCGTGCAGCGTGATGTGATGCGAGTTTCTGATCCGCTGCACAAGATAATCCGACATGGTGGCGGCGATGTCGCCGCGCACCAGCATGTGGACGTGTTGCGCGCTCTGCGCGAGGAACACTGCGGCCTGGCCCGCAGAATTTCCGCCGCCCACCACGAAGACCGGCTGCTGCAAGCACAGGTCAGCCTCCAGCGTGGTTGCGGCATAATGAATCCCGTGCCCTTCGAAGTGATCGTACTCCGGCAGGTCAAGCTTGCGATAACGAGCGCCGGTGGAAATCACGACCGACCACGCCCGGATCATCCGCCCGTCGCTGAGTACAAGCCCGTAAGGTGCCATATCGCAGTCAAGCGCCTCGACGCTCCGCGACACGCAGATCCTGGCGCCGAACTTCTGCGCCTGCATGTGCGCCCGTCCGGCAAGCGCCTGCCCCGAAATGCCGGTGGGAAACCCCAGATAGTTCTCGATCCGCGATGATGTTCCCGCCTGACCGCCCGGCGCCATGGTCTCGATAACGACCGTCTTCAAACCTTCCGAGGCGGCATAGACCGCCGCCGCCAGCCCGGCGGGCCCGCCGCCGACGATGGCGACATCATGAACGGTATCCGTCTCCGGCGGCTCGAATAGGCCCAGCCGGTCGGCGAGAACCGCATTGGTTGCGCCCTTGATCGCCTCGCGATCCTGCGTGACCGCGACCGGCAGATCCTCTTCAGCAATATCCAGTGGCCCAAGAACCGTGGTAGCGCGCTCCTGATCCGTAGCGTCGAGGACCTCTACCGGATAGAGATTGCGAATGAGGAACCGCTCCAGGCCCAGCATTTGCGCGCTGTCGCGATGGCCGATCAGCAGCACGCCGCCGCTCTGATGCCGTATCAGACCGGCCCGACGCAGCACGAAGGCGCGCATGATCGTCTCGCCGATGTCGCTTTCGCCCGTGAGCATCGCCCGGAACCGGCGGTGGGGGACGCGAATGAAGCGCGTACCCGCACTGCACTCCCCTGAAAGGAGTGCCGGCCGGTCGGTGAACAGGATCTGTTCGCCGCTGAACTGGCCCGCGCCGTAGTTGAAGAGATGGCGGCGCCCGACGAGCGGATGGTCGGCGTAGACTCGCACCTCCCCCTCGATCACCACGAAAAAGTCGACGGCCCGGTCTCCGCGCCGAAAGAGAAGCTGCCGCTCCGAAGCCCTCTCCTCGCTGCCGTAGGCGGCGAGGCGCGCGATCATATCCTCGCTCAGGCGCGGAAAGGTCTGCGCCTTGCGCAGCCAGGGATCGGTCGGGTCGGCCGTCGAGATCATCGCCGTGTTCCTTCAGCTATCGGTATCGACATAGGCTTCCACCGACATGCCCGGACGCAACCGGCCGACCGAAGGCTGGCCGGGATCGATGACGATCTTCACTGGAATGCGCTGGGGGATCTTGGTGAAGTTTCCGATCGCGTTGTCGGTTCGCAAGACGGAGAACTCCGAACCGGCGGCCGGCGATATCCTGTCGACACGCCCCTCGAAGCGCGCACCGCCCAGCGCATCCACGGTGAACCAGGCCCGCTGGCCCGGCCGCACATTCGCCGTATCGGCTTCCTTCAGATTGGCGATGACCCAGTGCGCATCCGGAACTAGAAACATCAGTTCGGTACCGTTGGTGACGTACTGTCCGGTTCTCGCGCCGACGTCGCTGAGCGTGCCGCCCTCCGGCGCCTTTACCTCGGTATAGCCGAGATCGATCCTGGCAAGCTCCAACTGGGCCGTCGCGCTTTCGACCAGCGCCCTCAGGGCGGCATTGTTGACCTCAGCCGCCTTCAGCGCCTGATCGGCGCTGTCGCGGTTCGCAAGCGCCTCTCGAACGGACGCCTTCATGGTATCCAGCGCGGCCGTCGCAGTGTCCAGCTGACTTTGGGACATCGAGCCTTGCCGCACCAGTTCGTCGGCGCGCTGCTTGTCGGCCGTGGCCTTGACCAGTTGCGCGTCCGCGCTGGCGATTTTCGCCTCTGCGGTGGCAATGTCGAGCTGGCGTTGCGCGATCGTCTGCTTGTTGTTTTCCAGATTGGCGCGCGCGAGGTCGAGGCTCGCCTGCGCGGCGGCGACCTGCTGGCGATAGGTGCGGTCGTCGATGCGGACGAGCGTCTCGCCAGCGGCAACGGACTGGTAGTCATGCACCGGGATGTCGGCGATGTAACCGCTGACCTGCGGACTGACGATCGTGGTCCGGCCGCGAACATACGCGTTGTCGGTACCGACCACCGCCGTTGCGAAGGGTGGCAGCCGCCACGCCGACAACACCGCCAGCATGCCGCCGCCGGCAAGGGCCGCAGCAAGCAGAATCGTGGCGAGCGTGGCTCCAGGCGGACGCCACTCGGTGGGTTTGGGCGGTGTTTCGACAGGCTTGACCGGTATTGCGGTATCGGCCCGCGCGGATTGATCGATACTGTTCATGACCTTTTCGCCTCAGCAGTGAGTGGGCGCAGCCAGGACCAGGCGAAGAAAAGCAGCATCGCAGCCGTGGTGGCGAGCGCGAGGAGAGCGACGGCGAGGAACACGTCGTCGTAGGCAGCGATGCGAGCATCCATCAGGACCTGCTGCGAGAATTGCGCAATGCCTTCCGCCGAGCGCAGCAGCGGATCCTGCAGCGTGGGCTGGTACCGTGCCGCGAGCGCGCGGGTCGTATCCGGCACCATCGGCGCGATTTTCTCCGCCTGTGCGGCTAGATCGGCCAGATGCCATTGCTGCGCAAAGTAGAGATAGGTCTGAATCAAGGCGGTGCCGATCAGCGAGCCGATAGATTGCGTCATGCCGAAGAGCGCGATGAAGCTCGTCATCCTCTTGCCCCCACCCGCAATCACCTCGTTGAGCCCGAACACGAAGGACGGCCCGATGAACATCGTGGTCGAAAATGCGATCATCGCCTGGGTGAGATAGAGCTGCGGCGCGCGCGTCGACATGCTGGAGAAGGAATCGAGGAAGGCTGCGACGGCGACCAGCGAAATTGCCAGCATGACAAGACCTGCAAGGCGGTTGGGACCGACCGAGAGCGCGCCGACCACGAGCCCGGCGACCGCAGCCAGAAAGATCACCCACGACAGGGAACTGAAGTCCTCGTTGACTAGGCCGGCATCGCGCAGCATGCCGATGACCGCGATCGACTGCTCGGACAGAACGATGCGCGCCGCAATCGTTACGATCGTCCAGCGGACGATCGTGCCGGCGCTGAGCCATCGTACGTCGATGAGCGGATCGGCGCGGAAGTACTCGATGAGAAAGGCGACCCCAAGACAGGCGATCGACGCAGCAAGCGCCCAGCCGATCCAGCTTTCGTTCGTCCACCACAGATAGCCGCCAAGGCCGATTGCCGAGCCGAGAAGCCCTATGCCGGACGCATAGAAGACGAAGCTGAGCGCGTCCCAACGGCTGAAGGCCTTGACGCGCTGGTTCGGCGGCAGCCGGACGAGCATGACAGCGGCGAGCGTCAGCAGCGAAAGCCCGAGCTCGAACAGGTACAGGCCGACCCAGTTTCCGAATGCCAGTGCATCCGTCGGCAGCAGGCGCGCCAGCAGCAGCGCCAGCGGCTGCAGCCCGATGCCGAGGGTGACGGCCTTCTGGCGGTGCGATGCGGGTAGCGCCTGGATCATGTAGAGCACGCCCAGCGACGTCAGCGCCGAACCGGAGATGCCGCTCGCCGCGCGCACGGCGATGGCGCTGTCGAGACCCCGAACTGCAAGATGTGCTGCGATGAGCAGGACCTGAAGGGAGAGGAAGATCATGCAGAACGAGCGGATGCCGAACTGCTGGCGATACTTGACCAGCACGCAGCCCGTCACCGCATTGGTGACCAGATAGACGACGGGAAGCCAGGCGATCTCGCTCAAGTCGAGCCCCAGCGATCCCTCGAGATAGGGGAGGTTGGCAAGGACCACCGCATTCCCAAGCCCGCCTGTCAGCCCGGCGAGAAGCGAGGTGGCGGCATAGACGATCCGCCTTGCAGGAGGGTGCGCCGGTGTCGGCGGCGCCCCGGGAATGACACTGCGGACCGCGGGCGGGAAGTCGAAAGCCTCGTCCTCATAGAAACGCAGGCGCTTGCGCAGCGCCTGCGGCCCCGATGGCGTCCGGCATGCAACATCCGCTCGGGCAGGTTCAGCCATCTGCGTCATCGTCGGAAGCCTCGGGCTAATGGGGTTTGGCCTAACGCTGCAACAGCCTCGCGGGGCTCAGCCGTTGGTGCCGCGCGTTGTCTCGAAGAGGAACCACACGCGGCGCTCGCTCTCGTCGATCCAGTTCTCGATCAGGCTCGCGGTGGCGACGTCGCCAAAATCGTCGCAAAGCGTATGCAGCGCCCGCAGGCTCGCGATCAGCGCGCCATTGTCCTCGCGAAGTTCCGCGAGCATTTCGTGCGGATGGACGAAATCGGCGTCGTTGTCCTGGATGCGCTGGCGCCGGGCGATGTCGCCGATCGACTTCAGCGTGCCGCCGCCAAGCTTGCGCACGCGCTCGGCCAGCGGATCGGTCATCGCAAAGAGCTGGTCGCCATGCTCGTCGAGCAGGAGGTGATAGTCCCGGAAATTCGCGCCCGACATATGCCAGTGGAAGTTCTTGGTCTTGAGGTAGAGCGTAAAGACATCGGCGAGCACGCCGGTGGTCGCAGCCGAGATATCTGTGACGGCGTCCGCCGAAAGGCCGCTCGGCGTCCTGAGCGCCGCTGTGCGGCGCGATTTCACTTGCTGATCCATGTCAGTCTCCATTGGTCGTTGCGTTTACATGACTGGATGAGAACGGCCCCCGGGAAGAAGCGGCCGTTCGCGCGGTCATCGTGTGGCAGGGCCCTCACAAGCGCCGTGCCGGCGCCCGCGCTCATCCTCATGCGCTCCCTTTTGGGGTTCGGCGTTCGGCAACTCGACCGCTTCGGGAAGCGTTTCCAGGCCATCACGCAAGGGAACGTCTTCGTCTCCCGTTTGCATCATCCCCGCCTCCTGAACGGTATCTTGTCGGACGCCCTGATGATGCGATGGATCGGCCACGGCTTCTTGCACGTTCGCGCTTCCGTTTGGACGAATGCCGGCTCGTTCGAAGGAGAGACCGGAATCGACGCCGGCATTGCTGCCCATGCGTCATCAAGGGCATGGCAGCACCAGGGGCTGATGATCCCTTCCATGCAAGAGCGCGCCCAAACGGGCTGGTGTTTGCGCGCGCTTGCCCGTTTTCAGAGCGCCGGCTGGATGGCGGCCTTGCCTCGCTTTGGATCGAGGCCCAGGAAATGCCGGACGACTGGCCGCTCCGGCCCGCGGTGATACTGCAGCAACTGCAACTGGATGTCAGCATCGGTGTTGGATACCCGGGCATGCTGGCGCATGTGCTCGGCCCAGGATTCGACGAAGAACCATTCGACGATCAGCTCGGGATTGGCGGCGTCTTCCGTCACACCCCAGCTGTAGGCGCCGTCTCGCTGCCGCTCACGCGACAGCCTGTTGAGGAGGTGGAGGAAGGCGGAGCGGTTGGCCTTGTCCACGCGGTACTCGATCAGGATCATCACCGGGCCCCTGTCATGGGCGACGGGCGTCGCGATCAGCGGCTCGGGCCAGTGGTTGGAGGGCACCAGATCCGCCTCCCCGAGCGGCAGCTTGACGCGGTGCATGACGAGGCCGGCGACGACCAGCGCGATCGCGGAGACAACGAGCGTCTGCGGCACGCCGATCGCTTCTGCGACGAAGCCCCATCCGAGGCTTCCCGCCGCCATCGCGCCGTTGAACACGGTAAGGTAGATCGCAAGCGCCCGGCCGCGCACCCAGTTCGGCAGGATCGACTGGGCCACGCCGTTGAGCGTCGTCAGCGCGGTGATCCAGGCCGCCCCCAGCACCAGCAGGATGATGACGGCCAGCCATTGCGGTGGCGCCAGCGAGAGCAGCAGCATGACGGAGGCGGTACCGGCGACCGATACCAGCAGCAGCGCATCGGAACTCAGCCGCGCGCGCAGTTTCGGCAGCAGGATTGCGCCACCGATCGCGCCCGCCCCGACAGCCCCGAGAAGGACGCCGTAGAAACCGGCCGTTCCACCCAGAAGGTTGCGAGCCACGAGCGGCAGCAGTGCCCAGACGGAGCTGGCGAAGGCAAAGAAGATCGCGGCGCGCAGAAGCACGACATGCAGTTCGCGGCTGGCGCGCGCATAGCGCAGCCCTGCCCGAAAGGCACCCGCGAAATGCTCCGAAAGTTCGCCCGGGTCTTCCTTCGGACGCTTCCACCACAAAAGCGCGGCGATGACGAAGAGGTAACTCGCAACGTCCGCGCCATAGGTCATGGCCGCTCCGAACGAGGCGAGGATCAGCCCGCCTGCCGCCGGCCCGATCGATCGGGCGATGTTGATGCCCAGCGAATTCAACGCGATCGCGCTCTTTAGGTCGCGCCGCGGCACCAGTTCCGGAACGATCGCCTGCCAGGCGGGCGCGACAAGTGCGGCGCCGACGCCGCCGAGGAAGGTCAGGGCCACAAGCGCCTCGACCGTCAGCATGCGGAAATAGGACAGCCCCATCAGCGTGATGCTGACACAGGCCAGCAGCACCTGCACGCCGATCAGAAGCTTGCGCCGGTCGACGATGTCGGAGAGGACGCCGGCCGGGATCGCCAGGAGAAAGATCGGCAGGGTTCCGGCCGCCTGGATCATCGCAACAGCGGCAGGCGCCGCCGAAAGGTCGGTGACCAGCCAGGAGCTTGCCACGTCGCGCATGAAACTGCCGGTGTTGCCGAGGACGGTCGCGCCCCAGAGAACGGCGAAGACGGTTTGCCGCAGCGGTGCGAACCCTCCGCCCTGCGTTGACGATCTAGCCTCGTTCTCGCTCATCCGTTCCTCCGGTTGCACGCAGGTCTGCTGTTGAGGTGACCGGCGCAGCGGTATCTGACGTGTCGTCCCGGCATCGCCGCACGACGGAATGCGGCGGACCTTCCGGCGCGCCGCATCCGTTTTCGCAATGATGGTACCTGCGCAATCAGCCCTTGACGAAGGCGAGCAGGTCCGGGTTGATCACGTCGGCATGGGTGGTCAGCATGCCGTGCGGGAAGCCCGGATAGATCTTCAGCGTGCTGCCCTTGATGAGCTTGTGCTGCAGGACGCTGGCGTCCTTGTAGGGCACGACCTGGTCATCGTCGCCCTGCAGGATCAGCGTCGGCACGGTGATCGCCTTGAGGTCATCGGTCTGGTCGGTTTCGGAGAAGGCCTTGATACCGTCATAGTGCGCCTTGGCCCCGCCCGCCATGCCCTGACGCCACCAGTTCTCGATGACGCCCTGCGAGACCTTCGCACCGGGCCGGTTAAAGCCGTAGAACGGGCCTGCGGCGACGTCGAGGAAGAACTGCGCGCGGTTGGCGGCAAGCGCCTCGCGGAAACCGTTGAACACTTCGATCGGCGTGCCCTCGGGATTGGAAGCCGTCTTCAGCATCAGCGGTGGAACGGCGGCGACGAGCACGGCCTTGGCAACCCGACCCTGCGGCTGGCCGAACTTGGCGACGTAACGGGCAACTTCACCGCCGCCGGTGGAATGACCGATATGAACGGCGTTGCGCAGGTCGAGATGCTCGAAGACGGCCGCAGCATCGGCTGCATAGTGATCCATGTCGTGGCCGTCGCTGACCTGGGTGGAGCGGCCATGGCCGCGCCGGTCATGGGCAATGACGCGATAGCCGTGGTTGACGAAGAACAGCATCTGCGCGTCCCAGTCGTCCGAAGACAGCGGCCAGCCATGATGGAACACGATCGGCTGGGCATCTTTCGGACCCCAGTCCTTGTAGAAGATTTCGACGCCGTCTTTCGTCTTGACGAATTCTTGAGCCATGGGGGCTGCTCCTTTGGGTGTGTTCAACTGCTTCTTTTCCGCCGCGAAGGCCGGGACGGCCATTGCGAGCGAAACCGTTGCTCCGGCGATCAGGGTTTGCCGCCGGGAAAGCGGAAACGAAAACTCGGTCGTCACAAATTGCTCCATCTCGATTGCTGCCGGCTTGCCGGATCGCGATCACCCTAGACAGAAGCTGACGCCGGTTATTGTCGTTTTCGCCCGTCCTTGAACAATCTGCGCGGAGCGTCCGGGCAACCGGCAGGCAGCTCCTTTCAATGCAAAGCGCCGCGGCGCAGCTCGTGCAGCGCAACGAGAACGAATGCGCCCGCCAGCCCGAGATGTTCGAAGAAGGCGTTCGTTGCCATGTTTCGCTCCATGCCGGGCGGAAGCTCCCAAAAGCGTAGCGCGACAAGGGTGGCCGCCAGCGTGAAAAGCGAAAGTGCGACCGCGGCCGGCGCGCGAAATCGCCCGGCCAGGATCAGCGCGGACATCGCAAGCTCGAAGACGATTACCGCTACGGCAAAGAACGGCGCCGGCAGAAGGCCGAAATGCGTCATTTCGACCAGCGCCGACTGAAAATCGAAGATCTTCGTCAGCGGTCCCTGGATATAGGCAGCACAAAGCGCGAGCAGCGCCAGAAAATGCGCGCCCCGCCACACGCGGCCACCTTCTGCAGCAGCAACGGGGTCGAGCTTGCCGTCCAAAAAGGTCATCGTCACACGGCCCAGCATGAGCAGCCGAGCGCGCCGAAAAAGCCTTTCAGGTCCGAGATGGGCAGCTTCGACGTCCAGGCGCTGGCATGGTCATGGCCATGCATGCCGCAGTTGCTGGCGCAGCCGCATGTGGTGATCGCAGCGCGACGCAGCGAGTTCTTGCCCGCTCCCTGCGGGTCGCCCCAGGCGGCATAGCCGCCGAAGACGCGCACCGGCGACCAGTCGGGCATCGCGGGCGGCACGGCGTTCTCGTCCAGCGAGGCGAAATCACCGGCCCCATAGACGACCTTGCCGCCGACCACGGTCAGCTCCGATGTCAGGAAGGAGATCTCATCTTCCGCGCAGGCGAAGAAATCCTTGTCCGGAACGATCAGATCGGCGAACTGCCCCTTCTCGATGCGGCCCTTCTTGCCCTCCTCGTTGGAGAACCAGGTGACGTTTTCGGTCCACATGCGCAGCGCCGTCTCGCGGTCGAGGCAGTTGTGGCGCGGATAGATCTGCATGCCGCCGACCGTCTTGCCGGTGATCATCCAGGAAAGCGAGACCCAGGGATTGTAGGAGGCGACGCGCGTGGCATCCGTGCCGGCAGAAACCTTGACGCCCTTGTCCAGCATCTTGGCGATCGGCGGTGTCGCTTCCGCAGCGCCATGACCATAGCGCTCGACGAAATATTCCCCCTGATAGGCCATCCGGTGCTGTACGGCGATACCGCCGCCAAGGGCCGCGATCCGGTCGATCGACTGGTCGGAGATCGTCTCGGCGTGGTCGAAGAACCAGTTCAGCCCTTCGAGCGGAATATCCTGGTTGACCCGTTCGAAGACGTCGAGCGCACGGCTGATCGTCTCGTCATAGGTCGCATGCAGGCGCCACGGCCAGCGGTTCTCGGCCAGGATCCGCACGACGCCCTCAAGCTCGCCTTCCATTTCCGGCGGCATGTCCGGGCGCGGCTGGCGGAAGTGCTCGAAGTCGGCGGCGGAAAACACCAGCATCTCGCCGGCACCGTTGTGTCGGAAGTAGTCGTCGCCCTGCTTGTATTTCACCGAAGCAGTCCAGTTGAGGAAGTCTTCCTTCTCTTCCCTGGGCTTCTGGGTGAAGAGGTTGTAGGCCAGCCGGACGGTCATCAGGTTCTCGTCGGCAAGCTTCTGGATGACGGCATAGTCGTCGGGATAGTTCTGGAAGCCGCCGCCGGCATCGATGACGCCGGTGACCCCGAGGCGATTGAGTTCGCGCATGAAATGACGCGTGGAATTGACCTGGTAGTCGAAGGGTAGTTTCGGCCCCTTCGCCAGCGTCGAATAGAGGATGCCTGCATTCGGCTTGGCAAGCAGGAGGCCGCTGGGATTGCCGTTCTCATCGCGCAGGATCTCGCCGCCGGGCGGATTCGGCGTGTCCTTCGTGTAGCCGACAGCCCTGAGCGCGGCCCCGTTCAGGAGCGCGCGATCGTAGAGATGCAGCAGGAACACCGGCGTGTCGGGGGCGATCGCATTGATCTCCTCCAGCGTCGGCAACCGCTTCTCGGCGAACTGGTGCTCGGTGAAACCGCCGACGACCCGGACCCATTGCGGAGCCGGCGTGCGTGCAACCTGGTCCTTCAGCATCGCGAGCGCATCCGCGAGCGAACGCACGCCATCCCAGCGAAGTTCCATGTTGAAGTTGAGTCCGCCGCGCACGACGTGGGTGTGGTTGTCGATCAGCCCCGGCAGCGCCCGCCGCCCCTTCAGGTCGACGACCTTCGTATCCGGGCCAACCAGCGCCATGATCTCCTGGTCGTGGCCGACGGCAAGGAATTTTCCGTCCTTGATGGCCACAGCACTTGCCGTCGGGTTGGACCGGTCGAGGGTGGTGAACAGACCATGGTGAAGAATGAGGTCGGCTTTCATGGAAGCGTCTCCGGTCGATGCGGGATCGCCGGCGCGCGCCGGCGAAAGAAGGGATGGCAGCGCGAGGCTGGAGGCCGCGCTCAGAAATGTCCGGCGCGTCGGCATTATACCGTACTGCCCTGGCGTCGATCGGGCGAGCCCTCGACCTGTTGCGGCTTTCCGCCCTTCGGCATGTGACCGAACACATGCGGCTTGACCTGGTGGAGCCAGGAAACCGCCGCCGGTTCACGGTTCCACAGGCTCCTTGCCAGCGGCAGGATCTGCTCGCCGACGAGGATGCCGAGCAACCCGATCAGCGCGACCACGGGCGGCGCCGGCGACCGGACGTTCAGGAGGCTGTAGACGATGCCCACCAGCACGCCGGCACCGAGCGAAAATAGATAGACCTTCAAGACAGCCTCCATCCTGTTCAAGAGATGCCTTCCGCCAGCCACGGGACCATCGGAAGGCAAAGTCCGGTGCGGATCAGTGCCCTTCGGCAGCGTTGAACATAGTCTTCGCGTAGATGATGCCAAGCCCGTAGGCGCCGCCATACTGCTTGGCGATCCCCGTCGTCATGTCGTAGGTCTCTGTCCGCGCCCAATCGCGTTGAAGCTCCAGCATGTATTGCAGCGAGGTCATCGGCTGCGCGCCGGCCTGAACCATGCGGTCCATGGCGCGGTTGTGGGCCTCCTCGCTCACGTCGCCGCAGGCGTCTGCGAGCACGTAGACCTCAAACCCCTGATCGATCGCCGACAGCGCCGGTCCAACGATGCACACGCTGGTCCACAGGCCGCTCAGAACGATGCGCCCCTTGCCGATCCGGTTGATCTCGTCGATCACCCCGGCATCCTCCCAGGTGTTCATCGAGGTGCGGTCGAGAAGCTTCTGCCCCGGGAAGGCATCGGTGATCTCGCTGAACATCGGACCGGAGAAGCTTTTTTCGGCAACCGTGGTCAGGATGGTCGAGACGCCGAAACCCTTCGCGGCATGCGCCACGAGCGCCGCATTGTTGCGCAAGTTGACGGCATCGATATTCTTGGTTGCGAAGGACATCTGCGACTGGAAGTCGATCATGATGAGCGTGTGGTCCCGCGGCGTCAGAAGCCTGCGGCCAGGGGTCGGCGTCGCTTGAACAGCCATGTCTTGTCCTCGATTTTTTGGGTTGAAGCGTGAATTGCACATAAAACAATGGCAAGCTGGCGCTGGCAGCGCTTGCGCAAATCGCTCGCCATTTGGACAAATCGACTGCCGTCTTGGCCAAATCGCCTCTGAATGCGTGCATAGCGTTCAAATCCATGCAACACACGCCAACCTAAGCGTGAATTCGCGTTCCAAAAGGTGTTCGCCAAGCGAACTCGCAACGTGGCAGGCAGATGGCACTCGTGATATGGGCGTCGTTCGGATCCGCTGGCGCCCCATGCCGGTAGTCTTATTGGAAAGGAAGTCATGCAAAGGCGATCCGCCGGCAACAACCAGTATATGGAGTATCTCCGCGTCAGGCAGGCAACGACCGTACAGGCCTCCGTGCTCGACAAGAGCATCGTCACCACAACGCGGCTGACTCGAAATTCGCCCAACCACGGCTTTGTGGACCAGCACGTCGCCGAGGACGCCTTCCTGTTGTCGGTGCAACTGCGCGACTATCACGGCGACCTGTGGGTGGATGGACAGAAGGTCGAGTTTCCGTTAGCTCGGAAGGGCAATTTCACCCTCTACGACTACAACCGCCTGTGGCAGGCGGACATGAAGTCTGCCTTCGACTGCGTGAACTTCCACCTGCCCCGCGCCGCGCTGACGTCGCTGGAAGAGGATATGGGGTCGCGCCGCATCGAGACGATAAACGTCAAACCGGGTGCGGACGTCGACGATCCGACCGTGCGGGGGCTGGTCGCGGCCCTGCTGCCTGCGCTCGACGATCCGCAGGCTGCCAGCCGCCTGTTTCTCGACCACATGGCACTTGCACTGGCAGCACACATGGCCGTCACCTACGGCGAAGCGAAGAAGCACACAACCATGCATGCCGGTGGCCTCGCGCCGTGGCAACTTGAGCGCGCGACGGCGATGATTGATGCAAATCTTGACGGCGACCTGTCGCTTGCGGCAATCGCAGCCGCATGCGGCCTGGCCCCGCTCTATTTCGCCAAGGCCTTCAGGGTCGCCGCCGGCATGACTCCCAACCGCTGGATGCTGCAAAGGCGTATAGAGCGCTCCAAGGGGTTGATGCGGACGACGACGCTGTCGCTCGCCGAAATCGCCACCGCCTGCGGCTTCGCCAGCCAGAGCCATTTCACCCGGAGCTTTTCAAGATCGGTAGGAACGACGCCCGGGGAATGGCGGCGACTGATCCTGTCGTAGGCAACGGGTTATCGCCTGCAACCGCTGGGGCTCACTGCAGTTGTAATCAGAAAACGAAGTCGCCCTTGTCCAGCGTAGCGATCTTGACGTCCTTCAAGAGGATCGTGTCGCCGTTCAGCCCATCGATCAACACATCCGCTCCCACCTGCTGCATGTGGCTCTTCGAAAGGTCCGAAAAGCTCCTGATGCTGGCGAGGCTTGAGAGGTCCAGCACGTCATGCCTGGAGCCGGTTGCCGTAAAGTCGGTGATGGTGTCCTTGCCGTCGCCGCTCGCAAAAACGAAATGGTCGGCGCCCCCTCCCCCGGTCAGGATGTCGTTGCCGCCGTGGCCCCAGATCGTGTCGTTGCCGCCGCCGCCCTTGATGACGTTGTTGCCGGAATTGCCGTGCAACTGGTTGGCCAGCGAGTTGCCGGTGGCCTTGATGTTGGCCGAGCCGGTCAGCGTCAGGTTTTCGAAGTTGGCGCCAAGCGCAAGGCTGACGCTCGACTTGACGAGATCGGTGCCCTCGCCGGCGCGTTCGACGAGCTTCGTTGCGGCGTCGCTGATGACATAGACGTCGTTGCCCTTGCCGCCCTTCACGCTGCCCGTCACCTTGCCGTCGGTGCCGTCGAAATAGTCGTTGCCGGCGCCCAGGATCACTGATCCCTTGATCGTTCCGCTGTTGAACACCGACTGCACACCGCTGCCGCCGAGGAAAGCGGTGCCGGTGCTCTGGACGAGGCCGTAGTTGTGGAAGGTCGAGGCCGCTGCGTCGGTGAAATCGACCGCGGCCGTCTTTGCCTTCGTCGCATGGATCGTGCCGTAGTTGCTGACCGTCGCGGCACTGCCGTCGATCTCGATGCCGCCCGCAGCCTTGATCGTCTTGTTGTTTGTCACAGTGGCCTTGTCCGCATCGATCGAGATGGCATAGGCGGACGAGGAGATGGAGCCGTTGTTCGTCACCTTCGAGCCGTCGCCGCTCACCACGACGGCATTCTTTGCGGCTTTCAGCGTGCCGTCGTTGTTCGTCACGATGGCCTTGGCGCCGGAGGCGATGATCGCCGAGCCCTTCGTCGAGGCCACGAGCCCGTCGCTTGTGATCGTCACCGCCCTGCCGGTCGAGACGATCGAATCGGTGTGCCCCTTGAGCGTGCCGTGATTGGTGAGGACGGCGGAAGACGCCGACGACACGACCGCATGCGCCTTGGTCGAGACGACCTCGCCGTTGTTGGTGAGGCTGGCGGAAGAACCTGACAGCATCAACGCATCGCCAACCGCCTTCATCGAGCCGTTGTTGATGACCATCTCACTCTTGCCGAGAGCCTTCAGGACGCTTCCTGCAAACGACGAGACAAGGCCGTTGTTGACGAGCTTGGTCGCAGCGCCCGAAATCGAAAGGGCCGTCTGCGCCGCCTCGATCGTGCCGTGATTGACAAGCTCCAGCCCGCCGCTGCGGATGTCCATGCCATTGGCTTTGGCGGAGACTTTGCCCGTCTTTCCGATGACGAACAGACTTTCACTGTCGTCTACGCCCTTTGCCCCAAACTCCACCGCATAGCCGGAGGCGGAGAGAAGCGTGCCGTTGATGTAGAAGGCGCGACCGGTCGCCTTGCCGGTTGCGATCAGCGCCGTCGCGGCCGCATCAACGGTCACCTTTGCGTTGACCACCAATTCCATGTCGCTGTCCGGCACCGACACGGCGGTCGTGCGATTGGCCGTGATCACAATCTTTTTCGTCATCTGCTCATCATGTGCAGGGGTCTATGGCAGCTTCCATAGACCAATCTGCCGAAGGAAAGGAAAAAATACGCCGACAAGGCGTCGGAGATTTCCGGGGGATGGTAAACGTATGCTTCGGTCCCGCCGGTCTCGCAAGCAATACAACTGAAAGCGTCTGCCCGCCAGCCTCCCCGGATTCGGCTGCGCACCGTCAGCCCGCACGCCCCCTGCGCCGCCAGTTGCCCGGCGTCTCCCCGGTCATCTCGGAAAAGACCCGCGTGAGATGGCTCTGGTCGGAGAAGCCGCATGCGGCCGCCACTTCGGCGATGGGCATGTCCGACTTCAAGAGATCGCGGGCGCGCGCCACGCGATATTCCGTCAGCCACCGGTAGGGCGTCTTTCCGAACGTCTCGCGAAACGCCTTGATGAAATAGCTGCGCGACAGCTCGCACGCCTGGGCAAGTTCGGCGATCGAGACCTGGCCGTTTGCCCGCCCGGCAAGCAACTCCGTCGCCCGTTTCTCCTGCCACGAGGCCAGCGTTCCCTTCTTGCGCGGCGGAAAATGCACCCCGCCGTATCTCTGTGTGAGATGGGTCAGCAGAGCCATGCCGATGTGCTCGAGAAAAAGCTGCCCTGCCTCCTGCGGGCTTTCCAGCGCCGGCAACAAGGCCTGCGCTATGCCGAGAACCACGCCGTCGTTCTTACCGGCGACGCTTTCCAGCCCGGAGTATTCCAGCCGTCCGGCCTCGGCGGCAAATTCACGCAATTGCGCAAAGGGCAGGTGGAAGCGGATGTTGTCGAACGGAGAGAGGTGATGGCATTGCCAGCTTTCGCGCAGGTCAGTGACGGCAAGCGCGCCGCGCTCGTGGCCCCCGTCATGGACGAGCACACCCTCCCGCCACAGCCGGTGCCGCCGGAAGTCGGCGAGTTGAACGATCGCGCTGAAGGCTTCCTGCCGGGCCGAGGCCGGAAACGGCGCAAGATCGTCACCGTCGTAACGCAGACGCGTGATCTCGATTCCGGAAACCGTGATGCTCGATCTGGTGAGTGAATCCGGCATTTCCGTATGCCCTTGTGAAAATTCAAACTTTGCCGCAAGGCCCGTCCCCCGCCATGCCGCAATCGGATCATAGCGGGATACCGCAGCTATTGCAGCCGCGTCATCCGCCAGACGGCCGGCGGCATGCCCGTCGCCTTGGCAAAAACCTTGTTGAACTGCGCCTGGTCGGAAAACCCGCATTCGCCGGCAATCGTCTTCAGCGACAGCGTGCGCTGCGCCAGAAGCTCTTTCGCGCGCGCCACCCGCGAGCCGTTCACCCATTGCGCGAGCGTGCACCCGACCGCCTTCTGGAAGCTCTGCGCAAAGCAACTGGCCGGCAGCCCGGCCGCCGCTGCAATCGCCGAGACCGGGATGGCCGAACGGCTGAGGTTACGGGCGATGTAGGCTTTCGCAGCGACCTCCTGAACCGCCGATAGGGAAGCGACGAATGTTCCATCACGCGTCCGGCTTGCGCCATACCGGTGCAGGAGATGCCCGCAAAGCGCTATCGCCATGTGCTTGAACGTCACCGGCAGTGGCGCTTGCCCCCTGTCGAACATGGCGAGAAAGGCAGTTCCCAGATTTGCGATCACCGCGTCGCTCTCGCCGCGCCGGCATTCGAGCCTGCCGTCGCTCGTACCGGGCGCGATCTGGTCGAGCTCCTCGAACAGCGCCTTTGGAACAATGAAACCCAGCGAATCCAGCGTGCTGGAAAGACGGATGACGGCCCCACCCGCAAGATGCACAAGACAGATCGAGCCTTGAGGATAGAGCCTCGTTTCGGTGGACGAGCCGTCATGCAGGACATCGCAATGCGCCACGTCTGCGAGGTACAACATCACGAAATAGGCGTCCTGGGCGGGTATGGTCAGCACCCTCGCCTCGCCGGGCGCGACCTCGCAATGCAGACGGCTGACCGAGAAGCGAGCCTTCCCGATCGGGGCTGTCACGCAACGCGGCGCCTCGGCGATGCCGAAATCCGGTCCGTGGCGTGCGGTATCGATAAGGAATGAGGTCAACGCTTCCGCTTCTCCCGGCCGGCGCCACGCTTGCAGATCACCGATCCGACTTCAGTGACGCGAACATAGTCCGCCGAATTGAGCCTGGCAACGCATCAGCGGGGCACAATGACCCGAACCTCGGTCACTAAGGCAAGTTCGTGTCCATATCGTGCAAAACAGGCTCCCATCGTACAAGATGGGCGGAGCCGGTTGGACCAGTATCCCACCCACTGCCCGAGATCGAATCCCGGGAGGCATGAAGAGGTGGTCGGATGGATCAGCAGGTCGTTGATCGCACACGGGACAGTATCAGTTTCGCCGGCACCGGCTGGTGCGCTCACCGGTACCGCACGGCTGCGGCCATCGCGCTGGGCAGCGTCATTTTCGCCATTGACAGTTTCACCTCGCTCGGCAGCGCTGTGGCAGTGCTCTACGTGCTGGTCATCGTCATTGCCGGCGATTTCGGCGACACGCGCGCGATCAGGTTTTGCTCGGCCGTTTGCGTGCTGCTGACCGTCATCAGCTTCATCGCCGTCCACGGCTTTCATTCCGACACCCAGGCGCTGCTGCGTCTTCTGTTCAGCCTGTCGGCCAACCTCGTGACGACAGCGCTGCTTCTGCGCCGCCGCAGCGATCTCATCGCCCTGAAGGGCCAGGCGCGCCTGCTCGAATTGACCAGCGATGCGATCTTTCTCAGGGATGCCGCCGGCAAGGTCATCTACTGGAACCGCGGCGCGGAGGCACTCTATGGCTGGTCGGAGAAGGAAGCGATCGGCCGGGATGCCGACCAATTGCTTCCCGCAACCTTCCCCGTCTCGCGTTCCCAGGCGGAGTTTTCGCTCCTTGCCAACGGCAACTGGCAGGGAGAACTCGTCGTCACCACAAAGAGCGGTCGCACCGTCGACATCTTCACGCGCTGGCAACTTGAGCGCAACAGCAGCGATGGCATCGAGACGGTGCTGGAAACGGCGATAGACATCTCCGAGAGGAAGGCGTCCGAAGCGGCCCTGAAGGCCAGCGAGCACAGGTACCGGACAATCTTCGAAACTCTGGCTGTGGCGATCTGGGAGCACGACCTGCGGGACGTCAAGGCCGAACTGTCGGCCCTGCACGCACGCGGCGTCACCGACATACGCAAATACCTCGCCGAGCACCCGGAGTTCGTAAGGCGGATGCGAAGGCTTGTCCGCGTCACCGATGTCAACGAGACCGCTCTGAAACTGATGGAGATCGAGCGCAAGCAGGATTTCTTTTCCCGTCTCGACGAGTTCCTTCCAGACAGCGACACGACCTTCGCGCAATGCCTCGTTGCAATACACGAGGGGCATCCGACGTTTCAGGCCGAAACCACCGTCGTGAGCCGCTCGGGCCGCATCATTCCCGTCATCGTGATGCTCAGCTTCCCGCCGGACGGCGCGCCGCTCGACCGGATCCAGGCCAGCATCATCGACATCACCGAGCGGCTGAAATTCCAGGAGGCGCTGGACGCTTCCCGCCGGGAGCTCGAGGGAGTGTCGCGGGCGGCCATGATCGGCGAGATCTCGGCCTCGATCGCACACGAGGTCAACCAGCCGCTGGCCGCCATCATGGCATTCGTCCAGGCGGCGCAACGCTGGCTCAAGCGCGACCAGCCCGATCTGGAGGAAGCCCGCCTGGCACTCAACGAGGCGATCGTCTCGACGGAGCACGCCTCCGAGGTCGTCAAGCGCGTACGGATGCTCCTTGGCAAGGCCAAGCCGGACACGGGCGAAGTGGCGGTCGATGCCGCCGTTCTCGAGGCGATCAACCTCAAGCGCAAGGAACTTGCAGCCCACGACGTCGATCTCGAGGTGGATCTGCGCGCCGGACCCGCACTGATCCAGGCAGACCGGGTGCTGCTGCAGCAAACGTTCCTGAACGTCATCACGAATGCCATGCAGGCGATGGAAATGGCGGGGTCACCGGAACGCAAGCTGACCATCCGCACGCAGGTCGATGACGACGGCCTGCTCATCGGCTTTGCCGACACCGGCACGGGAATCAGTGCCGCGACCGGGGAAACGCTGTTCAAGGCCTTCAACACCACGAAACCCAACGGCATGGGACTGGGCCTTGCCATGTGCCGCTCGATCGTCACCGCCCATGGAGGCTCGATTTCGCTCTCCAACCGGAGCGACAGGAAGGGTGCGGTGGTGGAAATCCGTATTCCCGGCGCCATCTATTATCCGGCGGAAGGTCCCGTTCAGGTGTCGGAGCCCGCGGTCTGAACTATACCCAGGTTTGCCCCGGCAAACCCCTGTATGATTGAACGCCTGCCCTCTGCTTGCGATCCTGCCGGAAATGGCGATGGAGTGAGAGAGATGACAAACAAGCGTCCCGAAGGCATCGAACAGTATGACGCGCCCGCCGGTGGCTGGGGGGCGTTGAAGGCGGTCGCCAGCACCCTGGCACATCAGCAGATCGTGGCCCAGGGAACAGCCACGCTTCTCAAGGCAAACCAGCCGGAGGGATTCGACTGCCCCGGCTGCGCCTGGCCCGATCCGAAGCATACATCCTCCTTCGAATTCTGCGAGAACGGCGCAAAGGCGATCACGTGGGAATCGACAGCCAAGCGCGTGCCGCCCGAATTCTTTGCGGAGAACACCGTCAGCTCGCTCTGGCACTGGACCGACCATCAACTGGAAGACCAGGGCCGACTGACCCATCCGATGATCTTCGACCATGCCAGCGATCGTTACCTGCCGGTCTCCTGGGAGGATGCGTTTGCGATCATTGGGGCAGAACTCGGCAAGCTGGGAAGCCCGGACGAGGCTGAGTTCTACACCTCCGGCCGCGCTTCGAACGAGGCTGCGTTTCTCTACCAGCTTTTCGTGCGTGCCTTCGGCACCAACAACTTCCCGGATTGTTCGAACATGTGCCACGAGGCGACCAGCGTCGGGCTGCCGCAGTCCATCGGCGTGGGAAAGGGCACCGTGACGCTGGAGGATTTCGATTCCGCCGACGCGATCTTCAGCTTCGGCCACAATCCCGGCACCAACCACCCCCGCATGATGACGACGCTGCACAATGCGTCCCGGCGCGGCGTTCCCATCGTCGTCTTCAATCCGCTGAAGGAGCGCGCGCTCGAGAAGTTTGCGGCACCTCAGAACCCCGTCGAGATGGCCACTCTATCGTCGACCCCTATTGCCTCGGCCTACCATCAGGTCCGCGCAGGCGGCGATCTCGCGGCGCTCAAGGGGATCATGAAGATCGTCCTGGAAAAGGATGCGGCAGCGCTCGCTGCCGGCCGGCACGGCATCATCGACCGCGCCTTCATCGAGGAGCACACGCAAGGGTTCGAGGCGTTCCGCAAGGATATGGAGGACGCGCCCTGGGACCGGATTCTCGCCGTCTCCGGCCTGACCTATGAGGCGCTGGAGAGCGCCGCCGATGTTTACATAAACGCGGAGAACGTCATCCTCTGCTACGGCATGGGCATCACCCAGCATCGCCACGGCACCGCCAATGTGCAGCAGATCGCCAACCTCCTGATGCTGCGCGGCAATATCGGCCGGACCGGCGCCGGCATCTGCCCCCTGCGAGGCCATTCGAACGTCCAGGGCAACCGCACCGTCGGCATAACCGAGATTCCCGGACCATCGCTTGCGGAGGGCATCGAGCGGGCCTTCGGTTTCCGCCCCTCGATCACCAAGGGCCACAATGCCGTCGAGACGGCCGAAGCCATCATCGACGGCAGGTCCAGGGCGCTCGTCTGTCTCGGCGGCAACCTCGCCGTTGCGATGCCAGATCCGGGCGCGATCTTCGCGGGCATGCGCAAGCTCGACCTGGCCGTCCACATCGCCACTAAGCTCAACCGGTCGCACCTTCTGACCGCGAAGGTCTCGATCGTGCTGCCGTGCTTCGGCCGCACCGACCTCGATACCCAGGCCTCTGGCCCGCAGTCGGTGACGGTCGAGGATTCGATGTCGATGGTGCATGCCTCCAGGGGCTTTCTCAACCCGCCAAGCGAGATGCTGAAATCGGAGCCGGCGATCATCGCCGGCATCGCCAAGGCGACGCTCGGCGACCGCTACGGCATCGACTGGGACTACCTGATTGGCGACTACGACCGCATCCGGGAAAAGATCGAGGTCGTCTTCCCCGACTTCCGCGACTTCAACAAGCGCATCCGGGTGCCCGGTGGTTTCCGCCTTGATGTCGCGGCTTCCGACCGGCGCTGGAAGACGCCGTCCGGCAAGGCGGTCTTCCTGCTCGCCCCCGGGCTGGACGAGGATCCGCGGCAGGGCGATCCGGAAGCGCTCGTGCTCACTACGTTGCGCAGCCACGACCAGTACAACACTACGGTCTACGGCCTGAACGACCGCTACCGCGGCGTCTTCGGGCGCAGGGACGTCGTTTTCATGAACCGGCACGACCTTGCCGAGCGCGGCCTGTCGGAGGGCGACCTGATCGACGTCAGCTCGCTCGTCGCATCGGACGGCGCCCCTCGCACCGTCAGCGGCTACACGGCCGTGGCCTACGACATTCCGAGAGGATCGATCGCCGGCTACTATCCTGAGATGAACACCGTGGTTGCGCTCAGCGACTACGATCCGGCATCGGGCACGCCCGCCTACAAGGGCGTCCCCGTGAAGGTCGTGCGATCCGGCAATGCCTGAAGCATATCCGGATCGCATCGGGCTTACAGGCCGAAAAAGCGCTAAGCATGGGCCGCGCAGCCGGCGACGAACACGAATACGCCCGACAGCAGCGCCATGGAGACAGCGGTCTGCACGCGGCGCGACTTGGCCGGAACGAGCATCGAAAGCAACACCAGGAGCGTCGCGCCGGTAGCATTCGTCTGGCGCAACATCCTGCTCACGTCGTCGCGGCTAATGCCGATGTCGTGCAGCCGCCCGTCATCGAGGCGCGCAAGTAGCCTCAACTCCCGCTCCCGATGGCGCGCTTGGCGCAGGGTCGTAACGGCATCCTCGATGAAGGCAAAAAAGTTAAGCATGTCGCGTCTCCCGAAACCGTTGTCGTTTGCGGGGACTTATCGATGCAAGGCGTTTCAGGCGGTTGTCGCGCACGAGGAGATTTGTTGCAACGGCAGGTCAGGGATCGAAGACGTAGCCTTCGCCGCGCACCGTGCGCAGAAGCGGAGCGTGGCCAGCCGCGGCCGCGAGCTTTCGGCGCAGACGGGCGATGCGGATGTCGACGCTTCGGTCAGCCTCCCCGAGCGGCCGGCCATGTGCCAGTTCGCACAGGCGGTCGCGCGACAGCACCTGGCGCGGATGCCGCGCAAAGGTCTCGAGCAGATCGAACTCCATGGAGCTGATGACGATTTCCACCCCGTCGCCATCGAACAGCCGCCGCCCGTCCGGATCCAGTCGAAATGTGCCGCAGGCGAGCCCCACCGGCTGACGGATGGACGGCGGCGCAGGCGCAGGCAGGCGCCGCAGGACGCTGCGCAACCGAGCCAGCAGCTCCCGCAGTTCGAACGGTTTGACGATGTAGTCGTCCGCTCCGTAACTCAGGCCGGCCACCTTGCTCGTCTCGTCCGCATTGGCCGTCAGCATCACGATCCCCATGCGTTCCGCCCGCCCCCGCAAGCGCCGCACGATCGACAGGCCGTCCTCGCCGGGCATGTTGACGTCTAGAACGATCGCCGCCGGCCGCCGCGCCGCCAGGAGCCGGTCCAGCGCCACCCCGCTTTCTGCAGCGCTCACCAGAAATCCCTGCAGGGAAAGGTAGTCTTCGATCATGCTGCGCAGGCCGGGCTCGTCGTCGACGACGAAGATTTCCGGCAGTGGGGAGGCAACTGCAAGCGACATCACGAGACCCGCGTGGCTGGAGGAACATTGTCAGCGGTCGACATCAGCGGGCGCAGGGCCTCGCGCAACGTCGCAAGATCGATCGGCTTTTCAACGACTGCGATGCCGGCAGCAGAGAGATTGACGTCTGCCGACAAGGCATCCCCGGTCATGATGAGCACGCGGCCGGCAAGGGACGGACGGTGCTCCCCGACGAAGGCCAGAAGGCGTTCGCCGCTCATGTCGGGCATGCGAAGATCGGTCAGCACCGCATCGAATGCGCCGGTCAGGATAGCCCGTCGCGCCGCCGGACCGTCGGACGCCACCGTTACATCGACCCCTTCGGCGGAAAGCGCCTCGGAAATGTAGTGGGCGATTGCCGGCTCGTCATCGACCACCAATATGCGCCCGGACAGGCGGAACGCCCCTGCTTCAGTCGCGGCAGCCGTGTGCGGCGCCATCTCGGTCGTGGGCAGCGACACCCGGCACAGCGTGCCGCCCCCGTCCGCGGGCTCGAGCGACATCCCCCCGCCGTGGGCCTTGACGATACCGAGGCAGACCGAAAGCCCGATGCCGGTGCCAACGCCCTGCGGCTTGGTCGTGAAGAAGGGTTCGAACGCCCGCTGGCGGACGGTCTCATCGATGCCGGGGCCGCTGTCGCGCAGGTCGATCACGATTTCGTCGCCGACCACCTCTGTTTTCAGCGACAGCCGACGTGGACCGTCCTGATCCATCATCGCCTGCTGCGCATTCAGGAGGACGTTCATGAACACCTGATGCAGCTGGTCAGCATCCGCCAGCACCGGAGGCAACGCAGGCTGGAAGCGCTCTCGCGCGATGACGATGCCGTTGCTGCGCAGCCCATAGGCGGCCAGTTCCGTCACGTCGTCAAGAATCTTCTCGATATCCACGCACCGCTTCTCCACCGGCTTGGAGCGGGCCATGGCGAGGAAGGTCCGCACGATGCGCGCGCAACGCTCCGCGGCAAGCTGGATCTCCTTAGTACGCCGCTTCGTCGGCTCGTCCGACGCAAGCTCGTGAAGCATGCCGGCATAACCGACCACGATCGAAAGGGGATTGTTCAACTCGTGGGCGACGCCTGCGAGGAGCGAGCCGAGTGCTGCCAGCTTTTCGTTCTGATGCAGGGCTTCCTTCTGGCGATCGAGTTCTTCCTCCGCCAGCTTCTGCGGCGTCTGGTCGACGACGAAGACACCGACCCCTTCCACCCCACCGTCCTGCGACCTCAGGGGAAAGCGGATGAACAGGCTGTGGAGGAACGGAGCGAGGGAGGGATGATACTGCTCCTCCACCTGGACTTCACCAGTCACCAGGACTTCCCTTACGGAGCGATCCATCATTTCGGCTTCGGCGATGGGAATGATTTCCGCGGTCGTGCGCCCGATCAGCTCCGATTCACTGTGCTTCAGCCGCTTGACCGTCTCCGGATTGGCCATGGTGAAACGGCCGTTTCGATCCTTCGACAGGATGGCGACGGGCGCATGTTTCATGAAGGCGGCCATGCGGGCCTCGCTCGCCCGCAACGCCTCTTCGGCCAGCTTTCGCTCGGTGATGTCGCGGCCGATGGACTGCATCTCCACCAGATTGCCCGCCTCATCAAATATTCCTGTGTCGGTCCATTCCTCCCACCTTACGGAATCACCGGTCGGCGCGAGGCTGCGGAAGACGATGGTGCTCGAAGGATGCTCCGGCGAGAGCGACAGGACATGCTGCCGGTGCATGTCGCGATCTTCGGGAACGATGAGATCGAAGTCGCTATTTTCCCGCTTGAGAAGCCGCTCCTTCGACATGCCCATGTATCGGCAGTAGGCGTCATTGACGAAGGTCGTGGTTCCGTCGGGGGTATAGCGGGCGACGAATTCCGTCTGCGTGTCGACCACGGTGCGATAGCGCTCCTCGCTCTCGCGAAGCTGGATTTCCGCCTGCTTGGCGGCGGTCACGTCGCGCAGCAACACCACTTCGCCGCCCATGGGCATCCCATGGCGACGACCGGTGATCCATCGCCCTTTGAAAAGCACCGGCTCCGCCTCTTTGTCGTCGTGTCGCCCGATCAACGCCGACAGGCATGCGGATATGCCAGCTGCGTCCGTTTCCTGCAGAAGCTCGGTGAAGGCCTTGTTAACGACGACCGGGCGACCGCTGCTGTCGAAAATGGCAAATCCGTCCACAAGGCTTGAGGTCGCGGCCAGCAGTCGTGCCTCGCTTTCCTCCAGCCGCGCACGATACTTTCGGCTGTTTGTGAAGGCGACCGCGATCGCGTCGAAATGCTCGCGCCACGTCTCCGGAACCCCGGGGCGCTCGCAGGTGACACCCGCCATATGATCGGCAACGTAGCGGGCAAGCTTGATGCTGGGGCCGATGAACGCGCGATGGAGAAAGTAAAGCGTCATCGCGAGCGCGCCGGCAAGACCGAGAAGGATCAAACCGTAGGATACCATCTGCGGCGCAAGTTGCGCGCGAACATCGGCGACCGGCACGACATAGGCGAGCCTGAAGGGAGATCCTTCCAGCGACCGCGTCAGCAGCCAGTTGTCGCCAACGAGCGAGAAGTTCGGCCTTTCCCCCTCGGGGATATCGAGCGCGGCGACATGTTCGCCCATCAGGCGCGTATCCGCGTCGAATGCGACGCCGTTGAGGCCGATGATCTCACCGTACTGGTCGAGGATGGCGAGCATCCCGACCGGCTGCTCCATGTGCCGGAGAATACCCTCGAATGCCGACAGCAATACATCCGTGCCGACAACGCCGCGAAAGAGATCGCCCTCGTAGACGGGGGCAGCATAGCTCACCATGCGGCTCGCCCCTCCGGGCACCGCATGGACGCTCGTCCAGTAGGCGCGACGGTCCGGATTTCGTTGGGGCATCCCTCGCTGGAAGACATCATATGCAAGCCAGTCTCGCAGAAACCCTGCGGCGTCCGTGCGCCGCAGCCGCTGCGGTGCTGCATCCAGCATCGCTTGCAGGGATGCTCCAGGAAGAAAGACCGCGAAGTCGCCCGCAGACGAGATGAAGTAGCTCCAATGCGAACTCGAACCGAGCCGCCGCTCCAGCGAAAGCGTCGAAAGAAGTTCGATTGCCGCCTTTAGCGTGGCTGTCGAAGTATCCGCATCGTCCAAGAGATCCGCAACCGCGACGAGATTGCCGCCCTCCGTCCCCGCCGCCCGCGAGGCCCATTCCAGCCCTTCAACCGCTCTTCCATCGACCGTTGCCGTACTCTTGCGCAAATGCCCGGAAATCGCGCCGACCGGACTTGCAGCGGGATCGGCAAGCCGGTCCTCCATCGTGAGCCGCATGCGCGACAGCTCCCGGCTCGCCTCGGCCAGCATCGTCTCCAGCGCGTGCTGCTGCTCGCCGGCGAGCGTTTCGAGCTCCGAAAGCAGAGCGGAGCGCTGGCGATCGAAATGGTCGCCGGCAAGGCCGACGATCAGGGCGAAAAGCGGCAGCGAACAGGCCAGCAACAGCCACGAGGAGGGACCGAAACCGGACATCCTTTGAGCCATGTTCGTCAGCAGCTCCCTTCCGGGCGATTCGTGTCGGAAAGCCGCCCCTCTGGATAACGATCAACGCGCATTGTTTCATCGGAATGTCGCGGCCGGCAAAGTGAAATTGCTGGCACAGCCAGAAAAACAGTCCGCGGAGGTTAGAAATCGCACAAAACAGCGATCGAAATCGCGCTTTTCGCAAGGAAGTCCATCGGCAATGCTTTACTTTTACCGCCAAAGACGCTCGCATGCCAAATCGAGCTGCCGGTAACTCTGGTGAAGAACAATGGCCGACCTGATCATCGTCGATGACGACCAGGCATTGCGGGATATGCTGGCCGACAGTCTTTCCATGGCGGGCCACGACATTCGCCTTGCCGGCGATGCCGGCGAACTGGCGACGCACGTCGCCGACCGCGCGCCCGAACTCGTCCTCCTCGACGTCAGCCTGCCGGGAGAGGACGGCCTGAGCATCGCCAGGCGGCTGCAGGCACAGGGCGACATCGGCATCATCATGCTGACTGCGGCCGACGACGTCGTCGACCGGATCGTCGGCCTCGAGATCGGTGCCGACGACTACGTCGTCAAACCCTTCTCGATCGCCGAGCTCAAGGCCAGGATCGATGCCGTCGTGCGCCGGCGGCGGGCGCGAGGGGACAAGATCGTGCCGTTCGGCGCCTTCTCGCTCGATCTTCGCCGCTGGCGGCTCCTGACGGCCGGCGGCAGTGACCTCGGCCTGTTTCCGACCGAGATCGACCTTGTCGCCGCCTTCGCCACCAATCCGGGCAAGCTTCTGAGCCGCGACGACATCCTGAGGCTTGCGCCGGCACACGGTTCCGACCCCACCGACCGCAGCATCGACACCCGGATCGCAAGGCTTCGGCGCAAGCTGGAAGACAATGGAGCGGACCCGGATCTGATCGCGACCGCGCGCGGCAACGGCTACATCTACAAGGGCGCCATCAGCCCCTGACAACGCCGCTCACGAACGCGGCAAGCCGCCGTGCGTCATAATTTTCCGCCGAAATGAAAACGCCTCTTGCCAAACTTCAACTCACTTAATACCGTGTTAAGTGAAGGCAGCGGGAGTAGGTGACATCGACGACGTCAGCCGCAAAAGGGAGATCTCCGTCGGCGAGAAAGTCAAGGCCTTTCGCACGGCAAGGCGCATGTCACTTCGCGCGCTCGGCGAGGCGACGGGAACGACGGCGAGCTTCATCAGCCAGTTCGAGCGGGGGCTGAGCGGGGCGAATACCAGCACGATGATGCGCATGGCCAGCGCACTCGGTATCGGCATTTCGGACCTGTTCGACGAGAGCGAGGCACCGGTGCGCCAGGTGCTTCGCAAGGCCGACCGGCCGGCGCTGCCGGAAGCTGAGGGATACCGCAAGATGCTTTTGTCGCGGCGACCGATCCGCGACGTGGAAGTCTATATCGGCGAGTTCGACATCGGCGGCTCGACGGGCGAACGGCCCTACAGCCACGGCGATACGCATGAGATGTTTTTTGTCATCAGGGGACACGTGGAACTGACGCTCGGCGACGAGCGGCACGAACTGTTTGCCGGCGACTGCATCGAGTATCCGACGTCAATACCGCACAAGACGGTAAACGTCGGAGACGAGGTGGCGGAAGTCGTCTGGATCATCGCTCCGCCGACCAGCGTGGCGGCAGAGCTTGATCAGTACCAGCCCCGGAAAAGCTCGCTGCCGGGGTAGAACAACTGCGGGCATAACTGGGAGTCTTGAGTATGAAAAAGATCAATTTCGGCCTGGCCGTCATGATGGCATGCGCCGTTTCCGTTCCCGCACTGGCACAGGACAAGCCTGTCGCCGGCGAAGTTGCCGAAGGTTCGCTGAAGGGCAAGACGCTGACGTTCGTCTCCTATGGCGGCATCTACCAGGACGGCCAGGTCGCCGCCCTTCAGGATTTCGTCCAGAAGTCGGGCGTGACGCTTCTGAACGACGGCCCGACCGAGACTGCCAAGCTGCAGGCCCAGGTCGAATCCGGCAACGTCAGCTGGGATGTCGTCGACACGGCGGACCTGCCGCCCTACGTCCATTGCGGCACGCTGTTCCAGAAGCTCGACTTCTCCAAGCTCGACATCTCGAAGATCCCGGAAGGCCAGGTGGGCGAATGCTCGGTGCCGGCCATGAACTACGGCGTCGTGCTGATGTACAAGAACGACACCTACAAGGATAATCCGCCGACCAGCTGGAAGGACTTTTTCGACACCGAGAAGTTCCCCGGCGTCCGCGCCATCGACGGCAGCGGCGACCCCGTCGGCGGCCTTATCGAACAGGGCTTCATCGCAGCCGGCGGCGACGTAAAGGCGATGACGGCCGACGATATCGAGAAGGGCATCGAGAAGATCCGCGCCCTCGGTCCCGACACCATCTACTGGAAGACCGGCGCGGAATCCCAGCAGCTCGCCGAGTCCGGCGAAGCCGACATGATCATGATGTGGACCGGCCGCGCCATGACGGCGGTGAAGAACGGCGCCCAGTACACGCCGGTATGGCAGGACTGGCTGGTGGTGATGGACCAGCTGACCATTCCGGTCGGCGTCAAGGATCCGGACGCCTCTTACGCCCTCATCAATGCCTATCTCGGCAAGGAGGCGCAGGAGATCCTGACGGAGAAGACCTCCTATACGCCGATCAACCTCGACTCCAAGCCGAAGGTGGATGACGCGACGGCTGCCTTCCTCACCAACACGCCCGAACGGATCAAGCAGGGCTTCCAGCAGAACATCCCGTTCTGGGTGAAGAACTTCGATCTCGCCAGCGAAAAATGGTCGGCTCTCCTCTCCGGCAACTGATCGGTCGCTGTAACTGAAAGCAGGATCCGGGCGCCTCAGTCGCCCGGATCCGCGAGCGTCAGGTAACACCGCGTCGACAGGAGAACGGCTTTGAGCGCCTTGCCCCAGACCGACAACCCGACCGCAGGCGGACACCCGGCGCGGCGGCTGAACTTGCGCGACGCCGGCTGGCTGGCAGCGCCGGCAGTGCTGCTGCTGGCCGCCGTGCTCGTCTATCCGCTGGCGATCATCGTTGTGCGCAGCTTCACCGAACCCGAACCGGGATTGCAGAACTACATCTGGTTCTTCGGTTCTTCCGTCAACATGGCGGTGCTCCAGCGCACCTTCGTCCTGTCAGGCTGGGTCACGCTAGCCTCCCTGGTTTGCGCCTATCCCTACGCCTACGCCATGACCGTCGTCGGCAAGAACCTGCGCCTGATCCTGATCCTGTGCGTGCTCGTCCCGTTCTGGCTGAGCGGCGTGGTCAGGACGCTTGCCTGGGTGATCCTCCTGCAGGATTCCGGGGTCATAAACTCCATTCTGCGAGGGCTCGGGCTGTCGCCCATCAAGCTCATCCGTACGCAGCTCGGGGTCGTCATCGGCATGACGCAGGTGCTGCTGCCCTTCATGATCCTGCCGATCTACTCGGTGATGAAGGGCATCGACACGCGGCTTCTGCAAGCTGCCCGAAGTCTCGGGGCGAAGCCCTGGCGAGCCTTCCTGCAGATCTATGTCCCGCTGTCCCTGCCCGGCGTCTATGCAGGCGCGATCATCGTATTCATCCTGTCGCTGGGCTTCTACATCACGCCAGCGCTCCTCGGCGGCCCGCGGAGCACCATGCTGTCCTCGCTGGTCCAGAACCAGGTGCTCAGCCTGCTGAACTGGGGGCGCGGCGGCGCAATGGGCGTCGTCCTGCTTGTCGCCACCTTCATTCTTCTGGCGATCGCCGCCCCGCTGATGCGCCAGAAGCACACGCAGACGCGGAGGGAGAAATGACCATGCAGCTCTCCTCGCGCATTTTTCTCGGCCTCTTCTGCCTGCTGGTGGCAATCCTCCTGCTCGCCCCGACGCTGGTCGTCATTCCGATGTCGTTCAATTCGAACAAGTCGCTGGCGTTTCCTCCCGCCGGCTTTTCCTGGCAGTGGTACGACAATTTCTTCACCAATCCGGAATGGCTGCTGAGCCTGCGTAATTCTTTCATGATCGCGACCGTCGTCGCGATCCTCGCAACAACGCTCGGCACGCTTGCAGCTTTCGGCGTCACCCGTGCGGCCGCCCGCACCGGCGGACTCCTGAGGGCGATCCTGATCACCCCGATGGTGGTGCCGGGTGTGGTGCTGGCAATCGGCATCTACGCGGTCTACCTCGATACCGGGCTGGTGGGCACCATGGCCGGTTTCGTCTTCGCCCACACCATGCTGGCGATTCCCTTCGTCCTGATCGCCGTTTCCGCCAGCCTCGAGGTTTTCGACCGCAGGCTGGAGACGGCTGCGGCCAGCCTCGGCGCCGGAAAGCTGACGGTCTTCCGCACCGTCACCCTGCCGCTCATCCTCCCCGGCGTGCTCTCCGGCGCCTTGTTCGCCTTCATCACCTCCTTCGACGAAATCATCGTCGCACTCTTCATCACGAGCCCCTACCTCAAGACGTTGCCGGTTCAGATCTACAGCAGCATCACCCGGGACGCGGACCCGACCGTGGCCGCCGTCGGAACCCTGCTTTTCCTTGCGACCTCGTTCATCATCGTTGCCGGCCTGCTCATCGGCATGCGCCGTGGAAGGACCTGACATGAATGCCACCAACAGAACCCCCGGGGCTTCCATCGATATCCGCAAGGCGTCCAAGCGGTACGGCAAGTTCGTCGCCCTGCGCGACCTGGATCTAAGCATCCGGCCCGGCGAGTTCATGACGCTTCTGGGTCCCAGTGGATCGGGAAAGACCACCACGCTGAACCTGATCGCCGGCTTCACCGAGGTCAGCTCCGGCACCCTCGAGATCGGCGGAAAGAGTGTGCTCGGCCTGCCGTCGCACAAGCGCAACATCGGCGTCGTCTTCCAGCACTATGCCCTGTTTCCGCACATGAGCGTCGGCCGGAACGTCGCCTACCCGCTGACGCTGCGCGGCATCAGCGGGGCCGAGCGCGAGGGCAAGGTTCGTCACGCGCTGGACATGGTGAAGATGGCCGACTTCGCCCACCGCTATCCGAACGAACTCTCCGGCGGCCAGCAGCAACGCGTCGCGCTTGCCCGCGCGCTGGTGTTCGACCCTCCGCTGCTCTTGATGGACGAGCCGCTCGGCGCGCTCGACAAGAAACTCCGCGAATGGCTGCAGCTGGAGATCAAGCGCATCCATCGCGAACTCGGCACCACCTTCGTCTATGTCACGCACGATCAGGAAGAAGCGCTCGTGCTGTCCGACCGCATCGCCGTTTTCAACGGCGGCCAGGTGGAGCAGATCGGAACCGGACGCGAGCTGTACGACCATCCGGCCACCCTTTTCGTCGGGCGGTTCATCGGCGAATCGACCGTGTTGCGCGGCAAGGCCGATATCGTCGGCGGCGACACGGTGGTGTCCATCGCCGGGACAAAAGTCGTCGCAAGCGGGACGCTTTCGGGGCAGGCGGCGCCGGTGATCCTGCTTAGGCCGGAGCGCGCCGTGTTGCGTCGCCCCGGCACTGAGGTCGTCGACGGGGAGAACCGCCTGAGCGGGATTGTCGAGGAGGCGATCTATGTCGGCTCGGGCTCGAAGTACGACATTCGCCTCAAGGACGGCACGACCGCCGTCGTGCGCAGCCCCCTCGGTGCGCCCGATTTTGCCATAGGCGACACCGCCGAGATCGCATTCCGGCCCGACGACGTTACGCTCCTTGCCGACGACGCCAGCGCCGACATCACCCTGACCTGATACACGGATCCTTCCCATGCAAGCCAAGACCAACGGCAACATCTCGTTCTGGTATGCCGACATCGGCGGTCTGCCGGCCAGGCGCCCCTCCCTGCCCGGCGACCGCGAAGCGGACGTCTGCATCATCGGCGCCGGCTACACCGGCCTTTGGACCGCCTACTACCTGAAGAAGGCCGACCCGCGGCTGAGCATCGTCGTGGTCGAACGCGAATTCGCCGGCTTCGGCGGCTCGGGGCGCAACGGCGGCTGGCTGTCCGGCGGTTTCAGCTGGTCTCGCGAGAAGTACCTCAAGACCTCCAGCCGGGGTGCGGTGGTGGACATGCAGAGCGCCATGGCGGGAACGGTGGACGAGGTGATCCGCGTCGCAACGGCAGAGGGCATCGACGCCGACATCCGGCGCACCGACAACATGACGGTCGCGACCAACGCGGCACAGCTGGAGCGCGCTCGCGAGGAATACCAGTTCTATCTCGACTGGCAGATGCCGCGCGAAAGGATCGACATGCTGTCGGCAGCGGAAGCTTCGCGGCGGATCCGGATCGCCGACGTCAAAGGCGCCTTCGTCATTCGCGACATGGCCCGCGTCCAGCCGGCCAAGCTGGTACGTGGCCTTGCCGATGCGGTCGAGCGTCTGGGCGTGACGATCTACGAGGGCACCGAGGTGACCGCCTTCGAGAAGGGGCGCGTCACGACGGCATCCGGCACGGTTCGTGCTCCCGTCGTCATCCGTGCCACCGAGGGTTTCACCGCCGGCCTGCCCGGACATGAACGGACGTGGCTGCCGCTCAACAGCGCCCAGATCGTCACCGAGCCGGTGCCGGAAGAACTATGGAAGGACATCGGCTGGGAGGGGCACGAGTTGCTCGGCAACGCCGCACATGCCTACTGCTATGCGCAGCGTACACGCGAAGGCCGCATCACCATGGGCGGTCGCGGCGTGCCCTATCGTTTCGGTTCGGCAACGGACGTCAACGGCCGGACGCAGCAGGCGACGATCGACCAGCTCCACCGGATCCTGACCCGCCTCCTGCCGCAGACGAAAAAGCTGCGGATCGAACATGCCTGGTGCGGCGTCCTCGGCGTGCCGCGCGACTGGTGCACGACGGCAGGCTTCGATCCCGCGACGGGCATCGGCTGGGCCGGCGGCTATGTCGGCCTCGGCGTCTCGAGCTCGAACCTGGCCGGTCGCACCCTTGCCGATCTCGTGCTGAAGCGCGACACGGAACTGGTCCGCCTGCCCTGGGTCAACCGCACGGTGCGCAAATGGGAGCCCGAGCCGCTGCGCTGGCTGGGCGTGCATTCCATGTACCAGCTCTACCGGATCGCCGACAACCGCGAGGAGGCCGGCCTGCCGACGACCTCGAAACTCGCCGTCCTGGCCGACAGAATCACGGGACACTGATGCTCACGACACTGATGCTCACACTGGCACGTGCGGCCGCGCCGCACCACAGCCTTGCAAGACGGGACAAATTGCAATGATCAGCTTAGAAAACTTCGGCGAACTTGTAAGCCTTGACCTCGGCCCCTTCGCGCCCAAGCCGACCTCGATCGAAGGGGAGCAGCAGGAAGCTGCAAAGGCGCTTTGGACGAGCGCCGAGGGCAAGTTGGAAACCGGCGTCTGGGAATGCACGCCCGGCCGGTTCACCGCCGACCGCAGCGAGAACGCGGAGATCTGCCACCTGCTGACGGGCCGCGTCACGCTGCACAATGTCGATGGCACGAGCCGTGAAATCCGCGCCGGGGAGATGTTCGTGCTGCCGCTCGGCTGGCGCGGTGAGTGGACGATCCACGAGCAGACCCGAAAGATCTACACGATGGTTGCAAAGGGGACCTGAGCGCAGGCTCGGGCATCGGCGATATGGCCGCGCGGCGCGCTACTCACACTTTGCTTGGCGCGGCAGCCGGATGTCCGTCGGATTGAGGGCGGCGGATCAATCGCCCCGCCATCCGGGCAAGTGTATCGTCCCGCCCGATGAAATGATGTACGAGCGCCACAGCGACGTGGCCGGCGATCAGGCAAAGAAGCAGCCAGGACAGCGTTCCGTGCAGGGCGTTGGCCGGCGCGGTCAGCCAGTCGGCCCTCACGCCGGTGGAAGGGACGATCTGCATGCCCCAGAGGCTCCAGCCCTTGCCGTTGCCATAGGTCCTGAGCAGCGCCAGTGCAGGGATGGCGAACATCAGCAGATAGAGGCAGGCATGCCCGGCACGTGCCGCCCGGCCGACCCATCCCGCCGCGTGTGCAGGCCGCCGGTGGCGGTTGGCGAGTGCCCAGATCGCGCGGAGGGTGACGAAAAAGATCGTTAGCGCACCGACCGTGCCGTGTCCCGGTCCATAGGACGAGATCGTCTTCAACAGATCGGAGCCGTCGAAGACACGCCAGGACAGGATCATGGCGAACTGCCAGACCAGCAGATAGGCCATTCCCCAATGCAACACGCGGCTGACAACACCGTAGCGGGCAGGAGAATCCATCCAGATACTGGATGAGCGCGTCACTTCCTGCTTCGTCATGCGATTTTCCTGAACAGTTCTGACATCGCCTGTCCCGCCGTTCAGTGCTGGGACGGCCTATCCATGCAAAAACAGCGGCGCCGTCGCGCCGCAGTGATCGGGCTGCCTATATTGCGTCGAAACGTTTGTCGAGATCCTTCGCGAATAAGAACCCGCACCCGTCCTCGACCGGAAAGGCACGGCGAAGCGGCATCCGGTCCGCAGCGCCGCGCGATGTGAGTAACGGCAGAATCGCACGGCAATCGGGATGCGAAACCTCATAGGCCGACGCGGTTGATCGAAGTCAGCTGCGCCGTGACGGCCGCGATTTCTTCGCCCTTGCGGCCCTCATCCCAACCCAGCGCCGCCGCGGCGACGGATGCGATTTCGTCAAGCCCCGCAGCCGTCAGCCTGCCTTCGATCGCAAGCGTTGTCCGGCGCATGACGATGTCTGCCAGATGCTCGACCATCTCGTTGCGCGCGATCCAGTCGATCTCGGCGCGGCCATAGCCTTCGACATGGGCAAGCGCCACATCTCCCATTGCCGGGATATTCGCGAGGACGGCATCGGTCGTTGTCCCGTAGCGGCCGAGAAGCGCATCGACGCGGGCTGTCGACAGGCCGCTTTTCTCCGACCGCTGCAAGACCCACGAACGCCGGGCCGCTTCATCCACCGGAAAGCCGCGACCGCCGCCGATCTGCAGCATCTGCGTGCTATTTTTCCGATCTTTCCCCATGCGGGACAGGATCGTGTCGGCCACTTCCTCGGCAAAGCCGCGAAACGTCGTCCACTTGCCGCCGACGAGCGAGATGACGGAAAACGGCCGTCCATTGGTCGGCTCCGCCACCGGCGCCGAGTGGTCGCGGCTGATCAGGCCGGGATTGCTGGCATCCGAGGCGGGAAGCGGGCGGATGCCGCTATAGGCATAGACGATCTGGTTGCGATTGAAATCCAGCTTCGGCAGAAGCGAGCGCAGGCTTGCGATGAAATAGTCGATCTCGTCCTCCTCGCAGCGCACCGTGTCGGGATTGTCCGCCTTGATGTCGGTCGAGCCGACGAGCGCGAGGCCGAGGAAGTCGTAGACGAGGCAAATGCGTCCGTCGTCGGCCTCGAAATAGATCATTCGGCCCTTGAGGCTTTTGACCAGTTCCGGGTGCTTCAGCAGGATGTGCGAGCCCTTCGTGCCGCCGATCAGCTTGCCGGGGACGCCCAGCGTCGCGTTGACATGGTCGATCCACGGGCCGGCGCCGTTGACCACGATGCCCGCGCGCACGTGCCGTTCGCCGCCGCGCGGGTTACGCAAGCGGAGCACACCGCCTTCCTGTCCGAGCAGCGTCGTGCCGTTCATGGCGCCGGAGGACGGGCTGGCGTCGAGACCGTCGCGAACCAGTTCCCAGACAAGCCGTTCCGGCCGGCTGATCTTGGCGTCGTAGTAGATGCCGCCCGCGACGATGCGCGGCGTGATTTCCGGCATTTCTTGAAGCGCCTTGCGACGGAAGAAGAACTGATGCTTCGGCATCACGCGGTGACGCGCGCCATAGAGGTCGTAGAGGGCGAGCCCGATCTTGATGAGCACCGCCCCGCGGCTGCGTGGAGCCGTCGTGGAGCCCAGCAGCGTGCGCAACGCCGCCCATGCGCCCTTCGCCAGCGAAAAGGAGGGAATGAAGGTCGGCAGCGGTTCGACGCAATGGGGCGCGTTGTGCAAAAGCAGGTTACGCTCCAGCGTCGATTGCGCGACGAGGCCCAGTTCGCCGGTTTCAAGGTACTTGATGCCGCCGTGGATGAGGCGCGACGGCGCGGCACTGGTGCCGGACCCGAAATCGGCCTTGTCGACGATCAGGCATTTCAGGCCTTGCAGGCAGAGGTCCCGGAAGAGACCTGCCCCGTTGATCCCCGCGCCAAGGATGATGACGTCGAAGGTCTCGACCGCATCGGCTGTCATTTCCGTCATGTGGGTATTCCTGTTACTTCTCGGCATCGCCGAGACGTCGCAGCCTCGGCCAGAGCGGTTTCATGGCCTCGGCGAGGTCGAGGAAGACCCGGTATTTCTCGTCATAGGCGCGCTGCCGGTCTGGATCCGGCTGATGGGTGGTCTCGATCGACGCGAGATCGCGGGGATCGTCGGTCGGAGAAGCGAAGAGCCCGGCCCCTGCCCCGGCGCAAAGCGCAGCCCCCCAGGCGGCCGCCTCCTCCGTCCGTGTCGCCGTGACCGGCAGGCCGAGGATATCGGCGAAGAGGCCGGCCATGGCGGGGTTGCGCGACACACCACCGGTCAGGCGTGCGGATGTCGGCGCAAAGCCGTCGCGCAGGGCATCGACATGGACGCGGTGGTTGAAGGCGATCCCTTCCAGCACCGCGCGAACCATATCGCCCCGGTCATGCCAGGCATTGAGCCCGTAGAAGCCGGCGCTCGATGCGCCGGCAAACGGAGACCCGAAGAGGTAGGGATGGAAGAAGACGCTCGACGGGCGCCGACGTGCGGCCTCGAACTCCCTGCCGACGATGGCGTGGATGCTCTCGCCGGACGTCTCCGCCTGCTGCACCGCACCCGCACAGAACTGTTCGATGAACCAGTCGTAGTTGGCGGTCGAGGCGGGCGAGATGGACATGTTGTTCCACTCGCCGGGCAGGATGCCGTTGCGGCAGAACCAGCGGCCATCGACCTTCGGCGCCCGCGAAACCGTCTCGTTGATCGAGTAGGTACCCGCTATGACGGCAACGACGCCCTCGCCGTAGCCGCCCATTCCGAGCGCAGACGCCGTGACGTCATGAAGGCCGGCCATGACCGGCGTGCCCTCGACGAGCCCGGTCAGGCGCGCGGTCTCCGCCGTCACCCCGCCGACGACGTCGGTCGAGGCGGCCATCGGCGGCTGCCGTCCGGCGAGCCGATCTAGCCCAAAGAGAGGAAACGCGTCGTCGGCATAGTCCTGTGTGAGGACATCGGTGAAGGAGGTGCTGGCTTCGGTCCGGTCCGTACCCACCGTGCCGCAGAGGCAGAAGCGCAGCCAGTCCTTGGCCGCGATGAAATGGGCGATACGGGCATAGCGCTCGGGCTGGTTATCGCGGATCCAGCGGAGAATGGCGGACGGTGCGGAAGCATGCGGCCGCTGGCCGGTCTGCTCCAGCGAGCGGGCGCCGACCTCGCCCTCGTTCCAGGCATCGGCAATGGCGCCGGCGCGCGTATCGAGCGAGACGATGGCGGGGCCGAGCGGCCGCTTGTCCTCGTCCAACAGATAGATGCCGTCACCGTGCGCCGTGGCGGCGATCGCAACGATATCGGAGGCCGGACGGCCGCAGGCGGCAACCGCCTCCCGGATCGCATCCGCCGTGGCGGCCCAGAGGCCGTCCATGTCGCGCTCGACGTGCTGCGGTGCCGGTATCAGCTGGGGGACGCGCCGCCGCGCGATGGAAAGGACCGTGCCGTCCGCGTCGAAGATGACGGCCTTTGTGACAGTCAGGCCGCTGTCTATACCGATGATGCAGGGCATCGTTGTCTCCATTCTCAAGCGAAGGAGAAATGGCACCCGACATCAGGATTTCCGCAGCAGCGGACACCTCAGCCGGACCGTTCTCCGTCCGCCACAATGACGTTGATCCCCTTCGAGCGCATGCGCGACAGGTGGGAGATCGGGATATCCTCGTCGACGATCACGGCGTCGAATTCCTCGAGCGTCGCGAAGTGGTGCAGCGCGCGCCGCTCGAATTTGGTATGGTCCGCCAGAAGCACGCGCCGAGCGGCGCTTTCGAACATCGCCCGCTTGGTTTCTACGGTGTCCGGGGACTGGTGATAGACGACGTCGTCCACGATCGCCGAGAGGGACATGAACACCGTGTCGGCGCGCAGGCGGCGGATCTCGTTGGTGGTGATGTGCCCCATGAAGGCATTGCACCAGTGATGGAACTGGCCGCCGAGGCCGATCAGGTTGAGATCGCTCACGTCCTTCAGCTCGTTGATGAGCACGAGCGAATTGGTGATGACCGTCAAGGGCACCTTTACCGGCAGAAACCGCGTCATCTCGTGGACGGTCGTGGCATCGTCCATGAAGATCGCCTGCCCCGGTTCGACGAACTGCATCGCCGCTTCGGCGATCGCCTTCTTCTCCTTGGCCTGCTTCGTCGCCCGATAGACGTCGGAGGATTCGATGAGGCTCGTGGGTGCTGCGGAAACGATGCCCCGCGTCTTTCGGAAGAGACCGCGGCTGACGAGCTCGTCAACATCCCGGTGCGCCGTCATCAGGCTGATGCCGAACCGTTCGGTCAGGTCCTCGATGCGGATCGAGCCCTCGGCGATGACCGTTTCGGCGATCATCTGACGACGCGCGAGCTGGCGCGCGTGCCGGCTGTCGCTCGGCAGCTCTTCCGAAAGCAAATCCTTGACGTCGACTTTCCTGTTCACGGGAGACCCTGCCATGCTTCGAGGTGAGAGTTTTCGTATCTCGTATCGGGCGGCAAGGAAAATGCCAAGCTGGCCCGGAGGTTAGCCCCAGGGCCGAGAACCGGGCGCGCCCGTGGGGGGCGCGCCCCCCCGGGTTT